>NZ_JBIUTJ010000009.1:0-254157 GCF_044741845.1 Streptomyces sp. NPDC088097
CAGCGCCCGCGTGGTCACCGCCGTCGCCGCCCGACTCGGGCACACCCTCGACGCCGGGCAGGCGCGGGCCGCGATGGCCTGGGTGAAGCCCCGGGGCCGGGGCCCGGTCAGGCGATCGAGAAGGTCACGACCGACTGGTAGGTGTCGGCGAACATGAACGGCGGCAGCTGGAGCATCGCCGCGCCGCCCACGGCGAACTCGCCGCCGGTCAGCTCGTCACCGCCGGCCGCCTGCGAGGCGATCTTGAGCGGGGTGTCCGTGATCGCGCCCGGGGTGCCCGCGGAGCAGGTGCTCGGGCTGTCCGGGTTGGTGACGGTGCAGGTCGGCTGGATGCCGATCTGCGCCTTCGCCATCGAGTGGCCGGTCGTCTGGTTCAGGAACGGCGTACGGGTCGCCGTCACGTCCCAGCCGAGGCTGCCGCCGCGGAAGTCCTGGACGGTGGCCGCGTTGAAGGCGCCGAACACCGACTGGGACTTGCCGTTGATGGTCACCGCGCCGAAGCTGACGGCCGGCTGGCCGTCCTTCGGGCCGAGGGCCAGCGGGCCGGGCAGCACCTCGATGTCGACCGGGTTCTGGACGCCCGCCTGCTCCTCGACGAAGACGAAGGGCTTGGGCGGGAGCACCGAACCGTCGATCTTGATCGCGTCGGCCTTCTTGGTGACCGTGATGGCGCAGGTGGCGGCGCCCGACGCGTCCGCCGTGCCGGCACCGGTGTCACCGGTGGCGCCGCCCGCGAGGAGGGCGGAGCAGGTGACCGGGCCCGCCGGGAAGTTGGCGCCGGTGACGGTGACGGCGGTGCCCGCCTTGCCGCTGTTGGGCGTCAGCCTGGTGGTCGCCGGGTCCTTCGGCAGGGCCTCCACGGCGATCGAGCCGACGGAGGCGCTGGGGCGCGGCTCCGGCGTGCAGGTGGTCGTGTAGATCGTGCCGCCGAGGTCGGCGTCGGTGATCACCTGGTCGATGGTGATCTGGAGGGTGGTGCCCTCGGTGCCGTCGGGGATGGTGATGTTCCCGCTGAACGCCGGGGGGTTGGCCTTGACGTTGGCTTCCTGGTGGCTGGGGACGGCCGGGCTCGTGACCGTCTGGGCGACCCCGCCGACGAGCAGTTTCGCCTTGATCGTGTTCACCGTGTCGATGGTGAACATCGGGATGACCGGGGTCTCGCCCGGGTCGATGGTGATCGGCACGCTCTGGCCGGCCTTGGCGGTGTCCGGCACCGTGATCGTGAAGTCCTGGCTGCCGTTGGCGCCCGGCTGGGGCGCGGGGGCGACGCACTTCTCGAAGACCGCCGTGGTCTTGGTCGCGGCCTGAGCCGTCCCCGTCAGGGCCACCACGCCGCCCGTGAGGGCCAGGGAAAGGGCGCCCGCCCCGGCCAGAACTCTTCGTCGGAACGTTGTACTCACTGGGTCGCGACTCCTTCGTCAGACGAACCCCTCCCCCCACCCGCTGTGGGGAGGAGGTCGAGCCGGTGCGGATGGCCGTCATTGACGCGTCGCGGTCTTGAGATGTCAATGGATTGCTTTGGCGCGAAGCACACAGACATTGATGTCCCATCAGACCCGGTCTGATGGGACATCGGATACCGACCGGTCGGTGACTCGCGCGCGGGGTGACGGGTGGAGCCGGTGGGGTGTGAGGGGGGGTAGGCGACCTGCGGGCTTGCGGGCAGTGGGCCCGCAGGCCTGCGGCTCAGCGAGTCAGCGGTCGGTCGGGAGGTGCAGGAGCAGGTTCGGGGTTCCGGCCGGCAGTCCGGTGATCCGGTCCGACACGGCGGCGCGCACCAGGGCCTGGCCCACCTGGGCAGGGGTGCGGGCGGTCCCGGCCGCCAGGACCAGCGCGGCGGCGCCCGCCACGTGCGGGGCGGCCATGGAGGTGCCCGAGGCGCGGGCGAGTGCCGTCGGGGAGCCCTTCCAGGCCGAGGTGACGGCCACGCCGGGCGCCGAGATGTCCACGCAAGAGCCGTAGTTGGAGAACGAGGGGCGGCGGTCGGAGGCGTCGGTGGCGCCGACCGTGAGGGCCTGGGGGACGGCCGCGGGGGAGCCCGCGCAGGCGTTCCGGCCGTCGTTGCCGGCGGCCGCGGTGAAGGTGATCCCCGAGGCCACGGCGCGGATGACGGCGGCGTCCATGGCGTGGCTGCGGGTGCCGCCCATGCTCATGTTGGCCACGTACGGGCCCTTCGGGGTGATCGACGCCATGCCCTTGGTGGCGTCCTTCACCATCCAGTCCAGGCCCTTGAGGATGGCCGACAGGCTGCCGTCGCCCCGGCAGTCGGCCACCTTCACGGCCACCAGGGAGACCCCCTTCGCGACCCCGTACGTGGCGCCGCCGATGGTCGCGGCGACGTGCGTGCCGTGGCCGTTGCAGTCGTTCGCGCCCCCCATGAACACCGTGTTGACGCCGGAGCGGGCGCGTCCGCCGAACTCCTCGTGGGCGGTGTTGATGCCGGTGTCGACCACGTAGACGGTGACGCCTTCGGCCTTCGTGGCGTACGTGTAGGCGCCGTCGAGGGGGAGTTCGCGCTGGTCGATGCGGTCGAGGGGCCAGGGTGCGGTCGATTGGGTGGTCGTGACGGGAGTGGTGGGAGCGGTGGGCGCGGTGGGCGCGGTGACGGGGGCGGTCGGGGCGGCGGGTGTGGTGGGTGTGGCCGGGGCGGTCGTTCCGACCGGGGGCACGGGCGTCGGCGGGGTGTCGTCGGAGATCCGGAACCGCGTGTCCGCTTCCACCGAGGCCACCCGGGGATCGGCGGCGAGCGCGGCGGCGCGGGCCGACGTCGTGCGCACGGCGAAGCCGTTGAGGGCGGTGTCGTAGACCGGTCCGACCTGGTCGCCCGCTTCGGCGGCCTCGGCGGCGAGGGCGCGGGTCGGGGCGCGGCCGGTGGTGTCCTTGAGGACGACGACGTAGGGGGCGACGGAGGGGTCGCGCCCCTCGGCGGAGGCGGTCGCCGGGTGCGGGGGGAGGACGGTGGCGGCCGCCAGGAGGGCGGCAGCCGGGAGGAGTGCGGTCAGTGCGGTCATGCGGCCGATGCTCTGCCCGCCCGGGCGGCGGCGCGCGGAGGGTGCGCCGATCGGCCGCACGACACGCCGTCGCGGGAGTGTCAGGCCGGGTCGGCGCCGAGGTCCCAGCCGTGCATGGTGAAGACCCCTTCGTCCTCCGAGCCGGCCGCGCCGTAGGTGGCGAGCGCGGGTTCGTTGTCGGTGTCGACGCCCACCCACATGCCGTAGCAGCCGCGCGCCTTGGCCTCCTCCGCGAGGGCCCGGGTCAGGTCCCGTCCGATGCCGCGCCGCCGGTACCCCTCGTCGACGGACAGCTCGTACAGGCACATCTCGGTGCCCTTGTCGGGGTGGGTCATCTCGACGCCCGAGACCATGCCGGCGGGCACGCCGTCCACGTAGGCGATGAGCATCAGGTGGCCGGACGAGGCGAGGAAGCGCTCCGACCAATCGGGGCGGACCGGACCGTCGAAGAGCCCTTCGGCGGCGACGAGTTCGGCGGCGGTGCGAGCACGGCGGATCTCCATGCGGGCAGCGTAGGGGTGATCGTGTGACCATGCCGGGATGACGACACGTGAGGGTGGGTTCGAGGAGGCCTGGGAGGGCGCGCCGGAAGCCGTACGGCGAACCCTCGGGCTCGCCTACGAGTCCCTGACCGCCGGGGGCCTGGCGGTGGGGGCGGTGCTGACGGACCCGGCGGGAAGGGTGCTCGCCCAGGGTCGCAACGAGGCGTACGCCTCGTACGGGGCGTATGAGGCGTACGGGGCGCAGGGGGTGTCTGGGGCGTCTGGCGGCGGTCCGGGTACCGGCCCGCTCCGGGGCACCCCACTGGCGCACGCCGAGATGAACGCGCTCGGGGCCGCGCGCACGGGCTGGGTCCTCGGCTCCGCCACGCTGTGGAGCACGCAGGAGCCCTGCCCGATGTGCGCGGCGGCGGCCGCCTTCACGGGGGTGGGCGGGGTGCGGTACCTGGCGCCCGACCCGTGGGCGCTGAGCGAGGGCTCCGCCGGGACCTCGGGGGCGACCGCCGTGGAGGGCGGGGGCGGGGTCTGGCCGCTCGTGGCGAACCTGATGTTCCTGCGGAGCGTCGCGGTGGCGCACCGGGGGCCCGCCGAGCCCGCAGTACTGGCCCACCACCGCACCGTGGAACCGGAGACGGTCGCCCTGCACGAGGCGGTCCCGGCGGGCCTGCCGGATGCGGCGTCGGTGGCGGAGTGGCTGGCGGGAGTCTGGTCGCCGGTCACCGGGGCGGCGGCCACCCGGGCGGACCGGCTGGAGCGGCAAGCCCCGTATCCCGCCCGACCCGAGGCCCGACCCCGGCCCTGACTCTGACCTCGGCCCCGACTATGACCCCGACCCCGGCGCGGACCGAGACCGGGTCCGGCCGCCGCTCAGGTCGTGCGCAGGGCCAGCGCGGCGGCGTACCCGTCCGGGGCCGACAGGTCGGACAGGGACCAACCCGTGACCGGCGCGGGGGTGGCCGCCGAACCGACGTACGGCTCGGCCACGCCGAGCGCGAGGCCCGTACCGGTGGCCTTGAGGTAGGCCTCCTTGCGGCACCAGACCCGGGCCAGGGCAGCCTGACGCTCCTCCACCGCGAGCGCGGTGAGCTCCGCCGTCTCGGCGGGGTGCAGGGTGTGCAGGACGTCCGCCACCGCCTGGGGGCCGGGCAGGCCCTCCACGTCGACGCCGACGGGAACCCCGGCGAAGGCGAGGTACGCCACGTCCTCGCTGTGCGACAGCGAGAAGTGCACCGCGCCGCCGGCCACGGCGGGCCGACCGTGCGGCCCTCCGCAGCACGGACACTCCTCGCGGACGAGCGACACCTTCTCCGGGGGCAGCCCGAGGTATCCGCCGAGCAGGATCCGCAGCCCGAGGTGCGAGGCGAGGTAGCTGCGCCGGTCGTCTGCCCGCAACAGCCGCGCGGCCCGGTCCTGTTCGGTCGCGTCCAACAGCGCCCGCGCGCCGCCGACCTCGCGGCCGCCGATCACCTCGCGCGTGGTGTCCAACGACCACACCGCCACGGCCGCGCCCACGGGAAGCGGGCCGATCCGGGGCTCCTCACCGCCGAGGTGGTTCACGTACTCGATCACCTGATGAGAGTAGTCGAGCCCGTGACCGGAGCGGCTACCCTCGGCCGCTCCACACCCGGTTCGCATTCAGGGGGAACACACCGTGCACAGTGCTGTCGTGACATCGCGGGGCGATCGGATCCGCTGGGTCGAACTCCCCGGGGAGGCTCCGGCCCGCGTCTACCTCCACGGACTCGGCTCGACCTCGCCCGCCTACTTCACGGCGAGCGCGGTGCACCCGCTGCTGGCCGGCCGACGCTCCCTGTTGGTCGACCTGCTGGGCCACGGGCACAGCGACCGGCCCGAGGGGTTCGCCTACACGTTGGAGGCACACGCGGACGCCCTCGCGCAGGCCCTCGTGCAGGCCGGGATCGGCGGCGACGCCGACGGAGCCGACGCCGACGCCGACGCCGATGGAGCCGACGCCGCCGGCGGCGCCGAGGTGATCGCGCACAGCATGGGCGGCGCGGTGGCCATCGTGCTGGCCGCCCGCCACCCGCGGCTGGTCTCCCGCCTCGTCCTGGTCGACGCCAACCTGGACCCGCAGGTCTCCGTTCGCGGGGTGGCGGGCTCCTCCGGCATCGCCTCGTACACGGAGGAGGAGTTCCTCGCCGGCGGCTGGGCCGAGGTGCGCGACCGGGTCACCCCCCACTGGTGGTCGACGATGCGGCTGGCCGGCCGTACTGCCCTGCACCGCAGCGCCGTTCACCTCGCGGCGGGCACTACCCCCACGATGCGGGAACTGCTGCTGGAGCTGAAGATCCCGCGCGGGTTCCTCCACCCGGAGGCGGACGGAACGCTCTCCGGAGCCGAAGCCCTGGAAGCCGCCGGCGTTGCCGTCGTCGCCCTTCCGGACTGCGGGCACAACATCATGCTGGACAACCCGGAGGCCTTCGCCCGAGCCACAGCCGAGCTCCTCGCCTAGGCCGTCTCTTTCGGATCCTGCCGGGCCCGGCAGGATCCGAAAGTCAGCCGCGTACCGCCGTCGTCACCGAGGCGGGGGCGAGGGGCGCACCGCTGCCGCGCCGGCTCGCTCCCGGGGAGGGCGTGCCGTCGGTCCAGGCATAGACCTGCTTGCCGCGCACCGCGACCTGGTACTGGTAGGCGTCCCGGCACTCGGTCCGCTCGCCGGCGCGCAGGTCCCCCGGCCACCAACGGGCCCCCAACCGCGGCTCCCCGACCTTCTTCGGAGTGCCGGCCGTGCACTTCGGCCCGTCCAGGGGGGTCGTGCCGAGGGTGAACCGGATCAGCCGGGTGTGGCCGTCGGTGCGCGCCTTTATTCGGACGTTGGTGGCGTCCTTGGGTATCCAGCCGGGCAGGACGAACGCTCCGTCGCCGCGCGTGGGCGCGTCGGCGGCGGTGGCGAAACGTCGGCCCTTCTCGCCGAACATCTGGTTGTTGAGGCTGTCGGTGACCGGGTTGGGCGGCAGGTTGGGCAGGGCGAAGGCGGCCGTGGCGAGTGCTCCCACGATGGCGGCGGCGATGACGAGAGAACGGCGGCTCATACCCACAAGTGTTCGTGGGGCGAGCCTTTCGCGCGTCCCTCCCCGGTACGAACTTCTCCTCTGCCGGAAGTCGCACACGGCGTCATACCTGAGAGGGGCGCAAGCCCTTGGGACCGGGACCGTGGTACGGCCCGGTCCCACCCTCGCGCCCCGGACCGGGTCACCGGCGTAACCCCTCGCGCCCAAGGGAGTTGGCCGGGCGGCACACCCACCGCCGCCACCCCCGCCACCAGCCCCACCCACCCCCGCCACCAGCACCACCCCACCCCCGCCACCAGCACCACCCCACCCCCGCCACCAGCCCCGTCCCGCTCCAGCTCCGTCCCGGAGGACTGCCGTGCGCCCTCGTCGGCCCGCCCGCCTGCTCGCCCTCGCCGTGGTCACCGCCACCCTCGCCCTGGCCCCACCCGCGTCGGCGACGTCGGCGGCCGCGCTGGTCCCCGCCGACAAACCGCAGGTGCTGAGCCGCTGGACGCGCATCGACGCGGCCGGCTACGCGGAGTGGGCCGACGCCCGCGCGCACCGGGCCGACTGGGCCGCGTACGCGTTCGACTGGTCCACGGACTACTGCACGTCCTCCCCGGACAATCCGCTCGGATTCCCCTTCCGCATGGCCTGCGCGCGCCACGACTTCGGCTACCGCAACCACCGGGCCGCCGGGGCCTTCGCCGAGGCCAAGCCCAGGCTGGACGAGGCCTTCCACGCGGACCTACGGCGAGTCTGCGCCACTTACGCGGGCCTCCAGCGGACCTCGTGCGAGGCCACGGCCTGGACCTACTACCAGGCCGTCAGGACCCTCGGGGTGGCCCCGACCCCCGTTTCGAGCCCCACCACGTGAACGGAAACGGCCCGGCGTGCGCGTGCGCGCCCGGCGCCGACGCACCCGGGAGCGGCCGTGCTGCTCCGCCGCGGTGATCACCGCCGGCGTCCTCGGTCCGCCGGACCGCTGCCACCCCCGCGAGGGGTTTCCCAGGTGCTTACGCCGGCGCTACGGCGCCCTCGTTAATGTGCCGCTGACCTGCACAAAAGCCCTCCGCGAGGGAGGGCTTGAGGGTAGGACGGGAAAGTGCCCCCGGCAGGACTCGAACCTGCGGCCAAGTGCTTAGAAGGCACCTGCTCTATCCACTGAGCTACGGGGGCCGGAAGGTGGCCGTGGTGGGCCTGGAGCCCCGTGGTGCGGGTGGGACTGGGGTCCGTGCCGGGTCAAGGATAGGGCTCCGGTCGCCTTGTCCCGGTTGCTTCACCCGCGTGCCACGATGTGGAGGTTCGGTGAAGCGGTCCCGATAATCGCAGGCAGGTGCGATTCTCGCATCGCTTTTGCGCCGCGTCGCCCCGGGTGTTGTGCACTCGTTATGCCTGCGTCCCACTCGTCCGCGGTGTCCAGGATGTCCCTCCGAGGTCGCGCTCGGCGCGCAGGGGGCGTATAAGCTTCAAAAATGGTCCCAAATTGGGCATTCTTCACATGTGGTGACCTTGGATGTTCGGCCTCAGCTGCTCGATGCCCTGTCCGCCCTGCGCGACAGGGTCGCGTCCGTGCGTCTGCCGCTGCCCCTGCCCGGCGCCCCACGCGCCCGCCAAACCAGAGCCGAGCTGCTCGCGCAGCTCGACGACTACCTCGTACCCCGGCTGAAGGCGCCCGAGGCGCCGCTGCTCGCCGTCGTCGGCGGGTCCACCGGGGCCGGTAAGTCCACCCTCGTCAACTCCCTCGTCGGCCGCCAAGTGAGTGAAGCCGGGGTGCTCAGGCCGACGACACGGACCCCCGTGCTCGTCTGCCATCCGGATGATCATCACTGGTTCGCCGGGATGCGGATCCTGCCCGACCTGATGCGCCTCTGGGATCCCCAGGGGGAGGACGGCCTCCTCCCCGCCCCCAAGAAGACCCCCCTGCGCGGCCCAGGCCGCCACGACTCCTCCCGCGAGCTCCGCATCGAGACCGTCTCGACGATGCCGCGCGGCCTCGCCATCCTCGACGCCCCCGACATCGACTCCCTGGTGGTCGAGAACCGCACGCTCGCCGCCGAACTGATCTGCGCCGCGGACGTCTGGGTCATGGTCACCACCGCCTCGCGGTACGCCGACGCCGTCCCCTGGCACCTCCTGCGCACCGCCAAGCAGTACAAGGCCACCCTCGTCACCGTCCTCGACCGGGTCCCCCACCAAGTGCTCACCGAGGTCTCCCGGCAGTACGGGGCGCTCCTGACCCGGGCCGGGCTCGGCGACGTACCGCGCTTCACCGTGCCGGAGCTGCCCGAATCGGCCGGCGGGGGCGGGCTGCTGCCCGCCAGTGCCGTCGCGCCGCTCCTCGCGTGGCTCAGCCACCACGCCCACGACCCCGCCGCCCGTCAGTACGCCGTCGGACGGACCGCGCTGGGCGCGCTCGACTCCCTCGGGCGGCGGATGCCGGAGCTGGCCTCCGCCGTCGCCGCCCAGCACGCCGCCGCCGTACGGCTGACCTCGGCCGTCGAGGACGCGTACAAGCGGGAGGGCAAGCGGGTCCGTCACCGTCTGGACAAGGGGGCCGTACTCGCCGGCGACGCGTTGACGCGCTGGCGCGGCTACCCCCTCGACACCAGCGCCGACGAACTCCTCGACTCCCTCGCGGAATCCCTCGCCGCCCTCCTCCAGTGCGCCGTCGCAGCCGCCGACGAGCGGATCGCCGACGCCTGGCGGCGCGAACCCGCCGCCGGGGCGCTGGCCCTGCCCACGCCCGACCGAGAGGCGGCGGAACGTATCGGCATGGCCGTACGCCGCTGGCGGCGCGTTCTGGAGGAACTCGCCGAGGAGGAGGTCGCCCGGCTCGACAAGCAGCCCGCGCCCGACCCCGACAGCATCGCCGCCCTCCTCGTCGCCGCCCTCCTCGGAGGCAGGCGGGCCCGTCCGGCGGGCGAGAAGCTCGCCGAACGGATCGGCGTACAGGCGGCCGTGCGCCTGCGCGACCGGGGCGGGGAACTGGTCGGAGAACACCTCGATCAGGTGCTCCGCGCCGAACGGGACCGCCGGCTCGCCCCCCTGGAGGCGCTCGAAGTGACCCCGGAACCACAGGCCGAGCTGATCGCCGCGCTGTCCGTACTGCAGAAGGAGAGGTGACGCGGTGACCGCCCTGACCGACCGCGACCGCACCGACGACCGCTGGGACGACGGACTGATCGCGCGCTCGCGCCACCGGGCCACCCGAAAGGGGGTCCGGCGGGTCTTCGGAAGGGCCTCCGCCGAGGGAACCCCGAACGCGGAGGGAGCGGCGGAGGAGTTCGGCCCCGGCGACGGCGACGGCGACGGCCGGCGCGACGCCGGCGACGGGCCGACCGACGTCCTCGACGGCTCCGATGACCTCGGCGACCTCGACGACGAACTGAGCGAGGGCGACGAGGCCCTCGTACGGGCCGTCTCGGGCGCCGGCAACGACAGTGGCAAGCCCCCTCCGCCCCCGCTCAGCCCCGAGGCCCAGGCCCTGCGGACCCGACTCGACGCCCTGCGCCAACTCGTCGGACTGTCCCGCACCCGCCTCGACGGCAAGACCCTCGCCGAAGCGGGCCGGGTCCTCGACGAAGCCGCGGCGCGCCGGGGGCTGTCCACGCAGCACACCGTCGTGGCCATCGCCGGAGCCACCGGAAGCGGCAAGTCCACGCTCTTCAACTCACTCGCCGGAGTGCAGATCTCCGACACCGGACTGCGCCGCCCGACCACCGCCGCCCCCATCGCGTGCAGCTGGTCGGACGGGGCCGCGGGGCTGCTGGACCGACTGGAGATCCCGGGGAGGCTGCGCCGCCGTCCCCGCGAGACCTCCGAGGCCGAGGCGCTGCGCGGGATGGTCCTCGTCGACCTGCCCGACCTGGACTCGGCGCTGGTCGCGCACCGCGACCACGTGGACCGGGTGCTGGCGCTGGTCGATGCCGTGGTGTGGGTGGTGGACCCGGAGAAGTACGCCGACGCCGTCCTCCACGAGCGGTACCTGCGCCCCCTGGCCGGGCACGCGGAGGTGACGTTCGTCGTCCTGAACCAGGTGGACCGGCTGCCCGGAGAGGCCGCCGACCTGGTCATGGACGATCTGCGCCGACTGCTGGACGACGACGGGATCGCGCTCGGCGAGCACGGCGAGCCGGGCGCCACCGTCCTCGGCATCTCCGCCCTGACGGGTGAGGGCGTCGGGGAACTTCGCGAACTCCTCGGACAGTTCACCCAGGAACGGGGCGCGGCCACCCGACGGATCTCCGCCGATCTCGACCGGGCCGCCGCACGCCTGCGGCCCCTGTACGTCGCCGACGGGCACGCCGGGCCCGAGATCGGGGAGGCGGCCCGCGCCGAGTTCGAGGACCGGCTCGCCGAGGCCGTCGGGGCCTACGCGGCCGGACTCGCCGCCGAACGGGCCTGGCGCCGCAACGCCGGCAAGGCCTGCGGCACGCCCTGGCTGCGGCTGTGGCGCTGGTACGAGGGGCGGCGCGCCCCGCGCACCCTGGCCGGTCTCGCCGCCCTCGCGGCGATCGGCCGGAACTCCGCCGTGTCCGCCGAGGCCCCCGTCGAGCAGGAGGTGACGGCCCGCCAGCGCGTGGAACAGGCGGTGCGGACCGTCGCGGACGAGGCGGTCATCGGGCTGCCCGACCCGTGGGCCCAGGCCGTACGGGAGACGGCGGTGCGCGGCGCCGAACAGCTCCCGGAGGCGCTGGACGAACTGGCGGTCACCCTGGGGCCCGTCGTCGCCGCGCCGGGAGCGAAGCCCCCGAGACCCACGTGGTGGCCGGCGGCGGTGCTGGCGCAGGCCGCCATGACGCTGGTGCAGATCTTCGGCGGCCTGTGGTTGGTCGGGCAGATCGTCGGAGTCATGGAGCCGAAGCTGCTGCCGCCGGTGCTGTTCATGGTGGCGGGGATCATCGGCGGGCCGCTGGTCGAGTGGGCCTGCTCGATCGCGGCGCGCGGCCCCGCCCGCAGGTGCGGGCAGGACGCGGAGCGCAGGCTCCGGCAGGCCGCGGCCGGTTGCGGCCGGGCGAGGGTGCTGGAGCCGGTGGCCGCGGAGCTGCTGCGCTACCGGGAGGTGCGCGAGCAGTACGCCACGGTCGCCGCAGGGGGGACGAAGTTGTCCACAACCCGCCAGTAGTCCACAGGCCCGAGCGGGAAGCGCGGGACCACCCCAGCATGGTCGTACCTCGTGCGGACCGTCCGTGCGGGCGACGGACATGGGGGAGGGCGACCGGGATGAACGACACCCTGGTGACGCTGGTGGGGCACGTGGCCACGCAGATCGACTTCAAGGAGACGACCGCCGGGCCGTCGGCGAGGTTCCGCTTCGCCGTGACACCGAGGTACTTCGACCGGCGGAGCGACTCCTGGACGGACGGTGCCACCAGCTTCTACACCGTGTGGGCGCGGCGGGTGCTGGCGGTGAACCTGGCGAGTTCCGTCGCCGTGGGGGAGCCGCTGGTGGTCCACGGGCGGTTGCGGGTCCGGGAGGAGCCACCGGACGGCGACGGAGTGCGGTGGTTCTCGGCGGACATCGACGCGATCTCCATCGGGCACGACCTGAACCGCGGAACGGCGGCCTTCCGGCGGGTGGTCAAGACGGACACGCCACTGATGGGGCCTCAGAAGGCGGCGGTGGTCTGAGTGTTCGAGCCGGTTAGGATTCCCCGATACTCACGGGCACCTGGGCCTTCGGCCCGAAGGGGAAGACTGTGTCGATCGCTGTTCCCGCATCCTCCGCGTCCTCTCATCCCGCCGCGCCCGGAACGGGCGGTGGGCCGTCGGCCGACGCCGGTCCGGCCGCGCCGGCCGTTCCGCTTCCAGCCGCTGCCGCTCCTGCGGGGGTGGGCGCGGTCTCGGTGGTGGGCCGCCGTGCCCTCGCCGACGCGGCCACCCCGTCCACGACGGTGGTGGGGGCCGGGGACTTCGACACGGAGCCCGTCCTCCACCCCGGTCGGCTGCTTCCCGAGCCCCGTTCCGCTTCCGTCCCCGTCGTGGGGGCCGCCCCCGTCGCGGCCGCCGGCCTGGCCGGTGCGGAAGCCGCGACCGCCGCGCCGGGGCGGGGTTCCGTGCGCCGGCCCCTCGCCGTGGCCCTGCTGGCCGCGGCCCTCGCCGGGGCGCCCGGAGCGGCGGCCGCCGCCGACTCCGACCAGTCCTTCGGCCGGGCGGCCGAGGGCGCGAGCGCCGTGCTCGACGGGCTGAAGACGTACGGCCAGGCGGTCCTGCGCACCGGGGACGGCTCGGTCCGGCAGATCCCGGCCGGGCTGTACGAGATGCGGGTCGACGGCGGCGGCATGCTCCAGACGTACGGGGTCGGCAGCACGGGCTCCGCGCAACCCCAGGCCCGGTACACGGAAGGCGGCTGGGGCGGCAGCCCGCTCGCAGGGAACGCCGAGGCCGGACGGATCCGCTGGGTGCTGGAGCACTCCTATCCGCAGCGCAACGACCTGGCCGGGCTGGCGAAGGAGGCCGGCGCCGGAGCGCTGACCGCGGAGAGCGCCGCCGCCGGAACCCAGGTCGCGATCTGGCGGATCGCCGACGGAGCGACGGTGGAGGCCGCCGACCCGGCCGCGGAACTGCTGGCCGACTACCTCCAGAAGGCGGCCGCCCCGATGCCGGAGCCGCCGGCCTCGCTGGGGCTGGACCCCGGCCGGGTGTCCGGTCCGGTCGCCGGCCCCGTCGGCACCAGGATCGGTCCGGTCACCGTGCGGTCGGGCGCGCAGAGCGTGACCGTCACCCCCGACGCGGCCGCCCTGGCCATGGGGGTGCGGGTGGTGGACGAGGAGGGACGGCCGGTCGAAGCCGCGGGCAACGGCAGCCGCCTCTACTTCGAGGTCCCCGTCGGGACGCCGGACGGTTCCGCTTCCGTCACCGTGCAGGGTTCGACCAAGGTGCCGGTCGGGCGGGTCTTCACCAGCGGGATCCCCGCCGAGACGCAGATCGTGGCCGGCTCCAGCGAGTCCGCGACGGGCTCCTCCGCCACGGCCGTCTGGCCGGGGCGCGGCGACGACACCTCGGGGACCGTCGGCACCCTGGCCCGGACCGCCGAGGTGCCGACCGGCGGGGAGGATGCGGCGCGGGAGCCGACGGCCTCGCCGGAGGGGGAGCTGCTGGCCACCAGCGGCAGCTCCGCCGCCACCCCGGTGATCGCGGGGCTCGCGGTGGGCCTGGTGGTGCTGGGCGGGATGGTGGTCCTGCTGCTGCGCAAGCGGCCGCTGGACGAGGAGGACGGCGCCTGAGACCCGCGAGGGCGGCGCGAACGGGCGGGGGAGGAGTGAGGACCGGTTCCGGATCCGCGCCGCGGGGTAGGCGCTGGAAATGGCTGATCAGGAGTTGACCTGGCGGGGCGCGGTCGCACGGGCGGACCGGCGACTGTTCGACGAGGTGGCCCGGAGGCACTGGCCCGGGGCCGACCGGGTCCTGCCCCGGCTGGGCCGGGCCGCCAACCACGGGGTGCTGTGGGGCGGCACGGCGGCCGCGATCGCCGTCCTGGGCTCGACCCGTGCCCGCAAGGCGGCCCTGCGCGGCGCCGCCTCGCTGGCACTGGCCTCGGCGACGATCAACACCGTCGGGAAGTGGTCGGTCCGCAGGCCCCGGCCGCTGCTGGACGGGGTGCCGATGACGCGGCGGCCCACCGTGCCGCCGTGGACCACCTCGTTCCCGTCCGGGCACGCCGCCTCGGCCTTCGCCTTCACCGCCGGCGTGGCCCTCGAATCCCCCGGGTGGGGGCTCGCGGTGGCGCCCGTGGCGGCGTCGGTCGCCTTCTCCCGCGTGTACACCGGGGTGCACTACCCCTCCGACGTACTTACGGGCGCGGCGCTCGGGGTGGCCGCGGGGTTCGTCGTACGCCGCCTCGCGCGCGGCGCCGAGGTAGCGCGGGCCGTGGCGGGCGACGAGCGCCCGGCGGCCGGGGTGCCGGCGCTGCCCGAAGGAGAGGGCCTGACGGTGGTGGTGAACACCGGATCGGGCACGGTCGCCACGGTGGGGCTCGACCGGCTGCTGCGGCAGCTGCCGAAGGCGGAGGTCGTCGAGTGCACGGGCGAGGAGCTGGAGGAGGCCCTGGCGTCCGCCGCCTCCCGGTCCGCCGTGCTCGGCGTCTGCGGAGGCGACGGTACGGTCAACGCCGCCGCCACCGCCGCCCTGCGCGCCGGGGTACCCCTCGCGGTGTTCCCCGGGGGCACCCTGAACCACTTCGCGCTGGACCTCGGCCTCGCCGGGCCCGAGGACACCTGCCGCGCGGTCGCCGCGGGCGAGGCCGTCCGGGTCTCGGTGGGCCGCTTCACCCCGACCGACGGGACCGACGACGGGGCGGCCCGGTACTTCCTGAACAACTTCAGCATCGGCGCCTACCCCGAGCTGCTGCGCCACCGCCTGCACTGGTCCCCGCGAATCGGGAGCGGCCCCGCCGCGGTGCTCGCCGCCTTCCGGGTGCTGCGCGCGGAGCGGCCCGTACGGCTGACCCTGGCCGGGCGGCCCCGCAGCGTCTGGCTGCTCTTCGCGGGCAACGGCACCTACCACGGCACCGGCCCCACCCCCCGGCGCCGTGACAGCGTCGGCGAGGGCCTGCTCGACCTGCGCCTCGTCCACGGCGGGGGCCGGCCGGGCTCCCGCCTGCTGGCCGCCGCCTTCACCGGCCCCCTGAGCCGGTCCCCCGTCCACGCCGCGACCCGCCTGCGGAGCCTGCGCGTCGCGGACGTCCCCGCGGGCACCCCGCTCGCCTACGACGGTGAGTACGCCAAGGCCCCGGGCTCCCTCGTCCTCGAAGCCCTCCCCGACGCCCTCACCGTCTACCGCCCCCGCTGACCCGACCCCGACCCCGGCCGCCCGCCCCCGTCGCCGCCCCGCCTGCCCGACGGGGCGCAGGTCAGGGCGCCGGGGTCTTACGCGTTTCCCCCGACGTATGGACGCCTGGCAAGATGGGGTGTATCTGCCCACCATCGATCTGCCGGACGGTTTCTCTTGGCTGAGTTCATCTACACCATGCGCAAGACGCGCAAGGCGCACGGCGACAAGGTGATCCTTGATGACGTCACCTTGAACTTCCTGCCCGGCGCGAAGATCGGTGTGGTCGGCCCGAACGGCGCCGGTAAGTCCACCGTTCTGAAGATCATGGCGGGCCTGGAGCAGCCGTCCAACGGCGAGGCGTACCTGTCGCCCGGCTTCACCGTCGGCATCCTCATGCAGGAGCCCAAGCTCGACGAGTCGAAGACCGTCCTGGAGAACGTCCAGGACGGCGCCGCCGAGATCATGGGCAAGCTGAGGCGCTTCAACGAGGTCGCCGAGGAAATGGCGACCGACTACACCGACGCGCTCATGGACGAGATGGGCAAGCTCCAGGAGATCCTGGACCACGCCAACGCCTGGGACCTCGACGCCCAGCTGGAGCAGGCCATGGACGCCCTGGGCTGCCCGCCCGGCGACTGGCCGGTCACCAACCTCTCCGGTGGCGAGAAGCGCCGCGTCGCGCTCTGCAAGCTGCTGATCGAGGCCCCGGACCTGCTCCTCCTCGACGAGCCCACCAACCACCTCGACGCCGAGTCGGTGAACTGGCTGGAGCAGCACCTCTCGCAGTACGCGGGCGCCGTCGTGGCCGTCACCCACGACCGGTACTTCCTGAACAACGTCGCCGAGTGGATCCTCGAACTCGACCGCGGTCGCGCCCACCCGTACGAGGGCAACTACTCCACCTACCTGGAGAAGAAGGCCACGCGTCTCAAGGTCGAGGGCCGCAAGGACGAGAAGCGCCAGAAGCGCCTCAAGGAAGAACTCGAATGGGTGCGGTCCAACGCCAAGGGGCGTCAGACCAAGTCCAAGGCCCGCCTCGCCCGTTACGAGGAGATGGCCGCCGAAGCCGACAAGATGCGCAAGCTCGACTTCGAAGAGATCCAGATCCCGCCGGGCCCGCGCCTGGGCTCGATCGTGGTCGAGGTCAACAACCTCAACAAGGCGTTCGGCGACAAGGTCCTGGTCGACGACCTGTCCTTCACCCTGCCGCGCAACGGCATCGTCGGCATCATCGGCCCGAACGGCGCCGGCAAGACCACGCTCTTCAAAATGCTCCTGGGCCTGGAGGAGCCGGACTCCGGCTCCGTCAAGGTCGGCGACACCGTCAAGATCAGTTACGTCGACCAGAGTCGCGCCAACATCGACCCCAAGAAGTCCCTCTGGGCCGTCGTGTCGGACGAGCTGGACTACATCAACGTCGGCCAGGTCGAGATGCCGTCCCGCGCCTACGTCAGCGCCTTCGGCTTCAAGGGTCCGGACCAGCAGAAGGCCGCCGGCATCCTGTCCGGTGGTGAGCGCAACCGCCTGAACCTGGCGCTGACGCTCAAGGAGGGCGGCAACCTGCTGCTCCTCGACGAGCCCACCAACGACCTCGACGTCGAGACCCTCTCCTCGCTGGAGAACGCGCTCCTCGAATTCCCGGGTGCGGCCGTGGTCATCTCCCACGACCGTTGGTTCCTGGACCGGGTCGCCACGCACATCCTGGCGTACGAGGGCGACTCCAAGTGGTACTGGTTCGAGGGCAACTTCGAGTCGTACGAGAAGAACAAGATCGAGCGCCTCGGTGCGGACGCCACCCGCCCGCACCGCGCCACCTACAAGAAGCTCACCCGAGGCTAGGCCGAGACCATGGCCAGACATCACTACCGCTGCCCCCTGCGTTGGGCGGACATGGATGCCTTCGGGCACGTCAACAATGTCGTCTTCCTCCGTTACCTGGAGGAGGCGCGCATCGACTTCATGTTCCGCTTGGCGCCGGGGGAGGGCAGCGAGTCCTTCACGGGCGGATCCGTCGTGGCCCGTCACGAGATCGACTACAAGTTGCCGCTCGTGCACCGGCACGAGCCGGTGCTCATCGAGTCCTGGGTGACCCGGATAGGCGCCGCGTCCCTGACCATCCGCTACGAGGTCAAGGACGAGGCGACCGAGGACGCGCCCGAGACGGTCTACGTCCGGGCCGAGACGGTGGTCGTGCCCTACAACCTCGCCGAGGGGCGGCCCCGCCGCATCACGGCCGAGGAGCGGCAGTTCCTGAAGGAATACCTCGACGAGCCCGCGAAGACGTCCGAAGGGCGCCTCGCGGCATGAACGAGCAGCTGCGCTTCGCCGATTCCGGGGAGGCGGCGGACCTCGCCGCCTTCCTGGGCCGGCTGGTGCACTACGACCGCGCCGCCGCCGTCCGCCTGCAGGCGCGGGCGGGCGGCGGGGCGCTGGCCGTCTTCGGTCGGCCCCCGTCCTTCGACGTGCTCGCGGTGCGTGCCGTACGCCTGGCCGAGCCGCCCGCGACCCCGCTGGACGTGACCGTGTCCGCCGGGGAGCTGCTGGAGGCCGTCGACGAGAGCGGCGCCGGCGTCGTCGTACCCGGGCCGGTCACCGGCCCCCCGTGGGCCGGAGTGCTCCCGCCGCGCGGCGGCTGGCAGCCCGTCCCCGGACTTCCCGAGCCCCGGGCGATGGCCGCGGCCGTGGCCGGTGCCATCGCCGAGTTCCGGGCCCGTGACGAGGCCCTGCCCCCGCAGCACCGGACCCGTTCCGAGCGGGACCGCATCGGCCGCGAGATCTGGTCGCGCACCCTCGGCGACACCGAGCTGCCGCTGCGGGTCGTGCACGCCGCCCAGTCCCTGGGCTTCCTGCGGCCCGTACGGTCCACCGTGCCGCCCGCCCCGACCGACCCGGGCGCCCGCGCCGGGACCCCCGTCGCGCTGTTCGCCTCCGGCGGCTGGCTGCGGCTCAGCACCCCCTACGGGTCCGTGGCCACCCGGCGCCCCGGCCGCGTCGGCGGGCTCGGCGCCCTCCAGGTCCGACCGGTCTGAACGGCGGGCCCGACCGGTCCGAACCGGCCGGGCCCCGGCGCGTTCCCCGGGGTCAGGCCGTATTGATCATCGAGGCGGCCGCGTAGGTTAGGTACCGCCACAGCTGAGCCTCGTGCTCCGGCGCCAGACCCATCTCGTCCACCGCGACGCGCATGTGCCTCAGCCACGCGTCGTGCGCGGCCGCGTCCACCTGGAACGGCGCGTGCCGCATCCGCAGGCGCGGGTGGCCGCGGTTCTCGCTGTAGGTGGTCGGGCCGCCCCAGTACTGCATCAGGAACAGCGCGAAGCGCTCCTCGGCGGGCCCGAGGTCCTCCTCCGGGTACATCGGACGCAGCAGAGGGTCCCCCGCGACCCCTTGGTAGAAGCGGTGGACCAGACGGCGGAAGAAGTCCTCGCCGCCCACCAGCTCGTAGAAGGTCGTCTCCTGGACGGTGCTCTGCGGATCGTCATTCACCGGACCATCGTCTCAGACGCCCGGACGGGGGACGCCGGTCCCGGGTCGTCCCCCGGGGCGAGCGGGACGGGCGGGGCGAGCGGTCGCACGCCGGGGCCGTGCGCAGCACAGTGGAGACATGACGACGGGCGGTACGGAGAGGGACCTGCGCGCGATCGCGCACGCCGCCCAGGTACGGGAGCTGGAAACCGCCGGAGCACTCGACGACCCGGCCTGGCGCGCGGCCTTCACCGCGGTGCCCCGGCACGTGTTCGTGCCCTGGTTCTGGACCGGGCGCGGGGCCGGGCACGAGCGGCTGTGGGCCGAGGACCCCGACCCCGAACGGCGGGCCCGCTGGCTGCGCGGGGTGTACGCGGACGCCCCGCTCGCCACCCGGCTGCGCGACGGCGAGCTGGTCTCCTCCAGCAGCCAGCCCTCCCTGATGGCGAGGATGCTGGACGCCCTGGACGTGCGCGACGGGGACAACGTGCTGGAGATCGGCGCGGGGACCGGCTACAACGCGGCCCTGCTGTGCCACCGGCTCGGCGAGGACCTCGTCACGACCGTGGACCTCGACGAGGAGATCACCGAGTCGGCGCGGGCCCACCTGGCGCTGCTCGGCTACCGGCCGACCGTGGTCACCGGGGACGGGGCGCGCGGCTGCCCCGCCCGCGCCCCCTTCGACCGGATCCTGGTCACCTGCACCCTGCCGCTGATCCCGCCCCCCTGGCTCGGCCAGTGCCGGCCGGGGGCGCGGATCCTGGCCCCCCTGTCCACCGGGCTGATCGCCCTCACGGTCGAGGACGCCGAGCTGGCGGAGGGCCGCTTCCTGCACACCCCCGCCTACTTCGTCCCCCTGCGCGGGGCCACGGCCTCGCCGTACCCGGCGGGCAGGACCGGTCCGCTGCACGGGGTTCCGTACGACCTGGCGGAGAACGAGCGCTTCCAGTTCCTGCTGGTCCTGACCGCGGGCGTACTGCACCCCCGGGAGGCGCTGGACCTGTGGCGGCGCGAGGACCGGCCGCCGCGCGAGCGCTTCGGCGTCACCGTGACCCCGCGGGGCCAGTGGTCCTGGCTGGACGACCCCCAGGGACCCTACGTATGGCCCCTGGGGGAGCCGGACACGGCCTAGGACCGGCCCCGGCGGATGGTGATGGTGGTCCAGGCGCCCACGTGGACGCGGTCGCCGTCGCCGAGCGGGATGGGGACGTAGGGCTGGATCGGCTCCTCGCCCCCGTTGATCGTGGTGCCGTTGGTGGAGTTCTGGTCGACCACGGCCCAGCTCAGGTCGGGCTGCTGGACGAGCACCGCGTGCTGGTGGGAAACGCCCGGGTCCTCCGGGGGCACCGACAGGTCGACGTCGGGGGACTCGCCCGTGGAGGCACGGCGGCGGCCGATCGTGATCTGGCCGCCGGTGAGCGGAAGGTGTTGCTCCGGGGAGTACGCGGGCAGGTTGAGCGCCGCGGCCTCGGGGCCGCTGCGGTGCATCATCGCCATGAAGTACGAGCGGTCGGGGCCGATCGTCGCCGTCCAGGAGACCGGACCGTGCTGCTGCTGGTGAGGCTGCTGGGGCTGGTGCTGCTGGGGCTGTTCTTGGTGCTGAAGGTTCTGCGGCGCGTAGGACTGCTGCTGTTGCTGCTGCGGGTACTCCTGCTGGTAGTACTCCTGCTGGTGAGGCTGCTGGTACTCCTGCTGCACGGGCTGGGCCGGCTGCGCGTGCGACGGCGGGGGCAGCAGCCAGTCGTCCTCGCGCTGGAGCGGCTCGGCCGGGCGGTTGACGCGGGACGGCCGGGAGCCCTGGTAGTCGAAGTGGTCCTGTGAGTAGACGGGTTGCGCCGACGGCGGCGGCGGCGGAGTCCCCCCGGAACCGGTACCCGCGCCCGTGCCCGGGCCGTTCCCCGGGCCGCTGCCGGCGCCGCCACCGGGCGCCGGGTCCGGGGCGAGCGGCATGTACGAGGTCGCCGAGCGCGTCAGGAAGTTGTACCGGCACTCCTCGCAGAACGGCGCCATGGCCTCGCGCGGCGTCCGGCACTGCGGGCACAGTTCGGCCTGGGCCGTGGGCTCGCCGGCCGTGGGGGGATAGCCGTATCCGTAGGAGGGCGCCGCGGGGGCGCCCGTGGGGGCGGCCATGCGGTGACCGCAGACCTCGCACCAGTCGTCGGAGGCGGACTGGTGCCCGTTCGGGCAGGTCGGCATCGCGGCGCTTCCCCCTTCTCCCCGCCCCACTCGGCAGGAATCTCGTCTAGCTCTTCTTCACTCGCACGGTCTGCGTGGAACGCGTTTCAAGGGTCATCTCGTCGGCATCGGCGACCTTCGCTTTCAGCCGCACAGTACCCGCCGCCACATCGACGACGTCCACCACCTTCGCCAGCAGTTTGGCAGTGTCCTCGTTCCCGGAAGCCCCGGCCAGCTGTACTGCCCGCCCCAATTTGGCCGTGGCGCCATCGACATCGCCCATTTTGCGGGCTTCCAACCCCTGTTGGATAGCCTGCGCCAGCTCCGCCTGCCCCGTGTAGTGCGCCACCTGCGGACTGATCGCGGTCGAGGCGGCCAGATCGTCGGTCCACACCGCCCGCACCAGACCCTGGGCGAGCGCGGGCCGCGGCTCGCCCGCCGGCCCGGGCAGGACCAGCGAGACGCGGGCGGCCAGCATCTCCTGGCCGATGGACGCGCCCGGCACCCGTACGCAGACGTGGTACTCGCGGGACTCGTCGCCCCAGGAGCCGGTCGGGTAGTCGCCCGCGCGGGGGCCCGCCTCGGTGCGCCGGGCGGTGAGGTCGTGAACGGTCGGCGAGACCTGCTTGACGTACTGGATCTCCGCGCCGACCGGGGTCCACAGGCGCAGCGCGACGTCCGCGACCTCCTTGCCCATGACGTTCTCCATCATGCGCGTGAAGTCCCCGGCCAGGTGGGCCGGATCGGCGACGATGTCGGCGGAGCCGAGCAGCGCGCTCGCGATCCCCGTCACCTCCTTCACCTCCCAGTCGGTGCCCACCCCGCGGGCGTCGCAGGTGAATCGGCCCGCGCAGGCGTCGAGGGTGGCCCGCAGCACGGCCGGCTCCTCGTGCTCGTTGCGCCCGTCGGTGAGCAGGATGCCGTGCCGGATGCCCGCCGACGAGCGGCGCAGCAGGCCGTCCGCGAGCCGGAGCCAGGTGCCGATGGCGGTGCCGCCGCCGGAGCGCAGGCCCCGCAGGGCCTCCTTGGCCTGGGCGCGGGTGGTGGGGTCGGCGGTGGCGAGGACTCCCTGGCCGGGGTAGACCTCGCGGGCCTCGTGGGTGCCGGCGACCACGGCGAACGCGGTCCCGTCGCGCAGGGTGTCGATCGCGGCGGCGGTCGCCTCGCGGGCGCCGCGCATCTTCTCCGGCGGATATTCCATGGAGCCCGAGCAGTCGACCATGATCACGACGGCCGCGTCCCGGCCGAGGGTCCGGGTGGCGGTCGCGCCGCCGGTGGAGGTGACCGTCACGATGGCGTGCACGTCCCGGCCGCCCTCGGGCAGGAACTCGTTCTGGTACACCTCCGCGCTGAAGCGCGGGGCGCTCGGCTTGGCGAAGTTCGCCATCGACTGGACTCCTCGGGGCTGCCGGCGGTGGGCCTTCGGCGGTGGACAGGGAGAGGGACGGAGGGGGAGCGGGGCGGAGGGGCACCGGGCGGACCGGGAGGCGACCGGGTGTCTCAGGCCCCCGGGTGTGGTTCCGCTTCCGGTTCCGCCCCGGGGTGGGCCGCGGGTTCCGTTTCCACGGTCTCCGGTTCCTCCCGCAGTTCGGTGAAGGGGACCAGGGCCACGGTGATGTTGTCGTGGCCGCCCCCGTCGAGGGCGTGCCCCACCAGCACCTGCGCGCTGTGCAGGGGACGGACCGCGGCGTCCGGGGGCAGGATCCGGGCCATCTCCTGGGCGGATTCGGCGTAGTTCCAGAGCCCGTCGGTGCAGACGACGACCACCCCGGGGTGGTCCGGCCGGAAGCTGGCGGTGTGCGGTTCGAGGTCGTAAGCGTCGGCTCCGAGCCAGCCGGTGATGGCGTGCGCGCGGACGTCGGCATAGGCCTCGGCCTCGCCCATCAGGCCCGCCGCGACCATCTGCGCCGCCCAGGAGTCGTCCTCGGTCAGCCGGCGGGAGAGTGCGCCGCGGTCGTCCGGGACCCAGTAGGCCCGGCTGTCGCCGACCCAGCCGATGGTCAGGACCCCGCCGCTGACGACGGCGCCGACCAGGGTGCAGGCCGGGGCGTTCTGCGCGCCCGAGGTCTCCGGCGCGAGGGCGTTCACCGCGGAGGCCGCGGCGAGGATCGCCTCGTGCATGGCCTCCGAGGGGTGGGCGCCGCGCGGGAGGGCTTCGAGCAGGGCCTCGTTGGCGGCGGCGGCAGCGGCGGCCGAAGCCTCGTCGGGACGGCTCGCGGAGGAGACCCCGTCGCAGACGATGGCCACGGTGGCGGCGGAACCGTCGGGCAGGGCGGTGGCCGCCACCGCGAACGAATCCTCGTTGCGGTGGTGGCGCAGGCCCCGGTCGCTGACGGCGGCGACGCTGCCGAGCTCCTCCTCCAGGTGGTCCCGCTCGCGCGGCTGGGCGTGACCGCAGTGCTCGCAGTACCCGTCGGTGTCCACGTGCCCGGCGCGGCAGGCGACACAGGTCCTGCCACCGTCCCCCTGCGGGGCGGCGTACGGGTCCTCCTGCTCGGGCGTGCCCGGCGCGCTCCGGGCCGGCTCCTCGGGCGCGGCGCCGGGGTCGGGCTCACCGCCGCCGGGGAGGTCGTAGCGGGCGCCGGCCGGGCTCGGCGTCGGGCCCCGGCCGTACGGCTCCTCGTGCCGGGCGGGCTCCGGGGACCAGGGCGCGTCCGGGCCCGGCAGGTCGAAGTCCCCCCCGACCAGGGTCGGAGCGGGCTCGTCCGCACTGCCCCAGCCCGGAGCGGGCACCCCGGAGGCGTACCCGCCGTCCGGGGCCGGGCGCTCCTCCAGCGTCGGGGCGTACCCCCGCGCGGCCGGAGCCGGGGCGCCCGGGGCGTACCCGGGGGGCGGGGGCGGCGGGGTCAGCGGGAGGGTCGGGACGGGATCCGGCGGCGGGGGCGGGGCGGACAGGGAGTAGCCGCACACACCGCAGAAAAGGTCACCCTCTTCCAGGGGTTCCGCACAGCTGGGGCAGCCCGACGGCCGATGCATCGACATCAATCACACCCACGTCCGGGGACGGAAACGGTTTGCCCGCTCCACCAGTTCGATCCTCTCCTCGCCCCGCTGCGCCAGCCGCGCGAGGACGCGGTACGAGCGCTCCAGGCCGAAGCGCAGCCCCCGCTCGTCCAGTTGGCTGCCGAGCAGCGAGGTCCGACCGGGGTCCGCGCCCCGGCTACCCGACAGTACCCAGTCGAGGGCCGCGCCCAGAACCTCCGTCGACAACCGCTCCTGCCGTTCCGGGTCCAGCCCGAACCGCCGCAGTGCCTCCACCTGGTCGGAAGCCGCCGCGAGATCGGCCGGCAGGTCCTCGTGCGGGGCCCGGTCGCGCAGGCGTGCCCGTACCGCCGCCACCCGTGCGGCCGTGTAGTGGATCGAGGACTCCGGTACGGATTCCAGGGTGTCCACCGCACCGGAGCGGTCCCCGGCGGCCAACTGGACGCGGGCCAGGCCGAAGGCCGCGCTCACGAAGCCCGGGTCGGTGGCCCAGACGAGGCGGTAGTAGTCGGCGGCGTTGTCCAACTGCCCGAGGACCTCCGCGCACAGCCCGAGGGCCAGCTTCGGCGCGGGCTCGCCGGGGAAGGCGTCGTAGATGGCGTCGAAGGACAGGGCCGCTATCTCGTCGTCCCCGGTGGCCAGGGAGGCGATCCCGCGGGCCCACACCACCCGCCAGTCGTCCGGGTAGCGCGCCTCCAGCACCGCCAGGGCCTCGCCCGCCACGGATAGTTCGCCCAGTTCGAGCCGGGCGCGCAGTTCGCGCAGTCGCAGCTCGGCGGAGTCGGCGGGCGCCGCGGACAGGGCGGCCGCCAGGTCGGCCGGGGCCGAGGAGAGGAGCCCGGCCAGGAACCCGGCGTTGGGGTCGGTGGAGTCCACCAGCGGCACGGGGAGCGCCAGCGCGGTGTGCCGCGCGTCCAGCGGGGCCAGCCCCGCGGCCGCCGGGGTCACGGCCGGCGGGACGGCGGGCAGCGCGACGGCCGGCAGCGAGAGCGCCGGCGCGGCGGGGGCCACGGGCGGCCGGGGTCCGGGCACCGGAGCGCTCGTCACGTGCGTGGCGGTGGCGCCCAGCGCGGGGACGGCGCCGCCCGACGGCGTGCCCGGCTGCGCCGCGATCGGCGGGGTCCCGCCCCCGGAAGCACGCGGGGCCTCGAAGCCCGTGCCGGCGGGGAGGGCGCTCGGGACGGCGCGCTCCGAAGCCGCCGAGCGGCGTCGTCCCGGCCGCGGCCCCCGACGCGGTGCGGCCCGCGCCCCCAGTCGGGACACCTCCGAGCCGGGGTCGTCGGCGTAGAGCCGGGTGTCCGGGACCGTCGTCTCGGGCCCGAACAGGGTGGAGAGCTGCGGCCGGGGGCGCCCCGTCTGGAGGGCGACCACCTCGCGCAGCACGCCCGTCAGCTGGTCGGCCATCTCCTGGGCGGAGGCGAAGCGGCGCCCGGGATCCGGGTCGGTCGCCCGGACGAGGAGGCGGTAGAAGGACTCGTACCGGTGGAAGACCTCGATGTGCTCCGGGTCGGGCAGCGAGTCCACGAACACGTTCGTGTAGCCCTGGAAGTCGAAGGTCAGCACGGCCAGGGTGCGCGCGACCGTGTACAGGTCGGAGGCCACCGAGGGCCCCACCTCCGCCACCTCGGGCGCCTGGTAGCCCACCGTGCCGTAGATGGCCGACTCCTCGTCGTCCATCCGGCGGACCGCGCCCATGTCGATCAGCTTGAGCTGGTCCTGCTGCTGGATGGCGTTGTCGACCTTGAAGTCGCAGTACAGCAGGTTCCTGCTGTGCAGGTGACCGAGGGCCTCAAGCGCCTCGATCCCGTACGCGCACGCCTGCTCCACCGGCAGCGGGTCGCGCCGCCCGTCCGGCCGGCGCCGGTCGTTCGCGATCTCCTTGAGGGACTTGCCGCCCACGTACTCCATGACGATGTACCCGTCCAGCGAACCGGTCCGCTGGTCCAGGTGCTCCACGAAGTTGTAGATCCGCACGATGTTGGAGTGCTCGATCTCGGCGAGGAAGCGCCGCTCGGAGATCGCCGCCTCCATCGCGTCCTGGTCCCCGGTGTCGAGGAGGCCCTTGAGCACCACCCACCGGTCCGAGACCGCCCGGTCCACCGCCAGGTAGACCCAGCCCAGCCCGCCGTGCGCGAGGCAGCCCGCCACCTCGTACTGGCCGTGCACCACGTCCCCGGCGCGCAGCTTCGGCACGAAGGAGTACGGATGGCCGCACTTGGTGCAGAACCCCTCGGTACGGCCCGGCCGTTCGCCGCGCGCGCGGCCCACCGGGGCGCCGCAGTCCGAGCGCGAGCAGAACCGCTTGCGCTCGGGCACCTCCGGGTTCTCCAGCACCGCCGCCGAAGGATCCGGACGGGGTACTTCCGGGACGTTGACCAGCCCGGCGCCCAGCCTGCCGCGCCCCGAGGAACCGGTCGAGTTGCCCGAACTGCGCACGGAGACCAGCCGGGTGGAGGCCCGGCCCGACAGGGAGCGCGAGAGCCGTCCCGACACCGAACGGCGCGAGGAGGAGGAGCGCGAGGACCGCGAGGAGCGGGCCGAGGCGGAGGAACGGCCCGAACCGCGCGAGCCCGCCGAACCGGCGGAGCCCGCCGAGCCCCGCGCATCGCCGTGGCGGGCGGCGCTGGTCATCCCCGTCGGCGGGGAGACCAACTCCTCGGCGCCCGCGGCGATCGTGCCGACCGGAGCGAGCCCGCAGGTGTCGCAGTACAGCTCGCCGCCGCCCATGTCCTCGTACGTCCCCGGGCATCCGGGACGCACGCAGGGCGTTCCGTTCAGGCTCATGCGTCCTCCTTCCCCGGCACAGCGGGCCGGTGGTCTCGCGTCGGGGGCGGGTCCGCCGCCGGTGTCCGCTGCGCGGCCAGTGCCTCGGCCGTCGTGTGCTGGTAGCGCAGGACGGCCCCTTCGGCCGCCCTCAGATCGCAGGGCGCGCTCCACAGCATCCGCCGGGCGGTGTCGTACCGCTCGATCAGCAGCGGATCCTCCGCCAGGCCGTGCCGGGCCACCTTCGCCTTGTACGCGTCGAGCCGCCCCCGCAGTTCGGCCCGCACCGCGAGGGGCGCCGTCACCGCGGTCAACGATTCGCGGGCCCTGCGCAGTTCCTCGTCCGCCCGGTCCTCCAGGGCGTCCAACAGCGGGGAGAGCCGGTGCCACCGGGACTGGCGCCGGTATTCGGCCGCCGCCGCCACCTGCTCCTGGAGGGCCGTCGGTGGGCCGCTGACCGCCGGCACCTCCGAAGCGGCGATCTTCGCCAGCACCTCGACGCGCGCGGTCCGCGCCTCCGCCAGGGTCCGGTCGGCCCGTGAGAGCACGTCCCGCAGGGCGATCAGCCGCTGTTCGGCGTCCTGCCGCACGGTGAGCACCGCCTCGACCTCACGGCGTACGTCGTCCAGCGCGCGGGCGGCCCGGTCGTAGCGGCCGGTGTCCGGCCGGCCCCCGCCCGGGGCGGAGCTGCCCGTCACCGCCTCCCAGAAGGCCAGCGGGTCCGCGATGACCTCCTCCCGCAGCCGCGCCAGCTCGGCGGTGATCGCGGCCAGCTCGTCCCCCGAGGGGTGTTCGCCCGGCCGGACCCCCACCGAATGCGCCAGCGAGCGGGTCCGGTGCAGTTCCGCGGCGAGGAGGTCTATCCGCGCGGGCAGCGCCGACCACACCGAGTCGGCGGCGACCACCACGTCCAGCGAGCGCGCGTACAGCTGGTTCATCCGGGACACCAGCTCGGCCAGGGAGAACCGCTCGGTGAGCGCGACGCCCTCCACCGCCGCCCCGGCGATCATCACCCCGGGTCCGCGCAGCCGCTCGGTCAGCTCGGACAGCTCCTCGCGGCTCGGCCAGCGGCGCCGCTCACGGATCTCCCGGGCGGCCTTCAGCGCCCCGCTGTAGGCGTCGAAGTAGGTCCACAGGCGGGTGATCGCCGCGTCGGCGCCGACCCACCGCTCCCTGGTGACGCCGGTCAGCGCGGCGCCCTCCAGCAGCCGGCGCCCGGCATGGTCCTGGAGGGCGAGCAGGGAGGTCTCGACGGCCTCGTGCTCCGCGGCGAGGCGGGTCAGGGCGCGGTCGACGTCGTCCCGGTCCATCGGCGCCGGTCCCGCTCCGGGAAGGCTCACATAGGGCTCCGAATCCACCACCGGCCTCAGCCGTCCCGGTATTTGGGCGCGGGAGGCACGACGGCCTCGGGCAGCACGTGCTCGAAGTGCTTCTTGTACGAGGTCGACCACGGGCTCTGGTCACCGCCCGCGCGGTAGTTCTCCAGCACCTTGTTGACCCGGCGCACCAGGTCGGTGGCGTCCTTGTTCATCGCCACCCCGTAGAACTCGCGGGTGAAGGGCGCTCCGACCAGCCTCAGCGACTGGTCCTGCGCGGCCTGCCCGGCGGCGAGGGCGTTGTCGGTGATGATCCCGTCCACCTCGCCCAGTTGCAGCCGCACCAGGCAGTCCAACTGGTTCGGCACGGACACCGGGACCGCGCCGTACGACGTGGTCTTCAGGGCCGCCTCCGCCGTGGACCCGGCGGCGGTGCAGATCCGGCGGCCCTTCAGGGAGGAGTCGTACCCCTTGATCTCCGAACCGGTGGGGACGAGCACCTGCTGACCGGCCTCGAAGTAGGCGGTGGAGAAGGCCACGTCCTCCAGCCGCTTGCAGTTGATCGTCATGGTGCGCACGACGATGTCGACCCGACCCTCCTGGAGGGCCGGGATGCGCTGGTTGGTGGGGATCGCCCGGTAGATGACCTTGTCCTCGCTGCCCAGGATGTCCTTGGCGATGGCCCGGACCAGGTCGATGTCGAAGCCCGCGAGGGAGCCGTCCGCCTTGCGGTAGCCCCATTTGAAGCTGTTCTGGTCCACGCCCGCGACGAGTTTGCCCGCCTCGCGGATCCGCGCGATCGTCGGGCCGTCCAGACCGGACGGGCGCAGGCTCGCCTCCGGGTCCTGACAGGTGTCGGCGGGGGCCAGCGGGGCCGCTCCGACCGCGGCGGGCTCGTGGACCGCCCCGGTGCCGCGGTCGGCCGGCGAGCCTTGGGTCAGCGGGAGCAGGACGGCCGCGGCCGTCACCGCGCAGGCGGCGGCCATCGCGGTGACCCCGCCCCAACCGCGCAGCCGGTGCGCGGAACGCCGGATGCGACCGCCCGCTCCGCCCGTCGCGCCCTCGACGTCGGCCCCGTCCGGCGCCCCGGCGCTCGCGCCGCCCGGGCCCGTCGTCGGCTCCGTGGGTGTCCGTCGTATCCGCATCGAACTCACCTGTACTCCGAAAGCCTGCGGCCGATGCCGAGGAGGGCCGCCACCGCGCCGAGGACCGCCAGGGCCGCCGCGCCCGTCGTCAGACCGTCCAGCGCGCCGAGTCCGCCGCGGGCGGCCCGGGTGAACTCCTGCTGCTCATGGGCGACGGCCCGCTCCAGCGAGGCGTCCACCGTGTCGAAGGAGGCCCCGCTGCTGTCCTTGTGGTTCGCGTCCCCGATCACCTGGGGCAGCGCCTGCTCGTAGTCGCCGCGCATGTCGCTCTCCCGGGCGGCGGCGTGCCGCTGCTTCCACTGGGCCACGCCGTCCACGGCCCGGGTGACGGGATCCCGGCCGGCGTCGTCGTCGGCCAGCCGCAGGGCACGGGCCAGTCCCGCGTCGAGCTGCTTCATGTTGGTCGCGTAGTCCACGTCGTACTTGTCGGACTTCTTGTCCTCCGCCAGTACGGCGCCCCGCGAGATCAACGTCAGATTCTCCCCGGCCCGGGCCTGGAGCGAGGCGATGCGCGCGTCGTTGAGCACCTTCAGCGACTCCTGACCGTCGGTACGGGCCTCGCTCAGCTCCGACCGGGCGAGCGCGTGCCCCACCGTCAGCCACATCAGCACCACGAGCGCGGCGGCCGCGGCCGCCAGCAGGCCCTGGTTGAGGACGCGGTGGGTCCGCAGGTAGTCGCGCCGCTGGGCCCAGGCCAGCGCGGCGAGGGCCAACAGCCCGGCGCCCGTGGAGGCCAGCGGCCAGGACCGGGCCTCGTCGTAGTCGGCGTAGAGCCGGCCGGTCTCCGCCTCGTACAGCCGCTGGGCGGCGGGCAGCAGCACCGTGCTCATCTGCTCGTTGGCGTGCCGCAGGTAGGCGCCGCCGAGCGGCAGCCCCTGACGGTTGTTGGCGCGCGCCTGCTCGATCAGCCCGGTGTAGCGGGGCAGTTCCCGGCCGAGGAGGGTTATCTCCTTGCGGGACTCCCCGTCCGCCCCGGTGTTGGCCGCCGCGTTCACCAGCAGTTCGGAGGCGTTGGCGATGTCCTTCTCGTAGCGTTGGCGCACCTCGCGCGGCTCCTGGGCCCCGGCGAGGAACCCGCTGGAGGAAGCCGTGTCGGCGTCCGCGAGGGAGCGGTAGATGCTCGCCGCGTCCGCGCTCAGCGGCTGGCTGCGGCCCACCACGTCCTCGGCGGCCGTGACCCGGCCGGAGATCTCCCAGAGCGCCACCGCGCCGAACAGCAGGACCACGGCGGCCAGTACGGCGCCGATGATCCGCAGCCGGCCCGGCTCGGTGGTGGCGCCGGCGCGCAGCAGGTCCACGCCCTCCGCCCAGGCGGTACGCCCCGGTGGGGCGACCGGTCTCGCGTCCGGCCCGCCGGGCGGCGGCCCGGAGGCAGCACCGTCCCCGGGCGCGGACGCGCGTGTCGTGATGGCCACCGTGACCTCCCCCTCGGTCCTCTGTTCCGCAGAAGTATGGCCGTAGCGGCGGCCGGCCACATCACCGGTGCTCGATCTTGGGCAAACCCGCGCCCCGGCCGGCTCCCGCGCCGTCCCCCGGCCCCGCTGCCGTGCCTCCCGCTCGCGCCCGCCCCCCCCGTGTCGACCCTTCACCGTCAATACGCCCGGGCCGCCCCCACGGTTCCAGACGCGGGCGCCGGCCGCGCGGGTTCACCCGAAATGGGCACGGAGTTTCTCGTGGGCCTCAGGGGTCGCACCGAGCGCGTCCAGTCCCAGCAGTGCGGCGCCGAGCACCGGCGGGGCCGTCACCACCGAGACCCGGGCCCGCGGGGCCCGCTCCGCGAGCAACTCCTCGACACGGCCGTTGAGCTGCGGATGCCCGGCGGCGAGCACGCTGCCCCCCAGCACGACCGGAGCCTCCTCCTCCAACAGTCCGAGCCGGCTCAGCGCCACCGAGGCCATCGCCACCACCTCCGTGGCCTGCCGTTCCACGATCGCCGAGGCCACCGGATCGCCCGCGGCGGCCACCGCGAACAGCACCGGCACCAGTTCGTGGACGCGCCGCCGGTCCAGGGTGCCCAGGTGCAGGGCCTCGATCAGCTCGGCCATCGAAGCGAGGGCGAAGTGCCCCGGCAGGGCCGAGGCCAGCTCCGTCGGGCCGCCGCGCCCGTCCCAGGCGCGCGCCGCCCACCACAGGGCCTCCTCCGCGAGGCCGCCCCCGCCGCCCCAGTCGCCGGAGATCGACCCGAGCGCCGGGAAGCGGGCGGTGCGCCCGTCGGGGAGCATGCCCACGCAGTTGATGCCGGCCCCGCAGACCACCGCGACCCCGCGCGGCAGGCCCGTGCCGGCCAGGCCGGCCCGCAGGATCGCGAAGGTGTCGTTGCGCACCTCGGTGGCCGCGCCCCAGCCGCGCGCGCTGAGCGCGCCCGCGAGCCGGCGCTCCTCCACGGGCAGGTCGGCGTTGGCCAGGCAGGCCGAGACCCGGGCGGCGTACGGGGCCCCGGGCCGCAGCCCGGGCAGCCCGGCGGCCTCGGCGGCCTCCGCGACGGCCTGCCCGAGCACGTCCACGGCCGCCTCGACCCCGACCCGGGGAGGCTGGAAGCCCCCCGAGCGGCCGGTTCCGAGCACGGTTCCGTCCGCGCCGATCAGGGCCGCGTCCGTCTTGCTGTTCCCCGCGTCGACCGCGAGCACGGCGGCCCCGGCTACGCCCATGGCAGGTGCTCCTTGTTGTGCGCGAGCAGCCGGTCGGTCAGCCCCTCGGCGAGGTCGTACTGCCCGATCAGGGGGTGGGCGAGGAGGGCCTTGGAGACCCGCTCCCGCCCCCCGCGCAGGGCGGCGTCCAGCGCGAGGTCCTCGTACGCGCTCACGTGGGCGACCAACCCGGCGTACAGGGGGTCCAGCCGGGGCACGGCCAGCGGCACCGCTCCGGAGCGGTCGACCCGCGCCTGGACCTCGACGACCGCGTCGTCCGCGAGGAACGGCAGGGTCCCGTTGTTGAGGGTGTTGACCACCTGCACGGACGGCCCACCGTCGCCGAGCAGGGCCGCGGCCAGGTCCACGGCGGCTTCGGAGTAGAAGGCGCCGCCCCGCTTGGCCAGCAGCGCGGGCTTCTCGTCGAGCGCGGGATCTCCGTACAGCGCGAGGAGTTCCTTCTCCATCGCGGCGACCTCCGCGGCCCGGGAGGGCTTCGAGCCCAGCTCGCGGACCACCTCGTCGTGGGCGTAGAAGTAGCGCAGGTAGTACGAGGGCACGACCCCGAGCCGGTCCAGGACCGGGCGCGGCAGGCGCAGGTCGGCGGCGATGGCCTCGCCGTGTTCGGCCAGCAGCCCGGGGAGCACGTCGGTGCCGTCGGGGCCGCCGAGGCGTACGCCGGTCTCCCAGGTCAGGTGGTTGAGGCCGACGTGGTCGAGGTGGATCTCGGCCGGGGTCACGTCCAGCAGCGCCGCGAACTTCCGCTGGAGGCCGATGGCGACGTTGCACAGCCCGACCGCCTTGTGGCCGGCCGCGAGGAGGGCCCGGGTGACGATCCCGACGGGGTTGGTGAAGTCGATGATCCAGGCGTCGGGGGCGGACCGGCGCACCCGCTCGGCGATGTCCAGGACGACGGGCACGGTGCGCAGGGCCTTCGCCAGCCCGCCCGCGCCGGTGGTCTCCTGGCCGACGCAGCCGCACTCCAGCGGCCAGGTCTCGTCCTGGAGCCGGGCGGCCTGCCCGCCGATGCGCAGCTGGAGCAGCACCGCGTCGGCTCCGGCGACGCCCGCGTCCAGGTCGGAGGTGGTGGTGATCTTCCCGGGGTGTCCCTGGCGGGCGAAGATCCGCCGGGCCAGGCCGCCGATCAGCTCCAGCCGCTCGGCGGCCGGGTCGATCAGCGCCAGCTCGGAGACGGGAAGGGTGTCGCGCAGCCGCGCGAATCCGTCGATCAGCTCGGGGGTGTAGGTGGAACCGCCGCCCACCACTGCGAGTTTCATCAGGTCTAGCCTTTCACTCCGGTCAGGGTGACTCCCTCGACGAACGCCTTCTGGGCGAAGAAGAAGAGGACGATCACCGGGGCCATGACGAGCACGGTCGCCGCCATGGTCAGGTTCCAGTTGGTGTGGTGCGCGCCCTTGAAGGACTCCAGTCCGTAACTGAGGGTCCAGGCGGCGGGGTTGTCGGACGCGTAGATCTGCGGGCCGAAGTAGTCGTTCCAGGCGCAGAAGAACTGGAACAGGGCCACGGCGGCGATGCCGGGCTTGGCCATCGGCAGGACCACCCGCAGCAGGGTGCGCAGTTCGCCGCAGCCGTCGACCTTGGCCGCGTCGAGGTACTCGTCGGGGATGGTCAGCAGGAACTGGCGGAGCAGGAAGATGGAGAAGGCGTCCCCGAAGGCCATCGGGATGATCAGCGGCCACAGGGTGCCGGACAGATCGAGCTGCTTCGCCCAGAACAGGTACATGGGGATGACCACCACCTGCGGCGGCAGCATCATCATGGCGATCACGAGCAGCAGCGACAGCCGCCGGCCGCGGAAGCGGAACTTGGCGAGGGCGTAGGCGACGGGTACGGACGAGACCACGGTCAGCAGGGTGCCCAGGCCCGCGTACAGCAGGGTGTTGCGCCACCAGGTCAGGAAGCCGGGGGTGTTCCACACCTTCGCGTAGTTGCCCCACTCGAAGGTGCGGGGCCACAGGTCGCGGGTCAGCGCCTGCTGGTCGCTCATCACGGAGGTGAGGAAGAGGAACACGAACGGCAGGACGAAGAAGAGGGCCGCGGCCACGGCCAGGGAGTGCACGGCGACCCAGTGCAGCACCGCCCTGCGCCGGTGTTCCCGGGCCGGATCCGGTCCGGGCGTACGGCGGGGCGCGGTGGGGCGGGTACGAGGGGTGGTGCGGGTGTCGGCGCTCATTCACCGGCTCCGATCAGTCCGCCACGGCGGCGCATCAGGAGCGCGGTGAAGGCCATGGAGAGGGCGAACAGCACCAGGGCGACGACACAGGCGGTGCCGTAGTCGAAGCGCTGGAATCCGACGTTGTAGACGAGCTGGGGCAGGGTCAGCGTGGACTTGTCGGGGTAACCCGGCTCGAACTGCTGCCCGGAGCCGCCGATGATCCCGGCGGCGACCTTCCCGGCGACCAGGGGCTGCGTGTAGTACTGCATGGCCTGGATGACCCCGGTGACCACGGCGAACAGGATGATCGGGGAGATGTTCGGCAGGGTGATGTGCCGGAAGCGCGCCCAGGACCCGGCCCCGTCCAGCTCGGCGGCCTCGTACTGCTCCCTCGGCACGTCGAGCAGCGCGGCCATGAAGATGACCATCAGGTCCCCGACCCCCCACAGCGCGAGCGCGGTGAGCGCCGGCTTGGACCAGTCGGCGTCGGTGAACCAGCCGGGCGTGGGCAGCCCGACCGCGTCGAGGAGGGTGTTGACGGGTCCGGTGCCGGGGTTCAGGAGGAAGACGAACGCCAGGGTGGCGGCCACCGGCGGGGCCAGGTAGGGCAGGTAGAACAGGGTCCGGAAGAAGCCGGCCCCGGTCTTGACCTTCGTGATGAGCAGGCCGACGCCCAGGCCGAAGACGACCCGGCAGCTGACCATGACCACGACGAGCCACAGGGTGTTGCGCATCGCCGGCCAGAACAGCGGATAGTCCGTGAGGACGTAGTTCCAGTTGTCCAGGCCGTTGAAGACGGGGGGCCGGAAGCCGTCGTACTTGGTGAAGGAGAAGTAGACGGTGGACAGCAGCGGATAGGCGAAGAAGACGGCGAAGCCGATCAACCAGGGCGACATGAAGGCCGCGGTCCGCAGGGCGGACCGCCGGCGCTTCGCCCGCAGGGTGTGCGTGCTCATCGGGATCTACTGGGCCTTCGCGATGTCCGTGTCGATCTGCCGGTCGGTCTCGGCGAGACCGGTCGGCAGGTCCGCCACGTCGCCCTTCTCCGTCTTGTACGCGAAGTCCTGGAGGGTCAACTGGTAGGTGCCGCCGTCGGCCTGGGCCGGGGTGGTGTTCGACTTCGGGTGGCGGGCGATGTCGAGGAAGGTCTTGAACTCCGGGGTGACCTGGAGCGCGGGGGAGTCCAGCGCGGCCAGCGTGGACGGCACGTTGTGGATGGCGTTGGCGAAGGCCACCAGCGCCTCGGTGTCGGTGGTCATGTACTTCACCAGTTCCCAGGCGGCGTTCTGTCGGTGGCTCGCCGAGGCGATGCCCATGACGGTGCCGGAGACGTAGCCCTTGCCGTAGTCGTCGACCTGGTCGTCCGGGACGGGCAGCGGGGCGGTGCCGATCTCGAAGCCCACGCCGGCCTCCTTGGCCATCGCGGCCCGCCACTCGCCGTCCACCTGCATGGCGACCAGGCCCTTGTGGAAGGGGTGCTCGGCGCTCCACTCGTCACCGAAACCGGCGCGGAACCTCTCCAGCTTCTCGTAGCCGCCGAGCTTGGCGACCAGGTCCTTCTGCGCGGTCAGCATCTTCGCGAAGGCCGGGTCCTTCGCCAGGTTCGACTTGCCGTCGGCGCCGAAGTAGGTGGGGCTCCACTGTGCGGCGAGGCGCATCGGGGTGGTCTCGTAGCCGTGGAAGGTGGGCATCACCCCGAGCTGTTCGTAGGTGTCCCCGCTGGTCTTGGTCAGCGTCTGGGCGTCCGCGACGAACTGGCTCCAGGTCTTGGGGGGCTCGGTGATCCCGGCGGCGGCGAAGGCGGTCTTGTTGTAGACGAGGCCGTAGGCGTCGTTCAGCAGCGGGAGCGTGCACTGGTTGCCCTTGAACTGGGTGTACTCCAGCAGGGTCTTGGGGAAGACCTTCGTCTTGTCCACCCCGGACTTGGCCAGGAAGGGGTTCAGGTCGGCGAAGGCCCCGGAGTTGCAGAACTTGCCGACGCTGTCGGTGGTGAAGGAGGAGACCACGTCGGGGGCCTTGTCCCCGCCCGCGCGCAGCGCCTGGTTGATCTTGTCGTCGGTCATGTTGCCGGTGACCTTGACCTTGATGTTCGGGTGCGCCTTCTCGAACCGGGCGATGTTCTCCTCGATGGCCTTGACCTCGCCGGGCGCGGACCAGCCGTGCCAGAAGGTGAGGGTGACGTCCGCTTTCGGGTCGTCGTCGGCGGCCGCGCCCGCGCCGCCCGTGCAGGCGGTCGCGAGCAGGGATATGGCGGCCAGGGTGGTGGCGGCGGTGGTCAGGCGTCCGGTTCTGGGCATGGCGGTGCTCGCTCTCTGCGGGGGAGGAACTTCCGGTGAGGGGTGCCGTGGGTGGTGCGGGCCGGGGGCCGGGCGGTACAGCGGGTGGGGCGGCGGGGGCGGGGGCTAGCGGGAGGTGTCGAAGACTTCCTCGCGGGTGGCGGCCAGGGCGCTTTCGAGGGCGCCGCGCAGGACGGGCCGCTCCAGGACCTGACCGGTGACCAGCCGGGGCCGGGAGGGCGCCAGCTCGGCGAGTTCGGTCTCCAGGAGCGCGCGCAGCGGCTCGCCCCCCGCGGTGATCACCGCTCCGGACAGCACCACGATCTCCGGATCCAGTACGGAGACCAGTGAGGCCAGGCCGGTCGCCAGGAGGGTGGCGTACGACCGGAGGAAGCCGGGGTAGGGCCCGTCGGGCGCGGCGGCGGCCCGCTCCAGCAGGGCGACGGCCACGGCCACTTCCCCGCCGTCCGGACCGTCGGCCCCGCCCCCGGGGGTCTCGATGCCGTGCCCGGCGGCCAGGGCGGGCAGCACCTGCGCGCCGGCCAGCTCCTGGTAGCCCCCGCTGTTGGCCCGGGTGACCTGGCGGACCAGGGGGTGGCCGGGTACGGGCAGGAAGCCGACCTCGCCGGCGCCGCCGGTCCAGCCGCGGTGCAGTCGCCCGCCGAGCACGAGGGCGGCGCCGAGGCCGTCCTCGTTCCACAGCAGGACGAAGTCCTCGTGGCCGCGGGCCGCGCCGAGGCGCTGCTCGGCGACGGCGGCGAGGTTCACGTCGTTCTCGTACTCGACCGGCATGGGCAGGGCCGCCGCCAACTCGTCGAGCAGGGTCGGGGAGTGCCAGCCGGGCAGGTGGCTGGCGTAGCGCAGCCGGCCGGAGCGGGGGTCGAAGGCGCCGGGGGTGGCGATGACCAGCCGGTGCAGGTCGGCGGTGGTGAGCCCGGCGGCCTCGACGGCCCCGCCGAGGGCGGTGGTGACCTGTCCGACGGCGTCGGCGCCCTCGGTGTAGGGGAGCGCGAAGCTGCCGATGACGGTGCCCGTGAGGTCGGCGACGGCGGCCAGCACCCGTTCGGGGGTGACGTCGAGGCCGCCGACGTGGGCCGCGCGGGAGTTGAGCGTGTACAACTGGGCGCTGGGACCGGGGCGTCCGCCGTCCGTACCGGTGGCCACGACCAGCCCGGCCGCCTCCAGACGGGCCAGCAGTTGTGAGGCGGTGGGCTTCGACAGCCCGGTGAGGTGCCCGATCCTGGTCCGGGACAGGGGACCGTGCGTCAGCAGCAGCTCCAGGGCGGCGCGGTCGTTCATGGCGCGCAGCAGGCTGGGCGTTCCGGGCGTGGCGGCGGGCATGGTGCGCTCTTTCCCTCACCGAGATGAACTGTTAGGTAAGTTTCCTATCGCGCTCTGAGCTGTGTCAATGGCACTGCCCCGCCGGAAAGTACCGGCGGGGCAGCGACAGGGGACAGGGTGGGGCCAAGGGGACTACTTGGTGATCCTGGGGCTGCCGGACGAGGGCGCCGGGATCGGCGTGGTGGCCATGGACTGCGGGGACGTGGGGTTGTTCAGGGCCGAGGGCGCGGCCACCGAGGCCGACGGGTCCGGGGCCTCCTCTTCCGCCTCGGCGGGTGGCAGGCCACCGATGATCCGGATGCCCGCCGCGTCGAAGGCCTCCTTGAGCCGCCAGCGCAGCTCCCGCTCCACCGAGAACTGCTGGCCGGGCATGGTCTTCGCCGACACCCTCACCGTCATGGAGGCCAGCAGCACCTCGTCCAGACCCAGCACCTCCACCGGGCCCCACAGGCGCTCGTCCCACGGGGACTCCTTGGCGAGGGAGTTCGCGACCTCCTGGACCACCTCGCGGATGTGCGTCAGGTTCTCCGTCGGCCGGACCTGCACGTCCACCCCGGCGGTGGCCCAGCCCTGACTGAGGTTGCCGATGCGCTTGATCTCGCCGTTGCGGACGTACCAGATCTCGCCGTTGTCCCCGCGCAGTTTCGTCACGCGCAGACCGACCTCGATCACCTCACCGGAGGCCACGCCCGCGTCGATCTTGTCCCCGACGCCGTACTGGTCCTCCATGATCATGAACACGCCGGACAGGAAGTCCGTGACCAGGTTCCGGGCACCGAAACCGATCGCCACGCCCGCCACACCGGCACTCGCCAGCAGCGGGGCCAGATCGATCTTCAGCGCGCCCAGCACCATCAGCGCGGCCGTGCCGAGGATCACGAACGAGGCCACCGAACGCAGCACCGAACCGATCGCCTCGGAGCGCTGCCTGCGCCGCTCGGCATTGACCAGCAGCCCGCCGAGGGCGGTCCCCTCGACCGCCTCGGCGCTGCTGTTCATCCGGCCTATGAGCTTGGTCAGCGCCTTGCGGACCACCGAACGCAGCGCCGCCGCGATCACGATGATCAGCAGGATTCTCAGCCCGATCCCGAGCCAGGCGGCCCAGTTCTCCTCGATGAAGCTCGCGGCGTTGGTCACGCTTTCGGTGGCGTCTTCGGAGTTGGTCGCTGCCAGCGGGAGCAGGATGGCGGGCGAGGGCACGGCGGGATACCTCCAGGGCATTGCGTCCTGCCCGCGGGACGAGGGTGTGCGGGCAGACCAACCACACTAACGGGGTACGCCGCCGCACCCGTGGTCGTGTTCGAGGGAGAGACCGGACTCACCAGGGGATGAAGGGGGGTGTGGTTCAAAACACCCCGGACCCGTTACGAGCGCGTGGTGGCGCATCGACCAGCCGTAAGGGGAGACTGGAAAGCAGATCGTCCCGGCGCGAGCCACGCGCCGCCGGCGTACAAGGAGGCAGTCCGTGCCGCACGTCCTGGTCCTCAACGCGTCGTACGAGCCCCTCGGCGTCGTACCGCTCCGACGCGCGCTCGTCCTCGTCCTGGAGAACAAAGCGGTCTCCCTGGAAGAATCGGGCGCTTTCCTGCACAGCGCGACCAGAGCGGTCCCCGCGCCCAGCGTGGTCCGGCTCAAGCGCTTCGTGCGGGTCCCCTACCGGGGGCCCGTTCCACTCACCCGCCGCGCGCTCTTCGCCCGCGACGGCGGTCGCTGCATGTACTGCGGGGCCGTGGCCACCAGCGTGGACCACGTCATCCCGCGCAGCCGGGGCGGTCAGCACGCCTGGGACAACGTGGTCGCCGCCTGCCGGCGGTGCAACCACACCAAGGCCGACCGCCACCTGTTGGAACTGGGCTGGCGGCTGCGCCACCAGCCGGCGCCGCCGTCCGGCCTGGCCTGGCGGATCATCGGGACGGGCCACCGGGACCCCCGGTGGATGCCCTACCTCCAGCCGTACGGAGCCGAGGACGCGCTGGACCGCATCGGGGTCGCCGCGTCGTAGCGGTACGGGGAGGCCGCGTGGTCAGGGGGTGACGGCGAAGGCCGAGGCCGACCACAGGCTGCAGCCGAAGCGGGTGGCACGCCGCTCGCAGGTCACGCGCAGGAAACGGGTGTCGGGCGCGTCCAGGCGGACGGCGTCCGTCGTGGGCCCCGTGCCCCGCGAGACCACCTCCGCACCCGGGCGCCAGTTCACCCCGTCCGCGGAGGTCTCCACCCGGTAGCGCGAGGGGTACGCGTCCTGCCAGCGCAGGGTCACCAGACCCACCCGCGCCGGGGCCGCCAGCTCCGCCCGCCACCACGCGCCGTCCCGGGCCGGGGAGGACCACCGGGTCGCGGCGGAACCGTCCACCGCCGCCGAGGCGGGGAACTGCGGGGCCTCGTCGCCCGAGGAGTCGGCCCGCGCGGCCAGGAGCAGGTCCGGGCCGCCGGTACGCGGGACCACCCGGACGGTGAGCGTGCGGGAGAGGCCGTCGAAGCCGAGCGGGACCCGGTGTTCGCCGACCGGGGTGCCCGGCGCGACGGTCACCTCCACCGGGACGGACACCCGCGCGCCCCGGGCGACGAGCACCTCCCCGGGCAGCCGCACCGTGATCCCGGCCGGAGCCGACGCCGTCGGCGCGCCCCGCACCTCGCCCGCCCGCAGCGCCGACAGCTCGGCCGTCACCGTGACCGGGGCCCCGCCCGCCTCCACGTCCGCCCGCCCTCCGCCGCCCAGCTCGAAGCCGGTGCGGGGGCCGTCCGCGAACCACGGCACCACCGCGTGCACCGCCGGGGCGGGCCCCGCCCACGACAGCCGGACCGCGTCCGCGGACACCCCGGCGGCCTCGACCTGGGTCCAGCCGGACGCCGCCGCCTCGCCGATCCGGCGCCAGCCCCCGCCCGGCACGCGCACCTCCACCACGGCGCCCCGCGAATCGGAGCCCAGCGGGTCCGTCATGACCGCGACCGCCTCCAGCGGCCTGGCGGAGTCCAGCCGGACCGTCCAGGAGCCGGGCCCGTGCTCCACGGTCCCGGCCGGCCGGTCCGCGCCCGTCCACGCGTCCGCCTCCGCCGCCGCCTTCGTCAGGAACGGGTCGAGCACGGCGCCGTCCACCCGCACCCCGCCGCCCCGCTCCAGCCCGTCGCGCACCGAGGCCAGCTCCCGCGAGGCCCGCCAGGCCGCCGCCCCGTCGCCCCGCGCCTGGGCCCGCATCAGGTCCACCGCCAGCTCGCCCGCGGCCCCGTACCGCGAGAGCCGCTCCAACCACGGCCCGGCCTCCTGCACCACGTCCGCCGGGAGCCGCCCGGGGGCCTCCCGGAGCACCGTGAAGGCGGCCCGCAGCCCCCCGCCGGCCGCCTTGTCCCCGGCGGCGCGGCCGCGCCAGAACTCCTCCACCAGCGGCCTCAGGTAGGAGGACTCCTCCTGCCCCAGCCCGGAGGCGGCGGTGTTCCCGGCCAGGGCGGCCAGCGCCGCCCGGGTCCCCGGGTCGGCGCCCGCCAGGTCACGCACGGCCGCCGCCCAGGACTCCCCGGGCTGGTAGCCGCGCGGGTTCCAGGCGTAGTCCGCCGCCGTGAACACCGGGATCCGCGACAGGGTGCCCCGCGCCATCGCGTTCGTCAGCATCCCGGCCGAACCGCTCGCCACCGCCGGCTCGCGCCCGGCGTAGGGGCCGAGGAAGACGCGGCCCGGGTCCCAGTCGTTGACCGGGTAGTTGTCCATCGTGACCAGCGGGTGGTCGAGCACCGAGCGCGCCCCCGCCAACTCCTTGCCGGTGATGGTGCGCGGCACCACCCCCACGCCCGTCCAGGCCACCTCCACCCTCGGGTCCAGAGCGGCCGCGAGCGCCGTCCGGTAGGTGGTGGCGCCCTCCTGGAAGTACTCCGTCGGCATCAGCGACAAGGGCGCCGAACCGCCGTACCGGGCGGCCAGGTGCGCCGCCAGCTCGCCCGCGACCTCGGCGTGCGCCTTGGCGGCGGCGGCCGGCCCCGTCCCGTAGCGCACCCGGTCGGCCCGGCAGCCCCACTCCGTGTAGCTGACGTCCTGGAACTGGAGCTGGAACGCCCGCAGGCCCAGCGCCCACATCGCGTCCACCTTGCGCAGGAGCGCCGCCCGCTCCTCGGCCGAGGCCAGGCACATCGACTGGCCGGGAGCCACCGCCCAGCCCAGCACCACGTGGCCCGCGCGGGCCCGTTCGGCCAGCGCCCGGAACTCCTCGCGCCGCTCGACCGGGTACTCCTCGCGCCAGGCCGTCGTGCGGTACGGATCGTCGCCCGGGGCCAGCAGCAGCCGGTTCTGCTTGGTGCGGGCCATGAAGTCCAACTGCGCGAGGCGCTGCTCCCGGGTCCAGGGCTGCCCGTAGAACCCCTCGGTCACCCCGCGCACGGGCGCCGTCGGCCAGTCCCGCACCAGCATCCCGGGCACCTTCCCGGCCCCGGCGGCGAGGAGTTGGCGCAGCGTCTGGGCCGCGTGGAACAGGCCGTCGTCGCCCACCCCGGCCAGCGCCACGGTGTCCCGCCCGCCGGCGCGGCCCACCGCCAACCGGTAGCCGCCGCCGGGGAGGTCGCCCGGGGCGGCCGCGCCCAGCGCCGTCAGGGCGCTCTCGGCGTCCGCGCCCTGGAGCCTCACCACGAGGGCCCGTTCGGGCAGCTCCGCCCCCGGGGCCCGCTCGTGCAGGGTCCGTACGCCCGCGGCGCGCAGGGCCGCGCGCACGACCTCGACGGCGTACGGGTCCACCCCGCGCGGCGCCACCAGCACGGCCTCCGCCCCCACCGACAGCTCCCGCCCGGGATCCGCGACGGCCGACTGTGGCCGGGGCCACACGGCGGGTCCCTCGGAGGCGGGTCGAGGGGCCTCGGATCCCGGGTCGAGGACCGGTGGCGCGGAGGCGACCGATGCGGCGGCGGCCCCGGACGCCGCCGGGGTCCCGGGACGCGGGGCCGCCGAGGGGTCCGGCGCGGAGGACCCCGTCACGGAGACCGGAGCGTCCGCGGCGACGGCCCCGCCCAGCAGCGACCCGATGACGGCGATCGCCGCCGCGGTCGCCCGCTTCCTGCCCCTGAGCTGCACCAAGTCTCCTCGAACGGGCTGTCGGAGGCGGGGTTCCCCGCTCGTACGCGCGCGCCAGAGCCCACCACCCGTGCGACAGACGTGTCAATGCTCACGGGTGGTCTGACCGATATCGGGCAGGAATGCGGTGCCCCCGACTGGGTATGGCTGCGGTATTGCCCGGGGGTGTTGCATGGCCAGATCCGACGAACGCGTACGAAGGAGTGCTCCGATGAACGACCAGACCCCCGCCGCCCTTGTCCCCACCGTCCGCACCCCCGCCGCCCGTACTCCCACCGCCCGCGGCGCGAGCGCCCACCGGCGCCCGCGCGCCCCGCTCGCCCACCTGCCCACCCAGGCCGGTCCGGGCGAGGACGGCCCCCTGACCAGCGAGCCCCCGCTGGTCGGTTCCGCGTACGCACCGCTGACCAGTGAGCCCCCGCTCGTGGACGAGGCCCCTCTCACGAGCGAGCCGACCACCACTCCCGCCGCACCCGCAGCGGACCACTAGACAGGGAACCCCATGGACGACCTCGCCCGGATCGCGGCCCTGCACGGCGTCGCCTCGACCTACCGGCCGGCCGAGGACGTCACCGTCGAAGTCCCCGAGGAGACGGTCCGTGCCGTCCTGCGGCTGACCGGGGCCCTGCCGGCCGAGGACCCCGACGACCTCCGGAGCCTGGCCGACTCCGGCGAACGGCGACGGGCCGAGCGGCTGCTGCCGCCGACCCTGGTGCACTGGAGCGGGGAGCCCGCCCCGCCGGCCCTGGCCGCGCTGCCGCCCGGGACACGGCTGCGGGTGACCCCGGAGGGCGGCGCCGGCGAGGTGGACTGGGGGCCCGAGCCGGCCCACGGCGTGCACCGGCTCACCGCCACCGCCCCCGACGGACGCACCGCCGGGGCCACCCTGATCGTGGCCCCGGGCCGGGCCCCGGCGGCGCCCGAGCGCGCCCACGGTCTGCTCGTCCAGCTGTACTCGCTGCTCTCGGAGCGCTCCTGGGGCATGGGAGACCTGGCCGACCTGGCGGAGCTGGCCCGCTGGGCGGCCCGCACCCACGGCGCCGGTTTCGTCCAGGTCAACCCGCTGCACGCGGCCGTCCCCGGAGCCCCGACGGACCCCTCTCCGTACCGCCCCGCCTCCCGGCGCTTCCCGGACCCCGTGTACCTGCGCGTCGAGGACGTCCCCGAGCACGCCCACCACCCCGACCGGGAAGCCCTCGACGCCCTCGCCGCCCGGGGGGCGGAGCTGCGCCACGAGGTGCTGGAGAAGGGGGCCCTGATCGACCGGGACGCCGTTTGGGCGCTCAAGCGGGAGGCCTTGGAGCTGCTGTACGCCGTCCCGCGTGCCGCCGTACGGGACGCCGCCTACCGGGAGTTCCTCGCGGAGCAGGGTCCCGCGCTGGAGCTGCACGCCCTCTGGTGCGCGGGCGCGGCCGGGGAGGAGCCGGAGCGCGCCGACTTCCACGCCTGGCTGGTGTGGCTGACGGACGGCCAGCTGAGGTCCGCCCAGGAGGCCGCGCGGGAGGCCGGGATGTCGGTCGGCATCGTGCACGACCTCGCGGTCGGGGTGCACCCGGAGGGATCGGACGCCCGCCTGCCCGGCCTGTACGCCCGGAACATCTCGGTGGGCGCGCCGCCGGACGCCTTCAACGCGCGCGGTCAGGACTGGGGGCTGCCGCCCTGGCGGCCGGACGTCCTGGAGGGCCTGGCGTACGAACCCTTCCGGGCCCTGCTGCGCGGGGTGTTCCGGTATGCCGGCGCCCTGCGCATCGACCACGTCATGGGCCTGTTCCGGCTCTGGTGGATCCCGGAGGGGACCCCGCCCGCCGAGGGCGCGTACGTCTCCTACGACGGCGAGGCCATGCTGGCCGTCCTGGTGCTGGAGGCCCACCGGGCCGGGTCCGTGGTCGTCGGCGAGGACCTCGGCACGGTGGAGCCGGGGGTGCGCGACGCGCTGGCCCGGCGCGGGATCCTCGGCACCTCGGTGCTCTGGTTCGAGCGGGACTGGGCGGGCGACGGCGAGCCGTTGGCGTCCGGGGCCTGGCGGGAGGACTGCCTGGCCACCGCCACCACCCACGACCTGCCGCCCACCGCCGCCAAACTGGCCGGGTCCCACGTCGAACTGCGCGACCGGCTCGGCCTGCTGACCCGCCCGCTGGAGACGGAACGGGCCGAGGACGCCGCCGACACGGCACGTTGGCTGGAGGAGCTGGACCGCCTCGGCCTGGACACCAAGGGGGAGGAGGCCGCCGTGACGGCCCTGTACGCCTTCCTGCTGCGCACCCCCGCCCGGCTTGTCGGGGTGTGGCTGCCCGACGCGGTCGGCGACCGGCGTCCGCAGAACCTCCCGGGGACCTGGGACCAGTACCCCAACTGGCGGCTCCCGATCGCGGACGCGAGCGGTCGCCCGCTCACCCTGGAGGCCCTGACGGCCTCGCCCCGAGCGAACGCCCTGCTGAGCGCGGTGCGGGAGGGGGTGCAGACCCATACGGCACCCCCGAGCGCGCGGGCGCTTTAGGTGTTCGCTACTTTTGCACCGTGGACAAGAACAACGCTCTGCGCGCCGGCGCCGTCACGGCCGGAACCGCGCTGATGATGCTGCTGATGACGTCTCCCGCCCTCGCGGTGACCCGCGACGACGGTGACGACCCGGGTCCGGGCCTGAGCATCGGCGAGACGCTGGGCCTGTACGTGGCCGCGCCGATCGTCCTGTTCCTGGTCATCGCGGGCCTCGTGATGGTCCTCGACAAGTCGACGGACCGGAAGCCGAAGCCGCAGCGCGGCTGACCGGCCCGATCCTTCGGGGCCCCCGGGTCCCGATCCGGTCCGACGCGGCCCTTCGGGGCCGGTCCGACCGTGCTCTTCGACGTGTGCGACGTCCCTGACGTCATGGCGTTCCCGAACGTTCCGGGCGCCGGAGGTCCGCGGAACCGACACCGGTCGGTCCCGCCGCGACCTCCGGCGCTCCGTCGTGTCCGGACCCCGTACGCCGGCCCCGCGGCCCCGGTCCGCCGGCTCCGCGCCCGCTAGGACACGTGCGCCAGCAGCTTGCGGAGCAGGGAGGTCAGGACCTCCGCCTCCTCGGGCGACAGCCCGGCCAGGGCCTCGTGCTGCACCTCCAGGCCCGCCGTGACCGCCTCGTCGACGAGGGCGAGTCCCCGCTCGGTGATGGTCACCTGGAGCCCCCGCCGGTCGTGCGGATCGGGGCTGCGACCCAGCAGGCCGGCCTTCTCCAGCTTGTCCAGGCGCCCGGTCATCCCGCCCGTGGTGAGCATGAGCGTCGCCGAGAGCTGGCGCGGCGAGAGGGTGTAGGGGGCCCCGGAGCGGCGCAGCGTGGCGACGACGTCGAACTCCCCGAGGGAGATCCCGTAGCGGCCGTAGGTCCGCGCCATGACGTCGGCCATGGCGCGGGCGATCCGGTTGAGCCGGCCGAACACGGCCATGGGCCCGGTCTCCAGATCCGGTCGGACGGCGTACCACTGGGCGGTGATCGCGTCGACGGCGTCCCTGGGGGCCTTGATGTCCTCGGTCATGGACGCAGTATCCAAGTTCCGCTTCCTCGACCGCAAGAAAGTTGCTTGACGAAAAGTAGCTTAGCGATAAGCTACTTTCTAGCGATCGACTTTCCGCTCTTCCTCATCTGCCCGAGGAGCCACCGTGAACCGCCTCGTCACCATCGGCCTCACCGCCCTCGCCCCCCTCTCGTGGGGCTCCACGTACGCGGTCGCCACGGAACTCCTGCCGCCGGACCGGCCGCTGTTCACCTCGGCCATGCGGGCCCTGCCCGCCGGTCTGCTGCTCGTGGCGCTCTCCCGGACCCTGCCCAAGGGGGCCTGGTGGTGGAAGTCGGCGGTCCTCGGCACCCTCAACATCGGCGCGTTCTTCCCGCTGCTCTTCCTCGCCGCCTACCGGCTGCCGGGCGGGGTCGCCGCCGTGTTGGGCTCCGCCGGACCGCTGTTCGTGGTCGGACTCGCCGCCCTGCTGCTGGGCGAGCGGGCCAGGGCGCGCAACGTCCTCGCCGCCGTGGTCGCGGCGCTCGGGGTGAGCATGGTCGTACTGACCGGGGACGCCGGGCTCGATCCGGTCGGCGTCGTCGCGGGCGTGGTCTCCGCCGCCTCCATGGGGGCGGGCACCGTGCTGACCAAGCGCTGGGGTCGGCCCGAGGGGGTCGGCCTGTTGGCCGTGACGGGCTGGCAGCTCACCGCCGGCGGGCTGTTCATCGTCCCGATCGCCGCCCTGGTCGAAGGCGCGCCGCCCGCGCTCGACGGCAGGGCCTTCCTCGGCTACGGCTACATGATGCTGATCAACACGGGGGCCGCGTACTGGCTCTGGTTCCGCGGCATCGGCCGGTTGAGCGCCACCTCCGTCACCCTGCTCGGCCCGCTGTCCCCGCTCACCGCCGCCGTCATCGGCTGGGCCGCCCTCGGCCAGTCGCTCTCGCCCGTGCAGCTCGCCGGCATGGTCCTCGCCTTCGGGGCCACCGTCTTCGGTCAGGTGTCGGGTCGCCCCGAGGTGTCGGGCCGCCCCGGTCGCGCGACCCAAGAACCTTTCAGTTCTTCTGAAGAAACTGATCGAAATGTTTCGATGGACCTGGCGGATGGTCCGGTGCGACGGTAGTACCACGCCGAGGTTCCACACCTCGGCCCCGCACCGAAATCCGCATCCGATCCCGAGGGGGAAACACCCAGTGGCCGTCATGGACCCCGTCCGCACCGCTTCGCAGGACCGACAGCAGGGACGGAAGGGCTCCGTCGGAGTCGGCGTGCTCCTCGCGCTGCTCGCGACGGTCGTCTGGTCCGGCAGCTTCGTCGCCACCCGGGACATGGCCGAGACCGTGCCGCCCGTGCAGGCCGTCTTCTGGCGCTGGATCATCGCCACCGTCGCGGTCGCCCCCTTCGCGGCCCGCCAGGCCTGGCAACAGCGGGCCCTGCTGCGCCGGCACCTCGGCTACACGGCCCTGGCCACCCTCTTCGGCGTCACCCTCTACAACACCCTCGTCCACCAGGCGGGCCTCACCACCTCCGCCTCCAACATGGGCATGATCATGGCCGCCTCGCCGGTCATCATGGCCCTGTACGCCCGCCTCGGCGGAGAACGGCTCGGCGTCCGACGCACCCTCGGCATGCTGATCGCCGCCCTCGGCGTGCTGCTGCTCGTCGGCGACGGCTCGATCGGCTTCGACTTCAGCGCCGGCGACCTGTGGATGTTCGGGGCCGCCCTGTCCTTCGCCACCTACAGCGCGCTGCTCAAGCGCAAGCCCGCCGAGATCGGCGGACTGGCCTTCCTGATCACCACCTTCGTCCTCGGCACGCTGATGCTCGCCCCCGCCTACGCCGTGTCCCTCACGGTGCAGGGCGGCTTCGAGGTCACCCCCGGCACGGTCGGACCCCTCCTCTACGTCGGCGTCTTCTCCTCCGCCGTCGCCTTCTTCGCCTGGAACAAGGCCGTCTCCGTCATCGGCGCGGCCCGCGCGGGAGTCGTCTACTACCTCCAGCCGGTCTGCGTGGCCGGACTCGGCTACCTGCTGCTGGCCGAGGAGACCGGGCCGGCGCAACTCCTGTGCATGGCGCTGATCCTGGGCGGGGTGGGACTGGCGAGTGTCACCCGGCGGTAGGTTCAAGGCCGTGATCGAGTGGGACATCAAGAAACTGCGGATCCTGCGGACCCTGGCGGACCGGGGCACCGTGACCGCGACGGCCGAGGCGCTGCACATGACGCCCTCGGCCGTCTCGCAGCAGCTGACCAACCTCGCGAAGCAGTTGGGGGTCCCGCTCCTGGAGGCCCAGGGGCGGCGGGTCCGCCTGACCGACGCCGCCCACCTCGTACTGCGGCACACCGAGGCCGTCTTCGCGCAACTGGAGCGGGCCGACGCCGAACTCACCGGGTACCTGGCCGGGGAGGCCGGCGAGGTGCGGGTCGGGGCCTTCTCCACGGCGGTGCCCGTCCTGGTCGTCCCGGCCGTGGCCGCCTTGAGGCGCAGCCACCCGGGGGTGGAGGTACGGGTCCGCGAGACCGAGGCGGCCGAGTCCTACGAGCTGCTGTCCGCCGGGGCCGTCGACCTCGCGGTGTCGCTGGCCGCGCACGCCCCGGGCGCCCGTGACCCCCGCTTCACCCGGGTCACCCTGCTGGAAGACCCCCTGGACGTGGCCCTGCCGCCCGGGCACCCGCTCGCGGCGGCCCCGGCGCTGAGGCTCGCGGACCTGTCCGGGGAACGGTGGATCTACGGCGGCAGCGGGCCCTGGTCGGAGATCACCCGCACCGCGTGCGAGGCGGCCGGGTTCGTCCCGGAACAGGCGCACTCCGCCGCCGGGTGGACCGCGATCCTGGCCATGGTCGAGGCCGGGATGGGGGTCGCGCTGGTGCCCCGCATGGTCACCGGACGCGCGGCGGGCGTCGAGGTCAGGGTCCTGTCCCACGACCGCCCGGCCCGGCACGTCATCGCCGCCCTGCGCCGGGGCTCCGAATCGGCCCCGGCGGTCTCCCGCGTCCTGGAGGCCCTCACCGAAGCGGCGACCGCCCTGCGCTAGCGGGGCGGTCGGGTACGGGGCGGCCCCCGGGTGCCCCGGCGGTCCCGGGCCGTCCCCCCGGAGGGAGCGGCGGTGGGACCACCGGGGCGGGTGGGTCAGGCTCCGGCGGCGGCGTCCGCGGCCTGGGCCTTCAACGCGCGCTCGACGCCCGCGCGGGACTCCGAGACCAGGCGGCGCAGGCCCGCGTTCGGCTCGGCCGAGGCCAGCCACGCGTCCGTCGCGTCCAGGGTCTCCCGCGAGACCTGGAGCGAGGGGTACAGACCGACGGCCACCTGCTGCGCCAGCTCGTGGCTGCGGGTCTCCCAGACCTGCTTGACCGCCGCGAAGTACTTCGCGGCGTACGGCGCCAGCAGCTCGCGCTGGTCGATCTGCACGAAGCCGCCGATCACGGCCTCCTGCACCGCGTTCGGCAGGTCCCCGGACTCCACCACGGCCGCCCAGGTCTCCGCCTTGGCGGCGGCCGTCGGCCGCGCGGCCCGGGCCGTCGCCGCGTGGCGCTCGCCCGCGGCGGTCGCGTCCCGCTCCAGCTCGGCGGCGATCGCCGGCTCGTCCGCGACCCCGGTCGCCACCAGGCGCTCCAGGAACGCCCACCGCAGCTCGGTGTCCACGACCAGGCCCTCGACGGATTCGGAGCCGTCCAGGAGCGCCGCCAGGTGGGCGAGCTGCTCCTCGGTGCGGGCCGTCGCCGCGAAGGCGCGGGCCCACGCCAGCTGGTGGTCGCTGCCGGGCGCGGCCGCCCGCAGGTGCTCCAGCGTGGCCGCGCTCCAGACGGACAGGCCCTGCTCCCGCCACGCCGGGTCGGCGTACAGGTCCACGGCCAGCTTCACCTGGCGGTGCAGGGACTGCACGACGCCGATGTCGGACTCCTTGCCGATGCCCGACAGGACCAGCGCGAGGTAGTCGCGGGCGGCCAGCTCGCCGTCCCGCGTCATGTCCCAGGCCGAGGCCCAGCACAGCGCGCGCGGCAGGGACTCGGTGAAGTCGCCCAGGTGCGCGGTGACGTTGGCGAGGGACACCTCGTCGAGGCGGACCTTCGCGTACGACAGGTCGTCGTCGTTGAGCAGCACCACGGTCGGCTGGGTGCGGCCGACGAGCTCCGGCACCGCCGTCAGCGCGCCGTCGATGTCCAGCTCGATCCGCTCCGTGCGGACCAGCTTGCCCTCCCGCAGGTCGTACAGGCCGACCGCGATGCGGTGCGGGCGCAGCACGGGCTCGCCCTTGGCGCCGACCGGGAGCGCGGGGGCCTCCTGGCGGATCGCGAAGGAGGAGATGGTGCCGTCGGCGCCCTTGGTGATCTCCGGGCGCAGCACGTTGATGCCGGCCGTCTCCAGCCACGCCGTCGACCAGGCGGTCAGGTCGCGGCCGGAGGTCTCCTCCAGCGCGCCCAGCAGGTCCGACAGGCGGGTGTTCCCGAACGCGTGGGCCTTGAAGTAGGCCTGCACGCCCTTGAAGAAGGCGTCCTGGCCCACGTACGCGACGAGCTGCTTGAGCACCGACGCGCCCTTGGCGTAGGTGATCCCGTCGAAGTTGACGAGGACGTCGTCCAGGTCACGGATGTCCGCCATGATCGGGTGCGTGGACGGCAGCTGGTCCTGCCGGTACGCCCAGGTCTTCATCGAGTTGGCGAAGGTGGTCCACGCGTGCGGCCACTTCGAGCCCTCGGCGTAGGCCTGGCAGGCGATCGAGGTGTAGGTGGCGAAGGACTCGTTCAGCCAGAGGTCGTTCCACCACTCCATGGTGACGAGGTCGCCGAACCACATGTGGGCGAGCTCGTGCAGGATCGTCTCGGCGCGCACCTCGTACGCCGCGTCCGTCACCTTCGAGCGGAAGACGTACTGGTCGCGGATGGTGACCGCGCCCGCGTTCTCCATGGCGCCCGCGTTGAACTCCGGGACGAAGAGCTGGTCGTACTTGGCGAAGGGGTAGTCGTAGGCGAACTTCTCCTGGAACCAGTCGAAGCCCTGCCGGGTCACGTCGAAGATCGCGTCCGCGTCCAGGAACTCGGCGAGCGAGGGGCGGCAGTAGATGCCGAGCGGCACGGACTGCCCGTCCTTGCCCTCGTACGTGCTGTGCACCGCGTGATACGGACCCACGATCAGCGCGGTGATGTACGAGGAGATCCGCGGGGTCGGCTCGAAGGCCCAGACGTTGTCCTTGACGTCCGCGGGTTCGGGCGTCGGCGAGTTCGAGACGACCGTCCAACCCGCGGGGGCCGTCACGGTGAACCGGAACGTCGCCTTCAGGTCGGGCTGCTCGAAGCTGGCGAAGACCCGCCGGGCGTCCGGCACCTCGAACTGGGTGTACAGGTAGGCCTGCTGGTCGACGGGGTCGACGAAGCGGTGCAGGCCCTCGCCGGTGTTGGTGTAGGCGCAGTCCGCGACGACGCGCAGCTCGTTGGCACCGGCGACGAGGTGGTCCAGCGCGATCCGCGAGTCGCGGAAGACGGAGGCCACGTCGAGGGCCTTGCCGTTCAGGACGACCTCGTGGACGGCCGGCGCGACCAAGTCGATGAAGGTGCCGGCGCCGGCCTCGGCCGACTCGAAGCGCACGGTGGTCACGGACGGGAAGGTGCCGCCCTCCTGCGCGCCGCCGAGATCGAGTTCGACCTCGTACGAGTCGACGGTGAGCAGCTTCGCCCGCTGCTGAGCCTCTTCACGGGTGAGATTCGTGCCAGGCACGCGGTCATCTCCTTTGATGGTGACGTTGCCCGGCCATCCTTCCACGTGGCGCCGTGTCACCGCGTCGGAGTAATCCACGGGCGAACACGCGGCCCGATGTGCGCCCGATCCTCCCCCCGCCGCCCGCCTCGCCCGCGAGGTGCGCGGGTCCCGACATGCCGGTGGGCGGGCGCCCGTCAGGGGCGCCCGCCCACCGTGCGGGGTCCGGGGGTCAGCCCTGGTTCAGCTCGTCGGCGACCAGCTCGGCGATCTGCACGGCGTTCAGCGCCGCGCCCTTGCGCAGGTTGTCGTTCGACAGGAACAGCGCGAGGCCGTTGTCGACCGTCTCGTCCACGCGGATGCGGCCCACGTACGAGGCGTCCTGACCGGCGGCCTGGAGCGGGGTCGGGATCTCGGACAGCTCCACGCCCGGGGCGGCCTTCAGCAGCTCGTACGCGCGCTCGACGCTGATCGGACGCTCGAAGCGGACGTTGACCTGGAGCGAGTGGCCCGAGAAGACGGGGACGCGCACGCAGGTGCCCGAGACCTTGAGGGCCGGGATCTCCAGGATCTTGCGGGACTCGTTGCGGAGCTTCTGCTCCTCGTCGGTCTCGAAGGACCCGTCGTCGACCAGGTTGCCCGCGAGCGGGACCACGTTGTAGGCGATGGGGCGCTTGTAGACCTGGGGCTCCGGGAACTCCACGGCGCCACCGTCGAAGGTCAGCTGGTCGGCGTGCTCGGAGACGGCGCAGGCCTGACCCTTGAGCTCGGCCACGCCGGCCAGGCCCGAGCCGGACACGGCCTGGTAGGTGGTGGCGATCAGCGCGGTCAGACCGGCCTCGTCGTGCAGCGGACGCAGCACGGGCATCGCGGCCATGGTGGTGCAGTTCGGGTTCGCGATGATGCCCTTGGGGCGGTTCTTGATCGCGTGCGGGTTGACCTCGGAGACGACCAGCGGCACCTCGGGGTCGCCGCGCCACGCGGAGGAGTTGTCGATCACGACGGCGCCCTGGGAGGCGACCTTCTCGGCGAGGGCCCGGGAGGTGGCGCCGCCCGCGGAGAAGAGCACGATGTCCAGGCCGGAGTAGTCGGCGGTGGAGGCGTCCTCGACGGTGATCTCGCGACCCTCCCACTCCAGGACGGAGCCGGCCGAGCGGGCCGAGGCGAACAGCCGCAGCTCGGCCGCGGGGAACTTGCGCTCGGCGAGGATGCCGCGCATGACTGCGCCTACCTGTCCGGTGGCTCCGACGATTCCGACCCTCACGGTGACTCCTCTTGATCGCGTGTGCGCGGGCGCGCGTGAGGCCATCATGCGTTCGACCCCACGAGGCTTGTCCAATCCATTGTCCGAGGTGCGGACGGTGTCCCGGACGTGAACCCCCGTGGCAAGTCCGTGACGGGCATGTTGCGGGAGCCCCGAATGGGCGTTTCGGCTGGTCACGGCCGATTAGCGTCCGATCTGTCGTGACCGCTATCCGGACACGGCGTCCCAGTGACCGAACCGCCTACCTCGGGGAGCACCACGTGCGGGAGATCCGCCACCGCCGCCGGTCCATACCGGCCCTCGCCGCCCTCGCGGCCGCAGCCGTCGCCGCGCCCGTCCTGATCGCCGCCGGCCCGGCCGCCGCCCACGGCGTCGACCACCGCGAGCGGCGCGGGGCCGCGCTCGCCAAGGAGCTGGTCGAGGAGGTCACCGCGCGCGGGGCCTACCGCCACCTGGCGAAGTTCCAGCAGATAGCCGACGCCAACGGTGGCAACCGCGCCGCGGGCACCCCGGGCCACGCGGCCTCGGCGGCGTACGTCCACGACACCCTGAAGAAGGCCGGGTACGAGGTCTCGTACCAGGACTTCGACATCTACGAGGCGCACACGAAGACGGAGAAGACCACCGTCCTCGGCGAGGGCGGGCGCGAGCTCGCCACGGCCGCCTTCACCTTCACCCCGTCCACCCCGGCCGGCGGTCTCGTCGCCCCGCTCGCCCTCGCCCGGGTCGACGAGACCCCCGGCTGCACGGCCGACGACTACGCGAGCGGCACCTTCACCGGGAAGATCGCCCTGGTCAAGCGCGGCTCCTGCACCTTCGTCGAGAAGCAGCGGGCCGCCGCGGCGGCCGGCGCGCTCGGCGTCATCGTCTACAACCACAGCGGCGCCACCCCCGTCCGCGGCGGCTTCTCCTCACCGGCCGAGGGGATCATCCCCAGCGCCGGCATCACCCTGGCCGACGGCGAGGCGCTGACCGCCGCCGCGGCGAAGGGGGAGGTGAAGGTGCGCCTGGACCTGGACCAGGAGCACGTGAAGAAGACCACCCGCAACGTGATCGCCGAGACGAAGGGCGGCCGCGCCGACCGCGTGGTGGCCCTCGGCTCCCATCTGGACTCCGTCCCCGAGGGCCCCGGGATCAACGACAACGGTTCCGGCTCGGCCGGCCTGTTGGAGGTGGCCCTCAAGCTGGCCGACGAGGGGGCCAACAAGAAGGGCAAGGGAACCGCCAACAAGGTCCGCTTCGCCTGGTGGTCGGCGGAGGAGCTGGGCCTGCTGGGCTCGGAGCACTACGTGGCGCGGCTGTCGGAGAAGCAGAAGAAGGACATCGCGCTCTACCTGAACTTCGACATGATCGCCTCGCCGAACCCGGTGCAGTTCGTCTACGACGGCGACGACTCGGACAAGGCCGGCGAGGGCGCGGGCCCGGCCGGCTCGGACCGGATCGAGGCGCTGATCAACGGCTTCCTCGACAAGCGGCGCGCGCCGCACGAGGGCAGTGACTTCGACGGCCGCTCCGACTACGGCCCCTTCATCGCCAACGGCATCCCGGCGGGCGGCACCTTCACCGGCGCCGAGGGCATCAAGACCCCCGAGCAGGCGAAGCGCTACGGCGGCACGGCGGGCGCCCCGTACGACCCGAACTACCACGGGGCCGGGGACACCCTGAAGAACCTCGACCTCAAGGCCTTCGACACCAACCTGGACGTCATCGCGCACGCGGTGGGCACCTACGCGCAGGACCTGAGCTCGCTCGGCAAGTGACGTAGGGGAGCGGGGGCGAGGGAGGGGACGGGGGGACGACGAAGGGGCGGGCGCCGGGGAGAACCCCGGGCACCCGCCCCTCCGTCATGCGATCACACCGTCACCGGATTACCGGAGTACCGGAGTTACGGCAGGACCTTCTCGATCTGCACGCTGCCGGTGCCGGCGGCGCTGCCGCGGGCGTTGAGCAGCTGGACCTGGCCGAAGAACTGACGGCCCTCGGGGGCCGCGCTGGTGACCAGGACGTTCGCCGAGACCTGCGCCGAGGCGCCGGTGGCGAGGTTGACCGCGGCGGCCTCGTCGACCTGGACGGAGCCCAGGGCGGCGGAGAAGAACACGTCGCGGTAGTCGTACGTGGTGGTGCCGGCCGGGATGGCGTAGCCGATCACCTTGATCGTGTAGGTGCCGGCGGCCGGGTTGACCAGGCTGACGGCCTCCTCGGAGTCGCCGTCGGCGGAGGAGCCGACCTTGACCCCGTCCTTGTAGACCTCCAGGTCGAGGTCGGCGGCGGTGTCGGAGACCTTGCCGATCGCGATGTCGAGGCGGGAGACGCCCTCGCCGATCGTGACCTCGCTGGTCTGGGTCTCACCGGCGGCGATGGTCGGCTTGGCGACCTTCGCGGAGCCGAGCGGGCCGCCCTTGAGCTTGCCGGCGCTGATGGCCGCGGCGTCGTTCTTGATGGTCCACTGGACCGGCGCCGGGGTGCCCTGCTTGACCTCGGGGAGGACCTTCACGGCCGGGTCGAAGTTCGCGCCGAGGAGCGAGACGTCCAGCTTGAAGGGGTTGTCGAGGAGCGGCGACGTACGGCGCGACTCGACCTCGATCTCCCAGACGCCCGGCTGCGGGTCCGCGTAGGAACGCAGGTCGGGGCGGCAGGTGTTGGCCGGGTTGTCGTAGTTCGGGTAGCACTGGGTCGTCGCGCTGTCCTCGACGCCCACACCGTACGGGTGGATCGAGATGAAGCGCGTCTGGCTGCCCGCCGCGAGACCGCCGAGGGCGACCTCCAGGTTCTTCGCGCCCGCCGGGACGGTCACGAAGTACGACTTGTGGCTGTTGCGCTGCACGGACGACTTGTCCGAGAAGGTGAACGACGGCTTGGCCAGCGGGGCCGAGGCGACGACCGTGGCGAGGATCTGCTTGTCGACGCCCTCGGTGTTCGGGTCGTCGAGCTGCAGGATGCCGCTGTGGACGCCGGCCGACTTGATGGTGGCCTCGACCTTGATGGTGACGGGCTTGTTCAGCGGCAGGGTGACGTAGTCGTAGCCGCCGACCACCTTGAAGGTGCCGTCGTTGTTGCGCCAGCTCAGGTCGTGCCGGGTGCCGTACTTGACGCCCGTGGTGCGGGTGACGACGACGTCGTAGACCTTCTTCTGGCCGACCTTGAGGCCGCCCTCGCGGTCGTAGAGGCCGGTGCCGAAGCCGGGGGTCTTCAGGAACTGGTCGATCGCGGTGTCGACCGGCGCCTTGACGGTGAACTCCTCGGCCTTCGCGCCGCGCTGGATGGAGTCCCAGGCCTTGACGATGTCGATGAGGCCGGCGCCCTGGGCGTGGGCCGGGACGTCGTCGATCTTCTTGGCGGTGCTGGTGAGCGCGATGCGCAGGGCCTGCGGGGTCAGCGCGACCTTCTGCTGCTTCGCCGCCGAGATCAGCAGGGCACTGGCGCCCGCCGCCTGCGGCGAGGACATCGAGGTGCCCTGGAGCATCGAGTAGCCGGCCGGCAGGTTGTAGCCCGCCTCCTTGACCGGAGCGCCGGGCAGCCAGGTCTGGGTGGTGTTGATCGCCGCGCCGGGCGCGGTGATGGTCGGCGTGAAGCCGCCGTCCTCACGCGGACCGCGCGAGGAGAAGGGGAACATGTTGTACTTCTTGGTCACGCCGGAGCCGTAGTTGGCGGCCCAGGTGTCCTTGGAGACCGCCGCGCCCACCGAGAGCACCTTGTCCGCGAGACCCGGGTCACCGATGGTGTTGAGCCCGGGACCCTCGTTGCCCGCCGAGATGACGAGCTGGACGCCGTAGGTGTCGATGAGGTTCTTGTAGAGCTCGGAGCGCGCGTTGTTGCCGTCGTTCAGCGCGGGCAGGCCGCCGATCGACATGTTGACGATGTCGACCCCGCGGTTGACGACGAGGTCGATCATGCCCTCGGTCAGCGCGATGTTCGTGCAGCCGCCGGACCAGGAGCAGGCGCGCGAGGAGACGATCTTCGCGCCGGGCGCCTCGCCGTTCATCTTGCCGCCGAAGAGGCTGTTGGCGGCGGTGATGCCGGCGACGTGCGTGCCGTGCTCGGACTCGATGATGCCGATGTTGACGAAGTCGGCCTTCTTGCCGACCCAGTCCCCGCCGAACGGGTCCATCGGGACGTCCTTGCGGATCTGGATCACGAAGGGGATCCGCTCGGCGACCTCGGTCGCCGGGTTGTCCGTGCCGAAGTAGCCGACCTGGTAGCCGTCCTTGTACGGCTTCATCGGCTCGTTGTTGGTGAAGTCGCCGTCCTGGTCGGTGTCGACGCGGACGGTGCCGGCCACCGGGTCGTACAGCATGCCGAACCGGTCGGTGGTGTCGCCGTCGCGGTTGACGTCGCCCTTCATGTCCCCGGTCGCGGTGATCGACTCGCTGAACCGGCTCCACTGGAAGGTGCCTTCGGGGGCCTTCCAGCTCTGGCCGCCCGCGGTGAAGGCGCCGCCGCTCGCGGTGACCGGGGTGACCTGGGGGCGCCAGGTGGCGTCGTTGTCCAGGATCGGGTCGGTCGCGGTGACCCAGTCGACGATCTTGCGCTCGCCGGTGGTGGTCTTCTGGAGCGCCGGGTGACCGAGGTCGACGCCGGAGTCCAGGATGCCGATGGTGACCCCGCGGCCGTCGGCCTGCGGGTTCTGCTTGACGAAGTCCACCGCGCCGGTCTCGAAGGACGGGTTGTACGGGTTCTTCGCCGGGGTGTTCTTGTCCGGGCCGGGGTAGGTCTCGGTGGCGGTCTTCTTCGCCGAACCGTTGTCCTTGCCCGAGTCCGGACGGGGGTCCGGGAGCTGGATCTCCTGGCGCAGGTCGATCCCGTGCACCGAGTCGAGCTTGCCGGCCGCCTTCAGCGCGGCCTCGGCCTTGCCGGTGGGCAGGGTGGCGCGCACGTAGCCGAGCTTGTCGTAGGTCTGGCCGACCGAGGCGCCCTGTACGGCGTCGAGCTGGTCGGCGACCTGCTTGGTCTGACCGGGCGCGGTCGCGACCATCACCGTGACGGTGGCGTCGCCCTTGGCCTTGGCCTGCTGGAGGAGCTCGGCGTCTGCCGAACCGAGCTTCTGGTCGGCCGACTTGACCGTCGGGGTGGTGCCGGGCGTGTCGGCGCCGGCCGCCGCGAAGGCGGGTACGGCTCCGGTGGCGCAGAGTGCGGCCACCAGGCCCGCGGCCGCCGCGACGCGGGCCGCGCGCCGCGTGCCGGGTATGGCCCCGGTGGAGCTGGGGGATTCGAGGGTCATCAGCATCCCTGGCTAAGTGAAAGATACGGTCCGGATTTCGGTGCCGGATGACCGGTCAGCTTTGCGCAAGTGACAGCTGTTTGGGGAGTGTTGTCATTGACCGAGACCTGTCATGGCGGACTCCCGCCACTGCGGACCGACCGCCGGCGCGGACACGGCGGGGCAAGCCGGGGCAACTCGCGGCGGTCCACGAGTTGATTTGTCGATGGTTCGACCTCAAGCCCCCGGGCGGGCGGGGCTCCGTCTCACATCGGGTGTGACGGATTCGGAGCGTTCAGCGCTCGCGCGTGCGCGCGTAGTGCCGCGAGGCCTTGGCGCGGTTGCCGCACGCGGCCATCGAGCACCAACGCCGGGTGCCGTTGCGCGAGATGTCGTGGAAGTGCAGGACGCAGGTCTCGGAGGCGCACTTGCGGATCCGGTCGGGGTCCGCGCGCAGCAGGTCGAGGTAGTCCCGGGCGGCGGTCCAGGCCGGCCCCCAGGAGGGGTCGGCGAATTCGGTGCGCTCGCCCGGGCCCTCGGCGGTGAGCGTGGCCCGGATGCGGCCGTGTTCCAGGACGGCGTCGATCAGTGCGCGGGCGCTGTCGTCGGTCGGGTCCGCCACGGCGCGGGCCAGCGCCTCGCGGGCGGTCATCAGGTGGACGAGGGTCGCGGCGTCGGCGCGGAAGCGGTCGGCGAGGCCGACGCTCTCCAGCCAGACGGCGAGCCCTTCCACCCGGGTCAGCCCGAATGCCCCCGCGAACAGGTCGGCGGGCGCCCCGTCCTGGACCCAGCGCGTGTTCAGCAGGTCCAGGGCGACGGGCTCCCCGGTCAGGGGGCGCCGGTCCGTCGTGGGTGCCGTGTGCTCCGTCATGGTTCCGCTCCCCTCGCGCCTGCTAACCCCTCAAGAGTACGTGACCGGTTGACGAGCGTCGGGCTAACCCTTAATCTCAACTTAGAAGGTTAGAACTGTCGAGTCTCCCGGGGGTAGACCTCCCGGGGAAGGGATCCCGCCATGACCACCGTCATCAGCAAGCTCCGCACCGGACACGTGGGTCTGAACGTCACCGACCTGGACCGGTCGCTCGCCTTCTACCGCGGCGCCCTCGGCTTCGAGACGCTCGGCGAGGGCGCGGCGGAGGGCCGCCGCCACGCCTTCCTCGGACGGGACGGCGAGCTCGTGCTGACCCTCTGGGAGCAGGCCGCGGACCGGTATTCGCCGGCTGCGGCCGGACTGCACCACCTCGCGCTCACGGCGGGAGGGATCGAGGAGGTCAGGGCGTACGAGGAGCGGCTGCGGGACCTGGGCGTCGACTTCGCCCACGAGGGGATCGTCGCCCACGGCGAGGGCGCCACTTCCGGCGGGATCTTCTTCCACGACCCCGACGGCATCCGCCTGGAGATCTCCGTACCCACCGGGGCGCAGGGCGCGCCCGTCCCGACGGAATCCGCCCCGACCTGCGGGTTCTTCTAAACGATCAGAGAGCGGGTGCGGTCATGGAGCGTTACCACCGGGGATCGATCGCCGTGCAGCGACGGGTGGGGGTACGAGAGGAGGCCGAGCACGTGGGCCGCGCCATCGGCGCCGACATCCGCGAGGTCGCGGCCGCCTTCCTCGCGCAGCAGCCGCACCTGGTCGTCGGCGCGGCCGACGGCGCCGGACGGCTGTGGGCCTCGCTGCTCACCGGCCCGCCCGGTTTCGTACGGGCCGACGGGCGCGAGCGGATCACGGTCACGGGCGGACTCGCGGACGGGGACCCGCTGGCCGGCGCGCTCTCCACGGAGGGCACCCGGGTCGGCACCATCGCCCTCGATCCGCGCACCCGCCGCCGGATGCGTCTGAACGGGACCCTGTCCGTGAGGCCGGGCGGTTTCGCGGTGCGGGCCGAGGAGGTCTTCGCCAACTGCCCGAAGTACCTCCAGAAGCGGCAGCCACTGGAGGTGGTGGCCGCGGGGACCGGAGTGGTGTGCCGGGGGGAGGTGCTCACCCCCGGGCAACAGCGGGCCGTCCGCGCCGCCGACACCTTCTTCGTGGCGACCGTGGCGACCGTGCCCGAGGAGGGCGGGGTCGAGGGCGGCGGGGTCGAGGGAGGTGGGGCCGGGGGCGGCGGGGTCTCCGGCGCCGTCGACGCCAGCCACCGGGGCGGGATGCCCGGCTTCGTGGAGACGCCCTCGCCGACCGAGCTGCTGTGGCCGGACTACGCGGGCAACGCGATGTTCCTGACCCTGGGCAACCTCGCCACCGACGGGCGGGCCGGGCTGTTGTTCCCCGTCTGGGAGAGCGGGGCCGTGCTCCAGCTGAGCGGGCGGGCCCGGACCGAGTTCGGGGACGGCGGGGAGCGGTGGGTGCGCTTCCGGGTGGAAGAGGTGGTGGAGAGCCTGCATCCGGGGCGGCTGCGGTGGAGCGCCCCGGAGTACTCCCCGGCCAACCCCCCTCACGCGGGGAGCACGACCAGGTAGGCGGCGGGCTCGCGGTCGTCGGACGCCGTCAGCGCGGTCCGGACCACCGCGGCCTGCTGCTCGGGCCAGTCACGCAGCTTGCGCGGCGTCAGGTACAGGACGGTCACCCCGAGGCGCTCCAGGGTCTCCCGCTTGCGGACGGCCTCCGCCCAGTCCTCGTCCTCGCCCTGGCGGGGCGCGCGGGTGTCGATCTCGATGGCGACGGCCTGCTCGGGCCAGTACGCGTCGACCCCGCCGAGGTGCGGGCCGCCGGGCAGGCGCAGGTCCACGTTCCAGAGGGGCTCGGGGAGTTCGTAGCCGCGCACCAGTTGATACAGCCGGTCCTCGGCGATGGCCCGGCCCTCGGCGAGGAGGGACTCGACGGCGTCCACCACGTGCGGCCGGTTCAGCAACCGGGCCACCGTCAGCTCCCGCACGATGGCGGCCGGTTCGCAGTGTCCGCCCCGGACGGCCTCGCTGAGCAGGCGGCGCACGGTGCCCGCGTCGGAGAGCTGGGCGACGGCGTCGGCGACGGCCCGCGCCACCGGGGCCACGGGCAGCCCGGTGACCTCCACGGGGCGGGGCGGGGTGTGGGTGCGCACGACCCGGACGTCGCCGGTGGAGCGCAGTCGGCGGGTGTTCGGCACGAGCACGTCGATGTGCGGGAGCGCGAGCAGGGCGGGGGCGGCGGAGAACCGGTGGAGGGCGAGGGCGGCCAACCCCGTGATCATGGCCTCGCCGTTGCCGCGTCGCCCGGCGTACAGCAGGGCCGCGTGCAGCCGCTCCTCGCTGGTCGCCACCCCGGCGTGCAGCAGGAACACCCCGGGCAGCACCTGCTGCCAGGGCCGGCCCGCGGCCTCGGCCGCGCTGATGCCGTGCTCGCGGAGCTGGGCGAGGCTCAGCACACGGGGCCGGCTGGCGGCGAGGTGGGCGAGGGGGAGGGGTGCGTTCTGGTTCATGACGCGGTGATTCCCTCAGGCCATGGCCTCGCTAACGCCTGTTACACGTTCGTCGACAAACCGGGACAACACGGAGCTAAAGTACGGGCGTTCGACTGCCGATGAGGGCGTTCCCATTGCGCGCGAAACCCCAGGCCAGAGCCCTGCGCACCGTATGCCGACGGCCGGGCGCGGGCCCGGCCGTCATTATCATGCTCCGCTGACTGATTTCACCCCCGGCCGACGGTCCGGGAGGCGCCGTACGCACCCCCCGAACCCGGCCGGCGACAGGCCCTAGGCCCGGCCCGCGTCGCAGGCCTGGGCGCGCAGGGCGCGGGCCAGGTCGTCGCGGGACTCCAGCACCAGGCGGCGCAGTGCGGGCGCGGCGTCCGCGTGGGCGGTCAGCCAGGCGTCGGTGGCCTCCAGCGTGGCGGGGGAGTCCTGGAGCGTCGGGTACAGCCCGCGGACCACGTCGATGCCGATCTGGATCGAGCGCTCGGCCCAGATCCGCTCGATCACCTCGAAGTAGCGCCCGGCGTACCCGGCCAACAGGGCCCGCTGCGAGGGCTGCTGCATCCCGGAGATGGTCGCCTCGACCAGCGCGTTCGACAGGGCGTCCGACTCGACGACCGCCGCCCACGCCTGGTCCTTGACCGCCGCGGAGGGCCGGGCCGCCAGGCACCGCACCTGGTGCCGCTTGCCCGAAGCCGTGTCGTCGCGGGCCAGTTCGGCCTCGATGACGGCCTCGCCGACCGCGCCGTGCGCCGCCAGCGGCAGCAGGAAGTCCCAGCGCAGCTCCTGGTCGACGTCCAGCCCGTCGATCCTGGCCGAGCCGTCGAGCAGCCCGAGCAGCAACTGGAAGTCGCCCTCCGTCGCCGAGCCCGCCGCGAAGAAGCGGGCCCAGGTCAGTTGGTGCTCCGAGCCCGGCTCGGCGAGCCGCAGTTCGTGCAGGGCGCCGGCCGCCAGCTCCCGGCCGCCCTGCTCGCGCCAGGACGGGGCCGCGTAGTGGGCGACCGCGCTCAGCGCCTGGGCGTGGAGCTGCTGGAGCACGCCGACCTCGCTCTCGCGGCCGGCGTGCGCCAGGACCAGCGAGGCGAAGTCGCGGGCCGGCATCAACCCGTCGCGCGTGAGGTTCCACAGCGCCGACCAGCACAGGGCGCGGGCGAGGGGGTCGCCGATGGAGCCCAGGTGGCCGCGCAGCACCGCGAGCGAGCCCTCGTCGAAACGGATCTTGCAGTAGGTGAGGTCCTCGTCGTTGACCAGGACCAGGTCGGGCCGCTCCAGCCCGGCGGCCTCGGCGATCACCGTGCGCGCCCCGGCGACGTCCGTCTCGGACCGGGCGTAGCGGACCAGGGCCCCGTCGGCCTCCAGCCGGTACAGGCCCACCGCGACCCGGTGCGGGCGGAGTTCGTCGCCCTCCTGGAGCACCGCCAGCTCCGTCATCCGGCCGTCCGCGCCGCAGGTCACCACGGGCGTGAGTGCGTTCACCCCGGCGGTCTGGAGCCAGGCCCGCGACCAGCCGGCCATGTCCCGCCCGGAGACCTCCCCGAGCACCGACAGCAGGTCGTCCAGGGTGGTGTTCCCGTAGGCGTGGGCCTTGAAGTAGCGCCGCGCGCCCTCCAGGAAGGCCTCCCGCCCGACGTAGGCGACGAGCTGCTTGAGGACGGACGCGCCCTTGGCGTAGGTGATCCCGTCGAAGTTGAGCTTGGCCGCCTCCAGGTCCGGGATGTCGGCCGTGATCGGGTGGGTGGAGGGCAGCTGGTCGGCCCGGTACGCCCACGCCTTGCGGTTGTTGGCGAAGGTCACCCATGCCTGGTCGAAGCGGGTGGCCTCGACGAGTCCGAAGGAGCCCATGAAGTCCGCGAAGGACTCCTTGAGCCACAGGTCGTCCCACCACTTCATGGTCACGAGGTCGCCGAACCACATGTGCGCCATCTCGTGCAGGATGACGTTCGCGCGCCGCTCGTAGGAGGCCTGCGTGACCTTCCCGCGGTAGATGTACTCCTCGCGGAAGGTCACCATCCCCGGGTTCTCCATCGCGCCCAGGTTGTACTCGGGGACGAAGGCCTGGTCGTACTTCCCGAAGGGGTAGGGGTAGTCAAAGATCTCGTGGAAGAGGTCGAAGCCCTGCTTGGTGACCAGGAAGACGTCGTCCGCGTCGAAGTGCTTCGCCAGCCCCTTGCGGCACATGGCGCCCAGCGGGATGGTCAGGTCGCCGCGGGTGTAGGTGTCCGTGACGTAGTGGTAGGGCCCCGCCACCACACAGGTGATGTACGTGGAAATGGGCGCGGTCTCGGCGAAGCGCCGGGTCGGGCCCTCGCGGGACTCCTCGACGCCGTTGCTCCAGACCTGCCAGCCCTCCGGCGCGGAGACCTCGAAGCGGTAGGGGGCCTTCAGGTCGGGCTGCTCGAAGTTCGCGTACACCCGCCGGGCGTCGGCCGGCTCGTACTGGGTGTAGAGGTAGACCTCGCCGTCCTCGGGGTCCACGAAGCGGTGCATGCCCTCGCCGGTGCGGCTGTACGCGCAGTTCGCGTCCACGACGAGCACGTTCTCGGAGGCCAGCCCGGCCAGCGCGATCCGCGACCCGTCGAAGACCTCGGCCGGGTCCAGGGCGGCGCCGTTGAGGGTGACGGAGTTCACGGACGGCGCGATCAGGTCGGCGAAGGTCGCGGAGCCGGGGGAGGCGGCCCGGAAGCGGACGGTGGTCACCGAGCGGAAGGTCCGGGGGCCCGCGGCCGGCTCGGCCTCGTCCACCGCGGACCTCAGGTCGAGGACCACCTCGTACCCGTCGACGGACAGCAGCTCGGCCCGCTCGCGGGCCTCGTCACGGGACAGATTCTCTCCGGGCACGTGCACTCCTTCGTGCGTGATCGTGTTCTTCGGTTCGAATCCTCCCACGGGGGAATGCGGCCGCCCCCCGACCGGTTGGCGAGGGGGATGTCGTAGAACACCCCATGGCCCGAGGAGAGACATGCCCGACGCACAGGTGCGCGAGAAGACCCCCGTCGACTTCTGGTTCGACCCGCTCTGCCCGTGGGCCTGGATGACCTCGCGCTGGATCCTGGAGGTGGAGAAGGTGCGCGACATCGAGGTCCGCTGGCACGTGATGAGCCTGGGCGTCCTCAACGAGGACAAGCTCGACGAGCTGCCCGAGGCCTACCGCGAGCTGCTGGGCCCCGCGGCCTGGATCCCCGTCCGCGTGGTGACCGCCGCCGAGCAGAAGTACGGCAAGGAGATCACCGGCCGGCTCTACACCGCGCTCGGCACCCGCATCCACAACGAGGGTCGGGGCAACGTCCCCGAGGTGATCACCGAGGCGCTGGCCGAGGTGGGCCTGCCGGTGGAGCTGGCCAAGTACGGGATCTCCGACACCTTCGACGCCGAGCTGCGCGCCTCGCACAACGACGGCATCGAGCGGGTCGGCCAAGAGGTCGGCACCCCCGTGATCTCGGTGCCGGGCGCCGACGGCGAGGACGTCGCCTTCTTCGGCCCCGTCGTCACCCCGGCCCCGCGCGGCGAGGCCGCCGCCCGGCTGTGGGACGGCACCCTGCTCGTCGCCTCCACCCCGGGCTTCTTCGAGCTGAAGCGGACCCGCGACAAGGGCCCGAGCTTCGAGTAGTCCGCCGGTCCGGGGGGCGTCGGGGAGGCGGCGAATCGTTTCCTCCCTTGGCGTCCCGACGGACACGGCCGGCGTCCCGGACGCAGGAGGCCCCCGCGAGTCATGTCCTCGCGGGGGCCTTCTGGTGGACACGCCCGCGAGTGAAGGTTGAGAAGACGATCACGAGGCGGACGGGCTGATGGTGCCGATCAGCCCTTGGCGGGGATCAGCAGCGGGGTGTTGGCCTTGGCGTCGGCGTAACGCTTGGAGACGTCCTGCCAGTTGACGACGTTCCACATCGCCTCGATGAAGTCCACCTTCTGGTTCTTGTACTGAAGGTAGAAGGCGTGCTCCCAGGCGTCGAAGACCAGGACCGGGGTGCTGGCGATGCCGACGTTGCCCTGGTGGTCGTAGACCTGCTCGACGACCAGACGGCCGCTGACGGGCTCGTACGCGAGCACGCCCCAGCCGGAGCCCTGGGTCGCGGAGGCCGCGAAGGTCAGCTGCTTCTTGAACTTCGCGAAGGAGCCGAAGGACTCGGTGATCGCGTCGGTCAGGTCGCCCAGGCCGTCCGCGGCGGTGGGCTCGCCGCCGCCCTCGCCGGTCTTCGGGCTGGCCATGTTGTGCCAGTAGATGCTGTGCAGGATGTGGCCGGAGAGGTGGAAGGCCAGGTTCTTCTCCAGGCCGTTGAGAACGCCCCAGTTCTCCTTGTCGCGGGCCTCCGCCAGCTGCTCCAGCGTGTTGTTCGCGCCGGTGACGTAGGCCGCGTGGTGCTTGTCGTGGTGAAGCTCGATGATCTGCGGATTGATCACCGGCTCCAGCGCCGCGTAGTCGTACGGAAGCTCAGGAAGCGTGTAGATGGCCATGCGTGTTATCCGGTCCCCTCAGCGTGCCAATCCCTTACTGCAATCAATGCGCAACTGCACGCTAGCAGTATCTAATCCGCCTTTCGAGTAAGGGTGACCTCTCTTGAACGGACCTCCGGAACGCCGAAGGCCGGGCTCATGCGATCGCATGAGCCCGGCCTCTGACGTGCCGTTCGGTGCGGGGTGTTACACCGGACGGAAGTCTCGCTCCGCTTCCCGGGCCGCGCTCGCGGCCCGACGCTGGAGGACGTACCCGGTCACCGCGAGGGCCGCCGTCAGCCCGCCGGTGAAGGTCACCTGCACCCGCGTGTCCGCGTCCAGGGCCATCAGCACCAGGACCCCGGCGACGCCCGCCAGCGCCACCCAGGTCAGGTACGGGAAGCACCACATCCTCACGACCAGCTTCTCGGGGGCCTCCCGCTCCGTCCGCCGGCGCAGCACGAACTGGGAGACGGCGATGAAGCCCCAGACGACGAGGATGACCCCGCCGACCATGTTCAGCAGCCAGGCGAACAGGGTGTCCGGGTACCAGTACGAGAGCAGGACGGTGACGAAGCCGAAGCCCGAGGAGGCGAGCACCGCGCGGCGGGGGACCCGACCGGAGACCTTGCCCAGCGCCTTGGGGCCCTGTCCCCGGGAGACCAGGGAGTAGGCCATGCGCGAGGAGCCGTAGATGTTGGCGTTCATCGCGGACAGCAGGGCGATCAGGATGACCACGTTCATGATCTGGCCGGCGCCCGGGATGCCCAGGTGGTCGAGGGTGGCCGCGTACGGCCCGGTCCCGGTGACGGCCGGGTCGTTCCAGGGCAGCAGGGTGACGATGACCAGCATCGAGCCGACGTAGACGATCGCGATCCGCCACATGGTGGTCCGCACGGCCTTGGCCACGCCCCTGACCGGATCCCGCGATTCGGCGGCGGCGATGGTGACCGTCTCCAGACCGCCGTACGCGACCACCGAGGCGAGCAGACCGACCAGCAGGCCGTCCACCCCGTTGGGCAGGAACCCGCCGTCGTGCAGCAGGTTCGCGGAGCCGGGGGAGGAGGTGCCGGGCAGCAGGCCGAGGACCGCGAGGACGCCCAGGCCCAGGAAGAGGGCGATGGCGCCGATCTTGAGGGCGGCGAACCAGAACTCGAACTCGCCGAAGTGGGAGACGGCGCCCAGGTTGCTGCCGCAGAACAGCGCCATGAAGACCAGCACCCACATCCACGAGGGGGTGCCGGGGAACCAGCCGGTCATGATGTGCGCCGCGCCGATCGCCTCGATGGCCACGCCCACGCACAGCAGCGTCCAGAACATCCAGCCCGCCGTGAATCCGGCCCAGGGGCCGATGGCCCGGTCGGCGTGGACGGAGAAGGAGCCGGAGGCCGGGTTGGCGGCGGACATCTCGCCGAGCATCCGCATCACGAACATCACCAGCAGCCCGGAGGCGGCGTACGCGAGCACGATGGACGGACCGGCGGCCGCGATGCCCGCGCCCGAGCCGACGAAGAGCCCCGCGCCGATGACCCCGCCGAGGGCGATCATCGAAAGGTGGCGCGGCTTGAGGCCGTTGCCGAGGGGGGATCCGGCGGCCGTCGCCTGTGGCTGTTCGGGGGGCGCGAGGGTGCTGTGCTGGCTCATGGGGGTGTGCCTGTCCGGTGTGCGGGGGAGGGTGGTGCGAGGCCCCAGTCTGCCGAGCGTCCGCTCAGCGGACGTTTGGTGTCCGATATTCGGACAGTGGTTTCACGGATCGTGATCACCTCCGTACGCTCGCCGCGTCGGCGCGGGCGTGGAGACGGCGCGGACAACCGACCGAGAGGGGCCACCGCGATGGACCGGACCACGACCACACCGACCACGACCACACCGACCACGGCAACCGTGACGCCGATGCGCGCCACCGGCCGGGGCGTGCTCGTCACCGGCGCCTCCCGGGGCATCGGCCGAGCCGTCGCCACCGCCTTCGCCGCCCGGGGCGACCGCGTCGTCGTGCACTGCTCCGCCCGCCGGGCCGACGCCGAGGAGACCCTCGCCGCGCTGGCGGGGGACGGGCACGCGCTGATCGCCGCCGACCTCGCCGACCCGGACGGGGTCGAAGACCTGGCGGCAGCGGCGGAGGCGGCGGTCGGCGGGGTGGACGTCCTGGTCAACAACGCCGCCCTGATGGTCGCCCACCCGCTCGCCGAGACCTCGTACGCGGACTGGCGGGAGGCCTGGCGGCGGACCGTCGACGTCAACCTCCTCGGCCCCGCCCACCTGAGCCACCGCGTCGCCCGCCGCATGATCGAGGCGGGCCGGGAGGGCCGCATCGTCAACGTCGGCTCGCGCGGGGCCTTCCGGGGCGAACCCGACCACCCCGCCTACGGCGCCACCAAGGCCGCGCTGCACGCGCTCGGCCAGTCCCTCGCGGTCTCCCTCGCCCCCCACGGCATCGCGGTCGCCTCCGTGGCCCCCGGATTCGTCGCCACCGAACGGGTCGCGGGCCGGCTGGAGGGGCCCGAAGGGGAGGCCATCAGGGCCCAGAGCCCCTTCGGGCGCGTCGCGGACCCGGCGGAGATCGCCGCCGCCGTCCTCTACCTGGCCTCACCCGAGGCCGTCTGGAGCTCCGGCACCGTCCTCGACGTCAACGGCGCCTCCTACTTGCGGACCTGACCGGTGCGGACCCGACCCGCCGCCGCCCGCCGGGCGCGCAGCTCCCGCGCCCACGCCACCAGCAGGACGAGCGCCGCCGCGCCCGAGGACCACAGCAACTGCGGCCGGGCGGCGTCGTCGAACAGCATCAGCACCAGCACCGCCGCCATCCCGAACAGCGCCGCCCACGTCAGGTACGGGAACAGCCACATCCGCAGCGTCAGGCGCTCCGGCATCTCCCGCTCCAGCTTCCCGCGCAGCCTCAACTGCGAGACCGCGATCAGCGCCCACACGAACAGCAGCACCGCGCCGACCGCGTTGAGCATGTAGAGGAACACCGTGTCCGGCCACAGCAGGTTCAGCACCACCGACACGAACCCGAAGGTCACCGAGGCGAACACGGCCCGCCGGGGCACCCCGCCACCCGAGACCCGCAGCAGGCCCTTCGGCGCCTCGCCCCGCTCGGCCAGCGAGAACACCATGCGCGAGGAGCCGTACAGGTTGGCGTTCAGCGCGGACAGCAGCGCCACGAACACCACGATGTTCATGACCTGCCCCGCCGCCGGAATGCCGATCGAGTCGAGGACGGCCACGTACGGGCTCTGCCCCGGGGTGAGCGAGTCCCACGGCAGCAGGGTCACGATGACCACGATCGAGCCCACGTAGAAGAAGAGGATGCGCCACACCGCGCTGCGCACCGCGCGGGCCACCGAGCGGGCCGGGTCGTCCGACTCGGCGGCGGCGATGGTGACGACCTCCAGGCCGCCGAAGGCGAAGACCACCGCCAGCAGACCCGCGATCACCCCGCCGATCCCGGCCGGGAAGAAGCCGCCGTGGCCGGTCAGGTTGGCCATGCCCACCGGATCGGTGTCCGGGAGCAGGCCGAAGATCGCCAGGGTGCCCAGGATCAGGAACAGCACGATCGCGCCGACCTTGAGCGCGGCGAACCAGAACTCGAACTCGCCGAAGTTCCGCACCGCGGCCAGGTTGCTGACGGTGAACACCACCATGAAGATCAGAACCCACACCCACTGGGCGACCGAGGGCACCCAGCCGTTCGCGATGGTCGCGGCGCCCGTCGCCTCCACGGCCAGCACCACGACCAGCAGGAACCAGTACAGCCACCCCGCCGAGAAGCCGGCCCAACGACCCAGGGCCTTCTCCGCGTACACCGAGAACGAGCCCGAGGCGGGCATCGCGGCCGACATCTCGCCGAGCATCCGCATCACCAGCATCGCGAGCAGGCCCGCGAGCACGTACGAGCAGATGATCGCGGGGCCGGCGATGCCGATGCCGGCGCCGGAGCCGACGAAGAGCCCCGCGCCGATCACCCCGCCGAGGCCCAGCATGGTCAGGTGGCGCTGCTTGAGTCCGTGGCTCAGTGGCTCGGAGGGCAGGTCGCCCAGGGAGGGAGACGGTTCGGGCAGGTCGTCGCGCATGAGGGGGTGCTCGTACTCTCGGTCGGCCAAGCGGCGTTGGGGGGCCGTACAAGGGATTGGCGGGAACCTACAGTCTGGCCGGAGGGCACCCGATGGAGCAAAAAGGGCGTGCGGTCAGATGTCGGCCGTGACGCGGATCACTGCGCCGCGCCCGCGGGTCGGGACCTTTGTCCGATCCCCACCAAACGGGGGAGCCGGCCTTTGTCCCGGCCGACGGTGGGGCGCGCGCCCGCTCCGCACTAGCCTCACGGTGTCCTGTCGATCACCACCTCGCGGAGCCCCCCGATGAGCACTGCTTCCGTCTCCTTCCGACCCGGCGCCGTCCTCGCCGACCTGCTGCCCGCGAGCCGGGTCCGCGACATCGCCCTCGTCGTCGGCGGGGCCGCGCTCACCGGCGTGGCCGCGCAGCTGTCCGTACCCGTCCCCGGCTCGCCCGTCCCGGTCACCGGCCAGACCTTCGCGGCGCTCCTCGTCGGCACCGCCCTCGGCACCCGGCGCGGCTTCCTCGCCCTCGGCCTGTACGCCCTCGTCGGCATGGCCGGCGTCCCGTGGTTCGCGGGCGGCACCTCCGGCGCGGGCGGCGCCTCCTTCGGCTACGTGCTCGGCATGCTGCTCGCCGCCACCCTCGTCGGCGCCCTCGCGCGGCGCGGCGCCGACCGGTCGGTGGCGCGTACGGCGGGCACGATGGTGCTCGGCTCCGCGGTGATCTACGCGGTGGGCGTGCCGTACCTGATGGGCGCCACCGGGATGTCCCTGAGCGCGGCCGTCGCGGCGGGCCTGACCCCGTTCCTGCTGGGCGACGCCCTCAAGGCGGCCCTGGCCATGGGCGTCCTGCCGACGGCCTGGAAGCTGGCGGGCCGCCGGGGCTGACGCCCCGCCGAACGAGAACAGCGGCCCCGGACCACGACGGAGTGGTCCGGGGCCGCTGTCGTACCGGGAGGGCGTTACGCCTCGACGGCCTTGCGCCGGACGGCGTTGCGGACCACGCCGATCACGATCACCACGGCGGCGACCAGCAGCGAGAGCAGCACGACCTGACGGTTGTCCTCGTCGTAGACCATGTAGCCCAGGACGAAGGTGATCATCGCGGCGGTGGCCCAGGTCAGGTACGGGAAGAACCACATCTTCACGGTGACCTTCTCCGGCGCCTCGCGCATCAGGATCCCGCGCATCCGCAGCTGGGTCAGGCAGATGACCAGCCAGACGAACAGCGCGATGGCGCCCGAGGAGTTCAGGAGGAAGTCGAAGATGGTGTCGGGGTAGGCGTAGTTGAAGTAGACGGCGGCGAAACCGAAGACCACGGAGCCGAGGATCGCCATCGTGGGCACGCCGCGCTTGCTCACCTTCGCGAACGCCTTCGGGGCGTCCCCGCGCTCACCGAGCGAGAAGGCCATGCGCGAGGCCGTGTACAGGCCCGAGTTGAGGCAGGACAGCACGGCGGTCAGGACGATGACCTCCATGATCGTGCCCGCGTGCGGGATGCCGATCGAGTCCAGGGCGGCGACGTACGAGCCCTTCTCGGTGATCGACGGGTCGTTCCACGGCAGCAGCGTCAGGACGATGAAGATCGAACCCAGGTAGAAGATGCCGATGCGCCAGATCACCGAGTTGGTGGCCTTGGTGACGGCGCGGCGCGGGTCCTCGGACTCGCCCGCCGCCAGGGTGACGATCTCGCTGCCCATGAAGGAGAAGACGACCATCAGCACGCCGGTGAGGATCGAGCCCGCGCCGTTGGGCATGAAGCCGCCGGCGTCCGTCAGGTGGGCGAGGCCGGCGCCCGGGTTGTCCGAGCCGGGCAGCAGACCGAAGACGGCCAGCATGCCGACGATCACGAAGGCGCCGATCGCGACGACCTTGATGCCCGCGAACCAGAACTCGAACTCGCCGTACGAGGCGACGGAGCCGAGGTTGGTGACGGTCAGCACCGCCATCACGATGAGGGCCCAGCCCCACTGCGGGACGGCCGGGATCCAGCCCTCCAGGATGGAAGCGCCGGCGGTGGCCTCCACGGCCAGCACGACGACCCAGAAGAACCAGTACAGCCAGCCGATGGAGAAGCCGGCCCAGCGGCCCAGGGCCCGGTCGGCGTAGGCCGAGAAGGAGCCCGAGTTCGGGCTGGCGGCGGCCATCTCGCCGAGCATCCGCATCACGAAGACGACCATGGCGCCGACGAGTGCGTACGAGATCAGGATGGCCGGACCGGTCTTGGCGATGCCGCCGCCGGAGCCTACGAAGAGGCCGGCGCCGATGACGCCGCCGATGGCGATCATGGACAGGTGGCGGTTCTTGAGGCCGGCCTTCAGACCGTCGGAGGGGGCGGAACCGGGTTCTCCGGTCGGGTCGCCTGCCTTCTGGAGAGTCGTCGTGGAGCTCATGGACGGTGTCCTTAGGGTTCTCGGGTTGCGAGCCCCGGCATTCAAACCTGAGACACGGGCAGGACGGAAGACCCTGTTCCGGAAGTTGCCCAAGGCTCTGATTTCGGGACCAAGGTCCCGAGCCCACCCCGTATGGGTCCTTTGGGTTTACTTGAGGTTGGGACGTGATTTACACGACACCCTCTGCGGGGCGCCGGGCGGCCGCGTGCCACACTCGACCCATGCGCGTGTATCTCGGATCCGACCATGCCGGCTTTGAGCTCAAGAACCACCTGGTGGACTGGCTCAAGAACAACGGCCACGAGCCCGTCGACTGCGGGCCCCACATCTACGACGCGGTGGACGACTACCCGCCGTTCTGCCTGCGGGCCGCGGTGAAGACCGCCGCCGACCCCGACAGCCTCGGCATCGTGATCGGCGGCTCCGGCAACGGCGAGCAGATCGCCGCCAACAAGGTCGAGGGCATCCGCGCCATCCTCGCCTGGAGCGTCCAGACCGCGGAGCTCGGCCGCGAGCACAACAACGCCAACGTCATCTCCGTCGGCGGTCGGATGCACACCGAGGACGAGGTCGTCTCCTTCGTCGACGCCTTCCTCAAGACGCCGTACTCCGGCGAGGAGCGCCACACGCGCCGCATCGACATGCTGACCGCGTACGAGCGGACCGGCGAACTGCCCCCGATCCCGGCCCACCACCCGCAGGACCAGTAGGACCCCGCCCGGCCCGCGGCAGGACCGGCCGGGCCGGTAGGACCCCGCGTGCCGCCGGACCCCGTGTCCGGCGGCACGCGCACGTCCCGCCGGAGCAGGAGAAGAACCAGAGCAGGAGAACAAGCAGTGCCCGAAGGGCATACGATCCACCGCCTCGCCCAGGACCACACCGAGCGCTTCGCCGGCCGGACCGTCCGGGTGAGCAGCCCTCAGGGCCGCTTCGCCGAGAGCGCCGTTCTCCTCGACGGTCGCGTCCTGGAGAGCGCCGAGGCCCACGGGAAGCACCTCTTCCTCGAACTCGGCGACGCCTGGATCCACATCCACCTCGGCCTCTTCGGCAAGCTCGGCTTCGGCCCCGCCCCGGCCCCGCCCGCCGCGGACACGGTCCGGCTGCGCCTGCTCAACGAGCAACACCACGCCGACCTGCGCGGCCCCACCGCCTGCGCCCTGCTCGGCGAGGGCGAGAAGAAGGCGATACACGACCGGCTCGGGCCCGACCCGTTGCGCCCGGACGACGACCCCGACCGCGCCTGGGCCCGGATCTCCCGCTCCCGGACCACCGTCGCCGCCCTGCTCATGAACCAGAAGATCGTCGCGGGCGTCGGCAACGTCTACCGCGCCGAGGTCCTCTTCCGACACGGCATCGACCCCTACCGGCTCGGCAGGGACCTCACCCGCGCCGAATGGGACGCCATGTGGGCCGACCTCGTCGTGCTGATGCGCGAGGGCGTCCGGAACAACCGCATCGACACCGTCCGCGACGAGCACCTCCCCGAGGCCATGGGGCGCCCGCCCCGGGTGGACGACCACGGCGGCGAGGTGTACGTCTACCGCCGGGCCAACATGCCCTGCCACATCTGCGGGGACGGCATCCGCACCGCCGACCTCGCCGCCCGCAACCTCTTCTGGTGCCCCGGCTGCCAACGCCGCTGAACGGCCCCCGGGGCCGGCGGCTCCGACCGGAGCCGCTGCGCCTGGAGCCCCGCACCCGGGAGCCCTCGCCCGGGAGCCCTGCGCCCGGAGCCCCGCACCAGGGGCCCCTGCGCCGGGAGCCCCGTGCCCGGGGCCGCCGTGCCTAGAACCCGTGCGACAGCCAGGGCGCCACGTCCCCGGCGAAGGCCCGCGAGGCCTCCCGCAGCGCGCCCGGGCGCAGCTCACGGACCCGGCCCGCCGCCGCCAGCGAGGTCAGACCGATCCCGCCCAGGTACGCCGAGGCCAGTTCCCGCACCGACAGCTCCAGCTCCGCCGGGTCCTCCGTCCGTACGCACCGGGCCGCCCCGTCCGCGCCGACGGTCAACCGCCACCGGCCCGCGTTCCACGGGCAGAACGCGTCCTCGACCTCCAGGGTCACGTCCAGCGCGGCCCCGTACGTCCGCGCCCGAAGCGCCGCCGGGAGGTCCACCAGCCGCAGGTGCAGCGCGTCCCGCTGCCGCGCCCCGATCCGCCGGACGTCGCTGACCAGGTGCAGCAGCGGATCGTCCGCCGGGCGCCCGGACGCCCGTACGCGCCAGGTCAGGTCGATCTCGCAGAGGTAGCGCCACAGCGCCGCGTACACCGCCGGATCCGGCGCGTCCACGTCGTCCACCCGCACCGTGCCGTCCGAGCCGCTCTGCTCCCAGTCCGGCGAGACCCGGTAGCGGGCGTAGCCCACGACCTGCCCGTCCGGCGTCTCGGCCACCACGCACTTCAGCGGCGAGGCGCCCGCCCGGCGGGCCTCCGGATCGAGCAGCGCCTGTCGCTCCCAGCCCGGCTGTCGGGCCGGCATCCCCGGCCGGGTCGCCACCAGGGCCGCGTAGACCCGCTCGCAGTCCGCGAGCGCCTCCCGCGGGTCGACCAGGCGCAGCCGCACCGCGTCCGTCCCCGGGGGCACGTTCAGCCGGACGCGCGTGGTGTCGACGTCCACGGCCAGGGAGTACGTGGCGGTGCCGTAGCCGAAGCGGCCGTAGATCTGTGGCTCGGAGGCCGTCAGCACGGCGATCGGCTCGCCACCGGCGCGGACGTCGTCCAACTGGCGGCGCATCATCGAGGTCAGCACCCCGCGCCTGCGGTGGGTCGGCGCGACCCCCACCATCGTGACGCCGGCGGCCGGGACCAGGGCGCCGCCCGGCACCGACAGGCGGAAGCTGAACGCCCCGGCCGTGCCCACGCAGGCCTCTCCGTCCCAGACGCCCAGGGAACGCTCCGGCTCCGTCAGGGAGCGGTAGAGTTCCCGCTCTTCGGTGGGCTCGGGCACTCCACCGAACGCCAGTTCCAGCAGTTCGTACCAGACATTCCACTCATCGGACCGCAGCACGCGCATTTCAAGGGCCATAGGGCCATCCCTACCAGGACATTCCGCCCCGGTCGAAACCTTTTCGAGCGTCAACGGGCCACCCGTCGAACCCCAGGTCCGGGGGTACCCCTGCGCGCACACAGCGAGGATGGATAGGGTCCCGAATCAATGGCCGGAGCACGTGTCGAGACGCTCAGGGCCCGCATGCGCATGATGTCGCACCGGGCCCGCACCGCCCTGCGCAAATCCGCCGTCGACTACTTCCGCGGCGACGGCTCCGACTGGCTCGCCTTCGCCGGGCTCTTCCTGACCGTACCCGCCATAGCCTGCGGCACCCTGATGATGCCCGTCTGGTTCTCCCCGTCGGCGCTGGTCCTGCCCATCGTCGCGGGCGGCCTCCTGCTGCGGCCCGCCAGCCTCCTCGGCCTCTACGCCGCCTCCGCGGCCGCCCTGATCGTCGAGGCCCTCGTCCTGGGCCCGTACACCGAAGGGCCGGCCAGAGTCACCCCCGGCACGGTGCTCACCGTGGCCGCCTGCGGGTTCTTCGGCCTGGTCATCGCCCAGTTCCGCAGCCGCGTCGGCGTGCCCTGGAGACGCGGCGGCACCATGCTCTTCGACCTGCGCGAACGCATCCGCGTCCAGAGCAAGCTGCCCGCCCTGCCGCGCGGATGGCACCAGGAGATGGCCCTGCGCCCGGCCGGGGGCCAGTCCTTCTCCGGGGACTTCGTCGTCGCAGCCCGCACCCACGGCGGTCGCACCCTGGAGATCGTCCTGACCGACGTCTCCGGCAAGGGCATGGAAGCCGGCTCCCGCGCCCTGCTGCTCTCCGGCGCCTTCGGCGGCCTGCTGGGCGCCCTGCCCCCGCACGGGTTCCTGCCCGCCGCCAACGGCTACCTGCTCCGCCAGGACTGGGACGAGGGGTTCGCCACCTCCATCCACCTCGTCCTGGACTTGGAGAGCGGGGACTACGAGCTGCTCTCCGCCGGCCACCTCCCCGCCCTCCAGCTCTCCGCCGGCACCGGCCGCTGGCAGGAGGTCACCGGAGAGGGCCCGCTCCTCGGCGTCTACGACGGCGCCGAGTTCCTCCCCGCCCGCGGCAACCTGCGTCGAGGCGACGTCCTCATGCTCTTCACCGACGGCCTCGTCGAGACCGCCGAACGCGAGATCAGCGAGGGCATCGACCGCCTCACCGGCGAGGCCGACCGCTACGTCGCCGCCGGCTGGGAGGGCGCGGCCTGGCACCTCATCGAGAAGGTCGCCAAGGACGTCAACGACGACCGCGCCCTCCTCCTCATCCGCCGCTCCCCGTAAGCCGCTCCCTGTAGGCCGTTCCGCCGCTGGTCCGATTCATCCAGGCCGCTACCGACCGTCCACGGACCTCCACGGGTCGAGCCCCATCCGGCCCGTGTTGCCGAGGTCCACCGGGTGCTCCAGCTCCAGCGTCAGCCGGGGCGCCCCCGGCTTCGGGACGACCTCCAGGACCCGGCCCTCGACGACCGGTCCGGCCCCGTCCGTCACCAGGTTGCGCCAGAGCAGCCCCGTCGAGGCCGCCTGTCCCGGGCGCAGCACCACCTTCCGCGCGGGCGCGCCGTCGCCGCCGTCGCCCGCCGGCATGACGCCGTTCCTCCCCGGCGCCACCGACACCTCCACCGGCTTCCGCGCCCCGTCCAGCAGCCGGACCTCCGGATAGCCCTCCAGCTCGTACGCCCCCGTACCGCAGTTGAGGAGCTGGACGTCCGCCACCCGCAGCCCCATCGCCGCGTTCCCCGCACCCTCCAGCAGCCGCACCCCGCCCGCGGGGCACGGCACCGGCTCCGCCGACGGAGGCGTCTCCCCGAGTTCCTCGAAGAGGGCGCCGCACCCCGTCAGCACCCCCAGCAGGGCCAAAGCCCCCACCACCGCGCCGACTTGCCTTCCCCACCCGTGTTGACCCATCCGGCGACCCTACGTCGCCCCGCCGGGCCACTCCCGGCCGATTGGCCGGCCCGCCCCGCGCCCCGGAGCCCTACGGTGCCGCCATGGACCGCACCCTCGCCGCCGACCTGGCCCGCCTCCCCGAGCTCCTCGACACCACCCGCCGCGCCGCCGTCGAGGCCCTCGCGGCCCTGGACGCGCGCCCCGTCGTACCGGCCCCGCAGCCGCCGCCCGCACCCGGGCCGCTCCCCGAGGACGGTTCGGGCGCCGCCGAGGCCCTCGCCGAGTTCCGGGCCCGCTGGGAGCCCCGCCTTTCCGCCTCCGCGGGCCCCCGCTACCTGGGCTTCGTCACCGGCGGGGCCACCCCCGCCGCCCTCGCCGGGGACTGGCTCACCGCCGTCCACGACCAGAACTCCAACTCCGCCTTCGACGGGGCGGGCCAGCACCTCGAACGCGAGACCGTCTCCTGGCTCCGCGAGCTGTTCCACCTGAGCCCCGCCCACACCGGCACGTTCGTCAGCGGCGCCACCGTCTCCAACACCGTCGGACTGGCGATCGCCCGCGAGTGGCTCGGCGAACGCCTCGGGGTGTCGGTGTCCGAGGACGGCGCCGCCGCCCTCGGTCGGGTCCGCGTCCTGTCCGGGGCCCCGCACTCCTCCATCGCCAAGGCCCTCTCCGTCCTGGGCCTCGGCCGTTCCTCCCTCGTCACCGTCCCCACCCTCCCCGGTCGGGAGGCCGTCGACCCCGCCGCCCTGGAGCGGGCCCTGGCCGACGGGAGCGGCCCCGCCGTGGTCGTGGCCAACGCGGGCACCGTCAACACCGTCGACTTCGACGACCTGGGCGCCCTCGCCGCCCTCAGGGAACGCCACGACTTCTGGCTGCACACCGACGCCGCCTTCGGGGCCTTCGCCACCCTCTCCCCGTCGCACGCCCACCTGACCGCCGGCCTCGACGCCTCCGACTCCGTCTGCGTCGACCTGCACAAGTGGCTCAACGTCCCCTATGACAGCGCCGTCCAGTTCACCCGCCGCCGCGACCTCCAGGTTCGGGTCTTCCAGAACGCCGCCGCCTACCTCGGCCCCCTCGGCGCGGACCCCGACCTGGTCCACCTCACCCCCGAGAACTCCCACCGGCTGCGCGCCCTGGCCGCCTGGTTCACCCTGCGCGCCTATGGCCGCGCCGGCCACAGGGAGATCGTCGAGCGGGACATCGACTGCGCGCGCGCCCTCGGAGCGGAGATCGACCGGGACCCGGCCCTGCGCCTGCTGGCCCCGGTCCGCCTCAACGTCGTCTGCTTCACCCTCGCCGCCGACCCCACCCCCGAGCGCCTGGCCGCCCTGCGCGAAGCCGCCGGCCCCGAGGTCTTCGTCACCCCCACCGTCTACGGTGGGACCCCCGCCCTGCGCGCCGCCTTCTCCAACTGGCGCACCACGCGGGCGGACGCGCACCGGGCCGCCGAGGCGCTCCGTACGGCAGCGAAGGAGCTCGCATGACCCGGCCGCCCGTCACCCTCACCCTCACCGAGGTCGAGGCCCTCGCCCGCGCGGCGCACGAGGGCCAGACCGACAAGGCGGGCCGCCCCTACGCCGAGCACCTGGCGGCGGTCGCCGAGGGGGTCCGCCTGCGCGGCGGCACCGTGGAACAGCAGGCCGCGGCCTGGCTCCACGACTCCGTGGAGGACGAAGCCCTCAGCCCCGCCCGGTTCGCCGCACTCGCCCTCCCCGACACGGTCAGGGCGATGGTCCTGGCCCTCACCAAACGCCCCGGCGAACCCCTGGAGGCGTACGCCGACCGCGTCCTGACCACCCCCGGCGCCCTCCTGGTGAAGGAGGCGGACATCGCCCACAACGCCGACCCCGTCCGCCTCTCCGTCCTGGACACCCCCACCCGGGACCGTTTGTCCGCGAAGTACGCCTATGTCCGTTCCCTCCTCGGTATCACCACCTGAAACATGCCCGGCGCATGACCGTGCGACGGGAAAGAACCCATGGCGATTCGTCACGAGGCGGATAGCCGGGGCCGGTTGGTGGGAGGATGGAAGGCAAGGGGGTGTGCGCGGCCGTGCGCCCCGGGCCGACCAGGGGACGACCGAAGGTGTGATCAGAAGTGGCCATTTCGCTGTCAGTGGTGGTTCTGTTGGCGATCATTTTGGTGATCCTGATCCGCGGCAAGCACATGAAGGGCGGCCCGGCGATCATCGCCGTCCTCTTCGGTTTCTTCCTGGCGTCGAGCTCCATCGCCCCGGACGTGAACCGGTTCCTGAACTCCCTCGCGGACACCATCGCCGGCATCAAGCTCTGAGCGAGGACCCCGACAACGACGAAGGGCCAGGTCGAGGGAACATCCTCTGACCTGGCCCTTCGTACTTCTGAGCGGGTGACGGGAATCGAACCCGCGTAGCTAGTTTGGAAGACTAGTGCTCTACCATTGAGCTACACCCGCAACGCACGCGCCGCAGGTCCGGGGACCGCGGCTACGGACAGCATCCTAGCGGGTCGTCACGGGGGAGCGCACACCCCTTTGCTCTTGCGTCGGCGACCACTCGTCGCGGGCGTACGTGCGATCCGGGAAGGCCGTGCGTCCTCGGAGACTCCGGAGCGGCTCCGGGCATGTACCCTACGTGTCGCACCGACGGGGTGTGGCGCAGCTTGGTAGCGCGTCCGCTTTGGGAGCGGAAGGTCGTCGGTTCGAATCCGGCCACCCCGACCATCCAGTACGGCCACACGGAGATCGCGCGGAGAGTCGCGCGGGAAGATCGCGTTGTGGGCTGATTGCCGCTTGCGGTTACTATGCAAGCTGCGTGCCCGTGTGTCTGATGTACCGGGCCGAATCCGCCGAGATCACTGAGTCCCAGTGTTCCGGCAGAACCCCCAGCAGTCAGCCACAAGGAGACCGAACCGTGAAGAGCGCCGTGGAGACCCTGAACCCGACTCGGGTTCGGTTCACTGTTGAGGTGCCCTTCGAGGAGCTCAAGGACAGCCTCGACGCGGCCTACAAGAAGATCAACCAGCAGGTCACGGTGAAGGGCTTCCGCAAGGGCAAGGTCCCGGCCCGTGTCATCGACCAGAAGTTCGGTCGTGGTGCTGTGCTCGAAGAGGCCGTCAACGACGCCCTTCCGAAGTTCTACACCGAGGCGGTCAACGAGGCCGACCTCAACCCGCTGGGCCAGCCCGAGGTCGACATCACGGAGCTGAAGGACGGCGAGGTGCTCACCTTCACCGCCGAGGTCGACATCCGCCCCGAGATCGAGATCCCGGACTACTCCGGCATCGAGGTCGAGGTCGACGCCATCGAGGTCTCGGACGAGGACGTCGAGAAGGCGGTCGAGCAGCTGCGCGGCCGCTTCGCGTCCACGAACGACGTCGAGCGCGCCGCCCAGGACGGCGACGTCGTCACGATCGACCTGGAGGCCAAGGTCGACGGAGAGGTGCTGGAGGACGGTGTCGCGAGCGACGTCTCCTACACCATCGGTTCGGGCGAGCTGCTCGAAGGCATCGACGAGGCCGTCAAGGGCCTGGAGGCCGGTGGCGAGGCCACCTTCACCTCCCAGCTGAAGGGCGGCTCCGCCGAGGGCCAGGACGCCGAGGTCACCGTCAAGGTCACCAAGGTCTCCGCCCGTGAGCTGCCGGAGCTGGACGACGAGTTCGCGCAGATGGCGAGCGAGTTCGACACGCTGGAGGAGCTGAAGGCGGACAGCCGCAAGCGCCTGGAGAGCACCAAGCAGTTCGACCAGGCCACCCAGGCCCAGGAGCGCGTGCTGGAGAAGTTCCTGGAGCTCGCGGAGATCCCGGTCCCCGAGAAGCTGCTCGCGGACGAGGTCCAGACCCGCAAGCACAACCTGGAGCACCACCAGCTCGGCCAGATGGGCATGGACCTCCAGAAGTTCCTGGAGATCCAGGGCAAGACGGTCGAGGAGTTCGACGCCGAGACCTCCGAGCAGGCCGTCAAGGGCATCAAGACCCAGTTCCTGCTGGACGCCCTGGTCAACAAGGAGAAGCTGGGCGTCAACCAGGAGGAGCTCACCGAGCACCTCATGCGCCGCGCGCAGTCCTCGGGCATGTCCCCGGACCAGTTCGCCCAGGCGGTCGTCGAGGGTGGCCAGGTCCCGATGCTCGTCGGTGAGGTCGCCCGCGGCAAGGCCCTCGCGGTCGTCGTCGAGGCCGCCAAGGTCGTCGACACCAACGGCGAGGTCGTCGACCTCTCCGACGACGAGGACGAGACCGAGGCCGTCGAGGCCGCGGCCGACGCCGATGTCGAGGCCGACACCGAGGTCGAGGCCGACGAAGCCAAGTAACACCCCGGGCGCAGCCCGTTGAGCAGCGCCCCGAAGGGCCCGGACGCGGTCGTGTCCGGGCCCTTCGACGTGCCGGTCCGGAAGCCGCGGGAGGCCCTCGCAGGCCTTCCCTAGCTTGCGCTCCGAGCGAACAGTTCGGGAAGCGGGATGGCGTTGTCCTACCTGCGCGTTAGGGTCCATGAATACGAGGGCACGGGAGTACCCGAAGCCGGAGGGCATCGCCCCGCCGGTAGGTCCGCGCCCCAGAACGAGACGCTGAGACGGCATGTGGCCGTCGGAGACGAGCAGGTGGATACGTGACGAATCTGAAGCCTTACGCCGCGGGTGAGCCGTCCATCGGTGGCGGCCTCGGCGACCATGTCTACAACCGGCTGCTCGGCGAGCGCATCATCTTCCTCGGCCAGCAGGTCGACGACGACATCGCGAACAAGATCACCGCACAGCTCCTCCTCCTGGCTGCCGAGCCGGAGAAGGACATCTTCCTGTACATCAACAGCCCCGGCGGCTCGGTGACGGCAGGCATGGCGGTCTACGACACCATGCAGTACATCCCGAACGACGTCGTCACCATCGGCATGGGAATGGCGGCCTCCATGGGCCAGTTCCTGCTCACCGGTGGCGCCAAGGGCAAGCGCTTCGCCCTGCCGAACACCGACATCCTGATGCACCAGGGTTCCGCCGGCATCGGTGGCACCGCGTCCGACATCAAGATCCAGGCCCAGTACCTGCTCCGGACGAAGCAGCGCATGGCCGAGATCACGGCGCACCACTCGGGCCAGACTGTCGAGGCGATCATCCGCGACGGTGACCGCGACCGCTGGTTCACCTCCGAGGAGGCCAAGGAGTACGGCCTCATCGACGAGATCATCTCGGCCGCGTCCAACGTTCCGGGCGGCGGCGGCACCGGGGCGTGATCCCCGGCACCACCCGTCAGTACCCGGCAACCGACAGCCCGCAGAACGCCACCAGGACGGTGAACACCTCGATGTACATGAACAACCTCTCTCCCGCGAGCGGCCTCCACACCGGCCCGCAGGTGGACAACCGCTACGTCATCCCGCGCTTCGTCGAGCGCACCTCGCAGGGCGTGCGCGAGTACGACCCGTACGCGAAGCTCTTCGAGGAGCGCATCATCTTCCTCGGCGTGCAGATCGACGACGCCTCCGCCAACGACGTTATGGCGCAGCTGCTGTGCCTGGAGTCGATGGACCCGGACCGCGACATCTCGATCTACATCAACAGCCCCGGTGGCTCGTTCACCGCGCTGACGGCGATCTACGACACGATGCAGTTCGTGAAGCCGGACGTCTCGACGGTCTGCATGGGCCAGGCGGCCTCCGCCGCCGCGGTCCTGCTCGCCGCCGGTACCCCCGGCAAGCGTCTGGCCCTGCCGAACGCCCGCGTGCTGATCCACCAGCCGTCCGGCGGCACCGGCCGCGAGCAGCTCTCCGACCTGGAGATCGCGGCCAACGAGATCCTGCGCATGCGTGACCAGCTGGAGAACATGCTGGCCAAGCACTCGACGACGCCGATCGAGAAGATCCGCGACGACATCGAGCGCGACAAGATCCTCACTGCCGAGGACGCGCTCGCGTACGGCCTGATCGACCAGGTCGTCTCCACCCGAAAGATGAACGCGGTCTGATCCTTGCCGCCAGTTGACGTGGGGCCGTCGCCGCAATGGGCGATGTGAACCACGTCAGGGGGCCCCGCACGGGGCCCCCGGCAAGGTACCGTCGGATATGAGGCACCAGGAGTCGCTGAACCAGGCGTCTCCCAGGCGAAGGGGAAGCACCTCGTGGCACGCATCGGTGACGGCGGCGACCTGCTCAAGTGCTCGTTCTGCGGAAAGAGCCAGAAGCAGGTGAAGAAGCTCATCGCAGGACCCGGTGTGTACATCTGCGACGAGTGCATCGACCTCTGCAACGAGATCATCGAAGAGGAACTCGCGGAGACCTCCGAGGTCCGGTGGGAGGAACTCCCCAAGCCCCGTGAGATCTACGAGTTCCTGGAGAGCTACGTCGTCGGCCAGGAGCCGGCCAAGAAGGCGCTCTCCGTGGCGGTCTACAACCACTACAAGCGGGTCCAGGCCGGTGAGAACGGCGGCGCGCAGGGCCGCGACGACGCGATCGAACTCGCGAAGTCCAACATCCTGCTGCTCGGTCCGACCGGCTCCGGCAAGACCCTGCTCGCGCAGACCCTCGCCCGCATGCTGAACGTCCCGTTCGCCATCGCCGACGCGACGGCGCTGACGGAGGCCGGGTACGTCGGCGAGGACGTCGAGAACATCCTGCTGAAGCTGATCCAGGCGGCGGACTACGACGTCAAGAAGGCCGAGACCGGGATCATCTACATCGACGAGATCGACAAGGTCGCCCGCAAGAGCGAGAACCCGTCGATCACGCGCGACGTCAGCGGCGAGGGCGTGCAGCAGGCCCTGCTGAAGATCCTGGAAGGCACGACGGCCTCGGTGCCGCCGCAGGGTGGACGCAAGCACCCGCACCAGGAGTTCATCCAGATCGACACGACGAACGTGCTCTTCATCGTGGGCGGTGCCTTCTCCGGCCTGGAGAAGATCATCGAGGCGCGCGCGGGTGCCAAGGGCATCGGCTTCGCCGCCACGATCCGCTCGAAGCGGGAGATCGAGGAGAGCAACCAGTTCCAGGAGGTCATGCCGGAGGACCTGGTGAAGTTCGGGATGATCCCCGAGTTCATCGGTCGCCTCCCCGTCCTGACCTCCGTGCACAACCTGGACCGCGAGGCCCTGCTCCAGATCCTGATCGAGCCGCGCAACGCTCTGGTGAAGCAGTACCAGCGCCTCTTCGAACTCGACGGTGTGGAGCTGGACTTCGAGCGCGAGGCCCTCGAAGCCATCGCCGACCAGGCGATCCTCCGCCAGACCGGCGCGCGCGGGCTGCGCGCCATCATGGAAGAGGTCCTGATGTCGGTGATGTACGAGGTCCCGTCCCGCAAGGACGTGGCGCGCGTGGTCATCACCTCGGACGTGGTCCGCTCCAACGTCAACCCGACGCTGGTTCCCCGGATCGTCCCGAAGGACCAGGGCCCGCACGAGAAGTCGGCGTAGCCGCAGGGAAGTACACGCGAAGGGGGCGCCCCGGCCGACCGGCCGGGGCGCCCCCTTCGCGTGTGCGCGGACCGCGCGGCTACTTCTTGACGCGGGCGGTCTTGTAGAGCTTCGCGGCCAGATCGGCGGTCTGCTCCAGGGTGTAGCCGGGCTTCCCGGAGAGCAGGGAGGCCACGTCCGTGGCGGAGACCAAGCTCACGGTGCTGTAGTCGCCCCAGACGCAGATCGGGACGGTCGCCTCCTTGGGGCCCTTGGCGCTCGGGTCCTTCGCGACGGCCTTGATCTCCTGGCACTTGAGCACGGCGCCCTCGAAGCCGGCCGGGCTCATCTCCTTGGGACTGCCGACGAGGTCGACCTGCGTCTTGGGGTCCTTGGCGATGTTGGCCTTGGCGGCGGCGAATTGGGCGTCCACCGACTTCTCCGGGTCCGCGACCTCGCCGTACAGCCCGTCGAACTTGAGGCCCTTGGTCGACAGCGGGTTGCTCGGGTCGCCGGCGAGGTAGTCCATCCCGACCTCGGTGGCGTTCTTGACGCCGCCGGCCGTCGCCTTCGCGCGGGCCTCGGCGGTCATCTCCGTCACCTTGTACTTCGGGTCCTTCTTGAACTCGCCGACCGTCTCCGGGGCGACCAGCTTGTAGCCCTTGGTGGCGTCGGCGATCGAGCCGGAGGAGCCGCCGAGGAAGTACCAGCCGGCGCCGCCGAGTACGGCCACCGCGACGATCGCGCCGATGATCGGGACGGCCTTGGACTTCTTCGGGGGCTGCTGAGGAGGCATGCCGCCGGAGTACGCGGGCTGCGGCTGCTGCTGCGGGTAGCCGTACGCGGGCTGCTGCTGCGTGGGCTGGGCGTAGCCCGGCTGCGGCTGCTGCGGGTACCCGGGCTGCTGCGGGGGCTGCGCGGGGTACCCGGGCTGCTGCTGCGGGTAGCCCGGCTGCGGGGGCTGCTGCTGCGGGTAGCCGTAGCCCGGCTGAGGCGCGGGCTGTCCGTAGGGCCCCGGCTGCGGCGGCTGCTGCCCGTAGGGTCCCGGCTGCTGCGGCTGCTGCCCGTACGGGCCTGGCTGGTTGTGACTCATCCCGCGTCCCCCTGTGAGGTGTGCTTATCTGCTCCTCACATCCTGGCGGAAGGCGAGCCCGGTCGGGGCATCGGGGTCCCAGGCGTTACCGAACCACGACGCCGTCGCGACCGGGGGCGGCGGGACGGAGCCCGTGCGGGAACGGATTCGTGGCGGGGGCGGCGCCCCCCGTATCCTGTGCCCCGTGACCGAGAACACGCAGACACCCAGCGTCCCCACCTCCGAACTGCCGACCCAGTACGCGCCGGCCGAGGTAGAGGGGAAGCTCTACGAGCGCTGGGTAGAGCGCGGTTACTTCGAGGCCGACGCGAAGAGCGACAAGCCCGCGTACACCGTCGTCATTCCGCCGCCGAACGTCACGGGCAGCCTGCACCTGGGCCACGCCTTCGAGCACACGCTGATCGACGCCCTCACGCGCCGCAAGCGCATGCAGGGCCACGAGACCCTCTGGCAGCCGGGCATGGACCACGCCGGCATCGCGACGCAGAACGTCGTCGAGCGCGAGCTGGCCAAGGAGGGCAAGTCCCGTCACGACCTGGGCCGTGAGGCGTTCGTCGAGCGCGTCTGGCAGTGGAAGGACGAGTCAGGCGGCCAGATCTCCGGCCAGATGCGCCGCCTCGGCGACGGCGTCGACTGGTCGCGCGAGCGGTTCACCATGGACGAGGGCCTGTCCGAGGCCGTCCAGACCATCTTCAAGAAGCTCTTCGACGACGAGCTGATCTACCGCGCCGAGCGCATCATCAACTGGTGCCCGCGCTGTCTGACCGCGATCTCCGACATCGAGGTCGAGTACCAGGACGACGACGGCGAACTGGTCTCCATCCGTTACGGCGAGGGTGACGCCTCCATCGTCGTCGCGACGACCCGCGCCGAGACGATGCTCGGCGACACGGCCGTCGCCGTCCACCCCGAGGACGAGCGCTACAAGCACCTCGTCGGCACCGAGATCGAGCTGCCGCTGACCGGCCGCCGCATCCCGGTCGTCGCCGACGAGCACGTCGACCCCGCCTTCGGCACCGGCGCCGTCAAGGTGACGCCGGCGCACGACCCGAACGACTTCGAGATCGGCCGCCGCCACGGCCTGGCCAACCTCGCGGTCATGGACGAGCACGCCGTCATCACCGTCCACGGCCCCTTCCAGGGTCTGGACCGGCTGGAGGCCCGCTCGGCGATCGTCGGCGCGCTGCGCGCCGAGGGACGCATCGTCGCCGAGAAGCGTCCGTACTCCCACTCCGTGGGCCACTGCTCGCGCTGCAAGACCACCGTCGAGCCGCGTCTGTCGATGCAGTGGTGGGTCAAGGTCGGTCCGCTCGCGCAGGCCGCCGGTGACGCGGTCCGCGACGGCCGGGTCAAGATCCACCCGCAGGAGATGGAGAAGCGCTACTTCGACTGGGTCGACAACCTCCACGACTGGTGCATCTCGCGCCAGCTGTGGTGGGGCCACCGCATCCCGGTCTGGTACGGCCCCGAGGGCGAGATCGTCTGCGTCGGTCCGGACGAGCAGCCGCCGACGGGCGAGGGCTGGACCCAGGACACGGACGTCCTGGACACCTGGTTCTCCTCGGGCCTGTGGCCCTTCTCCACCCTCGGCTGGCCGCGGCAGACCGAGAGCCTGGCGAAGTTCTACCCGAACTCCGTCCTCGTCACGGGCTACGACATCCTGTTCTTCTGGGTCGCCCGGATGATGATGTTCGGCCTGTACGCGATGGACGGCACCCCGCCGTTCGGCACCATCGCCCTGCACGGCATGGTCCGCGACGAGCGCGGCAAGAAGATGTCGAAGTCCTTCGGCAACGCGGTCAACCCGCTGGACTGGATGGACAAGTACGGCTCCGACGCCGTCCGTTTCACCCTGGCCCGCGGCGCCAACCCGGGCATCGACGTCCCCATCGGCGAGGACTGGGTCCAGGCCTCCAGCAAGTTCGCCAACAAGATCTGGAACGCCACGCGCTTCGCGCTGATGAACGGCGCCACGATCGAGGGCGACCTGCCGCCGGTCGAGGAGCTGTCGGCGACCGACCGCTGGATCCTCTCGCGCCTCAACAAGACCGTGGCCGAGGTCGACGCGTACTACGAGGACTACCAGTTCTCGAAGCTGTCGGACTCCCTCTACCACTTCGCGTGGGACGAGGTCTTCGACTGGTACGTCGAGCTGTCGAAGACGACCTTCTTCGCGGGCGGCGCGCCGGCCAAGGCCTCCGCCCGGGTCCTGGGCGAGGTCCTCGACGTGATGCTGCGGCTGCTGCACCCGGTGGTTCCCTTCGTCACCGAGACCCTGTGGACCACGCTCACCGGTGGCGAGTCCCTCGTGATCGCCGACTGGCCGAAGGACAGCGGCTTCCGCGACGCGGCCGCCGAGGCCGAGATCGAGGGCGTCCAGACCCTGGTCCGGGAGGTCCGCCGGTTCCGCAAGGAGCAGGGCCTCGACGACAAGCAGAAGGTTCCGGCCCGCCTGGACCTGTCCGCGACCACGCTGGCCGCGCACGAGGCCGCCATCCGACAGGTGCTGCGGCTCCAGCCGGAGGCGGAGGACTTCAGCGCCACCGCGACCCTCCCGGTCGGCGGAGGCACCGTCGCGCTCGACCTGTCGGGCACCATCGACATCCCGGCGGAGCGCAAGCGGCTGAGCAAGGACCTGGCGGCCGCCGAGAAGGAGAAGCAGCAGGCCGAGGCGAAGCTCGGGAACGAGGCCTTCCTGGCCAAGGCGCCCGACAACGTCGTGGACAAGATCAAGGCGCGGCTGAGCAAGGCCGAGGCCGACATCACCCGGATCCAGGCCCAGCTGGACGAGCTGCCCGCCGCGTAGCCCCCACGCGGGTCCGTTCGCGCAAAGGCCCCCCACCGCCGTCGGGCGGTGGGGGGCCTTTGCGCGTGCTCAGAACAGCCGGGCGCCGAACCGCTGCAGGACCAGTACGGCCACCGTCGCGTACAGGGTCACCGGCACCAGCCAGTGCGGCAGGTCCCGCAGCGGGGAACCCGGGCGCGACAGGTGGCGGGTGACGTACCAGAACAGCGGGATCATCACCGCCCAGACGGCCGTGCACCACGGGCACAGGGCGCCGATCACGTACAGGCACTGGATGATCAGCCACACCGTGAAGGCGAAGCCCGCCGCGAGCCCCGCCCACAGCGCCTGCCACAGCCGGCGCGGGAACACCGCTCCGCAGACCAGCGCGAGGCCGAGGGCGGTGAGGGCGCCGAAGCCGGCGAGGCCGAGCAGCATGTTGGGGAAGCCCAGGAGGTTGCCCTGCCAGGTGGTCATGACGTCGCCGCAGCTCAGTACCGCGTTGATGTCGCAGCCCGGTGTGAAGAGGGGGTCCTCCAGGGTCCGGAGGCGGTCGTAGGTGAGGACACCGGAGGCGAGGGTGCCGATCGCCCCGCCGACGAGGAGGAGCAGCCCGGTGCGGTACCCGGCGGGCCGGCCTTGCCCCGTGCGGTGGTTCTCGGTGGTCATTTCCCCGACGCTACGGGGGGCAGCGCGGGCGCCGGCAGGGTGGAAGGTCGCGGTCACACAGGGCCGTTCGGCCCTTTCGGGAGTATCCGTAGTGCCGTATATCACTTCATATGTCCTGTCGGCTGAACCGATCCCGAGTGCCGACGACGGATGATGGAGGGCATGCACGTCAAGCCCGCCCTCTCGGCGTACCACCGGGCCGTGGCCGCCTGTCGGCGCCTCACCGAGAGTTGGGCCGCCTCGCCCCGGGCACTGGACGTCCTCACGGCGTTGAGCTGCCTGGCCCTGATGGCCCTGGACCTGCCGGGCCTGGCCGCCGAGGACAACTCCCTGAACGGGCTGTCGGCCGCCGCCGTGCTCACCGCCGGCTGCTCCACCCTGCTGGTCCGGCGCCGGATGCCCTGGGTCGCTTACCTGACGGCCCTGCTGTTCATCGGGTGGCTGCACGAGCTGACGCTGATCCAGTTCGCCCTGTACTCCGTCGGCCGCTACCGGGGGCGGCGGGCCGGGATCCTGGCCACCCTCGGCTACGTCGCCTTCGCGCTCGGCGTGTTCAGCGTCCCCGGCTGGCCCGAGCCGAGGGTCGAGACGCTCAGCTCGTTCCTGAGCCTGGTGGTTCCCATCGGGGTGTTGGCCTCGGGGGTCGGGATCGCCGCCTACCGGCACGACCTGGTGCGCGAGCTGGAGGCCCGACGGGCGGAGTCGGCGGTCCAGGGCGCCGTCCAGGAGGAGCGCACCTCCGTCGCCCGTGACGTCCACGACTTCGTCGGGCGGGAGCTGACCCTGCTCACGGTGCGCTCCGAGGTGCTGTCGATGCGGGCGCGCGAGACGGCGTACGCGAAGGACTTCGAGGAACTGGCCGACACCGCGCGCCGGGCCCACCTGGTGCTCAACGAGATCATCGTGCAGCGCGGGGAGCGGACCCCGACCCCGGGGGTGGAGGGCCTCTCGACGCTGGCCGAGGAGAGCGGTCGGGCCGGTTCGCCCGTCCGGTTGGTCATGGACCCCGAGGCGCGGGACCTGTCGCCGCTGCGGCAGGCAGCCGTCTACCGGGTGGTCCAGGAGTGCCTGACGAACGCCGCCAAGCACGCGCCCGGTACGGCCATCGACGTGTCCGTCGCCGCCGTGGGGCCCCAGCTGCGGATCGCCGTCAGCAACTGCCTCCCCGACCGGGTCCTGGACCGGGCCCCCGTCTCGGCGGGCTCGGGCACGGCGAGCATGGCGGAACGGGTCCGCAGCCTGGGGGGCACGCTGAGGGCCACCCGGACCGAGGACGCGTACGTGGTCATCGCGAAGCTGCCGCGTTCGTAGGGACCCGGTGGGCCGCCCGGCCCCGGGGGTCAGGCCTTGGCGGCGGCCAAGAGGCTGTTGAGGGTGTCGAGGTCCTCGACGCAGCGGCCCGAGCCGAGGGCCACGCAGTCCAGGGGGGCGTCCGCGACGAACACCGGGATGCCGGTGGCCGAGGCCATGCGCAGGTCCAGGCCGGGCAGGAGGGCGCCGCCGCCGGTCAGGACGATGCCGTGTTCCATGACGTCGCCGGACAGCTCGGGCGGGCACTCCTCCAGGGTGGTGCGGACGGCGGCGATGATCGCCTCGATCGGCTCGTCGAGGGCGGCCCGGACGTCCAGGGCCGTCAGCTCCAGGGTCTTGGGCATGCCGCCGACCTTCTCGCGCCCGCGCACGGTGAAGGTGCGGGTCTCCAGCTCCGGCCGCTCCGGGACGGGCCAGGCCGAGCCGATGCCGACCTTGACGTCCTCGGCGGTGCGTTCGCCGATGAGCAGGGCGTGCTCCTTGCGCACGTAGTCCGTGATCGCGCCGTCGAGCCGGTCGCCGCCGACCCGCAGGGACTGCGAGGTGACGATCCCGCCGAGGGAGATGACGGCGACCTCCGAGGTGCCGCCGCCGATGTCGACGACCATCGAGCCGCGCGCCTCGGCCACCGGGAGGCCGGCGCCGATCGCGGCCGCCATCGGCTCCTCGATCAGGTGCACGCTCTTGGCGCCGGCCCGGGTGGAGGCCTGGACGATGGCCCGCCGCTCGACCGGAGTCACCCCGGAGGGAACGCAGATGACCATGCGGGCGCGGGGTCGGCGCCCCGGTACGGCCTTGCGGACGAAGTGCCGGATCATCTCCTCGGCGGCCTCGTAGTCGCAGATCACCCCGCCCTTGAGGGGACGGATCGCGGTGATGGAGCCGGGGGTGCGGCCGATGGTCTCCTTCGCCTCGGTGCCGACGGCGAGGGCGGTGGTGGTGCCGGCCTTGACGGCGACCACGGACGGCTCATTGAGGACGATTCCGTGGCCCCGGGCGTACACGAGGGTGTTGGCGGTCCCCAGGTCCATTGCTATGTCGCGGCTGGAAGCTGTCTTGTTGGCGCTGGCCTGCGGCATTTGTTCCCCAATCTCTGTCCGCAAGGCTTGCATAACGATCCGGTCGCTTTCGTCGCCGAAGGTCCCGAAACGGCCGGGCCGAAAGTCCTCCGGGTCCTCGTCCGTAGACTGGGGGCGTGAGTGAGCAGCAGCCCGAGGGCCCCGACCGCGACCGCGACGCCACCGTCGACGAGTTCGACCAGATCGTGGCGGAACAAACCGACCGCGACCCCGACCTGGCGGTGATCGAGGCCGGCAGTCGGACCCTGCGCGCGCAGGCCGGAGCGCCCGCCGGTGACCCGGTGCCCACCCGCCCCGAGGATCCGGAGGTGGCCAAGGCCCTGCTGGAGGTGGAGCAGGAGCTCGCCGGCCGTTGGGGCGAGACCAAGCTGGAGCCGTCCGTCAGCCGGATCGCCGCGCTGATGGACGTACTGGGCGAGCCGCAGCGCGCCTACCCGACGATCCACATCACCGGCACCAACGGCAAGACCAGCACGGCCCGGATGATCGAGGCCCTGCTGAACGCCTTCGACCTGCGCACCGGCCGCTACACGAGCCCGCACGTGCAGTCGGTGACCGAGCGGATCAGCCTGGACGGGGCGCCGATCAGCGCCGAGCGCTTCGTCGAGGCGTACCACGACATCAAGCCGTACGTGGAGATGGTCGACGCCTCCGAGGAGTACCGGCTGTCCTTCTTCGAGGTGCTGACGGGCATGGCGTACGCGGCCTTCGCGGACGCGCCCGTCGACGCGGCGGTGATCGAGGTCGGCATGGGCGGCACCTGGGACGCCACCAACGTGATCGACGCCTCCGTCGCGGTGATCACCCCCATCAGCCTGGACCACACCGACCGGCTCGGCTCCACGCCCGGTGAGATCGCCCAGGAGAAGGGCGGCATCGTCAAGCAGGGCGCCACCGTCATCCTGGCGCAGCAGCCGGTGGACGCGGCGCAGGTGCTGCTGAAGAAGGCCGTCGAGGTCGACGCGACCGTGGCCCGCGAGGGCATGGAGTTCGGCGTCGTCTCCCGCGAAGTGGCGGTCGGCGGCCAGATGCTGACCCTGCGCGGGGTGGGCGGCGAGTACGACGGCATCTTCCTGCCGCTGTACGGGGCCCACATGGCGAACAACGCGGCCGTGGCGCTGGCCGCGGTCGAGGCCTTCTTCGGCGTGGGCGCGGAGCACGCGCGGGAGCTGGACTCGGAGACGGTGCGCCGGGCCTTCGCCTCGGTGACCTCGCCGGGCCGCATGGAGGTCGTGCGCCGCAGCCCGACGGTGGTCCTGGACGCCGCGCACAATCCCGCCGGGGCCCGGGTCACGGCGGAGGCGGTCACCGAGGCCTTCGGCTTCAGTCGGCTGATCGGCGTGGTGGCGGCGAGCGAGGGCAAGGACGTCAGGGGGGTGCTGGAGGCCTTCGAGCCGATCTTCGCGGAGGTCGTCGTCACGGAGAACACCAGCCACCGGGCGCTCGGCGCCGACGACCTGGCGGCCGTGGCGGTCGAGGTCTTCGGCAGCGAGCGGGTTCAAGTTGAGCCGCGGCTGGACGACGCCCTGGAGGCGGCGATCACCCTGGCGGAGGAAGAGGCCGAATACGGAGGGGCCGGGGTCCTGGTGACCGGTTCCGTGATCACGGTGGGCGAGGCCCGCCTGCTGTTCAAGAGGGGCTGAGGGATCGATGCGCACGCTCTGCGCGAGCACGCTGATCGGTGAATTCTTCATCGTCGGCTTCGCGGGCCTGGTGGCCATGAAGGACCCGGACCTGACCCAGGCCCAGGTGTGGACCGTCTGCGGCGTCACCATGCTGCTGTCGGTGCTGTTGTGCGGGATGTTGTCGCGCCCCGGCGCGGTGCAGCTCGGCTGGGCGCTCCAGGTCGGTCTGATCGCGAGCGGTTTCGTGGTTCCGACGATGTTCTTCCTGGGCGCGGTCTTCGCCGGCCTGTGGTGGTGCTCGGTGCACTACGGCCGCAGGATCGACACCATCAAGGCGCGCTGGGCCGAGCAGAACGAGGCGCCCGCTCCTGACGCTGCGTGACGGGTCACCGTAACGGCCCTGTAGATTCGCCCTACCGCACCCGTATGCCGCAAGGAGTTTTCACATGACCCAGCGCACGCTCGTCCTGCTGAAGCCGGACGCCGTCAGGCGGGGCCTGATCGGTGAGATCATCGGCCGCATCGAGCGGAAGGCCGGCTGGACCGTTTCCGCGCTGGAACTGCGCACGCTGGACCAGGAAACCCTGGAGGCGCACTACGGCGAGCACAAGGGCAAGCCCTTCTACGAGCCCCTCGTGGGCTTCATGTCGAGCGGTCCGATCGTCGCCCTGGTCGTCGAAGGGGAACGCGTGATCGAGGGTGTCCGCCAGTTGGCCGGACCCACCGACCCGATCGCCGCGGCGCCCGGTTCCATCCGCGGGGACTTCGGGACGATCACCCGGGAGAACCTGATCCACGCCTCGGATTCCGAGGAGTCGGCGGAGCGCGAACTGAAGCTGTTCTTCCCCGCGCTCTGACCTCGTCCGGCTCACGCCGATCACTCCTTACTGACGAGACATCAGCCAAATAGCGCTCATGACCTGGGGCGACCGAAGTAATTTCGGTCGCCCTTCGGTATTTCCGGCGCCGGCCGGGAACGCATGGCCAGGACTCGACGTCACCACTCAAGGGGGCGGGTATCCGTTCCGGCGGATTGCCGGAGTCCCGTCGCGCGGTGTTCGTACTTGCGGCACTACGATGGGGCCTCCACCCACACACCCACCTCGCCGACCTGACAGCAGCCGCTATCAACTGGAAGGCCAGACGCTCCTCATGGGGAACAAGGGGAACAACATGTCGTTCATCGGCCGTGACATGGCGATCGACCTCGGGACCGCCAACACGCTGGTGTACGTGAGGGGCCGGGGAATCGTCCTGAACGAGCCGTCCGTGGTCGCCATCAACACGAACACCGGTGGCATCCTGGCGGTCGGCTCCGAGGCGAAGAAGATGATCGGCCGGACGCCGGGCAACATCGTCGCCGTCAGGCCCCTCAAGGACGGCGTGATCGCCGACTTCGAGATCACCGAGCGTATGCTCCGGTACTTCATCCTCAAGATCCACAAGCGCCGGTACCTGGCCCGTCCGCGCGTCGTCGTCTGCGTGCCCTCCGGCATCACCGGGGTCGAGCGACGCGCCGTCATCGAGGCGTCCACGCAGGCCGGCGCCCGCCAGGTGCACATCATCGAGGAGCCCATGGCCGCCGCCATCGGCGCGGGCCTGCCCGTCCACGAGGCCACCGGCAACATGGTCGTGGACATCGGCGGCGGCACCACCGAGGTTGCCGTCATCTCGCTCGGCGGAATCGTCACGGCACAGTCCATCAGGGTCGCCGGCGACGAGTTGGACAACGCGATCATCCAGCACATCAAGAAGGAGTACTCGCTCCTCCTCGGTGAGCGGACCGCCGAACAGATCAAGATCACCATCGGGTCGGCGTACGACCTCGACAAGGACGAGCACACCGAGATCCGCGGTCGCGACCTGGTCTCGGGCCTGCCCAAGACCGTGGTCATCTCCGCCGCCGAGGTGCGCAAGGCCATCGAGGAGCCGGTCAACGCCATCGTCGACGCCGTCAAGACCACCCTCGACAAGTGCCCGCCGGAGCTCTCCGGCGACATCATGGACCGCGGGATCGTCCTCACCGGCGGCGGCGCCCTGCTGCGCGGCCTGGACGAGCGGCTGCGCCGGGAGACCGGCATGCCGATCCACATCGCCGAGGACCCCCTCGACTCCGTGGCCCTCGGTTCCGGCAAGTGCGTCGAGGAGTTCGAGGCCCTCCAGCAGGTGCTGGACGCGCAGCCCCGGCGGTGAGCGGAACCCGGTGACGGGCCAAGCGGAACACAAGGATCCGCCGTACGGGTGCTACCGCGCCGGTGCGGCGGATCGTTGATATACAGGCACAGTCCGGTTCGGAACCCCGGCTCCTTCGGAGCGGCTCCGACCGCACGAGCTTCTACGAGGAAGGCACGCCGCCGCACGTGAGGGACACACGAGAGAGCCGGCTGCTCCTGGTGCTGCTGATCGCCATCGCGTTCGCATTGATCACGGTGGACATCAGAGCCGGCGAGGAGTCACCGGTCGACGGCGCTCGACAGGCCGCCGCAGCGGTCTTCGGCCCGGTCGAGGAGGGCATGGCGACCGCGGTGGACCCGGTCGCCAACGCCATAGGGGCCGTACGCGACTCCGGTGAGCGCCACAACCGGATCGCGACGCTGGAGCGCGAGAACACCGCGCTCAAGGCCAAGCTGGGCAGCGACGACCAGACCCGCAGCCGGATCCGCGAGCTGGACGACATGCTCAAGCGCGCCGGAGCCGGCCAGTACGGGATCAAGGGCGCCGAGGTCATCGCCATAGGAGCGGCCCAGGGCTTCTCCTGGACCGTCACCATCGACGCGGGCAGCAAGGACGGCATCCAGCGGGACATGACCGTCCTCAACGGGGACGGACTCGTCGGCCGGGTCGCCACCGTCGGCCCCGACACCGCCACCGTGGTCCTCGCCAACGACCCCGACTTCACGGTCGGCACCCGCCTGGAGAAGACCGGCGAACTGGGCTTCGCCACCGGCCAGGGCGACCGCGCCCTCTCCGTCCAGATGCTCAACGGCAAGGCCAAGATCAACCCGGGCGACCGGCTCGTGACCTTCGGCTCCCGCGGCAACAAGCCCTTCGTGCCGGGCGTCCCCATCGGCGAGGTGGTCAAGGTCGACCCCTCGCGCGGCGACCTGACCCGCACCGTGTGGGTCCGCCCGTTCGTCGGCTTCTCCCGCCTGGACATCGTCGGCGTCGTGGTCATGCCCCCGCGCGAGGACCCCCGCGACGCCGTACTGCCGCCCAAGCCCGAGGGCCCCAAGCCCATCCCGACGGTCACGGTCACGGTCACCCCGTCCGCGTCCGCCGGTGTTCCGGTCAAGCCGGCCGACGAGTAGGAGCCGACCACCATGCGCTTCAACCGGATCCTGCTCGCGGGCACCCTCGTCGTGGTCGCCCTCGTCGTCCAGGTCACCGTCCTCGGCCGGCTCCAGCTGCCGGGGGCCGTCCCCGACCTGGTGCTGCTGACCGTCGTCGCCCTGGCCCTGGTCTACGGGCACGTCAGCGGAGCCCTCATCGGCTTCGCCGCCGGACTGCTCACCGACCTGGCCCCGCCCGCCGACCACGCCGCCGGGCGCTACGCGCTCGTGCTGTGCCTGATCGGCTATCTGGTGGGCCTCGTCCGCCCCGACAACGGCCGCTTCCGCTCCGCCTGGGGCCCGATGCTCACCGTCGTCGCCGCCGCGATCGGCTCCACCCTGCTCTACGCCGGCGTGGGCGCCCTGGTCGGGGACACCGCCGCACGGCACGTCGGACTGGTCGGGCTGGTGTTCACCGCCACCCTCTACGACCTGCTGTTGGCCCCCTTCACGGTGCCGTTCATCATGGCCCTGGCCCGGCGCGCCGAGAACGACCCGATGGCCGTCGAAGCCGGCGGCGGTCCGCCCCAGGGCACCGACGTGTCCTCCGGCTGGCTGGCCGGCGGCACGGGACTGCGCATCGGCAGCCAGCGCGGGGGTCTGCGGCTGAAGACGGCGCGCGGCCGCGCCAACCGGGCCGGGCGCATAAAGGGCGTCAAGGGCGTGAAGAGCGTCAAGAAGCTGTGACGGGGGAGCGGTAGTGACCAACATTCCGGAGACCGGCCGCACCCCTCGGGTGCAGATCCGGCTCGTCATCCTCCAGGTACTGGTGTTCTCCCTGCTGCTCACCCTGGGCGGCAGGCTCTGGTACCTGCAGATCCGCAACGGCCAGGAGTACGCGGACGAGGCCAAGAACAACCACGTCCAACAGGTCGTCCAACCCGCCGTGCGCGGCTCCGTCCTGGACGCGCGCGGGGTGCCGCTCGCCGACAACGAGACCCGTCTGGTCGTCTCCGCCAGCCGCACCGAGCTGATGAAGATAAAGGACAAGGGCAAAGGCGTACTGACCCGGCTCGCCGAGGTCCTCGACCTGAAGCCGCAGGACGTCATGGACAAGGTCCGTCTCTGCGACTCCAAGACCCCGCAGCCCTGCTGGAACGGTTCCCCCTACCAGCCGATCCCGGTGACCCTGGAGGCCACCACCCAGCAGGCCCTCCAGATCCGCGAACGCCCCGAGGACTTCCCCGGCATCACCGCCGAACCCACCGCCGTACGCCGCTACCCGGCCCCCGGCGGCGCCAACACCGGCCAGGTCCTCGGCTACCTCTCGCCCGTCACCGACGACGAGATCGTCAAGGCCAAGAACACCAACTCGCCGTTCCTGCGCTCCGACCAGGTCGGCCGCTTCGGCCTGGAGCGCACCTACGACAAGGAACTGCGCGGCAAGTCCGGTGTCACCCGCTACGAGGTGGACAACCTCGGCCGGGTCATCGGCGAGGCCGCCAACGACCCCGCGATCCCCGGCGCCAACCTCGTCACCAGCATCGACGCCCGCGTCCAGGCCGTCACCGAGTACGAGCTGAACGCCGCCATGGTCGAGGCGCGCAAGCAGAACGACCGCAACACCGGCGTCAACTACAAGGCCGACGCCGGCGCCGTGGTCGTCCTGGAGTCCAAGACCGGCCGCGTCGTCGCCATGGCCTCCAACCCGAGCTACGACCCCAACGTGTGGGTCGGCGGGATCTCCGGCAAGGACTACGCCAAGCTCACCGCCAAGGATTCCAACGTCCCGCTGATGAACCGGGCCATCCAGGGCCAGGCCGCCCCGGGCTCCATCTTCAAGGTCATCCCGACCACCGCCGCCGTCAACGCCGGGTACAAGTTCGACGGGGACTACGCCTGCCCCAGCTCGTACTCCATCGGCGGCCAGGTCTTCAAGAACTTCGAGTCCCAGGGCCACGGCAACATCACCCTCGGCCAGGCGCTGGAGGTCTCCTGCGACACCGTCTTCTACGCCCTGGCCCACCAGCAGTGGCAGAAGGACGGCGCCCTCAAGCCCATCACGCACCCCGCGGACATCTTCTACAAGACCGCCCACGAGTTCGGCCTCGGCGCCGAGACCCAGGTGGACCTCCCGGGCGAGGAGAAGGGCCGCGTCCCCGACCGCCAGTGGAAGCAGCGGTTCTGGGCGGCCAACAAGGACCAGTGGTGCAAGACCGGCAAGAAGGGCGGCACCTACATCGAGCTGCTGTCCTACGAGAACTGCCTCGAAGGCAACCTCATGCGCGCCGGTGACTCCGTCAACTACTCCATCGGCCAGGGCGACACGCTCGTCACCCCCATCCAGATGGCCACCATCTACGCCGCCATCGCCAACGGCGGCACGATGTGGAACCCGACCATCGGCAAGGCGATCATCAGCGCCGACGGCAAGAAGGTCGAGGAGATCAAGCCGCAGGCCCACGGCAAGCTGCCCATGACCTCCAAGACCCGCGATCAGATCGACGGGGCGCTGGAGGGCGTCGCCACCCGGGGCACCGCCGCCTGGCGCTTCGGCGGATGGCCGCAGAAGGAGATCCCGATGCACGCCAAGACCGGCACCGCCGAGGTCTACGGCAAGCAGACGACCTCCTGGTTCGCCACGTACACCGAGGACTACACGATCGTGATGACGATCTCCCAGGGCGGCACCGGCTCCGGGGCCTCCGGTCCCGCCGTCCGCAACATCTACAACGCCATCTACGGGCTCGACATGGCCGGCAAGCAGGACCCCAAGAAGGCACTCCTGCTCAAGCCCGAGGCCAAGCTGCCGACCGTCCAGCCCGACGGCTCCATCGACTCCCCGGAGATCCGGCCCTACGTGCCGCCGTCCCCCGAGGACTCGACCCCGCCCGCCCTCGCCGGACCCCCGGCCCCGCCCGCCACCCGGCAGGACTGAGGCCCCGATGCAGACCGCGAACAAGTTCTCCGTCCCCCGCTACGCGCCCGAGCAGCGCGGCGCCGTCGCCAGGCTCACCGCGCGGGACTCCGTCCTGCGCCGGCTCGACTGGCCGATACTGCTGTCCGCCCTGGCGCTGTCCTTCATCGGCTCGCTCCTGGTGTGGTCGGCCACCCGCAACCGCACCACCCTGAACAACGGGGACCCGTACTACTTCCTCTTCCGGCACGCCATGAACACCGGCATCGGCCTCGTGCTGATGATCGGCACGATCTGGCTCGGCCACCGCACCCTGCGCGGAGCCGTACCGGTCCTCTACGGGCTCTCGCTCGTCCTGATCCTCGCCGTCCTCACCCCGCTCGGCGCCACCATCAACGGCGCCCACGCGTGGATCGTGATCGGCGGCGGGTTCTCCCTCCAGCCCTCCGAGTTCGTGAAGATCACGATCATCCTGGGCATGGCCATGCTGCTCTCCGCCCGGGTGGACGCGGGCGACCTCGCCCACCCCGACCACCGCACCGTCGTCAAGGCCCTGTGCCTGGCCGCCGCCCCCATGGGCATCGTCATGCTGATGCCCGACCTCGGCTCCGTCATGGTCATGGTCATCATCGTGCTCGGCATCCTGCTGGCGTCCGGCGCCTCCAACCGCTGGGTCGTCGGCCTGCTCGGCTCCGGAGCCGCCGGCGCCATCCTGATCTGGCAGCTCGGCGTCCTCGACGAGTACCAGATCAACCGCTTCGCGGCCTTCGCCAACCCGGAACTCGACCCCGCCGGCGTCGGCTACAACACCAACCAGGCACGCATTGCCATCGGCTCCGGCGGACTCACCGGCGAGGGCCTCTTCAAGGGCTCCCAGACCACCGGCCAGTTCGTCCCCGAACAGCAGACCGACTTCGTCTTCACCGTCGCGGGCGAGGAGCTCGGCTTCCTGGGCGCCGGACTGATCCTCGTCCTCCTCGGCATCATCCTCTGGCGGGCCTGCGTCATCGCCCGCGAGACCACCGAGCTGTACGGCACCGTCGTGTGCGCCGGGATCATCGCCTGGTTCGCCTTCCAGGCCTTCGAGAACATCGGCATGACCCTCGGCATCATGCCCGTGGCCGGACTGCCCCTGCCCTTCGTCTCCTACGGAGGGTCCTCGATGTTCGCCGTCTGGGTGGCCGTCGGGCTGCTCCAGTCCATCCGCGTGCAACGACCCCTGTCGGCCTGACCGGGGCGGGGGCGGCTTCGCGCCGGTCACCGGCGGGTGACCTCCCACCGCCCGGACTTCGGGGCTAGATTCGGTTCATGGCGGACACCAAGCGCGAGATCGAGCGGAAATTCGAGTTCACGCCGTCCCGGGGGAAGCGCGCGCTTCCCGAGGGCGAGGGTGGGAGCGAGAGCAGCCGGAGCGAGGGCAAGGGCAAGGGCAAGGCCGGGGGCAAGGCCGCCCGGCGGCGCCCACGACTGCCCGACCTGACCGGGACGGCGGAGATCGCCGCCGTCCGCGACGAGGGCACCATCCTGCTCGACGCCGTCTACTACGACACGCCCGACCGGCGACTCGCCGCCGACGGGCTCACCCTGCGCCGCCGCACCGGCGGCGAGGACGCCGGCTGGCACCTCAAACTGCCCGTCTCACCCGGCGTCCGGGACGAGGTCCACGCCCCCCTCTCCGACACCGTGCCCGAGGAACTGGCCGCCCTGCTGCGCTCCCGCGTCCGGGACGAGCCGCTCCGGCCCCAGGTCCGGCTGCTCTCCTCCCGCGAGCTGGTCCACCTGCTCGACGCCGACGGCTCGCTCCTCGCCGAGCTGTCCACCGACACCGTCCTCGCCGAGCGTGGAGCCGAGAGCGCCGACTGGACCGAAGTGGAGGTCGAACTGGCGGACGGGACGGACCCCGCCCTGTTGGACGCCGTCGAGGACACGTTCGGCAAGGCCGGACTCCGGGTCTCCGACGCCCCGTCGAAGCTGGCGCGGGCCCTCGCCGAGACCGGCGCCGCGCCTCCCGCTCCGGCCGACCCGGAGCCGGCCGACGGGTCGGCGGGCGCGCACGTCCTCGCGTACCTGCGCGCCCAGTACGACGCCCTCGTCGCCCACGACCCGGCCGTCCGCCGCGACCTGCCGGACGCCGTCCACCAGATGCGGGTGGCCACCCGGCGGTTGCGGAGCGCCTTCAAGAGCCACCGCAAGGTCTTGGACCGCGAGGTCACCGACCCGCTCGGCGACGGGTTGCGCCGACTGGCGGCCGAACTCGGCGTCGACCGCGATCAGGAGGTGCTCGCCGAACGGCTGCGCGCGAGCCTCGGCGAGGTCCCCGCCACCCTGCGGCTCGGCCCGGTCGCCGACCGGCTGCTGATCTGGGACACCGAGCGCCGCCACGCCAGCCGGCTCCAGGCCCTGGCCGCGCTCGACAGCGACTGGTACGCGGGACTCCTGGACGGCATCGCGGCCGTGCTGGCTGACCCGCCGCTGCGCAAGGCCGCCGCCCGGCCCGCCGAGAGCGTCCTGCCCCACACGGTCCTGCACGACTTCGAGCGGCTCGCGGGCCGCGTCGAGACGGCCCTGGCCATGGACCCCGGCCCGGAACGGGACCGCGCCCTGCACGGCGCCCGCAAGGCCGCCAAGCGCGCCCGCTACACGGCCGAGGCCGCCCGGCCGGCCCTCGGCAGGGCGGCGAAGCGACTGTCCAAGGCCGCCAAGTCCGTACAGAGCCCGCTCGGCGACCACCAGGACAGCGTGGTCGCCCGCGAGGCACTGTTCGGCCTCGCCGTCCAGGCCGGCGGCGCGGGCGAGGCGACCTTCACCTGGGGCCTCCTGTACGCCCGGGAGGAGGCCTTCGCCGAGCGCGTCGAACGAGACCTCCCGGCCGTGTGGGCCAAGGCCTGCGACCCGCGATGGCGAGACGCCCTCAAGTGATCGTGTGGGCAGGGGCGAGCGGGCCCGGGGGTACGCTTGAGAGTCGTCCCCTGCCCGCTTCACGAAAGTCGCGTGATGTCCGAGTCGGTCTTCCCACAGCTCGAAGCTCTGCTCCCGCATGTGCAGAAGCCCATCCAGTACGTCGGTGGTGAGCTCAACTCCACCGTGAAGCCGTGGGAGAGCGCGGACGTCCGTTGGGCGCTCATGTACCCGGACGCCTACGAGGTCGGACTGCCCAACCAGGGCGTCATGATCCTCTACGAGGTGCTGAACGAGCGCGAGGGAGTCCTCGCCGAGCGCACCTACTCGGTCTGGCCCGACCTCGAAGAACTGATGCGCGAGCACAAGGTGCCGCAGTTCACGGTCGACAGCCACCGCCCCGTGGGCGACTTCGACGTGTTCGGCCTGTCCTTCTCCACGGAGCTGGGCTACACCAACATGCTCACGGCGCTGGATCTCGCGGGCATCCCGCTGGAGGCCCGCAACCGTACGGTCGACCACCCCATCGTCCTCGCGGGCGGCCACGCGGCCTTCAACCCCGAGCCGATCGCCGAGTTCATCGACTGCGCCGTCATCGGCGACGGCGAGCAGGCCGTCCTCGACATGACCGAGATCATCCGCGCCTGGAAGGCCGAAGGCCGACCGGGCGGACGCGAAGAGGTCCTGCTGCGCCTGGCCAAGACCGGCGGGGTCTACGTACCGGGCTTCTACGACGTCGAGTACCTGGAGGACGGCCGCATCGGCCGCGTCGTCCCCAACCGTTCGGGCGTGCCGTGGCGGGTGTCCAAGCACACCGTCATGGACCTCGACGAGTGGCCCTACCCGAAGCAGCCCCTGGTCCCGCTCGCCGAGACGGTCCACGAGCGCATGTCCGTGGAGATCTTCCGCGGCTGTACCCGCGGCTGCCGCTTCTGCCAGGCCGGCATGATCACGCGCCCCGTACGGGAGCGAAGCATCACCGGCATCGGCGAGATGGTGGAGAAGGGCCTCAAGGCGACGGGCTTCGAGGAGGTCGGCCTCCTCTCGCTGTCCTCCGCCGACCACTCCGAGATCGCGGACATCGCCAAGGGCCTCGCGGACCGCTACGCGGACGACAAGGTGGGCCTGTCCCTGCCCTCGACCCGCGTGGACGCCTTCAACGTGGACCTGGCCAACGAGCTGACCCGCAACGGTCGCCGCTCCGGCCTGACCTTCGCCCCCGAGGGCGGCTCCGAGCGCATGCGCAAGGTCATCAACAAGATGGTCTCGGAAGAGGACCTGATCCGCACGGTCTCCACGGCGTACGGCAACGGCTGGCGCCAGGTGAAGCTGTACTTCATGGTCGGCCTGCCGACCGAGACCGACGAGGACGTCCTCCAGATCGGCGACATGGCGGTCAACGTCATCGCCAAGGGCCGCGAGGTCTCCGGCCAGAACGACATCCGCTGCACGGTGTCGATCGGCGGGTTCGTACCCAAGCCCCACACCCCCTTCCAGTGGGCGCCGCAGCTGTCGGCCGAGGAGACGGACGCCCGCCTCGGCAAGCTCCGCGACAAGCTCCGCGGGGACAAGAAGTACGGCCGCTCCATCGGCTTCCGCTACCACGACGGCAAGCCGGGCGTCGTGGAGGGCCTGCTCTCGCGCGGCGACCGCCGCGTCGGCGACGTCATCCGCGCCGTCTACGAGTCGGGCGGTCGCTTCGACGGCTGGCGCGAGCACTTCTCGTACGACCGCTGGATGCGGGCGGCGGAGAAGGCCCTGCCCGCGCACGGCGTGGACGTGGCCTGGTACACCACCCGCGAGCGCACCTACGAGGAGGTCCTGCCCTGGGACCACCTCGACTCGGGCCTCGACAAGGACTGGCTGTGGGAGGACTGGCAGGACGCCCTCGACGAGACCGAGGTCGAGGACTGCCGCTGGACCCCCTGCTTCGACTGCGGCGTGTGCCCCCAGATGGACACGAGCATCCAGATCGGACCGACGGGCCAGAAGCTGCTGCCGCTGTCCGTCGTGAAGTGACCCGCGGAGCGACCCGTGGAGGGACGCGCGCGGTGAGCGTCGGCCCGACGAGGTAACACCTGGGCATCGAAGGGGCCCCCGCCGCAACGGCGGGGGCCCCTTCGCGTGTCCTCGGGGGCATGGAACTGGAGAAGACGCCCCCGCCCCGGGGCGAAGGATGCCTGGTCGGGTTCGTCCGGATCCCCGTCAAGATCGTCGCGGTGCTCGTGGTGCTGCCCGTACGGGTGCTCTGGGACCTGCTCGTCGCCTTCGGCAGGACGCTGCACCGGCGGATCCTCGGGCCGGTCGGGCAGGGCCTGCGGTGGTTCCACGCGCGCGCCGTCCGGCCGGTGTCGCGCGGGCTCGGCCTCGTGGTGGTGGTCCTGCTGAAGCTGGTCTTCGTCTGGCCCTGGATCGGCTTGTGGCGCTGCGCCCTCGCCCCGATCGGGCAGGGCCTGGCGTGGCTGGGTCGCGCCACGCTCTCCCACGTGCTCGCCCCGCTCGGCCGGGGGCTCGCCCGGCTGGGGCGCGCCGGCGTCACGCACCTCTGGGACCCGCTGGTCAGGAGCCTCCTCCTGGTCGGCCGGCCGCTGGTCACGGCTCTGGTCGTGTGGCCGTCGGTCGCGCTGTGGCGGTACGTGCTGGTGCCCGTCGCGCACGGGCTCGCCCTGGCCGGACGGGGTCTCGCGGTCGCGATCGGGTGGCTGTGCAAGGCCCTGTTCGTGTGGCCCTGGGTCGCGCTGTGGCGGTACGTCCTCGTGCCGCTCGCGACGGCCGGCCACCGGTACCTCCTGAGGCCCCTCGGTCGGGCCGTCGTCAAGGCCGCTCGCGGGCTCCACGCCCACCTGCTCACCCCGCTCGGCCACCTCCTCGTCGGCGCCTGGCACCTGGCGGGCCGCGTCAGCCGGGCCCTCGGGCGCGGCGTGCGGTGGTGGTGGCGCGGATGCGTCGCCCGGCCCGCCGCCTGGGCGTACCGCAGGGTGGCCACTCCGGTCGGACACGCCGTGCGCGAGGTGTGGCGTACGGCCCGGGCCACGGCCCGCGAGGTGGGGGCCGCCACCCGCACCGCCGTCCGCGAGGCGCGGGTCGAGGTGTGGCGGGCGCTGTTCGGGGAACCTGAAGGGGAACCGGCGAGGTCACGGGCGCGTACTCTGGGTAGTACGACAGCCGCAGGCAACACGCCCGCCCCCGCCGTGCCGACGAGCCCCCCGCGCGAGACGCGGGGGTGAGCCGGAGGGCAGGCGTGGCCCGCCGGCCCACAGACCTCAGGGCGACGCGCGAGCGCGGAGCCCCGCACAAGGAGAAGAACCACTGGGCAAGCGACAGCCCGAAGGCCCGCCTCCCGCACCGGTGGTGCAGCGCATTCGATTGCGCTACACCAAGCGCGGCCGCCTCCGGTTCACCAGTCACCGGGACTTCCAGCGCGCCTTCGAGCGCGCCCTGCGCCGCGCCGAGGTGCCCATGGCGTACTCGGCCGGCTTCACCCCGCACCCCCGGGTCTCGTACGCGAACGCCGCGCCCACCGGCACCGGCAGCGAGGCCGAGTACCTGGAGATCGCCCTCGCGGCCTCCCGTGATCCGGAGAAGCTGCGCCTGCTGCTCGACGAGTCGATGCCGACCGGCCTCGACATCATCGACGCGGTGGAGGCCCGCACCTCCGGCCTCGCCGAGCGCCTGACCGCCTCCGTCTGGGAGCTGCGCCTGGAGGGCGTGGAGCCCGCCGACGCCGCGCGCGCCGTGGAGACCTTCCTCGCCGCCGAGACCGTCGAGGTGCAGCGCCGTACCAAGAACGGCGTGCGGACCTTCGACACCCGGGGCGCCGTGGTCAGTCTCGAGTCGGTTTCCGTCCAGGCTGATAGGCCCCTGGACAATGCTTGTGCGATACTGCGGCTGGTTGTTCGGCATCTGACACCTGCCGTGCGACCCGACGACGTCCTGTCCGGTCTCCACGCTGTGGCCGACCTCGCGCCGCCGGTCCCCGCAGCGGTGACCAGGCTGGCGCAGGGGCTCTTCGACGAGGAGTCCGGCACGGTGACCGACCCGCTCGCGCCCGACCGCGAGGCTGTCACGGCCGCCCCACCCACGGCCGCCGTAGCAGCCGACGCGAAGGCGCCGGAAGGTCCCGCCGCGTAAGGAACGTCGTTGTCGCGCCGCCCTGGCACTCGGGAGCCACCTGGGTCGGGCAGCGCACTGACCTGAAGACTTCCGCCAGGCCGTACGGACAACACGTACGGAACCGGCGGCCACGAACCAGAGCTCCCGTGTGGCGAACGCGCCCCGGAGGCCGGTTCCGCGCTCATTACGCGGGGCCGAGCCGGACCGGACGTCAGCCGCGGCGCCCGGGAGCGTGACGGGAGAACCCCGCATGCTCAACACCGAAAACGAAAACACCTCCGCCGCCGAGAACGGCAGCCCCAGCGACAACCTGCCTCCACGCAGGCGTCGCCGGGCCGCATCCCGGCCGGCCGGCCCGCCTGGTGGCGTCGCCGCAGCTCAGGAGGCTCCCGCAGCCGCCGCTGAGCCCGTCGCGCCCGTCGTGGAAGAGGCTCCGGCCGCTCCCGCTCCGCGTGCCCGTCGTCGCGCCACCCGCGCCGTCGCCGCTCCGACCGCTCCGGTCGAGGCCGCCGCCGAGGCGCCCGCCGTCGTGGAGGCCGCTCCCGCACCCGTGGCGGAAGAGGCTCCGGCCGCTCCGGCCCCGCGTGCCCGTCGTCGTGCCACCCGCGCCGTCGCCGCCCCGGTCGAGGCCGTGGAATCCCCGGCCGCTCCGGTCGAGGCCGCCGCCGAGCCCGTCGCGCCCGCCGTGGAGGAGGAGGCTCCGGCCGCTCCCGCTCCGCGTGCCCGTCGTCGTGCCACCCGCGCCGTCGCCGCCCCGGCCGCTCCGGTCGAGGCCGTCGCCGAGGCGCCCGCCGTCGTGGAGGCCGCCCCCGCGCCCGCCGTGGAGGAGGAGGCTCCGGCCGCTCCCGCTCCGCGTGCCCGTCGCCGTGCCACCCGCGCCGTCGCCGCCCCGGCCGCTCCGGTCGAGGCCGTCGCCGAGGCGCCCGTGGCCGCCGAGCCCGTCGCGCCCGTCGAGGACGAGGCCCCGGCCGCCCGTACCCCGCGCGTCGCCACCCGCTCCGTGACCGTCGCCGACGCCGTCGACTCCCCGAAGCGCGGCGGTCGCCGCCGCGCCACCCGTTCCACCTCCGCCGCGGCCCCCGCCGCTCCCGCGCAGAGCGCCGCGTCGGCCCCCGCCGAGGCGCCCGCCGCCCCGGGCCGCGCAGGCCGCCGCGCCGCGCGTCCCTCCGTGGCCGTCTTCCAGGCCCCGGTCTTCGCCGAGCCGATGTTCCAGACGCCGGAGACCGCGGCCATGGCCGCCGCCGCTGCCGCCGTCCGCGAAGAGCCCTCCGAGGAGGAGGACGAGGAGTTCGAGGTCGTCGCCGAGGCGCAGGCCCCGGCCCCCGTCGCCCAGCCGGCCGGCCGTCGCCGTCGCCGCCGCGGCGCCCCCGAGCCCACCGCCTCCGCCGCCCCCGTCGTGGAGTCCGGCCCCGTCTCGCTGGCCGACGTGGAGCTGGCCGGTGAGGAAGCCGAGGCCGACTCCGCCGACCTCGACGAGGACGAGAACGACGAGTCGGGCGAGCGCCCCTCGCGCCGTCGCCGTCGTGGTGGTCGTCGCCGTCGCCGCGGTGAGTCCTCCGACCTGGACGAGTCCGCCGACGAGTCCTCCGAGGAGGACGAGCCGACCGACGCCGTGGAGGAAGCCGACGAGGAAGAGGACGAGGACGCCGAAGAGGCGCTCGGTTCCACCTCCAGCCGTCGTCGCCGGCGCCGTCGTCGCCGCAGCGGTGACGGTGGCACGGACGCCGACGCGGCCGACGAGGACGGCGTGCGCACCGTCGTCAAGGTCCGCGAGCCGCGCCCGGCGCGCGAGCGCGCCGAGGCCACGTCCACCTCCTCCGACGAGGTGCAGTCCATCAAGGGCTCCACCCGCCTGGAGGCCAAGAAGCAGCGCCGCCGCGAAGGCCGCGAGCAGGGCCGCCGCCGCGTCCCGATCATCACCGAGGCCGAGTTCCTGGCCCGCCGCGAGGCGGTCGAGCGCGTGATGGTCGTCCGCCAGGCAGGCGAGCGCACCCAGATCGGCGTCCTTGAGGACAACGTGCTCGTCGAGCACTACGTCAACAAGGAAGAGGCCACCTCATACGTCGGCAACGTCTACCTGGGCAAGGTCCAGAACGTGCTGCCGTCGATGGAGGCCGCCTTCATCGACATCGGCAAGGGCCGCAACGCGGTCCTCTACGCCGGTGAGGTCAACTTCGAGGCGCTCGGCATGGCCAACGGGCCGCGCCGCATCGAGTCCGCCCTCAAGTCCGGCCAGTCGGTCCTGGTGCAGGTCACCAAGGACCCGATCGGCCACAAGGGCGCCCGCCTGACCAGCCAGGTCTCGCTGCCCGGCCGCTACCTGGTCTACGTGCCCGAGGGCTCGATGACCGGCATCAGCCGCAAGCTGCCCGACACCGAGCGCGCGCGTCTGAAGACCATCCTCAAGAAGATCGTCCCCGAGGACGCGGGCGTCATCGTGCGCACCGCCGCCGAGGGTGCGAGCGAGGACGAGCTGCGCCGCGACGTCGAGCGCCTCCAGGAGCAGTGGGAGGACATCCAGAAGAAGTCGAAGCAGATCTCGACCTCTTCGCCGAGCCTCCTGTACGGCGAGCCGGACATGACCGTCCGCGTCGTGCGCGACATCTTCAACGAGGACTTCTCGAAGGTCATCGTCAGCGGTGACACCGCCTGGGAGACCATCCACGGCTACGTGAACCACGTGGCCCCGGACCTGGCCGACCGGCTGTCGCGCTGGACCTCCGAGGTCGATGTCTTCGCGACGTACCGGATCGACGAGCAGCTCGCCAAGGCGCTCGACCGCAAGGTGTGGCTGCCCTCGGGCGGCTCCCTCGTGATCGACAAGACCGAGGCGATGATCGTCATCGACGTCAACACCGGCAAGTTCACCGGTCAGGGCGGCAACCTCGAAGAGACCGTCACCAGGAACAACCTGGAGGCGGCCGAGGAGATCGTGCGCCAGCTGCGGCTGCGCGACCTGGGCGGCATCGTCGTCATCGACTTCATCGACATGGTCCTGGAGTCCAACCGCGACCTGGTCCTGCGGCGCATGCTGGAGTGCCTGGGCCGTGACCGCACCAAGCACCAGGTGGCCGAGGTCACCTCGCTGGGTCTGGTCCAGATGACCCGCAAGCGGGTCGGCCAGGGCCTGCTGGAGTCCTTCTCCGAGACCTGCGTCCACTGCAACGGTCGCGGCGTCATCGTGCACATGGAGACCCCGACCGTGGTCGGCGGCGGTGGCAACGGCAAGCGCTCCAAGCGCCGCGCCGGTCGCGCCTCCGAGCACGAGCACGACCACGAGAACGACGCGCTCGACACGGTCGAGGGTGACGAGTACGAGGTCGAGACCGAGGCCGAGGTGGCCGCCGAGGCCGCCGCGCCGCGCGCGCTCCCGGAGCCGGAGTTCGTGGTCGACGAGGAGCTGTACGGCAGCCCGGCCGAGGCCGAGGCCGCCGCGGGTCTGAGCGGTCGCCGCAACCGTCGCCGCGCCACCCGCAAGGCGACCGCCCCGGCGGGCGCCCCGCGCGGTGCCGAGCGGTCCGCCGCCCCGGCGGACGTGGCCCCGCAGGCCCCGGTCGTCGAGCCGGAGCCGGTCGTCGTCGCGGAGGTGGAGGCGCCCGTGGAGGTCGTCGTCGCCGAAGCGGTGGAGGCCCCCGTCGAGGAGACCGCGCCCAAGGGCCGTACGCGTCGTCGTGCGACCCGCAAGGCCACGGCCCCGGAGCCGGTCGCCGAGACCGTCGTGGAGCCCGTGGTCGAGCCCGAGCCGGTCGTGGAGGCCGAGGTCGAGCCCGTCGTGGCCGAGCCCGTCGCCGAGCCGGTGGCGGACGCCGCTCCGGCCCGTCCGCGCCGCCGTGCCACCCGCAAGGCCACCTCGCCCGCCGGTTCCCCGGCCGGGTCGGCCGAGGCGGCCGTGGTGGTCGTCGAGGCGCCGGCCGTCGAGCCGGAGCCGGTCGCGCCGGCCGAACCGGCCGAGGAGCCCGCGGCTCCGGTCAAGAAGGCCCGGAAGGCTCCGGCCAAGAAGGCGGCCACGACGGCCACCGCCGCGAAGAAGGCCCCGGCCAAGAAGGCGGCGGTCGCCAAGAAGACGGCGGCCAAGAAGACCACGGCCACGGCCACGGCCAAGAAGACCGTGGCGAAGCGGGCGACGAAGAAGACCGCGGCGGCCGAGCAGCAGACGCTGCCGTCCGTCTCGGCTCCGACCGAAGCCTGATCCGCTCCCTGACGGTGGGCCCCGCCTGACGGCGGGGCCCACCGCCGTGCGGGGGCCGGTTTGACCCTCCGGAACCAGGCCCGTAACCTAGACCGTCGGCGTGTCTCGAACGATTACCCGTTCAGATTGCGTCGCGCTCCTGAGCACCTTCCTCCCGTACCGACCGCGCAAGCGGACGGCGCACGGGAGAGGCCGCTCGTCCAATTCCGGATCACCGTGGGCCCCGGCCCGCGTGAGTGGCTGGCTTCAGGAGCATCCGTCCCGAGTGAGAGAGAGATCCGCGTGTACGCCATCGTGCGCAGCGGTGGTCGCCAGCACAAGGTTGCTGTCGGCGACATCGTTGAAGTTGACAAGATTTCCACTGCCAAGGTTGGCGACACGGTCGAGCTCTCGACCCTGCTCGTTGTCGACGGCGAAGCCGTGACCAGCGACCCGTGGGTTCTGGCCGGAATCAAGGTCACGGCCGAGATTGTGGACCACCACAAGGGCGCCAAGATCGACATCCTGCGCTACAAGAACAAGACCGGATACCGCCGTCGCCAGGGTCACCGCCAGCAGTACACGGCGATCAAGGTCACCGGTATTCCCGCGGCTGCGAAGTAAGAGGGACTGAGACATGGCACACAAGAAGGGCGCATCGTCCACTCGGAACGGGCGCGACTCCAATGCCCAGCGGCTCGGCGTGAAGCGCTTCGGCGGTCAGGTCGTCTCCGCTGGTGAGATCCTCGTTCGCCAGCGCGGCACCCACTTCCACCCGGGTGCGGGTGTCGGTCGTGGTGGCGACGACACGCTGTTCGCGCTGCAGGCCGGTGCCGTCGAGTTCGGCACCCACCGTGGCCGCAAGGTCGTCAACATCGTTCCGGCCGCCTGATCCAGCTCCGGCTGATCACGGCGTACTGAACTTCCCGAGGGCGGATCTCAACTCTTCCCGGCTCACGCCGGGAAGAGAGGTCCGCCCTCGGCGCGTTGTCACATAGACACGTTTAATGGGCAGCAAGGCCTGCCCGGGACATTCCCGCATGTATCTGGAGGAACACCCATGACCACCTTCGTAGACCGCGTCGAGCTGCATGTCGCCGCGGGTAACGGGGGCCACGGCTGCGCCTCCGTTCACCGGGAGAAGTTCAAGCCGCTCGGCGGCCCCGACGGCGGCAACGGCGGCCGTGGCGGCGACGTCATCCTCGTGGTGGAGCAGGCGATCACCACCCTGCTCGACTACCACCACAGCCCCCACCGCAAGGCGACCAACGGGCAGCCCGGCGCCGGCGACAACCGCTCCGGCAAGGACGGCCAGGACATGATCCTGCCCGTGCCGGACGGCACCGTCGTCCTCGACAAGGAGGGCAACGTCCTCGCCGACCTCGTCGGCCAGGGCACCACCTTCGTGGCGGCCGAAGGCGGCCGCGGCGGCCTCGGCAACGCCGCGCTGTCCTCCGCGCGCCGCAAGGCGCCCGGCTTCGCGCTCCTCGGCGTCCCCGGCACCGGCGGCGACGTCGTCCTGGAGCTCAAGACCGTCGCCGACGTGGCGCTGGTCGGCTTCCCGAGCGCGGGCAAGTCCTCGCTGATCTCGGTGCTCTCCGCCGCCAAGCCGAAGATCGCGGACTACCCCTTCACCACCCTCGTCCCGAACCTGGGCGTCGTCACCGCCGGCTCGACCGTCTACACCATCGCCGACGTCCCGGGCCTGATCCCGGGCGCCAGCCAGGGCAAGGGCCTCGGCCTGGAGTTCCTGCGCCACGTCGAGCGCTGCTCGATCCTCGTGCACGTCCTGGACACCGCCACCCTGGAGTCCGACCGCGACCCGCTGGCCGACCTCGACGCCATCGAGAACGAGCTGAAGCTCTACGGCGGCGGCCTGGAGAAGCGCCCGCGCCTCGTCGTCCTCAACAAGGTCGACATCCCGGACGGCCAGGACCTCGCCGACATGGTGCGCCCCGACCTGGAGGCCCGCGGCTACAAGGTCTTCGAGGTCTCCGCGGTCGCCCGTACCGGCCTGAAGGAACTGTCCTACTTCCTCGCCGAGGTCGTGGCCAAGGCCCGCGCCCGCAAGCCGAAGGAGGAGGCGACCCGCATCGTCATCCGTCCGAAGGCCGTCGACGACTCCGGCTTCACCGTCACCTACGACGAGGTCGAGGACGTCTACCAGGTGCGCGGCGAGAAGCCCGAGCGCTGGGTCCGCCAGACCGACTTCAACAACGACGAGGCCGTCGGCTACCTCGCGGACCGGCTCAACCGCCTCGGTGTCGAGGACGCGCTGCGCAAGGCCGGCGCCCGCGCCGGTGACGGCGTGGCCATCGGTTCCGACGAGAACGCGGTCGTCTTCGACTGGGAGCCGACCGTCATGGCCGGCGCCGAGATGCTGGGCCGCCGCGGTGAGGACCACCGCCTCGACGCCCCGCGTCCGGCCACCACCCGCCGCCGGGACAAGGAAGCCGAGCGCGGCGACTCCGTGCAGAAGGAGTACGACGAGTTCCGTCCGTTCTAAGACGGATCCACGTCGGACGGCCCGAGGCACTGGCGCGGGGCCGGGTTTATCCCGGCCTCATGCCGGTCGCCTAGGATCCTGCGGGTGAGCAGCAGCAATTCCCGCAGTGAATCCGGCGCCACCCCCACCGCGGACGCCAAGGTGTCCGTGGTGGTGATCGCGTACGACGACGCCGGGCTCGTGGGCGAGGCCGTCGCCTCGGCCCTCGCCCAGGGCCCGGTCGTCGCCGAGGTCATCGCCGTCGACGACGCCTCCTGCGACGGGACCGGGCGGGTGCTCGACGAGCTGGCCGCCGCCCACCCCCGGCTGCGGGTCGTGCACCGCACCGAGAACAGCGGCGGCTGCGGCACCCCGCGCAACGACGGCATCGCCGCCGCGACGTCCCCGTACGTCCTCTTCCTGGACAGCGACGACGTCCTGGCGCCGGGGGCCGCCGAGGCCCTCGTACGGGCCGCCGAGGAGCACAGGGCCCCCGTCACGGTCGGCTCGTGCGTGCGCCGGGAGCTGCCCGAGGGACGCGACGTGCCCTGGATGCCCGGTCTGCACGTCCCCGGCGAGGTCATCGAGCGGCCCGCCGACCGGCCGGAGCTGGTCCGCGACACCCTCTGCGTCAACAAGCTCTACGAGCGGGCCTTCCTGGAGAAGCACGCCATCCGCTTCCCCGACGGCCGCTTCGTCTACGAGGACTTCGTCTTCACCGCCCGGGTGCTGGCCGCCGCCCCCCGGATCGCCGTCATCGGCGACCTCGTCTACGTGTGGCACGTGCGCCGCCGCGCCGCCCGGGTGTCCATCTCCCTGGACCGGGCCGACGTCGGCAACTGGCGCTCCCGCGTCGAGGCACACACGATCGCCGCGCGGGTCCTCGCCGAGGCCTCCCCGGAGCTGGGCCGTGCCTGCCGGGTCAAGTTCCTCGACTACGACCTGCGCATGTACCTGCGCGAGATCGGCACCGACCCGCTGTACCAGGCCGCCTGGTGGGACCTGACCCGCGCCTACGTCGCCGGCTTCGACCCCGCCGACCTCGACGCCGCCCCCGCCCGCGCCCGCTGGACCGCGCGGGTCCTGCTCGCGGCCGAAACGCCGCCCGCCGACCTGGAGCGGCTGACCCGGCTCGCCGCCGAACCGGCCCGGCTGCCGCCCCCGTACGCCACCGGCCCTGCCGGGGAGCCCGTGTGGAGCGAGGCGCTGCCGGTCCCGCTGGACGGGCTCGACGCCCTGCCCACCGCGGAACTGCCCCTCGCCGTCGACGCCGAGCCCGCCGGGCGCGGGGTCGTCCGGATCCGGGTGCGCGACCTGTACGGGCGACTCGCCGCCGCGGGGCCGCGGACCGTCGAGCTGAGCTTCCCGCCCCGGGCGGGCGGCGATCCCGTCCGGGTGCGCCCGGTGGAGCTGGTGCCCGCCGCGGACGGGGACGGCTGGAGCGCCGAGGTGCCCTTCCGGCTCGCCGCGTTGGCCGCCGAGGGACGCCGCCGGGGGCTGCGCGGCCTCCAGGCCTGGGACGTCCGGGTGGGCGTGCGCTGCGCCGACGGGAGCTGCCCGCTCACCTCCCTGCGCCCCCTCGGAGGTCTGCTCCGTCGACGGGCCCTGCCCAGCAGCCGGTACGGTGTTCTGCTGGCGCAGCCGTACCGGACGGCGGCCGGCGCGCTGGCGCTGCGCCTCGCACCGGGCGCCGGCGGCGCCCTGACCTTCGTACGCAACCGCCTCGACCGCGCCCGCACGCGCAGGTCACGCTAGAGCTCGGGAGATACGCATGACCTTTCTGATCACCGGTGGGGCCGGCTACATCGGCTCGCACGTCGTTCGCGCCATGCTGCGGGCCGGAGAGGAGGTGGTCGTCCTGGACGACCTCTCCACGGGCAAGGAGAGCAGGGTCCCGGAGGGCGTACCGCTGGTGGTCGGCTCGGTCCTGGACCGCCAGGTCCTCGACGAGGCCCTCCGGGAGCACCACATCACGGGCGTGGTCCACCTGGCGGGCAAGAAGCAGGTCGGCGAGTCCGTCGAGCGGCCGATGTACTACTACCACGAGAACGTGGGCGGCCTCACGGTGCTGCTCCAGGCCGTGGCCGCAGCCGGGATCCGCAACTTCCTCTTCTCCTCCTCGGCCTCCGTGTACGGGATGCCCGATGTGGACTCCGTCACGGAGGAGACCCCCTGCCTCCCGCTGAGCCCCTACGGCGAGACCAAGCTCGCCGGCGAGTGGCTCGTCCGGGCCGCCGGCAAGGCGCACGGCATCTCCACGGCCTGCCTGCGCTACTTCAACGTCGCGGGCGCGGCCACCCCCGAGCTGGCCGACACCGGCGTCTTCAACCTGGTCCCGATGGTCTTCGAGCGCTACGACGCCGGCGAGGGCGCCCGCATCTTCGGCGATGACTACCCGACCCCGGACGGCACCTGCATCCGCGACTACATCCACGTCGAGGACCTGGCGGAGGCCCACGTCGTCGCCGCCCGCCGGCTCGCCGAGTGGGGCGCGGCCGGGGACCACAAGGACCTCACCGTGAACATCGGCCGCGGCGAGGGCGTCTCCGTCAAGGAGATGGTCGAGCTGTTGAACGAGCACACCGGCCACACCCACGCCCCGGTCGTCACCCCGCGCCGCCCCGGCGACCCGGCGAAGGTGGTGGCCTCCGCCGACCTGATCGCCGCCGAGCTGGGCTGGAAGGCGCGCCACGACGTCCGCGAGATGATCACCTCGGCCTGGGCCGGCTGGGAGGCCAACCGCCGGGCGTGAGGTCCCGTACGCGAAACCGCCCGCCCCGGAGTCGATCCGGGGCGGGCGGTTTCATGTGCGGGGGAGCGGGGCGGTTCAGCGCTCCAGGAAGCGGAACAGCTCTTCCCAGCGGTCGGTGATCTCGGCGCTGGAGAAGCGCCGCACGCTCCGGAAGCCCGTGTCGCCGAGCCGGTCGCGCAGCTCGCGCTCCGTCATCAGGGCGTCGAGGTGTCCGGCCAGCTCCATCGTGTTGCCGAGGCGGGCCAGCAGCCCGTCCTCACCGTGCCGCACGATCTCCCGTACGCCGGGCGCGCAGTCGAAGGCGGCCACGGGCAGACCCGCCGCCATCGCCTCCAACAGGGTGATCGGGAAGCCCTCGGCGCGGGAGGCCTGGGCGAAGACGGAGGCCCCGCGCAGGGCGCCCAGCACATCGTCGGTGCTGCCCATCCACTCCACGGAGTCGTCCAGCCCGAGCGAGGCGCAGTGGGCGCGCAGGGCCGGCTCCTCGATGCCCGCCCCGTAGATGCGCAGCGTCCAGTCGGGGTGGTGCGGGACGGCGTCGGCCCAGGCGTCGAGCAGCAGGTCCATGCCCTTCTCGAAGGCGAGCCGGCCGATGCTGGCGACCACCTTCGAGGTGCGCGGGGCGGCCGTCTCGGGCATGAAGGGCAGCGGGTTCGGCATGCTGTCGACGTTCTGCATGCCGGCCCGGATCCAGTGGTCGGCGTCCTCGGGGGTGAGCACCAGCATCCGGTCGGCTTCCGCGTAGTGGCGGCGGACCCGCGCACCCCGCGTCGACTTGTTGCTGGCCTCGAAGGACTCGTGGCTCATGCCGATGACCGAGAGCCCCTTGGTGTCGGCGAGGGCCACCCACTCCATCGCCCAGACCTGGGTGACGATCACGACCGCCCCCGGTCCGGCCGCCCGGAACATGGCGCTCAGCCGGTCCGCCTGGGTGCGCATCGCGGCCCGTCGGGCCGACTGGCGGCGCCGTTCGGGAGCGTTGAGACGGCCCTTGAGACCCGCCAGCCGGCGGGCGCCGGGCGGACGGGTCGCGTAGAGCGTGGTCGTCTCGTAGGGGAGCGAGGCGGGCAGCTTCTGCCGGATCGCCTCCTCGACGGGCGCGATGCCGACGATGTGCACCCGGTGCCCGCGGTCGCTGAACAGGCGGGCCATCTGGTGCGACCAGGTGGTCACCCCGCCGAGCTCGTCCACGCTGTTGGAGACGAGGAAGACGTCACGGCCGCCCTCGCCGGCGGTCTCCTGGCTCACTTGCCGCTCCTGGTGAAGAACTTCTCGACGATCTGGCGGGCGGCGTCGCCGCGGTCGTACTCGCCGAACTCGGTGAGGAAGCGCTGACGGGCCTCGGCGTACTTGGCATCGGCCTCGTCGAAGGCGGAGACGGCCTGGATCAGCTCGTCGGCCGTGGCCACGACGGGCCCCGGCGCCTTCTCCTTGAGGTCGAAGTAGGTACCGCGGATGTCCGTGGCGTACTTCTCGTAGTCGTACGCGAAGAACAGCATCGGCCGGTCCAGCACCGCGTAGTCGAACATCACGGAGGAGTAGTCCGTGATCAGTCCGTCGGCCAGGGCCAGCAGCGGGGTGATGTCGTGGTGGCGGGACACGTCAAGGACGCGGCCCGCGACCGACGGCGGCAGGGAGACGCTGTTGAGGTAGTGCGTGCGCACCAGCAGGGTGAAGCGGTCCCCGAGGCGGTCGGCGAACTCCTCCACGTCGAAGGGGAACTCGAAGCCCTCCACGGTGCCGTCCGCGTTCGCCCGGAAGGTCGGCGCGTACAGCAGCACCTTCTTGCCCGGGTCGATGCCCAGTTCGGCGGCGAGCGGTCCGCGCACCCGCTCCCCGCTCTGCGTCTCGGCGCGGTGCGCCTCCACGAGGGCGTCGTTGCGCGGGTAGCCGGTGCGCAGCAGGACCTCGTCGCGCAGCCGGAAGCCCTTGGCGAGGGTGCGGGCGTCGTGCTCGGAGCGGATCAGGAAGTGGTCGAAGCGGTTCACGGCCGCCTGGAAGCGGTCCTGCCCGGCCTTGCCCTGCGACTTGGTACGGGGCTCGTGGAAGCCCATCCGCTTGAGCGCGGAGCCGTGCCAGGTCTGGATGTACGTGGTTCCCGGGCGCTTGGCCAGCGCCAGCGGGAAGCCCTGGTTGTCGACCCAGTACTCGGCCTGGGCGAGCGCCCGCAGGTAGGGCCAGCTCCAGCGGCGCACCAGGGTGGCCTCCTTGGGGAAGCCGGTGGGCTTGCCGCCCGCGTAGGACCAGATGGCCTCGAAGGGCGCGCCTTGGCGGACCAGCTCCTCGTAGATGGCCTTCGGGCTGTCGCTGTACTGCTTGCCCATGTGGCTCTCGAAGACGACCGTGCCCTTCTTGACCGGCAGCTTCGAGAACAGCTCGTGGTAGAGCTTCACCTTCTGCTCGCCCGAGCCGAGGTTGCGGCGGGCCTTCAGGGCCCGGCGCAGGCTGCGCTTGACCACGCCGGCCGCCTTGCCGTGCATGGCGTTGCCCAGCAGGTTCTGGGTGCGGACGGCGGCAGGTCCCTCGGCGGTCAGGACGTAGGAGAGGTTGCCCTTCTTGGTCATCTCCGGCTCGAAGCGGTCGGAGATGAGCCGGGTCAGGCGCGGGCGCACCCGCAGTCGGGACGCCGACTCCATGTTGACCCCGCCCACGGAGACGCGCGTGGTCATCCGGTCGGCGCCCGCCGTGAGCTTCACGCGGACGTCCCAGACGGCGTCGATGATGCCGAGCGGGCGGATCGTGCCGAGGACGTCGGCGGTGGCGGTCCACTCGATCGTGTCACCGGCGTGGCGCACGGTCGTCGCCGGGAAGGAGAAGGAGCGCACCCCGATCTGGCGGCGGGCGCGGAACTCCAGGACGGCCTTGAGGGGGGCCTCGGCCTTGATCCGGCCCAGGGGGTTCACGATCCGGCCCGACAGGGTCACGATGCCGCGCCCGTCGTCCTCGTAGGAGGTCAGCCGGTTGCCCAGGGCCAGGGAGGAGAGCGGGGCCGTGTGGTAGCCCTGGTCGGTGACGTCCAGTATCCGGCGGCCCTCGGCCTCGTCGAGGTGCTCGGCGCACCAGTAGACGCGGCCGTCGCGTTCGGCGAGGGAGGAGCAGAGCCTGCCCCGGTTGGTCATCGCGTCGGCGGCCGGGAGGAGGTTGTCCCAGTCCTCCTTGCCCAGCAGGTAGGCGCAGATGGCCTGGAGGTGGGTGACGTTCTCGTACGCGGCCGGGTCGATGCCGGCCAGGTAGCCGTTGGCGAGCCGGGCGAACTCCTGGCGGTAGGCGTCACCGAGCAGCGGCAGGTCGCGCAGGTGCAGCACCAGGTCGTGCTTGAGGAACTTGGCGTCCTTGGCCGACTTGATGGCGGAGTGCCCCTTGGCGGCGAGCAGGTCGTCGACACGGCGGTGGATCTCCATCCGGTGGACGAAGTTCTCGATCTCGTGGCGCCGGTTGCTGATCGAAAGGGCGGCGGCCTTCTCGACCACGTTCCAGAAGTAGACGTGGTTCGGGATCAGCGTGATGCGCCGGGCGGCCACGTAGGCCTGCGCCGAGAACAGCAGGTCCTCGTAGTGGATCCCGACCGGGAACTCCAGGCCCTGCTCCAGCAGGAACGCGCGCCGGTAGCACTTGTTCGTGGAGAGGGTGTCGTAGACCAGCAGGTCCGGGTACTCGGTGATCGACTCCAGCGTGCGGGTGCGGGAGTAGATCCACGGGTACCACTCGGTGTTCTTGTTGCCGCGCTTGTCCAGGTGTACGCGTACGCACATGCCGGACACCAGGTCGGAGCCCGTGCGCTCGGCCGCCGCCAGCATGTTGCGGCAGGCGTCGCGCTCCAGGACGTCGTCACTGTCGAGGAACATGACGTAGGCACCGGTGGCCTGCTGGATGCCGTGGTTGCGCGGGGCGCCGCACCCACCGCTGTTCTCGGGCAGCCGGAAGGCGCGCACCCGCCCCGGATGAGCCGCCTCCAGCTCCTGGGCGACCGCGTACGACCGGTCCTTGCTGCAGTCGTCCACGATCACGACTTCGACCCCGCGCAGGGTCTGGTCCAAAACCGATCGGACGGCTGTCTGCAGACGCTCTGCGTCGTTGTAGACGATGACGACCACGGAGACGTCAGGCACGTGCACCTCGATCCCTTCGTTCCATTCCGCTTATCCAGTCAAAGCTACCGTGTGCCGCACGCGACTCGGGCAGGCCGGCCACCGGCGTGCATACTTCTAAGGAAGAGGTGAGTGGCGGGTCCGGTCGCCGACAATCACCCGTTCGGACCCAGCAGGAAGTGCTCATGACCAAGCTGTCGGTAGTTGTCCCTTGTTACAACGAAGAAGACGTCATCGACAGCTTCGATGCCGAGATCCGAAGGGTTCTGGACACCCTGCCGGTCGAGTACGAGGTCTGCTACGTCGACGACGGCAGCCGCGACGGCACCCTCGGCAAGCTCCGCCGGATCGCCGCGGAGTACGGCGACCAGACCCGGTACGTCTCCTTCAGCCGAAACTTCGGCAAGGAGGCGGGCATGCTCGCCGGGCTCAAGGAAACCACCGGCGACGCCGTCGTGATCATGGACGCGGACCTCCAGCACCCGCCGGAGCTGATCGCCACCATGCTGGAGCACCACCGCCAGGGCCACGACCAGGTCATCGCCCGCCGCACCCGCGAAGGCGACAAGAAGGTCCGCTCGGCCCTCAGCCGCCTCTACTACCGCGGCGTGAACCGCTGGGTCGACGTGGAACTCACCGACGGGGTCGGCGACTTCCGCCTCCTGTCGCGACCGGCCGTGGACGCCCTGCTCGCGCTCCCCGAGTACAACCGCTTCTCCAAGGGCCTCTTCTCCTGGATCGGCTTCGACACCGTCCACTTCGACTACCAGAACGCCCAGCGCGAGGCGGGCGAGACGAAGTGGAAGTTCGGCGCCCTGCTGAACTACGGCATGGACGGCCTGATCTCCTTCAACAACCGCCCGCTGCGCATCGGCATCTGGCTCGGCGTGTCGCTGGTGGGCCTGACCGGCCTGTACGCCCTGTGGGTCACCGTCGCGGCGATGACCGGCGGCATCGACTCGCCCGGTTACGTGACCCTTGTCGCACTGATCACGGGCATCGGCGGTGTCCAGATGGTCATGCTGGGGCTGATCGGCGAGTACATCGGCCGCATCTACTACGAGACCAAGCGCCGTCCCCACTTCCTCGTCAAGGAAGCCCACGGCGTCGCCTCCGACCGCATGCCCGAGGTCTCCGAAGCCGTCATCGCCGAACGCAGCCACCGATGAGGAACCTCCTGAGCGGCCGCCGCGAGCAACTCGGCCAGATCTTCCGCTTCGCCCTGGTGGGCGGGGTCAACACCGGCACCTTCTTCGCCATCTACCTGCTCCTGCACCCGTTGATGCCGTACTTCGCCGCGTACACCCTCGCCTTCGCGCTGTCGATGATCGGGTCGTTCTTCATGAACACCTACTTCACCTACCGCACCCGCCCCACCTGGAAGAAGTTCCTGCTCTTCCCGCTGACGAACATCACGAACTACGTGATCCAGTCGGTCGGCCTCTACGCCCTGGTGACCTGGGGCGGCCTCGACACCCGGATCGCGCCGCTCGTGGCCGCCGTCGTGGCCATCCCGTTCACCTTCCTGCTGTCCCGCAAGATCCTCATTCCGGGTACGGAACCGGAGCCCGTGCAGCCCGCCGCCGGCCGGCCCACGTCCACGGTCTGAAACCGGCGGGCGGCTCCGGCGCGCCACCCCGTAGATTGAGCCGGTCGGATGGTCGGTCGGGTCGGAGGAGAGACGTGTCAGCGGCTAGGCAGGGTGTCTCTGACGCCCGCAGGATCGTGGTCAAGGTCGGTTCCTCCTCGCTCACCACCGCGGCGGGCGGACTCGACGCCGACCGCGTCGACGCGCTGGTCGACGTACTGGCCAAGGCCCGCAGCGGCGGCGAGAAGGAGATCGTCCTGGTCTCCTCCGGCGCCATCGCCGCCGGACTCTCCCCGCTCGGCCTCGCCCGCCGCCCCAAGGACCTCGCCCGGCAGCAGGCCGCCGCCAGCGTCGGACAGGGCCTCCTCGTCGCCCGGTACACCGCCTCCTTCGCCCGCTACGGCATCCGCGTCGGCCAGGTGCTGCTCACCACCGACGACACCAGCCGGCGGGCCCACTACCGCAACGCCTACCGCACCCTGGACCAGCTGCTGGCCATGGGCGCCCTGCCCGTCGTCAACGAGAACGACACCGTCGCCACCGACGAGATCCGCTTCGGCGACAACGACCGGCTCGCCGCCCTCGTGGCCCACCTCGTCCGCGCCGACCTGCTCGTGCTCCTCTCCGACGTCGACGGGCTCTACGACGGGAACCCGTCCCTGCCCGGCACCACCCGCATCGACGAGGTCCGCGGCCCCGGGGACATCGCCCACGTCTCCATCGGCAGCGCGGGCAAGGCGGGCGTCGGCACCGGCGGCATGGTCACCAAGGTCGAGGCCGCCCGCATCGCCGCCGCCGCGGGCATCCCCGTCGTCCTCACCTCCGCCAGCCAGGCCGCCGACGCCCTGGCCGGCCGCCCGACCGGTACGCACTTCCACGCCACCGGGCGCCGCTCCACCGACCGGCTGCTCTGGCTCCAACACGCCTCCACCCCTCAAGGACACCTCGTCCTGGACGACGGGGCCGTCCGCGCCGTCACCGAGCGCGGCAGCTCGCTGCTGGCCGCGGGCATCGCCGGAGTCGAGGGCGACTTCGTCGCGGGCGACCCCGTGGAGCTGCGCGCCACCGACGGGCGCGCCGTCGCCCGGGGCCTGGTCAACTTCGACGCCAAGGAAATCCCGCAGCTCCTCGGACGCTCCACCCGCGAGCTTGCGCGGGAGCTCGGACCCGCGTACGAGCGCGAGGTCGTCCACCGCGACGATCTGGTGCTGCTGCAGGGCTGAGGTTCTGCAAAACCGCAGCGCGGGGGACCGGGGACTGGTCAACTGTGAAGGGCGGACACGCGTGGCGCAGACAGGAGGCGGCTGGTGAGACGAGCGCTGACCAGCGTCGGCACCGGGGACGGTGGCGGCGGTGAGGAGCCGGAGCAGGCCTCGCGCCTCTGGCACATCACCCTCAGCGTCTCCGGCAAACCGGCGCCGCTGTCCGAGGTGCGACGCGGACTGGAACAACTGGCCCACGACCACCCGTTCCTGCTGACCAGCCGGTACGCCGACGACCACGCGGAGATCCGCTACTGGGAGGAGGCCCGCGACCTCCACGACGCGGCCGCCGTCGCCCTGCGGCTCTGGGGCGAGCACCGCTCGTCGGCGAAGCTGCCGCCGTGGGAGATCGTCGGCCTGGAGGTCATCGACCGCGCGACCTACCACCAGAGGGTGGCGGAGGGCTACGGCCCGCCCCCGGCCCACCCGGTGGGCGTCCACCCCTACTGACGCCGCCGGCCGCCGCTGCCTACCGCCGCCGACCCTGCCGACGCCCCGCAGGCGGCCTCGCCGGCTCCGGCCGGCGCGCGCCGGCCGGGTGGACCCGCGGGGCCTCGTCTCGCGGGGTGGAACCCCCTCGGGCGGGCCCCGGCCGGGGACTACCCTGGCCGCATGACCTCGCTCGACGACGCCACCGCCGCCAGCTCGCCCGTCCTCGCCACCGCGCGCGCCGCCCGCACCGCGGCCGCGGCCATCGCCCCACTCCCGCGGTCCGCCAAGGACGCGGCCCTGCTGGCCATCGCGGACGCGCTGGAGGCCCGTACGGCCGAGATCGTGGCCGCCAACGCCGTCGACACCGCCAAGGCGGCCGCAGCCGGCACCAGTGAGACGGTCATCGACCGGCTCACCCTCACCCCCGAGCGGGTCGCCGCCATCGCCTCCGACGTCCGCGACGTCGTCGCCCTGCCCGACCCCGTCGGCGAGGTCGTCCGGGGCAACACCCTCCCCAACGGCATCGACATCCGTCAGATCCGGGTCCCGCTCGGCGTGGTCGGCATCATCTACGAGGCCCGCCCCAACGTCACCGTCGACGCCGCCGCCCTCTGCCTCAAGTCCGGCAACGCGGTCCTCCTGCGCGGCAGCTCCTCCGCCTACGCCTCCAACACCGCCCTCGTCGGCATCCTCCGCGACGCCGTCGTGAGCGCCGGTCTGCCCGCCGACGCGATCCAGCTCGTACCCGGCGAGTCCCGCGACTCCGTCCGCGAGCTGATGCGGGCCCGCGGCCTCGTCGACGTCCTCATCCCGCGCGGCGGCGCCTCCCTCATCAAGACCGTCGTCGAGGAGTCCACCGTCCCGGTCATCGAGACCGGTACCGGCAACTGCCACGTCTACGTGGACGCCCAGGCCGACCTCGGCATGGCCGTGGACATCCTCGTCAACTCCAAGGCCCAGCGGCCCTCCGTCTGCAACTCCGCCGAGACCCTCCTCGTGCACCGGGACATCGCCGCGGCCTTCCTCCCCCTCGCGCTGGACGCCCTCGCGGACGCCGGGGTGACCGTGCACGGGGACCCGGAGGTGCTCTCGTACGCCGAGGACTCCAAGGTCACCGCGCTGGCCGCCACCGACGAGGACTGGGCCGCCGAGTACCTGTCCTACGACATCGCGGCCGGCGTCGTGGACTCCCTCGACGACGCGGTCGCCCACATCCGGCGCTGGACCTCCGGCCACACCGAGGCGATCGTCACCACCTCGCAGGCCGCCGCCCGCCGCTTCACCCAGCTGGTCGACTCCACCACGGTCGCCGTGAACGCCTCCACCCGGTTCACGGACGGTGGCCAGTTCGGCTTCGGCGCCGAGATCGGCATCTCCACCCAGAAGCTGCACGCCCGGGGCCCCATGGGCCTTCCCGAGCTGACCTCGACCAAGTACATCGTCACCGGCGACGGTCACGTTCGGTAGTCAGCCCCCGAACACGGTGTGGCCGAATTCGGGCGTACACCCTGCCCAAAGCAGCCCCCCAGGTCTACGCTGGTCTCGTGCCGGACGACGTGGGGGGCAAGCCGTTCCCGGACGACGGGGAGCCCGACGACGACCGCGGAGGCGCGGATCAGTACTTCGCCTCCGTGGTGTTCGACGAGGCCTTCGTCCGGAACGCGGAGATCCATGAACCGAGCGCGGCCGAGCGCCGACGCGCCGCGGACCGCGCGCGCGCCGAGGCCGAGGCCGCCCGCGTCGCCGGGGGCTGGGCCTCCGACGACGACTACAACCATCCGGACGGGTACGGCCTCGACGACCCCGGCTGGGAGTCCGGCCAGTACGGCTACGGCTACGGGTACGCCGAAGGCCCGTACGGGGTCTACGGCGGAAGCCTGCGCCCCTACCGGGGCCGCTCTCCGTGGCTCCGCCCGGTCGCCTGGGTGCTCGCCGTGGTCATGGGGCTCGGCATGGTCGCGCTGGCCTTCAGCGCCGTCTACCGCAGCGCCGCCGGCGAGGCGGACCCCGCGCCGGCGCCCGCCAGTACTCCGCTCGGGGAAGTCACGGGCGTCGGTGCGTTTACGTACCCCGTCGGCCGCCAACCCTGAAGGTACGACCCCACTCGCACAGCCGGAGCTGGGGGCTTCTCTGTAGCGGGGACAGCGGGGAGAAGCGATGGCCGTTCCAGGAGACCCACCCAACGGCACCCCCGAGGGCATCGGCGGGGACGACGACGAGTTGCGCCCGGACGAGTACCGCTCGGTCGTCTTCGACGAGGACTTCGTCCGTGCTGCCCGGCTCCAGGAGTACTCCGCCCGGGAACGCATGGGCGAGCACGCCCGCGCCGTCCGCAGCCGGTCCATCTGGTCGAGCGGCGCCGCCGGCCACGCCACCGGAGTCCCCGGCCGAGGGGCGCGCCGCGGCATGCTGCTGGCGCTGCTCATCGCGACCGCGTTCGCGATGGCCGTCTACCTGGGCATGCGCAACCCCTACGTCCCCCCGGCCGGCGGCGGTGCCGGGCTGCTGATCAGCACCGTCGTCCCGCTCGCGCCGACCACCCCGGTCCCCGGGGGGCGACCGGGTGACCTGTACGCGCAGAGCCCGGCCGCCGACTACCGGGTCGGCGCGGCCGGGATCACCTTCCCGGCGGCACGCCGCACCCGCCACTTCACCGAGAGCCAGGTCGTCGCCGCGCTGGCCATCGCCAAGGACTACCTGGTGCAGTCCTCGCTCGATCCGGACGTGCTCTCCGGGACGGCCTCCCGACCCGTCCGGGTCCTGCTCGATCCCGGGCAGCTGGCGCAGTTCGACGAGAGCGTGACCGCACCGTCCGGGGACGGCCGGCACGCCGCCACCGGCTGGCTGGTCCGCTTCGACCCGCGCACCACCGTCATGGCCGACTCCAGGGTCCGGGTCAGCGGCACCCTGGCCGTCGAGGAGCGCGGCACGGACGTGCTGGAGGTGACCACCGACCACACCTTCGTGTACGCGGTGCGCCCGGCCGGCGCCGGACCGACCGCGGCGGACGCTGCCTCGCTCTTCACCGTCCGGCGCGAGCTGCGACTGCGCTTCGACCGGGACGACCTCGCGGCCCGGCGGGCGGAGCTGGTCTCGGCCTACGTGGTGGCGGGCCCGCAGGACTGCGCCACGGACCCCGCGGAGGGCTTCCGGCCCCTCTTCGCGGGCGCCGGTCCCACCACCGTGGGGCCGCCCGCCAACGACCCGTACGCGAGCGGCCACCCGCGCCTCGCCGCCGGGCTGTGCGGCGTGCTGGCCTCCGGGGCGGCCCGTACGGCCCCGCCGTCCCCGCCGGCGCCACCGCCCGTGGTCCGCGCTCCCGCGCAGCCGGACGCCGACACCGGCGCGACCCCCGTCAGCCCTGGTCCGTAGCGCCCTTGCCCGGAGCGTCCCTGCCCGTGCCCCCGGCGCCCCCGGGGTCCTTGCCCGTGTCCCCGGGCGCCGCCGTGCCGCTCGCCCCGGTGAACCGGTCGCGCAACTTGCCGCCCAGGTCTCCCGCACCACCGGCTATGCCCCCGACCAGCTTCATCAGCGGGTCCTTGCTCGTACGCACCGAGTCGGCGTAGTGCGAGGCGGACTGGCGGAAGGAGTCGGACACGGAGGTGTCCTTGTCCTCCTCCCGGCGCGGGTAGTGGCCGTCCATGATCCGCTGGAAGTCGCGGTTCTCGGACCACTTCTTCAGCTCGGCGGCCCGGACCGTGGTGAAGGGGTGCGTCCGCGGCAGCACATTGAGGATCTTGAGCACGGAGTCCCGCAGGTCCCCGGCCGCCTCGTACTCCTCGGCCTGCGCCAGGAAGGCGTCCACGTTCATCTCGTGGAGGTGGTTGCCGCCGGCGATCTTCATCAGCCCCCGCATGGAGGCGTTCACGTCCTGCCCCACCAGCAGCCCGGCCCGGTCCGCCGACAGCTCGGACTTGCGGAACCACTCGCGCAGCCCCGTCACCAGCGCCGTGATGGCCACCGTCCCCAGCGGGATCCACGCCACCTTGAGGGCCAGGTTCGTCAGGAACAGCAGGATCGTGCGGTAGACGGAGTGGCCGGACAGCGCGTGGCCCACCTCGTGGCCCACCACCGCCCGCATCTCCTCCTCGTCGAGCAGTTCCACCAGCGCCGTCGTCACCACGATGATCGGCTCGTCCAGCCCGATGCACATCGCGTTCGGCGTCGGATCCTGGCGGACGTACATCTGGGGGACCTTCTCCAGGTCCAGGATGTAACAGGCGTCGCGCAGCATCCCGTGCAGGTGGGGGAACTGCGTCTCGCCCACGCGCACCGAGTCCGACAGGAACAACAGCCGCAGGCTGCGCTCCGGCAGTAGCCCGCTGAGCGCCTTGAACACGGTGTCGAAGCCGGTCAGCTTGCGCAGCGCGACCAGCGCCGAACGATCCGCCGGATGCTCGTACGCCCGCGAGGAAATACCGGGGAACCTCCTGCGGTTCCGCGCCGGTGTCTTCTCGAATCCGGTGCCCGACATGGCGCCCTCCCCCTTGATCGGCCTGTGTGGCCCTGCGTCCATCCTCTCCAACGCATGAGTCGGCGTGAGCGTGCCCCGGGGCCCCGCATACGATGTGAGCGAAGTCTCCGCTCGCCCCCGACTCGATAGGTACCTGCCTGATGAGCCTCCCCACCACCGCCCACAACCTGGTCCTTCTCGCCTCCGAGGGCGCGGAGCACGGCGGCAACCACAACAGCCTGAGCCCCTACCTGACCGGTGGCGCCGCCCTCGGCATCCTGCTGCTGATGCTCTGGGTGACCACCCGCCTCAACCGCGACCGCTAGGCCGTCACCTCCTTTACGGTCCGGCCCACCGTGGACGTGCCGCCGGGCCAGTAGGCTCTGCGCTCATGGGAGAGCAGGAAGTGCCTACGGGCCCGGTCAAGCGCCGGCTCGGCGTGATGGGCGGGACGTTCGACCCGATCCACCACGGACACCTGGTGGCCGCCAGTGAGGTGGCCGCCCTTTTCCACCTCGACGAGGTGGTGTTCGTACCGACCGGTGAGCCGTGGCAGAAGTCCCAGCGGGCCGTGTCGCCCGCCGAGGACCGCTACCTCATGACGGTCATCGCGACGGCCTCGAACCCCCAGTTCTCCGTCAGCCGCATCGACATCGACCGCGGCGGGCCGACGTACACGATCGACACCCTGCGGGACCTCAGCGCGCTCAACGACGACGCCGACCTGTTCTTCATCACCGGCGCCGACGCCCTCGCGCAGATCCTGACCTGGCGCAACGCCGACGAACTCTTCTCCCTCGCCCATTTCATCGGGGTGACGCGGCCCGGTCACGTCCTCACCGACGACGGACTGCCCGAGGGCGGCGTCTCGCTGGTCGAGGTGCCCGCTCTGGCGATCTCCTCCACCGACTGCCGCGCACGCGTCGCCAAGGGGGATCCCGTCTGGTACCTGGTGCCGGACGGCGTGGTGCGCTACATCGACAAGCGTGAGCTGTACCGGGGCGCCTGAGCTTCCGGAGAGAGGGGCCCGCGGTGAACGACCCACAGGAGCCGTACGACCCGTACGCCGCCCAGGAGCGACAGCTCATCGGCTACGACCCGTACGGCAGACCGGTCTACGGGCCGGCGCCCGCGCGGCCCGTTCCCCAGCAGCCCCAGCAGCCCCGGCAGCAGTACGACCAGTACGAACAGCAGCAGTACGCGCCGTCCTACGAGCAGCCCTACGAGCAGTCCTACGGACAGCAGCCGTACCCGTACGACCACCAGCAGGCGCAGCAGTACCCACCTCAGCAGCAGTACCAGCCACAGCCCCAGCAGCAGGAGTACCCGCAGCAGCAGGAGTACCTCCAGCCGGCCCCGCCCCAGCAGGTGCGGGCCCAGCAGTGGATCCCGCAGCAGGCCGCCCCCGGTGCCCAGGAGCAGGACGCGGCCGCGGCCCCGGCGGCGTCGCCGGAGCGGGCGCCGTCCGGGGTGCAGGTTCCCGAGCCGCGCCGGGCCGACGGTGAGCAGACCCCCGACTACCGCACCGATCAGTTCGCCTTCATCGACCAGCCGGACGAGGACTCCGAGGACGTCATCGACTGGCTCGCCTTCACCGAGAGCCGCACCGAGCGCCGCGAGGAGGCCCGTCGGCGCGGGCGCAACCGGGTGGTGGCCCTGATCGTCGCCCTGGCCCTGTTCGTCGTCGGCGGCGTCGGCTACCTCTGGTACGCCGACAAGCTGCCCTTCCTCGACGGCCCCGGCGCGAAGAAGGGCGCCACGGCCGCCGGCGGCAGCCAGAAGCGGGACATGATCGTCGTCCACCTCCGCAACACCAAGCGCGGCGGCAGCTCCACCGCCCTCCTCGTGGACAACGTCACCACCGAGCAGGGCGCCACCGTCCTGCTGCCCAACACCCTCAACGTCGCCCAACAGGACGGGACCGGCACCGCCCTCGGCAAGGCCGTCGACGACGGCGGCATCGGCACCCGCGACGCGCTCGACACCGTCCTCGGCACCCACATCGGCGGCACCTGGCGGCTGGACACCCCCTTCCTGGAGCGGCTCGTCGAGCTGGTCGGCGGCATCGAGGTCGACACCGACACGGCCGTCCCGGCCGACGAGCAGGCCAAGACCCCCGCCGTGGGACAGGGCCCCAAGCAGAGCCTGACCGGCGCGATGGCCGTGGCCTACGCCACCCAGCGGGCCCAGGGCGAGCCCGAGACCAAACAACTGGAGCGCACCGGAAAGGTGCTCCTCGCGGTGCTCCGCAAGATCCCGAGCGACCCGAAGGCGGCGGCCACGACCGTCGAGAGCCTGGGCCAGATCCTGGACCCCGGCCTGGACGCGCAGAGCCTCGGCGCCCTGCTGTCGCGGATCGGCGAGCACGCCAAGGTGGGCGCGTACCGCACCGACGTCCTCGGCGTGAAGCCGGACGGCGGCCTCACCGACGAGGCGAACAAGAAGGTCGTCAAGGAGGTCCTCGGCGGTTCCTTCAGCGCGGCGCAGCCCGGAGGCGCGCTCCGGGTGGGCCTCAAGGACGCCACCGCGGACGACAAGACGCAGGCCGCGGCGAAGGCGGCGCTGCTCAACGGCGGCTACGGCTTCGTGGACGGCGGCAAGGCCGACCGTACGGCCGCGACCTCCCAGATCACCTACCAGGACGACGCCCAACGCGACCGGGCGATCGACGTGGCAAAGACCCTGGGCCTGCCGGAAACGGCCGTGAAGAAGGCGGAGAACGTGGTCAACGCGGACGTCGTGGTGACGCTCGGCAAGGACTACAAGCCCTCCTGAGCCACCCCCGGGCGCCGGACAGAGCCCTCTTGACCTGTGGTTTCGCCCGTGCAGGACGTTCTGCGCGGGCGACGAGGGCGGTACATGAGACCCTTGTAAGGATCTGCCCGCCAACCCGAAAGCATGGCCAGTGACCGCCACGGACCGCTCCATCGAGCTCATCACCGCCGCCGCCCAGGCCGCGGCCGACCGGCTCGCGCACGACATCATCGCGTACGACGTCAGCGATGTGCTGTCGATCACCGACGCCTTCCTGCTCGCCTCCGCGCCCAACGACCGCCAGGTCAAGTCGATCGTGGACGAGATCGAAGAGCAGCTGCTCAAGCAGCTCGGCGCCAAGCCGGTGCGCCGCGAGGGCGACCGCGACGCCCGCTGGATCCTGCTCGACTACGTCGACATCGTCGTCCACGTCCAGCACAGCGAAGAGCGCGTCTTCTACGCGCTGGAGCGCCTGTGGAAGGACTGCCCCGAGATCGAGCTGCCCCACGACGCCAAGCTCACCATCGGCAAGGCCGAGGAGCACGCCAAGCTGCGCGAGGCGCAGGGCGACGAGGACCCGGACGGTGATCTGTTCTGAGCACGGCGAACTCGGGCAAGTCCGCACGGAAGATCGTCCTCTGGCGACACGGTCAGACCTCGTGGAACCTGGAGCGACGCTTCCAGGGCTCCACGGACATCGAGCTGACCGAGACCGGTGTGGCGCAGGCGCGCCGCGCCGCCCGGCTGCTCGCCTCTCTGGGGCCTGACGCCATCGTGGCCTCCGACCTGCGGCGGGCCTCCGCCACGGCCGCCGAACTGGCCGCCGTCACGGGCCTGCCCGTGGAGCACGACGAGGCGCTCCGGGAGACGTACGCCGGCGAGTGGCAGGGCCTCACCCACGACGAGATCCTCCACAAGTACGGCGAGCAGTACGCGGCGTGGAAGCGCGGCGAGGCCGTGCGCCGCGGCGGCGGCGAGCTGGAGACCGAGGTCGCCGACCGGGCCGCCCCGGTCGTGCTGCGCCACGCCGACGCGCTGCCGGAGGGCGGCACGCTCGTCGTCGTCAGCCACGGCGGCACCATCCGTACGACGATCGGGCGCCTGCTGGGCCTGGACTCGTACTACTGGGAAGGCCTCGGCGGCCTCTCCAACTGCTGCTGGTCCGTCCTCGGCGAGGGCGCGCGGGGCTGGCGCCTCATGGAGCACAACGCCGGCACACTGCCGGAACCGGTGCTCGGCGACGACGACTGATCCGCCGGTCCGACCCCCGCGTCGGTCCTGCCGGGCCGCCCGCGAGAGTGCCGCGGGGCGGCTCGGACCCGGATTTCACTTTCCGGCTGGTCGCAGGCTAGAGTTCTTCTTGTTCGCAGCGAAGAACACCGGAAACGGAAGACGCGCCGCGGAGAGCGGGGCTATAGCTCAGTTGGTAGAGCGCCTGCATGGCATGCAGGAGGTCTGGAGTTCAATTCTCCATAGCTCCACAATCAGGATCCCGTCCCCAACAGGGGGCGGGATCTTTGCGTTTGCTCTCTTTTGCCTGCTGACCCGCCCCGTACCGGCATGGCAGAATCGGACCGCCGGAGGGGGACACGACGGCCCGACGCGGGAGGGAGTCGCTGACGGATGGGTGCACACCGGCGGCGGTGCGACTGGTGCAACAACGGCACGCCGATCGTGCGGGACATGGACCCGATCCATTCCGACTACCAGTACTGGTGCGAGGAATGCGCGAGGGCGCTGATCATAAAGGGCGACCCCATCGAGACGTACCGGGAGCTGGAAGGGGAGCCGATCTACGGCCGGCTGCTCGACGAGCACTGCACGCTCAAGCGGTTCTACCAGTTCGCCAGGGCCTGACGGGGCGACAGGAGCCGTGATCGAACCAGCCCGAAACGGACATGGCTCGGGCCCTGCGGAAACCGATTTTTGGACCAGGGCCATGACCGTGTAATGTTTGGGACGTCGCCAAGGAGAGCCCGCGAGGGAAGCCGGAACGGCGAGCGGGACCAGCAAGACCAGCAGTACGAGGGGCTATAGCTCAGTTGGTAGAGCGCCTGCATGGCATGCAGGAGGTCTGGAGTTCAATTCTCCATAGCTCCACAGTGAAGAAGCGGGCCACCCGGATCGGGTGGCCCGCTTCTCGTCGTGCCCCGCTTCCGTGCGTCCTCGGGCGCTCCGTGCGTGCGTCCTTGCGTGCCTCGGGGTGAGTGCGCCCTCTGTACGGAACGGCCGGGCGGGTGTAGGGGTCGCTGCGGTACCCTGACGCCATGCGTGCCGTACGCCTTCTGCTTACCGAGCCGCGCTGACCGGTACCGACCCTCAGACGGTCGGCATCAGCGCGGCGCCCCCTCCTGTGCGAGGGGTTTTTTCGTTTGGGCAGGCAGAGACGGCAGAGACGATCGATGGAGCTTCAGAAATCATGAGCGAGACGAACACCCCGGCCCCCGAGGCGGCCGAGGGGCACCGTTACACGGCTGCCATGGCCGCCGACATCGAGGCACGCTGGCAGGACGTCTGGGACGCGGAGGGCACCTACGAGGCCCCGAACCCCACCGGTGACCTGGCCGGCGACCCCGCGGTCGCCGCACGGCCCAAGAAGTTCATCATGGACATGTTCCCGTACCCCTCGGGTGCGGGCCTGCACGTCGGCCACCCGCTCGGGTACATCGCCACCGACGTCTACGCCCGCCACCAGCGGATGTCGGGCCACAACGTCCTGCACACCCTGGGCTTCGACGCCTTCGGGCTGCCGGCCGAGCAGTACGCCGTGCAGACCGGCACGCACCCGCGCGTGTCCACCGAGGCCAACATGGAGAACATGAAGGTCCAGCTGCGCCGGCTGGGCCTGGGCCACGACAAGCGCCGCTCGTTCGCGACGATCGACCCGGACTACTACAAGTGGACCCAGTGGATCTTCCTGCAGATCTACAACTCCTTCTACGACGCCGACGCGCAGAAGGCCCGCCCCATCTCCGAGCTGGTCGCCGCCTTCGAGGACGGCTCCCGTGAGGTCCCCGGCCGCCGCGCCTGGGCCGAGCTGACCGCCGGCGAGCGGGCCGACGTACTGAACGGCTTCCGGCTGGCCTACGCCTCCGACGCGCCGGTCAACTGGTGCCCCGGGCTGGGCACCGTACTGGCCAACGAGGAGGTCACCGCGGACGGCCGTTCCGAGCGCGGCAACTTCCCGGTCTTCAAGGCCAAGCTGAGCCAGTGGAACATGCGGATCACCGCGTACGCCGACCGACTGCTGGACGACCTGGACCCGCTGGACTGGCCCGAGGCCATCAAGCTGCAGCAGCGCAACTGGATCGGCCGCAGCGAGGGCGCGCGCGTCGACTTCGCCGTCGGCGGGGCCGGTGCGATCACCGTCTTCACCACGCGTCCCGACACCCTGTTCGGTGCCACCTACATGGTGCTGGCGCCCGAGCACGAGCTGGTCGCCTCCATCGTCCCGGCCACCTGGCCCGAGGGCACCCACTCCGTGTGGACCGGCGGCTACGCCACCCCGGCCGAGGCCGTCGACGCGTACCGCAAGCAGGCCGCCTCGAAGTCGGACGTCGAGCGGCAGGCCGAGGCCAAGGACAAGACCGGTGTCTTCACCGGCGCGTACGCGACCAACCCGGTCAGCGGCGAGCAGGTCCCCGTCTTCATCGCCGACTACGTGCTGATGGGCTACGGCACCGGCGCGATCATGGCCGTGCCCGCGCACGACGCCCGCGACTTCGAGTTCGCCCGCGCCTTCGAACTGCCGATGCGCTGCGTCGTGCAGCCGTCCGACGACCGCGGCACCGACCCCGCGACGTGGGCGGACGCGTTCGTCTCGTACGACGCGGAGCTGGTGAACTCCACCGGCGAAGGCATCGCGCTGGACGGGCTGGACGTGGTCACGGCCAAGGCCACCATCACCGACTGGCTGGCCGAGCGCGGCATCGGTGAGGGCACCGTCAACTTCCGGCTGCGCGACTGGCTGTTCAGCCGCCAGCGGTACTGGGGCGAGCCCTTCCCGATCGTCTACGACGAGGACGGCGTCGCGCACGCGCTGCCCGCGTCGATGCTGCCCCTGGAGCTGCCGGAGGTCGAGGACTACTCGCCGCGCACCTTCGAGCCCGACGACGCCGGCTCCAAGCCCGAGACCCCGCTGTCCCGCAACGAGGACTGGGTGAACGTCGAGCTGGACCTGGGCGACGGGGCGGGCGTCAAGCGCTACCGCCGCGAGACCAACACCATGCCGAACTGGGCCGGCTCCTGCTGGTACGAGCTGCGCTACCTGGACCCGAACAACGCCTCGGCGCTGGTGGACCCGGAGATCGAGCAGTACTGGATGGGCCCGCGCGAGGGCGCGCCGCTCGGCGGCGTCGACCTGTACGTGGGCGGCGCCGAGCACGCGGTGCTGCACCTGCTGTACGCCCGCTTCTGGTCGAAGGTGCTGTTCGACCTGGGCCACGTCTCGTCGGCCGAGCCGTTCCACAAGCTGTTCAACCAGGGCATGATCCAGGCGTACGCGTACACCGACGCGCGCGGTGTGTACGTCCCGGCGGCCGAGGTCGAGGAGCGCGACGGCCGCTACTTCTACCGTGACGAGCCCGTCAAGCGCGAGCACGGCAAGATGGGCAAGTCCCTGAAGAACGCCGTCACCCCGGACGAGATCTGCGAGGAATACGGCGCCGACACCCTGCGCCTGTACGAGATGGCGATGGGCCCGCTGGACGTCTCGCGTCCGTGGGACACCCGCGCCGTGGTCGGCCAGTACCGCCTGCTGCAGCGCCTGTGGCGCAACGTGGTGGACGAGGAGACCGGCGAGGTCACCGTCGTGGACGGGGAGCCGGACGAGGCCACCCTGCGCGTGCTGCACAAGGCGATCGACGGAGCCGGCGCGGACCTGGCGGGCCTGCGGTTCAACACCGCCATCGCCAAGATCACCGAGCTGAACAACGCCCTGACGAAGGCCGGCCGTCCGCTGGAGCGCTCGGTCGCGGAGCGGCTGGTCCTGCTGGTGGCCCCGCTGGCCCCGCACATCGCGGAGGAGCTGTGGCGCCGCCTGGGTCACACCGACTCGGTCGTCCACCAGGACTTCCCGGTCGCCGACCCGGCGTACGTCGTGGACGAGACGGTGACCTGTGTCGTCCAGGTCAAGGGCAAGGTCAAGGCCCGTCTGGAGGTCTCGCCGACCATCTCCGACGCTGAGCTGGAGCAGCTGGCGGTCACCGACGAGGGCGTGGTCGCGGCTCTGGGCGGCGCGGAGATCCGCAAGGTGATCGTGCGCGCGCCGAAGCTGGTGAACATCGTCATCTGAGGTGATCTGAGGTCGGCCGAGGTCGGCTGAGGTCATCTGGCGTTGGCTGACGTCATCTGGCGTCGGCTGACGTCGGCCGACTCGGCGCAGGGGTGTGGAGGGGCGTTTCCAGTCCTCTGTAGGGGAGATCCCGTACGGGCAGGTTGGGGGTTCGATTGGAACCCCCGGCCTGCCTTTGGCGTTTACGGTGGAAGGGACGCACTGACGAGGACGCACCGACAAGGGCGCGGTGGCAGCGGCGCGGCGGCGAAAGGGAACCTCATGGAGGCGGGCGCTTTGATCATTTTTGCCCTGATGATGCTGTTCGCCTTCTTGGGGTTGGGTGCGTGGGTCACGGTGAAGGCGGTCGGCGCGGCGAAGCGCGGCGTGGACCGGACGATCACGCAGGCCCGCCGGACCGTGGAGGACACCACCCTGAAGGCGAAGAGCTTCGGGCAGGTCGGGGTCACGGGGGCGCTGGCCCAGCTGAGGCTGGACCTGCGGACCTCGATGCGGTCCACGCAGCAGGCGCTGTACCAAGGGGTGCAGACGGACGCCTCGCTCCAGGAGTCCATCGCGCTCTTCGAGCGGCTGAGCGCGCACGGTCACGAGCTGGACGACCAACTCAAGCGACTGGAGCAGGAGCCGGACCGCAAGCGCATCGCGGAGAACCTGCCGGACCTCCGCGAACGCGCCAAGAAGATCATCGAGTCCGCGGACTCGCTGCGCTGGGCCGCCCGCGACCGTGCGCGACGGTTCGCCGAGGACGACCTGACCGACCTCTCCGCGCAGATCGAGGTCGAATCGGGCGCGCTGCGGGACTGGTCCCGCGCATCGGTCGACGACCTCACGGCCGCGGCGGCGGACTGGGACGAGCGGGAGGCCGCGGCAGGCGGGGCGGGGACGGCGGGGACGGCGGGGGCTTCGACGCCGCGCGCCGAGGAGCCCCGACCGGCCGCGCTGAACCCCTCCGCACCGCCTACCGCCTACGCGTGGCAAAAGACCCGCAGGCCGGAAGCCACCACCTGAGGGGAAGCCGGCCGGGCTGTTTCCGCGCCGCGTCCACCGGGTGCGGTGGGCCCTGAGGGGCGGCCGCGGGTACGCCGGGCCGGGGCCGAGCTGCCGGACCCGCCTCGCGGACGGTAACCTCCGGCTCATGTCCCGCCATGTCGCGATCGTCACCGATTCCACGGCCTACCTGCCCCCACCGGCGATGGCGCGCCACGGAATCACCTCCGTACCCCTGACCGTGGTCCTGGGGGACGAGGCCCTCGAAGAGGGGACGGAGATCTCGGCCCGCAGCCTCGCGATCGCCCTGCAGAAGCGCCGTTCGGTCACCACCTCCCGCCCCGGCCCCGAGGAGTTCGTACGGGCCTACCGGGCAGCCGCCGAGGCGGGCGCACCCGGCATCGTCAGCCTCCACCTGTCCGCCGAGTTCTCCGGCACCTACGACGCCGCCGTGGTCGCCGCCAAGACGGCCCCCGTGCCGGTCCGGGTGGTCGACACCGGGATGGTCGCGATGGCGTTGGGCTTCTGCGCCCTCGCCGCCGCGGAGACCGCCGAGGCCGGTGGGTCCATCGAGGAGATCGTGGCCGCCGCCGAGAAGCGGGCGGCCGACATGTCGGCGTACTTCTACGTGGACACCCTCGACTACCTCCGCCGCGGAGGGCGGATCGGGGCGGCGCAGGCGCTGCTCGGCTCGGCGCTGGCGGTCAAGCCGCTGCTGACGCTGGAGGGCGGGCGGATCGAGATGCTGGAGAAGGTGCGCACCGCCTCCAAGGCCATCGCGCGGCTGGAGGAACTCGCCGTCGAGCGGGCGGGCACCGGAAGCGTCGATGTCGCCGTTCACCACCTGGCGGCCCCGGAGCGCGCGGAGAAGTTGGCCCAGCGGCTGCGCGAGCGGATCCCGGGCCTGGTGGAACTGCACGTCAGCGAGGTCGGTGCGGTGATCGGCGCACACACCGGTCCGGGGTTGTTGGCGGCCGTCGTATCGCCACGCTGATCACCCGGAAGGGTGGCCCGGTTGTCCACAACGGGGCCCCCATCCACCGGAATTGAAGGTTCCGAGCGGGGTTCGGGCGGCGGGCCTAGCGTCGGGACATGACTCTACGAATGCCAACGCCGACTCCGACTCCGACTCCGACTCCGACTCCGACTCCTGCTCCCATGCGAACGACAACGTCGGCGCCGACGCGTGCTGGGCACTTCTCGGGATTTCCCGGTGCCGGTGCCGGTGCCGGTGCCGGTGCCAGTGTGGGTGTGGGTGTGGGTGCGGGTGTCGGGGTTCGGTCTCGTGCCGGTGGCCGGCGTCGCGTCCGCTCCCGATACGGCTCCCGCTCCCGTGCCCGGACCGGTCCGGATCCGGAACTCGTGCGCAGGCGGGCCGAGGCGCTGCTTTCGGGGACGGCTCCGCCCGGCTCGGAGCCGGGATTGCCGGCGCCGTCGGGGGGTGCGGGGCGCAGGCCCGAGGGGGAGCCCGGGCCCGAGGTGTGGGTCGACGCCGAGGCCGAGCCAGAGGCCGAGTTCGATGGCGAGCCCGATGCCGCGCTTGCTGCGGGGGCTTCTTCGGGGGCCGGTCCCGGCGTGGTGGCGGCACCCCCGCAGGGTGGGGGTGTGCGGTGGCCGGCCGTGCGGGAGCGGATCCCGGTGTGGTTGCAGGCCCGCTGTGGGGTGGAGCCGAGGGCGGTGGCCGCCGTCGCGGTGGTCCTGGTCGCGGCGGTCGGGTTCGCCGCCCAGCAGTACTGGTCGGCCCGGCCGGAACCGGTGACGGCTCCCGCGGTGGTCACCCCCGCCCCGGCCCCCGGACCCCCGCCCCTGGCCGGAGCCGGGCCGACGGCTTCGGGGGCCCGGATCGTGGTGGACGTCGGCGGCAAGGTCCGCAGCCCCGGTGTGCGCAGGCTCCCCGGCGGTTCGCGGGTCGAGGACGCCCTCTCCGCCGCCGGGGGAGTGAGGCCGGGCGCCGACACCACCGGGCTCAACCGGGCCCGGATCCTCGTCGACGGCGAACAGGTGCTGGTGGGCGTACCGGCGCAGCCGCCGCCGGTAGGGGGCTTACAGCAGCCCGGAGGCGCCGGTGCGGGGCCGCTGAGCCTCGCCGGAGCGACCGTCGAGCAGCTGGACGCGCTGCCCGGGGTCGGCCCGGTGCTCGCGCGGCACATCGTCGAGTTCCGTACCGCCCGGGGCGGCTTCCGGGCCGTGGAGGAACTCCGGCAGGTCACCGGGATCGGGGAGCGCAGGTTCGCCGACCTGCGTGGGCTGGTGCGGCTGTGAGCGGGCCGGAGGTCGCCGCCCGCGCGTCCGGGCACGCGGAGGACGGGCCGGTCGACCTGCGGCTGGCGGGGCCCGCGGTGGCGGCCTGGGGAGCGACCGCCCTGGCCCTCGGGGCGCCCGTCGGGTGGACCGCCGCCGGAGCGGGCCTCGCGGTGGTCGCGGCCGGGACGGCGCTCGTGGTCGGCCGGCGCCGGACGCGACCGGCGTGGCGGGCCGGCGCGGCCGTGGCCGCCGTCCTGCTCTGCGCGGGAGCCGGGGCGGCGGTGGCCGGGCTGGAGCGGGCCGAGGCGCGGGCGGGGCCCGTGGTGGGGCTGGCCGGGAAGCACGCCCGGGTCCTCGCGGAGCTGACCGTGGGCTCGGACCCCCGCAGGGCCGGGGGTGGGGGCGGGCCGCCGGTGGTGGTGCTGGACGCGGTCGTGACCCGGGTGACGGGCCCCGACGGGGCGCGGACCCGGGTGGAGACGCCCGTGCGGGTCCTGGCCGGGCACCCGGGATGGGCCCGGCTCCAGCCCTCGACCCGGGTCGAGGTGGTCGCGGCGCTGGCCCCGGCCCGGGGCAACGAGCGGGCCGTGGCCCTGCTCCGGCCCGGCGCGGACACCCCGCCCCGGGTGACCGGCGGCCCGACCGCCGTCCAGCGGATCGCCGGGCACCTGCGCGCCGGGCTGCGGGAGGCCACCGACGGGCTCCCGGCCGACGCCAGGGCCCTGCTGCCGGGGCTGGTGGTCGGGGACACCTCCAGGGTTCCGGACGACCTCCACGCGGCCTTCAAGGCCACCGACCTGCTGCACCTGTTGGCCGTCTCCGGATCCAACCTCACCGTGGTGCTGATGCTGCTCATCGGGCCGCCGGGCAGCGCGCAGCACGTCGAGCGGAGGGGGCTCGCGCCCCGTCTGGGGCTCTCCCTGCGGGCCACGGCACTGGGCGGGGCCGCGCTGACGCTGGCCTTCGTCGTGGTCTGCCGGCCCGAGCCGAGCGTGCTGCGCGCCGCCGCCTGCGGGGCCGTGACCCTCCTGGCACTCGCCACCGGGCGCCGCAGGGCCCTGATCCCCGCCCTGGCCGCCGCCGTCCTGCTGCTGGTCCTGTACGACCCCTGGCTGGCCCGCGGCTACGGCTTCCTGCTCTCGGTGCTGGCCACTGGGGCCCTGCTGACCCTGGGACCCCGGTGGAGCGGGGCGCTGCGGCGGCGTGGGGTGCGCCCGCGCCTGGCCGAGGCGCTCGGGGCCGCCGCCGCAGCGCAGGCCGTGTGTGCCCCGGTGGTGGTCGTGCTCTCCGCCCGGGTGAGCCTGGTCGCGGTGCCCTGCAACCTGCTGGCGGAACTCGCGGCCGGGCCGGCCACGGTGCTCGGCTTCGCGGCACTGGCCGTGGCCCCCCTGTACATGCCGGCGGCGGAGCTGCTCGCCTGGTGCGCGGGGGTCCCGGCCGGGTGGATCGCCGGCGTGGCCCGGGCCGGGGCGCGGCTGCCGGGGGCGGAGCTGCCGTGGCCGGGCGGGCTCGCGGGCGGGTTGCTGCTCGGCGCCGTCACGCTGCTCCTGGTGGTGCTGGGGGCCAGGTTCGGGAGGCGGCGCGGGGTGTGCGTGACCCTGGTCGTGCTGCTGCTCGTCGTGGTGCTGAGGCCGCCGCAGTTGACCCGTACGCTCTCCGGCTGGCCGCCGCCGGACTGGCGCTACGTCCAGTGCGCGGTCGGTCAGGGGGACGCCGCGGTCCTCGCCGCCGGACCCGGCAGCGCCGTCGTGGTGGACGCCGGGCCCGAGCCGGGCGCGGTGGACGCCTGCCTGCGGGCCCTGGAGGTCCGGCGGGTCCCGCTGCTCCTGCTCACGCACTTCCACGCCGACCACGTGGGAGGGCTCGCGGGGGTGTTGCGGGGGCGGTCCGTGGGTGTGATTCAGACCACCACGCTGGAGGAGCCGCCCGGGCAGGCGGCCTTGGTCCGGCGGGCCGCGGCGGCGGCCCGGGTGCCCGTGGTGGCGGCCGTCGCGGGGGAGCGGCGAAGGGTCGGGCCGCTGGAGTGGCAGGTGCTGTGGCCGGCGCCGGCGGGGCCGCGGCCGGAGGGCGCCAACGACGCGAGCGTCGCGTTGCTGGTGCGCACCGGAGGCCTGACGATCCTGTTGCTGGGCGACCTCGAACCCCCTTCCCAGGAAGCCCTCTTGAGGCAATACCCCGAGCTGGGGCCGGTGGACGTGCTGAAGGTGGCGCACCACGGTTCGGCCCACCAGGACCCCGGACTGCAGGACCGGATCCGGCCACGGCTCGCAGTCGTCCCGGTCGGTGAGGGCAACCGGTACGGGCATCCCGCGCCGGACACCCTCGCACGGCTCCGGGCCAGGGGATCGACGGTCCTGCGCACCGATACGGACGGCTCGGTGGCGGTGTCCGGGAGCGGTCCGGACCTACGTGCGTTTCCAGCCGGACGGCGAAGGGGGCGGCGCGGGCATACCGGGCGCGACCATTCTGTTTGCCCCCAACCCGACAGCATGATCGAATGCCTCTTCGCCAGAGCGGTCCAAGTCCACACAGCACGGGGGTGCATCAGCCATGTTCAGTCGCCGACGGGGGATGGATACGGTCGGAGGTGCCGGTTCGCAGTCAACCGCGACGCTCACACTGCCGCACACGGCGAAGCTGTTGAGTTGTCGGGTGCTCGATACCGTCCACCAACCGGTCCGCCAGGCGAAGTTCGAGGTGACCGATCCGATCGGGCGCCGCGTCGTCAGCGGAGAGACCGATCCGTACGGGGGATTCACCGCGGCCGTGCCGGAGGGCGAGTACCGGCTCTCCGTCACCGCCGAGGGCTACGCGCCCTTCCACGGGGCGACGCTCGTGGGGGATCCGGCACAGCCCGGCACCGCGGAGATCATCCTGGACTCGGTGGAGCCGCCGCTGCTGCCGCAGCCCGGGCACTGGGAGCTCGATCCGACGCACTCCTCGATCGGCTTCACCGCACGGCACATCGGCTTCGCGCGGATCCACGGCCGCTTCGGCACCTTCGCGGGGGCGGTGCGGATAGCGGAGCGCATGGAGGACTCCTCCATGCACGTGATCATCGACGCGGCGAGCATCGACACCGGACTGAGGATGCGCGACGACCACCTCAGGTCGGCGGACTTCCTGGACGCGGCCCGCTTCCCGACGGTGGAGTTCTACAGCGAGCGGTTCATCCACCGGGGCGGGAGCCGCTGGACGGTCGCGGGCGCGCTCACCCTGCACGGCGTCAGCCGCACCGTCACCCTGGACACCCAGTACCTGGGCAACGGGACCGGCCTGGAGGGCGAACCCCGCGCGGCCTGCCGGGCCACCGCGGAACTGCAGCGCGAGGACTTCACGCTGAACTGGCAGTCGATCCTGGCGCACGGCATCGCGGCGATCGGTTCGCGCGTGGAAGTGACGCTGGACGTGCAGATCGTGCACAAGGCGTAGGCGTAGGCGTAGGGGTAGACCGCGGCGGCGGAGGCCGCCCGGGGTCGCGGGGGCCTAGGGGGCTTCGAGCCAGCCCTCGTACTCGGCGGCGAGGTCGTCCAGGGCGGTGGGGTCGAGGCGCTCCTCGGGGTCCTCCAGGACCACCAACCACTGGGCGTCCTCGGCGTCGTCCTCGCCGGCGAGGGCGTCGCGCACCAGGCGGGGTTCTTCCGGGGGGCCGAAGCGGTCCACGGCTTCCCGGGCCACCTCCTCGGCGGCGTCGCGGTCGGGCAGGACCAGTACATGTCGCACGTTCACGGGACCATTCTCGGGTACCGGCGGAGGGGGACTGTCGGTGCGGCGTGGGATGCTGGAGCCGATGGCCACCAGGAAGAACTCCACCGACGACCTGCTCGCCCCGCTCACCCTCGCGGTGGGGCAGGAGGACCTGCTGCTCGACCGTGCCGTGCGGGAGATCGTGACGGCGGCCCGGGCGACCGACGCCGACACGGACGTGCGGGACCTGAACTCCGATCAGCTCCAGCCGGGCACGCTCGCGGAGCTGACCAGCCCCTCCCTGTTCTCCGAGCGCAAGGTCCTCGTCGTGCGCAACGCGCAGGACCTCGGCGCGGACACGGTCAAGGAGGTCAAGGCGTACCTCGCCGCCCCCTACGAGGAGATCTCCCTCGTGCTCCTGCACGCGGGCGGGGTCAAGGGCAAGGGACTGCTGGACGCGGCCCGCAAGGCGGGTGCCCGGGAGGTCGCCTGCCCGAAGATGACCAAGCCGGCGGACCGACTGTCTTTCGTTCGGGGGGAGTTCAGGACGCTGGGACGTTCGGCCACCCCGGAGGCCTGCCAGACCCTGGTCGACGCCATCGGCAGTGACCTGCGGGAGCTGGCGAGCGCGGCGGCGCAGCTGTGCGCGGACGTCGAGGGCACCATCGACGAGGCCGTGGTGGGCCGGTACTACACCGGCCGGGCCGAGGCCTCCAGCTTCACGGTCGCCGACCGGGCGGTCGAGGGCCGGGCGGCGGAGGCCCTGGAAGCCCTGCGCTGGTCCCTGTCCACCGGGGTGGCCCCGGTGCTGATCACCAGCGCCCTGGCCCAAGCGGTGCGGGCGATCGGAAAGCTGGCCTCCGCCCCGCGCGGGGCCCGGCCGGGCGACCTCGCACGGGACCTCGGCATGCCGCCCTGGAAGATCGACCGGGTCCGCCAGCAGATGCGCGGCTGGTCGGCGGACGCCGTCTCGGACGCGCTGCGCGCGGTGGCCGTGGCCGACGCGGGGGTGAAGGGCGGGGGCTCCGACCCCGAGTACGCCTTGGAGAAGGCCGTGGTCGCCGTGGCCCGTGCGGCCCGCCCCCAGCGCCAGTAGGTCGTCGGGCCGTCCCTTTCGGATCCGGCCCGCCCGCGGCGCGCGGTGGGCCCAAGTCCGCGCCTCGACCCGTCGCAGCCGCCGCCCCACCGCCCCCGGACCCACCGCCCCCCGGACTCCCTGCCCCCGGGCAGCACGAAGGCCCCGGCCGCCGCCCTGGGGAAGGGTGGTGGTCGGGGCCTTCGTCGACTGCTTGGTTGCGCCGCACCCGCGTGGCGAACGCAGGCCGCGTGCGGCGCGGAGTGCCGGTCCGGAGCGGGAGAGAGGGCCCGCTGGGTCCTTACCGGCGTTTCACATCAGGAGCTCAGCCCTGCAGGGAGGCAACCTTGGTGGCCAGCGCCGACTTCTTGTTGGCGGCGGCGTTCTTGTGGATGACACCCTTCGAGACAGCCTTGTCGAGCGCACGCGAGGCGTCGCGAGAAGCCACGGTGGCCTTCTCGACGTCACCGGCGACGACGGCCTCGCGGGCCTTGCGGATCGCGGTCTTGAGCGAGGACTTGACGGCCTTGTTGCGCAGGCGCGCCTTCTCGTTCGTCTTGTTCCGCTTGATCTGGGACTTGATGTTCGCCACGAAAGAGCCTTTTCAGGTTCAGAGTTTGATCTTCGGAGTGCGTCCCGACAGCCGTGAGGCCATACGAGACACAGCTGCCCAGGCTACCAGCCACCCTCCGACCGGCCCAAACCGAGCGCACTGCCCCGTCCATGGGACCATGGGAGCCTGCGTACAGATCCGACATCGCGCGCCGACGAGGGCGACGAGATTCGAACCTTCGCTCAGACTTCGTTCCGACCGCGACCCGAGAATCAGGACACTGCGTGCCCGCCATCCCCAGCCACGTGCCCGAGCCGAGCCGTACCGACCCGGCGCTGATCCGCAACTTCTGCATCATCGCGCACATCGACCACGGCAAGTCGACCCTCGCCGACCGGATGCTCCAGCTCACCGGTGTGGTGGACTCGCGGCAGATGCGCGCCCAGTACCTCGACCGCATGGACATCGAGCGTGAGCGCGGCATCACGATCAAGTCGCAGGCGGTCCGTCTGCCCTGGGCGCCCACGGTGGGCGACGGCAAGGGCGACACGCACATCCTGAACATGATCGACACGCCGGGCCACGTCGACTTCACCTACGAGGTCTCCCGCTCGCTGGCCGCCTGCGAGGGCACGGTCCTCCTGGTGGACGCCGCGCAGGGCATCGAGGCGCAGACCCTCGCCAACCTGTACCTGGCGATGGAGAAGGACCTCGCGATCGTTCCGGTCCTGAACAAGATCGACCTGCCGGCCGCCCAGCCGGAGAAGTTCGCCGAGGAGCTCGCGAACCTGGTCGGCTGCCAGCCGGAGGACGTGCTGCGCGTCTCCGCGAAGACCGGTGTCGGCGTGGACGCCCTGCTCGACAAGATCGTCGCCACCGTGCCGGCCCCGGTCGGAGCCAAGGCCGCCCCCGCCCGCGCGATGATCTTCGACTCGGTCTACGACTCGTACCGCGGTGTCGTGACGTACGTCCGTGTCGTCGACGGTCAGCTCAACAAGCGTGAGCGCATCCGGATGATGTCCACCGGCGCCACCCATGAGCTGCTGGAGATCGGTGTCTCCTCCCCGGAGATGACCCCGTCCGACGGCATCGGCGTCGGCGAGGTGGGCTACATCATCACCGGCGTGAAGGACGTCCGTCAGTCCAAGGTCGGTGACACCATCACCAGCCTGCACAACGGCGCGACCGAGGCCCTCGGCGGCTACAAGGACCCGCGCCCGATGGTCTTCTCGGGCCTCTACCCGCTCGACGGTTCGGACTACCCGGACCTGCGCGAGGCCCTGGACAAGCTTCAGCTCAACGACGCCGCGCTCGTCTACGAGCCGGAGACCTCGGCCGCGCTGGGCTTCGGCTTCCGCGTCGGTTTCCTCGGCCTGCTGCACCTGGACGTGGTCCGCGAGCGCCTGGAGCGCGAGTTCGGCCTCGACCTGATCGCCACCGCGCCGAACGTGGTCTACCGGGTCGTCCTGGAGGACGGCAAGGAAGTCACCGTCACCAACCCGAGCGAGTTCCCCGAGGGCAAGATCTCGGACGTGTTCGAGCCGGTCGTCCGGGCCACCCTGCTCGCGCCCTCCGAGTTCATCGGCGCGATCATGGAGCTGTGCCAGCAGCGCCGCGGCACCCTCCTGGGCATGGACTACCTCTCCGAGGACCGGGTCGAGATCCGCTACACCCTCCCGCTCGCCGAGATCGTCTTCGACTTCTTCGACCAGCTGAAGTCCAAGACGCGCGGTTACGCCTCCCTCGACTACGAGCCCACCGGCGAGCAGGCCTCCGGACTGGTCAAGGTCGACATCCTGCTGCACGGCGACAAGGTCGACGCCTTCTCCGCCGTCACGCACAAGGACGCCGCCTACGCCTACGGCGTGCGCCTCGTCGCCAAGCTGCGCGAGCTCATCCCGCGGCAGGCCTTCGAGATCCCGATCCAGGCGGCCATCGGCTCCCGCGTCATCGCCCGCGAGACCATCCGCGCCATCCGCAAGGACGTCCTCGCCAAGTGCTACGGCGGTGACATCTCCCGTAAGCGGAAGCTGCTGGAGAAGCAGAAGGAAGGCAAGAAGCGGATGAAGATGGTCGGCTCCGTGGAGGTCCCGCAGGAGGCCTTCATCGCCGTCCTCTCCAGCGACGAGTCCGGCGGCAAGAAGAAGTGACCGGCCGGTAACCAACGGCGAGCACCTCGGGTGTTCGCCAAGGGCGGGTAAAGAAGTACCCTCGCCCCATGTCGTGCGAAAAGGGCCCCCATGCGGACGCATGGGGGCCCTTTTCGTTATGAAGCGGCGGCTCGGAGGCACTTACGCGCCGGGCGCGCGGCCTTTACCCTGATCACTGCTCGATGGTTACTCGCCAGTTTAAAAACTAGCCGGCCACACACCCGGTGGCCGCACCGCCAGTCCCATGCGCCCCACGCCCACGCCCTGCCGCGTGGACCCGGTCCGGAGGATGTCGTGAGCGACACACACACCTTGATCGAGAACCGTCCGCCCTCCGTGGCGGCCCTCTTCCTTGACCGCGTCGCCGCCACGCCGAACGCGGAGGCGTACCGCTTCCCCGTCCCCGCGGCCGGCCCCGGGGCGGGCCCCGACGACTGGAAGTCGATGAGCTGGGGGCAGGCGGCCGAGCGGGTCTTCGCCATCGCCGCCGGGCTGATCTCCCTCGGCATCGAGTCCGAGCAGCGGGTCGCGCTCGCCTCCAACACCCGGGTCGAGTGGATCCTCGCCGACCTCGGCGTGATGTGCGCGGGCGGCGCCGTCACCACGATCTACCCCAGCACCAACGCCGACGAGTGCGCCTTCATCCTCTCGGACTCCGAGAGCCGCGTACTGATCGCCGAGGACGCCGCCCAGCTGGCCAAGGCCCGCGAACGCCGCGCCGACCTGCCGGAGCTGGCCCACGTGGTCGTCCTGGACGCGGCCGACGCCCTCGCCGCCGAGGGGGACCCGGACGGCTGGGTGCTCTCCCTGGCCGAGCTGGAGGCACGCGGCAAGGAGCACCTCGCCAAGCACCCCGAGGTGGTCAGGGAGCGGATCGCGGCCATCACCGCCGACCAGCTCGCCACCCTGATCTACACCTCCGGCACCACCGGCCGCCCCAAGGGCGTCCGACTGCCGCACGACAACTGGTCGTACATGGCCAAGGCCACCGTGGCCACCGGCCTGATCACCAAGGACGACGTCCAATACCTGTGGCTGCCGCTGGCGCACGTCTTCGGCAAGGTGCTGACCTCCGGCCAGATCGAGGTCGGCCACGTCACCGCCGTGGACGGCCGCATCGACAAGATCATCGAGAACCTGCCGATCGTGCAGCCGACCTACATGGCGGCCGTCCCGCGCATCTTCGAGAAGGTCTACAACGGGGTCGCCGCGAAGGCCCGCGCCGGCGGCGGCGCCAAGTACAAGATCTTCCAGTGGTCGGTCGGAGTGGCCCGCGAGTACGCCAAGGTCACCCAGGACAACTTCCGCCGCACCGGTCTCGCGAGCGCCCCCTTCGCGCTGAACACCAAGCACAAGATCGCCGACGCGCTCGTCTACTCCAAGCTCCGCGAGGCCTTCGGCGGCAACCTCCGCGCCGCCGTCTCCGGGGCCTCCGCCCTCGCCCCGGACATCGGCTACTTCTTCTCCGGCGCCGGCATCCACATCCTGGAGGGCTACGGCCTGACCGAGTCCAGCGCGGCCTCCTTCGTCAACCCCGGCGAGGCCTACCGCACCGGCACCGTCGGCAAGCCGCTGCCCGGCACCGAGGTCCGGATCGCCGACGACGGCGAGGTCCTGCTGCGCGGCCCCGGCATCATGCAGGGCTACCACCGTCAGCCCGAGAAGACCGCCGAGGTCCTGGAGAGCGACGGCTGGCTGCACACCGGCGACATCGGCGAACTCTCGCCCGACGGGTACCTGCGCATCACCGACCGCAAGAAGGACCTGATCAAGACCTCCGGCGGCAAGTACGTCGCCCCGGCGGAGATCGAGGGCCGCTTCAAGGCGATCTGCCCCTACGTCTCCACCATCGTGGTCCACGGCGCCGACCGGAACTTCTGCTCGGCCCTGATCGCCCTCGACGAACCGTCCCTGCTGGTCTGGGCCGCCGACAACGGCCTGGAGGGCAAGACCTACGGCGAGGTCCTCGCGGCCCCCGAGACCAACCGGCTGATCGAGACCTACGTCCAGACCCTCAACGAGGACCTCCAACGCTGGCAGACGGTCAAGAAGTTCCGCATCCTGCCCCGCGACCTCGACGTCGAACACGGCGACCTGACCCCCAGCCTCAAGCTGAAGCGCCCGGTCGTCGAGAAGGAGTTCAAGCACCTCATCGACGAGATGTACGCGGGCTCCCGCGAGGCCTGAGCCCGACCCCGCCGCCCCCGGCCGGCGCCGCCCCCGGTCCGCACCGGGCCGGGAGCGGCGCCGAGTGCGGGACAATGGGGGCATGCCTTCCGCACTGCCCGACGGTGAACCCATGCCCGAAGACGGCTCCCTGCCGTCGCACGCCCTGGCGGGTGCCGGGGACCGGCCGCTCGGGTTCTACCTGCACGTGCCCTACTGCGCCACGCGCTGCGGGTACTGCGACTTCAACACCTACACGGCCACCGAGCTGCGGGGCACCGGCGGCGTGCTCGCCTCCCGTGACAACTACGCCGACACCCTGATCGACGAGGTCCGCCTCGCCCGCAAGGTGCTCGGCGACGACCCCCGGGCCGTACGGACCGTCTTCGTCGGCGGCGGCACGCCCACCCTGCTGCCGGCGGCCGACCTGGTACGCATGCTCGGGGCCATCCGGGACGAGTTCGGGCTGGCCGAGGACGCCGAGATCACCACCGAGGCCAACCCCGATTCCGTGGACCCGGCGTACCTGGCCGAGCTGCGCGCGGGCGGCTTCAACCGGATCTCCTTCGGCATGCAGAGCGCCAAGCAGCACGTCCTGAAGGTCCTCGACCGCACCCACACCCCCGGGCGTCCCGAGGCGTGCGTGGCCGAGGCCCGCGCGGCCGGGTTCGAGCACGTCAACCTGGACCTGATCTACGGCACGCCGGGGGAGTCGGACCAGGACTGGCGCGACACCCTGGCCGCCGCCATCGGAGCCGGGCCCGACCACGTCTCGGCGTACGCCCTGATCGTCGAGGAGGGCACCCAGCTGGCCCGCCGGATCCGCCGCGGCGAGGTCCCGATGACCGACGACGACGTGCACGCCGACCGGTACCTGATCGCCGACTCCGTGATGGCCGAGGCCGGCTACCACTGGTACGAGGTGTCGAACTGGGCCACCACCGAGGCCGGCCGCTGCCTGCACAACGAGCTGTACTGGCGCGGCGCCGACTGGTGGGGCGCCGGACCGGGCGCCCACTCGCACGTCGGCGGGGTCCGCTGGTGGAACGTGAAGCACCCCGGCGCCTACGCGGCGGCCCTGGCCGAGGGGCGCTCCCCCGGCGCCGGCCGCGAGCTGCTCCCGGCCGAGGACCGGCGCGTGGAGCGGATCCTGCTGGAGCTGCGCCTGGTCGACGGCGTACCGCTGTCGCTGCTGGCCCCCGCCGGGCTCGCCGCGGCCGGGCGGGCGCTCGCGGACGGGCTGCTGGAGCCGGGTCCGTACGGGGCCGGGAGGGCGGTGCTGACCCTGCGCGGGCGGCTGCTCGCCGACGCCGTGGTGCGGGACCTGGTCGACTGACGGGGACCCGACCGGCGCGGCGCCCCGCTCAGGGGGCCGCGCCGAAGCTCAGGGGGCCGTGACGAAGTCGATCAGCTCCTCGACCCGGCCCAGCAGGGTCGGCTCCAGGTCCCGGTACGAGGTCACCCGCGACAGGATGTGCTGCCAGGCGGCCCCGGTGTTCTCCGGCCAGCCCAGGGCGCGGCAGACGCCCGTCTTCCAGTCCTGCCCGCGCGGCACCACCGGCCACGCCGGGATGCCGAGGGCGGAGGGCTTCACGGCCTGCCAGACGTCCACGTACGGGTGGCCCACCACCAGCACGTCCGGAGAGGTCACGGCCGCCGCCAGCCGGGACTCCTTCGAGCCGGCCACCAGGTGGTCCACCAGCACGCCCAGCCGGGCGTCGGGGGCCGGCGCGAACTCGGCCACCACCGCCGGGAGGTCGTCGATGCCCTCCAGGTACTCCACGACGACGCCCTCGACGCGCAGGTCGTCACCCCAGACCCGCTCCACCAGCTCGGCGTCGTGGCGGCCCTCCACGTAGATCCGCCCGGCCCGCGCGACCCGCGCCCGGGCCCCCGGCACCGCGAGCGAGCCGGAAGCCGTACGGGCGGGCGCGGCGGGCGCCCGTGCGGGGCGGACCAGGGTGACCACGGCGCCGTCCAGCAGGAAGCCGGCCGGCTCCATCGGGAACACCCGCCGCTTGCCGAAGCGGTCCTCCAGGGTCACCGTGCCCGCCTCGCAGCCCACGACCGCCCCGCAGAAGTCGCCGCCCGCCACCTCGACCACCAGGTCGGGATCGGCCGGCACCTCGGGCACCGCCTTGGGGCGCTTCCACTGCGGGGTCAGGTCGGGTGAGTACTCGCGCATCCGGCCGACGATAGGAGAGCGGCCCCGCTCACGCCTCCGACACGCCGAACCGGGCCGCCAGTGTGGCGCGTTGCTCACGCACGAAGCCGGCGTCGACCACCGCTCCGTGACCCGGCACGTACAGGGCGTCCTCGCCGCCGAGCGACAGCAGGCGGTCGAGGGCGGCCGGCCAACGGCTCGACACCGCGTCGGAGCCGGCCTGAGGTTCCCCGGACTCCTCCACCAGGTCCCCGCAGAAGACCGTCTCCCGTTCGCCGGGCACGAAGACGGCGAGGTCGTGGCGGGTGTGCCCGGGCCCCACGTTCGCGAGGAGCACCTGCACCCCGCCCAGGTCCAGGGTCCACTCGCCCGAGACGGCGTGCCGCGGGAGCACCAGCCGCTCGACGGCCTCGGCCGCCTCGGCGGCGTCCACGCCCTGTGCGACGGAACTCTCCAGCAGGCCCGCGCGGTCCCCGTCGAGCTCCGATGCCAGCCCGACCGCCCCGTACACCTCGGCCCCGGGGAACGCCGAAGCCCCCAGGACGTGGTCGAAATGTCCGTGCGTGAATGCGATATGGGTCACGCTCCGGCCCGTCAGGGACTCCGCCTCGGCACGCAGCCGGGCCCCCTCCCGCACGTGTGCGCCGGGGTCGATCAGGAGCACCGAGTCGTCCCCGACCACAAGCCCCGCCGTGCAGTCCCAGACCGGAAGCCGGACGCGTCCGACCCTTCCGGTCAGCCGTTCCCACCCTGCCTCTTCCCAACCCGTCTCCATGGGGCGACGCTACCCTGGCGGGCCGCCCTTGCCCCCGGCGTACCACCCGGCCGTACACTGACCGGGGGTTCTCTGGCACTCGGACGGACAGAGTGCCAATGAAGCCCGCGGGCCGATCCGCAGGGGCCCGACAGACGACCGCCGTCCGACCACGACCGACCCGCATCCGGAGGTGTGCGCGATGCTCAGTGAACGCAGGCTCGAAGTGCTCCGCGCCATCGTCCAGGACTACGTCGGGACGGAGGAACCGGTCGGCTCCAAGGCCCTCACCGAACGCCACCGGCTCGGTGTCTCGCCCGCCACCGTCCGCAACGACATGGCCGTGCTGGAGGAGGAGGGCTACATCGCCCAACCCCACACCAGCGCCGGCCGGATCCCGACGGACAAGGGCTACCGGCTCTTCGTCGACAAGCTGGCGGGGGTCAAACCCCTGTCCACGCCCGAACGACGGGCCATCCAGAACTTCCTCGACGGGGCCGTGGACCTCGACGACGTCGTCGGCCGCACCGTACGGCTGCTCGCGCAGCTCACCCGGCAGGTCGCCGTCGTCCAGTACCCCTCGCTGACCCGCTCCACCGTCCGCCACGTCGAGCTGCTCTCCCTGGCCCCGGCCCGGCTGATGCTCGTGGTGATCACGGACACCGGACGGGTCGAGCAGCGTCTCGTCGACACCCAGGCGCCCTTCGGCGAGGTCTCCCTCGCCGACCTGCGGGCGCGGCTCAACGCACGGGTCGTCGGCCGTCGTTTCACCGACGTGCCGCAGCTCGTGCAGGACCTTCCCGAATCCTTCGAGGTCGAGGACGACCGGGCGACCGTCAAGGCCGTCCTCGCGACCCTCCTCGAAACGCTGGAGGAGGAGGCGGAGGAGCGGCTGGTGATCGGCGGCACCGCCAACCTCACCCGCTTCGGACACGATTTCCCCCTGACGATCAGGCCGGTGCTCGAAGCACTCGAGGAGCACGTCGTGCTCCTCAAGCTGCTGGGCGAGGCCGGAGAGTCGGGGATGGCCGTACGCATCGGTCATGAGAACGCCTACGAGGGACTCAACTCCACGTCTGTCGTCTCGGTCGGCTACGGTTCGGGCGGCGAAGCAGTCGCCAAACTCGGCGTGGTCGGACCGACCCGCATGGACTACCCCGGAACGATGGGAGCGGTACGCGCAGTGGCACGTTACGTCGGACAGATCCTGGCGGAGTCGTAAGTGGCCACGGACTACTACGCCGTACTCGGCGTGCGCCGCGACGCTTCCCAGGATGAGATCAAGAAGGCCTTCCGGAGGCTCGCCCGCGAGCTCCACCCGGACGTGAACCCCGATCCCAAGACGCAAGAGCGCTTCAAGGAGATCAACGCGGCCTACGAGGTCCTCTCGGACCCGCAGAAGAAGCAGGTCCACGACCTCGGCGGAGACCCGCTGTCCTCCTCGGGCGGTGGCGGCGCCGGCGGCTTCGGGGCGGGCGGCTTCGGCAACTTCTCCGACATCATGGACGCCTTCTTCGGCCAGAGTCAGCAGCGCGGACCGCGCTCGCGGACCCGCCGCGGCCAGGACGCCATGATCCGCCTCGACCTGGAACTGGACGAGGCGGCCTTCGGGACCACCAAGGACATCCAGGTCGACACGGCCGTCGTCTGCACCACCTGCTCCGGAGAGGGTGCCGCCCCCGGCACCTCCGCGCAGACGTGTGACATGTGCCGCGGTCGCGGTGAGGTCTCGCAGGTCACCCGGTCCTTCCTGGGCCAGGTCATGACCTCGCGGCCCTGCCCGCAGTGCCAGGGCTTCGGCACCGTGGTCCCGACCCCGTGCCCCGAGTGCGCGGGCGACGGCCGGGTCCGCTCCCGCCGCAGCCTGACGGTCAAGATCCCCGCCGGCGTCGAGAACGGCACCCGGATCCAGCTCGCGGGAGAGGGCGAGGTCGGCCCCGGCGGCGGCCCCGCCGGCGACCTCTACGTGGAGATCCACGAGCTGCCGCACTCGACCTTCCAGCGGCGCGGGGACGACCTGCACTGCACGGTCACCATCCCCATGACGGCGGCCTCCCTCGGCACCAAGTGCCCGCTGGAGACCCTCGACGGCCTGGAGGAGATCGACATCCGGCCCGGCACCCAGTCCGGCCAGGCGATCCCGCTGCACGGGCGCGGAGTCACCCACCTGCGCGGCGGAGGCCGCGGCGACCTCATCGTCCACGTCGAGGTCACCACGCCGAGCAAGCTCGACGCCCCGCAGGAGGAGCTGCTGCGCCAGCTCGCCAAGCTGCGCGGCGAGGAGCGCCCGACGGGCCAGTTCGCGCCGGGCCAGCAGGGCCTCTTCAGTCGCCTGAAGGACGCCTTCAACGGCCGCTGATCCGCCCGCGGACACCGCGAGCGAACCTGTGTGAAGCCCGGTCCGGGGTCGCCCCGGACCGGGCTTCGCGCATGCCCGGCGACCTCCGGAACCCGCCCCTGTTTCCGCCCCAAGTTCCGCCCCGAGTCCAGCCTCGAACCCGCCCCGGAACTTCCCTCACGACCGGAGGGAAGGGGACTATGCCAGGCGAATTGCCGCGATTCGGTCCCATGAGCGGGACATGGCACGATGCAGTCCATGTCCTCCGCACCGAACGGTCTCTTCCAGTACCCGATCGTGCAGGCTCCCATGGCGGGCGGCGGTTCGTGCCCGCCGCTGGCCGCCGCCGTGTGCGAGGCGGGTGGGCTGGGCTTCCTGGCCGGCGGCTACAAGACCGCCGACGGCATGTACCAGGAGATCAAGCAGACCCGCGGACTCACCCGCCGCCCCTTCGGCGTGAACCTCTTCATGCCGCAGACCGGCTACGTGGAACCCGCCGCCGTGGAGGCCTACCGGGGACAGCTCGCCGGGGAGGCCGGCTGGTACGAGGTCTCGCTCGCCGAGGAGGACATCATCGGCACCAGCGACGACGGGTACGACGCCAAGCTGGCGATCCTCCTGGAGGACCCCGTCAGAGTGGTCTCCTTCACCTTCGGCTGCCCCGGACCCGCCGTGTTCGACCGGCTGAGACAGGTCGGCACGTACACGATCGTCACGGTGACCTCGGTCGACGAGGCCCGCACCGCACAGCTCTCGGGCGCCGACGCCGTCTGCGTACAAGGCGTCGAGGCGGGCGGCCACCAGGGCACCCATCGGGACGACCCCGAGACCGACGGCACGGCGGGCGTCGGCCTGCTCGTACTGGTCGCGCAGGTGCGCGAGGCCGTCTCGCTGCCCATCGTCGCGGCCGGCGGCCTGATGCGCGGCGCGCAGATCGCGGCGCTGCTCGCGGCGGGAGCGGAGGCGGCCCAGCTCGGCACGGCCTTCCTCCCGTGTCCCGAGTCCGGCGCGCACCCGCTGCACAAGAAGGCGCTGACCGACCCGTTGTTCCCGCACACGGAACTCACCCGGGCCTTCTCGGGGCGTCCCGCGCGCGGACTCGTCAACCGGTTCATGCGCGAGCACGGACCGTACGCCCCCGCCGCCTACCCCCAGGTCCACCACCTGACCTCGGGCCTGCGCAAGGCGGCCGCGGCGGCCGGCGACCCGCAGGGCATGGCCCTGTGGGCCGGCCAGGGGCACCGGCTGGCGCGGGTCCTGCCCGCCGGGGAACTGGTGGAGGTGCTGGCGGCCGAACTGGCCCAGGCACAGAGCGCGTTGAAGGTGTTGCAGATGAGGAGAGCGTCATGACGGCCCCCGTGTTCGTGGTCGAAGAGGTCCCCGCGGGGCCCGAGTTCACACTGGACGGCTCCGAAGGCCGGCACGCGGTGTCGGTCAAGCGGCTCGCGCCCGGCGAGGCCGTCGTCCTCACCGACGGCCGGGGCGGCTGGGCCGAGGCCGTGGTCACGGCGACCGAGGGCAAGGACCGCCTGGCCCTCACCGTCTCCGCGACCGGGCGGGAGCCCGAGCCCGCCGTACGGATCACCGTCGTGCAGGCGCTGCCCAAGGGGGACCGGGGCGAGGTCGCCGTCGAGACGATGACGGAGACCGGCGTCGACGCCATCGTGCCCTGGCAGGCCTCCCGCTGCATCACCCAGTGGCGCGGCGAGCGCGGCGCCAAGGCGCTGGCCAAGTGGCGGGCCACCGCCCGGGAGTCGGGCAAGCAGTCGCGCCGGGTCAGCTTCCCGGAGGTGGCCGAGGCGCTCTCCACGAAGCAGGTGGCCGCGCTGCTGGCGGCGGCCGATCTGGCGATGGTGCTCCACGAGGACCGGGACGCCGCCTCGGAGGCCCTGGCGACGGCGAAGCTGCCGGAGGAGGGCTCCGTCGTCCTGGTCGTGGGCCCGGAGGGCGGGGTCTCGCCGGAGGAGCTGAAGGCCTTCGCGGAGGCCGGGGCCCACCCGTACCGGCTGGGGCGCTCGGTGCTGCGAACCTCGACGGCGGGCACGGCGGCGGCGGCGGTCCTCCTCGCCCGGACCGGGCGCTGGTCCTGACCCCGCCGGCCGCCCGGACGGGCGGTTACGATGCCCCGAACGATCAACGTCACGGGAGGCGCAGCAATGACCGGGGAACCGCAGTCGGACTGCCTGTTCTGCAAGATCGTCTCGGGAGCCATCCCGGCGACGGTGGTCCGCGAGACCGAAACGACCGTCGCCTTCCGGGACATCAACCCGCAGGCGCCGACGCACGTCCTCGTCATCCCCAAGGTCCACTACCCCGACGGGGCCTCGCTGGCCGTCGCCGAGCCGGGCATCGCCGCCGACGTCCTGCGCGAGGCGGGGCAGATCGCGGCCGACGAGAAGATCGAGGAGTACGGCTACCGGATCGTGTTCAACACGGGCGCCGGGGCGGGCCAGACCGTCTTCCACGCGCACGCGCACGTCCTCGGGGGCCGCGGCCTCCAGTGGCCCCCCGGATAAGTCGTGTCGGTACGGGAGTTCGTGGTCCTGGGCACCGCCAGTCAGGTGCCCACCCGGCTGCGCAACCACAACGGGTACCTGCTGCGCTGGGACGGCGAGGGCATCCTCTTCGACCCGGGCGAGGGTACCCAGCGGCAGATGCTGCGGGCCGGGGTCGCCGCGCACGACATCAACCGGATCTGCATCACCCACTTCCACGGTGACCACAGCCTCGGGCTGGCCGGGGTGATCCAGCGGATCAACCTCGACCAGGTCCCGCACCCCGTGACGGCGCACTACCCGGCCTCGGGGCAGAAGTTCTTCGAGCGGCTCCGCTACGCGACGGCCTACCGGGAGACCGTGTCCCTGGCGGAGCGACCGGTCGAGCGGGACGGGACGCTGGCCCGCGGGCCCTCGTACGTCCTGGACGCGCGGCTGCTCTCGCACCCGGTGGAGTCCTTCGGGTACCGGATCACGGAGCCGGACGGCCGGCGGATGGTGCCGGAGCTGCTCGCGCGGCACGGGATCAAGGGGCCGGACGTGGGCCGGCTCCAGCGGGAGGGCCACCTCGGCGGGGTTTCGCTGGAGGAGGTCAGCGAGCACCGGGCGGGGCAGCGGTTCGCCTTCGTCATGGACACCCGGCTGTGCTCCGGGGTGACCGAGCTGGCCGAGGGCTGCGACATGCTGGTGATCGAGTCGACGTTCCTGGACGAGGACGTCCGGCTGGCCGAGGACCACGGGCACCTGACGGCCGGCCAGGCGGCGACGGTCGCGCGGGACGCGGGCGTACGACACCTGGTGCTGACGCACTTCTCGCAGCGGTACGGGGACCCGTCGGAGTTCGAACGACAGGCCCGGACGGCGGGCTTCGCGGGCGAACTGACGATCGCGGCGGACCTGCAACGGGTCGCCCTGCCGAAGCGGTAGCCCCGGCCGGGCGCGGGCGGCTGCCCCGGGGGGCGGGGGCCGGTGCGGGACGGCGTCACCGCAGGTGAAGTGGGTTGCGAGGAGACGGCGGCGGGTGGCGCGGGGCTGCCGGGGTGCACGGGTGTTCCCGGCGGGGCTCCAGGGGGAGGGGAGGCGCCGTACAGGCGCGGGAGCCCTGTTCGCCGAGCGACCGGAAGGGGCGGGAAGGGCGCGGGGGCGGTGAGGTGCGTCACACTGGGTTTTGGCTCGGCCCGGCGCGGGCAGGGCTGGCAGCTTTCCACCGAAATCCCGCAAGCAGAAACGACACTTCAACGGGGAGCCCCACGTGACCGATCGGGACAGCCACGACGACCGCCCGGAGAAGCTGGATCCGCTGGGGCCGGTGCGCGATCCCCACGAACCGGGCTGCGACGTCTTCCTGACCGGAACGGTCTTCCTCGACATCATCTTCACCGGCCTGGACTCCGCACCCGTGCGCGGTACGGAGTCCTGGGCGCGCGGCATGGGCTCCAGCCCCGGCGGCGTCGCCAACATGGCCACCGCCTTGGCCCGCCTCGGCCTGCGCACCTCGCTGGCCGCCGCCTTCGGCGACGACCACTACGGCGAGTACTGCTGGGACGCGCTCGAACAGGGCGAGGGCATCGACCTGACGATGTCGCGGACCGTCCCCGGCTGGCACAGCCCCGTCACGGTCTCGATGGCCTACGAGGGTGAGCGCACGATGGTCTCCCACGGCCACGAGGCGCCCCCTCCGGCGGGCCCCGGCCCCTTCCCGTGGTGCCCGCCGAAGGCGCGCGCGGCGGTGGCCTCCCTGGGCACCGGACGGCGCGCGGACTGGATCGGGGAGGCGGCCCGGCGGGGCTCGCGGATCTTCGGAGACGTGGGCTGGGACGAGACCGGCCGCTGGGACCTCGGTGCGCTGGTCGACCTGGAGCACTGCGAGGCCTTCCTGCCCAACGCGGGCGAGGCGATGCGCTACACCCGGACCGACTGTCCGCGCGCGGCCGCCCGGGCGCTCGCGGAGAAGGTCCCGGTCGCCGTGGTGACGATGGGCGCGGAGGGCGCGTACGCGGTGGACAGCCGGACGGGGGAGACGGCGGAGGTGCCCGCCATCGCCGTGGACGCCCTGGACCCGACCGGCGCCGGGGACGTGTTCGTGGCCGGGTTCGTCACGGGCAGCCTGGCGGGCTGGCCGCTCGCCGACCGGCTGGCCTTCGCGGGACTGACCGCCGCCCTGTCCGTCCAGGAGTTCGGCGGCTCCCTCTCCGCCCCGGGCCGGTCGGAGGTGGCCCACTGGTGGCGCGACGCCCCCGAGACCCTGCGCGAGCGCTACGCCTTCCTGGACGCCCTCGTCCCGCACGGCGGGGCCCCCTCGCCGCGCCGCCGGGCGGTCCCCACCATCGGATTCCGCCACCCGGTGTAGGGACCCGGTGCGGTGCGCGGTGGGGGAACCCGATCGAGAACCGCCCGACCGGGCCGGAAAACCCCTCGGGGATGGGGCGGGGTGGACGTACGCTTGGTAGTCCGGAGGCCGACGATCGGCGCGGCCCCTCAGTGGGAGGTATGCGCAGGCCACAGTGCCGGCCCATGACTCAGACACCGACAGCCAAGACTCCTGCGCCGGGCCAGGCGCGAGCCCACTTCACCGTCCCGGCGACGCACCCGATGGTGACGGTGCTCGGGTCGGGCGACGCCCTGTTGCGCGTGATCGAGAAGGCCTTCCCGAAGGCCGACATCCATGTGCGGGGCAATCAGGTCAGCGCGGTCGGGGAAGCGACGGAAGTCGCCCTGGTCCAGCGCCTGTTCGACGAAATGATGCTGGTGCTCCGCACCGGGCAGCCGATGACGGAGGACGCGGTGGAACGTTCGATCGCCATGCTCAAGGCGAACGGCAGCGGGGGCGGTTCCGAAGAGACCCCGGCCGAGGTGCTCACCCAGAACATCCTCTCCAGCCGCGGCCGTACCATCCGCCCCAAGACCCTGAACCAGAAGCGGTACGTCGACGCGATCGACAAGAACACGATCGTCTTCGGCATCGGTCCGGCCGGTACCGGCAAGACCTACCTGGCCATGGCCAAGGCGGTCCAAGCCCTCCAGTCCAAGCAGGTCAGCCGCATCATCCTGACCCGCCCGGCGGTCGAGGCGGGCGAGCGCCTGGGCTTCCTGCCCGGCACCCTCTTCGACAAGATCGACCCGTACCTGCGGCCGCTCTACGACGCCCTGCACGACATGATCGACCCGGACTCGATCCCGCGCCTGATGGCGGCGGGCACCATCGAGGTGGCCCCGCTGGCGTACATGAGGGGTCGGGCGCAACCGATCTTCACCAAGGTGCTCACCCCGGATGGCTGGCGCCCCATCGGCGAGCTCCGGGTGGGCGACCTGGTGGTCGGGTCCAACGGCGAGCCGACCCCGGTTCTCGGGGTCTTCCCGCAGGGCGAGAAGGACATCTACCGGGTCTCGGCACAGGACGGATCCTGGACCCTGGCCTGCGGAGAACATCTCTGGACCGTGCGAACGCGGGACGACAAGCGCCGTGACAAGCCGTGGCGGGTCCTGGAGACCCGGGAGATGATCGGCAACCTCCGCGCGGCGCATGCCCGACGCTACGAACTGCCGATGCTCACCGCTCCCGTCGCCTTCCCGGAGCGCGAGGTCCCCATGGACCCCTACGCCCTCGGTCTGCTGCTGGGCGACGGGTGCATCACGGGCTCCACCACGCCCTCCTTCGCCACGGAGGACGAGGAGTTGGCGCGTTCGCTGGAGTCCGCGCTCCCGGGCGTGACGGTTCGTCACAGGGGCGGACCGGACTACGTCCTGAACCGGACCAGGTCGCCGGGTGACGTGATCACGCTGGCGAACCCGGTCACCCGGGTGATGCGCGAACTGGACCTGCTCGGCAGCCGTTCGCATTCCAAGCACGTGCCGCAGGACTACCTGCAGAACACGGCGGAGGTTCGCCTCGCCGTGCTCCAGGGCCTGCTCGACTCAGACGGCGGACCCGTCACCCAGCGGGACCGCACCTGCCGGATCCACTACTCGACCACCTCGATCGTCCTGCGGGACGACGTGATCGCCCTGGTCCAGTCCCTCGGAGGCGTGGCCTACACCCGACGTCGGGCGGCAGCGGATCGCAAGCGCGGGAACGCGCTCGCCGCCCACCGGTACGACGCGCACGTCGTCGACATCCGCCTCCCCGAGGACATCGAGCCCTTCCGCCTCACCCGCAAGCGGGACGCCTACCACGCGGCCGGCGGTGGCGGGCGGCCGATGCGCTTCATCGACTCCATCGAGCCCGCGGGCCGCGAGGAAGCGGTGTGCATCCAGGTGGCGGCCGAGGACTCGCTGTACGTCACGCAGGACTACCTGCTGACGCACAACACCCTCAACGAGGCCTTCGTCGTGCTCGACGAGGCTCAGAACACCACCACCGAACAGATGAAGATGTTCCTGACCCGCCTCGGCTTCGACTCGAAGATCGTCGTCACCGGCGACGTGACGCAGGTCGACCTTCCGGGCGGGGCCAAGAGCGGTCTGCGTCAGGTGCAGGACATCCTGGAAGGGCTGCCGGACATCCACTTCGCGCGGCTCACGTCCGAGGATGTCGTCCGCCACAAGCTGGTCGGCCGTATCGTCGACGCGTACGAGAAGTACGACGAAGCCCATCCGGCCCAGAACGGCCACCAGCGGAAGTAGAAGTCAGCGCACCATGTCGATCGACGTCAACAACGAGTCCGGAACCGAGGTCGACGAGCAGGCGATCCTCGACATCGCCCGCTACGCGCTCGCCCGGATGCGGATCCACCCCCTGTCCGAGCTCTCCGTCATCGTCATCGACGAGGACGCGATGGAGCAGCTCCACATCCAGTGGATGGACCTGCCCGGACCGACCGACGTCATGTCCTTCCCGATGGACGAACTGCGTCCGCCGACGAAGGACGACGAGGAGCCCCCGCAGGGGCTCCTCGGTGACATCGTGCTCTGCCCCGAGGTCGCCAAGAAGCAGGGCGAGGAAGCGCCGACGCAGCACTCCATGGACGAGGAGCTCCAGCTCCTGACCGTCCACGGGGTGCTGCACCTGCTGGGGTACGACCACGAGGAGCCGGACGAGAAGGTCGAGATGTTCGGCCTCCAGGCGGCCATCGTCGACGGCTGGCGCGGTGAGCGCGGCATCACCGGCGCTTCGCCGGCTCCCACCGTCTCGTGACCGCCCCGCAGCTGATCGCCGGAGCGGTACTGCTCGTCGTGGTGGCCTGGTTCGCCGCCTGCGCCGAATCCGGGATCGCCCGCGTCTCCAGCTTCCGCGCCGAACAGGCCGTCCGCGAGAACCGGCGCGGCAGCGCCAAGCTCGCCCAGGTCACCGCTGACCCGACCCGCTACGTGAACGTCGCGCTGCTGGTCCGGGTCACCTGCGAGATGGCGGCGGGGGTGCTGGTCACCTACGTCTGCCTCGACGAGTTCGGCGACAACTGGACCGCGCTGCTCGTGGCCATCGCCGTGATGGTGCTGGTCTCCTACGTGGCGGTGGGCGTGTCCCCCCGTACGATCGGCCGCCAGCACCCGCTGAACACCGCCACGGCGGCCTCGTACGTCCTCGTGCCGCTAGCCCGCGTGATGGGGCCGATCCCGCAGCTCCTCATCCTCATCGGCAACGCGCTCACCCCCGGGAAGGGCTTCCGCAAGGGGCCGTTCGCCTCGGAGGCGGAGCTGCGCGCGATGGTGGACCTGGCGGAGAAGGAATCGCTGATCGAGGACGACGAGCGCCGGATGGTGCACCAGGTCTTCGAGCTGGGCGACACGCTCGTGCGCGAGGTGATGGTGCCGCGCACCGACCTGGTCTGCATAGAGCGGTACAAGACGGTCCGTCAGGCGACCACGCTCGCACTGCGGTCCGGGTTCTCGCGGATCCCCGTCACCGGGGAGAACGAGGACGACATCGTCGGCATCGTGTACCTCAAGGACCTCGTCCGCCGCACGCACATCAGCCGCGAGGCGGAGGTCGACCTGGTCTCGACGGTGATGCGGCCGGCCGTGTTCGTGCCCGACACGAAGAACGCCGGCGACCTGCTCCGAGAGATGCAGTCGGTGCGCAACCACGTGGCCGTCGTCATCGACGAGTACGGCGGCACGGCGGGCATCGTCACGATCGAGGACATCCTGGAGGAGATCGTCGGTGAGATCACCGACGAGTACGACCGGGAGATCGCGCCGGTCGAGGACCTGGGCGACGACCGCTACCGGGTCACGTCGCGACTCGACATCACCGACCTCGGCGAGCTGTTCGGCGTCGAGGCCTTCGACGACGAGGACGTGGAGACGGTCGGCGGGCTGCTGGCGAAGGCCCTGGGGCGGGTGCCGATCGCGGGCGCCTCGGCGGTGGTGGAACTGCCCGACGGGAGGGTGCTGCGGATGACGGCCGAGTCCACCGCGGGCCGACGCAACAAGATCGTGACGGTGCTCGTGGAGCCGGTGACGGCCGCGGGCGACGGCGAGGACGAGGAGACGTCGTGAACCGGCGGCAACTGCACGCGCTGTGCCTGGGCTTCAACGCGGCGGTGGAGGAGTTCCCCTTCACACCGGAGACCTCGGTGTTCAAGGTGTTGGGGAAGGTGTTCGCGTTGTCGGCGTTGGACGCCGAGCCGTTGAAGGTCAACCTCAAGTGCGAACCGGAGACGGCGGTGCGGCTGCGCGCGGAGCACGCGGCGATCGTGCCGGGCTGGCACATGAACAAGCGGCACTGGAACACGGTGAGCGTCTCGGAGCTGCCGGACGCGCTGGTGCGGGAGCTGGTGGAGGACTCGTACGACCTGGTCGTGGCCGGGCTCCCGAAGGCGGAGCGGCTGCGCCTCGACCGGCCGTAGCCGTGGTCGGCGCGGCTGCGCCTCGACCGGCCGTAGCCGTGGTCGGCGCGGTGGCCGAAACGGTGGTCAAGACGGCCGTGGTCGGGGCCCGGGCGGGCGTCCCGGCGGGGTCGTCGCACGGGCCGCGGCGCCGCTCCCTAAGCTTGCGCCCATGAGCGAGAGCACCGTGGACACCGCGATCGACCCCGAGGACACCAAGATCATCACCCTGGCGCGCAGCGCCCGGGCCCGCAACGGGGTCCCGGAGGGGGCCGCCGTGCGCGACGAGACGGGCCGGACCTACGTGGCCGGCACGGTGGACCTGGACTCCCTGAAGCTGAGCGCCCTCCAGACGGCCGTCGCCATGGCCGTGGCCAGCGGCGCCCGCTCCCTGGAGGCGGCCGCCGTGGTGAGCGCGGCCGACGCCCCGGCCGCCGCCGACCGCGCCGCCGTACGGGACCTCGGCGGCCCCGCCACCCCGGTCCTCCTCGCCGCCCCCGACGGCACCCTGAAGTCCACCACCCCCGCCGGTTCCTGAACCCCCGTCACCGGCCGCCGCCCGCGCGCCCCGCTCACGGGGCCCCGACGGCGGCCGGGGTCCGGGCCTTGCCCGGGCGGCGGATCACCATCGACATCAGGGCCGCCGTCGCGCACAGCGCCCCGGCCGCGTACCAGACGAGGTCGTAGGAGCCGAAGGCGTCGCGGGCCACTCCGCTCAGGAAGGCCACCAGGGCCGCTCCGACCTGGTGCGAGGCCAGGACCCAGCCGAAGACGATGGCGCCGTCCTGCCCGTAGTGCTCACGGCACAGGGCGATGGTCGGCGGGACCGTCGCGACCCAGTCCAGGCCGTAGAAGACGATGAAGAAGACCATCGGCGGGTGCACGGACGGCTCCAGCAGCATCGGCAGGAACAGCAGGGAGATCCCGCGCAGGGCGTAGTAGACCGCCAGCAGGCGGCGGGCCTCGAAGCGGTCTGTGAACCAGCCGGAGGCGATGGTCCCCACCACGTCGAAGACGCCGATCACCGCGAGGAGCCCGGCGGCCGTGGTCACCGGCATGCCGTGGTCGTGGGACGCGGGCACGAAGTGGGTCCTGACCAGGCCGTTCGTGGTGGCCCCGCAGATCGCGAAGGTGCCCGCGAGTAGCCAGAACGGCCCGGTGCGGGTGGCGCGCAGCAGCACCCCGACCGTCCGTCGGGCCGCGCCCGGCACCGGCTCGGGCTTGGGGGCGTAGACGCCGCCGTACGGGGCGAGGCCCACGTCCGCCGGATGGTCGCGCAGCAGCAGCCACACGAAGGGGACCACCGCCAGCGCGGTGAGGGAGACGGTGACGGACGCCGGACGCCAGCCGTGGTGCTCCACCAGCCAGGACAGCAGCGGCAGGAAGACCAGCTGTCCGGAGGCGCCGGCGGCGGTCAGGATGCCGGTGACCAGGCCACGCCGGGCGGTGAACCAGCGGTTGGTCACGGTCGCGGCGAAGGCCAGCGCCATGGAGCCGCTGCCCAGGCCCACCAGGACGCCCCAGAACAGCACCAGCTGCCAGGAGGCGGTCATCCACACGGTGGCCAGCGAACCGCCGGCTATGACGGTCAGGGCCACCGCCACCACCTTGCGGATGCCGAAGCGGTCCATCAGGGCGGCGGCGAAGGGCGCGGTGAGCCCGTAGAGCGCGAGGTTGACGGAGACGGCGAAGCCGATGGTGCCGCGGGACCAGTCGAACTCCGCGTGCAGCGGCTCGATGAGCAGTCCGGGCAGGGAGGCGAAGCCGGCGGCTCCGATGATCGTCACGAAGCCGACGGCCGCCGCGAACCAGGCGCGGTGGACGCGTCCGGGGCGGCGGGGGGCCTGCGGGGAGGCCGTGGAGGTGGGTGCTGTCTGCGTCACGCCGACAGCATCCGGCGCCCGACCGGCTCCACGACAGTGGCCTGACTGTCAGTGTTCGCTACGATCGGGCCATGGAGTCGCCCGCCCGCCCCGCCCACCGCGTCGTCGTCCTGGCCCTCGCCGGGCTGCTCCCCTTCGAGCTGGGCATCCCGCACCGCATCTTCGGCTACGCCAAGGACCCGTCGGGGCGCCGCTTCTACGAGACCCTCACCTGCGCCCTCGCGCCCGGTCCGGTGCCCACCGACGCCGACTTCGCCGTCCACGTCGAGCACGGCCCGCAGCTGCTGGCCACGGCGGACACGGTGGTGGTGCCCGCCTCGTACGAGCTGGGGCCCGTCCACGCCGAGGGCCGGCTGACCCCCGAGCTGGCGGCGGCCCTCGCCCACATCCGGCCCGGCACCCGGCTCGTGTCCATCTGCACCGGCGGTTACGTCCTCGCCGCCGCCGGGTACCTCGACGGCCGCCCCGCCACCACCCACTGGGCCTCGGCCGACCACTTCCAGCGGCTCTTCCCGAAGGTGCGGGTCGACCCCGGTGTGCTCTACACCGACGACGGGGACGTGCTCACCTCCGCCGGGGTCGCCGCCGGCATCGACCTCTGCCTCCACATCGTGCGCCGCGACCACGGCGCGGCCGTCGCCAACGAGACGGCCCGGCGCACCGTGGTGCCCCCGCACCGGGAGGGCGGACAGGCCCAGTTCACCGTCCGGCCGATGCCCGCGCCGCAGCAGGCCGGCACCTCGGCGGCCCGCGCCTGGCTGCTGGAGCGGCTGCACGAGCCGTTGCGGCTGAGCGACCTGGCCCGCCAGGAGGCCATGTCCGTACGGACCTTCACGCGCCGCTTCCGCGAGGAGTCCGGGGTCAGCCCGGGGGAGTGGATCACCGGGCAGCGGGTGGAGCGGGCCCGGCAGCTCCTGGAGCGGACGGACCTGCCGGTCGAGGCGGTCGCGCGGCGGACGGGCTTCGGCACGGCCCAGTCCCTGCGCAAGCACGTCCAAGCGGCGCTCGGGGTGACCCCGACCGCCTACCGGCGCACCTTCCGCATCGCGGCGGGGCGGGGGCCGGAGTCGGAGGCGGTGCCGCAGCCGGAGCCGGCGGACGGGCCCGTCTGACGCGCGGATCGCAGGGGTCGGCGTGGGGGATCGCGGGGGTCGGCGTGAGGGGCGGCGGGGTCTGACGTGGGGGATCGCGCCATCTCCTGATGGGCCATCAGATGCTGCCGGGTCCGTGCATTGACTTCTGGGGCCGCCCGCTCGTGAATGGCCCCCCGGTCGGGCGACGCAACGCGGGGGGCGGGCAGTGCGAACAGGCGCGCGCAGCAGGAGATGGCCGGCGGCCTTCGGGGTGGCGGCCCTCGTGGCCGCCGGCGGGGCCGGAGCGTTGGGTACACCGGCGGCCTCCGCCGACGGGGAAACTCCCCCCGGGCAGGTGGAGTTCCCCACCCACTGCCTCCCGCCCCGGGAAGCCGGCCTGCCGCCCGCCGACGGGCCGACCACCGCCCGGATCACGGTCGACGACCCGGCACCCCGCGTCGGGGACACCGTCACCGTCACCTACCAGGTGACCGCCGGCCCCGCGCCGAACCCCTCGGGCGACGAACTCCCCGCCGACGTGCTGACCCCCACCGGACGCGTCCGGCTCGGGGGCGCGCAGAGCGGCGAGGTCACGGTGGTCGGCGCCAAGCGCAACGGGCCCGTGGCAGCCGGCGCCCCGCTGCCCCCCGTCACCATGACCGGCACCTTCACCGTCACCGCCCCCGGAGAGACCACCCTGACCCCGGGCGCCTACACCCTGCACACCGGCCACCTCGTCGACCTGGACACCGTGTGCGCGGCCGACTCCGCACCGGTCTCCGGCCGGCTCACCGCCACCCCGCTGCCCACCGCGAACCTGCGCGGCCTCACCCTCGCCACCGCTTACGGGAAGCCCGGCGACCGCGTCGAGGTCAGCGGGTTCGGCTTCGTCCCGGGCGCCGCCGTCACCGTGGCCGGCCGCGCGGGCGCCGCCGGCACCACCGACCGCGTCGCCGCCACCGCCGACCGCAACGGCGAACTCCGGGCGCGGCTCCCCGTCACCGACCGGGCCACCACGGCGGTCGTGGCGTACGAGGGCGCCGCCTGGAGCGCGACGGGGGGCTCCGGCCCGGCGGCCTACACCGTCGTGGAACCGGCCGCGCCGCCCGCGCCCGCCGCGCCGCCCGCGCCCGCCACGCTGGAGGTGACGGCCTCCGTGGAGCCCGGCGCCCTCGGCATGACCCAGACCGGGCGGTCGATCACCCTCGGCGCGGTCCCGTACGGGGACGGCGGCGCGGCTCCGGGCCGGATCGGCACCATCACCGTCAAGGACGCCCGGGGAGGCCCGGCGGGCTGGTCGCTGATCGGCAAGGTCAGCGAGTTCACCGGCCCCGGCGGCGTGCGCATCCCCGGCGCCGCGCTGTCCTGGAGCCCGTCCTGCACGAGCGCGCCGGGCAGCCCGAGCACCTGTGCGGCCGGCAGCGCGGGCACCGTCGGACCGGACGGCGCGGTGTTGGCCTCCACCGGCGACGCCCCGCTCGTCGGGGGCACCTTCACCATCGACGCCACGGTCACCCTCCGGGTCCCGCCCTACACCCCGCCAGGGGCCTACACGGCGGTCCTGACCCTGACCCTGTCGTGAAGCGGCCCCGGCGGGTCCGGGCCGGCCTCGCGGCGCGGGCCGCGGCGCCGCTGTTCCTCGTGGTCGCCCTCGCGCTCGCGCCCGCCGTGCCCGCCTCGGCGGCTCCGGCCCCGGCGGTCTCGACGGCTCCCGCCCCGGCGGTCCCGGCGGTCCCGGCGGCGGACAGCGGCCCGTGGTCGGTGCTGCCCGCCGCCACCGCCCTCGGACAGCGCCCGTACTTCTACCTCGCCGCCGCGCCCGGCGGAACCGTCCGCGACACCGTCAGCCTCACCAACCGCTCCGACCGCGACCGCACCTTCCGCCTCTACGCCGCCGACGCCTACAACACCGCCCGCGACGGCGGCTTCGCCCTGCGCGGCCCCGACGAGCCGCGCCGCGCCACCGCCGCCTGGACCCGGCTCGACCGCGACCGGGTCACCGTCCCGGGCCGCGCGACGGTCGACATCGGCTTCACCCTCACCGTCCCCGACCGGGCCGAGCCCGGGGACCACCCCGGAGCCGTCGTCGCCCTGGAAGAGGCCCCCGCCGCCGGCGGTCCCGGCATCGGGGTGCGGCAAGCCGTCGCCGCCCGCGTCTACCTGAGGGTGACCGGGCCCACCGCTCCCGCCCTCGCGGTGCGGGACGTCCGGGCGGCCCGCGCCGCGGACGGCCGGGGCACGGAGATCTCGTACGTCCTCCACAACCTCGGCAACGTCACCCTGCGCCCCCGCGTCACCCTGATCGCCACCGGAGCCTTCGGCCGGCCCCTGACGCGCCGCGGGCCGATCGGGCCGCCCGTCGAGCTGCTCCCCGGCCGGGAAGTCCGGCTGAGCACCCGATGGGAGGGCCCGCCGGCCCTGGAGTGGACCCGGCTCACCATCCGCGCGGAAGCCGCCGCGACCAGCGCCGGAGCGGGGATCGACCACGCCGCGCACCCGCTGCTGACGCCCGTCCTGGCACTCGCTCTGACCCTGGTCGCGGTGGCCTGGTCGGCGCTGGGAGCCGCATCGGGGAGAATGGCCCGTATGAGCGATCGTTCCCCCGAGCCCACCGCCCCGCACCGCGCGGGCTTCGCATGCTTCGTCGGCCGTCCCAATGCGGGCAAGTCGACCCTGACCAACGCGCTCGTGGGCACCAAGGTCGCGATCACCTCCAACCGGCCGCAGACCACCCGCCACACGGTCCGCGGCATCGTGCACCGCCCCGATGCCCAGCTCGTGCTGGTCGACACGCCCGGGCTGCACAAGCCGCGCACCCTGCTGGGCGAGCGGCTCAACGACGTGGTGCGCGCCACCTGGTCCGAGGTCGACGTCATCGGCTTCTGCCTGCCCGCCGACCAGAAGCTCGGCCCCGGCGACAAGTTCATCGCCAAGGAGCTCGCGGGGATCAAGAAGACCCCCAAGATGGCCATCATCACCAAGACCGACCTCGTCGAGTCCAAGGCGTTGGCCGAGCAGCTCATCGCCGTCCACCAGCTCGCACAGGAGCTGGGCTTCGAGTGGGCCGAGATCGTCCCCGTCTCGGCGGTCGGCGACAGCCAGGTCCAGCTGCTGGCCGACCTGATCGCGCCGCTGCTCCCGGAGAGCCCCCCGCTGTACCCGGAGGGCGACCTCACCGACGAGCCCGAGATGGTGATGGTCGCGGAGCTGATCCGCGAGGCCGCCCTCGAAGGCGTGCGCGACGAGCTGCCGCACTCGATCGCCGTCGTGGTCGAGGAGATGATCCCCCGCGAGAACCGCCCCGCCGACCGGCCGCTGCTCGACATCCACGCCAACGTCTACATCGAGCGGCCGAGCCAGAAGGGCATCATCATCGGCCCGAAGGGCTCCCGCCTGAAGGAGGTCGGCATGAAGTCGCGCAAGCACATCGAGGCGCTGCTCGGCACCCCCGTCTTCCTCGACCTGCACGTGAAGGTCGCGAAGGACTGGCAGCGCGACCCCAAGCAGCTGCGCAAGCTCGGCTTCTGATCCTCCGGGCGGCCACCCGTCAGGGGAGCCGCCGCACCTTCAACGCGTTGTCCGTACGGGTCCCGGGCGTGCCGTCAGGCATGTTCTGGACCCGTTCGTGTTCCTCCGCGAGCAGCACCTCCCAGGTGCCCTCGGGCAGCTCCAACTGCGCGAGGACCTCGTCGGGGGTCGGGAAGTGCGCCTGCGGCCTGTCTTCCTGCCAGGGCGCCCAGCCTCCGTGGCCGACCACCAGCAGTACCCCGCCGGGGGCCACTGCGGAGGCCGCCGTCCGCAGGATCCGGTCGCGGGGGAAGTCCCCGTACGAGTGCAGGAAGCAGGCCGACACCAGGTCGAACTCCCCCCGGGGGAAGGTCGCGGTCAGGTCGTGGTGCTCGCACTCCACCAGATCGCCGACCCCCGCGCCGGCGGCGTGCTCGGCCGTCCGCTCCAAGGCCACCTCGGAGATGTCGGTGGCCGTGACCCGCCAGCCGCGCCGGGCCAGCCAGACGGAGTCGCCGCCCTCGCCGCAGCCGAGGTCCAGGGCCCGACCGGGCTCCAGGTCGGAGGCCTCCCGGACCAGGGCCGCGTTGGCCTCGCCGCTCCAGATGCGGTCGCTCTCGCGGTAGCGGCCGTCCCAGAACTCCTGGCCGACCTCGCCGGTGGGCGCGCTGCCGTGGTCGTGCTGCTGGTGCTGGTCGTGCTGCTGCGTGTGGGCGTGCTCGGGCACGTCGGCCTCCTCGGCGCTGGCGGTACGGACGCCCCCGATGCTCCGCCCGCCCCGACGCCGGGGCAAACATCCTTGCCGTTCCGGCAAAATGCGCCGCCCACGTGCTCCCCGGGGCCCACCGCCGCGTACGGCTACCCCTGCGCGGGCGGCTCCGCGATCAGGGCCGTTCCCGCTCGGCGGAAACCGGCCCGGGCGTATATCCGGGCCACGTCCTCGTCCCCCGCCGACAGGAACACCGTCCCGGCGCCGGCCGCGAGGGCGTGCGCGACCAGCGCCGCCGTCACCCCGAGGGCCAGCCCCTGGCGCCGGGCGGCCGGCAGGGTGGCGACCGCCACGACCTCGGCGACCCCGCCGACCGGGTTGTACTGGCCGGAGCAGAGCACGACCCCGTCGCGGACGGCCGCCGCCATGCCCGTGAGGTTCCGCGCGAGCATGTCCGACACCCGGTCCCGGCGGGCCGGCGCGGACGGATCCTCCTGTGCCCGCGCCAGTTCCGCCGGGCCCGCCTCGCCCAGGGCGGTGCCCGGAGCGGCGAAGCCCAGCGCCGGCACCGTCACGGCGGCCAGCAGCAGGGGGTCGGCCGGGCCGAGGAGGCGTACGTCGGGGTGCGGGGGGAGGGGTTGCGCGTCGGGGTCCAGGACCATGAGCGGGTGCTCGTGGACCTCCAGCCCGGCCGCTTCCACCGGGGCCCGCAGGGAGGGGCTGGTTTCGGCCACCCACTCGAAGGCCTCCGGGAGCTTCAACTCCCGCTGCCGCTCCAGCACCCGCCGTACGTCGGCCGCGGTGGCGGGCCCGGCCCCGGGGGTGGGCCGCGCGTAGTAGGGCCAGCCCTGCCCCTCCTGTACGAACAGGGTCAGCGGCCCGAAGTCCTCGCCCCGCGCACCGCCCCGGCGGGGGACGGTGTCGTAGTACTGCTCCAGCGTGTCCAAGATCGTTGTGGTCATGCGGTCATCCAAGCAAAACCCGGCCGACCGGGGCATCCCATATTGGGCAGCCGGGGACGGCCTACGCACCCTCCTTGAGCACCCGTGTGATCAGGCTCCGCTGGGCGTCCGAGAGGTGCGGGTCCCGGCAGGACACCGTCCGGCCGTCCACGGTGATCCGGTACGAGAACCCGTCCCGGACCCCGCCCGGGCCCGGCGCCCGCTCCGGGTCGGGCCGCAGGGCGAGCAGGGCCAGCGCCCGCCACTCGTCCTCGTCGGGGCGGCCCGAGGTGTCCACCTCGGCCCGGCGCTCGATCCCGGCGAAGCCGCCCGTCCGCACCACTTCGATCCGCATGAGGGGGGTCCTACCCCAGGCCCACGGTCGCCCACGCCTTCTGCAGGGCCCGGTGCTCGGCGCCGCCGTCCCCGTACCGGGTCACGGCCGCCGCCGTGGACAGCCGGGCGAATTCCGCGAAGTCCGCCCTGGAGCCCAGCTCGCCGCCGGTCAGGGTGTCGTACCAGAGCTGCCCGGCCCGCTCCCAGGCCTTTCCGCCCAGTTCCGTCGCCGCCAGGTAGAAGGCGTGGTTGGGGATGCCGGAGTTGATGTGGACCCCGCCGTTGTCGCGCGAGGTGGTGACGTAGCCGTCCATCGTGGCGGGCTGCGGGTCCCTGCCCAGCTCGTCGTCGTCGTACGCGGTCCCGGGCGCCTTCATCGACCGCAGCGCGACGCCGGTGACGTTCGGGCCGAGCAGCCCGGCGCCGATCAGCCAGTCCGCTTGGTCGGCGCTCTGGCCGAGCGCGTACTGCTTGATGAGCGAGCCGAAGACGTCGGACATCGACTCGTTGAGCGCCCCGGACTGTCCGTGGTAGTCGAGGTTCGCCGTGTACTGGGTGACCCCGTGGGTCAGCTCGTGCCCGATGACGTCGACCGACACGGTGAAGTCGAGGAACAGGTCCCCGTCCCCGTCGCCGAAGACCATCTGCTGCCCGTCCCAGAAGGCGTTGTTGTAGTCCTCGCCGTAGTGCACGCTGGCGTCCAGCGGCAGCCCCGAACCGTCGATCGAGCGCCGCCCGAAGCCCTTGAGGAACAGCTCGTACGTGGCCCCGAGCCCGGCGTAGGCGCGGTTGACGGTGGCGTCGGCGCTCGGCTCGGAGCCCTCCGCGCGGACCTTCGTCCCGGGCAGTCGGGTGCGGTGCCCGGCGTCGTACACGGTCCGCAGCGGATGGTCCGGGACCGGCTCGTCCGCCGTGGGGACGACGACCCCGCGGACGGTGCTGATCCGGCGCCGGGTCCGCAGGAAGGCGTCCTGTTCGAGCGTCCGCTGAGCGGCGTCGGCCCGGGCGGCGTCATCGGACCGGGCGGCCTTGTCGAGCAGGTGCGGGGGCACGACGGTGCAGAAGACGGGATGACGGGCGGGGTGACCAGGAGAAAGGGAGACGTCCATGCCCGGCAATGTGGCAGTGCGTCACGGCTGTGTCACTAGCCGCGACCATGATTCATTCGACTGTCTGAAAGCGGCCGCGCCGCGTTGACGGATCGACCTGACCTCCACCGGACCTCCAGCTACCAAAAGAGGCTTAGTTCACAAAGGGTGTAAATCGGACCTCGGGGTCTTGCATACTGAAACAGGTCCTCGCGTCACCGCGCGGCTCGGCTAGGCTCGGCCCATCATGCGTTTCGGGCTGCTTCTCCTTAGCTGCCGCGGCGAGGGTCTGTAGTCGTAGGCCGACCCCCTCCCCGCGGAGTTTGGTGTTGCGGTTCTTCGACCGCCGTCGGCCGTTCCAGCGAACTACACGCGGACACGCGAGGAGCCCAACGCCATGAGCCAGCAGCCTTTTGTCGGTCGCCCCACGCCCATCACGAACGCGACCCACTCCCAGCAGCCCTCCGGGATGCCGATCCACAAGTACGGCTCCTACGAGCAGGTGGACATCCCGGACCGCACCTGGCCGGACGCCCGCGTCACCAAGGCCCCCCGCTGGCTGTCCACGGACCTGCGGGACGGCAACCAGTCGCTGATCGACCCGATGACCCCCGCCCGCAAGCGCGAGATGTTCGACCTGCTGGTGCGCATGGGCTACAAGGAGATCGAGGTCGGCTTCCCGTCCTCCGGCGAGACCGACTTCAACTTCGTGCGCTCCATCATCGAAGAGGGCGCGATTCCGGACGACGTCACCATCTCCGTACTGACCCAGGCCCGCGAGGACCTGATCGAGCGGACCGTGGAGTCGCTGATCGGCGCCCACCGGGCCACCGTGCACCTGTACAACGCGACCGCCCCGACCTTCCGCCGCGTGGTCTTCCGCGGCTCGAAGGAGCAGATCAAGCAGATCGCCGTCGACGGCACCCGGCTGGTCATGGAGTACGCCGACAAGCTGCTGGGACCGGAGACCATCTTCGGCTACCAGTACAGCCCGGAGATCTTCACCGACACCGAGCTGGACTTCGCCCTGGATGTCTGCGAGGCCGTCTGTGACGTCTGGCAGCCGGCCGAGGGCCGCGAGATCATCCTGAACCTGCCCGCCACCGTGGAGCGCTCCACGCCCTCCACCCACGCGGACCGCTTCGAGTGGATGGGTCGCAACCTGACCCGCCGCGCGCACATCTGCATCTCGGTGCACCCGCACAACGACCGCGGCACGGCCGTCGCCGCCGCCGAGCTGGCCCTGATGGCCGGCGCCGACCGCATCGAGGGCTGCCTGTTCGGGCAGGGCGAGCGCACCGGCAACGTGGACCTGATCACCCTGGGCATGAACCTGTTCTCGCAGGGCATCGACCCGCAGATCGACTTCTCGCAGATCGACGAGATCCGTCGCACGAGCGAGTACTGCAACCAGATGGAGGTCCACCCGCGCCACCCCTACGCGGGCGACCTGGTCTACACCGCCTTCTCCGGCTCCCACCAGGACGCCATCAAGAAGGGCTTCGACGCCATGGAGGCCGACGCGGCCGCCGCCGGCAAGACCGTCGACGACATCGAGTGGGCGGTCCCTTACCTGCCGATCGACCCGAAGGACGTCGGCCGCTCCTACGAGGCGGTCATCCGGGTCAACTCGCAGTCCGGCAAGGGCGGCATCGCGTACGTCCTGAAGAACGACCACAAGCTGGACCTGCCGCGCCGCATGCAGATCGAGTTCTCGCGGATCATCCAGGCCAAGACCGACGCCGAGGGCGGCGAGGTCACGCCGCAGGCGATCTGGAACGTCTTCCAGGACGAGTACCTGCCCAACCCGCAGAACCCGTGGGGCCGCATCCAGCTGCGCTCCGGCTCGACCGCCACCGACAAGGACGGCACGGACACGCTGACCGTCGAGGCGGTCGTGGACGGCGTGGACTCGGTCCTGAACGGCACCGGCAACGGTCCGATCTCGGCCTTCTTCGACGCGCTGGCCGGCATCGGCATCGACGCCCGCCTGCTGGACTACACCGAGCACACCATGAGCGAGGGCGCCTCGGCCGTGGCCGCCTCGTACATCGAGTGCGCGATCGACGGCCGCGTCCTGTGGGGCATCGGCACCGACGCCAACACCACCCGCGCCTCCCTGAAGGCGGTCATCTCGGCCGTCAACCGCGCGGGCCGCTGATCCCGTACGCATGAGAGCCCCGCTCCTCCTTCACGGAGGGGCGGGGCCGCGTCGTTCCCGGGCCCCGGAGGCCTGCGCGGGGGGCGTGAACGGGGGGCGCGGATCGGCCAACTACGGGTCCCCGGACGAGGTTGTCCTGTCACACGCCTGACACATCCGCATCGATGTGGCTAACATCACGCCAACCCGGCGATGTTGCCGTGGGGGTCCCTCCCGTCGTCCCAAGGGCGACGGGGGCGTTACGGAGGTGTGACGTGCTGCCAGTTCGGGGTCGGGACGGCCGGAAGGCCTGGGGCATCCGTACCACCTGGAGCACCGTGGGCGACGGGGAGTTCTTCTGCCCGGGCTGCGGTGGTGACCGCAACTACCGACGGCGCACCGGGCGGCGCCGGCTCACCGTGCTCGGAGTGCCCGTGCTGCCGCGCGGGGAGGCCGAGCCCGTCATCGAATGCCAGGCCTGCCGCGAGCGCTTCGGCACCGAGGTGCTCGACCACCTCACGACCACCCGCTTCTCCTCGCTGCTGCGGGACGCCGTGCACACGGTGACCCTGGCCGTCCTGGCGGCCGGCGGCACCACCTCGCACAGCGCCCTGGAGGCGGCCGTGTCGGCCGTACGGGGCGCCGGCTTCCAGGACTGCACCGAGGAGCAGCTGGAGTCCCTCGTGGAGGCGCTGGCGACCGACGAGGGCCGGCTGGGCCTCTACGACGGGCCCGAGTGCTGCGGGGCCTCGCTGGCGATCGAGCTGCACGAGGCGTTGGAACCGTTGGCCCCGCACCTGGCGGGCCCGGGGCGGGAGTCGATCCTGCTCCAGGGCGCCCGCGTGGCCCTGGCCGACGGCCCCTACATCCCGGCCGAGCGCGAGGTGCTGGCCACCGTCGGGGCGGCGCTGCGGATGGGCTCGGACGAGGTCGCCGGCCTGCTCTCGGCGGTCCGCGCGCCGTAGGCCCCGTACGCGAAGGCGGGTTTCCGGGCCCGGTGGGGGACTCCCCGCCGGGCCCGTTCGCGTGCCCGGCGGGGGTCCGTCTCACGCAGTGGGACCCCACCCGCCCCTTCCGCATCCGAAACCGGCCGAAAGAGCCGCGCCAGAGGTAACGATCCGGCCTCACAGGCGTGAAACAGAGCCCCTGACGACCCGCCCCGGCGGGTGGAGCACATCCTTCCGTCGGGAACCATCCACGCCTTGGACGGCCGGAACCATGCGCTCGCCCGTGCGCGGCCGACGGCGTGCGAACGCCGTCCGGGCCTGTCAGGGCGGGTGCGGTGCGCGTCGGCGCGGCGAAAGGCGGGGACGTTTCGCTCCGGCGCCCATACCCCCCGCCCCGGGGTCCGCGCCATGGGAGGAACCTCCAGATCGGATGTCCCGGAACGTCAACACTTTGTCGAAGTCGACGATATGTGTGAGCCCACCCACAGGCGTTCAATTCCGGTCACACGACGAGACACCGCCGGAAACACAGCGGCGCTTCGATCGGCGTGTTCCCACTGACGACCTCGGCGGACCAACGGGTTGACGACCCACTCCGGCCGAGGGACCACCAGATTCCTCTCACTCACCTACCTCTTTGAAGGGCAAGGCAGAGATGGCACGTGTCGCCGCCCGGCTCTCCGACAACGGAGAGCAGAGCACGCACCCGGTCGACGAGGTGCTCCCCCTCCCCAAGCTCGCGCTGTACGGCTTCCAGCACGTACTCGCGTTCTACGCCGGCGCGGTGATCGTTCCGATCATCGTGGGCAGCGCGCTCAAGCTGAGCCCTGAACAGCTCGTCTACCTGATCAACGCGGACCTCTTCACCTGCGGCATCGCCTCGATCATCCAGGCCTGGGGCATCGGGAGGGTCGGCGCCCGGCTGCCGATCATCCAGGGCGTGACCTTCACGGCCGTCTCCCCGATGATCGCCATCGGTCTGGGCGCCGGCGGGGGAACGGCGGCCCTCCTGGTCATCTACGGCGCCGTCATCACGGCGGGCCTCGCCACCTTCGCCTTCGCCTGGCTGCCCGCCAAGGCCTTCCGCGCGGTGATGTCGATCTTCCCGCCGGTGGTCACCGGCACCGTCATCACCATCCTCGGCATCGTGCTCCTCCCGGTGGCCCTCAAGGACACCGTCGGCGGAGCCCCGCTGGTCGGCGACGGCGGCGACCCGGGCCAGCTCGCCTACGCGGCCGGCACCATGCTCTTCGTCCTGCTGGTGATGCGCCTGGGCGGCAAGTTCCTGGCCAGCATCGCGGTCCTGCTCGGCCTGGTCGGCGGCACGCTGCTCGCCTTCGTCCTGGGCGACGCGAAGTTCGACGCGGTCAGCGCCTCCCACTGGGTCGGCGTCACCACGCCCTTCCACTTCGGCGCCCCGAAGTTCGAATGGTTCCCGATCTTCCTCATGCTGATCGTCATGCTGATCACCATGGTCGAGACCACCGGTGACACCTACGCCGTCGGCGAGATCGTCGGCAAGGACATCGACAGCGAGACCGTGGCCCGCGCCCTGCGCGCCGACGGCGCCGCGACGGCCATCGGCGGTCTGCTGAACTCCTTCCCGTACGTGGCCTTCGCCGAGAACGTCGGACTGGTCCGGGTCACCAAGGTCAAGAGCCGCTTCGTGGTCGTGGCCGCCGGTGTCTTCATGATCATCCTGGGCATGCTGCCGAAGGCCGCCGCGATCGTCGCCGCGATCCCGCCCGGTGTGCTCGGCGGCGCCGCCACCGTGATGTTCGGCATGGTCGCCCTCGCCGGCATCCAGACCCTCGGCAAGGTGGACCTGAAGGAGGAGAAGAACGCCCTCATCGTCGGCGTCTCCCTCGCCTTCGCCCTCTTCCCGGCCACCGTCCCGGCCTTCTTCGAGAAGCACATGAGCGCGGACCTCTCCTCCCTGCTCAACAGCGGTGTGACCCTCGGTGCCACCGCCGCGATCGTCATGAACCTCCTCTTCAACGGCCTGACCAAGGGCGACGCCCACAACGTCCCGCAGGGCGCCGTGCCCGCCCAGGCCGCCGAGCCCCCGGTCGTGGCCCCCGCCTCGGCGGCGTCACCGCTCACCGCACCGGCCCCGGTGGCCACGGCCACGGCTCCCGCCCCGGCCCCGGCTTCGGCCCCGGCTTCGGTGAAGACGGCCGAGCAGGCGGACGGAGCGGGAGCCCCCGCCTCCTGATCCACCTCCCCAGAACCTCCCAAGGGGTGCCGCCCCCGTCCGGATCCGTCCGGGCGGGGGCCGGCGCTGTCCCCGGAGGGGGGCTCGAACAGGTGACAATGGGCGCATGAGTCTGTTCCGCGACGACGGCATCGTGCTGCGCACCCAGAAGCTGGGCGAGGCGGACCGCATCATCACGCTGCTCACCCGGGGCCACGGCCGCGTGCGCGCCGTCGCGCGCGGAGTGCGTCGCACGAAGTCCAAGTTCGGCGCCCGGCTGGAACCTTTCTCCCACGCCGACGTGCAGTTCTTCGCCCGGGGCAGCGAGCTGATCGGCCGCAGCCTCCCCCTGTGCACCCAGACCGAGATCATCGCCCCGTACGGCAACGGCATCGTCACCGACTACGCCCGCTACACCGCCGGCACCGCGATGCTGGAGACCGCCGAACGCTTCACCGAGAACGAGGGCGAGCCTTCCGTACAGCAGTACCTGCTGCTCGTCGGCGCCCTGCGCACCCTCTCGCGCGGCGAACACGAGCCGCACCTCATCCTCGACGCCTTCCTGCTGCGCTCCCTCGCCGTCAACGGCTACGCGCCCAGCTTCGAGGACTGCGCGAAGTGCGGGATCCACGGACCCAACCGGCACTTCTCCGTCGCCGCGGGCGGGGTCATATGCGGAGACTGCCGCGTCCCCGGCTCCGTCGTACCCTCGTCGGAGGCCGTCGCACTGCTCAGCGCGCTGCTGACGGGCGACTGGAAGCACGCCGACGCCTGCGAGGCGCGCCACGTGCGGGAGGGCAGCGGGCTGGTCTCGGCCTATTTGCACTGGCATCTGGAGCGCGGGCTACGCTCCCTGCGATACGTCGAGAAATAGGAGCTGGGCACATGGCACGACGCGGGATTCTGGGACGTTCTCGCCGCGAGTACAAGGTTCCCGAGCCGCACCCGTCCGGTGCGCGCCCGCCGAAGATCCCCGGCGAGCTGGTCCCGAACCACGTGGCCATCGTCATGGACGGCAACGGGCGCTGGGCCAAGGAGCGCGGCCTGCCGCGCACCGAGGGCCACAAGGTCGGCGAGGGAGTCGTCCTCGACGTGCTCAAGGGCTGCCTGGAGATGGGCGTCAAGAACCTCTCCCTGTACGCCTTCTCGACCGAGAACTGGAAGCGCTCGCCCGACGAGGTCCGCTTCCTCATGAACTTCAACCGGGACGTCATCCGCCGCCGCCGCGACGAGATGAACGAGCTGGGCATCCGGATCCGCTGGGTCGGCCGCATGCCGAAGATGTGGAAGTCGGTCGTCCAGGAGCTCCAGGTGGCCCAGGAGCAGACCGTCGACAACGACGCCATGACGCTCTACTTCTGCGTGAACTACGGCGGCCGCGCCGAGATCGCGGACGCGGCGCAGGCCATCGCCCGGGACGTGGCGGCGGGCCGGCTGGACCCGTCCAAGGTCAACGAGAAGACCCTCGCGAAGTACATGTACTACCCGGACATGCCGGACGTGGACCTGTTCCTGCGGCCGTCCGGTGAGCAGCGCACCTCCAACTACCTGCTGTGGCAGAGCGCGTACGCCGAGATGGTCTTCCAGGACGTGCTGTGGCCGGACTTCGACCGCCGCAACCTCTGGGCGGCCTGCCTGGAGTACGCCCAGCGCGACCGCCGCTTCGGTGGAGCCGTCCCGAACCAGTCCGAGGGCTCGACGGGCTGATCCGCCGGGCCGTCTCCGGACGGCCCAGCGGTATTGACCTAGCCCGCGGCCGCGCAGTCCGCGCAGGTGCCGAAGATCTCGACGGTGTGGGCCACGTTCACGTAGCCGTGCTCGGCCGCGATGGACTCGGCCCACTTCTCCACTGCCGGGCCCTCCACCTCCACCGCCTTGCCGCACTTGCGGCAGACCAGGTGGTGGTGGTGGTCCCCGGTGGAGCAGCGCCGGTAGACGGACTCGCCGTCACTGGTGCGCAGCACGTCGACCTCGCCGGCGTCGGCGAGGGACTGGAGGGTCCGGTAGACCGTGGTCAGGCCCACGGAGTCACCGCGGTGCTTGAGCATGTCGTGCAGTTCCTGGGCGCTGCGGAACTCGTCCACCTCGTCCAGCGCCGCCGCGACGGCGGCCCGCTGCCGGGTGGACCGTCCTCGTACTGGCGCGGTATTCGTCTCGCCAGGCGCAGTCGCCACCGGTTCCTCCTCGTTTCGGCCTCGGCTCATTGTGCCAGGCGGCCGCCCTCCTCAGACCTTCACGTCGCCATGGGTGCAGACTTCCTCGGCGGCGCGCGCCGCGTTCGCCCGGCGTCGGGCCAGGGGCGCGGACAGTCCCGTCAGCACGATGAACACGGCGATGGCGAGCAGCACGATCGTGGCGCCGGAGGGCGCGTCCACGTAGTACGTGACGGTCGTGCCGGCCAGGGAGACGCCGAGGCTGATCGCGATGGCCAGGCCCAGGGTCGCGGCGAAACCGCGGGTGAGCCGCTGGGCGGCGGCGACGGGGATCACCATCATGGCGCTGACCAGCAGCAGGCCCACGATGCGCATGGCGACGGTGACGGTGACGGCGGCGGTGATCGCGATCAGCAGGTTCAGGGCGCGCACGGGCAGGCCGGTGACCTTGGCGAACTCCTCGTCCTGGCAGACGGCGAAGAGCTGACGGCGCAGACCGATGGTGACGGCGAGGACGAAGGCGGTCAGGATCGCCATCGCGACGACGTCCTCGGCCTGGACCAGGGTGATCGAGCCGAACATCGGGCCGAGGAGCTTGGCGGTGGAGCCGCCGCCGACGTTGATGATCATCACGCCGCCCGCCAGGCCGCCGTAGAACAGCAGGGACAGGGCGACGTCCCCGCTGGTCCGGCCGCGGGAGCGGATCACTTCCATGCCGACCGCGCCGACGACCGCCACGAGGGTGGCCATCCACACCGGGCTGGTGTTCATGACGAGGCCGAGCGCCACACCGGTCATCGCGACGTGACCGAGGCCGTCGCCCATGATCGCCTGACGGCGCTGGACCAGGTACGTGCCGATCGCGGGCGCGGTCACGCCGACCAGCGCGGCGGCGATCAGCGCGCGCACCATGAAGGGGTCGTTGAGGAGGCCCATCAGCTCAGCAGTCCCGTCCGCAGGGGTTCGGCGCCGTGCGCCGAGTGGGGGTGTACGTGGTCGTGGCCCGGCAGGGCGTGCTGCCCGAGGGCCTCGGGGGGCGGGCCGTCGTGCGTGACGCAGCCGTCGCGCAGGACGACGGCCCGGTCGATCAGGGGCTCCAGGGGGCCCAGCTCGTGCAGGACGAGCAGGACGGTGGTTCCGACGGCCACCTGGCGGCGCACGGCGCTCGCCAGCACCTCCTGGTTGATCAGGTCCACGCCCGCCATCGGCTCGTCCATGATCAGGAGTTCGGGTTCGGCGGCGAGCGCCCGGGCTATGAGCACGCGCTGGTGCTGACCGCCGGAGAGGGCGTTGACCGAGGCGTCGGCGTGGTCCTCCATGTCCACCTGGGACAGGGCGTGCTCGACGGCGGCCCGGTCGGCCTTGCGCAGCAGGCCGAAGCGGGAGCGGGCCAGCCGGCCGGAGGAGACGACCTCGCGGACGGTGGCGGGCACGCCGCCGGCCGAGGTGGTGCGCTGGGGGACGTAACCGATCCGCGACCACTGCCGGAAGCGCTTGAAGTCGGTGCCGAAGAGGGACAGTTCGCCGTCGGTCAGCGGGACCTGCCCGACCACGGCGCGCACGGCCGTGGACTTGCCCGAGCCGTTGGCGCCGAGCAGCGCGACGACCTCACCGCGCCGGACGGTGAGGTCGACCCCGCGCAGCACGGGGCGCGAGCCGAGCGAGGCCGTCGCCCCGCGCAGGGATATGACGGTGTCGTCCGGGGCCTGTTGCGGCGTGGACTGCATGGCGCGCGCCTCCGTTACTGCCATTACTTGCTCCCGAGTGCCTTCTGGAGGTTCTTCAGGTTGGACCGCATGACCTCGAAGTAGTCAGCGCCCTGGGACGTGTCGGTGATTCCCTCGAGCGGGTCGAGGACGTCGGTCTTCAGACCGGTGTCCTTCGCGAGGGACTTGGCGGTCTTGTCGCTGGCCAGCGCCTCGAAGAAGACGGTGGTCACGTGGTCGGTCTTGGCGACGGCCTGGAGTTCCTTCATCCGGGCCGGGCTGGGCTCGGCCTCGGGGTCGACGCCGGAGATGCCCTGCTGCTCCAGGCCGTAGCGCTCGGCGAGGTAGCCGAAGGCGGCGTGCGTGGTGATGAAGGTCCGGGAGGCCGTGTTCTTCAGGCCGTCCTTGAACTCGGTGTCCAGGGCGCCCAGCTCGGCGACCACCCCGTCGGTGTTCTTCTTGTAGTCGGCGGCGTGGTCCGGGTCGGCCTTCTCCAGGGCCGCGCCCACGCCCTTGGCGATCTCCGCGTACTTGGTCGGGTCGAGCCAGACGTGCGGGTCGGTGCCGGCCTCGCCGTGGTCGTGCCCGTCGCCCTCGGCCGCGTGGCCGTGGCCGTCGTGACCGGCGGTGGAGGAGTGGGTCTCCAGGGTGGTGAGGGCGGCGGCGTCGACGACGTTCTTCACGCCGGACTGCTCGACCGCCTTGTCCACGGCGGGCTGGAGGCTCTTGAGGTAGACCACCACGTCGGACGCGGCGAGCCGCGAGGTCTGTCGCGGGGTGATCTCCAGGTCGTGCGGTTCGACGCCCGGCTTGGTCAGGGAGTCGACCTTCACGTGGTCCTTGCCGATCCGCTCCACGAGGAACTGCATCGGATAGAACGACGCCGTCACGGCCAACCTGCCGTCCGCGTCCTTGCCGCCACCGGCGGCGCCGGAGCAGGCGGTGAGGGCCGTGGCGCCGAGGGCGACGGCTCCGGCGAGGGCGGCGGCGGGTATGAGGCGGCGTACGTTCATGACATCCATTTTCATCAAAGATGGAAACGATTGTCAAAAAGCCAGGTGAGCGGACTGCCGGGGTCCGTTGAAGGGTCCCCCGATTTGATAGGGGGGGTGAGGGCGCCGGTAACCTGGAGTCTTCGCCGTTCGTCCTCGTAATGAAGAGAGCACCGTGGCCGCCGACAAGATCGAAACCATCGTCAGCCTGAGCAAGCGCCGTGGCTTCGTTTTCCCGTGCAGTGAGATCTACGGCGGCTCCAAGGCCGCCTGGGACTACGGCCCGCTCGGTGTCGAGCTGAAGGAGAACATCAAGCGTCAGTGGTGGAAGGCCATGGTCACCGGGCGTGAGGACATCGTCGGCATCGACTCCTCCGTCATCCTGGCCCCGGAGGTCTGGGTGGCCTCCGGCCACGTGGCGACCTTCTCGGACCCGCTGACCGAGTGCACCTCCTGTCACAAGCGTCACCGCGCCGACCACCTGGAAGAGGCGTACGAGGCCAAGCACGGCCGCGCGGCCGCCAACGGTCTTGCCGACATCAACTGCCCCAACTGCGGTGTGAAGGGCCAGTTCACCGAGCCCAAGCAGTTCTCCGGCATGCTGGAGACCCACCTCGGCCCGACCCAGGACACCGGCTCGAAGGCCTACCTGCGTCCGGAGACCGCCCAGGGCATCTTCACCAACTTCGCCCAGGTGCAGACGACTTCCCGCAAGAAGCCGCCCTTCGGCATCGCGCAGATGGGCAAGTCCTTCCGCAACGAGATCACGCCCGGCAACTTCATCTTCCGCACCCGCGAGTTCGAGCAGATGGAGATGGAGTTCTTCGTCAAGCCGGGCGAGGACGAGCAGTGGCAGGAGTACTGGATGCAGGAGCGGTGGAACTGGTACCGCGACCTCGGCATCCGTGAGGAGAACATCCGCTGGTACGACCACCCGAAGGAGAAGCTCTCCCACTACTCGAAGCGCACCGCCGACATCGAGTACCGCTTCAACTTCGGTGGCAACGAGTTCTCCGAGCTCGAAGGCGTCGCCAACCGCACCGACTTCGACCTCAAGGCGCACTCGGCGGCCTCGGGCCAGGACCTCACCTACTTCGACCAGGAGGCCGGTGAGCGCTACACCCCGTACGTCATCGAGCCCGCGGCCGGTGTGAACCGCGCGATGCTCGCCTTCATGCTCGACGCGTTCAACGAGGACGAGGCCCCGAACGCCAAGGGCGTCATGGAGAAGCGCACCGTGATGCGCTTCGACCCGCGCCTGGCCCCGATCAAGGTCGCCGTGCTGCCGCTGTCGCGCAACGCGCAGCTGTCGCCGAAGGCCAAGGGTCTCGCCGCCGACCTGCGCAAGAACTGGAACATCGAGTTCGACGACGCGGGCGCCATCGGCCGCCGCTACCGTCGTCAGGACGAGATCGGTACGCCGTTCTGCGTCACCGTCGACTTCGACACCCTCGACGACAACGCGGTGACCGTGCGCGAGCGCGACACCATGAAGCAGGAGCGCGTCTCCCTGGACCAGATCCAGTCCTACCTGGCCAGCCGCCTGCTCGGCTGCTAGTCCTGTCGGACTGTCGGACCGCTTCGCTTGAACGACCGGTGGCCCGGTGCGCGATCAGCGCACCGGGCCACCGGCGTGTCCGGGGGCCGCGCGACCGCGGCCCCGTCGTCACGCGGGCGCCGCGCCGGCCCCGGAGGCCTCCGCCAGGGCGGCCGCCGCCCGGGCCTCGCCCTCGGCCTGGGTCCGCTTCGAGTAGCGGACGGTCCACACGATCAGGCCGCCGAGGAACCCGTAGATGAGGAACGGGCTCAGGGTGACCATCGTGGCCGTGGGCAGTACGAAGGCGAGCACCACGCGCAGCGTGGCCTCGATGAGGTAGGCCACGCCCCAGACGGTGCTCATCCGCCGCATCGCCCTGCGGAAATCGGGGTACCGCCACAGGCTGTTGAAGTAGGCCACGCCCTCTTTGGTGCCGTCCGTGCCGAACTTGCGGCCGAAGTAGAACATCAACGGCCGCGGGGTCAGCAGGGTGGCGAGGCAGAGCGCGCCGAACAGCCCGGTCACCGCCGAGTCCTTGATCAGCAGGGTCCGGGCCGTGTGGGCGCCGACGAGCGTCACGAACGCCGTGATCACCAGGAAGACCAGGGTCACGATGGCGAACTCGTCGAGCTTGCGGCGCCAGGCCACGTGGACGACGCTGTCGAGGACCGGCCAGATACCGCTGAGGAGCAGGGCCGAGAAATCGCTCCAGCCGTGGTCCTGGGTGAGCGTGTTGAAGGTGAGGATCGGCGCGACCACGTTGAGGCCGATCGTCAGAATCCAGCCGATCGCCGTGGCCACCCCCGAACGCGCGGGTTGCGTGGGTGTTGCTGCCTGAGATTCGTGCGCTGACAAGGTTCCCCCTGGGACGTGCCCGATGATGTGCGGTAGGGGGAACGTAAAGAGGCGACAGGGACAGGACAAGGGCATCCCGTCCAAAATGATCTCCAAGCTGTCCGGACGGGCCAGTTCCGGACAGGCCGGCTCCGTCAGGCCCGTCCCGGACGGGTGGAATCCCTCAGGCGCGCAGACCCCGCACGATGAGTGCGGTGACCGCCTCGAACTCGGTGATGATCGTGGGCGAGAGCCAGTCGGCGGCGTACTGCGGATCGTGGAAGCGCCCGGTGGCGTCGAAGACGGCGCGGGCGGCGGCCGGGACGTCGGGTGCGGCCAGCGTGCCGGCGGCGACGCCTTCCCCGATGATCCGGACCAACTGGTCGATCAGCTCGCTCAAGTGGGCGTCGACCACGCCGCTGTTCTCGGCGAGCAGCACCGTGTACGTGGCGAACAGCTCCGGATCGGCCCCGGCCTTCTTCCGCTTGGCCTCGAAGAGGGCCTCCAGCCACGCCTCCAGCTTGGAGGGGGCCGTCTCGGCCGGAGCGGAGGCGATCGTTTCGAGCACGATCACGCTCTTGGCGAGCCAGCGGTCCGTCACGGCCTCGCGCAGCGCCGACTTCGACGGGAAGTGCCGGTAGACGCTGCCGTGGCTGACGCCCAGGGCCCGGGCCACGTCCACCACGGTGGCCTTGGTGGGGCCGAAGCGGCGCAGCACCTCCTCGGTGGTTTCGAGGATGCGCTCGGGGGTCAGGGGCTCGGCAGCGGCGGGGGGCATGGGACGACCGTACCGTCCGCTCAGTGCTCGCTGTCGAGGTGGGCCATCTGGGCGGCCGGGTAGCGCTCGCCGGCCGCGGACCCGGCCGGGACCGCCTCCTCGATGGCGGCCAGGTCGGCCGCGCTCAGCTCCACCCGGAGGGATCCCAGGGCCTCCGTCAGCCGGTCACGGCGCCGAGCGCCGACCAGCGGCACGATGTCCACACCGTGGCGCGGGCCCTGTGCGAGCACCCAGGCGATGGCGGTCTGGGCGACGCTCACACCCTTGTCCCCGGCCACCTTGCGCAGCGCCTCGACCAGGTCGAGGTTGCGGTCCAGGTTCTCGCCCTGGAAGCGGGGGCTCATCCCGCGGAAGTCTCCCGGGGCCAGGGCGCGGTCCCGGGCGAAGTGCCCGCTGATCAGGCCCCGGGACAGCACCCCGTACGCCGTGATGCCGATGCCCAGCTCGCGGGCGGTCGGGAGGATCTCCTCCTCGATGCCGCGCGAGAGCAGGGAGTACTCGATCTGCAGGTCCGAGATCGGGGCCACGGCGGCGGCCCGGCGCAGGGTGTCGGCGCCCACCTCGGACAGGCCGATGTGGCGGACGTGCCCGGCCTGGACGGCCTCGGCGATGGCGCCCACCGTCTCCTCGATCGGCACGTCCGGGTCCACCCGGGCGATCCGGTAGACGTCGATGTGGTCCCGGCCGAGCCGCTGGAGGGAGTAGGCCAGGAAGTTCTTGACGGCGGCGGGCCGACCGTCGTACCCGGTGAAGCCGCCCTCGACCGTGCGCAGCGCGCCGAACTTGACGCTGGTCAGCGCGAGCTCACGGGCGGCGGTGGGGGCGGTGCGCAGCGCCTCGTTGATGAGCAGCTCGTTGTGGCCCATCCCGTAGAAGTCGCCCGTGTCGAGGAGGGTGTGCATGCCCTCCGGGGCGGCTTCCAGGTAGGCGTGGACGGTGGCGAGGGACTCGGCCCGGTCGGTCTCCCCGTAGAGGGCGGACATGCCCATGCAGCCGAGTCCCAGGGGGAAGACGGCCGGGCCGGTGGACCCGAGGGTGCGAGGGGCGGGTGCGGCGGGGGTGGCGCCGGCGGAGGTGTTCTCGTTCGTGGTCATGGATCGAGAATGACATGACGAGTGACAGATTTCAATATCTGTCACTCGCCAGTGTCCTGCACCTTCGCGTCCCCGCGCCCTCAGGTCTTCGCGTCCTCACGCCGTCGGGTCAGGCGGCGATCCGCAGGATCAGCGCCGCCGCCGCGAGGAGGGTCAATACGGCCGCCGGGGCGAGTTCGTAGTGCTTCACGCGCAGGTGGGTGACGACCGCGCCGATGAAGTAGAGGGTCACGCCGGCGGCGGCGGCCACGCCGATCGGGGCTATCCAGAGCCCGACGACCAGGCCCACCGCGCCCGCGGCCTTGAGTGCGGCCAGGCGTGGCAGCCAGGCCTCCGGGACCTCGACCGCGCGCATGTTCGCCATCACGGGCTCCGAGCGTCGCAGCGTGAGGGTGGCGGAGGCGGTGAGGACGAGCGCGAGCAGCACGCCGACGACGGCGTAGGCGATGAACATGATGGTCTCCAACGATCGAGAATGTCAGATCATTGAATACCATCAATGATTAATAGATCGCAATCATTTCGCGACTGCTACGGTTGGAACATGACGGCAGCACAGGAAGCCCGGCACCCACGACAGCGGCTGGGCATGCTGCTGGCCTGGCACGGAGCGGCGACCCAGACGCGGATGCGCAAGGCGCTCGACACCACGGGGCTCACCCCTCGCCACGCCATGACCCTGATGCAGCTGGAAGACGGCCCCATCGGCCAGCGGGTGCTCGCCGAGCGGCTGGAGGTGGACCCGAGCGTGTTGGTCGGGATCCTCAACGACCTGGAGCGCGACGGCCTCGTCGAGCGCCGCCGCGACCCGGCCGACCGGCGCCGCCACAACGTGGCCATCACCGAAGCCGGCGCCGCCGGGCTCGGGCGCACCAACGCCGCCCTCGACGCCGTCGAGTCGGGGCTGTTCTCCGGACTCTCGCAGGAGGAGCGGAACCTCTTGGCCGGCCTCTTGGCCCGCATCGACACGCAGCCGGACGAGTTCGACTGCCAAGAGGGTTAGACCCGCAAGCCCGCAAGCCCGCCGGCCCGGACCCCGCCCGGAGGCCGGCTCGTCGTGAGCAGGCCCCCGGACGGGACGTCAGACGCGCGGGGGCGCTCCCGCCGGTTCGGGTTCCGGGGCCGGCTCCAGCTCGCGGGCTGTGCGCCGGGCCGTAGCGTCGGCCCAAGGCCCGGTCGTGGCGGCGCCCACCAGCAGGACGAGCACGCCGCACCCGGTGATGATCCACCAGGCCGGCCGGGTCGCCGTCGTGAAGTCCGCGCCGCCCGCCGTCCCGGCCGCCAGCACCGCGCCGATCACCGCGACGCCCAAGGCCCCGCCCGTCTGGCGACTGGTGGAGGCGACGGCCGCGGCGACCCCCGCCTGGGCGCGGGGCATCCCGGAGACCGCCGTATTGGTGATCGGGGCGTTGACCAGGCCGAAGCCGATGCCGAAGAGCACGTACCCGACGAACATCAGCGTGGTGGAGCTCTCGGCCGAGAACGCCGCGAACAGCAGCCCGCTCGCCCCCATCGTCACGCCCGCGACCAGCAACGGCAGACGCGGCCCACGGGTCGCGACCAGCCGCCCGGACAGGGGCGCGCACAGGAAGGCGAGGGTGGCCATCGGCAGCATGTAGAGCCCGGCGTCCAGGGCGTCCAGTCCGCGTACGTCCTGGAGGTAAAGGGTGTTCAGGAAGAGGAAGCCGGACAGGGCGGCGAACGCGCTCACCGCTATCACCGTCGCACCGCTGAACGGGGCGCTCCGGAAGAACCGGGGATCGATCAGCGGGTCCTTCCGGCGCGGCTCGTAGACCAGCAGCGCGACCAGCGAGGCGACGGCGGCGAGGCCGCAGCCGACGATCACCGGGGAGGTCCAGCCCTTCGCCGGGGCCTCGATGATCCCGTACGTCACCGAGCCGAGCAGGGTCATGATCAGCAGCTGGCCCACCGGGTCGGGCCGGCGCGGACGCTCGGAGCGCGACTCGGGGATGTAGCGCAGGGTCAGGACGAGGGCGGCGAGTCCGACGGGGAGGTTGACCCAGAAGATGGACCGCCAGCCGACGGTGTCCACCAGCAGCCCGCCGATCAGCGGGCCCGCGGCCATGGAGATGCCCACCACCGCGCCCCAGACGCCGATGGCGCGGGCGCGTTCCTTCGGGTCGGTGAAGGTGTTGACGATGATCGACATGGCGACCGGGTTCAGCATCGAGCCGCCCACGGCCTGCACCGCCCGGAAGCCGACCAGCCAGCCCAGACTGGGCGCGATCGAGCAGAGCAGCGAGCCCAGCGTGAAGACGACGAGGCCGGCGGCGAACACCTTGCGGCGCCCGATCCGGTCCCCGGTGGACCCGGCCAGTATCAGCAGCGAGGCCAGGACCAGCGTGTAGGCGTCGATGGTCCACTGCATCCCCGAGACCGAGGCGTGCAGCTCCTGCCGCATCGAGGGCAGCGCGACGTTCAGGATGGTGTTGTCGAGGCTGACGATGAGCAGGCTCATACAGCAGATCGCCAGTACGAGCATGCGCCGCCGGTGGCTCATGTGACCCATGGCGCCGATAGTACGTCTAACTAACGAACGAGGCATGCGCGACAATGGGGGGATGACCACGCTCCCCCCGCCCCTCGCGATCGGCCCGCACACCGTGCAGCCCCCGGTGGTGCTCGCGCCCATGGCCGGGATCACCAATGCCCCCTTCCGTACGCTCTGCCGCGAGTTCTCGGGCGGCAAGGGGCTGTTCGTGAGCGAGATGATCACGACGCGCGCCCTGGTCGAGCGCAACGAGAAGACCATGCAGCTGATCCACTTCGACGCGACGGAGAAGCCCCGCTCGATCCAGCTGTACGGGGTGGACCCGGCGACGGTCGGCAAGGCCGTCCGGATGATCGTCGAGGAGGACCGCGCCGATCACATCGACCTCAACTTCGGTTGCCCCGTCCCCAAGGTCACGCGCAAGGGCGGCGGCTCGGCCCTGCCCTACAAGCGCCACCTGCTGCGCGCGATCCTGCGCGAGGCCGTCGCGGGCGCCGGGGACCTGCCGGTGACCATGAAGATGCGCAAGGGCATCAACGACGAGCACCTCACCTACCTCGACGCCGGCCGGATCGCCGTCGAGGAGGGGGTCACCGCCATCGCCCTGCACGGCCGCACCACCGCCCAGCACTACGGCGGCACCGCTGACTGGGAGGCCATCGCGCGCCTCAAGGAGCACGTGCCCGAGATCCCGGTGCTCGGCAACGGCGACATCTGGTGCGCCGAGGACGCGCTGCGCATGGTCCGCGAGACCGGCTGCGACGGCGTGGTCGTGGGGCGCGGCTGCCTGGGGCGGCCGTGGCTGTTCAACGACCTCGTGGCGGCCTTCGAGGGCCGCCCGGAGGACTTCCACAAGCCCACCCTGCGCGAGGTCGCCGCCACCATGCACCGGCACGCGCAGCTGCTGGGGGAGTGGATCGGCGACGAGGCGCGCGGGGTGATCGACTTCCGTAAGCACGTGGCCTGGTACCTCAAGGGCTTCGCGGTGGGTTCCGAGATGCGGGGGAAGCTGGCGGTCACCTCCTCCCTGGCCGAACTCGACGCTCATCTGAGCGAGCTGGATCTGGATCAGCCCTGGCCCGACAGTGCGGACGGTCCGCGCGGCCGGACGTCCGGAAACAACCGGGTTGTCCTGCCCGAAGGCTGGTTGAAGGATCCCTACGACTGCGCCGGGGTGGGCGAGGACGCCGAGCTGGACACCTCCGGAGGCTGACAAATCGCCCTCGGAGCGGCGTGATATACGCCACGCATGATCAATGTTTCGCTCAGATGAGCACAGAAGTCACGGGTAAGACTTTCAAAGGGTGGCACTGGGTGCCACCCTTTGAGCGTTCAAGACTTGAACGCAAATGTATCGATGATCGCTCATCCGAGCGTGATCAAGCCTCGGTTGGCCCCTCTCCCTTCGGGTTGTGAAGGCTCTCAAGGGGTTTCCCTTACCCACTGGTTACTTTCGATCCGGTGGCGCACGAGTGGTTACGGCCATATGACGGCCAAGTGGACGTACCCAGAAGCCTTCGATCTGGGTATGTTCCTGGCCGTCAGGGCAGCCAGCCGAGTCCTCGAGGAGTCGAGACCCGTGTCGGAAAACAAAGATCAGAAGTTCGTCTACGACTTCACCGAGGGCAACCGGGACCTCAAGGACCTTCTCGGCGGCAAGGGGGCCAACCTCGCCGAGATGACCAACTTGGGCCTTCCGGTCCCTCCCGGCTTCACCATCACCACCGAGGCCTGCAAGGTCTACCTGGAGAGCGGTACGGCTCCGGCCGCGCTGCGCGAAGAGGTCGGCACGCACCTCGCGGCCCTTGAGGCCAAGGTGGGCAAGAAGCTCGGCCAGTCGGACGACCCGCTGCTGGTCTCCGTGCGCTCCGGCGCCAAGTTCTCGATGCCGGGCATGATGGACACGGTCCTCAACATCGGCCTCTCCGACGAGTCCGTGGTCGGACTCGCCACCCAGTCCGGCGACGAGCGCTTCGCGTGGGACTCCTACCGCCGCCTCATCCAGATGTTCGGCAAGACCGTCCTGGACGTGGACGGCGAGCTCTTCGAGGACGCCCTCGAAGGGGCCAAGGTCGCCAAGAAGGTCACGGTCGACACCGACCTCGACGCCGCCGACCTGAAGAAGCTGGTCAAGGCCTTCAAGAAGATCGTCGCGAAGGAGGCCGGCCGCGAGTTCCCGCAGGACGCCCGCGAGCAGATGGACCTCGCCGTCGAGGCGGTCTTCAACTCCTGGAACACCGACCGCGCCAAGCTCTACCGCCGCCAGGAGCGCATCCCCGGCGACCTGGGCACCGCGGTCAACATCTGCTCCATGGTCTTCGGCAACCTCGGCCCCGACTCCGGCACCGGCGTCGCCTTCACCCGCGACCCCGCCAGCGGCCACCAGGGCGTCTACGGCGACTACCTGCAGAACGCCCAGGGCGAGGACGTCGTCGCGGGCATCCGCAACACCGTCCCGCTGGCCGATCTGGAGCAGATCGACAAGGCCTCGTACGACCAGCTCATGACGATCATGGAGACGCTGGAGACCCACTACAAGGACCTCTGCGACATCGAGTTCACGATCGAGCGCGGTCAGCTGTGGATGCTCCAGACCCGGGTCGGCAAGCGCACCGCCGGCGCCGCCTTCCGCATCGCCACGCAGCTCGTGGACCAGGGCCTGATCGACGAGGCCGAGGCCCTCCAGCGGGTCACCGGCCACCAGCTCGCGCAGCTGATGTTCCCGCGCTTCGACGACGAGGCCAAGACCACGCTGCTGGGCCGCGGCATCGCCGCCTCCCCGGGCGCGGCGGTCGGCAAGGCCGTCTTCGACTCGTACACGGCCGTCAAGTGGTCGCGCTCCGGCGAGAAGGTCATCCTGATCCGCCGCGAGACCAACCCCGACGACCTCGACGGCATGATCGCCTCCGAGGGCATCCTGACCTCGCGCGGCGGCAAGACCTCGCACGCCGCCGTCGTCGCCCGCGGCATGGGCAAGACCTGTGTCTGCGGAGCCGAGGAGCTCGACGTCGACACCAAGCGCCGTCGCATGACGGTCGGCGAGACGGTCATCGAAGAGGGCGACGTCGTCTCCATCGACGGCTCCACCGGCAAGGTCTACCTCGGTGAGGTACCCGTCGTACCGTCCCCGGTCGTCGAGTACTTCGAGGGCCGGATGCACGCCGGCGCCGACGACGCCGACGAACTGGTCGCCGCCGTGCACCGGATCATGGCGTACGCGGACCGGGTCCGCCGCCTGCGGGTGCGCGCCAACGCCGACAACGCGGAGGACGCCCTGCGCGCCCGCCGCTTCGGCGCCCAGGGCATCGGCCTGTGCCGCACCGAGCACATGTTCCTCGGCGCGCGACGTGAACTGGTGGAGCGACTGATCCTCGCGGACACCGACAGCGAGCGCGACGAGGCACTGAGTGCCCTGCTGCCGCTGCAGAAGAAGGACTTCGTCGAGCTGTTCGAGGCGATGGACGGCCTGCCCGTCACCGTCCGTCTCCTGGACCCGCCGCTGCACGAGTTCCTGCCCGACATCACCGAACTGTCCGTCCGCGTCGCCCTCGCCGAGTCCCGCAAGGACGCCAACGAGAACGACCTGCGCCTCCTGCAGGCCGTGCACAAGCTGCACGAGCAGAACCCGATGCTGGGCCTGCGCGGCGTCCGCCTCGGCCTGGTCATCCCGGGCCTGTTCAAGATGCAGGTCCGCGCCATCGCGGAGGCCGCCGCCGAGCGCAAGAACGCCAAGGGCGACCCGCGCGCCGAGATCATGGTCCCGCTCGTCGGCACCGTGCAGGAGCTGGAGATCGTCCGCGAGGAGGCCGACCAGGTCATCGCCGAGGTCGAGGCCGCCACCGGCACCAGCCTCAAGCTGTCCATCGGCACGATGATCGAGCTGCCGCGCGCCGCGCTGACGGCCGGACAGATCGCCGAGGCCGCGCAGTTCTTCTCCTTCGGTACGAACGACCTGACCCAGACGGTGTGGGGCTTCTCCCGCGACGACGTCGAGGCCAGCTTCTTCACCGCGTACCTGGAGAAGGGCATCTTCGGGGTCTCGCCCTTCGAGACCATCGACAAGGACGGCGTCGGCACGCTGGTCCGCAGCGCGGTCGAGGCCGGCCGGGCGACCCGTCCCGACCTCAAGCTCGGCGTCTGCGGCGAGCACGGCGGCGACCCGGAGTCGGTGCACTTCTTCCACGAGGTCGGCCTCGACTACGTCTCCTGCTCGCCCTTCCGGATCCCGGTGGCGCGCCTGGAGGCCGGACGGGCCGCGGCCGCGTCGAAGGGCTCCGACAGCCGCTGATCCGAGCCGGCACCCGCCGGCCCCCTCGGCCCCCCGACGCGGACCTCACGAAAGCCGCGTCGGGCGCGCCCGTCTCCGGTCCCTGACCTTCCGGAGGCGGGCGCTCCTTCATTTCGAAGGCCGGGGTATGCGCGAGGTACGAGCGGTATTCAACGAAGTCTTTACGGCACCAGGCGGTGGACGGATCCCCACCCGTCCACCGCCTGACGCCTATCGCCGGGCACGTCGGCGCTTCCCTGTGCGACCGACCGCCAGGCCCCGCAAAGCCCCCCACGGCCTTCACGGAGCGTTTCGGTCGCGCTGGAGTGTGCCCGGCGGAGTACAGGCTTTCGCTTGTCACGCTCCTGCCGAAAGGGGTTTCAACTGTGGCCGAAAGGGCGTGGTGACCACGTGTGACGGCATGCATACTCATGGGGCGGGGGGATTGCGGTTGCACAGCTGGGGGTTCGGTGCTTCGTATCCATTTCACTGGAGTGGACCTGGCACGCGTACGGATGGCAGGACGTCCCGATGCGTTGTGGGAAACGATTTTGAGTTTTCACCGTTTAAGGGACCGGCGAGACGCCCGGCTGTTCGGTGAATGGCGAACGGAAACCCGGAGCCGGTTGAATAGTGAAACAAGGCTGCTGGGGGCGCTGATACCCAGCCGCGGGTATTTCCCGGATTTCCTGACCCCGACCGAGGGGCAGTACGGGTGGGACGTGGGCCTCGACGCGCTGCGCGGGCTGCGCCCGGAGCGGCTGCGGCGCGAGCTGTCCATGGTCGGCTCGGGCACCGGCGAGGGAAGCGGCTTCGGCGCGGCCTTCGGGACGCCGCCGCCGGTTCGGTTGCGGGAGTTCATGGAGGGCGGCACCAAGCACCTGCCCCGGCTCCTCGGCGAGCTGCGCGGCTACCACCGCGCGGCCGTGGAGCCCTACTGGACCCACATACAGGCCCAGATAGAGGCCGAGCGGGCCGCCCGAGGCCGGGCGCTGCTCGACGGCGGGGCGGACGAGCTGCTGGCCTCGCTGCCGCCGATGCTGCGCTGGCGGGCGCCGGTCCTGGAATGTGAGTACCCGGTGGACCGTGACGTACGGCTGCGCGGGCGCGGGCTGCTGCTCCAGCCGTCCTTCTTCTGCCGGCGCACCGCCGTGACCCTCCACGACCCCGAGCTGCCGCCGGTGTTGGTCTACCCGGCCGCCGCCCAGCTGGCGTCCGCGGCGTCCGGCGGCGAGACCGCACGGCCGGAGGAGCGCCGCCAGCGCACCCTGGGCAAGCTGGTCGGGCACACCCGCTCCGTGGTGCTGCGGGCCATCGGGGACGGGGCCACCACGAGCGAGCTGGCCCGCCGGGCCGGGGTCTCCCTGGCCTCCGCGAGCCAGCACGCCTGCGTGATGCGGGAGGCGGGCCTGGTGACCACCCTGCGCCACGGGAGCGCCGTCCTGCACACGGTCACCCCGCTGGGGGCGGCCCTCCTCAAGGGCGGCGCCGTGGTGTCCTGAGCCGCCGAGGAATCGATACGCCTCCCCGGCCGCGCGGTGCCGGCGGCCGGGGGTGCGTGCGGTGCGGTGCGGGCGCGGCATGTGGTGTGCCGGGACCGCGGTGCGCCGGGCCGATGGTGCTACCGGCGGAACGGGCCGGTCACCTCGTAGGTGATGCCGCCGGTGGAGCTGCCCGTGGTGCCGCGCTGGCTGCTGAAGTAGAGCCGGTTGCCCGCCGGGGAGAAGGCGGGCCCGGTGATCTCCGAGGAGGACTGGCCGGTGACCCGCAGGAAGGGCGCCACCACGTCGTCCGGGGTGATCACGCAGATCTCCATGCTGCCGCCGTCCTCGGCGACGTACAGGTCCCCGTACGAGGACCCCGTGACGTTGTCCACGCCCGTCAGCGGGGCCGCGCCGCCGGGGACCAGGGAGTCGTCGTAGGCCAACTCGTACGTGCCCGCGAGGAGGTTCAGCTGCCAGACCCGGTTGTCGCCCTTGGTGGTGAACCAGACGGTGTCGTTCGCGTAGTGGCAGCCCTCGCCCCCGTTGAACTTCTTGGACCCGGACACCTGGCTGCGGGTGGGCGTCGGGGAACCGTCCGGGTCGGACACGTCGGCCCAGGTGAAGGAGCCGGAGGAGGCGGCGCCGGCCTTGAGGACCTGGAGGGTGCCGGACGAGAGGTTGCCCCAGGTGGTGGGGACGAAGCGGTAGAAGCAGCCGTTCGTCTCGTCCTCGGTCAGGTAGACCACCTTGCGCACCTCGACCTCCTCGCAGGACAGCCAGGTGTTCCACGGGGTACGTCGTTCCACGGTCACTCCCGGTGAAGGAAGGGTCCCGTGTCCTCCCCGGTCACGGGACCTTGTGCCCTGGAGGAGACCCGCCCGTACGAGGAAGGTGGAGGGATGGAGACCTGCGCGGCGGACGCCGACATCTCGGGCCGGGCCGACCTCGACGTCGTGCTGCGCCGCTTCTACACCGCCGCCTTCGCCGACCCGCGGATCGGCCCCTTCTTCACCGAGATGGCCGGCACCGACCTCGACATCCACCTGCCCCGGATCACCGACTTCTGGGAGCGGGCCCTCTTCCGCAGCGCCGAGTACCGGCGCGACGCCTTCGCCCCGCACGCCGCGCTCAACTCGTCGCGCCCGATGACCGCCGCCGACTTCGGCCGCTGGGTGCAGCTGTGGCGGGCCACCGTCGACGGACTGCACCGCGGGCCGAACGCGGAGCGGGCCAAGGCCCAGGGCGAGCGGATCGCCCTGTCCCTGCACAAGCGGCTCGCCGGACCCGGGGCCTCCTTGGCCGGCGAGGGCCCGGGCTTCGTCCCGCTGGCCGCGCTGGAACTGCGCTCACGGCCCTGACCTGCTGTTTCCGGTCGCCGCAGGGTCCGGGAAGAAAACCTCGAAGAAATCTCCCGGCGAGCGATGAGTTTCCCCGGGGCCCCCGGTCTACCCCTTCGAAAGCGCCCGGCACCGCCGGGAGCGCCGAGAGAAGAGGGACGGCATGACCGCCACCATGATCTTCGTCAACCTGCCCGTCAAGGACCTGGAGGCCACCAAGGCGTTCTGGGGCAAGCAGGGCTACTCCTTCAACGCCCAGTTCTCCGACGAGAACTGCGCCGCCATGCCGATCAGCGACACCATCGTGGCGATGTTCCTCACCGAGGCCCGCTACAAGGACTTCACACACAAGACCATCGCCGACGCCACCACCACCTCCGAGGTGCTGATCTGTCTGAGCGCCGAGAGCCGCGTCAAGGTGGACGAGTGGGTCGACGGCGCCGTGGCCGCCGGGGCCACCGAGCCCCGTGCGGCACAGGACCACGGCGTCATGTACGGCAGGGCCTTCGACGACCTCGACGGCCACACCTGGGAGATCATGTGGATGGACCCGGCGATGGTCCAGGGCTGACCCTCAGGCGGTGGCGGAGGTCCGCACCGGGTAGGTGCGGACCACCACCTCCTCGTCGTCCAGGCAGCGCCCCGACTCCAGGTCGAAGCGCTGCTTCAACAGCGGCGAGGCCACGAACGGCCGGCCCTGCGCCCGCCCCAGGAGTCCCCGCGAGAGCACCTGGGCGCCGGTGAAGGGGTCCCTGTTGGAGATGGCGTACGGGGATCCCGCGCGGTCGAGGAACAGCGCGGCCTGGCTCCCGTCGGGGAGCAGGGCGGCGACCCCCCGCCCCGGGACCAGCGACGACAGCTCGCACACCGTCAGCCAGCCGTCTCCCACACGCAGTTCGATCGTCATCGGGGACCTCCGATCGTCAGGACGGCCAGGTCGGGCTTGATCTGGCCGCGTTCGGGCACGAAGCGCACGGTCGGGTCGGGCGAGCCGGGCGCGTTCACGAAGGAGACGAACCGGCCCAGCCGCTCCGGGTCCTCCAGGGTCTGGGCCCACTCGTCGCGGTAGTGCGCCACGTGCTGCGCCATCAGCGAATCCAGCTCGGCGCACAGCCCCAGCGAGTCGTGCACCACCACGTCCCGCAGGTGGTCGAGGCCGCCCTCCAGCCGCTCCAACCAGGTGGAGGTCCGCTCCAACCGGTCGGCGGTGCGGATGTAGAACATCAGGAACCGGTCGATGAGGCGTACCAGTTCGGCGTCCGAGAGGTCCTGGGCGAGCAGGTCCGCGTGGCGCGGGACGGCGCCGCCGTTCCCGCCGACGTAGAGGTTCCAGCCGTTGGCCGTGGCGATCACCCCGAAGTCCTTGCTCTGCGCCTCCGCGCACTCGCGCGCGCAGCCGGAGACCGCCGACTTCAGTTTGTGCGGGGCGCGCAGGCCCCGGTAGCGCAGCTCCAGGTCGATGGCCATGCGGACGCTGTCCTGCACCCCGTAGCGGCACCAGGTCTGCCCCACGCAGGACTTCACCGTCCGCAGGGCCTTGCCGTAGGCGTGTCCGGACTCGAAACCGGCGTCGACCAGACGGGCCCAGATCCGCGGGAGCTGGTCGACGCTCGCGCCGAACAGGTCGATGCGCTGGCCCCCGGTGATCTTCGTGTAGAGCCCGAAGTCGCGGGCCACCTCGCCGATCACGATCAGCTTCTCGGGGGTGATCTCGCCGCCCGGGATGCGCGGGACCACCGAGTAGGAGCCGTTGCGCTGGAGGTTGGCGAGGAAGTGGTCGTTGGTGTCCTGGAGGGCGGCCTGCTCCCCGTCCAGGACGTAGCCGCTCGCGCCGAGCACGGGGGCGAGCGAGGCGATGATCGAACCGACGGTCGGCTTGCAGACCTCGCAGCCGTCGCCGCCGCGCGCCGCCTCGCGGCCGTGCGCGTCCAGCAGCTCGCGGTACGAGGCGGGCCGGCGGGTGCGGACGATCTCGTACAGCTCGGCGCGGGTGTACGGGAAGCAGCCGCAGAGCCCCTTGTCGCCGTCGGCCGGCAGCAGTTGCCCGATCACCTTCAGGCAGCCGCCGCAGCCGGTGCCGGCCTTGGTGCACTTCTTGACCTCGGTCAGGGTGGCGCAGGCGGTGACGGCCTTCTTGGTGACGTTGTGGCAGGAGCAGATCACCGCGGTGTCGGGGAGCGCGGCCGGGCCAAGCGGGGCGGCGGCGCCGAGTCCGGCGGGCAGTACCAGCTGTTCGGGGGAGACCGGCGGGACGCTGCCGGTGAGCGGGCGCAGCAGCCCGTAGGAGTCCGCGTCGCCGACGAGGACCCCGCCGAGCAGGACCCCGTCGGGGGAGACCACCAGCTTCTTGTAGACCCCGGAGCGGGAGTCGGACCAGGTCACGTCGAGGCTGCCGGGGGCGGTTCCGTGCGCGTCGCCGAAGGAGGCCACGTCCACGCCGAGCAGCTTGAGCTTGGTGGAGAGGTCCGCCCCGGTGAACTCCCGCTCCCGGCCCAGGAGGTCGTCGGCGGCCGTCTCGGCCATCTCGTAGCCGGGCGCGACCAGGCCGTAGACCCGGCCGTCGACGGCGAGCGCGCACTCGCCGACGGCGTAGACGTACGGGTCGGAGGTGCGGCAGCGGGAGTCGACCGCGATCCCGCCGCGTTCGCCGACCTCCAGGCCGCAGTCCCGGGCCAGTTGGTCGCGGGGGCGGATCCCGGCGGAGAAGACCACCAGATCGGTGGCGACGTCGGTGCCGTCCGAGAGGCGCATCCCGCTGACGGAGCCGTCCTCGCGGGTCAGCACCGCCTGGGTGCCGACGCCGGTGTGCACGGTCAGGCCCATCGACTCGATGGTGCGCAGCAGGGCCGCGCCGCCGCCCTCGTCGACCTGGACGGGCATCAGTCGGGGCGCGAACTCCACGACCCTGGTGTCGAGTCCGAGCCCCTTGAGGGCGCCGGCCGCCTCCAGCCCGAGCAGCCCGCCGCCGACGACGGCGCCGCTCGCGCGGGTCTTCGCGTACGCCTCGATCGCGAGGAGGTCCTCGATGGTGCGGTAGACGAAGCAGCCCGACGCGTCCCTGCCGGGGACCGGGGGCACGAAGGGGGAGCTGCCCGTGGCCAGGACCAGCACGTCGTACGGGACCACCCGCCCGGACCGGGTGGTCACGGTACGGGCGCCCCGGTCGATGCGCTCGGCGGGGTCGTCGAGGCGCAGGTCGATCCCGTGCTCGGCCATGAAGCCGGGCGGGGCGAGGGCGAGGTCCTCGGGGGCGGCGCCGGAGAAGTACGAGGTCAGGTGCACGCGGTCGTAGGCGGGGCGGGGTTCCTCGGCGAGCACGGTGATCCGGTGCGTGGCGGTGGCCCCGCGCTCGGCGAGGGCTTCCAGGAAACGCTGGCCGACCATGCCGTGCCCGATGAGCACGAGGGTGGGCGAGGGGTCGGTCATGTCGGGGCCTCCGTCGTCGGTGAGCGGGTGGAAGGGGGCGCGCGGGGTGGACGCGGACCGCGTCCCGGGCCGCCGGGCGGGACCGGCCGGGTCGGCGCCGTCCACCGCTCGCCGCCACCCGTCGCCCGAGGCCGTGGCACGAGCCTGCGCGGCCGCTGTTTCCCCTCCGCACCGCCGCTGTTACCCCGACGGAACGCCCACCTCAGCGCTCGGATTAAGGGTCGGTGAGGCCTTCCTCAAGGCGGCCTTAAGGACCGCCGAGGGGGCTTCCGGGCCGCTTAGCGTGGGCGCCATGCGAGATGCGGTGGGGCGGGTCAGGGGCGGGACGCTGGGCGGCGCGGGACTGGTGGTCCTGCTCTGGGCGGCGCAGGTGCGGCCCTCGGCCCGACTCGACGCCCTCTTCGCCACCGCCGCCCACCTGACCGGCCTGCTCGCCGGCTACGGGGTCCTCGTCCTGCTCTTCCTCATGGCCCGGGTGCCCGCCGTGGAGCACGGGGTCGGCGCCGACCGCCTCGCCCGCTGGCACGCGTCGGGCGGCCGACACGTGCTCCTCCTCTGCTTCGGGCACGGCCTCCTGGCCCTGCTCGGATACGCCGTGCACGAGGGGGTCGATGTCCTCTCCGCCGTCCGGGAGCTGCTCGCCTACCCCGCGCTCGGCGCCGCCGCGGCCGGGACCGTCCTCCTGGCCGCGGTCGGCGTGACCTCCGCCCGGGCCGTACGCCGCCGGGTCCCGCACGAAACCTGGCGCGGGGTGCACCTCTTCGTCTACCTCGCCGCCGCGCTGGCCTTCGGCCACCAGCTCGCCGGGCCGGACCTGGCGGTCGCCGCCTGGTTCTGGGCCCTCGCCCACGCCGTCGTCGCCGTCCTGCTCGTCTGGTACCGGGCCGTGGTCCCCGTACGCCAGGCCCTGCGGCACGGGCTGCGGGTCGCGGAGGTGCGGGCGGAGGGTCCGGGGGTGGTCTCCGTCGTCATCCACGGGGAGCACCTGGCGGAACTGCGCGCCGAACCGGGCCAGTTCCTGCGCTGGCGCTTCCTCCAGCGCCGCCTGTGGCACACCGCCCTGCCCTTCTCCCTCTCCGCGCCCGTGAGCGGCGGCCGGCTCCGGATCACCGTCAAGGCGCTCGGCGGGCACTCCCGCCGGATCCGCCGGCTGCGCCCGGGCACGCGGGTCATCGCCACCGGGCCCTTCCGGGCGCTCACCGCCGCCCGGCGGACCCGGCCCAAGGTGTTGCTGATCGCCGGCGGGGTCGGGATCACCCCGATGCGGGCGCTGTTCGAGACCCTGCCGGGCGGGCCCGGGGACATCACCCTCCTCTACCGGGCCGGCGCCGAGGAGCACCTGGTGCTGCGCTCCGAGCTGGAGGCCATCGCCGCCGGACGGCAGGCCGGGCTGCACTACCTCCTCGGGCCCTCCGACGCCGCCTACGATCCGCTCGCCCCGAGGGCGCTGACCGCGCTGGTGCCCGACCTGGTGGAGCACGACGTCTACCTGTGCGGGCCGCCCGGGATGTCGGAGGCGACCCGGGCCGCGCTGCTGAGGGCGGGGGTGCCGGGGGAGCGGATCCACGCCGAGTGCTTCAGCCTCTGAGCCCGCCCGGCTGCCGACTCCCGACTCCCGGGCCCGCCCCGCGGCAACCCGCCCCCGCGATAACCCCGCCCCGCTGCAACCCGCTCCGCCCCGCCGAGAGGTAACGCGCCGTGCGCCACCCGCTCCACATCGCCGTGCCCGTGTCCGCGCCCCGGATCCCGCCCGCCGCCCCCGCCCGGCACCGCAAGCCGCGTCCGGTCTCCGTCCTGCACGCCTCCGTCCTGCGGGCCTGGTCGGCCGTGCCGGCCCGCGTACCGCCCGCCCGACGGCTCGCGGCGGGGCTGGGGTTGGCCAGCGTGGTCGCGGCGACGGCGCTGACGGCGGTGGTGGACCCGGCGTCCCCGGTGGCCCCGGACCGGGCGCCCGCCCGGCAAAGCTCAACCTTTGCGCAAGTTTCCGGGGATTGATGGTCGCTGCACCGAACCGCTCCCTAGTGTCTGACCTGTGCCTGACATATCAACGACGATGATCGTTCTCTTGTGCGTGGCCGCCGCCGCGGCCGGTTGGATCGACGCGGTGGTGGGCGGCGGCGGCCTGATCCTGCTGCCGGTCCTGCTGCTCGGCCTGCCCGGCGCCGCGAGCACCACCGTCCTCGGAACGAACAAGGCGGTGGCCATCGTCGGCACCACCGGAGCGGCCGTTACCTTCGCCCGTCGGGCCCCGGTGAACGTGGCGCTCGCCGTCCGGATCGGTCTGGCCGCCCTCCTCGGGTCCATGGGCGGGGCCGCCCTCGCGGGAGGGATCAGCCGGGACGTCCTGCGCCCGCTGATCATGGTCGTCCTGGTGCTGGTCGGCGCGGTGATGATCTTCCGCCCCGGCTTCGGCGCCGCGCCCTCCGCCTCGCCCGTCTCCCGGCAGCGGGTCCTGCTCACCATCGCCCTCGCCGGCCTGGGCATCGGCTTCTACGACGGCCTCTTCGGCCCCGGCACCGGGACCTTCCTGGTCCTGGCCCTGACCGCGCTGCTCCACCTCGACCTGGTCACGGCCTCCGCCACCGCCAAGATCGTCAACGTGTGCACCAACGCCGGAGCCCTCGCGATGTTCGCCTACCAGGGCACCGTCCTGTGGCAACTGGCCGGGCTGATGGCGATCTTCAACCTGGCCGGCGCCATGATCGGGGCCCGGATGGCGCTCAAGAAGGGCAGCGGCTTCGTCCGGGTCGTCCTGCTCACGGTGGTCGGCTCCCTGGTGGTCAAGCTCGGTTTCGACCAGTGGGGATGAGCGGCGCCTCAGTAGGTGCCCGTGAGGTGCGCGAAGACGACCACGTTGCCCTGGTAGCCGGTGCGCGGGGAGAAGCCGCCGCCGCAGGTGATCACCCGTAGCTCCGCGCGCGGGGACGGGCCGTAGACGCGGGCGTCCGGGAAGGCCGTGGAGTCGTAGACCTCCACCGCGTGGACGGTGAACACGGCCGTGCTCCCGTCCGCGCGCGCCACCTCGATCGCGGCCCCGCGCCGCAGCGCGCCCAGGTGGTAGAAGACGGCCGGGCCGCTGGCGTCGTCCACGTGGCCCGCGACCACCGCCGTGCCGGTGGCCCCCGGAGTGGTCCCCTCGCGGTACCAGCCCGCGAGGTCGCGGCGGGTGGGCGGGGGCACCTGGAGGCTGCCGTCGGGCTCCAGGCCGAGCCCGGTGAGCCGGGCGTCCACCCGGATCGAGGGAATCCGGATCCGGGTGGGAGGGGAGCCGGGGAGCGGGGCGATGCTCCCGGGGTAGAGGGCCTGCGCGCTCAGCGCCTCGGCGGGGGAGGGGAGCGGAGGCCCGACGGTCTCGCCGGAGCCGCTGACGACGAGCCAGACGCCGACGCAGGCGGCGACGGCCACCAGCCCGCCGCGCCCGCGCGCGGGGGTACCCATGTCAGCCCCCTCGTCGTGCCGTTCGTAGGACTGGCCGTCGCCCGGCCCCGCGAACGGGGGGGGACCTCGCGGGGCGGGCGACGGGGGGCGGTACCGGTCGGACCGCGGCCACAGCCGCGGTGCGCGCCCGTCAGCTCCGCGTGCCGCTCGCCCGGCGACGCAGGAGCCAGGTACCGCCTACGGCGGCCGCGGCCAGTACGGCCGCCCCCGCCGCGATCTGGGCGGGGTCGGTGGTGGTGGTCGTGCCACCGCCCACCCCGGAGTGGACGTGACCCTGCGGGCCGCGTTCGGCGACGACCAGGTCGCCGGTGGCGAACTTGCCGTTCGCGCAGGTGGCGCCGATGCCGTAGGTGCCCGGTCGGAGATCGCGGGAGACCTGGAACTGCCCCGCGACCACCTCCTTGTGGGTGCCCGGGACCAGCTTGAAGCGACCGCCGCCCACGGTGCTCGCGTCGCCCTCGGCGCGGCTGCCCGGCCCGCAGGCCGTGGTGTTCACGGTGACGGTGGTGCCCGGAGCGGCCGCTTTCGGCCAGACCTCCAGCACGGAGAAGTCCCCGGCGGCGAACCCGGCCATGCCGAGCTCCGCGGCGGCGACCGCTCCGGCGACCGGGCCGGTGAAGGCGGCGGCGGTCAGCACGGTGGCGGTGAGCACGTGGGCGGTGCTGCGGCGCATGAGAACTCCCGGAGGCACGAGGTCGTGTCTTGAGATAAACCGGCCGCCTCGCCCGCCGCCTGCTGACGTCGCGTCAGATCGCTGCCCCGTCCCCCGCCCACCCGTGATCCGCGCAGGTCAGAGCCCCCGTAGGGGCATACGGGTACCCCCTCGCCGTCCGGGTGACGCGGACGGCGAGGGGGCGGCCCGAAACGGCCGGGGACGGCGCTGGACGGCCGGCGGAGCACCCGGACCGCTCAGGCCGCCGGCAGGGTCACCGTGGCCGCCGCGCCCCCCGCCGCCGGGTTCGCGAGGAGCACCTCGGCGCCGATCACCTGGGCCTGCCCGAAGGCGATGGTCAGCCCGAGCCCGGTCCCCTGGCCCCGCTCCGCCGCGCCCGTCATGAACCGCCGGGGCCCGTCCCGCAGCAGCCGCTCGGGGAAGCCCGGACCGTGGTCCCGTACCGTCACCGAGGTTCCGGACACCGTCGCCGACACCGACCCGCCACCGTGCCGGCCCGCGTTGACCAGCAGGTTCGTCAGGATCCGTTCCAGGCGCCGGGCATCGGTACGCACCCACGCGCCGTCATCGCCGTCGCCGCCGCCGTCGCCGCCGTCAACGCCCTCCGGGCCGTGGATGACGGCCGCCACCCCCGAGCGCCGCACCGCCGAGGCCACCAGGGGCCCCAGTCGGTGCGCCTCCAGCCGGGGCTCCTCCCGGTTCGCGTCGAGCCGGGCCACCTCCAAGAGGTCCTCCGTCAGCGTCCGCAGCGCCGACACGCGGTCGCGCACCAGCTCCGTCGGGCGCCCGGGCGGCAGCAGCTCCGCCGCGGTGTGCAGCCCGGTCAGCGGGGTCCGCAACTCGTGCGCCACGTCCGCGGTGAAGCGCTGCTCCGCCTCCAGCCGGTACTGGAGGCTGGCCGCCATCGTGTCGACCGCCGAGGACAGCTCGGCCACCTCGTTGCGGGTCCCGGGGACCCCGGAGGGCCCGATCCGGGCGTCCAGGTCGCCCGCGCTGATCCGTCGGGCCGTCTCCGCCGCCGTGCGCAGGTCCTTACTCAGCCGGCTGGCCATCAGGGCGCCGCCGATCGCCGCGAGGGCGACGACCCCGGTGCCGTAGGCGATCAGCCGACCGTCCAGCTCGGCCAACTCGGCCCGCTCGTCGTCCAGCGGCTGCCGTACGGACAGCACGTGCGCGGAGCCGACCGGGCGCGCCGCCCACACCGCCGGATGCGGCCCGGTGAGGTCGAGGTAGGTGGTGCGCTGCCCGGCCAGCGCCGCCGCGCGCAGCGCCGGGGGCACCGCGGAGCAGTCGACGCGGCCCTCCGCCTCGCCGACCTTGTCGTAGGCCAGACGGCCGGTCAGCTCGTAGACCTGGCGTACGCGGACCAACTCCTCGACGGCGCTCTTGCGGGCCGCGTCCGACACCTGCCGCACGCGCGCCTCGTGGATCAGGACACCGATGGCGAGCGCGACCAGCGCGCAGCCCACCGCCAGCAGGATCGCGATCTTCCAGCGCAGGCCGAGGGCCCCGACCAGGTGCCGTCCTCGGGTCGCGAGGTGCCTCACGGGGCGACCGTCGCGGCGGGACCGGGGCTCTGCGCCGGCGCGGAGGGCCGGGTGTCGGGGCCGGGGCCGGGGCCGGGGAGCGAACGGTTCCAGCGCCGTTCGCTGCTGACCGCCGTCATCCGCCAACCGTCCCAGTGGAAGCGGACGGCCTCCTCGGCGCCCTCGTCGACGGCCGTCCGGATCAACAGGTCCTGGTCGAGCGCCTCCGCGGCCATGCGCCGGCCGAGCAGGTACAGCACGGGCACGATCCCGTCGTCCCGCACGGTGTAGACGCTCAGCGCGGTGCGACCGCTCTCGGTGTCGGCGGCGACGATCAGGTCCTTCTTCCCGTCGCCGGTCACGTCCAGGTACACGGCCGGGCGGATCCCGGCCCCGCCCGGGGCGCTGATCCGGCCCTTGGCCACGTACTGCCTCATCCGCTTGTCCGCCCGTACGACGTCCAGGTAGTTCACCGCCGTCAGTCCGCCCCGCCCCACCGCCGGCGCGCCCTCCAGCCGCGTCGGCGGCGCCTGTCGGGTCCCGGTCGCCGCACCCGGCGCCTGCGGGGAACCGCCGACCCAGGCCGGCCAGAGGGCCTCGGGGTGCGGCTGGGCGGACATCGGGGCGGCCGGCTCCCCCTGGGAGAGCCCGCCGGGCGCGGCGCAGCCGCCGACCGCGGTGAGGGCGCAGAGCAGCGGGACGAGGACGAGGGTGAGGAGGCGGGGCGAAGGCGTCATGGGGAGCGGGAACCGTGGGGTCGGGGGCGGGACGGAGGCCGACCGTAGTCGGCCCGGGTCACGGGGGCCGGGAGGTCGTGTAACAGCGGTGCGTACGGTGGGGCGGCGCGGGGAAGAGGGGCCGTTGGGCCCACCCGCGCACCGTCCAGTAGTAGTCGAGGGAGGGCCCTGTGGCATCGGTCGAACGGCCAGATCCGGGCGGCGTGCTGCCGTTCTTCGTCTACGGGACCCTGCGGCCCGGCGAGGTCAACCACGACCTGTTCCTGCGCGGACGCACCGCCGCCGAGGAACCGGCCCTGCTGGCGGACACGGCCCTCTACGAGGGGCCCGGCTACCCGTACGCCGTCGAGCGCCCGGGCTCCGTGATCGTCGGGGAGCTGGTCCACCCCGCGCCCGAGGCCTACGGGGATCTGCTCGTCGCCCTGGACCGGCTGGAGGAGTACGTGGGCCCGGGCAGCCCGCGCAACGTCTACGACCGCGTCGCCCGCGAGACCCTCCGCCCCGACGGCAGCTGGGTCCGCGCCTGGGTCTACCTGGCCGCGCCCCCGCTGGCCCGCCGCCTCACGGAGTCGGGCCGTCCGATACCGGGCGGGGACTGGCTCGGGCGCCCGGGCGGGGCCAGGTGGGGTGCCAGGCGCCGCGGGGCCCGCCAAGATCCGAAAGAGACGGCCTAGTCGGGGCTACAGACCCTCGGCGCCCCGGTTGCGCAGGCGCCGGCCGTACTGCTGGAGGACCCACAGCTCCTCCTGGACCGCCGCCTGTTGTTCGGGCGGGGTCTGGGGTCCCAGGCGGGCCATCGTGCCCTGGATCTCGTGGACTCGGCGGTCCACCGCGCGCAGGCGGACCTGCACCAGCTGGACGCCCGCGTAGACCTCGTCCACCGTCTTGGCGTGGATGGCCTCCACCGTCAGCTCCGTCACGAGCGCCCGGACGGTGTCGTTCGGGGCGGCCTCGCGGACCCGGACCACGTAGTCGTCGCTGTCCTGCGAGGCGCCGCCCGCGTCCTGGATGGCCTGGCGGACCGCCGCGTAGGGCGGGGCGGTGAACTCGTCCAACCCGTACGCGTCGAACGCGGGGGAGACCAGCGCCGGCCGCTGGAGCGCCAGCTTGAGCAGCTCCCGCTCGGTGCGGTGGGCGGGGCTGCGCAGGTTCAGCGCGGGCCCCGCGCCCGGCGGGGTCGGCGTGGCGGGGGCCGCCTCCGGGGAGCGGCCCCGGCCCTGCTGCTGCGGCGGCTGGTTGCCGCGCTCGCGCGCCCACCGCGCGAGCTGGGCCACTCGCTTGACCACGAACTGTTCGTCGCGGATCCCGAGCATCCCCGCCAGCTGGACCGCCGACTCGTGCTGGATCGCGATGTTCTTGATGTTGGCGACGACGGGCGCCGCCTCGTCCAGCGCAGCCGCCCGCCCCGCGGGGTTCTCCAGGTTGTGCCGGGACACGATGTGCCGCAGGGCGAACTCGAACAGCGGGGTGCGGGCCTCCACCAGTCCGGACACCGCCGCGTCGCCCTGCGCCAGGCGCAGGTCGCAGGGGTCCATCCCACCGGGGGCGACGGTGATGGAGGTCTCGGCGGCGAACTTCTGGTCGTCCTCGAAGGCCCGCAGCGCCGCCTTCTGGCCCGCCGCGTCGCCATCGAAGGTGAAGATCACCTCGGCGGTCGCGTTGTCCATGAGCAGCCGGCGCAGGATCTTGATGTGGTCCCCGCCGAAGGCCGTTCCGCAGGTGGCGATGGCGGTGGTGACCCCGGCCACGTGGCAGGCCATCACATCGGTGTAGCCCTCGACCACGACGGCCCGGGAGGTCTTCGCGATCTCCTTCTTGGCCAGGTCGATGCCGTACAGCACCTGGGACTTCTTGTAGATCGCCGTCTCGGGGGTGTTCAGGTACTTCGGGCCGTTGTCATCGTCGCGCAGCTTGCGCGCGCCGAAGCCGACGACCTCGCCGCTGATGTCGCGGATGGGCCACATCAGCCGGCCGCGGAAGCGGTCGATGGGCTTGCCGCTGCGGCTGTCCTGGGCGAGCCCGGAGGTGGTCAGCTCCTTGTCGCTGAACCCCTTGCCGCGCAGGAAACGGGTCAGGTGGTCCCAGCCGGCCGGGCTGTAGCCGACACCGAAGTGCTCGGCCGCCGCTTGGTCGAAGCCGCGCTCCGCCAGGAACTTGCGGCCGATCTCGGCCTCGGCGCCGCCCAGCTGCTCGGCGTAGAAGAGGGCGGCCGCCTTGTGGGCCTCGACCAGGCGGATCCGCTCGCCGCGGCCGCTGGTGCCGGCGGTGTAGCCGCCCTCCTCGTACCGCAGGGTGATGCCGGCCTGGCCGGCCAGCCGCTCGACCGCCTCCGAGAAGGAGAGGTGGTCGATCTTCATGATGAAGTCGAGGGTGTCCCCGCCCGCCTGGCAGCCGAAGCAGTGGTAGAAGCCCTTGCTGGGGCTGACCTGGAAGGACGGGGACTTCTCGTCGTGGAAGGGGCACAGGCCCTTGAGGTTGCCGCCGCCGGCGTTGCGGAGCTGGAGGTACTCGGAGACCACGGCGTCGATCGGGACCGCGTCCCGTACCGCCTTCACGTCGTCGTCGTTGATCCGTCCAGCCACCCGTGAAGTCTACGGCCGGGCGCCGGCAATCCCGTCAGGCACCCTCCGCCGGCACCAGCGCCGAGAGCGGAACCGACGGGTCCGCCAGTTTTTCGCGGTCCACCGGGGCCTTCGACCTGATCAGGGCCTGGATGTCCTCGGTGACGTCCCACACGTTCACGTTCATCCCGGCCAGCACCCGGCCTTCGGACAGCCAGAACGCGATGAACTCCCGCTTGCCCGCGTCCCCGCGGATCAGCACCTGGTCGTAGCCGCCCGCCGGGGCGTACCCCGAGTACTCCAGGCCCACGTCGTACTGGTCGGAGAAGAAGTACGGCACCCGGTCGTAGGAGACCTCCTGCCCGAGCATCGCCCGCGCGGCGGCCGGACCCCCGTTGAGGGCGTTGGCCCAGTGCTCCACCCGCAGCCGGGTGCCCAGCGTCGGGTGGTGGGCGGCGGCCACGTCCCCGACGGCGAACACGTCCGGGTCGGAGGTCCGCAGCGAGGCGTCCACGGCGATCCCGCCACCGTGCTCCCGGTCGACCAGGGCCAGCCCGGAGGTCTCCGCGAGCGCGGTCCGCGGCGCGGCGCCGATCGCCGAGAGCACCGCGTGCGCCGGGTGCTCCTCGCCGTCGTCGGTCCGGGCCGCCAGGACCATGCCGTCCTGGCCGACGATCTCCGTCAGGCGCGCCCCGAAGTGGAAGCGGACCCCGTGCTCGGTGTGCAGGTCGGCGAAGAGCCTTCCGATCTCCGGGCCCAGCACCGAGTGCAGCGGGGTGGCCTCCGGTTCGACCACGGTGACCTCGGCGCCGTAGCCCCGGGCCGCTGCCGCCACCTCCAGGCCGATCCAGCCGGCGCCCGCGATCAGCAGGTGACCGTTGTCCCGGCCCAGCGAGGCCAGGGCCTGGCGCAGCAGCTCGGCGTGGGCGAGCCGGCGCAGGTGGTGCACCCCGGCCAGACCGGTGCCCGGGATGTCCAGGCGGCGCGGTTCGGCCCCGGTCGCCAGCAGCAGCTTGTCGTAGTGCAGCAGGGTGCCGTCGCCCAGCCGCACGGTCTTGGCCTCGCGGTCCAGGTGGACGGCGGGCTGGCCGAGGTGCAGTTCCACGTCGGCGCTCGCGTACCAGGACGGCTTGTGCACGAAGACGCTCTCGCGCTCCTCCTTCCCGACCAGGTAGCCCTTGGAGAGCGGGGGGCGTTCGTACGGATGGTCGCGCTCGTCCCCGATCAGGATCACCCGGCCCGTGAACCCCTCGGACCGCAGCGCTTCCGCCGCCTTCGCCCCGGCCAGTCCCGCGCCGACGATGATGAACGTCTGGTGTGCGTCGACCACCTGATGCCTCCTCATAACCTCTCCGCCACATGCGACCACATGCGAGCGTCCCGCACCGAGCCTGCCGCGTGAAGGGGGGATGGCCCGATCGGCTCACCCTTCGGCGCGTCGTCCGCGTCTGCTGAGGCGGGCGTGCAGGGAGCGCGCCGCCGCGTCCGTGAGCGAGGCGATCTGGTCGACGACCGCGCGTTTGCGTGCCTTGTCGTCCGGCGCCGCGTCGAAGATCGCCCGGAACTGCGGGTCCAGACCCTCCGGGGCGCGGGCGCTGAGGGCGTCGGCCAGTTCGGCCAGGACGACGCGCTGGTCGGCCCGCAGCCGCTCCTGCTCGTCGCGCTGCATCACGTACAGGTCGGCGACCGCCTTGAGGACGGCGCACTCGTTGCGCGCCTCGCGCGGGACCACCAGCGAGGCGGTGTAGCGGGTCAGTCGGCCGGAACCGTACGCCGCCCGGGTGGCGCCCTCCGCCGCCAGGCAGAACCGGCCGATCAGCTGGCTCGTGGCGTCCTTCAGCCGGGCCTGGGCCACCGCCGAGCCGTCGTAGCCGTGGGGCCACCACTCCTGCTCCATCAAACGGTCGAGCGCCTCGCGCAGTTCCTCCGGGGAGGTGTCGGCCGGTACGTACCGGCCGATCGCGACCTGCCAGATGGCGGCGCGCTCGGGCTCGGCGAAGAGCAGGTTGGGGTCGAGGTGCCCGGCGTGCAGGCCGTCCTCGAAGTCGTGCACGGAGTACGCGACGTCGTCCGCCCAGTCCATGACCTGGGCCTCGAAGCACTTGCGGTCGGCGGGCGCGCCGCGCCGCAGCCAGGCGAAGACGGGCAGGTCGTCCTCGTAGGCGCCGAACTTCACCGAACCGGGGTCGGTGGGGTGGTCGCCGCGCGCCCACGGGTACTTGGTGGCGGCGTCCAGGCAGGCCCGGGTGAGGTTGAGGCCGACGCTGACGAGGGTGCCGGTCGCGGGGTCGGTGACGAACCGCTTGGGCTCCAGACGGGTCAGCAGGCGCAGCGACTGGGCGTTGCCCTCGAAGCCGCCGCAGTCCTTGGCGAACTCGTTGAGCGCCTCCTCGCCGTTGTGCCCGAACGGCGGATGGCCCATGTCGTGGGAGAGGCAGGCCGCCTCGACGAGGTCGGGATCGCAGCCGAGGGCGGCGCCGAGCTCGCGACCGACCTGCGCGCACTCCAGCGAGTGCGTCAGACGGGTGCGGGGGCTCGCGTCCCAGTCGTAGGAACGGGTGCCCGGGGTGACCACCTGGGTCTTGCCGGCGAGGCGGCGCAGCGCGCCGGAGTGCAGCACGCGGGCGCGGTCGCGTTGGAAGGCGGTGCGGCCGGGTCGCTTGTCGGGCTCGGGGGCCCATCGCTCGGTGGCGGCGGGGTCGTAGGACTCGTAGGCGGGGGCGTGCGCGGTGCCTTCCATCCTCAGACGTTAACCGCAGTGGCCGACAATCCGAGCAATCCGAACCTACGCGGCCTTTACGCGGTGGCCAGTTCCCGGTGGTCCACGCGGTGGGCCAGCGCCTCGTCGTAGCGGTGGAGGACGAGGCGGGCCAGCGCCGGGTGGGCCCCGATCGGGGCGGAGGCCGGGCCGGGGGAGGCGGCCGCGCTCGCGGCGGCGAAGCGGCCGGGGGCGGCGAAGTAGGAGGCGACCGCGATCCGGTGGTGGCCCCGGGCGGCGAGGGACCGTACGGCCTCGGGCACCGTCGGCCCGGCGCCGGAGGCGTGGCCGGGGGCCACGGGGATCCCGTCGAGGCGCTCGGACAGCAGGGCCGCGGCCTCGCGGGTGTCGGCGGCGGAGTCCGGGTCGCGGGACCCGGCGGCGGCGAGCACCACGGCGGTGCCCGGGGTCCAGCCGGCCTCCACGAGCCGCTCGACCAGGGCCTCCACCAGCAGGGGGTGCGGTCCGAGGGGGGCGGCGACCCGGATCCGCAGGTGCCCGGCGCGGGCGGCGGCGGCCGGGAGGTCCCGCTTGACGTGGGTGCCGCGGCCGAGCAGCAGCGGTACGAGCACGGCCCCGGTCGCGTCGGGCAGCGCGCGCAGGGTGTCGCCGAGCAGGGGGGCGTTCAGCTCGATGTGACCGAGCCGTACGTCGAGGCGGGGGCGGAGCTCGCGGACCTGTTCCAGGAGCGCGAGGACGGTGGGGAGGGCGCCGGGGTCGCGGCTGCCGTGGGCCACGGCGACGAGGGTGGGCTGCATGGGCGGTCTCCGTGGTACCGGGCGCGGGGCGGGCGCAGACCGCCGAGCTGGGCGCCGAGCTGGTCGGTGATCCGGGTCAGCAGCTCGGTCGCGCTGCCGAAGGGGAGGGTGGAGGGGAGGGGAGGGCTTTCGGGAGGGTGCACCGGCTCCGTCATGAACCGATCCTGCGGGGCCGAGGTTGCGAGGGCGTTGCGCCGGGGTGACGGGTCGTTTCCGCCCGCTCACTCGCTCATTCGTACGGGTGAAAGGTGGTGCGGGTGGAACTGGGGGGCCCGGGCGGTTCGTCAATCCGTGCGAACGACGTGTGGAACGAGGGGGGATCGGTCATGGACGAGCGGAAGAGGTCGAAGGCTTCGCGGTGGGGGTGGCCGGGCTCGGTACGGGCGCGGCGCAGGGCCGTCCAGGCGGTGATGGGGCTGTGCGTGCTGACGCTGCTGCCCTCGGCGTGGACCCACGCGGCGGCCGCCGACCGGGTCGGGACGACGGCCGGGGCGCCCGAGGCCGGGGTGGCGGTGGTGTTCGGGGCGGGCCTGTGGAACGGCCGCCCGACCCCGTACCTGGCCGACCGGCTCGACGCGGCGGTCGAGCTGTACCGCACGGGCAAGGTGAAGGTGGTCCTGGTCACGGGGGACAACAGCCGTGACGCGTACGACGAGCCGGGTGCGATGCGGACCTACCTCAAGGGGCACGGCGTACGGGAGGACCGGATCGTCAGCGACTACGCGGGATTCGACACCTGGGACTCCTGCGTCCGGGTCCGGGAGATCTTCGGGGTGCACCGCGCGGTGCTGGTCAGCCAGGGGTTCCACATACGCCGGGCGGTGGCCCTGTGCCAGGCGGCGGGCGTGGACTCCTACGGGGTCGGGGTCCAGGACGTGCACGACGCCACCTGGTACTACGGCGGGGTCCGCGAGGTCTTCGCGGCGGGCAAGGCGGCCCTCGACGCCACCTTCGAACCGGAGCCCAGGTTCCTCGGGCCGAAGGAGCAGGGGGTGTCGCGGGCGCTGGGTGCTCTGGCAGACTGACGACGCGATCGGCTATTCCGATTAGTCATATACCGATGTGTCTGTCTGGGGTGTGGAACCGTGGCTGTAGTGGATCTGAGCGGCAAGGTCGTCGTCGTCACCGGTGGAGCCCGGGGCCTGGGCGCGGCGACCGCGCAGGCGGTCGTCGACGGCGGTGGCAGGGTGCTCCTCACCGACGTGCTGGAGGCCGAGGGCGCCGAGACCGCGGCCAAGCTCGGGGACGCGGCCCGCTTCTTGCGGCACGACGTGACCAGCGAGGACGACTGGCGGGCGGCCCTGGAGTACGCCGTGGCCGAGTTCGGCCGGATCGACGGGCTCGTCAACAACGCCGGCATCTCCACGGGCCAGTTCCTGGAGCACGAGAGCGTCGAGCACTTCCGCCGGGTCGTCGAGATCAACCTGGTCGGTGTGTTCATCGGCATCAAGGCCGCGATCCCGCTGCTGCGGGCGAGCGGGGGCGGCTCCATCGTCAACATCTCCTCGGCGGCGGGCCTCACCGGCCTCGCCCTCACCGCCGGATACGGCGCCTCGAAGTGGGCCGTGCGCGGGCTGTCGAAGATCGGTGCGGTCGAACTCGCCGAGGCGGGGATCCGCGTCAACTCCGTGCACCCGGGGATGACACTGACCCCGATGACCGCCCCGATCGGCATCGAGGCCGGCGAGGGCAACTACCCCGGCGCCCCGCTGGGCCGGGTCGGGGTCCCCGAGGAGATAGCCGCCGCCGTCGCCTTCCTGCTCTCGGACGCCGCCGGTTACATGACGGGCGCCGAACTGGCGGTGGACGGCGGCTGGACGGCCGGCCTGACCGTGAAGTACCTGACGGGCCAGTGATCGCGCGGGCCCCGCGCCCGTGACACCGCCGAGGCGCCCGACGCCGGATGCCCGAGGCCGGGTGCCGGACGCCCGACGCGCCGGACGCCCGACGTCGAACGGCCGACGCCCGACGCGCCGGACGTAACGGGATGCCCAAGAGGCCGAGACCATCTCTTGCCGGAGTCTTGGGCACCGCTTTGGAGAGGCCCCCGGAGGTGCCAACTAGCGTTCCCCGCATGGTGTTTCGACCTGCTCAGCCCCCGGCCGCGCAGGCCGTGCGGGTGCTTCCGTACCGCAAGCCGACCCGGGGCCGCGACTACTGGGTCCTGGACGACGTACTGCCCGACCCGGACGCCGTGCGGGCCCGGTGCCTGGCCAAGGAGGACTGGGTCCAGGGCGCCCCGCTCAAGCCCGAACCCTGGCCGGGGCTGCGGGCCATGCCGGCCCTGGAGCCCGCCGAACTGGCCCTCGTGGAACGGCTGGTGCGCAAGACCACCGGGGCGCCGCGGATCTGGCCCGAGAAGCCGGCGGGCGCCGGGACCTTCAACCACAACTGCGTGCAGGTGGTGGGCGAGGGCGAGTGCGAGGCCCGCCCCCACACCGACTCCCGGAGCCTGTGCCGGTACGCCGCCGTGCTCTACCTCGGCCGGGACGTCCCCAAGGACCGCGGCACCAGCTTCTACCGCCAGAGCCTCCCCGGCGGGACCCTCGGCGGCAACCAGGTCCTGGCCCCGCACAACAACCTGGTCGACGCCCTCGGCACCCGCTTCGTCCCGGAGGACTCCTTCACCGAGGACGTCCGCGTCCCGCACCGCTACAACCGCCTGCTGCTCTACTCCGCCAACCTGATCCACAGCGCCACCGGCTACTGGGGCACCACCCTGGAGGACAAACGGATGACGGCCGTCTTCTTCTGGATGGCCTGACCGGCGCCCGGACGAACCCGCCGCCCCGGCACCCGCCGCCCCCGCCTAGCGCCCCCGGAACGTGGGTTCCAGGGCTGTCAGAAGCCGCGCGGCCCAGTGTTCCTCGGAGCCGGCGAGCCCCGGGTACTCGGCCGCGAAGTGGCGCCACTCGTGGCCGACGCTCCCGTAGGCGGCGATGTCCGCCAGGGAGACCTCGGGGTTCGGCAGCGGGCGCTCCGGGGCCGACCGGAACACCTCCTCCAGCAGCGGGTACGGCAGCGCGTACCGCTCCGCGAGCAGGACGGCGTCGTACAGGTCCTTGCCCTGCGGGTGCATGTCGCTCACCAGCCACAGCAGCTTCCACGCCAGCGACAGGGCCGGTGAGGCCGCCCGCACCGCGGCCCCGCCGGGCAGTTCCACCGGCTCGGGGGGAGCCGGCAGCCGCTCGTTGAAGACGAAGTCGAGCTGCACCTGCCCGGCCGGGAGCCCCGGCACCTCCCAGGGCAGCACCATCCGCAGTCCGGGCACCCGGTCGTAGGTCCAGATGCCCTCGCGGACGGCCCCCGAGGCCCGGAGACCGGCCCGCCCGTCCGCGGCGGCGGCGATGCCCTCCAACATCTCACCCGTGCGCCCGTCGTCGACCGCCCAGGTGTGCGGCACGACCACGAAGTCCAGATCGCCGGGCTCCCGCGCGGCCTCCCCGCACCACCGGGCCAGCAGGACGCTGCCGCGCAGGACCAGCGCGTCCACCCAGGGGGACCGCGCGACGCCCTCCAGCACGGCGTCCATCGCCGCCCTCCGCGCCACCGCCCAGGCCCTCGTCCGCGCCGGGTCGTCGAACACCGGGTCGGCGCCCCGGTAGGCCCGGGCCAAGTGCTTCAGCGCGGGGTCGAACACCGCCCGCTGCCGTACGTCGTCCCCCGCGACCGGCCGCAGGGTGCGGGGGAGTGCGAGCCCGGCCCGGGTCTCCTCCTCCAGCGGCTCCCGGGGGAGCACCTCGGACCTCCAGCCGAACTCCTGCCAACTCATCCGCCCGCCTCCTCCTCGATCCATCCGTCGTCCACCGACAGGTCGCTGTCGTACAGCACGAACTCCCGCTCCTCGGAGCGGATCTCGTACCCCGCCTCCACCAGCTCCGCGATCAGCCGGTCGCACGCCGCCGTCGCCCGTGAGGCCGTACCCCGCACGCGCTGGCTGACGAAACGTTCGTGCAGTCCGCTCGGGCCGGGCAGCAGGCGGCGGGCGTTCCAGGACACGTGCGCCGCGTGCGGGACCACCAACGCCTCCAGCGCCCGCTGGTCGTAGCCGGTCGGCAGCAGCAGCTTCAGGTGGTGCTCGTAGTAGCCCCCGCCCGGCCCCGGGGCCTCCGTGCTCCAGGGAACCGTCTCGACCTTGACGCGGACCGGGTCGAAGCCGGCCGCCCGCAACTGGGGCACCAACCGCTCGTGCCCCGTGCGGTCCGGGAGCGTCAGCATCGGCTGCGAGACCGTCAGGCCCCGGGCCAGCACGATGTGCGTGACCTTCAACTCCCGCGCTGCCGCCCAGGATTCGAGCCGCGCGAGTTCCGCCGCGTCCGGGCAGCGGACCGTCACGTGGGTTTCGTAGGTTCCGTGCGAAGACATGGCGTCGATCATCTCGGACATGCGTCCGATCCGCATCGGGGTTCTCGTCGGGGGGTAACCATCCGGTCACGCACCGGTCTCAGAAAGTGCCCGCACGCCCCTCGTGGCCGCGATGTGTCGTACCCCACACTGAGGTGCGGTCCCCCGTCCTCGGAGCCCTGGAGGTCGCCCCCGTGCAGACCCGGACCCTGACCGCGAACGTGAGCCACGCCGACCGCGGCGCAGTCGTCGCAGCCGGTGCCGTCACCATCCCCGAGGCCGAACCGGTGGACGAGGCCGTGGACGAAGCCCCAGAACCGGAAGAAGCCGCAGAACCGGAAGCCCCGGAAGCGGAAGAAGCCGCGGAGACGGACGAGGTGGACCCCGCCGGGTCCGACGAGGAACCCGAGGTGGCGGAGCTCATGGAGCCGGCCCCCGCGCCCCGCCCACGCCCTCGGGACACCGACGGCTCGGCCGGGCCCTCCGCCGACCTCTTCCGCCAGTACCTGCGCGAGATAGGCAGGATCCCGCTGCTCACCGCCGCCGAGGAGGTCGACCTCGCCCGCCGGGTGGAAGCGGGACTCTTCGCCGAGGAGAAGCTCACCGGCTCCGCCGACCTCGACTCCCGGCTGGCCTTCGACCTCGACCGGCTCGTCGTCATGGGCCGGATGGCCAAGCGCCGCCTCATCGAGTCGAACCTGCGCCTCGTCGTCTCCGTCGCCAAGCGCTACGTCGGCCGCGGGCTCACCATGCTCGACCTGGTCCAGGAGGGCAACCTCGGATTGATCCGGGCCGTCGAGAAGTTCGACTACGCGCGGGGCTACAAGTTCTCCACCTACGCCACCTGGTGGATCCGGCAGGCGATGTCCCGGGCCCTCGCCGACCAGGCCCGGACCATCCGCGTTCCCGTCCACGTCGTCGAACTGATCAACCGCGTCATCCGGGTCCAGCGCCGCATGCTCCAGGAACGCGGCTACGAGCCCACCGCCGAAGAGGTCGCCGTCCACCTGGAGCTGACCCCGGAACGGGTGCTGGAGGTGCTCCGCCTCGCCCAGGAGCCCGTCTCCCTGCACGCCCCCGTCGGCGAGGAGGACGATGTCGCCCTCGGAGACCTCATCGAGGACGGAGACGCCGCCTCGCCCATGGAGTCCGCCGCCTTCTTCCTGCTGCGCGAACACCTGGAAGCGGTGCTGTCCACCCTCGGCGAGCGCGAACGCAAGGTGGTCCAGCTGCGCTACGGACTGGCCGACGGCCGCCCCCGCACGCTGGAGGAGATCGGCCGGATCTTCGGCGTGACCCGCGAGCGGATCCGCCAGATCGAGTCCAAGACCCTCGCCAAGCTGCGCGACCACGCCTTCGCCGACCAGCTCCGCGGCTACCTCGACTGACCGTCCCGCCCACGGGGAAGGGGCGCCCCGAAGGACGCCCCCACCCGTGCGGTCGCGCCGGCGACCCGGTCGACCTCAGTCGACCTCGGCCACCGCCTGCGCGAACTGCGCCGCGTACAGCCGGGCGTACGCGCCGTCCGAGGACAGCAGTTCCTCGTGCGAACCCTGCTCCACGATCGAACCGTTCTCCATCACCAGGATCACGTCGGCGTCGCGGATCGTCGACAGCCGGTGCGCGATCACGAAGGACGTCCGGCCGTGCGCCAGGCGCGCCATCGCCTTCTGGATCAGGACCTCGGTACGGGTGTCCACCGAGCTGGTCGCCTCGTCGAGGACCAGGATCACCGGGTCCGACAGGAAGGCCCGGGCAATGGTGATCAGCTGCTTCTCACCGGCGCTGACCCCGGCGCCCTCGTCGTCGAGCACCGTGTCGTAGCCGTCGGGCAGGGTACGGACGAAGCGGTCCGCGTGGGCCGCCCGCGCGGCCTCCTCGATCTCCTCGCGCGTGACCTCGCGCGAGGCGCCGTAGGCGATGTTCTGCGCGATGGTGCCGCCGAACAGCCAGGTGTCCTGGAGGACCATGCCGATGCCGCCGCGCAGTTCCTCGCGGGTCATCTTCGCGATGTCCACGCCGTCGAGCGCGATCTCCCCGCCCGTGACCTCGTAGAACCGCATCAACAGGTTGACCAGCGTGGTCTTGCCGGCGCCCGTCGGGCCGACGATCGCCACGGTCTGGCCCGGCTCCACGCTCAGCGACAGGTTCTCGATCAGCGGCTTGTCGGGCTCGTAGCGGAAGGCCACCTTGTCCAGGGTGACCTGGCCGCGCAGGGTCTCGGGACGCTCCGGAACCACCGCGTCCGGCTCCTGCTCCTCCGCGTCCAGCAGCTCGTACACCCGCTCCGCCGAGGCAACGCCCGACTGGACCAGGTTCGCCATGGACGCCACCTGCGTCAGCGGCATCGAGAACTGGCGCGAGTACTGGATGAAGGCCTGCACGTCACCGATGGACAGGGTGCCCGAGGCCACCCGCAGACCACCGACGACCGCGATCAGCACGTAGTTGATGTTCGATATGAAGAACATCACCGGCTGCATGATCCCGCTGACCAACTGCGCCTTGAACGAAGCCCGGTACAGCTCCTCGTTCTGCTCGGCGAAGAGCGCCGCCGACTCCTTCTGCCGACCGAAGACCTTCACCAGCGTGTGGCCGGAGTACATCTCCTCGACGTGGGCGTTCAGCGCGCCGGTGGTCTTCCACTGCGCGACGAACTGGGGCTGCGACCGCTTGCCGATCTTGGCCGCGACCAGCACCGACACCGGCACGGTCACCAGCGCGACCAGCGCCAGCAGCGGCGAGATCCAGAACATCATCACCAGCACGCCGACGATCGTCAGCAGCGAGTTCAGCAGCTGCCCCATCGTCTGCTGGAGCGTCTGACCGATGTTGTCGATGTCGTTCGTCGCCCGGCTGAGCACCTCGCCGCGCTTCTGCTGGTCGAAGTACGACAGCGGAAGCCGCGACAGCTTCGCCTGGAGCTCCTCGCGCATCCGGTAGACGGTGCCGTTCATCACGTGGTTCGACAGCCGGGTCGCGACCAGCATCATCAGGCCCGCCAGCGTGAACACCACCAGCGCCCAGATCGCCACGACGCCCACGGCGCCGAAGTCGATGCCCTGGCCCGGGGTGAAGTCGGTGCCGGACAGCATGTCCGCCATCCCGCCCTGACCCTTGGCCCGCAGCCCCTCCAGGGCCTGCTCCTTGGTGAGGCCCGCGGGCATCTGCCGGCCGACGATCCCCGCGAAGACCAGGTCGGTCGCCTCGCCGAGGATCTTCGGTCCGACGACCGCGCAGCCCACGCTGGCGACCACGGCCGCGATCATGCCCCACAGCTTCTTGCGGTCCTGCGCCAACTGGCCCAGGAGCCGCTTGCCCGATCCCTTGAAGTCCATGGACCTCTGGACCGGGCCCGTCATCATCCGTCCTCCGGGCCCGCTCATGCGGCCTCCGCCTCCGTCAGCTGGGAGAGCACGATCTCCCGGTAGGTCTCGTTGTCGGCCATCAACTCGTGATGGCGTCCCTCGCCCACGACCTGTCCCTCGTCCAGGACGATGATCCGGTCGGCGTCACGGATCGTGGAGACCCGCTGGGCGACGATGACCACCGTCGCCTCCTCGGTCTCGCGGGCGAGCGCCGCGCGCAGCGCCGCGTCCGTCGCGTAGTCCAGGGCGGAGAAGGAGTCGTCGAAGAGGTAGATCTCCGGCCGCTGCACCAGGGTGCGGGCGATGGCCAGGCGCTGGCGCTGGCCGCCGGAGACGTTCGTGCCGCCCTGAGAGATGGGCGCGTCCAGCCCGCCCTCCAGCTCGGAGACGAAGCCCTTGGCCTGAGCGACCTCCAGGGCCTGCCACAGTTCCTCGTCGGAGGCGTCGGGGCGCCCGTAGCGCAGGTTCGTGGCGACGGTCCCGGAGAACAGGTACGGCTTCTGCGGGACCATGCCGACCGTCCTGGCCAGCAGCTCCGGATCGAGCCGGCGTACGTCGACCCCGTCGACCAGCACGTCGCCGCCGGTCGCGTCGAACAGCCGCGGGACCAGGCCGAGCAGGGTGGACTTGCCGCTGCCGGTCGAGCCGATCACGGCGGTGATCTCGCCGGGGCGGGCCACCAGGTCCACCCCGCGCAGCACCGGCGCCTCGGCGCCCGGGTAGCGGAAGTCGGCGGCGCGCAGCTCAAGCTGCCCGCTGCGGGACAGCTCGCGCACCGGCTCGGCCGGCGGGACCACGCTGGAGTCGGTGTCGAGGACCTCCTGGATGCGCTCGGCGCAGACCTCGGCGCGGGGCACCATCATGAACATGAAGGTGGCCATCATCACGGACATGACGATCTGCATCAGATAGGCGAGGAACGCCGTCAGCTGCCCGATCTCCATGCCGCCGCTGTCCACGCGCATCGCGCCGAACCAGATCACGGCCACGCTGGAGATGTTCACGACCACGATCACCGTGGGGAACATCAGCGCGAGCAGCTTGCCCGAGGCGAGCGAGACGGCCGTCAGGTCGGCGTTCGCCTGCCGGAAGCGCTCCTCCTCGTAGCCGTCGCGGACGAAGGCGCGGATCACCCGGTTGCCGGTGATCTGCTCGCGCAGCACCCGGTTCACGGTGTCCAGGCGTACCTGCATCTGTCGGAACAGCGGGCGCGTCCTGAAGACGATCGCACCGACCGACAGACCGAGCACGGGCACCACGGCCAGCAGGACGCCCGACAGCTTCACGTCGAGGGAGAGCGCCATCACGATGCCGCCGACGCACATGATCGGAGCCGAGACCATCAGGGTGAAGGTCATCAGGACCAGCATCTGCACCTGCTGGACGTCGTTCGTCGTCCGGGTGATCAGCGACGGTGCGCCGAACTGCCCGAGCTCGCGGGCGGAGAAGCTCTGCACCCGGTCGAAGACGGCGGCGCGCACGTCACGGCCGACGGCGGCCGCGGTGCGGGCGCCGTAGTACACGGCCCCGACGTTGCAGACGAGCTGGACGAGCGAGACGCCGAGCATCAGCGCGCCGAAGCGCAGGATGTAACCCGTGTCACCGCTGACGACACCGTTGTCGATGATGTCGGCGTTGAGGGTGGGCAGGTAGAGGCTCGCACTGGTCTGGAGGAGCTGTAGCAGCACCAGAAGGGCGATCGGTTTGCGGTACGGACCCAGATGGGTCCGCAAAAGTCGTATGAGCACGCGCAGGCTCCGGTCGGCATGATCGAGGGGGTTCGGTCCATCTTCTGCCAACCGGCGGCTTGATCCCCACCGGTTTTCGCAAAGCCCGGTCAAAAGGATGAGGTCCACGGGACCGCGGTCCCGGGCCGCCGCCGTACGGGTCCCGACGCGCCCCCGGAGCACGCCGGGTACGCCCCCTGGAGCGCGCCCCCTAGAACGCGTCCGGGAACGCCCCGGGGTGCAGCTGCTCCCGCGTCGTCACGTACTGCTGGCGCACCGCCTGCCAGGCCGGCAACTCCTCGCCCGGCTCGAACACCTGGGCCGCGGGGGCCGGCCACACCGGCGGGGTGTGCGGGGCCAGGGTCCCCTGGTGCGCCCCGAGCGCCCACGCCGCTTGGCGGGCGGCGCCCAGAGCGGCGTAGTCGGCGGGGGCGGGGACGACCACCTGCGTCCCGAACAGCCCGGGAGCGGCGGCCTGTACGGCGGGCAGCTCGGCTGCCGCGCCCAGCAGGAACACCCGCCGGATCGGCACGCCGCGTCGGCGCAGCACGTCGAGGGCGTCGACGAGCCCGCACAGCATGCCCTCGAAGGCGGCCCGCGCCAGGTGCTCGGGCTTCATCGAGTCCCGGCGCAGCCCGGACAGGGTCCCGGCGGTGTGCGGCAGGTTCGGGGTCCGCTCGCCCTCCAGGTACGGCAGGAGCACGAGGCCGTGGGCGCCCGGGGTCGACTTCAGCGCGAGCGCGCTCAGGCCCTCCAGGTCGGTGCCGAGCAGTTCGGCGGTGCCGCGCAGGGCGCGCACGGCGTTGGAGGTGTTCACCACGGGCAGGTGCATGCCGCCCGCGTCGGCCATCGAGGTGACGAGGCCACCGGGCTCGTAGACCGCCTCGTGGTGCACGGCCATCACCGAACCGGAGGCGCCGAGCGAGACCACCGCGTCCCCCGGCCCGAGCCCCAGCCCGAGCGCGGCGGCCATGGTCTCCCCGGTGCCGGCGGATATGAGCAGCCCCTCGGGGGTCATCCCGGCGGCGTCGCTCGGGCCGAGCACCTCGGGCAGCAGCGCCCGGTGCCCGAGCGCCAGCTCGACCAGGTCGGGGCGGTAGGAACCGGTGGCCGCCGACCAGTAGCCGGTCCCGGAGGCGCCGGCCCGGTCGGTGGTGCGGCGGGCGGGCCGGCCGAGCAACTGCCAGACGAGCCAGTCGTGCGGGGACATCACCACGGCCACCCGGCGCGCGGCCTCCGGCTCGTTGCGGGCCAACCAGGCCAGCTTCGCGACGGGCTGCGCGGAGTGCGGCACCGAACCCACCGCGGCGACCCACGCCTCGCGACCGCCGAGGGCCTCGATCAGCTCGGCTGCGGCGACCTGCCCGCGCTTGTCGTTGCCGACGAGGGCGGGCCGCACCAGGGCGCCCTGCGCGTCCAGCGGCAGCACACCGTGCTGCTGGGCGCAGACCCCGATGGCCTGGACGCCCTCCAGCAGCCCTCCGCCCGCGGCTTCCCCGAGGGAGAGCAGCCAGGCCTGTGGATCGGTCTCGTGGGGAACGGGCTCGCCGGTGGGCTGCGGATGGGGCGCGTAGCCCTGGCGCAGCACGGCGCCCGTGTCCGTGTCACAGACGACGATGCGAGTGAAGGTGGAAGAGCTGTCCAGCCCGGCGACTATCCCCATGTGGAGAATTCTGCCGCACGCCGGGCCGGACTCGCCCCGTCCGGTACTGGGCCCATCCGGTACGGGCCCCCTCGCGGTGACCTCAGGTGTTGGTGGTGCCCCACTCGTCCTCGGCGCCGCCGGAGCCGGATCGGCCGCGCAGCGTCCGTACCCGCTGGGCCAGGGAGTCCGGCACCGCGTCGCCCACCTTGTCGCCCACGACGGCGAACGCCTTGCCCGCGAACTGGCGCCCGCTCTGCCCGGCCGTCTCGGCGGCGTTGCGCACCACCGGGTGCTGCGCGATCTCCCGCGCGGACTTCTTCAGCTGCTCGTAGCGCTCGCGCCCCGCCCGGGTCCCGAGCACGTATCCGAGGGCCAGTCCGCCCACGAAAGCGACCTTGTACCGCATGCCTGTCACCCTTCGTCGTGTGGTGCCCGACCGGCCGCAGATACCGATTGGCGGAGCACCCCCCTGCTTGCGCTAATCTATGACTCGCAGCGAGCGCTCGCCCCCCGGCAAGGCCGGAGGTGGGCCGTTCGATGCACCGCTTCAATCCCCTGTAGCTCAATTGGCAGAGCAGCCGACTGTTAATCGGCAGGTTACTGGTTCGAGTCCAGTCGGGGGAGCGCGGTCCCCTGTAGCTCAATTGGCAGAGCAGCCGACTGTTAATCGGCAGGTTACTGGTTCGAGTCCAGTCGGGGGAGCAAAGAGAAGAGGACCCCGCGCGGGTCCTCTTTCTTTTTTGCCCGGATCCCGGAACCGGGCAGCCGTCAGCGAAGTCTCTCTGAACAGGCGAAGCCGATCATGCGACGCATCCGAGGCAGGAGATCGTATGAGCGGCTATGCTGCGGCAGACGGCGCGCACACATGTACGCGCCACGCCGTAAAGGGGCGGTAGCTCAGCCGGTTAGAGCAGCGGACTCATAATCCGTCGGCCGTGGGTTCGAGTCCCACCCGCCCCACTGCGAGCCGCAGGTGAAGAAACGATCTCACCTGCGGCTTTGGCGTTTCCGGAGTCTGTCGTGCCATCAGGGCCTGTCGTGCCATCAGGAGAGCCGACCTCAAGGCTTTGGCGGGTCGCGCAGGTGTGTGCGGCCGGGGCGCGGCACGAGGTGGTCGTCGATGTGGTGCCGGTACGAGACCGGTACGAGCGGAGCGTCGTCGGGCGTCGGCCCGCCCGCTCCAGGACCAGTGGATCGTCACGCACTCCCTCCTCGTCGGCCCGTGGCCGACCGGGCGGGGCATGTGCGATCCGGTCACCTGACCCGGCCACGAGGCGGGGGCCGGCGCGGACCGGTCCCGCGCCGACCGGCCCCGTACCGCCCGGACATGCGCCGCCCTCGGATGGATGCTGGAATGGATCTGGAGGGTCCCGCGCCGCCGTGCGTCGTTCACCCCGGCACCTCGGACGGGCTGGGCCGCGACGGCTCGGAAGGAGTGACCATGAGCGACGAAACGGCTGAGATGGGCCCCGTCGACTACCTGATCGTTGAGTTCCCGGGCAGCCGGATGACAGGCGAAGGTCTGCCCCTGCTCGTCGACCTCGTCGATCGCGGCGTGATCCGCATCCTCGACCTGGTCTTCATCCGGAAGGACTTGGACGGCGCGGTTGCCGTGGTCGAACTCGTGGAGTCCGGCGACCAGGCCGACCTGTCCGTCTTCGTGGGCGCGACGTCCGGCCTGCTGGACCAGGGCGACGTCGAGGAGGCGGGTGCCGCTCTGGAGCCCGGCAACTCCGCCGCCGTACTTGTGTACGAGAACGTCTGGGCCGCCCCCTTGGCCGGTGCCTTGCGGCGCGGCGGCGCCCAGTTGGTGGCCAGTGGCCGCATCCCCGTCGACGCCCTGCTGGCTTCGGCCGAAGCCATCGAGCCGGGCGGGCCGGCGGCTGCCTAGCCGCCTGGCTGCCCGGCAGCCTGAAGGTCCACGGTGCGAACCGGCCGCGACAATCCGTCCCCTTCCTCTGGGAGATGAACGATCATGCCCGGACTCCTTCGTGGTGTCGCCCGTACAGCCGTGGTCGCCGGAACGGCGACCGCGGTGTCCAACCGTGTCTCGCGCCGCCAGGCGGGCCGTTGGGCCCAGCAGGGGGAACCGCAACAGCAGCAACAGGCGGCCCCGCCGGAGCCCGTGGCGGCGACTCCCGCTGCCCCCGTCGACGACATGAGCACCAAGATCGAACAGCTCAAACAACTCGGCGACCTGAGAGACGGAGGCGTTCTGAGCGAGGAGGAGTTCGCCGCGCAGAAGGCCAAGCTGCTTGCCTAAGGGCTGTCCCGCCCTTAGGGCGAAGGCGCAAGACCGAACGCGCGGGACTCGCGAACGCCCACGCAGTCCGGCGAGGCCGGCGAGACCGGCGACGGCATGGTCGGCAGAAGCGCAGGTCTAGCCGTTTGACCTGCGACTTCCTGCTCAGGGCGGCCGAATCCCGTGCACTGCCGGGCCCGCTCCCGCCCGCGTGGCGATCACCGGGGGAAGGGCAGACGATGAGACTGCCGGTGGGTCCGGCGGGATTCGCCCTCGGCTCTGGCCGGGGAACGGTCGTCGGACCCTGCTGGACAACGAGGAACGGTGATCATTCATGTGCCGATGGCTCGCTTACTCGGGGACGCCTCTCCTGCTCGACACCATCCTGTACAAGCCGGCGCACTCGCTGATCGACCAGAGCCTGCACTCCAAACTCGGTGTGGAGACGACCAACGGCGACGGGTTCGGCGTCGGGTGGTACACGGAGAACGGCGGCACACCGGCGGTCCTGCGGGACGTAGGGCCCGCCTGGAACAACCGCAACCTGCGGGAGATCGCGGACCACGTCCAATCCCCGCTGTTCTTCGCCCACATCCGGGCGTCGACCGGAACGGCGGTGCAGCAGACGAACTGCCATCCCTTCCGGCACGGCCGTTGGCTGTGGATGCACAACGGCTCCATCGCCGGTTTCCACCTCATGCGCCGCGAACTCTGCCTGCTCGTCGACCCCGCGCTGTTCAACGACATCGAGGGAACGACGGACTCCGAGGTGATGTTCTACCTCGCGGTCACCTTCGGCCTGGACCAGGACCCGCCCGGCGCCGTGGCGCGGATGGCGGGGGTCGTGGAACGCATCGGGCGCGAGCAGGGTGTGGAGTTCCCGCTCCAGATGACCGTCGCCGTGACCGACGGCGAGCGCGTCTGGGCCTTCCGCTACTCCAGCAAGGGTGAATCCAGGTCGCTGTTCTACAGCAGCCTCGTGGACACCCTGCGCAGGTTGCACCCTGACGTGGCGTTCTTGCGGGACGTGTCCGACGAGACCCGCCTCATCGTGTCCGAGCCCCTCGGTGACCTGCCCGGTGCGTGGAACGAGGTGCCGGAGAGCAGCTACGGCGTCGTACAGCCGGGAAGGGACGAGCTGCTCCCCTTCGCCCCCCAAGCGGCCTGACGCCGCGATCGATGTCTGTGCACACAGTCAACACGGAGGCGCCCCATGAACGAGTCGATGCTGAACCTGGCGGTGGACTACCCGCTCCTGAACATGTTCTGGACCATGATGATGATCTTCCTGTGGGTCCTCTGGTTCATGCTGCTCTTCCGGATCATCGGCGACATCTTCCGCGACGATGACCTGGGCGGCTGGGGCAAGGCGGGGTGGACCATCTTCGTCATCATCCTGCCGTTCCTCGGGGTGTTCGTGTACCTGATCGCCCGCGGTCGCGGGATGGGCGAACGCGAGCTGGCACGGATGCAGCGCAGCGAGCAGGAGTTCCGCTCCTACGTACAGCAGACCGCCGGCGGCGCCACCGGTCAGGCGGAGGAGCTCGCCCGTCTCGCCGAGCTCAAGAACAAGGGCGACATCACGGCCGCCGAGTTCGAGCAGGCCAAGGCCAAGGTCCTCGCGGCATAAGCCGGAAACGTTGCCATGGTGCTCGACCTGCTCACCATCGGCCTGGTCATCACGCTCTACCCGTTGCCGATCGCGGCGTTCGTCGTGGTCGTGTCGGCGCCCCGCGGGGTGCGGAAGGGGCTGGCGTTCATCCTCGCCTGGCTCGCGTGCCTGGTAGCCGTGATCGCCATCGTGCTGCTCCTCACCGACGGGGAGCCGCCCCCGCCGCGCTCCCCTCCCTCCACCGCCGTACTCGTGGTCAAGCTGGTCCTCGGGCTCGGACTGATCGTGTACAGCGAGCGCAAGCGGCGTCGACGACGTACGTCCGCCGCCCCCGACGGCACGACGGATGAGAAGCCGGTGGCGTCCCAAGGCCCGAAGAGCCCGAAGAGCCCGAAGACCTCCAGGGTGGACGAGGTCACGGTGTGGTCCGCGGCCTCGCTCGCCGTCCTCCTCCAGCCCTGGGGGATGGTCGGCGTCGCCGCGACCACGGTCGTGGAGGCCGACCTCTCCCACGGGGAGTCGTACCTGGCGCTCCTGGCCTTCTGCGTCCTGGCGACGTCCACCCTGCTGACCATGGAGCTGTACATGGTGTTCGCGCCACAGCGCGCCCAGCATGCCCTGACGGGGCTGCGCCTATGGCTGGACCAGCACAAGGAACAGGCGATCGTCGTCACCTGCCTCGTCCTCGGCCTGTGGACCGTGGGCAGGAGCCTCTACGAGCTCACCGCCTGAGTTCCGGGCGGTCAGGGGCAGGCGGTGGCCGGGTCGTCGTGGACGAGCGCGCAGATCATCTGTGCGCCGCGCCGGTGATCGGGGTACGCCGTGAGCAGCTCGGCCTTGAAGTCGTTCCACTGGCGGGTGACCTCGGCGGTGGCCCCGGCCGTCGCGCGGCGGAAGTTGTCGCCGGTCTTCGAGCGGGCGGATGCGGGGGTGTCCTTGTTCAGGGCGCGGTTGTGGGAGACGCGGCCGTCGCAGTCGGCGGGCTTGACGCCGGTGGAATCGAAGTCGGTGTAGCAGCCGGTGGCGAGATCGGCGGGGATGCGCTCCCTCGCGTCCCGGGTCCAGTCGGCGTCCTTCATGGCGCTGTAGCGGCGGATGTCGAGGAACGGCGCGAGGTCCGTACGCTCCAGGCCGGGCGGGTTGTCGAGGCCGATCGGCCCGGGAGCGGCCCGGTCGCTCCAGTTGGAGTGGGAGTAGAAGTCCTCGATCTGGTGCCAGCCGCGGCCGAGCTGTTCGAGGACGGCGCATTTGGGTCGCCCGGCGGCCTTCTCGTCCCACGTGCAGGGGGAGGAGAGGTCGATCCGGTCGGCGCGCACCGCTCCGTCGGCGTCGACGAGGCCGTCGGCGGCCCGGACCGCGTCGCGGAAGCGGGCCACGGAGGTACGGATGCAGGCAAGCAGCTCGGTCGTGGCCTCGTCCCGGGTGCGTGGGTAGCCGGGGGCGTAGCGGGGGTCGAGATAGTCGGCGTTGTCGCAGTGCAAGGGGCCGACGTCGAAGTAGGGGCGGTGGTCGTTGGCATTGACCGCCCCGTCGCGGGCGTCGGCCATCGCGTTCAGTGTGACGGGCTCCCAGGGCAGTGCGGCCCGGGTGATGTCCTCGTGGTTGACGCCGGTGAAGGCATGGGCGGGGCCGCCCGACACGGCGCTCAAGGCAGCTGCCAGCAGGGCTGCGACAGCCGCGGAGCGGGTCCGTGCCGAGGGGACGACAGCCATGTCTCCATGCTGCGCGCCCGGACCTGCCCCCGCACGGCGCGCGCGGGCAGCGGTCATGGCTCCGTCGAGCGCGGCTGGGCCGACGGGATCCGCTGGGTGAAGAAGAGGGCGAGCAGAGCGGCGAGGGCCAGGATGGCGAGCGCCGCCCGAAGGCCGTCGAGCCTGGCGCCGGCGTTCGCCTCCAGCACGGCCTCGGACACCTCGGCGCTCGTGCCGGCCTTGTCGAGGGCGGTCTTGAGCTGGGCGTCGGACAGGAAGGGTGCGCCGCTCTGGAGCTGGACGGTCGCGTGGCTCGTCACGCTGTCGGGGACCGCCGGATTCGCCTCGACGCTGGTCAGGAAGGAAGTGGCGAGGGCGGCGATCATGACCGATCCGGCCAGTGCCGTACCGATCGAGGCGCCGAGGTTGGTGACGGCGTTCTGTACGCCGCCGACTTCCGCGCTCTGGGCCTGCGGCACCGCGGACACGGTGACCGACCCGAGCTGGGACGCGAGCGCGCCCATGCCGAGCCCGATCAGCAGGAGGGGGACGGTGACGACCTCCGCGCCGGCGTCCGCGTCGAGCGCGGCCATCAGGACCACCGCTCCCGCGAGCAGCGCGAGGATCCCGAGCCGCACCACCCGCCGGGGCGAGGCGTCCGGGAGGTAGCGCGGGATCAGGGTCGCGGCCGCCAGCAGGCTCACCGAGAGCGGCAGGAGGCGGGCGCCGGTCTGCAGTGCCGACAGGCCCAGGGCGACGGACAGGTAGAGCGGGACGACGAAGAACACGCCCATCTGTACGAGGTACTGGAAGAAGAACATCGTCAGGCCGCCGCTGAGCTGCCTGTTCCGCAGCATGCCGGGATCGATCAGGGGATCCCGGCCCCGCTCGACGACCTTGGCCTCCCAGTGGAGGAAGAGCCGGATCAGTGCCAGACCCGCCAGCATCAGCCACGTCGTCAGGGAGACCCCGAGCCACGAGGGGGCGTCGGGCTTCGGCTGGAACCAGCCCCACTCGTCGGACCGGAGCACGCCGTAGACGAAGATCCCGAGCCCGAGCGCGGAGACCACGGCGCCCACGTAGTCGATGCTCCGGCGTTCACCGGGCGGGGCGTCCGCGATGCGGCGCGCGAGCACGAGGATGCCGAGCACCACCAGGACCTCCCCGGCGAAGACCCACCGCCAGGAGAAGTACGTCGTCGCGACACCGCCGATGAGCGGTCCGACCGCGATCGCCACGGCCCCTGCCGCCACGACGAGTCCGTAGGCGGCAGGACGGCGTTCGACGGCGAAGTTCCCCGCGACGAGCGCCACGATCGCGGGCAGGATCAGCGACGCTCCGATTCCCTCCAGGAACGCCCAGCCCAGCAGCAGCACGGGCAGGTTCGGTGCGAGCGCCGTGGTGAGGGACCCGGCCCCGTAAACGCAGCAGCCGATCATGAACGAACGTTTGCGACCGATCAACGCCCCGACCTTGCCGCCGGGGATCATGAACATCGCCATCACGAGGGTGTAGGCGGTGATCGCGCCCTGGATGCCCGTCACGGTCGTGCCCACGTCCTCGGCCACCGTGGCGATGGAGACGTTCATGACGGAGCTGTCGAGCGCCATCAGGAACTGACCGGACGCGAGCGCCAACAGGACGAGTCGCGCCTTCGCCGTACTCTCGGCCGTGCCTGCCCGGGATGCCATGGAGGCATGGTTCCAGCCGCACCCGGGCCCGGAGGGCAGACCCGCCGCGCGGTCGACCGGATGGGCGCGCCCCCCCGACCCACCGCGAGCCGCAGGTGCAGAACCTCGTGCACCTGCGGCTTTGGCGTGCGTGGGGGAGGGGGTGCCCGGCTAGAAAGCCTCCGTTTCGTCCGCGAGGAGGCGCAGTACGTCCGTCAGATCCTGGCGGCGCGCGAAGGCCGTGCGTTGGCGGTGGGCGCCCGAGCCGTCGCGCAGGAGGGACGCCAGGGCCTTGGCCGCGTGGTCGAGGTCGCCGGCGGCGGCCAGTTCCGGGGCGACCAGGTCGAGCAGGGCCTCCGCCAGGTCGGCCGCGGGGAGTTCCGCGCCCGTGTACGGATCCAGGCCGAAGCCCTCCAGGCCGTCGTGCGCCGCCCGCCAGCGCGCGAGGCGCAGTACGTCGTCCCGTACGGGTGGATCCGGCCGGTGCTCCGCGATCTCGCGCAGGGCCGTGGCCACCAGGGCCCGGGCCAGCTCCGCCTGGAGGACGGCCGTGTCGAGGTCCGGGGACATGTCGGGCGCCCGGAATTCGAGCGTCGGCCAGTGCCCCGAGGGGCGGAGGTCCCAGTAGACCATCTTGGTGTCGAGGGCCGCCCCGGAGTCGAGCAGGGTCTGCACCGAGCGCCGGAAGTGGGCCGTGGAGGTGAAGTGCGGAGGCAGGCCCGCGGAGGGCCAGCCCGACCAGGCCACCGCCCGCCAACTGGAGTGGCCGGTGTCACGGCCGTTCCAGAAGGGGGAGTTGGCCGCCAGCGCGATCAGCGTGGGCAGCCAGCGTCTGACCCGGTTCGAGACGGCGACCGCCGTGTCCACGTCGAGGGTGCCGATGTGGACGTGACGGCCGCAGCTGACCAGGGTGTCGGTCAGGGCGCCGAAGCGCCGGTGCTGCTCGCGCTGGCGCGGTTCGTCGTCGGTCAGGTGCGGCGGCCCCTCCAGGGCCACGACGGGCGAGGGCGCGGCCAGCAGCCGGCAGCCGTGCTCCCGGGCGGCCGCGGCGAGGGTGCGCCGCAGCGCGGCCAGTTCCTCGCGCAGAGTGGACGCCGAGTCGGCGACCGGGGTGGCGATCTCCACCTGATAGCGGGTCCCCTCGGGGTGCACCTGGTGGGGGAGTCCGGCGGCCGTGGCGAGGACGAGGGGCGCGGCCGGGACCACCCGAAGGGTGCGGGAGTCGACGAGGAGGAACTCCTCCTCGACCCCGACCGTGAGGGGGGTGGCTGCGCCGCTCCTGATGCGCGAGCCGTTGCCCGTGACGCCGATGTGGCCGGAGCGGGCCGAGTGGCCGGTGTCGCTGGTGCTCGTGGTGCTGTTGCCAGGTTCGATCACTTCGCCTCCCTGGACATACGAGTCTTTTCATCATGAGCCGAACGGGAGGCGGGAAGGGTGCGCCGATTCGGTCAAATGTCCGGTGATAGTGGCGAGTTACCGGCCGGAACGAGCCGGGCCCGGGGCTGCCGGTCCTGGAGGGGAAAGCGTTGCGGGTGTGTGAACGGTGCGAGCTCCTGGACCGGTCCGCCGGCGGGCGGTGGTTATCATCCGCTGTGACTGGTACGACCTCCCCTCCCCGGCCCAAGCGGCGGATATTCGCCGACCTGACCCCTTTGCGCACCTCCGCCCACTACCGGCGGCTGTGGGTCGGCGGCACCATCTCCTGGTTGGGCCAGGCGATGACCGCCCTGGCCATATCCCTCCAGGTCTACGAGATCACCGGCTCCAGCTTCTCCGTCGGGCTCGTCGGCCTCTTCTCCCTCGTCCCCCTGGTCGCCTTCGGCCTCTACGGCGGGGCCATCGCCGACACCGTCGATCGGCGCAAGCTCGGCCTCTACAGCTCCACCGGGCTCGCCGCCCTCTCCGCCGCACTGGCCACGGCCGCGCTGCTCGACTACCACCGGGTGTGGCTGCTCTACACGATCGTGGCGCTCCAGGCCGTCTGCGGGGCGCTCAACGGACCCGCCCGCTCGGCGATGATCCCGCGCCTGCTGCCGGCCGAGCAGCTCCCCGCCGCCAACGCGCTGAACTCCGTCACCATGACCACCGGGTTCATGGCGGGCCCGGTGCTGGGCGGGTTGATCGTCGGCTGGTGGGGCTACCAGGCCGCGTACCTGATCGACGCCGTCACCTTCGCCGCCGCCCTGTACGCGATGTGGCGGCTGCCCTCGATGCTGCCCGAGGGACGTCAGGGGCGGGCCTCGGTGATGGACGGACTGCGCTTCCTCGGGACCCGGCCCAACATCCGGATGACCTTCTTCTCCGACCTTGCCGCCATGGTGCTGGCCCAGCCGCGGGCGCTCTTCCCCGCCATCGCGGGCCTCTGGTACGGCGGCGACGCCAAGACGGTCGGCCTGCTGGTCGCCGCCCCCGCCGTCGGTGCCCTGCTGGGAGGGCTGTTCTCCGGCTGGCAGGGGCGGATCAGGCGGCACGGCCTGGCGATCCTGATCTCCGTCGCGGCGTGGGGGCTGGCCGTGGCGGCGTTCGGGATGACCCGGAACCTCTGGGTCGGCCTGTTCTTCCTGGCCGCCGCCGGCTGCGCCGACACCGTCTCCATGGTGTTCCGCTCCACGATGATGCAGGCCGCGACCCCCGACGCCATGCGCGGTCGCCTCCAGGGCGTCTTCATCGTGGTCGTCGCCGGTGGACCCCGGCTCGGGGACTTCCTCGCCGGCACCGTCGCCGAACTGGCCTCCCCGACCGTGGCCATCACCGGCGGCGGCCTCGCCTGCGCGCTGGTGCTGGCCCTGCTCGCCCTGCGGTGGCGCGCCTTCGCCCGCTACGACGCCCGGTCCCCGCAGGCCTGAACCCCGCCCGGGTCGGGGCCGGGGCTCAGGCGCCGACCGTGGCCCGGGTGCGGTCCCCGCCCCGGTCGCCGGTGTTGAGGGTGCCGGCCCGTTCGAACAGCAGGATCGCCGTCTCCTCGGGCGCGGCCGGGCAGTGTTCGACCCCGCGCGGGACCACGTACAGCTCCCCGGCGCCCAGGACCACGTCCCCTTCGCGCAGCCGGATCGTCAGGGTGCCGCTCACGACGAGGAACATCTCGTCGGTGTCCTCGTGGGAGTGCCACACGAACTCCCCCTGGATCTTCGCCGCCTTGACCTCGTAGTCCCCGACCCGGGTGACCAGGTGCGGGAGCCACTGCTCGGTGATGCCCGCGAACATGCTCTCGATGTCGACCTTCGCGCCGACTCCGGTGATCTTCTCCGTGTTCGTCATGAGGGGAGAGTGCCGGGCGCCGCCCGGACCGGTCTTGTACGTTCCTGACATGCCCCCCTCCCGTCCGCAGAGCACGGTCCGCGCCTGGCGGCCGCCGGTCACCGGGATCAGCGAGGTCTTCCACGCCCGCTTCACCGAGCACGCCTACCCGGCTCATGTGCACGACACCTGGGCCCTGATGGTCCTCGACGGCGGCCGGGTGGACTTCGCCCTCGACCGGGAGCGGCACGGCACCGGGGTGTCGCAGGCGGTGATCCTGCTGCCGCCCGGGGTGGTCCACGACGGGCGCACCGTGACCGAGGCCGGATTCCGCAAGCGGGTGCTCTACCTAGACTCCTCCGTCCTGCCCGGCCACCTCACCGGAGCCGCCGTCGACGCCCCGCTGCTCGCGGACGGGGCGCTGCGCGAGCGCGTGCACGGGCTGCACCTCGCGCTGGAGGAGCGGGACCCCTTCGAGGCCCAGTCGCGGCTGGCCTTCGTCGGCGAGCGGCTGCGCGGGTGGCTGACGGGGCGCGGTCCGCAGGCGGCGTACGAGGCCCCGAGCGCGCGGGTCGCCGTACGGCTGCGCGAGCTGTTGGACGCCCGGGTCGGCGAGGGGATCACGCTGGAGGAGGCCTCGGCGCTGCTCGGCGGGATCCACTCGACCCGCCTGATCCGCTGTTTCCGGCGGGCCTACGGGCTGCCGCCGCACGCGTACCTCGTCGGGCGGCGGGTCGCGCGGGCGCGGGAGCTGCTGTTGGCGGGGACGCCGGCGGCCGAGACGGCCGTGGCGGCGGGATTCCACGACCAGGCGCACCTGACCCGGCACTTCGGACGGCACGTCGGGACCACCCCGGCGAAATTCGCCCGATCCGGCCGGATGTGAACGGAAGTTGGCAGGTTCTTTTCCATCTGGTTGCCGGGTCTTCCGGATTCTTTCGATTCGCCATATGACAGTTCGGCAGTCTCACCCTCAGCACGACCAGCCGAACCAGGAGGAAGGCCTTCATGCGCCTTCGTACGCTCGTCACCACCGCCGTGGCCACCTCCGTGGCCGCCGCGGCGCTCACCGGAGCACTCGCCCCGCAGGCCGTCGCGGCCCCCGAGGGCAGGGACGACCGGGCCTGCTCACCCCACCTGTCGGTCGGCGGATTCTCCGACTCCCTCGACAAGAGCCTCCTGGACGGCAAGCTCGTCGGCGGCATCTCCGGACTCTCCCTGGACCGTGACGGCAAGGTCGCCGCGATCTCCGACAAGTCCGCGCTCTACACGCTGAAGGTGGCCCGGGGGAACACCCCGACGGCCACGGCCACCGCCCGGCTGCCCCTCACCGACGGCGCCGGGAAGGCCCTCGACTCCGAGGGCGTGGTCGTCGACCGGGACGGCACCTACCTCGTCACCGACGAGAACGCCCCCGCGATCCGCCGCTACGACCGCACCGGCCGGCTGCTCGCCACGCTGCCGATCCCGCCGGCCTTCAAGCTCGCCCCCGAAGGCCGGGCCACGGTCAACCAGACCTTCGAATCGCTGACCCTGCTGCCCGGCGGACACACCCTCGTCGCCGGGGTGGAGGGCCGGCTCGCCGGCGACGGCGTGGACTCCCGGGGGCGCACCCTCCAGCGGATCCAGACCTGGGAGCGGGGCCGGGACGGGCAGTTCGTCCTCGGCCGGCAGTTCGCCTACCCCGTCGACCCCGCCCACGGCCTCGTCGAGCTGGCGCTGACCCGCGACGGACGGCTGATCGTCCTGGAGCGCGGCTTCACCCGCGAGTTCGCCATCACGGTCCGGCTGTACGTGGCCGACCCGCTGGGCGCGAGCGACACCTCCGGGGTGCAGGCGCTGACCGAGGGACCGAAGCTGCGGCCCGCGCGCAAGACCCTGATCGGCGACCTCAACGACTGCCCGACGCTGGACGCGCCGTCGAAGCTGCCGCAGAACCACCCGCTCGTCGACAACATCGAGGGCATGGTCGCCACCGACCACCAGGGTCTCGACCGGGTGCGGCTGCTGCTGGCCTCCGACGACAACGAGTTCCCGCAGCAGATCACCCGCCTCTACACGCTGGACGTGAAGCTGCCGCGCCGCTTCTAGGGCCTGGGGCCTGGGGCCTAGGGGTTGTCGGGTGTCCGTCGCGGGACCACGCCCCGCGCCACTCCCAGGGCCACCAGGTCCTGGGGGCGGACACGGAGTTGGTCGGCGGTGGCGTGGGCCTCGGAGGCGGGGCGTTTGAGGATGGCCGCCGCCGGTTCCGGGGCGATGACCGAGAAGTAGCTGTCCGGGGTGACCCAGGTGTTGCCGGGCGCGGCCAGGGCGAGCGCCCCGCCGGAGCCGCCCTCGCCGATGAGGAGGGTGGTCAGCGGGACCGTGGCCGCCGCGAGCGCCGCGAAGGCGTCGGCGATGGCCGGGCCGGCGCCGGCGTGCTCGGCGGCGGCGTCGTTGGCCGCGCCGGGGGTGTCCACCAGGGTCAGCACCGGGATCCCGAGCCGGTCCGCGAGGCGGATCACACGGGCCGCCGTACGGTAGCCCGCCGGGCGGGTGGCGGTGCCGCACTGGGCCGCGTACGCCACGGCCCGGCCCTCGCGCAGCCCGAATCCGCACATCACGCCCTCGTCGACACCGCCGGCCCGGTCCCCGCGCAGGGGCAGCCGCAGCCCGAAGTACGCGTCCAGGTACGCCCCCGCGCGGGGGCGGCCGGGGTCACGGGCCTGCCGGACGGCCTCCCAGCCGGTCTCGGGGAGCACCGTGTCCGCGAGCGCCGCCGGGGGTTCGACGGGGGAGGCGGAGCGGGGCGCGGCCAGCACGCGCAGCCAGTCCGCGACCGTGCCGGGCAGCTCCCGAGCGGGCACGAGGGCGTCCACGTGGCCCGAGGCGTACTGCCCCTCGGCGGTGTACGCCGCCGGATCGGCGTCCGCCGGCCGGACGCGGGAGCCGGCGAAGCCGACCTGGGCCCCGGGCAGCGCGAGCACCACGTCGGCGCCCGCCCCCAGGGTGGCCCACCCGCCACCGGTGGTCGGATCCCGCAGCACCGCGATCTGGGCCAGGCCGGCGGCCCGGGTCAGGACGCCCTGCCGGGCCACGCGCTGGAGCTGCGTCAGCGCGACCATGCCCTCCTGCATCCGGGAGCCGCCGGTGGCGATCAGGGACACGAGGGGCAGGCGGTGCGCGCGGGCGTGCGCGTAGGCCGCCTCCAGACGGTCGCCGGTGCGGTGGCCGAGGGACCCGCCGAGGAAGCCGAACTCGAAGGAGATCACGGCGGCCGGTCGGCCGCCGATGAGGGCGGTGCCGGTGACGACGGACTCCGTCTCGCCCGTGCGGGAGGCTGCGCGGGCGCGGGATGCGGCGTAGCCGTCCCAGTCGAGGGGGCCGTCGCCGTCGTGGTCGCCTTCGCCCGACTCCGTTTGGGGGGCGGGGAGTTCGACGAAGGTGTCGGGGTCGGTGAGGGCGGCGAGGGCCTCGCGGGCCGAGAGGCGGATGATCACCGGCCCACCCTAGCTCCAGCCCCCGGCCGGGGCGGGTCCGTCCCGCTGCGCGGGGCTCGCCCCCGTGCCGCCGCGCCTCAAGGGTCGGTGGGGGTCAGAGGGGGGATTCCCAGGTCACCGTCGTGCCGGTGGTGCCCGACTCCGTGCGGCCGTCGTCGGAGACCGTCAGGCGGACGCGGGAGGGGGTCGCGTCGATCTCGACCTCGATCGAGGCGATCTCGCTGCGGCGGTGGGCCGCCGCCAGGGCGGTGCGGAGCGTGGCCAGCAGGGCGCCGGTGACCGGGTCCGGGAGGAGCGCGTCCACCGCGCCCGCGAAGTGCACCGACGGCTGGAACCCCAACAGGACCGCCGCTCCGCCGGTCTCGCGCAGGACCCGGCCCCGGAAGGTCGTCGGGGCGTCCGTCGGCGGCTGTTGGAGGGCGAAGATGGCGGTGCGGACCTCCTGGATGGTGGAGTCCAGCTCGTCCACGGCCCGGCTCAGCTCCTCGCCCACCGTGTCCCCGGCCGGCGCGTTGGAGGACCGCCGGCGGGTGCTCTCCAGCATCATCTCCGTCGCGAACAGCCGCTGTACGACCAGGTCGTGCAGGTCCCGGGCGATCCGGTCGCGGTCCTCGTAGACGGCGAGCTGCTCGCGGTCGTGCTGCGCGTTCGCGAGCACCAGCGCGAGGGCGGCCTGGGAGGCGAACTGCGAGGCCAGCAGCCGGTCCACCGCGTCGTACGGAGCCCCGCCCCGCGCCCTCGGCAGGGCGAGGGTGCCGATGAGTTGGCCGCCGCTCTGCAGGGGCAGCATCATGCTGGGGCCGAAGCGCTCCCGGACGTGGGTGGTCATCCGGGGATCGGTGGCCGAGTCCTCTATGAAGACCGGCTCGCCCCCGAGGAGTTGGACCAGCACGGGCGATCCCGGGGCGATGGCCGTGCCGACCAGGTCGCCGGGGTCGCCCTGGGTGGAGGCGGCGACGATCTCCATCCCGCCCTCCGGGGTCGGTTGGAGGACCACGCCCGCCGCCGCGTCCGCGAGCAGCCGGGCCCGTTCGGCCACGCACATCAGCGCGTCGGCGGCCGGGCGCCCGGCCAGCAGGGTGGTGGTCACGGCGGCCGCGCCCTCGATCCAACGCTCCCGTCGGCGCGCGGTCTCGTAGAGCCTGGCGTTGCCGATCGCTATGCCGGCTTGCGAGGCCAGGACCCGTACCAGCGCGAGGTCCTCCTCGGTGAAGGCGCCACCGCCGCGCTTCTCGGTGAGGTAGAGGTTGCCGAACACCTCGGTGTGCACCCGGATCGGCACGCCCAGGAAGCTCCGCATGGGCGGGTGGCCGGGCGGGAAGCCCACCGAGCGGGGGTCCTTCGTCAGGTCGTCCAGCAGCAGCGGCCGGGGGTCGGTGATCAGCGCGCCGAGCACGCCGGAGCGGCCGTCCGGCAGCCGGGGGATCGCGGCCCGTTCGGCCTCGCTCATGCCGGTGGTGAACAGCCGGGTCAGGCGGGCGCGCTCGGGATCGACGACCCCGAGCGCCGCGTACCGGGCCGCGCACAGCTCGGCGGCGGAGTCCACGATGTGCTGGAGGGTGGAGTGGAGTTCCAGCTCGGAACCGACGCTGAGGACCGCTTCCAGCAGGACGGGCAGGCCGGACGCCGAGGCGTCCGGCCCGCCCTCCTCGGGGTCGGGGTGCCGCGTCATCCGGCCAACGGGTTGAGAACCATGGGGGCGATCTTTCCTTCCAGCATCGCGCCGAGGCCGAGCACGGCGCAGATGTCGGGCCGTTCCGCGATCGCCACGGGCATCCCGGTGGCGTCCCGCAGCATCTGGTCGAGGCCGGGCAGCAGGGCGCTGCCACCCACCATCATGATCCCCCGGTCCGTCAGGTCCGCGACCAGGTCCGGCGGGCAGTCCCGCAGCACCTTGCCGATGCCGTCGAGGACGGCCGTCAGCGGGGTGTGGATGGCGTCCCGCACGGCCGCGGTGTCCACCTCCACGGAGCGGGCGAGACCCGTGGCCACGTCGCGCCCGTGGATCACGGTGGAGGTCGGGCCGCCGGGGGTGAGGCCGTTGCCGTGGAGGGCCAGCTGGAGCGGGCGGACCGCCTGGCTCGGGAGCAGCAGCTCGTGCGCGTGGCGCAGGTGCTGGACCACCGCGTGGTCGACCGCCTCGCCGCCGACGGGAATCCGCTGGGCGGTGACGATCGAGCCGAGGGAGAGGACCGCCACCTGGGTGGCCGCCGCTCCGCACACCATGATCATCGTCGCGGTCGGCTGCTCCACGGGCAGGCCGCAGCCGACGGCCGCCGCGATCAGGGTGTCGACGAGTTCGACGCGGCGGGCGCCGAGCCCGACCAAGGTCTCCACGGTGGCGCGCTGGGCCAGGGGGTCGGCGTCGTGCGGGGTGCAGGCGGCGGCGCGCAGCCGGGGCTTGCGGCGCAGGGCGCGTCGCAGTTTCTCGCCCAGCAGGTGACGCAGCATCCGCTGGGCCATTTCGATGTCGACGACGGTGCCGCCGGACACGGGGCGCACGACCCGGATGTAGTCGGGCGTGCGGCCGGTCATCCGTTCGGCGAAGGTTCCCACGGCGATGAGCGCGCCGGTGCGGGTGTTCACCGCGGCGACGCTGGGCTCGTCGACGACCAGTCCGGCGCCCTTGACGTACACGCGGGTCCTGGCGGCTCCCAGGTCGACGGCGACGTGGCAGCGGCGCAACTGCTCAAGACTGACGGTCACGGCAGATCCTCCCGAGAGCACTGACGCAAGAAGAGCGGACCGACGGGCGTCGGTTGCATTTCATATCTTCTCGGGTAAATGGGTCATTCTGCCCGTTGAGATGCTCCGGGTGGGGTGGGGCGGGCGCGGCGGAGGTGCTGCACGGGGGTGGATTTCTGTACCGACAGGCACGACGATGCGCGCACCGTCCACGCTACTCGCGCGTAACAAGGTAAAGGGGAACCGATGCTGACGCCCCGCCAGAGACTCCTGGCCCTCCTGACCCTGTGCCTGGCCCTGCTGGCGCCCTTTCCCGTCCATGCCGCGGAGCGGGCGGCGCAGTCGGGCGCCCGTGCGGGCGTCGCCCGCAATCCGGTGGTCTTCGTGCACGGTTACAACGCCGACCCGGGGGTGTGGGGCTCGCTGCGCGAGGACCTGCGCGCCGACGGGTACACGGACGCCGAGCTCTTCTCCTGGGGCTACGACACCCACCAGTCCGTCAACGAGGTGCTCTCGCCCCGGCTCGCCGCCTACGTGGCCGAGGTCCGCCGGCAGACCGGAGCCGCCCGCGTGGACCTCGTCGGTCACTCGTTCGGATCCCTCGTCAGCCGCTGGTACGTGAAGTTCGGCGGCGGCGCGGGGAGCGTGGACCACTGGGTGTCCCTGGCCGGCCCCAACCACGGCACCTCCACCGCCTGGGCCTGCGCCCTGTGGGACCAGGCGTGCAGGGACATGACCCCCGGGTCGTACGTGGTCAAGAACCTGGCCGCCGGGGACGAGACCCCGGGGGCGGTCAAGTACGCCACCTTCTGGTCGAACTGCGACGAGGTGGTCAACCCGGACGACAGCGTCCCGCTCACCGGGGCCCTCAACACCCCCGTCGGGTGCCTCAAGCACAACGACCTGCTCGGGGACGACGCCACCTCGGCCGGCGTCCGCGCCTTCCTCGGGTCCTGAGCCGCGTCCCGAGCGTTCCTAGGCCGCGTCCCGGACCCGCTGGAGCAGGCCGTACGTGAACTCCGCCGCCATCGCACGCCCCGACGCCGTGAAGGCCAGGCCCCAGCGGGTCGGGGCGCTGCCCTCCAGGGGGCGGGCCGGCGCGAAGGCGCGGGCCACCTCGTCCACCGTTGCCGACCAGGGCCGCAGGTCCCCGGCCGACTCCAGTACGGGGCCCCGCGCGCCCGGGGCCCGCACCAGCCACTGGTTCCACACCGCCCCGTTCCGCGCGGCCAGCACCTCGAAGCGCAGGTCGGGCCAGAGCGACACCGGCCACAGCAGGGCCTCGCACTCCAGGTCCCCGATCCGGCGGGGCTCCGCCGACTCCGGCGGACCGAGCACCGACCGGTAGCGGGCCAGGGCCCCGCGGGCGCGCGGCGAGCGGACCATCGCCTGCCAGCGGCGATTGGCCTCCCGCTGCTCGGCGAGGCTCGCGCCCAGCCGGCGCCGGGCCTCGTCGGCGAGGTCGGGCTGGAAGTCCGCCATCCTGCGCAGCAGTACGAGCTGGAAGGCGTCCGGCCCGAAGGGGGTGGTGGGGGTCCCGGTCATGGAGGCAACGATTCCACACAGGATCCTTACGTTCCCGGAATAGTGCTGTTGCCGAGGACGGCATAACCTGCGGGCGCCATGAACTACTGCCCCGAATGCCAGAGGCACCTCAACGGCGCGCTCGCGTGCGCCGGGTGTGGAACGCCGGCCCAGTACCTGATGCCCGCGGCGCCGGTGATGCCGGCTCCCGCCGGGCCCTCCCCGACGCCGGCCCTCGCCGACGCGTTCGCCGACTCCCTGGTGGTGCTGTCCACCGCGCAGGGGGGCCGGGCCGGCACGCGCCGGCGCGCCGTCACCCAGCGCAGGAGGCGCCGTACGGTGCTGACCGTCGGGCTGGGTCTGCTGCTCGCCACCGGAGGATCGATGGCGGTGGCCCGCATCGTGACGGACGACGAGGGTGTCGACCGCGCCGCCGAGGTGGTGCTCACCGACGACGCCGGTCCGAAGGCGCCCGACGCCCTGCCGAGCCTGGACGGGGCGCCTGCCGCGCCCTCCGCCCTCCCCTCGGCGAAGGCCTCCGGGGTCGGTGCGAAGACGGCCGGGCCCGGGGGTGGCGCGAGCGGGTCGGCGAAGCCGGGAGTCGGGGAGAGCGCCTCCGCTCCGGGGGCGGGGCCGTCGGCCACCGGCCCCGGCGGCGGGGAATCCGTACGTCCCGGGAAGCCGGCGCCGCCCGCGCCGGGCCCCTCCGCGACGACGAAGGCGCCCGGGGTCACCCCGCGGCCGAGCCCGACGAAGACCAAGCCCGGCCCGAAGCCGAAGCCGACGCCGAGCCCCACGCCGACCCAGGAATGCGGCTTCTTCGACTGGAACTGCTGGCTCCAGTGACCCGGGCGGTCAGCCCAGCATTCGCCGGAGCAGGTCCCGCAGGGCGCTGCGCTCCTCGGCGCTGAGCTCGGCCAGGGGCTCGCGGGCGAAGTCGAGGGACTCGCGCAGCCGCTCCGCCGTGCGCAGCCCCTCCTCGGTGGGAGCGGCCAGTTTGACCCGGCGGTCGTCCGGATCGGGATGGCGCGCGACGAGACCGCGCAGTTCCAGCCGGTCGACGATTCCGGTCACGTTCGACGGCTCGCAGCGGAGTTTCTTCGCTATCCGCCGCATCGGCAGCGGCTCCAGTGCCAGCATGGTCAGCACCCTCGCCTGGGCCCCGGTGAGCTGGTGGCTGGCCGCCGCCTCCTCGTACTCCGTGTGGTACCTGGCCACGACGTCGCCGATGAGTTCGACGACCTCGACGGTCACTGGGTCTGCGCGACGACTGGGCATGGCATCAGGGTACCCATTTACTTGACAACATGAAATATCCAGGCGCATGGTTGTTTCACGTCATGAAGCTTTTTTCCGTGCGTCAGGAGCACCCCATGTCCCAGATCCCCGCCGTCAGCCGTGAGTGGCACCTCGTCCGCCGTCCGCAGGGGTGGCCCGTCGCCGAGGACTTCGCCCTGCGCGAGGTACCGGTCTCGGCGGAGCCCGCGTCGGGCCGGATCCTGGTCCGCAACCTGCACATGTCGGTGGACCCGTACATGCGCGGTCGCATGAACGACGCGAAGTCCTACATCCCGCCCTTCCAGCTCGACGAGCCGATGCAGGGCGGTGCGGTCGGCGAGGTCGTCGCCTCCGCCGCCGAGGGCTTCGCCGTGGGCGATCACGTCCTGCACAGCCTGGGCTGGCGCGAGTACGCCGACCTCGACGCGAAGTACGCCACGAAGGTCGATGCCTCCCTCGCCCCGCTCTCCGCCTATCTCGGCGTCCTCGGCATGCCGGGCCTGACCGCCTACGCCGGGCTCTTCGAGGTGGCCTCCTTCAAGGAGGGCGACGCCGTCTTCGTCTCGGGTGCGGCCGGTGCCGTCGGCAGCCTCGTCGGCCAGTTCGCGAAGATCAAGGGCGCCTCCCGGGTGATCGGCTCCGCCGGCTCGGACGAGAAGATCAAGCTCCTCACGGAGAAGTACGGCTTCGACACCGCCTTCAACTACAAGGGGGGCCCCGTCGCCGACCAGCTGCGCGAAGCCGCTCCCGACGGCATTGACGTCTACTTCGACAACGTCGGCGGGGACCACCTCGAAGCGGCCATCTCCTCCCTGAACGTGCACGGCCGCGCCACCCTGTGCGGGGCCATCGCCGGCTACAACGACACCGAGCCCGCCCCCGGCCCGCGCAACCTGATGGCGGTCATCGGCAAGCGCCTGCGCCTTCAGGGAATCCTGGTCGGCGACCACGCCGGACTCCAGCAGCAGTTCGTCCAGGACGTGGCCGGATGGCTGGCCTCCGGGGAGCTGCACTACGACGAAACGGTCGTCGAGGGCGTGGAGAACGCCACCGAGGCCTTCATCGGAATGCTGCGCGGAGCGAACACCGGAAAGATGATCGTTTCTTTCACCGGTTAGGCTCACTGCACGCCGCCGCGATCGTGGGCGCGAGTCGCGGCGATTCACCTGGAGGATTTTCTTCATGTCCATCACGCAGTCCGACGTTGCCTACACCGCTGTCGCCACCGCCGAGAACGGCCGTGACGGCCGCGTCGCCACCAACGACGGGCAGCTCGACGTCGTCGTGAACCCGCCGAAGGAGCTGGGCGGCAGCGGCGCCGGCACCAACCCGGAGCAGCTGTTCGCCGCCGGCTACAGCGCCTGCTTCCAGGGCGCGCTGGGTGTCGTCGCGAAGAACGAGAACGCCGACATCTCCGGCTCCACCGTCACCGCCGAGGTCGGCATCGGCAAGAACGACGAGGGCTTCGGCCTGATCGTCAAGATCTCCGCCGTGATCCCGAACGTGGACGCCACCACCGCCAAGGACCTCATCGAGAAGGCCCACCAGGTCTGCCCGTACTCCAAGGCGACCCGCGGCAACATCACGGTCGAGCTCTCCGTCTGAGACCTCCGCCCGAGCGCGCCGAGCGCTCGCGACAAGGCCGCACCCCGTACCCGGGGTGCGGCCTTCGCCGTAAACTGGGCGCCATGCGTGATCTTGCGGGGGGATTCCGGTACCTGGCGGCCGGACAACGATGGGTGTTCCGGCACGGCCGTTGGCTGGGCTTCGGCCTGCTGCCGGGCCTGGTCTCGCTGCTGCTGTACGCGGCGGCGCTGACCGGTCTCTCCTACGGGGCCGACGACTTCACGGCCTGGGCCACGCCCTTCGCCTCGGACTGGTCCTCGCCCTGGCTCGGGCTCTTCCGCGGCTTCCTGACCGCGCTGGTCTTCTCCTTCGGGCTCTTCCTCGCGGTGATCACCTTCACCGCCGTGACCCTGCTCGTCGGCCAGCCGTTCTACGAGTCCCTCTCGGAGCAGGTCGACCGCAGCGAGGGCGGCGAGGTCCCCGAGTCGGGCCGCTCGCTCTGGCAGGACCTGTGGATCTCGGCCCGCGACAGCCTGCGACTGCTGCTGCGGGTGCTGCTCATCGGGATCCTGCTGTTCGCCCTCGGGTTCGTCCCGGTGATCGGGCAGACCGTCGTCCCGGCGATCGGTTTCTGCGTCTCCGGGTTCTTCCTCACCCAGGAGCTGACCTCGGTCGCCCTCCAGCGGCGCCGGATCGACCTCGACGACCAGCTGGCGCTGCTGCGCGGGCGGCGCGCGCTCGCCCTCGGCTTCGGGGTGCCGCTGGTGCTGGCGTTCCTGGTCCCGCTGGTCGCCGTCTTCCTGATGCCGGGGGCGGTGGCCGGGGCGACCCTCATGGTCCGCGACCTCACGGCGGAGGGGGCCGAGGGCGGCGAGCGGGCGGGGGAGGAAGCCGAGCGGGCGGCGGAGGACGGCGAGCACGCCCCCGGGCGGCCGGGTCCGTACGACGGGAACAACGGGGCCCCGGCCCCGGCGTCCGCCCCGGCCCAGGGCCCCGCCTCCGGCTTCGGCCCGCCGCCGCCCTCGTTCCCGTAACGCCCCGTCGGTCCCGTGCGCCCGACGTCACCGGGCCACCCTCAGCGTGCCGCGCGGCGCAGCAGGGTGATCGCCCCGGCCGTGTCCTCCCCGGAGTGTGCGGCCGGATCGGCCTCCAGGCGCTCCCGCATCAGGTCCAGGTACGGGGAGATCAGCTCGGCGCTGACGCCCTGGTCGGCGGCGGTGCGCAGCAGGGTCGCGCTCGCCGCGACCTGCATGCCCAGTTGGGAGACCACCTCGGAGGTGAAGTCCCGCGAGGTGAGGCGCTCGGCGGCGTCCCCGGCGAAGAAGCCCATGGCGCCGAGCCACTCGGACAGCAGCGGCGCCAGGTCCTTCGGGGCGATGTCCTCGCCCTCGATCAGGGCGTAGGCGTGCGAGATCCCCGCGAACAGCCCGTACATCGCGCTCAGGAGCGCCACGTCGTGCAGGGCCGCGTGGCCGGGGTCCTCGCCGACGAAGCGGGCTCCGGCCGGGACCTCCAGCACCGTGCGGTGTTCCTCGACGAGGGCTCGGGAGCCGCTGTAGAAGACGTAGGCGCCGGCTTCGGGAACGCCGATCATCGTGGGGGTGCCCATGATCCCGGCGTCCGCGAAACGGGCCCCGCGCTCCTCGGCCCAGGCGGCCCGCGCCCGGCCCTCGGCGGGGGTGCCGGTGGTGAGGTTGACCAGGTCCTTCCCGGTGAGGTCGACGCCGTCCAGGACCGCCCCGATGCCGGCGTCGTCCAGCAGGCACAGGACGACGAGGTCGTTCGCGGCCACCGCCCCGGCGGGACTCGGGGCGAGACGGGCGCCCTCGGCGACCAGGGCCTCGGCCTTGGAGCGGGTGCGGTTCCAGACGGTGACGGCGTGCCCGGCGGCGAGCCAGGTGCGGGCGAGGGCCGTGCCCATGTCGCCGAGTCCGAGGAGGGTGAGGGACCGCTTGTCCGGATGCGGTGAGGTGTGCCCCGCCGTGTGCAGGGGGCTCTGCGCGTGCTGTGTCGTGTGCGTGTCGGTCATGCCGTTTAGCCTGGTGGCAGGCCGTCAGGCACTCAAGTACGCACTTCGGAGTGGGTGAGTTACCCCGGGGTGAGTGAGCAGGTGGGAGGGGTGGGCGATGGCTCAGGCCAGGAGGCCCGGGGCGGATCACTGTGGGGTGGCCGCGGCCATGTCCGTGATCGACGGCAAGTGGAAGGTGTCGCTCCTGTGGGAGCTGGAGCAGTGTCCGCGCCGCTTCGGGGAGCTGCGCCGCCTGGTGTCGGGGGTCTCCGAGAAGGTGCTCACCGCGCAATTGCGCGAGCTGGAGAGGGACGGCCTGGTCCACCGCGAGGTTTTCGGTGAGGTCCCGCCGCGCGTGGAGTACTCCCTGACCCCGTTGGGACAGGAGCTGAACGCGGCCCTGGAACCGCTGGGGGCGTGGGGCTCCGGGCAGCTGCTCGCCGACGCCGCCCGAGCGGAGGTCAGCCCGCCGGGACCTCGGCCGTGACCACGCCCGGGGTGTGGCCGTCGGCCTCGGCGAGCAGGGTGGCGCCGGGGGCCCAGACGGCGGAGCCGCCGCAGCCCGTCCAGGGGCCGGCGGGGCCGACGTGGTTGGCGAGGACCACGTACAGGCCGTGTCCGGCGGCGATCCCGGGGTGGATGGCGGCCCGTTCGGCGACCCCGTCGCCGGTGCCGTAGAGGGAGCTCGCCAGGTGCACCCGGCAGCCGTCGGCGGCCGCGCGGCGGGCGAGGTCCGGGAAGTGGTTGTCGAAGCAGATCCCCAGCGAGAAGCGGAGCCCGTCGAGCTCGAAGCGCCCGTCCGCGGAACCCGGGGCGAAGACGTCGCCCTCGTGCCGGTAGAGGTGCTGCTTCGCGTACGTGGTCAGGTGCGCGCCGTTCGCGTCGTACACCAGGGTCGCGATCGCGGGCAGGGGGCCGTGGGTGCGCAGGGCGACGTTGACGGCGGTCGCGGTCCCGGCCGAGCGCAGCGGGTCCAGGCGGGGGTCGTCGGCGCCGTCCACCCACAGCCCCGGGTCCCGGGCCACGGCGTCCAACTCGTATCCGGTGAGGGTGAGTTCCGGGAACACCACCAGCTCCGCGCCCTCCTCGCGGGCCCGGACGGCGAGTGCGGCGGCCCGGTCGGCGTTGGCCGGGACGTCGGCGGGAACACAGGTCAGTTGCGCGGCGGCGATCTTCATGTGATCAGGGTGCCGGCTCGCCCGACCGGGAGCGGCCGGCGCGGGCCAGGCGCATCTCGATGAGGTTCAGCCCGGTCACCACCGCCGCGAGCACCGCCAACGCGGCCAGGGCGGGCAGCAGCAGGGCCGCGGGCAACAGGACCAGCACGACGGCGGCCGTCACCGGCCGGGTCACCGACCAGGAGCCGAACAGGCGCCGGCGGGTGTATCCGAAGGTGGCGAGGTAGAGGGCGCAACCCCCGTAGAGGAGGGCGCCCACCCCGAGGGAGAGCCGCTCGCCCGGGTGGGCGACGGCCTCGGCCATCCCGACGGCCACCGCGATGATCGAGGCGATCAGCGAGAGGTGCCCGTACGAGAGGACCTGCCGGGCCACGTCGGCCCGTACGGCCGCCGTCTCCAGGCCGTGGCGGACCGCGCTCGCCGCGAGGTGGAAGTACACCCACCACAGGGTGCACACGAGGACGAAGGCCACGGCGACGGCGGTCAGGGAGCCGGCGCCCAGCTCCGGCGAGGTGGCCACCGGGGCACCGACCGCCACGATGGACTCGCCCAGCGCGATCATCACGAACAGCCCGAACCGCTCGGCGAGATGGCCCGGGTCGAGGTTCAACCGGACCATGTTGCGTCGGGTCAGCCGGGGCGCGACCAGGTCCACGGCGGCGGCGAGCGCCCACAGCCCGATCCGGGCCCCACCGTCGAGGAAGGCCCCGGCCACCAACAGCGGGCCGCTGACCAGCACCGACAGGGTCACCGGAGTCGGGGTCAAGCGCCTGCTGCGGGCGTGGGCGAGGGCCGCGAGCACCAGCCGGGCACAGAAGTAGGCGCCGGCGAAGAGGAGTCCGCGGTCCCCGAAGGCCTCGGGGACCGCCAGCGCCATCATGAGGCCGCACAGTCCGGCGGCGAAGAGGGCGAGGCGGTTCGACGGCCGGTCCGCGTCGCTGGTGTTGGAGCGGATGGTGTTGCCGACCCACACCCAGTAGATCGGCACGAAGACGACCAGCGCGCGTCCGGTGCCGGCCCAGCCGTGGTCGTGGTGCAGCAGCAACGAGACCTGGGTGACGGCGAAGACCAGCACCAGGTCGAAGAACAGCTCCGACCAGGCGACCTTCTTCTCGACCGGCTCGGCCCGCCCCTCGGGCTCGGCCCGCTCCTCCGCCTCGGCCCGCGCTGCCCGCTCGGTCTGCTCCGACTCCACTGCGTCTCCCCCCGGTTGGCGTCCTGGGACAGGATGCCCGCACCGGGGGGCGGGTCATGCCCCGGGACCCCTGAGAAGAGTGAGGAAGGACCGGAACGCGGCAGGCATGTCCACCGATTCCGGGTCGAGCAGCCACTGGTACTGGAGCCCGTCCATCACCGCCGTCAGCAGGGGGGCCGCCTGCTCCGGGGTGAGGCCCGAGGGGAGCGTCGCGCCGAACTCGGCGCGGAGCACGGCGGCCATTTCGAGGCGCACCTGGGCATAGCGCTCGGTGAAGAACCCCCGCGCCGGATGGCCGTCGGTGACGCTCTCGCCGAGCAGCGCGGAGAAGGTCTGGACGATGCCGGGGCGCATGGCGTTGTAGTCCACCAGGGAGGCCAGGAGGTCCAGCCGCCAGGAGTCGGCGGAGGCGCGCGAGCCCCCGCCGGTGTCCCACCGGTCGCGTTCGGCCAAAACGGCGACGAGGAGGCTCTCCTTCGTCGGGAAGTAGTGCAGCAGTCCCTGCTGGGTCAGGCCCACGCGCTCGGCGACGGAGCCCAGGGAGGCGCCCCGGTACCCGCGCTCCGCGATCACCTCGACCGCGGCGCGGACGATCTCTCCGCGCCGTTCCTCGCTCTTCGCCCTGGCCATCGCCCGGCACCTCTCCTCGTTCACGCCCGCCAGCAGGACCGTACGTCATGCTGACATCACGAAAAGATTACAACCCCTACCGTTCTACAGGGAGTGGGTCCACGATGGGGCCCACACGCACCGCACGCACCGCACTCAACGAGGAGGCACGGCCGTGACCGATGCCGATCAGGTCCGCGAAGAAGCCGTCGAAGCGGCCTTGGGCAAGCTGGATCTCGACACCAAGACCCGTCTGCTGGCCGGCCGGGACATGTGGTCCCTGCCCGCCGTCCCCGAGATCGGCCTGGGTTCCCTGGTCATGTCCGACGGGCCCATCGGGGTCCGGGGCGTGCGCTGGAGCGCGGACGACCCCTCGATCGCGCTCCCGTCCCCGACCGCGCTCGCCGCCGCCTGGGACCCGGAGCTGGCCCGCCGGGCCGGCCGCCTACTGGCCCAGGAGGCCCGCCGCAAGGGCGTGCACGTCCTCCTCGCGCCCACCGTCAACCTGCACCGCTCCCCGCTGGGCGGGCGCCACTTCGAGTGCTACTCCGAGGACCCGTACCTCACCGGCGCCGTCGGCGCCGGCTACGTCAACGGGGTCCAGGACGGCGGAGTCGGCACCACCGTCAAGCACTTCGTCGGCAACGACGCCGAGACGGAACGCTTCACCATGGACAGCGTCATCGCCCCGCGCCCGCTGCGGGAGCTGTACCTGGCGCCCTTCGAGGCCATCGTCGCCAACGCCCACCCCTGGGGCATCATGACGGCCTACAACCGGGTCAACGGCGTCTCGATGACCGAGAACCAGTACCTGGTGAACGACGTCCTGCGCGCCCAGTGGGGCTTCGACGGCTTCAACGTCTCCGATTGGATGGCCGCCCGCTCCACCACCGGAGACATCGAGGGCGGCATGGACGTGGCCATGCCCGGCCCGCAGACCGTCTACGGTCCCGCCCTCGCCGCCGCCGTACGGGCCGGGGAGGTCGCCGAGTCCACCGTCGACGCGGCCGTGCGCAACGTACTGCGCCTCGCCGCCCGCGTGGGCCTCCTGGAGGGCGCCCCCGCCGCGGTGGCCGAGCCCCCCGCCCCGATCGACGGACAGGCCCTGGCCCGGGAGCTGGCCGCCCGGGGGTTCGTCCTGGTGCGCAACGAGGCGGGCGCGCTGCCCCTGGACCTCTCGGCCGGGCACAGCGTCGCCCTCATCGGGGCCGCCGCCCGCGACGCCCGCATCCTCGGCGGAGGCTCCGCCACCGTCTTCCCCGAGCGGGTCGTCTCCCCGCTCGACGGGCTCACCGCCGCCCTCGGGGCGCTGCCCGGCGTCGACCTCACCTTCACCCTCGGCGCCGACCCGAGCGACGAACCGGTCCCGGCCGACAAGGGCTTCGCCCTGCGGGCGGTCTGCCGCGACGCCTCCGGGGCCGTCATCGGAGAGGGCGCCCTGCCCAGCGGCCAGGTGCAGTGGATCGGCGACGACCTGCCCGAGGGCGCCACGTACGAGACGATGGCCTCCATCGAGGTCACCGGCCGCTTCGTGCCGCGCGAGAGCGGTGAGCACGCCTTCGGCACCCGCGGACTCGGCGCCTTCACCCTCGCCGTGGACGGGGAGACCCGCTGGGACGGCGTCCAGCAGATGGGCGACGAGGCCGACCCCTTCGAGGCCTTCTTCGGCGCCCCCAACGAGCGCGCCCGGATGGTCCTGACCGAGGGCGAGCCCGTCGAGGTCTCGCTGACCTACCAGGTCCCCGACATGAGCGCGCTGCCGCTCAAGGCGATCATGTTCTCGCTGCTCCACCTCGGGCCGCAGCGCGACGCCGACGAGCTGATCGCCGAGGCCGCCTCCGCCGCCCGGGCCGCGGACACCGCCGTGGTGGTTGTCGCCACCACCGACCGAGTCGAGTCCGAGGGCTTCGACCGCGGGGACCTCGGGCTCCCGGGCCGTCAGGACGACCTGGTACGGGCCGTGGCCGCCGCCAACCCCAACACGGTGGTGGTCGTCAACGCAGGCTCCCCGGTCGAGCTGCCCTGGCGCGAGGAGGTCGCCGCGGTCCTCCTGACCTGGTTCCCCGGACAGGAGGGCGGGGCCGCGCTGGCCGACGTACTCCTCGGGGACGCGGAGCCCGGCGGGCGCCTGCCCACCACCTGGCCCGCCGTCCTCGCGGACGCGCCCGTCACCGAGGTCGTCCCCACCGAGGGGCGCCTGGAGTACGAGGAGGGGCTCCTCATCGGCTACCGGGCCTACGAGGCCCGGGGCGTGCGCCCCGCCTACCCCTTCGGGCACGGCCTCGGCTACACCGACTGGACGTACGAGTCCCTGGAGGCGGGCGCCGACTCCGTCCGGGTCCGCCTCGCCAACACCGGGTCCCGGCCGGGCCGCGAGGTGGTCCAGATCTACCTGGCCCCCCTCTCCGACACCGAGGAGCGTCCGAACAGCTGGCTCGCCGCCTTCGCGGGCGTCGAGGCGGGCCCCGGGCAGAGCGTGGAGGTCGAGATCCCGCTGCCCGCCCGCGCCTTCGAGATCTGGGACGAGCCGACGAACGGCTGGCGGCGGATCGGCGGCTCCTACGAGGTCCGCGCGAGCCACTCCCACGCCGAGACCCGCCTCACGGCCACCCTCGACCTCTGAGCCCCGCCCCGGCACGACACGCCCCGTGAGGGCGCCGTATCGAAATGGCCGGAAATCACCGCTGAAGCGGCCCCTGAGACCGGACCGGGGGCGGGCCCTGACACCCGCCCCCGGTCCCGCGCACGTTCGTCCCGAGCCCCCCGTGTCAACGCGGGGGCTCGGCCGCCGTCACCTGGCGGTGCGCCAGTTCCGCGAGCCGCGCCTGACCGTCCTTGCCCGGGTGGAACCAGTCCCAGCGACTCAGCTGCTCCGTCGCGAAGGGGTACTGGAAGACCGCGCCCCCGTCGTAACGGCACTTGTCGTCCTTCGCGCAGACCTCGCGCAGCACCTCGTTGTACTCGACGACCCGCGCCCGCACCCGCTCCCGGCGGGCCGTGGCGTCCGAACCCGCCGACAGCGGGTCGGCCAGCATGGACTGACAGATCCCCAGCTTCCAGATCTGCCGCACCATCGGCGCGTCCTTGCCCTGCTCCCACAGCCGCTGGAGGTCGGGCACGGAGGACACGTACACCTGCGAGTCCGGCGAGGCCTCCCGCAGTCCCTTCAGGGCCCGCTCGAACCCGTCCCGGAAGTCCGCCACCGAGGTCATCGACGAAGCCAGGGGCCTACAGGCGTCGTTGGAGCCCACCATCACCGTGACCAGGCCCGGCTTGTGCTGCGCCGCCGAGGCCAGCTGCCCCGGGAGGTCCGCCATCCGTGAGCCCGTGGCCGCGTAGTTCCAGCTGTGCGCGGGAGCCTCGGCCTCGCCGAGCAGCCGGGTGGCCAACGACCGTACCCCCGGGTCGCTCCCGGTGGCCCAGGAGACCTCCGGGCAGTCGGCCAGCACCGAACAGGCGTCGAAGCCCCGGGTGATGGAGTCCCCGACGGCGGCGAGCGAAGCGGGCGCCGTGTTCCAGCGCGGCACGGCCAGGGCCCCGCGCTCTCCCGCCGAGGGCTTCTCGCCCCCGCCCCCGTCGCAGCCCGTGACCGCCGCGGCGAGCACGGCCACCGCCGCGCCCGCCCCGACGAAGGCCCGGCGCACGCGGCGGCGCGGAGCGGTGGTGCCCATCGGGTGGTCCCTCCCTCGTCGCCCGTGCCCTTTCGGGGGCGTCCTGCTGAGTGAATGCGCGGTGTTCGGCGCCTATGGAGCGACCGTACGTCACACCATGACCCCCGGCGCACGGTAGCTTTTTCCCGTGGCGTTTCGGCCGCCAGTGACGTAGCGCAATGTCAAATAATTTCCGTTACATTACATCACGTCACATACTGTCCGTTTTCTGGAGTTTATTCCCGACCTCGTCCCATATTGGAGGTCCAGGTGACGACACGTGGAGTTCTGTACGTGCACTCCGCACCGCGCGCGCTCTGCCCGCACGTGGAATGGGCGGTGGCGGGGGTGCTCGGAGTGCGGGTGAACCTCGACTGGATCAGGCAGCCCGCCTCCCCCGGAACCTGGAGATCCGAGTTCTCCTGGCAGGCCGAGGCGGGCACCGCGTCGAAACTCGCCTCCGCCCTGCGCGGCTGGCACCTCCTGCGCTTCGAGGTGACCGCCGAACCCTGTCCCACGGCCGAGGGGGAGCGCTACAGCTCCACCCCGGAACTCGGCATCTTCCACGCCGTCACCGGCATGCACGGGGACATCCTGATCCCCGAGGACCGGCTGCGCGCGGCCGTGGCCCGCGCGGCGCGCGGCGAGACCGTTCTGGAGGCGGAGATCGCCAAGCTCCTCGGCAAGCCCTGGGACGACGAACTGGAAACCTTCCGCCACGCGGGAGAGGGCGCCCCGGTCCGCTGGCTCCACCAGGTCGTCTGAGCCGCCCCGGCACACGAGAGGGGCCCCCCCCCCGGCGGGGGGGGGGGGGGGGGCCCCGCGGGGGGGGGGGGGGGGGGCGCCCCGGGGGGGGGGGGGGCCGGGGTGGGGGCCGCCGCCGCAGGGGGTGT
>NZ_JBIUTJ010000010.1:0-246844 GCF_044741845.1 Streptomyces sp. NPDC088097
TCCTTGTTGCCCGTGGTCGTGATGAAGATGTCGGCGGTCTCGACCACATCGTCGAGCCTCGCGACCTGGAACCCGTCCATGGCGGCCTGAAGGGCACAGATCGGGTCGATCTCGGTGACGATGACACGCGCGCCCTGGCCGCGCAGCGACTCCGCACAACCCTTGCCGACATCGCCGTAGCCGAAGACCACGGCGACCTTGCCGCCGATGAGGACGTCGGTCGCCCGGTTGATGCCGTCGATCAGGGAGTGCCGGCAGCCGTACTTGTTGTCGAACTTCGACTTCGTCACGGCGTCGTTCACGTTGATCGCCGGGAACAGCAGCGTGCCCTCGGCCATCATCTCGTAGAGGCGGTGGACACCGGTGGTGGTCTCCTCCGTGACGCCGCGGATCTCGGACGCGAGCTGCGTCCACTTCTGCGGGGCCTCGCCGAGGGTGCGGTTGAGCAGGGTGAGGATGTACGCGTACTCCTCGGAGTCCGCCGTCGAGGGGTCCGGAGCGGCGCCGGCCTTCTCGAACTCGACGCCCTTGTGGACGAGGAGGGTGGCGTCACCACCGTCGTCGAGGATCATGTTCGGCCCGCCGGTGGGGGTGTTCGGCCAGGTCAGGGCCTGCTCCGTGCACCACCAGTACTCCTCCAGCGTCTCGCCCTTCCAGGCGAAGACGGGGACGCCCTGCGGGTTCTCCGGGGTGCCGTTCGGGCCGACCGCGATGGCGGCGGCCGCGTGGTCCTGGGTGGAGAAGATGTTGCAGGAGGCCCAGCGGACGTCGGCGCCGAGGGCGACGAGGGTCTCGATGAGCACGGCCGTCTGCACCGTCATGTGCAGGGAGCCGGTGACGCGGGCGCCGGCGAGCGGCTGCGTCGCGGCGTACTCGCGACGGATCGACATCAGGCCGGGCATCTCGTGCTCGGCCAGGGTGATCTCCTTGCGGCCGAACGCGGCAAGGGAAAGGTCTGCGACCTTGAAGTCCATGGGTGCTGCTCCTCATGGTTCGAGAGGGTGGGTACGGCTGAGCCGTGCACGGGCGGACCGTACACAGAGCAACAGTCCGTCGGGGGCCCTCTCTCCCCTCGGCCGGTCACGAGGACCGCCCGACCGCCATCAGCAGCGACGCCTGACACTGGGGTCGAATCTACACCGATCGGCCTAGCGGCCCCAGCCGGTTCGGCAAGATGTCGCCGATGGGAGCGGAGGGGATTCGGGTCCTCCGGCGACGAGGTCGAGGGCCTTTCGGACTTTTGATCCGACCCCTGTCCGGGGGAGGATGCCGTTGGATCGGGCCGTACGGGCGATCCCCGCAGGACCCATGGCATGAAGGAGATTCCAGTGACCAGTCCAGCCGGCCCCAACGGTGGCGGGGGCGCGAGCGGTTCCAGGCGCCTGAAGTTCGTGGCCGTGACGGCCTGCCCGACGGGGATCGCCCACACGTACATGGCCGCGGAGAAGCTCCAGCAGGCCGCCGCCGAACTCGGCGTCGACATGAAGGTGGAGACGCAGGGCTCGATCGGGGCCGAGAACGTGCTCTCTGACAACGATGTCAGAGAGGCGGACGGGGTCATCATCGCCGCGGACAAGGAGGTCGACCGCGAGCGCTTCGCCGGCAAGCGGGTCCTGTCCACGGGCGTGGCCGACGGTGTGCACAAGCCGAAGGAACTGATCGAGCGCGTCCAGAGCGCTCCGGTCCAGAGCGGGACGGCCGCCGCGGCCGGCGGCGCCGGTGGTGGGGGCAAGGAGCGCAGCCTCGCCTACAAGGCGCTGATGAACGGCGTCTCGTACATGATCCCGTTCGTGGTGGTCGGCGGTCTGCTGATCGCCATCGCGCTGGCCCTGGGCGGTCACGCGACCGACAAGGGCTACGTGGTCACCCCGGGCACCTTCTGGGACCACGTCTTCCAGATCGGCGTCATCGGCTTCACCCTGATGATCCCGATCCTGTCCGGTTACATCGCGTACGCCATCGGCGACCGGCCGGCGCTCGTGCCCGGCATGATCGGCGGCTTCATCGCCAACACGGGCGCGCTCTACGACTCCAAGTCGGGCGCGGGCTTCATCGGTGCGATCGTGACGGGCTTCCTGGCCGGTTATCTGGTCCTGTGGATCAAGAAGGTCCAGGTACCTAAGGTCGTCCAGCCGATCATGCCGATCATCGTGATCCCGATCGTCGCGACGACGACCCTGGGCCTCTTCTTCATCTACGTCATCGGCAAACCGATCTCCTGGGTCTTCGAGACCCTGACCGGTTGGCTCTCCGGCATGACCGGCACCAGCGCGATCCTGCTCGGCGCGATCCTCGGTCTGATGATCGCCTTCGACATGGGCGGGCCGGTCAACAAGACGGCCTTCCTCTTCGGTACGGGGCTCATCGCGTCGGGCAACTACGCGGTCATGGGCATGTGCGCGGCGGCCATCCCGGTCATGCCGCTCGGCCAGGGCCTGGCGACGGTGCTGCGCCGCAAGCTGTACTCCGACCAGGAACGCGACACCGGCATGGCGGCGCTCTTCATGGGCATGTTCGGCATCTCGGAGGGCGCGATCCCCTTCGCGGCGGCGCGACCGGCGATCGTCATCCCGGCGAACATGCTCGGCGGCGCGGTGGCCGGTGCCATCGCGGGCGTGGCGGGCGTGGGCGACCACGTACCGCACGGCGGGCCGATCGTGGCCGCGCTGGGCGCCATCGACGGCGTCATCGGCTTCCTGATCGCCATCGTCGCGGGCACCGTGGTCACGGCGCTGACCACCAACGCCCTGATCGAGCTGAAGGAGCGCCGCAACGGCGGCGCGGCCCGGACCCTCGCCCCGGCGGGCGTGCCCGAGCCGGTGCTGGTCGGGGTCGGCGCGGGCGTCGGGTCCGGCGGTACGGCCCCGTCCGCCCGTACGACGGCCGTGAGAGCGACCGGGACCACCGGCGCCGTCTCCGCCCCGGCCGCCGAGGCCGAGGTGCTGTCGGGCTACCTGGACGAGCGGACCGTCAAGACGCAGCTCGTCTCGGACTCGAAGGAGGCGGCCATCCGCGAGATGGCCGAGATGCTGGCCGGCACCGGCAACGTCCGGGACGTGGACGAGCTGGTCCGGGTGGCGCTGGCCCGTGAGGCGCAGGGCACCACCGGCCTCGGCGAGTCGATCGCCATCCCGCACGCCAAGACGGACGCGGTGGTCCGGCCCACGGTCGGCTTCGCCCGGTCCGACGAGGGCATCGAGTGGGGCGCCCTGGACGGGACGAAGGCCCGGCTGGTCTTCATGATCTCGGTGCCGGAGGCCGCCGCCGGGGACGAGCACCTGCGCATCCTGGCCCTGCTGTCGCGCAAGCTGATGGGCACCGGTTTCCGCGAGCGGCTCCAGTCCGCTCCGGACGGGCCGGCCATCCTGGACGTGCTGCGCGAGATCCGCTAGCCGGCGCCGCGCCCGCCCGTTCCGTCGGGCCCCGTACCTCTCCGGTACGGGGCCCGACGGCGTGGGCGCAGTGTCCGAATCGGTATCCACCGACTTGGCGCACCGGGGCCCCGGCGGCATCTGCGGTGTCCGCGTCGACCTACGATGCAAGGCAGGTACATCGGAAGGGACGAAATGGAACACAGGCCAGGACGCAGACGCGGGATCGCGGCGATCGTCCTGCTGGTGCTCGGAGCGGTCATCCTCGGGGGGGTGACGGTGGCGAAGGCCGTCGACCCGCCCTCGCGGTACACGCGGGGCGAGCAGGTCGGTTGGACCATGACACCGACCTACACCAACGGGGAGGGCCTCTACCTGGAACCGGTCGCCGAGGGCGGGCCGCGCCGGGGGGACGTGGTCCTCGCCGCCGTTCCGTGGTCCATGAAGAAGACGCAGATGAACCGGGTCGTGGCCGTCGGCGGCGACCGCATCCAGTACAAGGTCAGCAGCAAGGTGGCGGGCCAGTACCGGCTGGTGCTGAACGGCACGCCGCTGGACGAGCCGTACCTGGAGCAGTGGCGCAACCCCTCGACGGTGCCCTTCAACGTGAAGGTGCCCAAGGGGTACGTCTTCCTGATGGCCGACAACCGGCTGAACTCGGACGGCTCGCAGTTCGCGAACAACGGTCCCGTCCCGGTGGCCGCCGTCACCGCGAAGGTGGTGGCGTACCCGATGGCGAAGCTCGCGGTGTGGGGGCAGCTGGCGGGCCTGTTGGTGCTCCTCGCCGGCGGTGTGCTGGCGTTCGTGGCCCGGCGGGCGCGCGGGCGGGCCCCGCGGCCGGTCGTCCTGCCGGTGCAGGCGCAGGGCTCGGTGGCCGAGGCCGAGCGGGCGGCGGGCGACGGGGACGACGTCCCGCGGCCGGCGGGTCCGGCCGACGAGCGCGCGGACGTGCCCTCGTAGGAACGGTCCCAGGACGTACGGAGGCCCCCGCGGCGATCGGCTGCGGGGGCCTTCGTGTGTCCGGGGCCGGGGGTGGTGTGGCCCCGGAGCGGGTCAGTCGCCCCGGGGGGCCGGCTCGGGGCTCGCCCCGGCGGCGGCCGCCTCGGGGCGGTAGATGTCCGGCTCCAGGTAGATCACCCGGGCGATCGGGACGGCCGCGCGGATGCGGGCCTCGGCGGCGTTGATGGCGTTGGCCACCTCGGTCGCCGTGTCGTCGTGCTGGACGGCGATCTTGGCGGCGACCAGCAGTTCCTCGGGTCCGAGGTGCAGGGTCCGCATGTGGATCACCTTGGTGACGGTGTGGCCGTCGACCACGGCCGCCTTGATCTGCTCGACCTGCTCGGTGCCCGCGGCCTCGCCGAGGAGCAGCGACTTGGTCTCCAGGGCCAGCACGATGGCGATGATGATCAGCAGGATGCCGATGCACAGGGTGCCGATGCCGTCCCAGACGCCGTTGCCGGTGAGCAGGGCGAGGCCCACGCCGGCCAGGGCGAGCACGAGGCCGATGAGCGCGCCGAGGTCCTCCAGGAGGACGACGGGCAGCTCGGGGGCCTTGGCCCGCTTGATGAACTGGCTCCAGCTGAGGGACCCGCGGGTCTCGTTGGACTCCTTGATCGCGGTGCGGAAGGAGAACGACTCCGCGACGATCGCGAAGAGGAGGACGCCGACGGGCCAGTACCAGGCCTCGATCGCGTGCGGCTCGTGGATCTTCTCGTAGCCCTCGTAGATGGCGAACATGCCACCGACGGTGAAGAGCACGATGGAGACGAGGAAGGCGTAGATGTAGCGCTCGCGCCCGTATCCGAAGGGGTGTTGCGGGGTCGCTTCGCGCTGGGCCTTCTTGCCTCCGAGGAGCAGCAGTCCCTGGTTGCCCGAGTCCGCCAGCGAGTGGACGCTTTCGGCGAGCATCGACGAGGAACCGCTGAAGAGGTATGCCACGAATTTGGCCACAGCGATGGCGAGGTTGGCGGCGAGTGCCGCCACGATCGCCTTGGTGCCGCCCGACGCGCTCATGGGTGCCGATGTCCCTTCCTAGCCACTGGATACGGCCGCATTCTCGCAGCCGTTCGTGTGGCCGACGGTACGTCAGACGCGGATGGTGGCGCGGAAGACGGTTCCGTTTCCGGACAGTTCGACCTTTTCGCCCGCCGGGACGAACACCGACTCACCCGGGGCCAGGGTCAGTTCGCCGGCCTTCGGCGCGCCCGCGGTGCAGAGCAGGATCTGCGGGGTGGTGTCCGGGAGGGTATGGGGAGCGCCGCCGGGGGCGAGCAGGAAGCGGGAGAGGCGGAACTCGTCGGTGGGGGTCTCGTAGACCTCTTCGACGTCGCTCTCGGGGCGCAGGACGCCCGGGGCGGTGGGCCGGAAGAGGACCACCTTGAGGAGTTCGGGAACGTCCACGTGCTTGGGGGTGAGCCCGCAGCGCAGCACGTTGTCGGAGTTGGCCATCAGTTCCACGCCGAGGCCGTCGAGGTAGGCGTGGGGGATGCCGGCGCCGAGGAACATGGCCTCGCCGGGCTGGAGCCGTACGTGGTTGAGGAGCATCGCCGCGATGACGCCCGGGTCGCCCGGGTAGTCGTGGACGAGGCCCGCGTAGGGCTCGTACGGGCCGCCGAGCCGCTCGGCGGCTTCCGCGGCCTCGGTGACCGTACGGGCCATCTCGGCGCGGTCGGCGGTGAGGACGGCGGTGAGGACCTCGCGCAGGGCCGCCTCGACGGGGTGGGCGCGCAGCAGGTCCGCGTACGGCTTGAGGGTGTCGACGCCGAGGCCTTCGAGGAGCGCGGCGGCCTCCAGCGGCGGGCGGAAGCCGCACAGGCCGTCGAAGGGGGTCAGGGCGCAGATCAACTCGGGCTTGTGGTTGGCGTCCTTGTAGTTGCGGTGGCCCGCGTCGATCGGGACGCCGCGCCGCTCCTCGTCCTCGAACCCGGCCTTCGCCTGGGCCAGGTCGGGGTGGACCTGGAGGGAGAGCGGCGCGCCGGCGGCGAGGAGCTTGAGGAGGAACGGCAGGCGCGGGCCGAACTTGGCGACGGCGGCGGTGCCCAACTCGCCCTCGGGATCGGCGGCGATGACGGCCGACAGGGTGGTCTCGCCCCGGCCGCGGTCGAGGCGGGAGGGGGCGCCGGGGTGGGCGCCCATCCACATCTCGGCCTGGGGTTCACCGGTGGGCTCCACCTTCAGGAGGGTGGGGATCAGGGTGGTGGAACCCCACGCGTAGGGGCGGATCGTGTTCGTCAGGCGGTCCATCGTCGTCTTCCTGGATGTGGTGGTGGGGCGGCACGGGTGGCCGCCTCAGGCGTGTCCCCCGGAGGCCAGCGCCAGGTAGGCGGTGGCGAAGTCCGTGACGGCGAGGAGTTCGGCGAGCTGTTCCAGCTCTCCGCCTTCCTCCGGTTCGATCTCGCTGATGGCCGTGTCGTGGCTGAGGGCGAGTTCCCGCGCGGCGGGGGCGGCCGTGAGGCCGCCGGTGGGCCGGTCGCGCAGCAGGACGATGCGGGCGCGGAACGCTTGGGGTTCGTCCACCCGGTCGCGGAAGAAGTCGTCGGGGTCGCCTCCGGCGGCGAAGGCTCCGGAGAGGAGCACTCCGTGGGCCGGGAGCGCCTCGGGCAGGGAGGCGGCGAGCGCGGGGCGGCCGGCCAGTTCGGCGAGGGTCGCGGCGAAGCGGCGGCCGGCGGGGGCCGCGGCGGCGCCCTCGCTCCAGATGAGCGGGAGGGAGTCGGCGAGCTCGGACGCGAGGGTCTTGGCGGGGTTGGAGTAGGTGACGACGGCCGGCCCGCAGCGTTCGGCAGTGCGGTCGAGCCGGTCGGCGACGCGCTGGAGGGCGTCGGGGGCAGCCGAAACCAGGCCGAGCTTGTCGAGGAGGACCAGCAGCGGGGTCAGCAGGGCCCAGAGGGCGCCGGGGCCGGCCGCGGCGGACTCGTCGTACTCCTGGTACGGGGCCTTGGCCATCGGTACGAGGATCCCGTGCGCGCCGTCCACGGCCTCGGCGAGCGGGGAGCGCTCGGGGGCGACGGCGACGACGGAGCAGCCGCGGCGGTAGGCCTGCTCGGCGAGGACCGCGAGGCCGGGCTCGGTGCCGTCGGTGGTGGCCAGGAGCAGCAGGTCGACGGGGCCGGCCCAGCCGGGGAGGGTCCAGCGCAGGGCGCCGGCCGCGTGGGCGACGCCGGTGGGGTGGAGCCGGGTCACCGGGGCGGAGGCTCCGGCGAGGGCGCCGAGGAGGTCGGCGACTCCGGTCGCGGCGGTGCCGGGTCCGGCGATGAGCACGGACCGGGGCCGGCCGTCGGGGCGCAGGTCCGCGAGGCCGGCCTCGATCGCGTGCCGGGCGGCGGTGCGGACGCGGGCCCCGGCCTCGGCGGCGCCGCGGAGCAGACCGCGGCGGTCGGCCCGGGCGAGATCGTCCGGTGCGTCGAGGAGCGACTCGTCGAGCATGGCGGCCTCCGGCGGTGTTGACGGCGTGTGCGGTCTGCGGCGCGGGTCGGGCGGGGTCACGCGGGGCGGCGGGCCTCGTCCACGAGGAGGACCGGGATGCCGTCGCGGACCGGGTACGCGAGGCCGCAGTCCTGGCTGGTGCAGATCAGCTCGGGCGCGGTGTCGTCTGCCGAGTTGTCCCGGAGGGGGGCGTGGCAGACGGGGCAGGCGAGGATCTCCAGCAGGCCGGCTTCGAGCGGCATGGGGCGGTTCCCTTCGGGGTGCGGATCGGGCGAGGTCAGCGTACCGCCGAGTCACCTGCGGTGCGGCCCCGCGCCCCGAACCCCGGCGGGCCCGGAACGACCGGACCCGGCCCCGCCGGAGCGGAGCCGGGCCGGGGCCGGGCACGTGGAGCGGAGCCCCGGGGCGAGGTGGTGGGGCCGGTGGGCCCGGTGGGTCAGGCGCGGACGAGGGCGAGGACCTCGTCGCGGACCTTCGCCAGGCCCGCCTCGTCGCGGGCCTCGACGTTGAGGCGCAGCAGCGGCTCGGTGTTCGAGGGGCGGAGGTTGAACCACCAGTCGGCGGCGGAGACCGTGAGGCCGTCCAGCTCGTCGAAGGTGATGCCGTCCTGGTCGGCGTACGCGGCCTTGACGACGGCGGTGCGGCCCGCCTGGTCGGCGACGGTGGAGTTGATCTCGCCGGAGCCGACGTAGCGGTCGTAGGAGGAGACCAGCTCGGAGAGCGGGCCGTCCTGGCCGCCGAGGGCCGCGAGGACGTGGAGCGCGGCCAGCATGCCGGTGTCCGCGTTCCAGAAGTCCTTGAAGTAGTAGTGCGCCGAGTGCTCGCCGCCGAAGATGGCGCCGGAGGTGGCCATCTCCTCCTTGATGAAGGAGTGGCCGACGCGGGTGCGGACCGGGGTGCCGCCGTGCTCGCGGACGACCTCGGGGACCGACCACGAGGTGATCAGGTTGTGGATGATCGTGCCCTTGCCGCCGTTGCGGGCCAGCTCGCGGGCCGCGACGAGGGCGGTGATGGCGGACGGGGAGACGCCCGCGCCCAGCTCGTCGACGACGAAGCAGCGGTCGGCGTCGCCGTCGAAGGCCAGACCGAGGTCGGCGCCCTCGGCGAGCACGCGCGCCTGGAGGTCGACGATGTTCTTCGGGTCGAGGGGGTTGGCCTCGTGGTTGGGGAAGGTCCCGTCCAGCTCGAAGTACATGGGGACGAGGTCCAGCGGGAGGCCCGCGAAGACGGTGGGGACGGTGTGGCCGCCCATGCCGTTGCCCGCGTCCACGACGACCTTGAGGGGGCGGATCGAGGTGAGGTCGACCAGGCCCTTGAGGTGCTCGGCGTAGCCGGGAAGGCTGTCCAGCTCGGTGACGGTGCCCTCGGTGGTGCCGGCGGGGATCGCGGGGGCGCCCTCGTCGGTCCACTTCTCGGCCAGCTCGCGGATGGTGGCGAGGCCGGTGTCCTGGCCGACCGGGGCGGCGCCGGCGCGGCACAGCTTGATGCCGTTGTACTGGGCCGGGTTGTGCGAGGCGGTGAACATCGCGCCGGGCAGGTCCAGCTTGCCGGAGGCGTAGTACAGCTGGTCGGTGGAGCACAGGCCGATGAGGGTCACGTCGACCCCGCGGGCGGCCGCGCCGCGGGCGAAGGCGGCGGACAGGCCGGGCGAGGAGGGGCGCATGTCGTGGCCGATGACGATCGCCGTGGCTCCGGTGACCTCGACGAACGCCGCACCGAACAATTCGGCAAGGGGCTCGTCCCATTCGTCCGGTACGACGCCCCGAACGTCATAAGCCTTGACGATGTTCGAAAGATCTGCGGCCACTGCCTGCCCTCCTGAAGGTGTCTGTGCGGTGGGGCAAACCTACCCTGTGCGCAGAGCGGCTCTTCAGACGATCCGATGGTCAGGAATCGGGCGAGCGCAGGACGCGCAGGTGACCGCGGCGGGTCTCACCGGTCACCGGGGGGCCGCCGGCGGAGCCGCCGGCCTCGGCCGCGCGCTCGGGCGGACGGGCGGCCTCGCGCACGGCGTTGGCCAGGGCTTCGAGGTCGTCGCCGCTGGGGCGTGCCGGGCCCGAACCGTCCGTCAGGCGTACGACTTCCCACCCGCGCGGGGCGGTCAGGCGCTCGGAGTGCGGAGCGCACAGGTCGTAACAGTGGGGTTCGGCGTAGGTGGCGAGCGGGCCGAGAACTGCGGTCGAGTCGGCGTAGACGTACGTCAGTGTGGCGACGGCAGGGCGGCCGCACGCGGTGCGCGAACAGCGACGTACAAGGCTCACGACGTTGGACGGTACCTCACTCTTGACCGGGCCGCGACGACTCACCCCCCGCCCGGCCCCGTGTCGTGGGCGCGGGGCCCGGCGGCGGGGAGGCCGCGGGTCCGGGCCGGTGCCCGGTCCCGGACGGATCGTGCGGGGTGCGGGGCGGGCGCGACACCGGCCCCCGACCTGATCGAGGCCCTGCCGGTCGGCGGGGTGAGAGCTAGTCTGCGGGGGTGACGGACAGCCAGATTCCCCCCCTCCCTCCCGTGGCCCCGGCCCCTCCCCCGCGTGAGCCCGGACCGCGCCGGCGCGATCGGCACGGACGGGGGATGCGCGGGCCGTTGGCGCCCCCGCAGGTGCCGCTGGCGGCGAGCCGGGCGGAGCTCTTCGGCGACCTCGTACGGGACTCCGTGGAGCGGCTGGAGCGGCGCTGGCCGCAGCTGGACGAGGTGGAGTTCGTGATCGCCGACGTACCGGGGCCGCCCGGCGGTCCGGACGGCGGCTGGAACGACGAGGCGGTGCCGTTGGGCGGGCTGGTGGAGGCCCGCGACGGGCGTCCGGCGCGGGTGGTGGTGTTCCGGCGGCCGGTGGAGATCCGGGCGAAGACGCGGGACGAGAAGGCGCTGCTGGTGCACGAGATCGTCGTGGAGCAGGTCGCGGAGCTGCTCGGGCTGTCCCCGGAGACGGTCGACCCCCGCTACGGGCAGGACTGAGGGTCCTGCGCGCGGCGGGGGCCGGTGCGGTGGCGGGGCCGGTGCGGTGGACCGCTCAGCGGATCAGGATCGAGGGGTCCTCGACGGCCTTCGGGACGGCGACCGTGGAGCGGTCGTCGACGAAGGACTGCACGGTGAACATGGGGATGCCCTCGTGCGGGAGGGTGAGGGTGCGGGCGGCGTGGACCGGTCCGCCGGAGAGGGTCTCCAGCGTCAACGCGTAGGCGCCCTTGCCCCCCGCCGGGGCGGGCGGCGGGGCCAGGGTCAGGGTGGTGCCCGCCTTGACTGTGACCTCCTTGACGGCCGGCTCCCCGCCCTCGGTGCCCGCCGAGGCGGTGACGCGGACCTTGGCGTCGGCTCCGCGCGCGGTGAGGGCGAGCACGGTGGCCTTGTCGTCGGCGCGGTTGTCCGCGACGGTGGCCCGGGCTCCGACCGGGTCGCTCGCCGCGATGAAGCCCAGCTCCTGCTTGGGCGCCGTGCCGCGCACCACGCGCAGGGCGGCGACCAGGGGGGTGGGCTTCTTCGCGTCGGTGGGGGTCAGCACCAGGGAGCCGCTCTCGCCCCGGGTGAGGTCCTTGAGGTCGACGGCGGCCGTCATCCCGCCCTTGACGTGCAGTTGCTCGTTGCCGGCCGGGCTGATCGAGCCGGTGGCGCCGGCCAGCCTGAGGGAGAGGTCCGCGTCGTCCTCGGAGGGGGTGAAGGCCACCAGTCGTACGGAGGTGGCGTCCGCCGGGATGCCCGGCAGCACCACCGATCCGGCGGGGCCGGCCGAGGCCGGGAGCCAGTCGGCGCCGACCCCGTCCTCGGCGATCTGCGCGGAGGCTCCCACACGACCCGAGCCGGTCGTCACGTGCGCGGTGAGGTCGGCGAGTTGGGCGTCGGGGGCCAGTGAGGAGAGCAACACCTTGGTGCTGGAGCGGGGGTCGACCGCGATGACGGTGTCGGCGGTTCCCGGCTTGGCCTTGAGCAGCCCGTCGGGACCGTAGAGCTTGATGTCGACCTCGGCGACGGTGTCGTCCGGGTTGGTGAGGTGGATGTAGTCCTGGCGGCCCTTGGCGGTGCTGACGCCCGGGAACCAGAAGTCGCTGCCGGGCGCGGTGCAGGCCACCCCGAGCAGGCCGCGGGCCTGGCCGACCGCGACCTTGGTGGTCTGCTGGGCGGTCCAGCCGGGGGCGAGGATCCCGTCGGCGGCGCCGGTCAGGGCGGGGGCCTCGGCGCCGGAGGCGGTGGCGCCGACCGGCTTGCCGGGGGCCTTCGGCTCCAGGACGGCCTTGCCCTCCTTGGTTAGCAGCCGGGCCGTGCCCTTGCCGCCGACCTTGCCGGGGGTCAGGGAGGTGTAGGTGGTCTCGGCGATGTCGGAGGAGCTGGGTGCCGGGCAGACCAGGACGGAGCGCTCGACGGGCATCCGCGCGGCGGTGTCCCGACCGGAGCCGGCCGCCGGGGCGGCGGAGGGGGCGGTGAGGAAGGCCAGGCCGGTGACGGCGGCCAGCGCCGCCGTCACGGCCGCCAGGGTCAGGGGGGCGCGCTTCTTCACTGCTGGGGGCTCCCGTCGGGACGCGGGTCGTGCTGTCCGTGGGCGTCGTAGCCCGACTGCTGCGCGTACGGGTACTGCTGCTGGGGCTGGTACTCCTGCTCGGGCTGGTGCTGCTGGGGGAAGGGGGGCTGCTGTGCGTAGCCCTGTTGTCCCTGCTGTGCGTAGCCCTGTTGTTCGTAACCCTGTTGTTCGTAGCCCGACTGTTCGTAGCCCGGCTGTTGGTGGGCCGGCTGTCCGTAGCCCTGTTGCTCGTGGCCCTGTTGCTCGTGGCCCTGCTGTCCGTGGTCCTGCTGCGGGTACGGGTACGGCTGGGCGTACGGCTGTTCCGGGTGGGCCTCGTACGGGGGTTGCTGCGTGCCTTGGCCGTAGGGCTCCTGGTACGCGTACGCCTCCTCCCCGTAGACCTGCTGCGCCGGGATCGCGGCGTAGGGGTCGGCGACGGCCTCGGTCGGGGCCGGTTCGGGCTCGGGCCCGTCGGAGGCGCGCAGGCGACGGGCCCGGCGGCCCCCGCCGGACTCGTCGCCCGTCGGGGAGCCGGCCTCGGCGTCCTCCTCGGGCAGGTCGTCGTCGAGGCGGGCGCTGCGGCCGGGCAGGGCCATGACGAGCAGGACCAGGGCCAGGGCGCCCTGGGCCCAGTGCCAGGCGTCGCGGGCGAGGGAGTCCTCGTGGACGAGGTCGAGGCGTCCGCCGGAGGCCGGGAGGGCGAAGCCCTGGGCCCAGCCGTCGAGGGTCTTGGGGGTGAGGGGTCGGCCGTCGAGGGTGGCGCGCCAGCCCGGGTCAGCCCGGTCGGCGACGCGCAGGGTGCGGCCCTCCTCGCCGGCGGGGATCTTGGCGTGGACCTCGACGGGTCCGGCGTCGACGGCGGTGGGGGCCTGGCCGCGCTTGCCGGGGACGATCGCGACGCGGGCGGGGAGGCGCTGGACCTCCCAGACGGCGGTGCCGTCCTCCTGGTGGCGCTGGCGCAGGCCGGGGGTGGCGTCGAGGATCTGCCGCATGGCGTCGGGGCCGCCCGCCGGGATCATCACGTAGCGGACGGCGAAGGCGCCGAGCTGTTCGGACTGGTCGGCGCCGGAGCCGGACACGAGTCCGGCGACGGCCTTGGCGAGACGGGGCTCGGAGCCCGCCTCGGCGAGGAGTTCGGCGTCGCCGAGGCGGACGCCGGGGCCGCGGACCAGGCTGTAGGAGACGGTGGCCGGGGAGTCCCCGCCGAGGACGAGGGTGCGGGTGCGGTTGCTGTCCTCGGACTGGGCGGCGACGAACGCGGGGACCTGGACGGGGTCGCGGCGACCGAGGGGGCCGTCGGCGCCGGCTGTCATCCAGGCTGCGGCCGCGCAGAGGGGGCCGGCGGCGGCCGCGAGGGCGACGAGCACGGCGAGGGGTTGGCGCCAGCCGAAGCTGCGGGTGGCGACCCGGTGCTTGGCTCCGTCGGCGCCGAGGACGGCCGCCGCGAGCAGGCCGAGCCCGTAGAGGAGCGTGGCGGGACCGGCCCAGCCGCCGCGGTTGAGCAGCACGGCGAGGAGCAGCCCCGTCAGGGCGACGGCCCAGGCGGTGCGGACGGCGAAGGTGCGGTCGGCGCGGATGAGGGCGGCGAGGGCGGCGACCACGAGTCCGGCGAGGAGGATCGCGGCGGGGGTGCCGGGTCCGCCGGGGTTGACGCCGAGGAGGTCGAGGGCGCCGGCGGAGCCGCCCGCCGAGGGCAGTCCGGCCTCGTCGAGGAGCCGGCCGGGGTGGGTGAGCAGGCCGAGCGACCAGGGCGCGAGCACGAGGACCGGTACGGCGAGGGTGGCGAGCAGCCGGAGGGCGTACGTCTTCCAGCGGGCGCGGCGGGCGACCAGCGCGGCGGCTCCGAGGACGGCGGCGAGCGGCCACACGACCGGGGTGAAGGCGGTGGCGACGGTCAACAGCAGGGTGTACGTCCACACCGAGCGCCAACCGCCGCCCTCCTCGCGGTCGGCGAACCCGAAGGCGGTGACGGCCGAGCGGGCGGCGAGGGGGAGCAGGACGGCGAGGACGGCGGTGCCGAGGCGGCCGCCGGCGAGGGCTCCGGTGACGGCGGGGAGGAAGGCGTAGGCGATCGCCGCCCAGGCGCGCAGCAGTCGGGAGGCGACGAGCGGGCGGGAGGCGACGTAGGCGGTGAGGCCGGCGAGGGGGACGGAGCAGACCAGGAGCAGGGTCAGCGCGGCGTGGGTGGAGCCGAACAGCGGGGCGGAGAAGGCGGCGAGGAGCGCGAGGTAGGGGGGCGCCCCGGCGGTGGTGCCGGTGCCTACGGGCTGCCAGTCGCCGGTGTAGCCGCGCCACAGGGCGAGCGCGCCGTCGGGGGCGGGGAGCAGGGCGCCGCCCATGAGGGTGCCGCCGCCGAGGAGGGCGCGGCAGGCCACGACGGAGACCAGCAGGAGGAGCGCGAAGAGGACGGGGGCGGGCTTGCGGGCGAGCCGCTTGAGCCGGCCGAACTGTTCGAGTTCCAGGAAGTCGGCGTCGTCGCCGCCGGGTCCCGATTCGACGGCTCCGCCGTGCCGGCCCGCGGGGGCGGCTTCGGCCTCCCGGTCGGTGCCGAAGTACCCGGCGAGCTGTTCGGCGTTGGCGCGCACGGTGGCGCCGGGGGGCGGGAAGGCGAAGCGGAGGTCGGTGTTGGGGACGGCGGGCCGCCGGCGGCGTCTGCGGGCCGCGAGGATCCGGCCGGGGCGCAGCAGGGTGGTGAGGAGGCCGGTCAGTTCGTCGACGGCCTGGCCGGGGGCCTTGCCGATGAGGTAGCCGAGGGTGCGCAGCGCGGTGCCGAGGAGGAGGCGGAGCAGGACGTACGGCAGGGCGCGGGCGGAGGAGTTGGCCAGCACCGTGTAGACGGCGCCGGCCTTGTCGACGCGGTGGGGTCCGACGGCGGAGCGGCCGGCGCAGTCGACGGTGCGGCGTTCGCGGGCGGAGGCCTCGGCGTGACGCATGACGGCGTCGGGGGCGACGAGGACCTCGTGGCCGGCGGACTGGGCGCGCCAGCACAGGTCGACGTCGTCGCGCATGAGGGGCAGCCGGCGGTCGAAGCCGCCGAGGGTGTCGTAGACGTCGCGGCGCACCAGCATGCCCGCGGTGGAGACGGACAGGACCCGGCGGACCTGGTCGTGTTGGCCCTGGTCCTGTTCGCGGCGGTCGAGGCCGGTCCAGCGGCGGCCGCTGCGGGCGATGGTAACGCCGGCTTCGAGGAGCTGCTTGCGGTCGTACCAGCCGCGCAGTTTCGGGCCGATGACGGCGGCCTCGGGGTTCTCCTCGGCGACGCGCAGCAGTTCGGCGAGGGCGTCGGGCTCGGGCGCGCTGTCGTCGTGGAGCAGCCAGAGCCACTGGACGGGTTCGCCGTGCGGGAGTTCGGGGAGGTCGTAGGCGTCGTCGCGCCAGGTGCGGCTGACGGGGTCCCAACCGCTGGGGCGCTTGAGGTAGGGCAGTTCCTCGGGGGTCAGCACCCCCGCGGTGCGGGTGGCCTCCTCGACGGCGGCGCCGAAGCCGGTGCGGCGGGCGAGGTGGAGGACGCGGTCGTCGCCGAAGGCCTGGGTGAGCAGGCGCGCGGAGTCGTCGGCGCTGCCGGTGTCCGCGGCGACGTGGGCCTGCGCGGGGCGTTCCTGGGCGAGGAGCCCGGCGAGGGTCTGGGGCAGCCAGCGGGCTCCGTCATGGGCGACGAGGACCGCGGTGACGACGTGCCGGGGGAACTCGGGGGTCGCGGCCGTCTGGTGGGAGGCCGTCGAGTTGCTGTGCAGGGACATCGCGGTACGGGCCCTCCGGCCGGGGATCCGGGGGTGGTGTGCCCTCGGAGGCTGCTGGACAGCGCCCCACACTAACGGCTGCGAAGACCCGGGTACGCCTCCCGTCGGGAAGGTGTGGAACACGACGGTCCGCCTCCTGCGGGGAAGGTGCGGGAGGCGGACCGTTTGCTCTGCTGCGGGTGCTCGTGGTGGGTGCTGTCGGCAACGGCCGTCGCACTGCCGGTGACACCGGTCGTGCGGGTCGTGCCGGCGGTCGTGCGGGTTGTGCGAGTTGTGTGGGTTGTACGAGTTGTGCGGGTCGAGCCGCCGGTGGTCGCGCTCCGGCCGCCGGGCGCCGCGGGGGGCCGGGCGCTCGATATCTCGTGCGTGGTGGCGTGGCCGCCCTGGTGGGAGTGGGCCGGCCGGATCAGACCGCTGCCTTCTTCAGCCGGCGGCGCTCACGCTCGGACAGACCGCCCCAGATGCCGAATCGCTCGTCGTTGGCGAGGGCGTACTCAAGGCATTCGGACCGGACCTCGCAGGCGAGGCAGACCTTCTTCGCTTCGCGGGTGGAGCCGCCCTTCTCGGGAAAGAAGGACTCGGGGTCGGTCTGGGCGCAGAGTGCGCGCTCCTGCCATCCGAGCTCCTCGTCCGCCTCCTCGACCAGCAGTTCCTGAAACAGCTCGGTCATGTGCGCCCCTCGCTCTGTTCGTGCGTCCCCGTGGTGTTGCCGTCACTCATCGCTACGTAACGACACGAGTGAAATTACAAGTGCGTGGCTCCTGCCCAGTCAAGCCAAGATCTGCTATTGGGCGCCTTATTCACTCTGCGGAACCAAGCGTATGCAGAAAGTGTTGATATCGCCAAAAATCGTGACACATGCCACTGGCCTCATGCGGGCGCCACCCTCACCGGTAGTTACGCGTCACTCCCGAGCGGGGTTGCGATCCGGCCGTTTTTGCGGCGGGGATCACATTCCGATCACGAGTGGCGGCGGCGGGTTTGAACCCGGTGGGGGTGTGGATCGCGCAGGACTTGGAGCGCACATCCCCTGGTATCGAGTGCACAAACCTTTCTCCGCACACGCTAACCGGATGAGGTGAATCTTTTCTCGCAATACGGACATTGGGTTGACAGTCAGGCCTGTCCCCCGGTCTCCTTGTTGCCATGTCAGCGCCCGCAGCCTCCTTCCGGATCCCCATTCGTGGGTTCCTGTGGGCTGCCCAGGTTCGCTGTTGCTGTTGCGGCTGTTGATGCCTCCGGAGCCTGGCTCCGTCCGAGCACCGGCCCCTCCCCCACGGCAATCGCCCCGCACGACTGACATCCGTCGAGGAACCCCCACGATGAACAGCGCACCCAACGCCCTCGCTCCCGCCGTCTCCGCCACCGCCCCCACCGCGGTCGAGAGCGACCTCCAGATCGCCGGCGACATCCTCTCCGTCCAGCACCTCCTCCAGCCCGCCCGCGAGCACCCCGCCACCGTCGCCGAGTTCGTCGGCCTCGCCCGCGAGATCGCCGCCGACCGCGCCGGCTGGGAACACCTCGTCCGCTACGACGCCACCACCCGCTGGTACCACCGCCTGCGCACCGGCCCCGGATACGAGGTCTGGCTGCTCAGCTGGGTCCCCGGCCAGGGCAGCGGCCGCCACGACCACGGCGACTCCGCCGGCGTCCTGACCGTCCTGGACGGCGAACTCACCGAGCACGGCGCGCGCGGCCCGCTCTCCCTGGGCCCCGGCGCCCAGCGCGTCTTCGCCCCCGGCTACGACCACGAGGTGGTCAACGACACCCTCGACGGGGCCGTCAGCCTCCACGTCTACTTCCCCGGGCTGACCGAGATGCCGATGCGCCACTGCTCCCCGGCCCGCGAGGACCACGTACCCGCCTGAGTCCGGCCGGTCACCCGACCACCGCCCCTCGATCGACAGCCTGCGGCTGACAGTCCCCCCCGTCACCCGACCACCGCCCCTCGATCGACAGCCTGCGGCTGACAGACTGTTCTCATGCGCATTGTTGTTCTGGCCGGCGGCATCGGCGGCGCCCGTTTCCTCCGTGGCCTCAAGGTCGCCGTCCCCGACGCGGACATCACGGTCATCGGCAACACCGGTGACGACATTCACCTGTTCGGGCTGAAGGTGTGCCCCGATCTGGACACGGTGATGTACACCCTCGGCGGTGGCATCAACGAGGACCAGGGCTGGGGCCGCACCGACGAGTCCTTCACCGTCAAGGAGGAACTCGCGGCCTACGGGGTCGGACCCGCCTGGTTCGGGCTCGGGGACCGCGACTTCGCCACCCACATCGTCCGTACGCAGATGCTCGGCGCGGGCTACCCGCTCAGCGCCGTCACCGAGGCCCTGTGCGACCGCTGGCAGCCCGGCGTCCGGCTGCTGCCCATGTCCGACGACCGGGTCGAGACCCACGTCGCGATCACCGATCCCGACAGCGGCGAGCGCAAGGTCATCCACTTCCAGGAGTACTGGGTCCGGATGCGTGCCGCGGTGGACGCCGAGGCCGTGGTGCCCGTGGGCGCCGACCGGGCCAAGCCGGCCCCCGGAGTGCTGGAGGCCATCGCCGCCGCCGACGTGATCGTCTTCCCGCCCTCGAACCCCGTCGTGTCCGTCGGCACCATCCTCTCCGTGCCCGGCATCCGCGAGGCCGTGGCCGCCGCCGACGCCCCCGTCGTCGGCCTCTCCCCCATCGTCGGGGGCGCGCCCGTGCGCGGGATGGCCGACAAGGTGCTGGCCGCCGTCGGCGTCGAGTCCACCGCCGCCGCCGTCGCCCTGCACTACGGGACCGGTCTGCTCGACGGTTGGCTCGTGGACACCGCCGACGCGGACTCCGTCGCCGAGGTCGAGGCCGCCGGGATCACCTGCCGTGCGGTCCCGCTGATGATGACCGACCTCGACGCCACCGCCGCGATGGCCCGCGCCGCGCTGGAACTGGCGGAGTCCTCCCGGTGACCGCTCCCTCGTACGAGGTCCGGGCGCTCCCCGGGATCCCCGAGGTCCGGCCGGGCGACGACCTGGCCGCGCTGATCGCCGCCGCCGCGCCGGACCTGCGCGACGGGGACGTCCTGCTGGTCACCTCGAAGATCGTCTCCAAGGCCGAGGGCAGGATCGTCCGCGCCGACTCCCGCGAGGAGGCCATCGACGCCGAGACCGTACGGGTCGTCGCGCGCCGCGGCCCCCTGCGGATCGTGGAGAACCGCCAGGGGCTGGTCATGGCGGCCGCCGGGGTCGACGCCTCCAACACCGAGCCCGGCACCGTACTGCTGCTGCCCGAGGACCCCGACGCCTCGGCCGCCGCCCTCCGCGGGGGGCTGCGCGAGCGGCTGGCCGTGGACGTCGGGGTCGTGGTGACCGACACCTTCGGCCGGCCCTGGCGGGCCGGGCTGACCGACGTGGCCATCGGCGCGGCCGGCGTGCGGGTCCTCGACGACCTGCGCGGCGCCACCGACGGCCACGGCAACCCGCTGAGCTCGACCGTCGTCGCCACCGCCGACGAACTGGCCGCCGCCGGCGACCTCGTCAAGGGCAAGGCCGCCGGGCTGCCGGTCGCGGTGGTGCGGGGGCTGGGCCACCTGCGCGGCGAGGGCTCCACCGCCCGCGACCTGGTGCGCGCCGCCGCCGACGACATGTTCCGCCTCGGTACCTCGGAGGCCGTACGGGAGGCCGTCACCCAGCGGCGCACCGTACGGGCCTTCACCGACGAGCCCGTGGACCCGGGCGCCGTGCGCCGGGCCGTGGCCGCCGCCGTGACGGCCCCCGCGCCGCACCACACCACCCCGTGGCGGTTCGTACTGCTGGAGTCGCCGGGCGCCCGGCGGGAGCTGCTGGACGCGATGCGGGACGCGTGGATCGCCGACCTGCGCCGCGACGGCAAGTCCGAGGAGTCCGTCGCCAAGCGGGTCCGGCGCGGGGACGTGCTGCGCGCCGCCCCCTACCTGGTGGTGCCCTGCATGGTCATGGACGGCTCCCACGACTACGGGCACGCCCGGCGGGACGCGGCCGAGCGGGAGATGTTCGTCGTCGCGACGGGGGCGGGCGTGCAGAACTTCCTGGTCGCGCTGGCCGGCGAGCGGCTCGGTTCGGCCTGGGTGTCCTCGACGATGTTCTGCCGGAACGTGGTGCGCAAGGTGCTCGGGCTGCCGGAGCACTGGGATCCGATGGGGGCGGTGGCCGTGGGACACGCGGCCGAGCCGCCCCGGGAGCGGCCGGAGCGGCCGGTGGAGGAGTTCATCGAGGTGCGGTGAGGTGTCGCGGCGGCGCCGCGGCGTGGGGTGTGGGGTGCGGGGCGGGGGCTCAGAGCCTGCCGATGTCGCCGCGGGGCATGCGGGGCGCGCGGCGGGGCGGTGTGCGGCCCGCGAGCAGGATCAGACGGGTCGCGCGGTGGCGTTGGCCCGCGTACGGGGCGAGCAGCTCCAGCATCTCGGCGTCGCCGGTGTCCCGGTCGCCGATGAGGGCGTAGCCGACGATCCCCGGGAGGTGGAGGTCGCCGGTGGTGACGGCGTCGGCGGCGCCGTTGCTCCGCTGGAGGGTCTCGGCGGAGGTCCAGGGCCCGACGCCGGGCAGGGCCTCAAGTCGGGCCGCCGCCCGCTCCGGGTCCATGCCGGCCGCCTCCTCCAGCCGGGCCGCCGCGCGGGCCGCCCGCACGATGGTGGCCGAACGCTTCGAGTCCACTCCGGCGCGGTGCCAGTCCCAGGACGGGATCAGCGCCCAGGTACGGGGGTCCGGGGGCACGTACAGGTCCGGGCTGGGGCCGGGCGCGGGCTGCCCGTACTGGCGCACCAGGCGGCGCCAGGCGCGGTACGCCTCGTCGCTGGTCACCTTCTGCTCCAGCACCACCGGGATCAGGGACTCCAGCACCAGCCCGGTACGGGTCAGGCGCAGGCCCGGACGGCGGCGGTGGCTGGCGTGCACGAGGCGGTGGCGGGGCACGAAGACGGTGGGGTCGTCGCCGGCGCCGAGCAGTTCGGGCAGCCGTTCCAGGGCCCAGTCGGCGCCGTCGCCCCAGGCTTCGGCGGCCACCGTGGCGTCGGGGGCCGCGGAGATCCGGAGGGTGGCGGGGCCGGCGGGGGTACGGGTGGCCCGCCAGACGGCGCCGTCGGGGGTGGTGCGGAAGGTGGGGTCGGCGGGGCCACGTCTGAGGGGGCCCAGGGTGAGGCCGAGGTCCAGCGGGCCCTCGGGGCTCCAGATCCGGGCCTTGGCGCCCGACGCGGACCCGGACGCGGACCGGGACGCGGCCCCGGACCCGGACTCGTGGCTGCGGCCGGGGCCCGTCGGGAACGCGGTGCGGCCGGCGCGGACCGCCGTGCGGGTGAGGGGGTCGCCGGGTCGCTCCATCCCCCGAGCGTAGCCCCTGGCCGGGGGCGGGCGGGGGGGCTGCGGGGGCCGGTCCATCCCGTGCGCGGGGCTCGCTCCCCGCCCCGCCCTTCCTCCGTTCCCACCTCGGACGCCGGTGCGGCTCCCCACCCGGGGGCTCCGCCCCCACACCCCCGCGCCTAAGCGCCGGCGGGGCTGGGATGGGGCGGCGGTGGACGGAGGCCGGCGGAGGGTCCGGGCCCGCGCCCCGCGCCTCAAGCGCCGGCGGGGCTGGGTGGGGCGGCGGCCGTGGCGGGGGAAGGCCCGCGTCCCCGGACCCGGACCCCCGCGCCTCAAACGACGGCGGGGGCTGGGATGGACGCGGCTGTGGCGGGAGGCGGGTCCGGGCTCGCGGCCCGCGCCTAAGCGCCGGCGGGGCTGGGGTGGGCGGCGGCCGTGGCGGGGGCGCCGGTGGTGGCCGGGGCGCGGGCGGGTCGGGTGACCGGGGCCGCGCCGCCTCGCCTCGGACGCCTGCGGGGCGACGCGGCGGCGTGGGGTGCCCCGGCGGGTGGTGGGGGTGGTCAGCGGCCCTGGAGTTTGGCCGACGAGGTGCGGGTCGGGGGGAGCTGGTTGTAGAGGAGGCGGCCCGGGCATTCCGTCGCGAAGCCGTCGCGGTGGCCCGAGATGACGTTCATCTTCACGCTGCTGCCCTTCGCGTACAGGTTGCCCCCGCCCGACTTCAGGGTGGTCTTCCCGCGCGGGTCCGCGCCGAAGAGGCCGAGCTTCCAGGCCGTGAGCCGGGCGACCGCGTCCACGGCCGCCTTCGGCGGGGTCGTGTTCGTGAAGGTGCCGATCACCGCGATGCCCATGCTGTCCGTGTTGAAGCCCATGGTGTGCGCGCCGAGGACCGCCTTGGAGACTCCGCCCGACCGGCCCTCGTAGACCGTTCCGCAGCGGTCGACGGCGAAGTTGTAGCCGATGTCGCGCCACCCCTCGCTGACCACGTGGTAGCGGTAGAGGCTCCGCAACACCGCCGGCGCGTCCTTGCAGGCGTAGTTGTTGCCGGAAGCCGTGTGGTGGACGAACGCCGCCTTGACGGTCTTCGTGTAGACGAAGCCCGACTCGCGCAGGGACTCGTCCGCGCCCCAGCCGCGCCGCGTGACGATCCGGGGGCGCGGACCGATGTACGGGCGGGCGGCCGCTTCGAGTTCGCCGTCGGAGGCCAGGACCGCGTCGGCGGTCGAGTCGGCCTTGTCGAGCTCGCCGATCTCCAGCGCGCCCAGCGGGGCGTGCGGGGCGTTCGCCGAGGAGGACTCGGCCGCCTCCATGGTCATGTCGGGCAGGCCGACCTCCGTGTCCCCCTTGTCGTCGCCCACCGGGCGCTGCGCCGGGCGTTCCACCGGCCGGATCCCCGCGTTCTTGCCGTCGGGCGCGGCCCCCCGCTCCGCTCCCGGGTCGACGAGTTCGATCCGCATGCCCGAAGGAAGCCGGGACGCCGAGCGAGGCTTGGGGCCGGCGGTCTCGGCCTGGACGCGGACCTCCACGCCGTCGGACGGCCCGACCCACAGGGGGGCGGTGCTGCCCCGGACCCGGCCGGAGCCGCGCTCCACCGCGTCGGGGTCGGCGGCGTGCTCGCTGTTGTGGGTCTCGACGTCCTGCCAGTCGGACCAGGTCTCCGTGCCGGCGCCGCGGGTGCGGACCTGGACCCGGCCGAGGAATTCGGCGGTCGCGTCGTCCCAGACGACACCGACCATCGAGAAGGTGTCGACCTCGCGCGCGGCCAGCCCCCGGGTCTCGGGCAGGCCCGGTGAGGCGCTCATGCCGGGGACGCCCGGGATCCGGCCGCCCGCCGGTCCGACGGCCTCCAGCGGGAGCGACTGGGTGGCCCCGCCCGGGGCCACGGGGGCGGCCGTGACCGTGGCCGGGGCGGGTGCGGCCAGTGCCTGGGTAGGGAGCGCGAGCGGCAGGGCCAGTGCGGCAGCCGTCGCGACGCCGATCGAGGAAGCAAGGAATCCACGCATGAAAGCGATGCTGGCCACACCACGGGTGAAGCGCCATCGGAGAACTGACGATCCGTCCGATAATGCACCGTTACGCCCTCCCCTGTACGGGGGATCGGGCACCCCCCGTACGAGGGACGGGGGGTGGGCGGGCCCGCGTACCCTGTGCCGGGTGAACGCCACTGACCGCACCCCTGCCGACCTGCTGCGATCCGCGCTCGCCGCCGATCCGGGCCGCCCCCTCGTCACCTTCTACGACGACGCCACGGGCGAGCGCGTCGAATTGTCCGTCGCCACCTTCGCCAATTGGGTGGCCAAGACCGCCAATCTGCTCCAGGGCGACCTGGCCGCCGAGCCGGGCGACCGGCTGTGTCTACTGCTCCCCGCGCACTGGCAGAGCGCCGTGTGGCTGCTCGCCTGCGCGTCGGTCGGCGTCGTCGCCGACGTGGGCGGGGATCCGGCCGGGGCGGACCTCGTCGTGTCCGGGCCCGACACCCTGGAGGAGGCCCTGGCCTGCTCCGGCGAGCGCGTCGCGCTCGCACTGCGCCCGCTGGGCGGCCGCTTCCCGCAGCCGCCGGCCGGGTTCGCCGACTACGCCGTGGAGGTGCCGGGGCAGGGCGACCGCTTCGCCCCCTTCGTCCCGGTGGACGCCGACGCCCCGGGGCTGGCGGTGGGCGGCGAGGAGCTCTCGTACGCGGCCCTCGTGGACCGGGCCCGCGAGGACGCCGCGAAGCGCGGCGCCACCGGGTCCCGGGTCCTGTCGGGCCTCGGCTACGACACCTGGGCGGGACTGTCCGCCGGGCTGTTCGAGGCCCTCGCGGCGGGCGGCTCGGTCGTCCTGTGCCGGAACCTGGACCGGCTGTCCCCGGAGGCGCTGGAGCAGCGGATCGAGAGCGAGCGCGTCACCCACACGGTCTAACTTCGCCCCGTCGCCGCCCACCCCCGGACCAGGCCGATCCGCCCCCCGCGCGGCCTCGTCCGGGCCCTCGCCCCCGGGCCGTCCCGGGCACCTCGGGGCAGGATCGGCTCAGGCCGTGCCCTCCGCGTACGGCTGTCGGCCGGTGCGGCGAGGGGACGGACACGAGTGACGGACAGCGCGGGCATACCGGGCGGCGCCACGGCGACCGGAGGAGCGGGAAAGTCTCCTCGGGGTCGTCGGCGCCGGACGCTGCGCTGGATCGGACTCGGAGTCGCCCTGCTGGTCCTGCTGGGGGCCGGGACCGGGTGGTGGATCTACTCCAAGCTGGAGGGCAACATCCACGCGGACACCTCGGCCGAGGCCGAGCTGCGCCGCTACGAGCGCGAACGCCCGCAGAACTTCGCCACCGGCGCCCAGAACATCCTGATCATCGGCTCGGACTCCCGCTCCGGCCGGAACTCCGGGTACGGCGCGGACAAGGGCACGCAGCGCTCCGACACCACGATGCTGCTGCACCTGCCCGCCGACCGGAAGAGCGCGACGGCCGTCTCGATACCCCGCGACCTGATGACGGAGGTGCCGAGCTGCCTGAAGGCGGACGGCACCCGCACGGGGGAGATGTTCGCCCAGTTCAACTGGTCCTTCGAGTGGGGCGGGGCCGCCTGCACGATCCGTACGGTCGAGAAGCTCACGGGGATCCGCGTCGACCACCACATGGTGATCGACTTCGGCGGGTTCAAGCGCATGGTCGACGCCGTCGGCGGGGTGGAGGTGTGCCTGCGGCAGCCGGTGGACGACACCGAGGCCCGCCTGAAGCTCTCGGCGGGCCGCCAGGTGCTCCACGGCGAGCAGGCGCTCGGCTTCGTCCGGGCCAGGCACAGCCTGGGCAACGGCAGTGACACCGAACGGATCGGGCGCCAGCAGCAGTTCGTCGGATCCCTCGTGAAGAAGGTGCAGAGCAACGGGGTGTTGCTGAATCCGACGCGGCTCTACCCGCTGCTGGACGCGGCCACCTCCTCGTTGACCACCGACCCGGGGCTGGCCTCGCTGCGCGGCCTGTACGAACTGGTGCGGAACGTAAGGGACATACCCACCGATCAAATCAGGTTCCTCACGGTTCCGCGCAAGTCGTACGCTCCCAATCCGAACCGGGACGAGCTGCTGGAGCCCGACGCGACCCTCCTGTTCGAGCGGTTGCGGATGGACCGGCCCCTCACGGTGACCCCGCCCGCGCCGGAGCCCGCGGGAGCGGGCCGGAGCGGCCCCGCGGAGGACGCGGAGGACGGTTCGGACACCCCTGCGGAAAACCGAAACGGAACCGCCGGAACCCCCACGCCCGTCCCGACGTTCACCGGGACGACGGCCGGCGCGGCGGACTGCCGGTAAAGCAATCCAAAAGCCCGGTGCCCAACCGAGCTGGATGCGGCGTTTGGCCCGTTATAAGGGGAGTGGATTTTGTCACCGGCATGGTTTGCAGCTGACCTGGGCGGATAGGGTGAGCGATCCGGTGCACCGGATGCAAGGAGACCGTGCGCCAGCAGCCGGATCGTTGACCGCGCGCCTGGGGGGAGGCGCGTCGCGAGGCACCGACGGAGGATTCGAAAAACCGTGGATGCGCAAAGCCGTGGGCGGGCAGAGGAGATCGACCCCGCTGACCAGTGGGTCCTCAATCCCCGCACCGGCAACTACGAACTGCGACTGGGCCATTCCGCTGCGCAGCAGCGTTCGGTTGCCGCCCCCCGCAGATCCCGCAGGACCCGTACGGCTCCACCCCCCTCGACTCCGGCGCCCCCCGCGGTACCGGGGCCCAGGCGTGGCGAGGGGCCGCCCGGAGGCAGGCGCGGCAACCGACCCCGCAAGGCGGGCGGGGGCGGCCCCGGCCGCCGGCGCAAGGCCCTGACCATCACCGGCGGAACCCTCGCGCTGCTGCTGGTCAGCGGCGGGATCGGCTCGTACCTCTACTACGAGCACCTGAACGGGAACCTCAACGTCATCAGGACGGAGGGCCTGGGCGGCAGCTTCCAGAAGGGTCAGCCGATCAACATCCTGGTGATCGGCACCGACAAGCGCAGCGGTGCGGGCAATCAGGGGTACGGGGACACCGACAGCGTCGGCCACGCCGATACGACGCTCCTGTTCCACGTGTCCAAGGACCGCAGCAACGCCACCGTGCTGTCCATCCCGCGCGACCTGATCACCGACATCCCGGCCTGCCCGACCCGGCAGCCGGACGGTTCGGTGAAGGAGGTGGCGGGAACCAAGGGAACCCGGTTCAACAACAGCCTGGGTCAGGAAGGGCGCGACCCCGGTTGCACGATGCGCACGGTCAAGCAGTTGACCGGCATGGACATCAGCAACTTCATGATGGTCGACTTCAACGCGGTGAAGACCCTGAGCACGGCCGTCGGCGGGGTGCCGGTGTGCCTGGCGAAGGACGTCAACGACAAAGACTCCAAACTGAACCTGAAGGCGGGCGAGCACCGGCTCCAGGGCGAGCAGGCGCTGGCCTTCGTACGGACCCGGCACTCCTTCGACAACGGGAGCGACCTCGACCGGATCAAGACCCAACAGCAGTTCCTGGGTTCGATGATGCGCGAGATGAAGTCCAAGGAGACGCTGACCAACCCCAACAAGTTCGTGAAGTTGGCGGACGCGGCCACCAAGTCGCTGACGGTGGACCAGGGACTCGGCTCCCTCGGCAAGCTCACCGACCTGGCGAGCGAGTTGCGGACCATCGACCTCAAGAACATCACCTTCACCACCTTGCCGGTGCTCGACAACCCGAACGAGCCGGTGGGCCGCAAGGCGACCGTCGTCGTCAACTCCGCCCAGGCCGATCCGCTGTTGGCGATGATCCGCGGGGACGTCTCGCTCACCGAGGTCGAGAAGAAGGAGAAGGCGGCCAAGGCGGCCGCCGGCGCCACGGAGAAGAGCCGGCAGGACGCGCTGCTCCAGGGCGCCCGCTCGCCCGCCGGGGACGTCCGGGTGGACGTCTACAACGGCGGCGGTCCCCCCGGATCGGCTTCCACCACCCTGACCTGGCTCCAGAACACCAAGGGCGTCTACCGCTCCAGCAACCACGGCAACGCCTCCTCGCGGCTGACCGCCACCCAGCTCGACTACGGTCCCGACCAGGCCGATCAGGCGCGGGCGCTCGCGGACATGATGGGGCTGTCGGGCGCGGCCCTGAAGATGGGCACCGCGAACGCCGGCGCGAAGACCCCGATGAGGCTCACCCTGGGCTCCGACTTCAAGGAGCCGGGCGCCCCGCTCGACGCCGCGCAGGCTCCGCAGCTGACTCCCGAAGGGGTCCAGCGGGTCGAGGCGGACAAGGCGGTCTGCGCCAAATGAACGGACGACGGTGGGACACCGGTTACCGACCGACCCGCACCTGACGGACGGCAGCCGGGGGGCCCGGCACCACACCGAACCATTGATGGATCTTGAGGGGGGTACGCGTGATGCACAGCAACGTGCGGGGGGAGGGGTCGCCCGACCGGGCCGGCGACGGCATATCCGACGGCGGGAGCAGCGGCAACGGCACCGCGGGGAGATCCCGCGAGGGCGCCCCGGCGGGTGACACGGCCGGCGGCAGGGCGACCCGCGGCAAGCGGGGCAGCGGCAGGTCCGCCGCCAAGGGCGCTTCCGCCACCGTGCCCCCGCCCCGGTCCGGCTCCGACGGCGCCCCGCCCGCGGGCAGCGGCCCCGTCCGGCGGCGCCGCCGGCGCGTGCTGTTCTGGGTGGCGTCCGTGACGGCGTTCCTGATCCTGTCGACCTCGGCGGCCGGCTACCTCTACTACCGCCACCTCGACGGCAACATCCGCAGCGGGCAGCGCCTGAGCGGGGAGAGCGGCGTCGAGAAGTCCCGGGCCAACGCCAAGGGCCAGCGTCCGCTGAACATCCTGCTCATCGGCTCCGACAGCCGCGACAAGCCGGAGAACCTGGAGCTGGGCGGCAGCCACGACAGCGTCGGGGCCCCGCCGCTCGCGGACGTGCAGATGATGCTGCACGTGTCGGCCGACCGGGAGAACGCCTCCGTGGTGAGCATCCCGCGCGACACCCGGGTCGACATACCCGAGTGCACCGATCCGAAGACCGGCGAGAAGTTCAAGCGGACCAACGCCATGATCAACGAGACCCTCGGACGCGGGGGCCCCGGCTGCACCCTGGCCACCTGGGAGAAGCTGACCAACGTCTACATCGACCACTGGATGACGATCGACTTCTCCGGCGTGGTGCAGATGGCCGACGCGATAGGCGGGGTCCCCGTCTGCGTCAAGGACAACGTCTGGGACCGGCCGATAGCCACCTCCAACGGCGGCTCGGGCCTCAAGCTCCAGGCCGGCACCACCAAGGTCAAGGGCGAACAGGCCCTCCAGTGGCTGCGCACCCGCCACGCCTTCAGCAGCGACCTGGGCCGGGCCCAGGCCCAGCACATGTACATGAACTCGATGATGCGCGAGCTCAAGGGCCAGAACGCCTTCACCGACGTCGGCCGCATCACGGCCCTGGCCGAGGCCGCCACCAAGGCCCTGGAGGTCTCCGAGGAGATCGGCTCGGTCAAGAAGCTCTACAACCTCGCCATGGAACTCCAGGACGTCCCGGTCAACCGGATCACGATGACCACCATGCCGACCTTCCAGGACCCTCGGGACAGGGACCGGCTCGTGGTGAACGTCGCCGACGCCGAGAAGCTGTGGACGCTGGTCCGCACGGACGTGGCCTTCGACAAGAACGGCACTCCGACGGCCCCGCAGAGTCCTGCGGTCACCACCTCACCGGCCCCGGGTGCCTCGCCGACGGCGTCGGCGGGCCGGGACGCCTCGAAGGCACCGGTCACCACGAACGACAAGATCTCCGTGCACGTGGTCAACGGCACGGCCGCCGGGATGCCGTTGGCGCCCGCGCGGTCCAAGGTCGTCACCGAGGCGCTGGTCTCCAAGGGCTTCACCTCCGCCCGCGCGGACAGCGCCCTGGTCCCGGAGAAGACCACCGTGGTGCGCTACCCGTCCCCCGACCTGGCGGACGAGGCGCAGACCGTGGCGGCGGCCCTGGGCATCCCCGGTACCGCGGTGCAGCAGTCGGCGGACGTCTCCCGGCTGACCGTCATCGTGGGCGCCGACTGGCGGGAGGGCACGGCCTACCCGCAGGCGGCCCCGCCGGAGGCCGGTTCGGTGCCGGAGAGCGCCGACCAGCTCAACGGCGCGGACACCGGTGCCTGCATGGAGGTCTACAAGCCGTACCGCTGGTAGGGCGGTCCCGGCCGCGGGCCGGGTGAACGCGAAGGGGTGGGCGGGTCCGCTGCGGACCCGCCCACCCCTTCGTACGTCGTCCCGGGCCGCTCTCAGACCTCGGAGGGGTCGCGGCGCACCGACGGGCGGCGGCTCGCGATGACCTTGCGGGCCAACGAGCGCGGGCTGGTGAGGAACCCGAAGCCCCAGCACATGTGCATGGTGGCGAGGGCCACGGGGATCCGCGCGCGGGCCTTGAGGGAGAGCCCCCTGCCGGCCGGCAGGGAGCCGGCGACGATCGCCGCCACGTAGCCCGCCGGGACCACGAGGGCCCACGGCGTGAGCGCCACGCCCGCGACCAGCCCGGCCGCGATGGCGCAGACGGCCGTCGGCGGTGCCAGATAGCGCAGGTTGATGGAGCCGGAGTGGTAGCGGGCCACGACGTGGCGCCAGCGGCCGTAGTCCTTGTACTGCTTGGCCAGGGCCTGTACGGACGGCCGCGGACGGTACTGGACGCGCAGCTCGGGCGAGAACCAGATGAGTCCGCCGGCCTCGCGGATGCGGAAGTTCAGCTCCCAGTCCTGGGCGCGGATGAACTCCTCGTTGTAACCGCCCTGCTGTTCGAGGGCCTCCCGGCGGAAGACGCCCAGGTAGACGGTCTCGGCGGGGCCTGCGGCGCCGCCGGTGTGGAAGGCCGCGTTGCCGACGCCGATCTTCGAGGTCATCGCGGCGGCGACGGCGTCCTCCCAGGCGTTCTCGCCCTCGGCGTGCATGATGCCGCCGACGTTCTGCGCGCCGGTCTCCTCCAGGAGGCGGACGGCGGTGGCGATGTAGTCGGGGGACAGCATGCCGTGGCCGTCGACGCGGACGACGATCGAATGGCGCGAGGCCTTGATCGCGGCGTTGAGCGCGGCGGGCGTGCGGCCGGTGGGGTTCGGGACGGTGCGGACGCGCGCTCGGGGATCGGAAGCGGTCTCGCGGACGAGTTCGGCGGCGATCTCGTCGGTGCGGTCCGTGGAGGGACCGAGGGCGATGACCACCTCCATCTCGCCTTCGTACTCCTGTCCGAGGATGTGGCGGACGGAGTCGCGCAGGTGGCGCTCCTCATCGAGCACCGGCATGATCACCGAGACTGCGGGCTGCTGGGTGGGCATGTGGTCCTTCAAGGTCGGGTATCGGTGTCACGTTACCGCGTACGGGGGAACCGGGTGCGCGGCGGACGAGCGGTACGGACAGCTGCTGATCGTATGGGCCTACTGTTCGGACGAATCGGATGAAATGCCGGATCGGCCCGACCCGTGAACAGTTCCGGCTGTTCCCGGGGCCCGCTGTCCCCGCTGCCCCGCGGAGGTGTCCCCCGTGCCCCAGCCGAACCGTCCCACCCGACGCGCCGGCTCTCCACCACCCCCGCCGCTGCCCGTGCGGCGCGCCGGTGGCCCGCCGCCCCGCCGCCGGCGCGACAAGCCGCGCTGGGGGGTCCGGATCGCGGCCGGGTTCTCCCTGGTGGTCTTGGGCTCCGGGGCCGTCGGGCACGCCGTGATGACCGGGCTGGACACCGGGATCGAGCGGGTGGACCCCTTCAAGGACATGAAGAACCGCCCGCAGGCCGGACACGGCTTGAACGTCCTGCTCGTCGGCACCGACGGCCGCGACAGGATCACACCGGACGAGAAGCGCGAGTACCGCCTCGGCGGCGCCCCCTGCCACTGCACCGACACGATCATGCTCGTGCACCTGTCCGCCGACAAGGCGCGGGCGAGCGTCGTCAGCCTGCCCCGCGACAGCTACGCCGAGGTCCCCGCCCATCAGGACCAGGTCACCGGCAAGGAGCACAAGGCCCACCCGGTCAAGCTCAACGCGGCCTACGCCGAGGGCGGGCCGAACCTGACGGTGCGGACCGTGGAGAACCTCACCCGGGTGAAGATCGACCACTACCTGGAGGTCGACTTCACCAGCTTCATGCGGACCGTCGACGCCATGGGCGGCGTGGAGATCTGCACCGCCAAGGCCATGCACGACACCTACACCGGCCTCGACCTGCTCCCCGGCAGCCACCGGCTGACCGGTGGCCAGGCCCTCCAGTACGTGCGCTCGCGCCATGTGGACGGGGCCTCCGACCTCGGCCGGATGCAGCGCCAGCAACGGTTCGTCGCCGCCCTCATCAAGCAGGCCACCGGAGGCGGGGTCCTGCTGAACCCCGTCAAGTTCAAGCAGGTCAGCTCCACCCTGCTGGGCTCGGTGCGCGCCGACCGGGGCTTCGGTTCCGAGCAGATGCTCGCGCTGGGCCAGGCCATGCGGGACTTCACCCCCTCCTCCTCCGAGTTCGCCTCGGTCCCCGTCGGCGACCCCGCCTACCCCGTCAAGGGAATCGGCTCCACGGTGAAGTGGGACGAGCCGAAGGCGGCCAAGCTATTCGAGTCCCTGCGCCAGGACCGCCCGCTCGCCGCCCCCGCCACGCCCGGCAAGAGCGGCAAGGCCGGCCGGCCCGCCGCCGTGACCGTGGACGTGCCCCCGCAGCAGATCAGGGTCCAGGTGGAGAACGGCACCCGGATCGACGGCCTCGGCGGCCGGGTGGACGCCGCCCTGCGCGCCACCGGCTTCGACACCACCCGGGCCCCGGCCGGCGGCGCCAGCCGCGAGGTCCGGCGCACGGTGATCGCGTACGACCCGCGCTGGGACCGCTCGGCCCGGACCGTGGCCGCCGCGCTGCCCGGCAGCGAGCTGCGGGCGGTGGCCGGGCAGGGCCGTACGGTGCTGGTGATCGCGGGAGCCGACTACAAGAAGGTCGCCCCGGTCCGGGCGGAGGACCCCCACCAGGGCGCCTTCGGCGTGGTCACCGGCGACCAGGTGGTGTGCGGCTCGGACGGCTGAGCCGCCCGAACGCCGGGCCCGGCGGACTTTGACGTCAGCGGGTGCGCTCCAGCAAGGAGACCCGCAGGCCGCGGACGTGGGTGGAGGTCGTCACCCGGTAGTGGTCCTTCAGCGCCCGGGCCTGGTCCGCCGGGAGCCTGCCGTAGGCGTCGTCCTTGCCGGAGCCCCGGGTCACGAGCCAGATCCGCCCGGTGTCGCCGAGGCACCGCTCGGGGAGCGCGCACTCCACCGGGAAGAGGTCGTCGCTGTCCTCGGCGGAACGCCGCACGAAGACGTCGCGCATCCGGATCCGGTCGGGCAGGTGGTACTCGATCTGGAAGTCGGTCATGTAGAACCGCTCGCTCGCGCCGCGCAGCGGGACGAACCCGTCCCCGGGCCGGTAGCCCTTGGTGATGACCGCCGCGGCGGCCCGGCCGTCCGCGGTCTCCTTGGCCTGCTCGGTGCGCAGGTGGCGCTGGTCGGGGACGCCCAGCAGGATCAGCGCGGCCAGTGCGGCGACCCCGACGGGACGCGGCTTCAGCGCGGCCAGCCCGGCGGCGGCGAGCAGGGCCCAGGCGGGCACGGTGAAGAGCACGTAGCGGTCGATGAAGTACGAGGTGGAGCCCTGCGAGACGAGGTACACGGCCGCGACGGGCACGGCGCCGATCAGCAGCAGCTCGACGGCGGGGCGCCGGCCGCGGCTCCAGGCCAGGGGCAGCAGGGCGGTCGCGGCCACGCCGAGCCCGACGAGCGGGGAGGCGAAGAGGTTGTCCCAGAGCCCCGCGAGGTCCCGCAGGTGCGGGGTCTTGATCCAGCCGATCTGCCGGCCGGCCTGGCTCCGGCCGAGCAGCAGCAGCGGGATGACCGGCAGCAGTCCGGCGGCGGCCCCCAGCGCGAAGCCGACCACGGTCCGCCCGCGCCGCTGCCCCCACCACCGCAGCAGCACGATCAGCGCGTGCGGCAGCAGCACCAGCAGGGACACCATGTGCAGCAGGCCGGACAGCGCGACCGGGACGGCGTACGCGGCCCAGCGCGCGGGGCCCGGCCGCTCCAGCGCCCGCAGCAGCAGCCAGGTCGCGGCGGTCGCGGCGAGCACGACCAGGGCGTACGAGCGGGCTTCGGTGCCGTACCGGGTGACGACGGGCAGCAGCGCGAACAGCAGGCCGGCGAAGACGGCGGTGCGGCGGTCGAAGAGGTTCCGGGCGATCGCGACCACCAGCGCGGCGGTGGCGGCCATGGCGAGCGCGGACGGCAGCCGGAGCATCGCCTCGGAGTCCCCGAAGACGGAGACCCAGCCGTGCAGCAGCAGGTAGTAGAGGCCGGAGACGGCGTCCACGTGGCCCAGCATCCCGATCAGCTCGCCGGTGTCGCGGGAGGCGGCGTTCCAGCTGGCCAGCTCGTCGCGCCAGAGCTGCGGGGTGCCTGCGCGGAAGGTGGTGACGGCGAGGGTCAGCAGCGCCGCCCACAGCCAGTCGGGCCCGGGCAGCCGCCGGGGCCCCACGCGGGCGGGGGCGGGCACGGCGGCCGGGGGTGTCTGCGTGGCAGTCGGCATCAGGGAACTCCGCGGCAGAGCCGGTCGTGGTCAGGCCGTCGCTCGGGCGGGGCCGGACGTCGACGGAGGTCGACTGAGGAGTCTACGGGGGCTCGGTAGGCCGTTCGTATGACCGGTCCCCCTCGGGCGGGGCCCCTCAGGGCCCGGGTCCGCGCCCGGGTCCGCGCCCGAGGGGGCTCCGCTCAGTCGTCGAGGCCCTCGGCGGCGCGGCGCTCGCGCAGCTCGGTGATCGCCTGTCGGCGGGCGAGGCGGTGGGTCCGGCGGATCTGCGCCTCCTGATAGCGGCGCTCGTCCCGCTCCGTCTCGCGGAGCACGGGCGGGACCGTACGGGGCTTGCCCTCGGCGTCCACCGCCGTGAAGACGAGGTAGGCGCTGCCGACCTGGGTGGCGGGGGTGGACTCGTTCCACCGCTCCGCGAGGACGCGTACGCCGATCTCCATCGAGGAGCGGCCGGTCCAGTTGCACTGGGCCCGTACGTGGACCAGGTCGCCGACCCGGACCGGGGCGAGGAAGGCCATCTCGTCCATGGAGGCGGTGACGGCGGGGCCGCCCGAGTGCCGCCCGGCGACGGCTCCGGCCGCGTCGTCCACCAGCTTCATGATCACACCGCCGTGCACCGTGCCGAGGAGGTTGGTGTCGTTGGCGGTCATGATGTGGCTGAGGGTGGTCCGGGAGGCCGAGATCGGCTTGCCGGGCGGTTCGGCCGGTATTTCTGTCATGGAGCCACCATAAGTCGGCCCGCCAGGCATCAGCTCTGCAACAGCCCCGGTACGAAGCACCCACCGGGGTGTCGGGCGACACGCCCGGCCAGGCATCCTTGTGCGCATGAGTGACTGGGACGGGCGAGGCCGCCGCGATGACGGGTACGGGCGCGGCGGCGAGCAGGCGCAGCCGGAGGGACCGCAGCGGATGCGGCACGTCCAGCGGCAGCCGCAGCGGCCGACCCGGCCCCCGGTGCCCCCGCAGGCCCCGCCGCCGGGCGCCCGTCCGGGGTACGGGGTCCCGCAGCAGGGTCAGGGCGGCGGTCAGGGCGGCGACCCCGGCAACAGCTACGACAGCGGCTACAACACCGGGCAGGTCTACGGCCGGCCCGCGGGCCCCGGCGGACCGGGCGGACGACCGCCGGGCGGTCCCGCAGGCCCCGGCGGGCCCGGCGGACCGGCGCGGCCGGTCGGTCCGGCTCCGGACTGGCGCAAGCGGATCAAGGTCGGCTCGATCGTCCTGGTCTCCGTGCTGCTCGTCACCGGGATCGGCACCTACGTCTGGGCGGACTCCAAGGTCCGCCGCGAGGTGGACCTCTCCAAGGTCGTCGAGCGCCCCAAGGAGGGCGACTGCACCACGTACCTGATCGTGGGCTCCGACAGCCGCGAGGGGATGTCGGACGAGGAGAAGGAGAAGCTCCACACGGGCTCGGCCGAGGGCAAGCGGACCGACTCGATGATGATCCTGGCGAAGTGCTCCAGCGGTAACACGATGGTCTCGCTGCCCCGTGACTCGGACGTGGAGATCCCCTCCTTCGTCGGCTCCCAGTCGGGCAAGAAGTTCCCCGCCCAGGGCCGGCGGGTCAAGCTCAACGCGGCGTACGCGGAGGACGGCCCCGAGCTGCTCGTGCGCACGGTGGAGTTCAACACCGGCCTGCGCATCGACCACTACGCCGAGATCGGTTTCGCCGGGTTCGCGAACATCGTGGACGCGTTGGGCGGTGTGGAGCTGGACATCGAACAGGGCTTCAAGGACGAGAAGTCGGGCGCCGACTTCAAGGCCGGCAAGCAGACGCTGAACGGCGAGCAGTCGCTGGCCTTCGTCCGCACCCGGTACGCCTTCGCCGAGTCGGACCTCCAGCGGACGAAGAACCAGCAGAAGTTCCTGTCGTCGCTGGCCTCCCAGGCGGCCACGCCGGGCACGGTCCTCAACCCCTTCTCCCTGTACCCGATGATGGGCGCGGGTCTGGACACCCTGATCGTGGACAAGGACATGGGCCTGTGGGACATGGGGCAGATGTTCTTCGCGATGAAGGGCGTCAACAGCGGTGACGGCGTGTCCCTGAACATGCCGATCTCCGGACAGAGGGGCGGAAACCTGGTCTGGGACAAGGCCAAGGTGCAGCAGCTCGTCAAGGAGATCCAGAACGACGAGAAGGTGACCGTCCGCGGTCAGTGACGTAGGGCACGCTCAATCGGGCTTCCTGGACAGCCCGGTGGATTCTCGAAAGACTGTCGCGGCCCATGCGCCGGGGCCCCCGAACGGGTCCGAGCCCCGGCGCGGCCGTCGAAGAATTCGGGCACGCGTCCGTTCTGCCCGTGGAGCCTTCATGTCCCTGCAGCCGTTCCCCCGTCTCACCGGTGACCGGTGGGTCGGTGACACCCCTCCGGCCGTGGCCCCCGGCCTGCCGGAGCAGTCCCGACCGCACCCGGGGAGCGCCGTCAGACCGCGGTTGCGCGTGCTCGACGGGCTGCGGATCCTCGCGGCGGTCCTGGTGCTCGTGCACCACTACACCCGTCGCGAGTTGTGGGGCGGCGATGCCTTCGGCTGGCTGACGATGGTGGGCCGCTACAGCTGGATGGGCGTCGAGCTGTTCTTCATGATCAGCGGCTTCGTGATCTGCATGTCGGCCTGGGGGCGCCCGTTGGGCGGCTACCTGCGCAGCCGGATCATCCGGCTGGCGCCCGCGTACTGGTTCTGCGTCCTGGTGACCATGGGCGTCCTGTTGGCGACGGGCAAGCCGTTCGGGGGCCACGGACCCGGGCTGAGCCAGATACTCACCAACCTGACGATGGTGCAGACCCCGCTGGGCAGCCAGCCTTTGGACCCCTCGTACTGGACCCTGTGGTCCGAGGTGCGGTTCTACCTGATCTTCGCCGTGGTCGCCTGGAGCGGGCTGACGTACCGCAAGGTCATGAACTTCTGCTGGATCTGGACCGTGGCCTCGCTGTTGGCCCCCGGGTCCGGACTGCCCGTGCTCGACGTGCTCGCGAACCCGGACTACTCGCCCCTGTTCATCTCCGGCGTCTGCTTCTACCTGATCCGCCGCGAGGGTCCGCGCGTGGGCGAGACGTGGGCGCTGCTCGCCTTCTCCTGGCTGCTGATGCAGCGCTGGCTGAACGACATCGTCCAGTGGAACACCGTCAAGGGCGACCGACTGTCCTGGGAGATGTGCCTGGCCGTCATCACCCTTTGCTACGTGGTCATGGCCGCCGTCGCCCTGGGGTGGCTGGACCGGATCGACTGGCGTTGGCTGTCGACCGCGGGGGCCGTGTCGTACCCGCTGTACCTGTTGCACCAGCAGATCGGAGTGACGCTCCTGCGGGAGTGGCACGACGACGTGGAGCCGTGGACGCTGCTGACCGCGTCGATCGTCGTGATGCTGCTGGCCGCGTGGCTGATCCAGCGGTTCGTGGAACGGCCCCTGGCGGGGCGGCTCAAGCGCTTCCTGGAGCGGCGGCCCGCCGCCCCCCGGGGCGAGGCCGCGCGGGAGCCCGCGTAGGGCTCCTCGCCCGGACGGACGACGAGAGGGGCACCCCCGGGCGGGGGTGCCCCTCTCGCGTGTGCGTCGTGACGCCTACTTGCCGGCGCGGGCGCGGAGCTTCCACGGCATGGCGATGGATTCCAGCTGGACGGCCAGGTTCATCTTGGACTCGCCGACGGTGCGGTCCTCGAAGTGGATCGGGACCTCCATCACCTGGAAGTCGCGGCGCAGGGCCTTGAACTTCATCTCCACCTGGAAGCTGTAGCCGGCGCTGCCGATCGACGCCAGGTCGATCGCCTTCAGCGCGTCGGCGCTCCACAGGTTGAAGCCGCCCGTGATGTCGCGCACGCGGGTGCCCAGGATGGTGCTCGCGTAGGCGTTGGCCCAGCGGGAGAGCAGCTTGCGGTGCGCGCCCCAGGCGTCGGAGAGGGTGCCGCCGGGCACGTAGCGGGAGCCGACGACCAGTCCGGCGCCGGTGGAGCGGGCGACGCCCAGCATCTCGGCGACCTTGCCGGCCGGGTGGGAGCCGTCCGCGTCCATCTGGAGCACGTACTCGGCGCCGTCCTCGACGGCCTTGGCCATGCCGGCCGCGTAGGCGCGGCCGAGGCCGTCCTTGGCGGTGCGGTGCAGGACCGACATGCGCGGCTTGCCCTCGTCGGTGAGGAAGCCCTCCGCGAGTTCGTCGGCGATCTTGCCGGTGCCGTCGGGCGAGGAGTCGTCGACGACCAGCAGGCGCAGGCCCGGCTGGTCGAGACCCATCAGCAGCTCCACCATGCCCGGCAGGTTGCCCGCCTCGTTGTACGTGGGCATGACCACGGTGAGCGGGGTCTGGGCCCACGACTCGGGGAGCTTCGTGGTCGCGACGTCGGTCGTACGGGGAGTCTGCTGCTCGCCTATCACAGGTTGCGCCTCACTGGAGTTGGTCACGGATCAGCGGTCGGAGGAGAAGCGGACGGCAGCGTCGGGCAGCTCTGCCTCGCACCACACCCGTACCCCCGCGCGAAGTTCGTTGTCGGCCCCGACGACGGCACCGTCGCCGATGACCGCGCCGTTCACCACCGTGCGCGAGCCCACCGAGGCTCCCGCGCCGATGAGGCTGGCGCTCACCACGGAGTCCGCTCCGAGGACCGCGCCGGCCAGCACGATGGAACCCTGGACGATCGCGCCGGCCTCGATGCGGGCGCCGGCGCCGACCACGGTACCGCCGGAGAGCTTGGCGCCCTCCGCCACCTGGGCGCCGGGCAGGACGAGGGACTCACCGCGCGGGCCGGGGACGGCCGGGGAGGCGACGATGCCGCGCACGAGGTCGGCGGAGGCCTGGACGAAGGACTCGGGCTTGCCGAGGTCCAGCCAGTAGGTGTCCTCGGTGACCCCGTGCAGCTTGGCACCGGACTCCAGGAGGCCGGGGAAGGTCTCGCGCTCGACGGACACCGAACGGCCGGCCGGGATGCTGTCGATGACGCTGCGTCGGAAGACGTAGCAGCCGGCGTTGATCTGGTCGGTGATGATCTCCTCGGGGGTCTGCGGCTTCTCGGTGAAGGCCAGCACCCGCCCCTCGGAGTCGGTGGGGACCAGGCCGAAGGCGCGCGGGTCTTCGACCCGCACCAGGTGCAGGGAGACGTCCGCGTCGGCAGCCTGGTGGGACTCGACCAGGCCGGCGATGTCCAGGCCGGTCAGGATGTCGCCGTTGAAGACGAGTACGGGGGAGTCCGGGCCGCCGGTCAGGCGCTCGGCCGCGTTGCGGATGGCGCCGCCGGTGCCGAGGGGCTCGTCCTCGACCACGTATTCGAGGGTGATGCCGAAGTCGGAACCGTCACCGAAGTAGGGCTCGAAGACCTCGGCGAGGTAGCAGGTGGCCATCACGATGTGGGTGACACCGGCGGCGGCGGCCCTGGCTATCTGGTGGGCGAGGAACGGGACACCGGCCGCGGGAACCATCGGCTTGGGGGTGTTCACCGTCACGGGGCGCAGTCGCGTCCCCTGCCCGCCAACCAGCAGGATCGCTTCCGTCATTGTTTTCTCCCCAACCGGTTCGGGCGTACGAAGGTTCAAATTTAGCCCATCCGTGGACGTGCGAAGCCCCGAGGAGGCCCACCGGGGCCGCCCCCGGCCACGTTCCGGTTACGAGTGGGCGGCCCTGTGGAGACGGGCGGATTGCGACACATCGGACCGGAACCCGCCCGAACACCCCTATAGAGGGGACACCGTGGGAAAGTACGCCTGACCTGCGCGACGTCGTTCCTGGTCAGAGCCTTGCGGTCGTTTTCGCCGCGACCTGCGCGGCGCGGACCGGCGCGCAGGGCGCCCGCGCCGACCCCGTCCCACGAGGGTGCGTCACGGACCGCGGTTGACGGCCGTACGCCCCCAACCTGTCGGCAACCCGTTACGAACGGGAGAGCCCCGGCCGGTCGGCCGGGGCTCCCTCGGGTCACTCTCCGCGATGTTCGACAGGGTTACGGCAGGTTCCCCGTCCGACAGCGCCTACGGCAGGTTCCTCGCCATGACGATGCGCTGGACCTGGTTCGTGCCCTCGTAGATCTGCGTGATCTTCGCGTCGCGCATCATGCGCTCGACCGGGTAGTCGCGGGTGTAGCCGTAGCCGCCGAGGAGTTGGACGGCGTCGGTGGTGACCTCCATCGCGACGTCGGAGGCGAAGCACTTGGCCGCCGCGCCGAAGAAGGTGAGGTCCTCGTGCGGGCCGCCGCCGGAGACGCGCTCCGAACGGGCCGCCGCCGAGTAGGTCAGCTGGCGGGCGGCCTCGATCTTCATGGCCATGTCCGCGAGCATGAACTGCACGCCCTGGAAGTCGCCGATCGGCTTGCCGAACTGCTTGCGCTCCTGGACGTAGCCCTTGGCGTAGTCGAGGGCGCCCTGGGCGATGCCGAGGGCCTGGGCCGCGATCGTGATGCGGGTGTGGTCGAGGGTCTTCATCGCCGTGGCGAATCCGGTTCCCTCGGCCCCGATCATGCGGTCGGCCGGGATGCGCACGTTGTCGAGGTAGACCTCGCGCGTCGGGGAGCCCTTGATGCCGAGCTTCTTCTCCGGGGCGCCGAAGGAGACGCCCTCGTCGGACTTCTCCACGACGAAGGCCGAGATGCCCTTCGAGCGCTTCTCCGGGTCCGTGACGGCCATGACCGTGTAGTAGTCGGAGACGCCGGCGTTGGTGATCCAGCGCTTGACGCCGTTGAGGACCCAGAAGTCCCCGTCGCGCACGGCGCGGGTCTTCATACCCGCCGCGTCCGAGCCGGCGTCCGGCTCGGAGAGGGCGTACGAGAACATCGCGTCGCCCTTGGCCAGCGGGCCGAGGTACTTGGCCTTCAGCTCCTCGGACCCGGAGAGGATCACCGGGAGCGAGCCGAGCTTGTTCACGGCCGGGATGAGGGAGGAGGAGGCGCAGACGCGGGCCACCTCCTCGATCACGATGACGGTGGCGAGCGCGTCGGCGCCGGCGCCGCCGTAGGTCTCGGGCACGTGCACGGCGTGCAGGTCGCTGGCGACCAGGGCGTCGAGGGCCTCCTGCGGGAAGCGGGACTCCTCGTCCACCGCGGCGGCGAACGGCAGGATCTTCGCCTCGGCGAGCGAGCGGACGGACTCGCGGAGCATGTCGTGCTCCTCGGCCGGGCGGTACAGGTCGAAGTCGGCAGAACCCGCCAAGACTCTCACTCCCCAAGTGTGATGCGTGATGCTAACTACCGTTAAGTAACCCAAATCTTAGTGTCCGGCCCCGGTGCAGCGATATGTACCGCGCACGTGAGCTGCGTGACAGCGGAGAACGTCCCCCGCCCGGAGCCCGACTATGCTCGGTGGCCGCAAACGGCCCCGCACCTCTGGAGCACTCATGGCCCCCCTCAAGATGACTGTGATCGGCACCGGCTACCTCGGCGCCACGCACGCCGCCGCGATGGCCGAGCTGGGCTTCGAGGTGCTGGGACTGGACGTGGTCCCGGAGAAGATCGAGATGCTGGCGGCGGGCCGCGTCCCCATGTACGAACCCGGGCTGGAGGAGCTGCTCGCCGCGCACGTGGCCGGACTGCCGGGCTCCACCGGGCGGCTGCGCTTCACCACCTCCTGGGAGGAGGTCGGGGAGTTCGGTGACGTCCACTTCGTCTGCGTGAACACCCCGCAGAAGCACGGGGAGTACGCCTGTGACATGAGTTACGTGGACTCCGCGATGGAGTCCCTGGCGCCGTACCTGACCCGGCCCGTGCTCGTGGTCGGCAAGTCCACCGTCCCCGTCGGCTCGGCGGACCGGCTCGCGGCGAAGCTCGCCGAACTGGCGCCGGCGGGCGAGGACGTGGAGCTGGCCTGGAACCCGGAGTTCCTGCGCGAGGGCTTCGCCGTCCAGGACACCCTGCACCCGGACCGGATCGTCATCGGCGTCCGGGGCGAGCGGGCGGAGACGGTGCTCCGGGAGGTCTACGAGACGCCCATGTCCGAGGGCAGCCCCCTCGTCGTCACCGACTTCCCCACCGCCGAGCTGGTCAAGACGGCGGCGAACTCCTTCCTCGCCACCAAGATCTCCTTCATCAACGCGATGGCCGAGGTCTGCGAGGCGGCCGGCGGGGACGTGGCCAAGCTCGCGGAGGCCATCGGGCACGACGACCGGATCGGGAAGAAGTTCCTGCGCGCCGGCATCGGCTTCGGCGGCGGCTGCCTGCCCAAGGACATCCGCGCCTTCATGGCCCGCGCCGGCGAGCTGGGCGCCGACCAGGCCCTGACCTTCCTGCGGGAGGTCGACTCCATCAACATGCGCCGCCGCGGCCACATGGTGGAGCTGGCCCGCGAGGCGGTCGGCGGTTCCTTCCTCGGCAAGCGGGTCGCCGTGCTCGGAGCCACCTTCAAGCCCGACTCGGACGACGTCCGCGACTCCCCCGCGCTCAACGTCGCCGGGCAGATCCACCTCCAGGGCGGCCAGGTCACCGTCTACGACCCCAAGGGCATGGACAACGCCCGCCGCGTCTTCCCCACCCTCGGCTACGCCGACTCCGCGCTCGCCGCGGCCCGCGGCGCCGAGGTGGTGCTCCACCTCACCGAATGGCGCGAGTTCCGCGACCTCGACCCGGCCGTGCTGGGCGAGGTGGTGACGGACCGCCTGCTCCTGGACGGCCGCAACGCCCTGGACCCGGAGGTCTGGCGGGCGGCCGGCTGGACGTACCGGGCGATGGGGCGACCGCACGCGTAATTCGGCGGTCGCGTAACGATCTCGGCGGCCGCGCGGGGCCGGATCGGGGGGCGTCGGCGCTGGTCAGAACACGGCTACCTACCCAGATTTGACGGGTTGCAGTCAAAGGGACGCAATAAATCACTAGGTAGACTTCGGGCCGATGACCACGACCAGCAGCCCTCCGACCAACCCCACCGCATCTGCGACGGCGGCGCCCGCCACGCGTGACCGGCGGGGACCCTTCGAAGCAGCCATGCGAGGACGCGGGGCCCTGTGGGGCATCGCGGGCTTCTGGCTGGCCTCCCGGGCCGCGATGCTCTGGATGCTCGTCAACGACTTCTACAGCTCGAACGTCGTCCGAGTAGAGATCACCGCGACCTACCACAACTGGTACAACATCCTCGTCACGTGGACGATGCCGCACAACGACATCATGTGGCAGTACCCCCCGGCCGCCGCGGCGATCTTCCTCTCGCCCGACCTGCTGCCCTTCCTCACCTACTTCCAGGCCTTCGTCGCCCTCACCGTCCTGTGCGACGCGGCGATCCTCGGCGGCCTGATGCGGGCGGCCCGTCGCAGCGACGGCAGCATGGGCGGAGCCGTCCTGTGGCTCATCTCCCTGCCGATGCTGATGGGCACCCCGTTCGCCCGCTACGACGTCCAGGTCACCCTGCTCGCCGTGTTCTCCCTGCTCTTCCTGCGCTTCCGGCCGCGCCTCGGCGGGGTCGTCGCCGGCATCGGCGCCATGGTCAAGGTGTGGCCGCTGCTCGCGCTGCTCGGCACCCCGCGCGGCAAGTCCACCCGGGACGCGGTCATCGCGGCCGCGCTCTCGTGCGTGGCGCTGCTCGCCGTCTTCGCCGCACTCTTCCGCGACACCCTCGGCTTCCTGGGCAACCAGGGCGACCGCGGGGTGCAGGTCGAGTCGCTCGGCGGTTCCGCGCTGATGGCGGCCCGACTCTTCGACATCTGGCCCGGCAAGATCAACTTCCAGTACGGGGCCTTCGAGTACGTCGGCCCGTACGTGTCCAGCATCGCGCGGGCCTCGCTCGGGCTCACCGTGATCGGCTTCCTGCTGCTCCTGCTGTGGCGGATCAGGGCCAACCGCTGGTCCACCGCGACGCCGTTCGACGCCGCGCTGTGCGCCATCATGCTGTTCACGGTGACCAGCCGGGTGATCAGCCCGCAGTACATGATCTGGCTGCTCGGCCTGTCCGCCGTCTGCCTGACCTCGCGTCACACCACCCAGCGGCCGATCGCCTGGCTGATGGTGGTCGCCACCGCTCTGACCACGTTGATCTTCCCGGTCTGGTACGGCTCGGACATCCTCACCACCAGCCCGCTCGGCACCTTCCTGCTGTGCGCGCGCAACGGCATCCTGCTCTACGCCACGGTGTGGTCCGGGGTCCGGCTGTGGAAGGCCACCGTCCGCCCGAAGCACGAACTGGCGGGCACGGCGCAGGGCGCGGACACGCTCTAGGGCGTCCTGCGGTGCTGTGCGGCGCGGGCGGTGAACTCCGCGTCGCGCAGCACCCTCTGGGCGTTGCCCCAGGTGAGCAGGGCCAGGTCGGACTCCGACCAGCCCCGTTCGAGTAGTTCCGCGATCAGCTTGGGGTAGCCCGAGGGGTCGGTCAGTCCGGCCGGGCGGGGGGTTCCCCGTTCCGCGCCGAAGGCGGCGCCCAGGCCGACGCCGTGCGGGCCCGCGAGGGCCCGTACGTGGTCCACGTGGTCCGCGACCGCGTGCAGGGAGTCCCCCGTGCGGGCCGTGTCGAAGGTGACCATCGCCAGGCCGTCCGCCGCGCGCAGCGCGAGCAGCACCTCGTCCGTGACGTTGCCCGGGTGGGGGTTGAGCGCCGCCGCCCCCGTGTTCGAGATGATCACCGGGGCCTTCGAGGCGCCCGCGAGGAGGCAGGCCGCCGCGGGTTCGCAGCCCGTCAGGTCGAGCAGGATCGCGAGGCGGTTGGCCTCCCGGACGACCTCGTGGCCGAAGGCCGTCAGCCCGTCCTCGGCCCAGGGGGCCCCGGCGGGCGCGAGGATCCGTACGCCGAGCGCGTGGAAGGCCCGCAGGGTGCCGAGGGAGTCGCCGAGGGTCCGTCCGGGGACGGGGCCGAGGAAGGACGCGATCCGGCCGCGGTTGCGGGCGTCGGCCATGTCGTCGGCGGTCAGGGCGAGGCAGAGCCCGTCGGGGTAGCGGCGCATCAGGGCGAGGGCGACGTCGATCTGTTCCAGGGTGTCGCGGACCACCCGGTCCTCGCCGCCCGGCTCGTGGGCGCGCCAGGAGGGGACGAGCAGGGACCAGAACTGGGCGCCCACTCCCCCGGCGCGCAGCCGCGGGATGTCGGTGTCGACGCCGATGTCCGGGGTGTCGATGTCGTGGTACGGGCTCTGGCGCAGGGTCCAGACCAGGGTGTTGCAGCCATCCGCGACGGGATGGACGGCGAGCAGCGTCGCGGCGCGGTCCAAGGCGCCGGCCACCACGGCGGGGGCGGGCACGTCAGTGGCACCGATGCCCACGGAGTGGGGTTCGTCCTGCAGGTCGGCCATGGCGTTCGCTCCGGTCTCGGCGGCAGCAGGGAGATGCTGCCACCGTGACATGTGGGGCGAGGGGGGCGCCTGGCGGATGTGGCGTTCGGGTCATGGCGGGGCTGCGGAAGGGGGTGCCACCACCGCTTTCGCGGTGGTGACACCCCCTTCGCGCCGGTCAGAGGTGGGCGTTCGACGGGCCCCGGTCCGCGGTCAGCTCGCGGGAGACCGCCTCGGCGTCGCGCAGGGCGCGCACCGCGTTGGACCACGTCAGCTTCGACAGGTCGGTCTTGGACCAGCCGCGGCCGAGGAGCTCCGCGATCAGGTTCGGGTAGCCCGCCACGTCGTCCAGGCCGGTGGGGGTGAAGGCGGTGCCGTCGAAGTCCCCGCCGATGCCGATGTGGTCGACGCCGGCGACCTCGCGCATGTGGTCCAGGTGGTCGGCGACCGTGGCGGCGGTGGCCGCCGGGCGCGGGTGCTCGGCCTCGAAGGCCTGGTGCAGGGCCATCGCCCCGGGGGTGGTGTCGAGGGCGTCGAAGCCGTGCGCGCGCAGGTTCTCGTCGGCGGCCTTGGTCCAGGCGACCGCCGCCGGGAGGACGAACTTCGGTACGAAGGTGGCCATCGCGACCCCGCCGTTGGCCGGGAGCAGGGCGAGGACGTCGTCCGGGACGTTGCGCGGGTGGTCGCACACGGCGCGGGCCGAGGAGTGCGAGAAGATCACCGGCGCCCGCGAGACGGCGAGGGCGTCGCGCATCGTCGTGTCGGCCACGTGCGAGAGGTCCACCAGCATCCCGACGCGGTTCATCTCGCGGACGACTTCGCGGCCGAAGTCCGTGAGGCCGCCGTGCCGGGCCTCGTCGGTCGCCGAGTCCGCCCAGTCGATGGTGTCGTTGTGCGTGAGCGTCATGTACCGCACGCCGAGCCGGTGCAGGGAGCGCAGGGTGGCGAGCGAGTTGTTGACGGAGTGCCCGCCCTCGGCGCCCATCAGGGAGGCGATCCGGCCCTCGGCGCGGGCGGCCTCCATGTCGTCGGCCGTCAGCGCCCGCACCAGGTCGTCCGGGTAACGGGCGATCAGCTGGTCGACGGAGTCGATCTGCTCCAGGGTGGCGCTGACCGCGTCGTCGCCGGTCAGGCGCGCGGGGACGTACACCGACCAGAACTGCGCGCCGACGCCGCCGGCGCGCAGCCGGGGGATGTCGGTGTGCAGGTACGCGGACTGGTCGACGGCGATGTCCCGCTGGTCGAGGTCGTAGCGGACCTGGAGCCGCAGGCTCCACGGGAGGTCGTTGTGCCCGTCGACGACCGGGTACTCGGCGAGGAGTTCCCGGGCCTCGGCGAGGTGGCGCCCGGCGCTCACTTGGCGAACCCGAACGTCTCGGTGCCGGCGACCTTCGTCCGTAGCCGCTTGCCCTTCTCGGTGGCCTGGTCGTTGAGTTCCTGCTGGAAATCGCGCATGCGCGTCAGCAGCTCCGGGTCGTGCGCGGCCAGCATGCGCACGGCGAGGAGGCCGGCGTTGCGCGCTCCGGCGACGGAGACGGTGGCGACGGGAACCCCCGCGGGCATCTGGACGATCGACATCAGGGAGTCCATGCCGTCGAGGTACTTCAGCGGCACCGGGACCCCGATGACGGGCAGCGGGGTGACGGAGGCCAGCATGCCGGGCAGGTGGGCGGCTCCGCCCGCGCCCGCGATGATCGCCTTGAGGCCCCGGCCGTCGGCCTGCTCGCCGTACGCGATCATCTCGCGGGGCATCCGGTGGGCGGAGACCACGTCCACCTCGTAGGGGATCTCGAACTCGTCGAGGGCCTGGGCCGCGGCCTCCATGACCGGCCAGTCGGAGTCCGAACCCATGACGATGCCGATGACGGGGCGTGCGCCCGCGGGGGAGGTGCTCATTCGGTGATCGTTCCTCTGAGGTAGCCGGCAGCGTGACGTGCGCGCTCCAACACGTCGTCCAGGTCGTCGCCGTAGGTGTTGACGTGGCCGACCTTGCGGCCGTGTTTCACGTCCTTGCCGTACATGTGGATCTTCACCTGCGGATCGTGCGCCATGCAGTGCAGGTACGCCGCGTACATGTCGGGGTAGTCCCCGCCGAGCACGTTGGCCATGACCGTCCAGCGGGCCCGGGGGCGGGGGTCGCCCAAGGGGAGGTCCAGGACCGCGCGGACGTGGTTGGCGAACTGGGAGGTGATGGCACCGTCCTGCGTCCAGTGCCCGCTGTTGTGCGGGCGCATGGCCAGTTCGTTGACGAGGATGCGGCCGTCGGTGGTCTCGAACAGCTCCACGGCCAGGTGGCCGGTCACGCCGAGTTCCTTGGCGATGCGCAGGGCCAGGGCCTGGGCCTGGCCCGCCAGCTCCTCGGAGAGGTTCGGGGCGGGGGCGATCACCGTGTCGCACACGCCGTCCACCTGGACGGACTCCACGACGGGGTAGGCCACGGCCTGTCCGTGCGGGGAGCGGACGATGTTGGCCGCGAGTTCGCGGACGTACTCGACCTTCTCCTCCGCGAGGACCGGGACGCCCGCCTTGAAGGGGGCCTCCGCGTCCTGAGGGGTGCGGACGAACCACACGCCCTTGCCGTCGTACCCGCCGCGCACCGTCTTGAGGATGACGGGGAAGCCCCCGACCTCCTCGGCGAAGGCCGCCGCGTCCGCCGGATCGGTCACGATCCGGTGGCGGGGGCTGGGCGCGCCGATCTCGTCGAGGCGGGCGCGCATCACCCCCTTGTCCGCGGCGTGCACCAACGCGTCGGGCCCCGGTCGGACGGGGATGCCGTCCGCTTCCAGGGCCCGCAGGTGCTCGATGGGTACGTGCTCGTGGTCGAAGGTGATCACGTCGCAGCCGCGCGCGAAGGCACGGAGCGTCTCCAGGTCGCGATGGTCGCCGATGACGACGTCGCTCACGACCTGGGCCGCCGAGTCCTGTGGGGTGTCACTGAGGATCTTGAATCTGATGCCGAGGGGGATGCCCGCCTCGTGGGTCATGCGGGCGAGCTGTCCGCCGCCGACCATGCCGACTACCGGGAACGTCACGCCTCCAGGGTATCCGTCGGTATTCCGCCATCCGGACGGGACCCTGGCGGGTGGCGGCGCGCCGGTCCCGCGGGCCCGTCCCGTGTGACGGTCGTGTACCGGTCCCGTGTGCCGTACGTCCCACGGGGCGGGAGGCACGGACGGAGCGCCGGGACGACAATTACCATGGGCGGGTTGACGTCATCGATTGACAGGACTGAGCCATCACATGAGCACGCCGAAAGCAGCACCGCTGTCCGAGCGCTTCCGCGGTCTGGCCAGGGAGGCAGTGAAGTTCGGCGCGGTCGGCGGGGCGGGCGTCCTGGTCAACTTCGGAGTGTTCAACCTGCTGCGCGCCACCACGGACCTGCAGACGGTGCGCGCGAACGTCATAGCCATCGTCGTGGCCATCGTCACGAACTACGTGGGGTTCCGCTACTTCACCTACCGTGACCGCGACCTGGGCAGCCGGCGCCGCGAGATGGCGCTGTTCGTCCTGTTCAGCCTGATCGGCATGGTCATCGAGAGCGGTGTCCTCTACATCGCCACGTACGGCTTCCACCTGGACAGCTCGCTCCAGAACAACGTCTTCAAGTTCGTCGGCATGGCCGTGGCGACCGTCTTCCGCTTCTGGTCCTACCGGACCTGGGTGTTCCAGGCCCTGCCCACCCCGGCGGCCCCCTCGCTGATCGTCGAGCAGCGCGAATCGCCGGACGGCGACCTGCCGGCCGCGGACGCACAGGTCGTGGACGCGCCCGCGGCTCCCCGCACCCCCGAGCCGGCCGGGAACTAGTCCCCGCCGCTCTCCCCCGCTCGCCCTGCCTTCCCCCGCTTCCCCGTCCGCTCCCCCGCTCCGCTCAGCGCACCGTCGGCTCGGGGGTCTCCGTCCGGGGCGGGGCGGTGCGGCTGAGGAACAGGGCGAACACCGGGGGCTGGGCCTGGAGCAGCTCCAGGCGGCCCCCGTCGGCCTCGGCGAGGTCCCGGGCGACGGCGAGGCCGATCCCGGTGGAGTTGCGACCGCTGATGGCCCGCTCGAAGATCCGGTTGCCGAGGTCCGGCGGAACCCCGGGGCCCTCGTCCGTGACCTCCAGGACGGCCTGGTTCCCGATGACGCGCGTGCGCAGCGCGACGGTGCCGCCGCCGTGCATGAGCGCGTTCTCCACGAGCGTGGCCAGCACCTGGGAGACCGCTCCCGGGGTGCCGACGGCCCGCATCCCCGTCTTCCCGGAGCGCACGATGGCCCGTCCGGCGCTGCGGTAGGCCGGCCGCCACTCCTCCACCTGCTGCTTGACGACCTCGTCCAGGTCGAAGGGGACCGCGGAGCCGGTGCGCGGGTCCCGTGAGTTCGTCAGCAGCCGCTCCACCACGTCCGTGAGCCGTTCCACCTGGGTCAGGGCGATGGTCGCCTCCTCCCGCACGGTCTCCAGGTCGTCGGTGACGGTGATCTCCTCCAGCCGCATCGACAGGGCCGTCAGCGGGGTCCGCAGTTGGTGGGAGGCGTCCGCGGCGAGTCTGCGCTCGGCGGTGAGCATCCGGCCGATCCGCTCGGCGCTGGAGTCCAGTACGTCCGCGACCCGGTCCAGCTCGGGGACCCCGTAGCGCTTGTGCCGGGGCCGGGGGTCGCCCGAGCCGAGGCGTTCGGCGGTCTCGGCGAGGTCGGTGAGCGGGGAGGCCAGGCGGTTGGCCTGGCGTACGGCGAGCAGCACGGCGGCGACCACGGCCAGCAGCGCGACGGCGCCGACCACCGCCAGGGTGCGGCCGACCTCCTTGGTGACCGTGGAGCGGGACTGCTCGACGACCACCGAGTCGCCCTGTTCGTTGCGGGCGGTGCCCCGGATGACGCTGCCCTCGATCCGGTCACCGACCTCCAGGACGGGCCGGCCGGGGGCGACGACACGGGCGTACGTGCCGACGTCGAGCTGCTCGGCGAGGGCGCGCTCGTCGAGCAGCTTGTGCTCCAGGGCGTCGGACTCCACTATGCCCAGCAGTCCCTGGGCCTCGGAGCTGATCCGGTCCTGGGCACTGCTGGTGATGGTGCGGGTCTCCACGATGACCAGGGAGACCCCGAACACGGCGATCACGACGAGCACCACGGCGAGCGTGGAGTTGATCAGGCGGCGGCGCATGACTAAGAGGATGCCCCACCGGGGCGGGTGGACTCGGACGGCGCCCGGTCGGCTCCGGGTCGGCGCCCGATCGGTTCGCGGTCGGCTCCCCGTCGGCGCCCGATCGGCTCCCCGTCAGCTCTTCTCGAACCGGAAGCCGACGCCCCGGACGGTGGCGATGTAGCGGGGGTTCGCCGCGTCGTCGCCGAGCTTCTTGCGCAGCCAGGAGATGTGCATGTCGAGGGTCTTGGTGGAGGACCACCAGGTGGTGTCCCAGACCTCGCGCATCAGCTGGTCGCGGGTGACGACCCGGCCGGCGTCGCGCACGAGCACGCGCAGCAGGTCGAACTCCTTGGCGGTGAGCTGGAGCTCCTCCTCCCCCATCCAGGCACGGTGCGACTCGACGTCGATGCGCACGCCGTGGGTGGCGGGGGCCTGAGCGGCCTCGTTGGCTCCGCGCCGCAGCAGGGCCCGGACTCGGGCGAGCAGCTCGGCGAGCCGGAAGGGCTTGGTCACGTAGTCGTCGGCGCCGGCGTCCAGGCCCACGACCGTGTCGACCTCGTCGGCCCGGGCGGTGAGGACCAGGATCGGGAAGCCGTGGCCCTCGGCGCGCAGGCGCCGCGCCACTTCCAGGCCGTCCATCCCGGGCAGGCCCAGGTCCAGGACGACGAGGTCGATGCCGCCCTGCAGTCCGGCCTCCAGGGCGGTGGGGCCGTCTTCCCGGACCTCGACCTCGTAGCCCTCCCGGCGCAGGGCGCGGGCCAGGGGTTCCGAGATGGATGCGTCGTCCTCGGCGAGCAGTACACGCGTCATGTGGGTGATGGTAGTCCGCAGCGGCTCAAAGACGGTGCCCGCTTCCATACCCCTCTCGAACTGGGTTTATGGAGGACCCGGAGCCTTCGAATATGGTCAAACGGTTCCCTGGGTGCCTGTGATCCATCTCTCAAGTCCTTCCTTATCCGACAGTGTCGTGTCGTATGGTGGCGAGACGCCTGATGCACTACCCAGGGGACCTTTGCGCCGAAAAGCGAGCTGAGGTCCTCGAATTCTGCTCTGGTCGGTTTCGTCCGACCCAGATGACAGTGAATGACCTGTGGGCCGGGCCCTGCGCGCGATGGTGCGCTCGGGGCGTGGATCCCGGTGAACGCCGTCCCTTCGCCTCCTACCCGGAGGCGAGACCCCCAGGCGTGGGGTGGGGCTCCTTTCGCCGGTGCCGGCCAACCCCCCACCGGGCGCTGTTCAGCTCACGAAGCCACGCGTCCCGACCAAGCAAGGATCGACCATGGCTTCCAGCCTGACGAAGGACTCGGCGGCTCCGTCCCCCGAGAAGACCTTCTTCGGCCACCCCCGTGGCCTGGCCACTCTGTTCATGACCGAGATGTGGGAGCGTTTCTCCTACTACGGCATGCGCGCACTTCTCGTCCTGTACCTGGTGTCGGGAGGGACGGAGGCCGCGACCGGCAGCCAGGGTGGCGGCCTCGCCTTCACGATGGCCACGGCCACGGCGATCTACTCCGTCTACGTGGCCATGGTCTACCTCATGGCCATGCCGGGCGGATGGTTCGGCGACCGTGTCTGGGGCGCCCGCAAGACGGTCGCCATCGCCGGTGGTGTGATCATGGCCGGCCACGTGTCGCTGGCCCTGCCCGGTCAGGCGATGTTCTTCCTCGGTCTGGCCCTCGTGGCCGCCGGTTCCGGCCTGCTGAAGGCCAACATCTCCACGATGGTCGGTCACCTCTACGACGGTCCGGACGACCCGCGTCGCGACGGTGGCTTCACCATCTTCTACATCGGCATCAACCTCGGTGCCTTCGTCGCCCCCTTCGTCGTCGGTACCGTCGGCGAGAAGGTCAACTGGCACTTCGGCTTCCTGCTGGCCGCCGTCGGCATGGGCCTGGGACTGGTCCAGTTCCTCCTGGGCACCAAGCACCTCGACGCCCGCAGCAGCCTGGTCCCGAACCCGCTGTCGGCCGCCGAGCGCAAGGCCGTCATCCTCAAGGTCGTCGGCGTTGTCGCCGTGGCCGCGATGTTCTACGGCGCGATCGGCGCCCTGGGCGTGTACACCCTGAACTGGGCGCTCATCCCGATCACCCTGGCCGGCCTGATCATCCCGATCGCGGTCCTCGTTCGCATCAAGCGCGACAAGGACCTGTCGGCCCCCGAGCAGTCGAAGATGTCCGCGTACATCTGGTTCTTCGTGGCCGCCGCGGTCTTCTGGATGATCTACGACCAGGGTGGTTCGACCCTGTCGCTGTTCGCCGACGGCAAGACCGCCGACACCGTCTTCGGTTTCGGCTTCCCGGCCACCTGGTACCAGTCGCTGAACCCGCTGTTCGTCATGGCCCTCGCGCCGGTCTTCGCCTGGATGTGGCTGTGGCTGGCCCGCAAGAACCAGGAGCCGAACACCATCGTGAAGTTCGCGATGGGTCTGGTCCTGGTCGGCGCCTCGTTCTTCGTCTTCATCGTCCCGATGAACATGGCGGGCGACGGCACCAAGGTCTCCCCGATGTGGCTCGTCTCGATCTACATGATCCAGACCATCGGCGAGCTGTGCCTCTCCCCGGTCGGCCTCTCGGTGACCACCAAGATGGCCCCGCAGAAGTACGCCTCGCAGATGATGGGCGTCTGGTTCCTCGCGGTGACCGCAGGTGACTGCACGACCGGTCTGCTCTCCATCGCGGGCGTGGACCTCAACGGTCTGTGGGTGATCGCGTTCGAGGCGACGGCTGCGGTCCTCGCCGGCTTCGCGGTCTACTCGTACCGCAAGAAGGTCCAGTCGATGATGGGCACGGTGCACTGACGCACCCCTTCACGACGGGCAACGGCCCGGCACACCTTCCGGTGTGCCGGGCCGTTCCCGTTCCCGGGCCGGTGCTCCTCGCTCCTACCGGGTGCCGCGCAGGCGGCGCCAGGGGGTGAAGGTGAAGACGGCCGCGCCGAGCAGGATCACCGTGCCGGCGATCAGGCCCAGGGCCTTGAGGCCGCCGTCGTCCGACGCGCCGGTCTCGGCGAGTCCGCCGGCGGCGCCGCCGCTCGCGGCGCTGGTGCCGGACGTGGTGGAGCCGGTGGTGCCGCCCTGCTGGGCGGTGGTGTCCAGCTCCAGGGAGACCCCGCTCGCGGTGGCCTTGCACGGCACGTTGATCGGGGTGGAGCCGGGGGCCATCGTGACGTCGATGGTCAGCTGGTCGGGGCTCAGCGTGGTCTTGCCCGTCTTGCCCGGCTTGTAGGTGCCGGTCATGTCGCTGAGGCTGACCGGGGCCTTGTCGGGGATCGGCTCGGCGTTGGCCGGGCCGGTGACCTTGACGGAGCCGCTGTCGGCGCCGCCCAGCTTGATGTCCATCGAGGGCTTCAGGGCCCCGGCGGGCAGCGCCATGGGGGCGGCCATCGCGCCCTTGGCGGTCTTGACCGTGAGGTCGTAGCCGCCGCCGTTCTTCTTGGCGCTGATGGTGACCGGGGTCTTGATCCCGCCGGGGACGACCGCGCCGCAGTCGTACGCGACCTCGACCGCCTTGCCCGGGAAGTCGGTCTGGCCGCCGCTGCCGCCGGTGGTGGACCCGGTCGTCGCGCCGCCGGTGGTGGCTCCGCCGGTGGTCGCCCCGCCCGTGGTGGCTCCGCCGGTCGTCGCCCCGCCGGTGGTCGCGCCCCCGGTCGTCGCCCCGCCGGTCGAGCCCTCGGAGACGTCGATGGTGGCTCCGCCGGTCACGGTGCCCACCGGGGCGCACTTGGTGACGAAGGTGCCGAAGGGGAAGGAGACGGCGACCTCGTAGCGGCCGGGCGTCAGGGTGACCTTCCCCGCCTTGGTGAGCTTGATCTTGCCCTTCATGGTCGACATGACCATCGGGGCCTTCTTCGCGATCTCCGGGTTCTTCTTCTCCCCGACGACCTTCAGCTCGGCGGAGCCCCCGCCGCCCACCGCGAACCAGCCGGTGGGCACCACGGAGTCCTTCGGGATCACCATCAGGTCGGTGTTGTTGGAGGCGGGTTTGACCGTCTCCCACGACACGTCGACCTCGTCGCCCACCTTGGCCGTGGCCGGGGCGGTGATCTTGGCGGTGGTCTCGCCTTCGACCGGGTCGCCGCCGCCCGCGGGCGGTACGCACTTCACCTTGAACGTGGCGTCGGCGGCCTGGGCGGGGGAAGCCGCCACCGCGATGCCCGCGCCGCTGAGCAGCAGCGCGACCAGGGCCGCGCTCACCCTCCGTTGGGTCTTCACGAATGTCCCTTCGTCGTCGGACTTTTCTCAGACGGTGCGGATGTCTGTGCGGACGTCTGTGCGTGATCTGTCGGGGTGAACCACGGCAGGACCGCCGTGGGGGTCTGGGGGGCGGTCGGGTCGGCGGCCCCGACCGGCGCGTGGTCCCGTACGGGGAGCTTCGGGAGCCGGGCGGTGACGGCGGCGGCCGCCTCCAGGGCCTTGGCCCCGCGGTGGCGGCCGCTGCCGCCGGACCCGCGGGCGTGCGGGCGGACCCGGTCCACCACGGCCATGCCGATCCGGAAGACGGCCGTGGGGATCACCACCAGCAGCAGGCCCCAGAACAGCAGCACCCCGTACGGCCGGTCCACGCCCCACGGCTGGCTCGCCAGCACGGTGTCCCCGTACTTGAGGGAGAGCGTGTAGTCCCCGTGTGCGCCCGCCGAGAGGGAGGCGCCCAGCTCCACCTCGGCCTTGCCGCCGGGCGGGATCGTCCCCTTCCAGCGGGCCTCCTCCCAGATCGGGGCGAACACCCCGTGGGCGGTGCCGAGTTGGAAAACCGGGTCCTTGACGGGGGCCGAGCCGAGATTGCCGACGGTGACGGTGAACCTCCGGCTCGGCGGGGCGCCGAACCAGGTCAGTACCCCGTCCTCGCCCTTGAGCCGGACTCCGGTGAGGACCGCGAGGCGGGCCGTGCCGGACTCGGCGGGGAGGTCGGCCACCGGGTGGTCGGTGATCTTCAGGGGGGCGGCGACGGTGGACTGGTCGCCGTTGACGGAGGTCACGTTGACCACGCAGGGGCAGGGCTTGGGCGGTGCCACGACCGGCAGTTGGGCTCCGAAGTGTCCGTCCTCGGCCACGGCGACGGCCACCCCGTCGGCGTTGGCGCAGCTGTTGGTGCCGCCGATCATGTTCTGGCCGCAGACCAGCAGCATGACCATGGTCTTGGGCCGCCAGCCGGTGCCGTCGACGGTGATCTCGGTGCCCTTGGCCGCCGCCTGGAGGGACAGGGTCACCGCGGGCTTGCCGGCCGCCGCGGCGGCCGGCGCCGCGGCCGGGAGCAGGGCCGCGACGAGGGCGGCCAGGCCGGCGGCGAGGAGGGCCGCGCGGCCTCGGGCGCGGCTGCGGATGCCGTTCACCTGGGTGTTCACCGGGGTGCTCCCGTCAGCTCTTGTTCCGTCGGCTCATGTTCCGTCGGCCCTTGTTCCGTCGGCCCTTGTTCCGTCGGCCGTTCCGTCCCGTGGTGCGGCAGCGCGTCTTGTGGTGTGGCCCCGTCGGGCCCCGCCCCGCCCGGGGCGTCGGGCGGTGTCCCGCGCCGGGAGCCCCGGGTGCGGACGAGGAACAGCGTGGCCAGGGCCAGGAGGCCGAGGGCGAGGATCCCCGCTCCGGTGCGGGCGGCGATCCCCCGGGGCAGGAACCAGGCCGAGGTGGCGCCGGTGGCGCGGGCGCCGCCGGGGGCGGTCACGGTGAGGGTGAGGGCGACCCGGCCGAAGACGGGGGCGCCGGGCCAGGGTTCGGTCAGCCGGACGCGCTGGCCGGGCAGCAGCTCGACGGGCAGGGTGCGGGCGGTGCGCCCGGGCACCTTGCCGAAGCGGCCCTCGGCGCGGACGGCCAGCTCGGGGGCGAGGGCCACGTTGCCCCGGTTGACCAGGGTGTAGGCGATGACGCCGGCGGCGCCCGCGCCGTGCACGGAGACGTCCTCGACGGTGAGGGCGGCCAGGGTCGGACCGCCGACGCGCAGGTGGATCCGTACGGCCACCTCGCGCCCGCCCTCGGTGGCGACGACGGCGGCGGGGTGGTCCCCGGGCGGGGAGGCCGGCGGCACGGTGACCGTGAAGGGGACGACCGCGCGGGTGCGCGGCGGGACCTTCACGGAGGTGGCGCCGCCGAGGCTGATCCAGGAGCCCGCGCCGGTGGTCTCCCCGGCCGGGCGCACCGCGAGGGCTCCGTCGGGGGTGTTGTACGCGTCGGCTCCGCGCAGGGTGATGACGCGCTCCCGGTCGGTGGTGTTGGCCACGGCGAGGCGGTCCTCCAGTACGGAGCCGGAAGTGCCCGCGAGGTAGAAGTACGGGCGGGCGGCGGCGCCGGGGCGCCCGGTGGCCGGTTCGGCGGTCCAGCCGGGTTCCTCGGCGCCGGCCGCGGCCGGGGCGCCGTACAGGGTGGCGGCGGCGAGGAGGACCGCGCCGAGCCGCTTGAGGGTGGGGAGGACGGGCATGACCGGGGCCGCTCCGTTCAGGACCGGGTCCGCTGGGCCCGCCCGCCGCGCCGGGTCAGCCAGAGCACCCCGGCCGCGCCGGAGAGCAGGACGGTGGCTCCGAGGGTGCCGAGCGCGAGGGCGGAGTCCTCGGGGCCGGTCTGCGGGAGGGTGTCGCCGCCGCCCGCGCCCGGCTGCGGCGCGGGGTCGCCGGAGCCGCCGCCGGGGGCGGTGACGTCCAGCTCCAGGGAGGGCTTCGGGCTGTTGCCTGGGGTGCAGGTGGTGGTGGTCCCCATGGCCTTGATGGTGAGGACGCCCGCCGTGAAGGTGACCTTGCCGCTCTTCTTCGGGGTGTAGGTGCCCGAGAGGTCGGTGATCTTGATGGGGGTGTTGGCGGGTATCGCCTCGGGGTTGGGCGGTCCCGAGACCGGGATCGAGGCCTTCTCGGCGCCGTCGGCGAGGACGACGGCGCTGGGGGTCATCGCGCCCTTGCCCAGCTCGATGGGGCTGGAGGAGACGCCCTTCTGGAAGGACATCGTGAGTTTGTAGCCGTCGCCCTCCTTGACGGCCTTGATGTCGATGGGCGATACGGCCGACTTGTCCCCGATGGGGGTCTTGCAGTCGTACTGCACGTCGACCACGTCGGCATGGGCCGCGGGGGCACTGAGCAGTACCGCCGATCCGGCCAGCACGGAGGCCAGCGCGAGCGCGGTGGAGCGTTTCCGGTCGGACACCTTCGTCTTCCCCTCGGGCCACAAGTTACTGACGACACATCAGATTGGTGGCTCAAGGTACGCCCGGGGCCTTACGGAGGGAAGACAAAGGACGGCCCGGTTCAACAGCCTTTCGGCCGTACGATTTTCAGCCGCTTGGCGGTGGTTCAGACCGCGCGGACCCCCCGCTGCCAGACGGCGGACACCAGCGGTACGCCGGGCCGGTAGGCGAGGTGGACGTGGCTGGGGGCCTCCAACAGGGCCAGGTCGGCGCGGCTGCCGGGGGTGAGGCGACCGAGGTCGGGGCGGCGCAGGGCGCGGGCCCCGCCGGCGGTGGCGGACCACAACGCCTCGTCGGGGGTCATGCCCATGTCCCGGACGGCGAGGGCGATGCAGAACGGCATCGAACTCGTGTAGGAGGAGCCGGGGTTGCAGTCCGTGGACAGGGCCACGGTCGCTCCGGCGGCGAGCAGCCGGCGGGCGTCGGGCCACGGGGCGCGGGTGGAGAACTCGGCTCCGGGCAGCAGGGTGGCCACGGTGGTGCCGGCGGCCTGGGCCAGCGCGTCGACGTCGGCGTCGGTGAGGTGGGTGCAGTGGTCGGCGGAGGCGGCCTCCAGCTCCACGGCGAGTTGCACGCCCGGACCGTGGTAGAGCTGGTTGGCGTGGATGCGGGGGATCAGTCCGGCCGCGGCGCCCGCCGTGAGGATGGCGCGGGCCTGCTCCCCGTCGAAGGCGCCCTTCTCACAGAAGACGTCCACCCAACGGGCGTACGGGGCGCAGGCCTCCAGCATCGCGCCGGTGACGAGGTCCACGTAGCCGGCGGGGTCGTCCGCGTAGTCCGGGGAGACGATGTGCGCGCCGAGGTAGGTGACCTCCTCGGTGTGCGCGGCGGCGATGCGCAGGGCGCGGGCCTCGTCGGCGACGGTGAGCCCGTAGCCGGACTTGGTCTCGAAGGTGGTGGTGCCCTGCCGGCGGGCCTCGTGGAGGTGGCGCAGCAGGTTCGCCTCCAGTGCGGCGTCGGTGGCGGCGCGGGTGGCGGCGACGGTGGTGCGGATGCCGCCGGCGGAGTAGGCGCGGCCGGACATGCGGGCGTTGAACTCGGCGGTGCGGTCGCCGGCGAAGACCAGGTGCGAGTGGGAGTCGACGAAGCCGGGGATCACGGCCCGGCCCCGCGCGTCGAACGCCTCGTCCGCGGCCGGGGCGTCCTCGGTGGGGCCGACCCAGGCGACGGTCGCGCCGTCGAGGACGAGGGCGGCGTTCTCGATCAGGCCGAGGGGGGAGCCGTCGCCGAGGGTGGGGTCGTTGGTGACGAGGCTGCCGATGTCGGTGATGACGGTGGTGGTCACGGGTTCCTCCGGGGGGGAAGGGGCCTCAGTCGCGGAGGGCGGCGATGGAGGCGGTCAGGGCGGTCGGTACGTCCGGCACCAGGGCGTGGACGCCGTCGCGGACGATGTGGCGGCCCCCCACGACCGTGTGGCGGACGTCGGCGGCCGAGGCCGCGAAGACGGCCGTCTCGGCGCCGAGGCGCGCCAGCGCGCCCGCCGTCCGGACGGAGTCCAGCGCGACGGTGGTGAAGTCCGCGAGCGCGCCCGGCTCCAGCCGACCCGCGTCGGGGCGGCCGAGGGCCGCGTGGCCGTCCTCGGTGGCCGCGGTGAGCAGGGCGTTCGCCGTCCAGTGGCCCCGGGTGTGGCTGCGCAGGCGCTCGTTGAGCTCCATCGCGCGGGCCTCTTCGAGGAGGTCGATCACCGCGTGGCTGTCGCTGCCGAGCGAGAGCGGGCTGCCCGCGCGCTGGAGCCGGGCGGCCGGGCCGATGCCGTCGGCGAGGTCGCGTTCGGTGGTGGGGCACATGCAGGTGCCGGTGCCGGTGCCGCCGAGGAGGGCGATGTCGGTGTCGGTCAGGTGCGTGTTGTGGACGCCGGTGGTGTGCGCGCCCAGCACTCCGTGGTCGGCGAGGAGTTGGGTGGGGGTGCGGCCGTGGGCGGCCAGGCAGGCGTCGTTCTCGGCGGTCTGCTCGGAGAGGTGGACGTGCAGCGGCGCCCGCCGCTCCCGGGCCCAGGCGGCGACGGTGGCGAGCTGCTCGGCGGGAACGGCCCGCACGGAGTGGATCGCGGCGCCGATCAGGGCGTGCTCGCGGGGCTTGAGGGCGCCGACCCGTTCGGCCCAGGCGTCGGCGGTGCCGTCGGAGAAGCGCAGCTGGTGGTGGTCGGGGCCCTCGCCGAAGCCGGAGGCGAGGTAGGCGGTGTCGAGGAGGGTGATCCGGATGCCGGCGGCGGACGCGGCCTCGATGAGGGCCTCGCCCATCGCGTTGGGGTCGGCGTACGGGGCGCCGCCGGGGGCGTGGTGGACGTAGTGGAACTCGCCGACGTTCGTGATGCCGGCCAGGGCCATCTCCGCGTACACGGCGCGGGCGAGGTCGAAGTAGGTCTCGGGGGTGAGGTTCTGGGCGACCTTGTACATGAAGTCGCGCCAGGTCCAGAAGGTCCCGGAGCCGACCTGGACGAGGGAGCGCAGGGCCCGGTGGAAGGCGTGGGAGTGCGCGTTGGCCAGGCCCGGGAGGGTGAGGCCGCGCAGGACCTCGGCGCCCGGCGGCGGGGTGTCCACCCCGGTGCGCACGGCGGCGATCCGCCCGTCGGGGGACACGTCCAGGGCGACGCCCGGCTCGACGAAGGTGCCGAGCCAGGCGTGCTCCAGCCAGTACGTCTTCGGCCCGTGCGGACTCAACGACATGCGAGGCCTTCCAGTACGTCGGCGAGGGCGAGGACTCCGGCCACGCAGTCGTCCTCGGCGGCGGACTCCCGCGGGGAGTGGGAGACGCCGGTGGGGTTGCGCACGAACAGCATCGCGGTCGGGACGGCCGCGGAGAGGATTCCGGCGTCGTGTCCCGCGCCCGTGCCGAGGACGGGGACGGACCCGCCGAGGATCCGGTTCAGTTCGTCGCGCAGGGCGTGCTCGAACTCGACGACGGGGGTGAACGACTCGCGGACGAGGTCCAGGTCGATGCCGTCGGCCGAGGCCTGCTCGCGGGCGGCCTTCTCGATGGCCGTGACAACCGTGTCGAGGGTGGCCTGGTCGGCGGCGCGGGAGTCGAGCCAGCCGCGGACCAGGGAGGGGATGGCGTTGACCCCGTTGGGCTCGACGGAGATCTTCCCGAAGGTGGCGACGGCCCCGGCGAGAGCGGCCTCGCGGCGGGCCGCGAGCACGGTCGCCGCGTACGTGAGCATCGGGTCGCGGCGGTCCACCAGGCGGGTGGTGCCCGCGTGGTTGGCCTCGCCGTGGAAGTCGAAGCGCCAGCGGCCGTGCGGCCAGATCGCCGACGCGATGCCGACGCGGTCCCCGGACAGGTCGAGGGCGCGGCCCTGTTCCACGTGCAGCTCGACGAAGGCGCCGATGCGGGCGAGGCGTTCGGGGTCGGCCCCGATGGTCTCCGGGTCGTGGCCGGCCCGCTCCATGGCCTGCGGCAGGGAGACGCCGTCGGCGTCGCGCAGCTCGTAGGCCTTCTCCTTGGTCAGCTGTCCGGCGGCGAGCCGGGAGCCGACGCAGGCGAGGCCGAAGCGGGCCCCTTCCTCGTCGCCGAAGTTGGTGATGGCCAGCGGTCTGGAGAACTCCGCTCCCCTCCGGCGGAGTTCGTCCAGGGCCGCGAAGGAGGACACCACCCCGAGGGGGCCGTCGAAGGCCCCGCCGTCGGGGACGGAGTCCAGGTGGGAGCCGGTGACGACGGCGTCGCCCGCGAGGGGGTCGCCGAGCCAGGCCCACTGGTTGCCGTTGCGGTCGCTCTCGTACGTCAGGCCGCGCGCCTCGGCCTGGGCCCGGAACCACGCCCGGCAGTCGGTGTCGGCGCCGGTCCAGGCGTAGCGGCGGTAGCCGCCGGAGTCGGCGTGGCGGCCGAGGGGCCGGAGCTCCGCCCACATCTCGTGGAAGGAGGCTCCGACCGCGGGGGCGTCCTGGGTCACGCCTGGTCACCCTCGCGCATGGGGACGCGGACGCCGCGCTCGTCCGCGACCGTCTCGGCGATGTCGTAGCCGGCGTCGACGTGCCGGATGACGCCCATGCCGGGGTCGTTGGTGAGGACGCGGCGGATCTTCTCGCCCGCCAGGGGGGTGCCGTCGGCGACGGTGACCTGGCCCGCGTGGATCGAGCGGCCCATGCCGACGCCGCCGCCGTGGTGGATGGAGACCCAGGAGGCGCCGGAGGCGACGTTGACCATGGCGTTGAGCAGCGGCCAGTCGGCGATCGCGTCGGAGCCGTCGAGCATGGCCTCGGTCTCGCGGTACGGGGAGGCCACCGAGCCGCAGTCGAGGTGGTCGCGGCCGATGACGACGGGGGCGGCGAGTTCGCCGGAGGCGACCATGTCGTTGAAGCGCTCGCCGGCCCGGTCGCGCTCGCCGTAGCCGAGCCAGCAGATGCGGGCGGGCAGGCCCTGGAAGTGGACGCGTTCGCCGGCCATCTTGATCCAGCGGTGCAGCGACTCGTTCTCCGGGAAGAGCTCCAGGATCGCCTTGTCGGTCTTGTGGATGTCCGAGGCCTCGCCGGACAGCGCGGCCCAGCGGAAGGGGCCCTTGCCCTCGCAGAACAGCGGCCGGATGTAGGCGGGGACGAAGCCGGGGAAGGCGAAGGCGCGGTCGTAGCCGGCCAGCTGGGCCTCGCCGCGGATGGAGTTGCCGTAGTCGAAGACCTCGGCGCCGGCGTCCATGAAGCCGACCATGGCCTCGACGTGCCGGGCCATCGACTCGCGGGAGCGGGTGGTGAAGCCCGCCGGGTCCTTGGCCGCGTAGTCGGCCATGTCGTCGAGGGCGACGCCGACGGGCAGGTAGGCGAGCGGGTCGTGGGCGCTGGTCTGGTCGGTGACGATGTCGATCGGCGCGCCCTCGGCGAGCATCTGCGGGAGCAGCTCGGCGGCGTTGCCGAGCAGGCCGATGGAGAGCGGCTTGCGGGCGTCGCGGGCCTCGACGGCCAGCTGGAGGGCGTGGCGGAGGTTGTCGGCCTTGACGTCGAGGTAGCGGTGCTCGATGCGGCGCTCGATGGCGCGCGGGTCGACGTCGATGCAGATCGCGACGCCGTCGTTCATCGTCACGGCCAGCGGCTGGGCGCCGCCCATGCCGCCGAGGCCGGCGGTGAGGGTGATGGTGCCGGCGAGGGTCCCGCCGAACTTCTTGGCGGCGACGGCGCCGAAGGTCTCGTAGGTGCCCTGGAGGATGCCCTGGGTGCCGATGTAGATCCACGAACCGGCGGTCATCTGCCCGTACATGGTCAGGCCGAGGTGCTCCAGGCGGCGGAACTCCTCCCAGTTGGCCCAGTCGCCGACCAGGTTGGAGTTGGCGAGCAGCACGCGCGGCGCCCACTCGTGGGTCTGCATGACGCCGACCGGCCGGCCGGACTGGACCAGCATGGTCTCGTCCTGCTTGAGGGTGCGCAGGGTGCGGACCATGGCGTCGTACGAGCGCCAGTCGCGGGCCGCCTTGCCGGTGCCGCCGTAGACGACGAGCTTGTCGGGGTGCTCCGCGACCTCGGGGTCGAGGTTGTTCTGGAGCATCCGGAGGGCGGCTTCCTGCTGCCATCCCAGGGTGCTGAGCTCGGTGCCTCGCGCGGCCCGTACGGGGCGGGGTCCTGACATGGCGGTGCCTCCTCCGGTGTTGGTCAATCCATTCACATCCTGTCGGTATGAATAGATCCAGTCAACAGCTACGGGCCCGGACGCCGAACGAACCGCGAAACGGGTCCGCCGAAGAACTGCGGGCCGACCCGCCTGATGATGGGATGGCCGGCATGGCTGCCGAGACGCACGCGTCCCCCGTCCCCCACGGCCCGTACGGCCCGTACGAGGCCTCCGCGCTCCGCGACCGGGCCGTGCGGGCGGCCGTCGAAGGGGGCCTCCTCGACCGCGAGCCCGTGCTCTGCCTGCTGGACACGGCCGGCGTCCGCGCCTCCGTCGCCGCCCTGACCGGCGCCTTCGCGGCGGCGGCGGCGCCCGGCACGCCCGTCCTGCACACCTTCGCCGTCAAGGCCGCCCCCCTGGTCCCGGTGCTGCGCCTGCTCGCCGACGCGGGCGTCGGCTGCGAGGTGGCGAGCCCCGGCGAGCTGGCGCTGGCCCGGGCGGCCGGGGTCACGGCCGCCCGGACGGTCCTGGACTCCCCCGCCAAGACCCCGGACGAACTGCGGGAGGCCCTCGCGCTGGGCGTGGCGGTGAACGCCGACAACCCCCAGGAGCTGGAGCGCCTCGACGCGCAGGTGGCCGCGGCCCCGACCCGCTCCCCGATCGGGCTGCGGATCAACCCCCAGACGGGCGCCGGCGCCATCGACGCCCTGTCCACGGCCACGGCCACCTCGAAGTTCGGCTTCGCGCTGCGCGATCCGGGTGCGCGCGAGGGACTCGTACGGGCCTTCCTGGAGCGGCCCTGGCTGACCCGGCTGCACACCCACTCGGGCTCGCAGGGGGTGCCGCTGCCCCTGATCGCCGAAGGGGTGCGGGAGCTGCACGCGCTGGCCGAGGAGGTCAACGCGGCGGCGGGGCGGCGCCAAGTCGACACCCTGGACATCGGCGGCGGCCTGCCGGTGAACTTCGCCTCGGACGAGCACGCCCCGACGTACACCGCGTACGTGGCGGCCCTGCGCGAGGCGGTCCCGGCGCTCTTCGACGGCTCGTACGGGCTGGTCACGGAGTTCGGCCGGTCCCTGCTGGCCAAGCACGGCACGGTGCTGGCCCGGGTCGAGTACACGAAGTCCGCCGGCGGTCGGCGGATCGCCCTGACCCACGCGGGCGTCCAGGTGGCGACCCGGACCGTGTACGCCCCGGAGGCCTGGCCGGTGCGGATCCTGGCGTACGACGCCGAGGGCGCCCCGCGGACCGGTCCGCCGGTGGCCCAGGACGTCGCGGGCCCGGCCTGCTTCGCCGGGGACCTCCTGGCGCGCGCCCGGGAGCTGCCGGAACTGTCCCCGGGCGACGTGATCGCCGTCCCGGACACGGGCGCCTACTTCTTCACCGCCCACTACGGCTACAACAGCCTCCCGCGCCCGACCGTCCTCGGCTTCGCCGCCGACCCGGCGGGCGGGGTCCGCTTCACCACGGCCCGCCCGGCCCAGTCGACGGCGGACCTGGTGGCGGAGGCGGGCGGCGCGTTCCGGGACGCCCTGCTCTAGGGGGTGTCCGACGGGGTGATCGCGTCGGCGGGGGCGGCGGCCAGCGTGGCGGCCACGGCCGGGGCCAGGCCCGCCACCAGCTCCCGGGGGCCCAGCGCGGTGACGGCCGGCAGGCGCAGCAGGTAGCGGGCCAGGGCGAGACCAAGCAGCTGGGCGGAGACCAGACCGGCCGCGCGGGACGCCCGCTCGGGGCCGAGGGCCGCGGCCAGCGCCGGGGCGACCTGGTCGGCGAAGACCGCCCGCATGCGCTCCGCCGCCTGCTCGTTGGTGACCGCCGAACGCAGCAGCACCAGCAGGGCGTCGTCGGCCGGGTCGCCCTCCCACCGCTCCACGAAGTGCCCGACCAGGGCGGCCGGCAGCTCGTCCGGCGACACGGCGGAGAGGTCGGGCAGCCGCAGGTCCACGGTCAGCGCGGCGTCGAAGAGGCCCTCCTTGCTCCCGAAGTACCGCATGACCATCGAGGGGTCGATCCCGGCGTCCGCCGCGACGGCCCGGATCGTCGTGCGCTCGTACCCGTGGGCCGCGAAGGCGTCCCGGGCGGCCCGCAGGATGATCGTCTTGGTCTGCTCGGAAGTACGTCGCACCGTCATGCCAACAACCGTAGGCCAACAGTCGTTGACATGCCAGCCCCCCAGGTGCACAGTGAAGTCAACGGCCGTTGGCCAACCAACGTTGGCCCACTGGAGGAGGTCCGCCGTGACCAGCACCGCCGCACTCCCGCCCCCCTCCCGCACCGACGTCGCCGTCGTGGGCGCCGGCCCCACCGGGCTCGCCCTCGCCGTCACCCTCGCCCGGGCCGGCGTGGACTTCGTCCTGCTCGACCGGCTGGCCGAGGGCGCCAACACCTCCCGCGCCGCCGTCGTCCACGCCCGCACCCTGGAGGTCCTCGACGAGCTCGATCCCTCGGGGGCCCTCTCCGCCGAGCTGGTCGGCCTCGGCATCCCCGTCACCCGCTTCCAGGTCCGCGACGGGGCCCGCCCCCTCGCCACGATCCCCTTCGACGGACTGCCCACGGCCCATCCGTACGCGCTGATGGTCCCCCAGTACGAGACCGAGGCCGTCCTGCTGCGCCGGCTGCGCGCGCTCGGCCACGAGGTCCACCGCCCCCACGAGGTCGTCTCCGTCGTCCAGGACCCCGACGGCGTCACCCTCACCACCGCCACCGGCGCGACCCTGCGCGCCGCCCGCGTCGTCGGGGCCGACGGGATGCACAGCGCCGTCCGCGAGGCGGCCGGCATCGGCTTCACCGGCAGCTCCTACGGGGAGTCCTTCGTCCTCGCCGACGTGGTCATGGACTGGGCCCCGGGCGCGGACGAGGTCTCCCTCTCCTTCGGCGCGGCCGGGCTCACCGTGATCGCCCCGCTACCCGGGGGCCCCACCGCGGGCGGGGCGGGCAGCCGCTTCCGGATCGTCGCCACCGTCGACGAGGCCCCGGCCGAACCCGACCTGGCCTTCGTGCGCGACCTCCTCGACGAGCGGGTCCCCGGACAGGCCGTCGTCCACTCCCTCGCCTGGTCCTCCCGCTTCCGCGTCCACCACCGGGTCGCCGACCGGTACCGCGCCGGGCGCCTGCTGCTCGCCGGGGACGCCGCGCACGTGCACAGCCCGGCCGGCGGCCAGGGCATGAACACCGGCATCCAGGACGGCCACGCCCTCGGGCTCGCCCTGGCGGCGGGCGCCGGCTCCCCGGACCCCGCGGCGGCCCTCGACGCCTACGAGGCCCTGCGCCGCCCGGTGGCCCTGCGGGTGGTGGCCCTGACGGACCGGATGACCCGGGTCGCCACCACCCGCGGCGCCGTCCCGCGCGCGGCCCGCAACGCCCTGCTCCCCCTGTTGGCCCGCGTCCCGGCACTGCGCGACCGCCTGGCGCGGGAGCTGGCCGAGCTGGACTACCGCTGAGCGGGGGCCCCGGCGGGCGACCGGCCCACGCGGCTCCCCCGGCCCACCCCGCTCACTCCACGAACAGCCCGCGCGCCGCCGCCCGGGCGTCGAAGGCCTCCAGGCGGGCCTGCGCGTCCGGCAGCGCGTCCGCCATGGCCTCCAGCAGCACCCGGCCCAGCAGCATCGGCGCGCACGCCGTGTCGAAGGCGAGCCCGGTACCGACCGGCGCCGGGATCAGCAGGTCGGAGTGGCGGGCGACGGGCGCGAAGGCCGAGTCGGCGACGGTGACCACGGTCAGCCCGGCCTTGCGGGCCCGTTCCAGGGTGTCCACGACCTCGCGGGGATGGCGGGGCAGCGCGAAGCAGAGCAGGGCGCTCGCGCCGTCGTACAGGGCGGCGTCGATCCGGTCCTCCAGCATCGAGCCGCCCTCGTCGACGAGCCGTACGTCCGGGTGCACCTTCGCCGCGAAGTACGCGAACCCGCGCGCCTGCGAGGACGCCGCCCGCAGCCCGAGCACCGGCAGCGGCCGGGATGCGGCGAGGATCCGACCGGCCTCCTCCACGGGCGCCGGATCGGCGAGCATGGCGGCGAGCCGGCGCAGGTTCTCGATCTCGCCCCGGACGGCCTGCTGGTACTCGTTGTACGTGTCCTCGGGCCCGTCCTCGGAGCGTCCGGCGGGCGCCACCTCGCGCAGGTGCCGGCGCAGCGCCGGGTACCCGTCGAACCCCAGGGCCACCGCGAAGCGGGTCACCGAGGGCTGGCTGACCCCGGCCAACTCGGCGAGTTCCACGCTCGACAGGAAGGGCACCTCCGCCGCGCCGCGCACCATGCAGTGCGCGATCCGCCGCTGCGTCGGCGTCAGCCGGTGCCCCTCGAACAGCTTCTGCAGCCGTGCGGCCGTGCCGTCGCTCATGGCCGTCCCCTCCGTCCCGTCCCCGGTGAGATATTCAGTCACGGTGCACTCTGCATCGACTTATGCAGCTGGGCAAGCCGCGCCCGCGATCCGGGACGACGCGGGGGTACGGGGATACGGGGGCCAGCCCCAGTGCCGGGGGGTGCCCGCGTTCCTAGGGTGGGGGCATGACAGAGCACTCTCCGCAGGCCCAGGAACTCAAGAAGGAACTCGGCGCCGCCCTCGACGCCCGGCGCGAGCTGGGGCCCGAGTACGAGGCCGCGCTCGTCGACTCCTTCGTGGAGAAGGTCGAGACCCAGGTCAGGCGGCGCCTCGCCGAGGAGCGCCTGCAGTACGCCCGGGGCGGCTCGGACCCGGCCGCGGCCGCCGTGGGCAACTTCGGGGAGCGCTTCGGCTTCGCGATCGTGACGCTGGTCCTGGCCGTCCCCCTGTCGGCCATCGCCGCGACCCAGGCGCACCTCAGCGGCCTGATCGTGTGCTGGTTGGGCATCCTGGGCGTCAACTTCGTCCACGCCCGCAAGGACTTCCTCCGCCGCGACGCCGACGCGTAGCCGACGGTCCGACGGGTCCGACGGGGCCCACGAGGAACGGGCGCATCGGGTCGGGCCAAGCCGGCCCGGAAAGAGAAATGAGCGGGAACCGCCGCACCCCCGGTTGCCCGGGGGGCGGGACGACGGCGGTTCCCGCTGGGACACGGGCCGGGTCAGGGCCGTTCCGCGTCCTGAGCGCCAACGCGGTCCGGGAGCCGCTCCGGAAGTACGTCGACGCCGTGCGTGGTGTCGGCCGGTTCCCGGTGCCCCGGTGTTCCCCGCCGACAACCACCACTGTGCGGGAGCCGTGTTAAGCCGGTGCTGCCGTCACGTGTCGGGCCCGTACCGTTTGCGCGTCGCGGGCGCGACGTGCCGTTACTTGGCGCCCTTGGCCAGGAACGCCAGGAGGTCCTGGCGGCTGACGACGCCGGTGGGCTTGCCCTCGACGAGCACGATGGCCGCGTCGGCCTCTCCCAGGACCGCCATCAGCTCGGACACGGGCTCACCGGAGCCGACCTTCGGCAGCGGCGCGCTCATGTGCTTCTCCAGCGGGTCCCCGAGGGAGGCGCGCTGGGCGAAGAGGGCGGCGAGGAGTTCCTTCTCCACCACGGAGCCGATGACCTCGGCGGCCATCACGTCCGGGTGACCGGCGCCCGGCTTGACGATGGGCATCTGCGAGACGCCGTACTCGCGCAGGACCTCGATGGCCTCGCCGACGGTCTCCTCGGGGTGCATGTGGACGAGGGAGGGGATGCCGCCCTCCTTGTCGGCGAGGACGTCGCCGATGCGCGCGGCGGGACCGGCCTCCTCCAGGAAGCCGTGGCCGGCCATCCACTCGTCGCTGAAGATCTTGCTGAGGTAGCCGCGACCGCTGTCCGGGAGGAGGACGACGACCACGTCGTCGGGGCCGAGGCCCTCGGCGGCGCGCAGCGCGGCGACCACGGCCATGCCGCAGGAGCCGCCGACGAGGAGGCCCTCCTCCTTGGCGAGGCGGCGGGTCATCTGGAAGGAGTCCTTGTCGGACACCGCGATGATCTCGTCGGTGACGTTGCGGTCGTAGGCGCTCGGCCAGAAGTCCTCGCCGACGCCCTCGACGAGGTACGGGCGACCGGAGCCGCCGGAGTAGACCGAGCCCTCGGGGTCGGCGCCGATGACCTTGACCTTGCCGCCGGACACCTCCTTGAGGTAGCCGCCGGTGCCGGAGATGGTGCCGCCGGTGCCGACGCCCGCGACGAAGTGGGTGATCTTCCCGTCCGTCTGGTCCCACAGCTCGGGGCCGGTGGTCTCGTAGTGCGAACGGGGGTTGTTCGGGTTGCTGTACTGGTCGGGCTTCCAGGCGCCGGGCTCGCGCGCCAGGCGGTCCGACACGTTGTAGTACGAGTCCGGGTGCTCGGGGTCGACGGCGGTCGGGCAGACCACGACCTCGGCGCCGTACGCGCGCATCACGTTGATCTTGTCCGTGGACACCTTGTCAGGGCAGACGAAGATGCACTTGTAGCCCTTCTGCTGGGCCACGATGGCGAGTCCGACACCCGTGTTGCCACTGGTCGGCTCCACGATGGTGCCGCCGGGCTTGAGGGCACCGCTCTGCTCGGCGGCTTCGATCATCCGCACGGCGATCCGGTCCTTCACGGACCCGCCGGGGTTGAAGTACTCGACCTTCGCAAGGACGGTGGCCCGGAGGCCTTCGGTCACACGGTTGAGCTTCACCAGCGGGGTGTTGCCGACGAGGCTGATCATCGAGTCGTGGAATTGCACCATGTTCTCCAAGGAGGGGACTCCACGGGTTCTCCGGGAGGTCCGGTCAGAGTATGCGGAAAGGGATTGGCGGACCGTGCCCACGGGGCAGGAAGGTCAACGAGGCCGGACAGGGAAGCGAGGTGGCCCGAAGGGTGTCCAGGGCGAGGACGGCCCGCCGCATCGCGGCGGGCGCGGCGTACGGCGGTGGCGGGCTGGGACTGGTGGGCGTCGCCGCGGTGGGGCTGGTGCTGGCGGAGATGCAGTTCGCGAAGCGGACGGTGGGCCACGGCCTGCCGGACCCGCCGCGCGCGGACGGCCTGTACGGCGGCGAGTTCGCGGGGCCGGAGCAGAGTCCGGGCCCGCTGCGGATGGGCATGCTGGGCGACTCGACGGCGGCCGGGCTGGGGGTGCGGCGCGCCCGGCAGACCCCGGGCGCGCTGTTGGCCTCGGGGCTGGCCGCGGTGGCCGAGCGGCCCGTCGTCCTGCGGAACGTGGCGCTGTCGGGGGCGATGTCTGACGACCTGGACCGCCAGGTGGGGCTGCTGCTGGACGGGGACGCGCCGCCGCCGGACGTATGCGTGATCATGATCGGCGCGAACGACGTGACGCGCCGGATGCCGCCCACCCAGTCGGTGCGGCTGCTGACCTCGGCGGTGCGCCGGCTGCGGCTCGCGGGATCCGAGGTGGTGGTCGGCACCTGTCCGGACCTGGGCACGATCGAGCCGGTCTACCAACCGTTGCGGTGGCTGGCCCGCCGGGTCTCGCGGCAGCTGGCGGCGGCGCAGACCATCGGGGTGCTGGCGCTGGGCGCCCGTACGCTCTCGATGGGCGACCTCCTCGGTCCGGAGTTCGCGGCGAACCCGCGCGAGATGTTCGGCCCGGACTCCTACCATCCGTCCGCCGAGGGGTACGCGACGGCGGCGATGGCCGTCCTGCCGACGCTGTGCGCCACGCTCGGCCTGTGGCCGGACGCGGACCGGCTGGACGTCTCCCGCGACGAGGACATGCTCCCGGTGGCCAAGGCCGCCTCCGCGGCGGCCGGCGAGCCCGGCACCGAGGTCACGGCGGGCCGCGGCCCGTGGGCCCTGCTCAAACACCGCCGGCGCCGCCGGGTCCCGGCCGAGGACGTGGCGGCCTGACGGGAGCGCGCCGGCCGGGCGGGGCGCGGCGCCCCGCCGGGCACGAGCGACCCGGATCACACGTCCGCGGCGGTGACCTCGACCGTACGGGGCGGTAACTTCGCTTGCGGTCCCGCAACGACGCACCCCCTTGGAGTCCCGATGCCCGAAGCCGTCATCGTTTCCACCGCCCGCTCCCCCATCGGACGGGCCTTCAAGGGGTCCCTCAAGGACTTCCGGCCGGACGATCTGACCGCCACGATCGTGCAGGCCGCGCTGGCCAAGATCCCTGAGCTGGACCCGCGCCAGATCGACGACCTGATGCTGGGCTGCGGCCTGCCGGGCGGCGAGCAGGGCAGCAACCTGGGCCGGATCGTGGCCGTACAGATGGGCATGGACCACCTGCCGGGCCTCACGCTCACCCGTTACTGTTCCTCCTCCCTCCAGACCTCCCGCATGGCCCTGCACGCGATCAAGGCCGGCGAGGGCGACGTGTTCATCTCGGCGGGCGTCGAGATGGTCTCCCGTTCCGTCCACGGTTCCTCCGACATCCGCGAGACCCACAACCCGCTCTTCGCCGACGCCGAGGCCCGTACGGCCGCGGTGGCGCAGAGCGAGGGCGCCTCCTGGCACGACCCGCGCGAGGACGGCCTGATCCCGGACGCGTACATCGCGATGGGGCAGACCGCGGAGAACCTGGCCCGCCTCAAGGGCGTGACGCGCGCGGACATGGACGAGTTCGGCGTCCGCTCGCAGAACCTGGCCGAGGCGGCCATCAAGAACGGTTTCTGGGAGCGCGAGATCACCCCGGTCACCGCCCCGGACGGCACGGTGGTCTCCGCGGACGACGGCCCGCGCGCCGGGGTCACCCTGGAGGGCGTCCAGGGCCTCAAGCCCGTCTTCCGCCCCGACGGCCTGATCACGGCGGCCAACTGCTGCCCGCTGAACGACGGCGCCGCCGCGCTGGTCGTCATGAGCGACACCAAGGCGCGCGAGCTGGGCCTGACCCCGCTGGCCCGCATCGTCTCGACGGGCGTCACCGGCCTCTCCCCCGAGATCATGGGCCTGGGCCCGGTCGAGGCGTCGAAGCAGGCCCTCAAGCGGGCCGGTCTGACGGTCGGCGACATCGACCTGTTCGAGATCAACGAGGCCTTCGCGGCCCAGGTCATCCCGTCGTACCGGGACCTGGAGATCCCCCTCGACAAGCTGAACGTCAACGGCGGGGCCATCGCGGTGGGTCACCCCTTCGGGATGACCGGTGCCCGCATCACCGGAACCCTGATCAACAGCCTGCAGTTCCACGACAAGCAGTTCGGCCTGGAGACGATGTGCGTGGGCGGCGGCCAGGGCATGGCGATGGTCATCGAGCGCCTCAGCTAGCGCGACCGGGTCAGGGGGAGGGGTGAGGGCGCCCGAGGTCGCCCCCGCCCTCCCCGCCCCGCCCCGGGTCGTGTGACCCAGTTCACAAGGCCCGTCGTCGCGGAAAGTAGGGGGTTCGCGACGCGATCACGGCGGGGCCCGCGCGCCCCTTGGGATTCCCCTCGGCCCACACGTCGTACTGACGCCGCTTCTAATCCCCTCGCGGCCGACCTGTGACCTAATCTCCCCCAGGATGTGACCTTTGTCCTGGGGGTTCGACATTTGCCCAGGTCAGAAGGGGCCACCCCGAGCCCGCAGGGCCCAAAGGCCTGTCCAATTCATGACGTAATGCACTGCACGCCATTCCCAGCGGAGGTCAAGCTGATGTAGGAAGTCGGGGGATCGAATGAACCAGGAGTTAGTCAGTGAGCGCCATGCCTCTTGCCCTGCTACTCACCACGGCCGCTGCCACGGCCGTGGGCGCTGCCGCGCTGCACGCCGTACACGGACTGCGCAAGCAGGTCACGGCCCTGCGCGGTGAGCTGGCCGTGTCGGCGCACGCGCGCGTCGCGACCGTTCCGCACGCCCGCGGCGCCGTGGAGTCCCCCGCCGCCGAGATACGAGCCGCCGTGGCCGAGGCCCTCGCCGAGGAGCGGGAGCGCGAGCTGGCCGAGGCGCGGGCCTTCTGGGCCGCGCAGGAGGCCCGGGACGCGGCCGACGCGCCCTCGCTGCTGGGCGGCCTGCCCGGCCTGGGCGAGGACGGCCCGCTGTTCCTGCCCCGGCAGGCCGACATGGTCGGCCTGGAGCCCGTACTGGGCGAGGACCTGGTCGACGACTACCCGGAGGATTCGGCCGAATTGGCCGCGGCCCGCCGGCGCCATCCCTCGCACCCGGACTTCGTCCCGGTCCAGCCTTCCTACTCGGGCGCCGACCACGAGCGCACGGTCAGCCGGCTGGAGGAGCTCGCGGAGGCCCGTACGGCCCTCGCGGACGTCCGCCCCGGCCCGCTGGGCACCCTGGACGTGTACGTCTTCACCGACGGCACCACGCTCTGCATGACCCCGGGCCACCGGGAGACCGCCGAGCGCCTCGCGGACGCCCTGCGCGCCGGTACCGCGCCCGTCCTGCTGGGCGGCTCGGGCATCTCGGGCGCCTACGCCCTGACCTTCTCCTGCGGTGACGCCGAGGGCCCGGACGGCAACGTCTACATCCTCGCCGACCGCGTCATCGCATCGCTCTGACTTCCGCCCGCTCCACCAGCGCCACGGCCTCGTCCAGCACCTCGGACGGGGCCTTCGCGTCGTTCCCGGCGGCCGGCGCGCCGCGCAGCGCCTCGGCGAGGTCCAGGCCCGTCACCGCGACCTGATCCCCGACGAGGAAGATCCCCTCGTCGGGCACCTCTCGCGCCGGAGCCGCCCCCGAAGGGTCCTCCAGCCGCTGTGCGCGTACGGCGAGCTCCCGGGCCAGCTCCAGCGCCTCGGCCGCGGCTCCGCGCGTCAGACAGCTCTGCGGGGCGGCCCGGAGCCGGTCCGCGAAACGTTCCACGACGGCGTTCAGGGGTGAGGTATCGAGCACCCGGCCGACCTTACGCGCCGCCCCGGCACCATTGCCAACGGGCGAACGCGCCGGCACGGTGACGTGAAGGGAACAGCACGGCGACACCACCGGAGGCGCCCATGTCCGTAGAGTTCTCCGAGCAGACCCACCGCAACATGATCGACAGAATCCCCCTGACCACCGGTCGTGGACTCTCCGACTGGCTCCGCACCGTCGACGAAGGCCCCTCCCTCGTCCGGTTCGAGGAGAAGGTCGGCTGGCTGCTCGGCGCGCACGAGCTGTCGTACGGCCAGGCCAAGGCGATCATCCACGAGTACGACCTGCGCAGAGCCGCACGCCGGTTCGGCTGACGGCGCGCGACGGCCCGAACGCGGGAAGGCCCCGCGAGCACTGTGCTCGCGGGGCCTTCCCCATGCTGTGGACGGCGGATGCCGTGAGGCGGTCCGGCTAGTCGTTGCCCGAGAGGATCTGGAAGATGCGAAGCATCTCGATGTAGATCCACACCAGGGTCGTGGTGAGGCCGAAGGCCGCCAGCCAGGCCTCCTCGCGCGGTGCGCCGTAGGCGATGCCGTCCTCGACCTGCTTGAAGTCCAAGGCGAGGAAGCAGGCGCCCAGGATGATGCCGATGGCACCGAAGAGGATGCCGAGGCCGCCGCTGCGGAAGCCGAGGCCGTCGCCGCCCGCGAACACCGAGAACAGCAGGTTGACCACGATCAGGAGCAGGAACCCCATGGCGGCGGCCATCACGAAGCCGGTGAAGCGGCGCGTGACGCGGATCCAGCGCATCTTGTAGGCGAAGAGCACGCCGGCGAAGACGCACATCGTGCCCATCACCGCCTGGATGACCACGCCGGGGCTCAGGTAGGTGCTGGTCGCCGCGCTGATCACACCGAGGAAGACGCCCTCGAAGGCCGCGTAGGCCAGGATCAGGCCCGGGGAGGCCTTGCGCTTGAAGGACTGGATCATCGCGAAGACGAACGCCACGATCATCGCGCCGATGGCGATGCCGTACGACTTGTTGAGGTTCGCCGGGTCGACGGGCAGCGCGATCCACGAGATCGTCGCGGTGACGATCAGGGTGCCGAGCGTCATGGCCGTACGGCTCACGACGTCGTCCATGGTCATCGCGCCGGCGTTGACCGGAGCCGATGGCATCCCGGTGGCCGGGTCGGTGGCGTAAGGATTCGTCGCGTACGGGTTGGTCGCGGTCCCGGCCTGCGCGTGCTGCGCCTCGAAGCCCGCGTAGCCGCCGTTGTCGCGGCTGAACCCCCGTCGCGAGAAGACCGGGTTACTGCTCCTCATCTCACTCCTCCGTGGCCACCGTGCGCAGCCTTGTCCTCCAGAGTAATGCGGTCGCAAAGAAAGCACCGTACTGCTGAAGGAGGATCTTCGGAGGGAGGCGCGGCAACGCCGTGTGGGGCGGCCGCGGGATCGGGCGCCGCCGGGGAGTCCTTCGAGGTGAGGCGCTGCGGAGTGCCCGGAGCCGGACTTGAACCGGCACGGCCCGAGGGCCAGCGAGGTTTAAGCTCGCCGTGTCTGCATTCCACCATCCGGGCAAGGCGCAGCGGGGCCCCCGTGGAAAAGCTTTGAACGCTGTCATGAGCCTATCCGGAACACCCTTCGTCGCAGACGGGCGTCTATCCGATGTTGTCTGATTTTATTGGCGATTGAGGGGGCGTCAGGGACGATAAGTCACGGTGGGCACCGTTCCGGGCAAGGCTCTCGGCCCCCGCGGGATTGACGGGATTTCGCCGCCTCCCGCCACCCCGGGCCACCCCCTCGATCCGGCCTCCACCAGCGCTCCGGCGAGGCTGTGGCGATCCTCCGGCGAGGGGCCCCGACCCTGACTCCGGCGGGACGCCGGTCATACCAAAGGAGGAGGCGCGGGTCCTCGCGGTCAGACTCCAGTGGGCCTCGGAACGGGCACCGCGGCTGATCCGCCGCGCGACGGGCGCCGCGAGGATGGAAGGGTCCCGCCCCACCGCAGCAGCCGCTCGACAGGAGTCCTCCGTGACCGCCATGAACTACGCCCCGCCCGTCACCCAGGCCGTGGCGGCGCGTGCCGTCCAACTGTCCAAGGTGTACGGCCAGGGCGAGACCCAGGTGGTCGCGCTGGACAACGTCTCCGTCGACTTCGGCCGGGGCCGGTTCACCGCGATCATGGGCCCCTCGGGCTCCGGCAAGTCCACGCTGATGCACTGCGTCGCGGGGCTGGACACCTTCTCCTCGGGCTCGGTCCGCATCGGCGAGACCGAGCTGGGGACCCTCAAGGACAAGCAGCTGACGCAGTTGCGCCGGGACAAGATCGGCTTCATCTTCCAGGCCTTCAACCTGCTGCCGACCCTGACCGCCCTGGAGAACATCACGCTGCCGATGGACATCGCGGGCCGCAAGCCCGACAAGCAGTGGCTGGACAACGTGATCGAGATGGTCGGCCTCTCCGACCGCCTGTCCCACCGCCCGACCCAGCTCTCCGGCGGCCAGCAGCAGCGCGTGGCCGTCGCCCGCGCCCTGGCCTCCCGCCCCGAGATCATCTTCGGTGACGAGCCCACAGGAAACCTGGACTCGCGCTCCGGCGCCGAGGTCCTCGGCTTCCTGCGCAACTCCGTCCGCGAACTCGGCCAGACCGTCGTGATGGTCACCCACGACCCGGTCGCCGCCTCCTACGCGGACCGCGTGATCTTCCTCGCCGACGGCCGCATCGTCGACGAGATGGTCGACCCGTCCGCCGACGGCGTGCTCGACCGGATGAAGGCCTTCGACGCCAAGGGCCGCACCAGCTGAGGGACCGCCCCTCGCCGTCCCCGCTGACCCCTTACCCCCTGGACTCCTCCACCATGTTCCGTACCGCCCTGCGCAACGTGCTCGCGCACAAGGCCAGGCTGTTGATGACGGTGCTCGCCGTCGTCCTCGGCGTCGCCTTCGTCTCCGGCACCCTCGTCTTCACCGACACCGTCGGCAAGGCGATGTCGAACCAGTCCGCCAAGAGCTTCGACGGCGTGGCCGTCTCGGTCACCTCCAACGGCCCCGCCCGCGACGAGGAGGGCAAGAAGGAGGGCGAGCCCGGCATCAGCCAGGCCACCCTCGACAAGGTCAAGGCGCTCGACGGCGTCGGCCTCGCCTCCGGCCGCGTCCACGGCTTCGCCGCCGTCGGCGACCAGGACGGCAAGCTGATCGGCAACGGCTGGTCCAACACCGGGGCCAACTTCGTCCCCCTCAAGGACGGCAAGGACCCCCGCTACGCCTTCACCACCGGCAAGGGTCCGGCCGCCGCCGGTCAGGTCGCCCTCGACAAGGACACCGCGGAACGCGGCGCCTACCAGGTCGGCGACAAGGTCCGGGTCGCCGGCAAGGGTCCGGCCCAGGAGTACACCCTCTCCGGCATCTTCACCACGGAGGACGGCGCGGTCAACGCGGGCGGTTCGCTCGCCCTGTTCGACACCGCGACCGCCCAGCGGATGTACCTCCAGCCCGGCTTCTACGACGAGCTCTCGGTCAGCGCCGCGGCCGGCGCCTCCGCCGACCGGCTGCTCACCGAGATCAAGCCGATCGTCGGCAAGGACGCCACCGCCCAGACCGGCGCCCAGCTCGCCGCCGAGCAGGCCAAGTTCATCAGCCAACAGATGAACAGCATGAACCAGATGCTGCTGGTGTTCGCGCTGATCTCGCTCTTCGTCGGCGTCTTCCTGATCTACAACACCTTCACCATGCTGGTCGCCCAGCGCACGAAGGAGCTGGCGCTGCTGCGCGCCGTCGGCGCCAACCGCGGCCAGGTCAAGCGTTCGGTCCTCGCCGAGGCCCTGGTCGTCGGCGTGGTCTCCTCCGCCGTCGGTCTGCTCGCCGGTGTCGGCCTCGCCGTCGGCATGCGCTCCGCGATGGGCGCCTTCGGCGCCAAGATCCCGGCCGGTCCGCTGGTCGTCGCCCCGCTCACCGTCGTCGCCGCGATCGGCATCGGCGTCGTCGTCACCATGCTGGCCGCCTGGCTGCCGGCCCGCCGCACCGCCAGGATCGCCCCGGTCGCCGCCATGGGCAGCGCCCACCTGCCGGCCACCGCGAAGTCCCTGGTGCTGCGCAACAGCATCGGCGGGGCGATCACCCTGCTCGGTCTGCTCGCGATCCTGGGCGGCGCGCTGACCGGCAAGGACGGCAAGACGCTGATCGGCGCCGGCGCCTTCTTCACGATGATCGGCATCATCATCCTGCTGCCGGCCCTCTCCCGCCCGGTCATCGCGGCCGTCCGCCCGCTGCTGCAGAAGGTGTTCGGCGTCGCCGGCAAGCTGGCCGCGCAGAACGCGGTGCGCAACCCGCGCCGCACCGCCGTGACCGCCGCCTCACTGGCCATCGGCCTGACCCTGGTCACCGCGCTGTCGGTGCTGGGCATCACGATGGGCAAGGCCATCGACCGGATGACCACGGACAACCTCAGGGCCGACTACAAGGTCTCCATGGGCGACAGCTTCGGCAGCATGGACCCCTCGGTGGTCCCGGCCCTGCGGAAGGCCCCGGGCGTCCAGGCCGTCTCGCCCCAGCAGGCCGGCTACTTCCGGACCGGCGACGGCAAGGAGTTCCAGTCCGTCTCCGGCGTCGACCCGGCCACCATCGACCGGCTCCTCAACTTCGACGTGGTCGGCGGCCGGCTGTCGAGCCTCGCCCAGGGCGAGGTCGCGGTCGCCGAGAAGACCGCGAAGGACCAGGGCCTGTCGGTCGGCTCCACCCTGAAGGTGACCTTCGAGGACACCAAGAAGGCCGACCTCAAGGTCGGAGCGGTCTACAAGGACATGGAGGGCATGCTCTCCCCCTACGTGATCGACTACAAGGTCCTCAACGGGCACGGCGAGGACCAGTACGTCCGCGAGGTCTACGTCAAGATGGACGGCGGTGTCTCCGACAAGGCCGAAACCGCCCTGGTCGACGCCCTCGGCAAGAACCCGGCGATCACCTTCGCCACCCAGCAGGACATCCGCAACGAGATGGGCGGCATGATCAACACCGCCCTGAACATCATGTACGGCCTGCTCGCCATGGCGCTGATCATCTCGGTCCTCGGCGTCGTCAACACCCTGGCCATGTCCGTCTACGAGCGGACGCAGGAGATCGGCATGCTGCGGGCCATCGGCCTGGACCGCGGCCGGGTCAAGAACATGATCCGCCTGGAGGCCATCGTGATCTCGCTCTTCGGAGCGGTGATCGGCGTCGTCCTCGGCACCTTCATCGCCTGGGCCGTCGGCGAGACCATCAAGGGCTCGATCCCGAACTACGCCCTGGTCGTCCCCTTCGACCGGATCGCGATCTTCATGGTGCTCGCCGGCATCGTCGGCGCCTTGGCCGCAATGTGGCCGGCCCGCAGCGCCGCGCGGCTGAACATGCTGACCGCCATCAAGACCGAGTAGCCGCGGGGACGGTGCGGGAACGGTACGCCGAAGGGCCCCGGGGCATCCGCCCCGGGGCCCTTCGGCGTCCGCGCGTACCGGCGGCCTACCCGCCCCAGGCGCGGGTGCGCAGGGGCAGGCCCGAGGCGCCCCCGTCGGGGCGGACCGCCAGGACCTGGTTGACCCCGAGGCGGCCGTGTTCGAAGCCGAGCGCGCAGGCCGCCATGTACAGCAGCCACACGCGGGCCCGGCCGGGCGAGGTGAGGCGTACGGCCTCCTCCCAGTGCTCCTCCAGCCGGGCCACCCAGGCGCGCAGGGTGAGGGCGTAGTGCTCGCGCAGGGCCTCCACGTCGCGGACCTCGAAGCCGGCCCGTTCCAGTTCGCCGACCGTGGTGCCGAGCGGGGACAGCTCCCCGTCGGGGAACACGTACGCCTCTATGAACTCGTCCATCCGGTGGGCCGTCTCGTCGGGCTCCGGGGGCCGGGCGATCTGGTGGTTGAGGAGTCGGCCGCCGGGGCGCAGCAGGGCGTGCAGGGTGCGGGCGTATTCGCGGTAGCGCTCGGCGCCGACGTGTTCGGCCATGCCGATCGAGGAAATGGCGTCGTAGGGGCCGTCCTTGACGTCCCGGTAGTCCTGGACGCGGATCTCGATCCGGTCGGTCAGTCCCTCCTCGGCGATCCGCTTGCGGGCGTGGGCGGCCTGTTCCCCGGAGAGGGTGATGCCGGTGACCCGGACGCCGTGGGCGCGGGCGGCGTGCAGGGCCATGGAGCCCCAGCCGCAGCCCACGTCGAGGAGCCGGTCGCCCGGGCGCAGGGCGAGCTTGCGGCAGACCAGGTCGAGCTTGTCGTGCTGGGCCTCCTCCAGGGTGGAGCCGGGGCTCCAGTAGGCGCAGGAGTACACCATGGAGGGGCCGAGGACGTGCTCGTAGAAGGCGTTGCCGACGTCGTAGTGGTGGCTGACGGCCTGCCGGTCGCGGCCCCTGGTGTGGGCCGGGCCGCCTTGGCGGACCGCCTCCTCGGGCGGCGGGGCGGGCGCGGGCCAGGGCCGCGCCAGGGTGACGAGGTCCCGTACGGCCGCCCGTGCGACGGGGTCGCGCAGCAGCGCGGCCGTACCGACGGCTCCGGCCGCCCGCGCGGGCAGCAGGGGACGCAGGGCGGCGAATTTGGCCGGGCCGGTAAGGGCGGCGGGAACGGGCTCGGCGGACGTCCCGGCGGGCGCGCGCTCCCACAGCAGGCCGCCGACGCGGTCCAGCAGCTCGAACAGGTCGCCCTCGACCGTGAGGTCTCCGGCGACCCAGGCGCGGGCCAGTCCCAGCTCGCCCGGTTTCCACAGCACCCGGCGCAGGGCGCGGCGGTGGGCCAGTACCAGGGTGGGGCCGTCGTTCGGACCCGCTTCGCTCCCGTCCCACGCCCGTATCCGGACGGGCAGGGGGGCACCGAGCAGGGTCTCGGCGAGGGCGGCCAGCCGCGGCGCGGCGTCGGTCATCTCGGGTCACCTCCGATACGTTCCGACGGAACGGCCTACCCACTCGGGGCCCGCGGCATGCCGAAGGGGCCGCCCGCACCACGGATGGCGGGCGGCCCCTTCGGGCCGTGCTGGAGTTGTCCGGTCAGACCCGGGTCAGGAAGCCTTGGCCTTCTCGGCGGGTGCTGCGGCGGCGGCCGGGGCCGGCGCCGGCTTGGCGGCCTCGTAGAACTCCTCGCGCGGGGTTTCGAGGGCTCCCAGGGAGACCACCTCGCGCTTGAGGAACATGCCGAGGGTCCAGTCGGCGAAGACGCGGATCTTGCGGTTCCAGGTCGGCATGGCCATGCCGTGGTAGCCACGGTGCATGTACCAGGCGAGCCGACCCTTGAGCTTGATCTTCATCTTGCCCATGACGATCATCGCGACGCCCTTGTGGAGGCCGAGGCCCGCCACCGCACCCTTGTTGGAGTGCGAGTACTCGGCCTGCGGGAAGCCCCGCATGCCCGAGATGACGTTGTCGCCGAGGACCTTGGCCTGGCGCAGCGCGTGCTGGGCGTTCGGCGGGCACCAGGCGTTCTCCACGCCGGCCTTGCGGGCGGCGAGGTCCGGCACCTGGGCGTTGTCGCCGGCGGTCCAGATGTAGTCCGTGCCCTTGACCTGGAGGGTCGGCTCGGCGTCCACGTGGCCGCGGGGGCCGAGCGGGAGGCCGTAGCGGGCCAGGACCGGGTTGGGCTTGACGCCCGCGGTCCACACCAGGGTGTTGGAGTCGACCTCAAGGCCGTTCTTCAGCACCACGTGGCCGTCCACGCAGGAGTCCATGGAGGTGTTGAGGTAGATCTCGATGCCGCGCGACTCGAGGTGCTCCTTGCCCCAGGTGCCGAGCTTGGGCCCGACCTCGGGAAGGATCTTGTCGGCCGCGTCCACCAGGATGAAGCGCATGTCCTCGCGCTTGATGGTGGTGTAGTACTTCGCGGCGTCGCGGGCCATGTCCTCGACCTCGCCGATCGTCTCGGCGCCGGCGAAGCCGCCGCCGACGAAGACGAAGGTGAGCGCCTTGCGGCGGACGTTCTCGTCCGTCGTGGACTCGGCCTTGTCGAGCTGCTCGAGGACGTGGTTGCGCAGGCCGATGCCCTCTTCGACGCCCTTCATGCCGATGCCCTGTTCGGCGAGGCCGGGGATCGGGAAGGTGCGGGAGACGGCGCCGAGCGCGATCACCAGGTAGTCGAAGGGCAGCTCGTACGCCTCGCCGACCAGCGGCGTGACGACGGCGACCTTGCGGTCCTGGTCGATGTTCGTGACCCGGCCGGTGAGGACCTCTGCCTTGGGCAGCACGCGTCGCAGCGGTACGACGACGTGCCGAGGCGAGATGCTGCCTGCGGCCACTTCGGGGAGGAAGGGCTGGTAGGTCATGTACGAGCGCGGGTCGACGACCGTGACGGTCGCCTCGCCGTAGCGCATCTTCTTCATGATGCGCTTGGCTGCGTACAGGCCTACGTACCCACCTCCTACAACGAGGATCCTGGGACGCTCCGTGGTGCTCATGGAACGAGTATCCAGCACCCCTGGGGGTGACGCTCGTGAGCCCCTTCACAAGGTGTCGTGAGGCCTCTGCTACACTGCGCGGCCCACGTGACTCAAGTCATGCCGCGCAACGGGAACCACTGTGTAACGGGAGTCGTTGTTCACCCGTCCTGAACTGGCCTCCAGGCCCTCAAGCGGAGTGGACCACCCGGGTTCGTTCTTACCTCCGATACGAAACCCGCAGCCTCCGTTCATCGCACAAACACCCGCCGAAACGGCCTCTCGACCCCCGGATCGGCCCCGAAGGGCCCCTTCCTCGCCCCAACGGACCTCTTTTCCTTGTGAAGAACTTCACGAAGTTCATGTGGACGACGGGCCTTTCGACCCCCGGAAGGCCTCCGAAGGGCCACCGAACAGCCCCTGCGGACCGGTTCGGCCGACCGGGAAAGGGCCTCCACCGGCTCCGGATCGGCATCCGCCGGAGCACCTGCCGCACACGACGGCGGCGCCCCGGTGAACCCACCGGGGCGCCGCCGTTCAGCCGTGCGTCGGTCAGACCAGGGACCACGCGATGCCGTCGAGGATGTCGTGCTCCGAGACCACGACCTCCGCGGCGCCGGTCCGCTCCATGATCGCGACGAGCACCAGGGCGCCCGCACCGATCACGTCGACCCGTCCCGGGTGCATCACGGGGATCGCGGCGCGCTCGGCGTGGGTGGCGGTGAGCATCCGGTCGCTGATCCCGCGGACCCGGTCGTAGGAGATCCGGGCGTGGTGGATCGCCTCGCTGTCGTACTCCGACAGCCCCAGCGCGATCCCGGCCACCGTGGTGACCGAGCCGGCCAGGCCCACCAGGGTGCGGGCCTCGGCCAGCGGCACCGTCTCGGCGGCCAGGTCGAGGGCCGCCTCGATGTCGGCGCGCATGGCGGCGACCTGCTCGGCGGTGGGCGGGTCGGTGACCTCGCCGTCCACGACCAGGTGGCGCTCGGTCATGCGGACGCAGCCCACGTCCACGGAGCGGGCGGCGCGCACGTGCTCCTCGCCGACCACGAACTCGGTCGAGCCGCCGCCGATGTCCACGACCAGGAAGGGCCGCTCCAGGTCCTGGCGACCGGTCAGCTCCTTGGTGGCGCCGGTGAAGGAGAACTCCGCCTCCTGGTCCCCGGAGATCACCTCGGGCTCGACGCCCAGGATGTCCAGGACGCCCCGGACGAACTCGTCCCGGTTCTCGGCGTCGCGCGAGGCCGAGGTGGCCACGAAGCGGAGCCGTTCGGCCCCCAGCTCCTTGATCACGGCGGCGTACTCGCGACAGGCCGCGAAGGTGCGCTCCAGGGCCTCCGGGGCCAACCGGCCGGTCTTGTCCACGCCCTGGCCCAGCCGGACGACGATCATCCGGCGGTCCAGCTCGGTGAACCCGCCGGTGCTCGGGTCCAGGTCCGCGACGAGGAGGCGGATGGAGTTCGTACCGCAGTCGATGCCCGCGACCCGGATCACGCGTCGGATTCCTTGCGCTCCGCGCACGGGGTGACGCAGGCGCCCTTGGCCCACCACTCGGGCAGCATGGCCAGGGCCTCGTCGCCGAAGGGGTTCACGCCCGGGCCGGCGGCCAGGGAGTGGCCGACCAGCACGTGCAGGCACTTCACGCGGTCGGGCATGCCGCCCGCGCTCGGGAAGCCCTGGAGCACCTCGATGGCGTCGCGGCGGGTGAGGTAGTCCTCGTGCGCGGCCCGGTAGGCGTCGGCCAGCTCCGGGTCCTCGGCGAGCCGGGCCTGCATCTCCTTCATCACGCCGTTGGCCTCCAGCGTGCCGATCGCACCGGCGGCGCGCGGGCAGGTCAGATAGAACAGCGTCGGGAAGGGCGTGCCGTCGGGCAGCCGGGGGGCGGTCTCGACCACGTCCGGCTGACCACAGGGGCAGCGGTGCGCGATCGCGCGCAGCCCGCGCGGGGGGCGGCCGAGCTGCTGCTGGAAGGCCTCGATGTCGGCGTCGGTCGGCTCGGTCCGGTCGGTCTGGGGCGGGGGCGTCTGCATGCCTGGAGGAAGTCTCTTCGTTCTCGTGGGTGGGTTGCGGGATCACTCGCCCGGGCGGTCGGCCTTGTCGACCCCGTCCCAGACGTTCGAGTACCAGGGCCGGTCGGCACCGGCCTGGCCGCCGCGGCGGTGTTCCGCGGCCCCGGAACCGGGGTCGGTCATGATGTAGCCGATCTCCCCCGGGCGCAGGAAGTGCAGGTGCTCGCGCGCCTGCTGCTCCGCGTACGCCGGATCCTGCCAGCGGGCCTTCTCGTCGCGGAGCTCGTCGAGGCGCTTGCGCGCGTCGTGGGCGCCCCGCTGCTGGTCGGCGATCTCCGAGCGTTGGGAGACGTACTGGCGCATCGGGTACGCGAGGGCGACGACCAGGGTACAGAGGACGAGCACCAGCAGCGCCGCACGGCCCGTCAGCCGGCTGCGGCGGATGTGACGGCGCGACTGGGAGCGGTAGACGTGCGCCGCGGTCCGCTCGCCGAGCTCCTTGAGCCTGGTCGCCGTCGAGAAGGTGGAGAACCGATCACGGTTCCCGGCCATCGCCCCGCCTCCCCTGTGCGCAGTACGCAATACGTCCCCGCCCACGGTACGGGACCGAGTGCGGGGACGTACGGAGGCTAGGCGCGGCCTTCGCCCGGGAGCCGTCAGCCCTTGAAGCGCGGGAACGCGGAACGGCCCGCGTACACGGCGGCGTCGTCGAGGATCTCCTCGATGCGCAGCAGCTGGTTGTACTTGGCGACGCGGTCCGAGCGGGCCGGGGCGCCGGTCTTGATCTGGCCGCAGTTCACGGCGACGGCGAGGTCGGCGATGGTGACGTCCTCGGTCTCGCCGGAGCGGTGCGACATCATGCACTTGAAGCCGTTGCGCTGGGCCATCTCGACGGCGTCGAGGGTCTCGGTCAGCGAACCGATCTGGTTCACCTTGACGAGCAGGGCGTTCGCGGAGCCCTCCTCGATGCCGCGGGCGAGGCGCTCGGGGTTGGTGACGAAGAGGTCGTCGCCGACGATCTGGACCTTGGAGCCCAGGCGGTCGGTGAGGGTCTTCCAGCCGGCCCAGTCGTCCTCGTACAGCGGGTCCTCGATGGAGACCATCGGGTACGCGGAGACGAGCTCCTCGTAGTACTCGGTCATCTCGGCGGCCGAGCGGGACTGGCCCTCGAACTCGTACTTGCCGTCCTTGTAGAACTCGGACGCGGCGACGTCGAGCGCCAGCGCGATGTCCTTGCCCGGGACGTAGCCGGCCTGCTTGATGGCCTCGACGATGAGGTCGAGCGCGGCGCGGTTGGACTCCAGGTTCGGGGCGAAGCCGCCCTCGTCGCCGAGACCGGTGGAGAGGCCCTTGGTGTGCAGGACCTTCTTGAGGGTGTGGTAGACCTCCGCACCCCAACGCAGCGCCTCGGAGAAGGACTCCGCGCCGATCGGGGCGATCATGAACTCCTGGATGTCGACGTTGGAGTCGGCGTGCGACCCCCCGTTGAGGATGTTCATCATCGGAACGGGCAGCAGGTGCGCGTTCGGGCCGCCGAGGTAGCGGAAGAGCGGCAGGTCCGAGGCCTCGGACGCGGCGTGGGCCACGGCCAGGGACACGCCGAGGATGGCGTTGGCGCCGAGGGAGCCCTTGTTGTCGGTGCCGTCCAGGTCGAACATGGCCTGGTCGATCAGGCGCTGCTCGGTGGCGTCGTAGCCGACGAGCTCCGGTCCGATCTGCTCGATGACGGCGAGGACGGCCTTCTCGACGCCCTTGCCGAAGTAACGGCTGGGGTCGCCGTCACGCAGCTCGATGGCCTCGAACGCACCGGTGGAGGCGCCGGACGGAACGGCAGCACGGCCGGTGCTGCCATCGTCGAGGCCCACCTCGACCTCGACCGTGGGGTTGCCTCGGGAGTCCAGGATTTCCCGGGCTACGACGACGTCGATGGAGGGCACGAGCATCTCCTTCTGGGATGTGACGCTGGGTGTGCGGTGGTGTGTCAGGCCGCGGGACGGCCTTGCCGACTAGAGCCTAACCGGATCGGGCCGGTCGACCGGCCGACCGCCCGGGTCCTGGGACGAAAAAGGGCCCGAATACCCTTCATCCAGGACATACGACTCTTGATCAGCCGGGCCCCGGGCCGGGACATGCCGCCGCCCGGCGCGCGAACGGCGCGCCGGGCGGCGGGTGGTGCGGGGGTGCTGTTACCCGAAGGTTCAGCCGAGGTGCAGCTTCTGACCCGGGAAGATCAGGTTCGCGTCCTTGACGATGTCCTTGTTCAGCTCGAAGAGCTTCTCCCAGCCACCCTTGACGTTGTTCGCCTTGGCGATGGAGCCGAGGGTGTCGCCCGACTTGACCACGTAGGAGCCGTTGCCCGTCTTGGGGGCCTCGGTCGAGGTCTCGGTCTTCGTCGGCGCGGGGGTCTCGGTGCGCTCGGAGCGGGTCACCGGGGCCTCGTCGCGGGGGGTCTGCGTCTTCGGCGCGGTCGGCTTCGGCGTGGCCGGCTTCGCGGGCTTGGGGGTCTCCGGCTTCGGCTTGGCGGGCGTGGTGGTCGAGCCGCCGCCGTTGTAGGAGGAGTTGGACAGGCCGACGCCGCAGGACGGCCAGGCGCCCTTGCCCTGGCCCTTGAGGACCTTCTCGGCGATGGCTATCTGCTGGGACTTGCTGGCCTGGTTGGCCTGCGAGGCGTACGCCTTGCCGCCGTACGCCGCCCACGTGGACGACGAGAACTGCAGGCCGCCGTAGTAGCCGTTGCCCGTGTTGATGGACCAGTTGCCACCGGCCTCGCAGGACGCGACCTTGTCCCACTCGGAGGCGGTGGCGGCGCTCGCGGCACCCGCGGTCATCAGCGGGGCGGCGACGGCGACACCGGCGACACCGGCGAGCGTGACGATACGGACGGCCTTGGAGCCGCGGCGGTGCTTGCCCTTGCCGGAAAGCAGCATGGATTTCTCCTCACCGACGCCTTCGAGGTGAGCTGTCGGGTTCGGGCGGATGAGTTGCCCGGCCGTGCGACCTAGCGCACGTCTTAACCCCTAGCCGGTTCGTGACCGTCTCTCAACGGCCGTTCCCGGCGCCTACCTTGGTTCCCCCGCTCCTGCCTTCGGCGCTTACGCGACGTGTGTTCCCTCCGTCCGCCGGCAGGATTCGGCGATGCGGTCGAAGGAGCCCGCGGTGGCGAGCGATTCAGAAGGTAGGCAGGTCTCTCCCCGATGTTCAACGCGCGACATCGGGGAGAAACCGCCCCACTTGCACCGTTGCGAACCACGTTTGCGCAGGTGAGGACGGGGTTTGCGGAAGTTCCGGAACGGGACACGCCAGTTGACCGGAAGAGACGCATGTCTCATTTGGCGATAACGGACATTCAGCTCTTTCTGGATGCCCGAACTGCCCCTATTACTTGGTTAGATCCAGGTTCTGGCCGGGCTTGATGAGGTCTGCGTCCCCGCCGATGACCTGCTCGTTGGCCTCGTAGAGCGCGTTCCAGCCCCCGCCGAGTCCCTTGGCCTTCGCGATGTCGGTCAGGTTGTCGCCCGCTTTCACCGTGTACGTGGGCTCAGCGGTCCCTGACGACGCGCCAGGAGTGCCGGGGAGCTCCAGCGCGGCCGGGCCGCGGTGCTTGCCCGCGCCGTCACCGGCCTCGGCCTTCGGGTCGACCGGAACGGTGGGGGCACTCGGGTCCACGGGGGCGGTCGGGGTGACCGGGGCCGTCGGGTCCACCGGGGCGGTGGGGGTGCCGGGCGCGGTGGGAGTGCCCGGCGCGGTCGGGGTGCCGGGCGCGGTGGACGGCGGAACCGTCGGGACGGCGGGTGGCGTGGTGTAGTCCGGGTCGGGCATGACGGGCAGTCCACTGGAGGGGCCGAGCGGGTAGTCCGGCAGGCCGCTGGGGCCGCCGCCCTGCGGGTCGGCGGGCTGCGGGGTCGGGGCGCCGAAGTCCGTCGCCTTCGAACCGGACCCGGTGACGGGGACCGAGGCGTCGGGGCGCGAGGGGGTGGGCGTGATCGGCGCGGGCTCGTGGCCCGGGTCCACCTCGGCCGCGGGGCCGGTCCGGGTCAGCCCGGCCGACGTGGAGCACAGCGGCCACGCCTGGGGGCCCTGGGAGGCGAGGACCCGTTCGCCGACGGCTATCTGCTGGGAGCGGCTGGCGAGGTCGGGGCGCGCCGCGTAGGCGAGTCCGCCGGCGGCCTTCCACTGCTCCAGGGTGAACTGGAGTCCTCCGTATGCACCGCTGCCGTAGTTGGCGCTCCAGGTGCCGCCGCTCTCGCAGTCGGCGACCTTGTCCCACGTGGCGATGTCGGCCGCGCTCGCGTTCGTCGTGGCGAGCAGTGGCAGGGCCAGAGCGGAGCCGGCAACTCCGGCGGTGACGACCAGGGCGGGTACCTGGCGGGGGCGTCTGTGGCGGCCGTTCCCGGGAAGCATGAGGATGCACCTTTCGCATAACGGCGGGGTAACGGCAGAACCTAGTCCCCTTCGAACGGATGTCACAAGTTCGAAGGGGCCCGGCTTCCGGTCAACGGGGGCCGTGGCGGCCCGGGATGACCCGGGATGCCCGACTCAGGCGTTTCGGGGCGTGAAGCGGACCGGGAGGGTGCGCAGGCCCCTCATGATCAGTCCGCCGCGCCAGCGCAGATCCTCTGACGGAACGGAAAGTTCCAGATCAGGCAGGCGGGTGAGCAGGGTCGCGAGGGCCGTCTGGCCTTCGAGTCGGGCCAGGGGGGCGCCGAGGCAGTAGTGGATCCCGTGGCCGTAGCCGAGGTGCTGATTGTCACTTCGGGAAAGGTCCAGCGTGTCGGGGTCCGCGAACCGCTCGGGGTCACGGTCGGCCGCCGCGAGGACGACCAGCACCGGGTCCCCGACCGCGACCTCCTGCCCGCCGAGGGTCAGCGGCTCGGTCGCGAACCGCCAGGTGGCCAGCTCCACCGGGCCGTCGTAGCGCAGCAGTTCCTCCACCCCCGTCTCCAGCAGGGCGCTCTCCCCGGCCGCCAGGGAGGCCTGGAGGCGCTCGCGCTGGTCCGGGTTCACGAAGAGGGAGTGGATGCCGTTGCCGATGAGGTTCACGGTGGTCTCGAAGCCGGCGAAGAGCAGGATGAAGGCCATCGCGGTGGCCTCGGCCTCCGTCAGGTGGTCCCCGTGGTCGCTCGCCCGGATCAGGTCCGAGATGAGGTCGTCGCCTGGATCGTCCCGCTTGCGGTGGATCAGTTCCCCGAGGTAGGTGCGGATCCGCTTCACCGAACGGGCCACGCCCCCGCGCGGACCGCCGCCGTGCCGGATCATCATTCCGGCCCAGTCGCGGAAGTCGTCCTGGTCCTCGCGCGGAACGCCGAGCATCTCGCAGATGGCGTAGATGGGGAGCGGGAAGGCGAAGTCGTGGATGAGGTCGGCCTCCCCCTTCTCCTGGAAGGCGTCGATGAGGTGGTCGGTCAGCTCCTGCACCCGCGGGGTGAACTCCGCCACCCTGCGCGGGGTGAACGCCTTCGACACCAGCCGTCGCAGCCGGGTGTGGTCCGGCGGGTCGATGTTCAGCAGGTGCGTCATCAGGTCGGCCTTGCGCTCCCCCGGGATCCCGGTGCGGCCCTTGGCGTGCGCGGTCCCCTCGTGGTGGGCCGGGTTCTTGCTGAGCCGCTGGTCGGCGAGGGCCTGGCGGGCGTCGGCGTAGCGGGTCACGAGCCAGGCCTCGACCCCGCTGGGGAGCGTGGTGCGGTGCACCGGGGAGTGCTCGCGCAGCCAGGCGTACGCCGGGTACGGGTCGGTGGCGAACTCCCAGTCGAAGAGGGTGGGGCCCTCCGGGGAGGAAGGGGTGTCGGCGGGGTCCGCGGAGGTCTGCTCATGCACCCGACGACCGTATCCCGGCGCGGAGCGGCCATCCCATATAGGTGGTTCGTCGCGGCTGTCCGTAGATCGGTGAGGTCTTGACCTCACGTTCCCCGGCCTTCCTACTTTCGGTTTTGTGGACGTGAGGATCTTGAAGAGCAGTTTCGCCGTGGTGGAGCGACGGGCCGAGCACGCCGTCAAGTTCTTCTACTCCCACCTCTTCTGGCACAACCCGGACATCCGCCCGCTCTTCCCCGGCTCCTCCCCGGACATGGAACGGCAGCGGGACCGGCTCTTCGCCGCGCTCACCCACGTCATCTCCCACCTGGAGAGCGACACCCTCCCCGGCTACCTCCACGACCTCGGCCGTGACCACCGCAAGTTCCTGGTCGGTCCCGAGCACTACGCGGCCGTGGGCGCGAGCCTGCTCGCCGCCCTCGCGGAGACCTCCGGGAAGGCGTGGACCCCGCCCGTGGAGAAGGCCTGGGCGGAGGCCTACCAGCTGATCGCCGACGCGATGACCGCCGGCGCCGCCGGGAGCACCGATCCGCCGTGGTGGGACGCCGAGGTGGTCCGTCACCTCCAGTACGGGGAGGACATCGGCGTGCTGACCCTGCTGCCGCACGCACCGCTCCCCTATGTACCCGGCCAGTACGTCAGCGTGAGCAGCGAGCGGGTGCCGACCACCTGGCGCACCTACTCCCTCGCCAACGCGCCCCGCGCCGACCACACCGTCGACCTCCACGTCAGCCGGATCGAGGGCGGCCGGCTGAGCACCGCCCTGGTCCGGGAGGTCAGGCCCGGCGAGGTGCTGCGGCTGGGGGCGCCCGGCGGGCACGCGACCCTGCGCCGCGACGACCGGCCCGTCACCTTCATCGCCGCCGGCACCGGGTGGGCGCCGGTGCGGGCCATGGTGGAGGAGCTGGCGGAGCACCCTCCCGATCACGACGTACGCCTCTTCGTGACCGCGCGGGACGCCGCCCACCTCTACGACCGGCCGCTGATCGACCGGTACGCCGCCGCCTTCGACTGGCTCGCCGTCACCTACATCACCCCCGCCCCCGGGCAGCACCGCACCCAGGCCACCGACCGGCTGGGGACCGCGCTCGGCAACCGGGGGCTGTGGCGGGAGCAGGACGTCTACCTCAGCGGCCCGGCGGAGTTCGTCGAGGAGACCTCCTACCTCCTGGAGGAACTCGGGGCCCGACCCGACCGGCTCTTCTGTGACGCCGTCCCCGCCTCCGGCTCCTCCCCGGGCCGCCCGGTGGGCTTCGGCGAGTGGTTCCTGAACCGTCCCGCCCCCCACTGGCACAACCCGTCGGGGCGCGCTCCACGGCCTAGTCCTTGATGCCCTCGGCGGCGCGGATCGCGTCCCGGTAGGCGCGGGCCGCCGCACGCAGTGCCGTCTCGGGGTCGGTCCCCGCCTCCTCGGCCCGCGCCGCGAGCGCCAGCAGTTCGTAGCCGATGCCCTCGCCCCGGGGCAGTTCCACCGCGAGGCCGCCCGCGCGGGCCCGGCCGGCGAGCTTGGCCGCGAGGGCCAGTCCGGGCTGGGCGAGGGGGACCCCGTCGGTGACCGACTCCCGCCGCTTCTCCACGGCCTTGGTGGCCTGCCAGTGCGCGTTGACGTCCTCCGGAGTCGTGGCCTCGGCGTCCCCGAAGACGTGCGGGTGGCGCCGGATCAGCTTGTCCACCAGGTCTCCGGCGACGTCGTCCACGGAGAACGGCCCCTCGCCGTCGTCCCCGTCCTCGTCCTCCGTCGCGGCCTCGCCCTCCTCCGCGATCCTCGCGTGGAAGACCACCTGGAGCAGTACGTCGCCCAACTCCTCGCGCAGGGCGGCCCGGTCCCCGTCCTCGATCGCCTCGACCAGCTCGTACGCCTCCTCCAGCGCGTACTTCACGAGGCCCTCGTGGGTCTGCGCCGAGGTCCAGGGGCACTCGCGGCGGACCCGGTCCATGACCTGGACCAGGTCGAGCAGGCGGGCGCCCGGCAGGTCGTAGGAGCCGGGGAGCAGTTCCAGGTCGGGCATGGACAGCCGGCCCGAGCCCGCGAGCCGGGCCAAGCCGTCGGTGAGGCGCCGGTCGCCCTCGCCGCCCGGGATCACCACGATGGTGCGGCCCCCGGCGCAGGCCTCGACGAGCGCGTGCGCGTCCGGGTCCTCGTACGCCACCTCCACCCCCGCCTCGCGCAGGTACGGCAGCTGCGGGTGGGCCGGGTCGGAGCACAGCACCCGGTCGGCGGCGCGCAGCGCCTGCCAGGCGGGCCAGGAGAGCAGGCCGGGGGCGACCCGGTGGCTGGCGGTCAGCAGGACGATCCGGCCGGTCGGAACGGCGGGAGCGGAGTCCCCGGCGGAGGCCGCGGAGGCTGCGGAGGCGGGTTCGGCGGTGTGGTCGGTCACCCTCCGAACCTACCTCCGCGCGCGGAGGTCAGGCCCCGGCGGGTGCCGCCTGCTCGGGCTGGGTGCGCTGGGTGATCCAGGGCGTCTCCTGGTCCCCGAGCAGGAGCTGCTGGGAGTCCCAGCGCCCGAAGCGCGGGTTGACCTCGATGTGCAGGGCCTTCGCCGCCTCCCCGAGGCCGACCAGGGCCTTGTCCTGGCTGCCGAAGTGCGCGAAGACCTTGTCGCGCAGCAGCTTGAAGCGGGCGTCGGCGGCGATCTGGTCCGGGGCGAGCTGCGCCTCCTGGAGCGCGGCGGCCACGAGGGTCTTCTCGTCGCCGGCCGTCTTCAGCTGGGCCTTGCGGACGTCCTCGATCTCCTTGGTGCTCACGCTCAACCCGGCGTCCTTCGCGGCCCGCTCCAGGACGGCCGACTGGATCATCTTGTTGAGCTTGAGCCGCTCCAGGCCGGCGGTGGCCTGGATGAGCTGGGCGCCCTGCCCGGAACGGTTCTGCGCGTCACGGACGTCGTTGACCTGGGCCTGGAGGGCGGAGGTGGTGATGCGGTCGCCGCCGACGACCGCCGCCGTGCCGGGGCGGGTTCCGCCCGAGCAGGCGGACAGCAGAGGGGCCGCCACCAGGAGGGCGGCGGAGACGGAGAGCGCTGTGCGACGGTGCAAAGGAGCCTCCAGGGCCGGGAGATTGTGCGTCAGTGCACAAGGGCCGTGCGGTGATCGATGGTATGAGGTCAGGATGGTCCGGGCCACCGCTTCGACCAACGATTCCGGGGGTGTTGGGGTGCGAGTTCACCCCCGGCTACCGCCGGGACCACCGTTCCTGGGATCGTCGGTCCACCATGTCGACACCGCAGCTCGCCCCACAGCGCACCCCCGCTCGGCGCCCCGCGCCCCCCGCGGCCCGGCCCGGCCGGCGCCCCGGTCTGCTCGGCTCGGCCCTCGCCGCCCTGGTCACCGCGGTCGCCGTGGCCGGCGGGGACGCCGTCGCGCGGGTGTTCCCGTACGGCTCGCGCCACCGCAGCGTCAACGACCTCGGAAACCAGTTCGTGCCCTTCCACGCGCACCTGTGGGACCTGCTGCACGGGCGCGCCGAGGGCGGGCTGCTCTTCAACTGGCAGTCCGGGTACGGCACCAGCTTCCTGCCGGACCTGGGCACGTACCTGACGAGTCCGTTCGCCGTGCTGGTGGCGCTGTTCCCGCGCGAGGACATCGACCTCGCGGTGTACGTGGTGACCGTGCTGAAGATGGCGGCCGCGGCGGCGGCCATGGCCTGGCTGCTGCGCACCCAGGCGCGAGGACCGTGGTGGGCGGCCGGGCTGCTCGGCGCCTCGTACGCGTTGTGCGGCTGGTCGGTGATCGAGGCCGCCTACAACCCGATGTGGCTGGACGGAATGATCGCCTTCCCGCTGCTGTGCCTGACCGGGGAGTGGGCGCTGCGCTCGCGGCGCCCGGTGCTCGGGGTGCTGGTGGTGGCCGTCTCCTGGACGGCGAACTTCTACACCGCCTACATGGCGACGCTGGGCGCGGCGCTGGTGCTGCTGCTGCGGGTGGTGCTCACACGGGAGGGGACGCGCGAGCGGGCCCTGGTCGTGGGCCGGGCGGCGGTGACCACCGTGCTCGGGATCGCGCTGGCGGCTCCGGTGCTCGCGCCGCTGTTCCTCAGCTCGAAGCAGGCCTACCCGGGGTGGTTCCGGGAGTTCTCCCCGGTGTCGTGGGCGGACCTGTTCGCGCGGCTGATGCCGGCGACGTACTCCTTCAACTCCCCCGCCGTGTTCGTGGGGACCGGGACCCTGCTGCTGGCGGCGGCGCTGCCCTTCCACCGGGCGGTGCCGGCGCGGACCCGGTGGGGGTGGACGGGGCTGGTCGTCGGGGTGGCGCTGTCCTTCCAGTGGGAGCCGACCCACCTGGCCTGGCACCTGTTCGCGACGCCGAACGGCAGCGCGTACCGGCAGACCTTCGTACTGGCCGGGATCGTCGTCATCGCCGCCTGGACGGGGCTGTCCCAAAGCCCGCCCGGGGCAAGGCCGCTGATCGCCGGGGCGGGGCTGCTGACGGCGGCCGTGCTGTCGGCGGGCTCCAGCGCACTGGCCACGACCTGGGGCTACGCCCTGTTCGGCGGCGGCCTGGCCGTGACGGCCTGGGCCTGGTGGTCGCTGGGCCGGCGCCGGCTCCTGGTGCCCGCGGCGGGGCTGCTCGCGGCGGTGCTGGTGGCGCAGGCGGCGGCGACGACGGCGTACGGGCACAAGGGCAAGCTGGCCGGCCTGGACGACTACCCGTCCTGGAACGGGGCCCACACCGCGCGCGCCGAGGCGCTGGCGGGGGCCGACGGTTGGCCCGCCTACCGGACGGACGCGGGCCGGCCCGCGCTGAGCGGCAACGACCCGATGCTGCTCGGCGGCGAGGGCGGCTCGTACTACAGCAGTCACACCCCGGACGTGTTCACCCGGACGATGGCGGCGCTGGGCGCGGGCTGGACCTCGCGCGGCCGCAACGTCCAGAGCCTCGACAACCCCGTCACGGACGCGGTGTTCGCGGTGGGCGCCCGGCTGCGCCCCGACGGCACGATCGCCCGTACGGAGGTCCCGCCGCTGGTCACCGTCCGTCCGGCGGGGCCGCCCCGCGCCTACGGGGACTCCCCGTTCGCCAACCAGGAGGCCCTGCTGGGCGCGCCGGTCTACGAGGATCCGCTCGCGCCCGGGGTCTGCCGGGCGGGCACCGAGGCCTTCCTGTGGGCCCCGGAGTACAACGCCACGGCCCGCCTCGGCGACGGCCTCCCCGTCCGGCTGAACGGCTACGCCCCCCGCAACCGGGCCGCGCTCCAGCCGATGGGGACCTCGAACGGCTCCGCCTCCAAGCTCCGCTTCGACCGGCCCGCCCCCGCCTCCTGGGCCCTGTCCTGCCTGGACCGGGGCCGCCTGGAACCGGCGGTGGCGGCCCTGCGGGCCTCGGGGGCCGGCGCGGTGGAGGTGACGGACTCCGGGGTGCGCGCCACCCTCCCGCCGGGCAGCGCGGGCACGGCCGTCATCGCCACCCCGGCGGTCGCGGGCTGGAGCTGCGACGGCCGCCCGGGCGGCTCGTACCTGGGCCTCCTGGCCGTCCCCCTGGACGGCCGCACCACCGTGAGCTGTACCTTCCGCCCGCCGGGGCTGTTCGCGGGCACGGCGGCGGCGGCCCTGTCGGCGCTGGTGGTGCTCGCTCTGGCGCTCAGGCGCCGGCGGCGGGGCACGGCGGCGTAGGGCCGGCCGACGGCGTCAGCGCACCTGGCCGAGCCATTGCAGGGTGCGGCGGACCTCCACCGGGAGGGGGTGGTTGGGTCCGTGCAGCCGGTCCGCGTCGAACAGCAGGCGGACCAGGGTGTCGTGGGCCGCCGGGCGGTCGCCCAGCGAGAGCAGCAGGTGCGCTATCCGGCGGCGGACCTCCAGCGGCAGCCCCGGGTCGGGGTTGGCGTAGTGGTTCTCGAACAGGGGCAGCAGCGAGCGGTACTCCGCCAAGGCGGCGGCCGGTTCGCCGAGCTGCTCCAGGCACTGGGCCGCGTCGTAGCGGAAGCGCAGGGCCTGGGGGTCGCCGGCGGGGAACTCGTCGGCGAGGCGGCGCAGTTCGGGCAGGGCCCGGCGGTACTGCCCGTCGTCCATCAGGGTGGCCGCGTACTGCTTGCGCAGCGAGCGCACCACCGGGGAGTGCTGCCCGTGCTCGGCGGCGGCGGCCGGGAGGATCCCGCCGAGGATGTCCACGGCCTGGGTCAGGCGGCCCTGGTCCAGCAGCTTGCGGGCCTCGTCCACCGCCCCCGGGATGTCGGGCCGCGGCGGCGCCGTGGGCTGCGGGGGGATCACCGCGGTGGCCCGGTCCGGCCAGGGGGCCGAGGGGCGCAGGAAGGGGCGGGTCGGGTCGAGGGGGCCCGCCGGGGCGCGGCTGCCGCGCGTCGGTAGCAACGGTTCGAGGGCCTCGTAGACCTCCTGCGCGGAGCCGGGCCGGTCCTGCGGGTCCTTGGCGAGCAGGCGCAGCAGCAGCGCCTCCAACTCCGCGGGGATCTCGGGGCGCCGGCCGCGCACCGGCAGAGGGGGCTCGTAGAGGTGGCGGTGCAGGACGCCGAGGGCGGTGGATCCGGCGAAGGGGACGTTCCCGCTGAGGAGTTCGTACAGCAGCACGCCGAGCGCGTAGAGGTCGGTGTAGGGGCCGACGGCGCCGCCCATGGCCTGCTCGGGGGCCATGTAGGCGGGGCTGCCGATCGGGGTGCCGGTGCTGGTGAGGCGGGTGGTGTCGGTGTCCATCACGGAGGCCACGCCGAGGTCGAGGACCAGCACGGTCCCGTCGGGGCGGACCATCACGTTGCGGGGCTTGAGGTCGCGGTGGACGATCGGCACCGCGTGCACGGCGGACAGCACCGAGCACAGCTGCGCCACCACGGCGACCGCCCACGGCCAGGGGTACGGGTCGTGTGCGGCGAGGTGGTCGGCGAGGTCGGAGCCCTCCACGTAGCCCATCACCAGGAAGAGTTCGTCGCCGTCGCTGCCCGCGTCGTGCACCGTGACCAGGCCGGGGTGGTCCACCTGCGCGGTGACCCGGCACTCGCGCACGAAGCGGCGGCGCAGTTCCTCGGCGACGGTGCCGGGGCCGGCCACCTTGTCGGGGCGCAGCAGCTTCACGGCGACGCGGCGGTCCAGTCGGCGGTCGTAGGCCGTCCACACCTGGCCCATGCCGCCCTGCCCGAGGATCGCGGCGAGCTGGTAGCGCTCGCCGATGGTCCGTTGCCCCTCGGTCACTGATTCGGGTCCTGGACCGAGGTGTTGTTCGGGTCGCGGTAGGGGCCGCCGGGCTGCGGCGGGCCCGCGGGGGGCTGCCGGCGCAGCAGCTCGCTGAGTTCGTCGAGTTCGGCGCGCACCTGGCCGATGCGGGGCGGCGGGGTGTGGTGCGGGGGCGTCTGCGGGACCTGCGGGGGGACGGGCGCGGTGGTCCCGGCGGGCGGGTAGCCGTAGGCGGGTCCGGTCTGCTGCTGTCCGTACGGGGTCTGCTGGGCCGGGTACCAGGGGGCGGCGCCGTGCACCTGGACGGTGACGAGGGCAGCCCGCTCGTGGTGCTTGATGTCGGCGACGAGGTAGTACACGGCGACGGCGAACCCGGTGAGGAGGGTGCCGCCGGCGCCGACGTTGCCCTGCCAGCCGCTGGTGTCGGCCGTGGGGTCGGCCTCGATGAAGGCGATCCAGACGAAGAACAGCAGGGCGGTGAACACCATCAGCGCCCAGTCGCTCCCCTTGCGGGTGAGCACCGCGAGCCGCACGAGCGATCCCCAGGCGAAGAAACCGCAGCTGAGCACGGGCAGCGCGGTGAACAGCACGCGCAGCGTCATCGTCGTCGACGAGACGGGACGGTGGCCTTGCGGGCCTTGCTGCGGCGGGATGCCGGGGCCGTGCATCGATGCTCCTGACGGGCCGTACGGAAGTTTCGGGTCTGAGCGTATACACGCTTTCGCGCCGCCGGTGAGGGATGGACCCAACCGTTGCAGGGTCGCAGCACGGCCGCCGGACCGGGCCGGGAACCCGGCGGCCACGGCCGCGCACGACGTTCCGGGCGGCGCCGGTCGACCCCGTACCCGGTGCGGCGCTTCAGCGCGCGCGACACGCTCCCGCCGACCCGGACCGACTGCCGAGCGGACGGTGGCGGCGCCTCGCCCACCGCGAGCCCGGGGGCCGCCTGAGCGCTCGGGCCCGTGACGTCGGGCCCTCGCCGAGCGCGGGCGCCCGCGCCACGGGCCGCCACGCCGAAGCCGTCGCGGGGCCCGTCGCGCGGGGCCCGCGACGGCGGCGTTTCGACGCCTAGGACCCGAGGATCGTGGTCAGGAACTCGCCGGTCCAGCCGAGCAGTTCGCGCCCGACGAGCGGCTTGCCGCCCACCCGGGCCGTCTTCGGCCTCGGGACGAGCACCTGTGAGGTCGCCGGCTTGAGGAGCGTCCCCGGGTAGAGCCGCTTGAGCCGCAGCTCCTGCGACTCGCGCAACTCCACGGGGCCGAAGCGGATGTTGGGCCCCGCCAGGGTGATGTCGCCGACCCCGCAGGCCCGCGCGAGCATCCGCAGCCCCGCCACCAGCAGCAGGTTCTCCACCGGCTCCGGCAGCTTGCCGTAGCGGTCGGTCAGCTCCTCGCGCACCGCCCTGACGTCCTCCTCGGAGTTGGCCGAGGCGATCGAGCGGTACGCCTGCAGGCGCAGCCGCTCGCCGGGCGCGTAGTCGTGCGGGACGTGCGCGTCGACCGGCAGCTCGATCTTCACCTCCAGCGGCGGCTCCTCCTCCACCCCGCCGTCGATCGCGGCCCGGTAGTCGGCCACCGCCTCGCCGACCATCCGGATGTAGAGGTCGAAGCCGACGCCCGCGATGTGGCCGGACTGCTCCCCGCCCAGCAGGTTGCCTGCGCCGCGGATCTCCAGGTCCTTCATCGCCACGTACATGCCCGCGCCCATCTCGGTGTGCTGGGCGATGGTCGCGAGCCGCTCGTGCGCGGTCTCCGTGAGCGGCTTCTCCGGCGGGTACAGGAAGTACGCGTAGCCGCGCTCGCGGCTTCGGCCGACGCGACCGCGCAGCTGGTGCAGCTGCGAGAGGCCGAAGTTGTCGCCGCGCTCCACGATCAGGGTGTTGGCGTTGGAGATGTCGATGCCGGACTCGACGATGGTCGTCGAGACGAGGACGTCGAACTTCTTCTCCCAGAAGTCCACGACCACCTGTTCCAGGGCCTGCTCCGACATCTGCCCGTGCGCCGTCGCGATCCGCGCCTCGGGCACGATCTCGCGCAGCTTGGCGGCGGCCCGGTCGATGGACTCGACCCGGTTGTGGATGTAGAAGCACTGGCCCTCGCGGAGCAGCTCGCGGCGGATGGCCGCGCCGATCTGCTTCTCCTCGTAGGGCCCGACGAAGGTCAGCACCGGGTGGCGCTCCTCCGGCGGGGTGGTGATCGTCGACATCTCGCGGATGCCGGTCACCGCCATCTCCAGGGTGCGCGGGATCGGCGTAGCGGACATGGTCAGCACGTCCACGTTGGCACGGAGCTTCTTGAGCTGCTCCTTGTGCTCGACGCCGAAGCGCTGCTCCTCGTCGACGATGACCAGGCCCAGGTCCTTGAACTTCGTCTCCTGCGAGAACAGCCGGTGGGTGCCGATGACGATGTCGACGGACCCTTCCCGCAGGCCCTCCAGGGTGGCCTTGGACTCGGTGTCGCTCTGGAAGCGGGACAGCGCCCGCACGTTGACGGGGAACTGCGCGTACCGCTCGGAGAAGGTCCCGAAGTGCTGCTGCACGAGCAGGGTGGTGGGGACGAGGACGGCGACCTGCTTGCCGTCCTGCACCGCCTTGAAGGCGGCCCGGACCGCGATCTCGGTCTTGCCGTAGCCCACGTCTCCGCAGATCAGGCGGTCCATGGGGACGGACTTCTCCATGTCCTCCTTGACCTCGGCGATGGTGGTGAGCTGGTCGGGCGTCTCCGCGTACGGGAAGGCGTCCTCCAGCTCCCGCTGCCAGGGGGTGTCCGGGCCGAAGGTGTGGCCGGGGGCCGCCATGCGCGCGCTGTAGAGCCTGATGAGGTCGGCGGCGATCTCCTTGACCGCCTTCTTCGCCCGCGCCTTGGTCTTGGTCCAGTCGGCGCCGCCGAGCCGGTGCAGGGTGGGGGCCTCGCCGCCGACGTACTTGGTGACCTGCTCCAGCTGGTCGGTGGGGATGTAGAGCCGGTCGCCGGGCTGGCCGCGCTTGGCGGGCGCGTACTCGACGAGGAGGTACTCGCGGGTGGCGCCCTGGACGGTGCGCTGCACCATCTCGATGTAGCGGCCGACGCCGTGCTGCTCGTGCACGATGTAGTCGCCGACCTCCAGGGTCAGCGGGTCGACGGACTTGCGGCGCCGGGTCGGCATCCGGCCCAGGTCCTTGGTCGCCGTGCGCTGTCCGGTCAGGTCGGTCTCGGTGAGGACCGCCAGCTTCAGGGCCGGGTCCACGAAGCCGTTGTCGATCGAGGCGCAGGTCACCTGCACGATCGAGGGCTCCAGGACCTTCAGGTCGGCCTCCAGGCGGGCGGCGATGCCCTCCCCGCCGAGCACCTCGACGGTCCGGGCGGCCGGGCCGTGGCCCGCGGTGAGGTAGACGGTGTGCCAGCCGTCAGCGATCCAGCCCTTGGTGTCGGCGAGCGCGCGGGCGGTGTCGCCCCGGTAGGCCTCGGGGGCGTGCATGCCGAGCCTGAGGACCGCCGGCTCGCCCGCCGACGTCACCGCGCTGCCCGCCGGGTCCGTCTCGTCGGCGGCGAAGGGGGAGACCGACCACCACATCATGCCCAGCTCGCGCGCGTGCTCGCGGACGTCGGCGATCCCGCGCAGGGAGGCCGCGCCCACGTCGATGGGGGCCTCGCCGCCGCCGGCGGTGGCCGCCCAGGAGGCCATCAGGAACTCCTGGGAGGTCGCCACCAGGTCGGAGGCCCGGGTGCGGACCCGCTCCGGGTCGCAGACCACGGCCATCGCCCCGGCCGGCAGCACGTCGATGAGCAGTTCCATGTCGTCGACGAGGACCGGGGCCAGGGACTCCATGCCCTCGACGGCGATCCCCTCGGCGATCTTGTGCAGCAGCTCGCCCAGCTCCGGATGGGCCTCGGCCAGGGCCGCCGCCCGGGCGCGCACCTGGTCGGTGAGCAGCAGCTCGCGGCACGGCGGGGCCCACAGGCCGTGCTCGGCGATCTCCAGGGAGCGCTGGTCGGCGACCTTGAAGTAGCGGATCTCCTCGACCTCGTCGCCCCAGAACTCCACGCGCTGCGGGTGCTCCTCGGTGGGCGGGAACACGTCGAGGATCCCGCCGCGCACGGCGAATTCCCCGCGCTTCTCCACCAGCTCGACCCGGGCGTACGCGGCCGCCGCCAGGGCGGCGGTGATCTCCCCGAGGTCCACGCTCTGTCCCTGGCGCAGGCTCACCGGCACCAGGTCGCCCAGGCCCTGGACCTGGGGCTGGAGCACCGAGCGGATCGGCGCCACGATCACCGAGACGCGGCCGGTGGCCGGGTCGTCCTCGCTCGGGTGCGCGAGCCTGCGCAGGACGGCGATCCGCCGGCCGACGGTGTCGCTGCGCGGGCTGAGCCGCTCGTGCGGCAGCGTCTCCCACGACGGGTAGTCCACGACCTCGTCGGGGGGCAGCAGGGAGCGCAGCGCGGCGGCCAGGTCCTCGGCCTCCCGCCCGGTGGCGGTGACGGCGAGCACGGTCCGCCCGGTGCGGGCGGCCAGCGCGGCGATCGCGAAGGGGCGGGCGGCGGCGGGGCCGACCAGGTCCACGTGCATGCGGTTGCCGTGGCCGGCCGCGGTGATCGCCTCGGCGAGGGCGGGGTCCCGGGTGACGGCGTCGAGCAGTCCTTGCAGGCTCATGAAGGAGGCTTTCCATCCGGTGGAGGGGCGTGGAGCGGGGCCACGCCGAGGCGTGGAAGCGGGACAACGCGAAGGACCCGACACGTGAACGGGCCGGGGGTTCCCACCCTACGCCCGGGGCCCGCCCCCCTCATCGGTGTGAGCACCCGCGCGGGTGAGGGGGCGCCTTCGGAGGCCGCCGTGCGGGGTGACAATCTTTCTTTATGTCCATATCCGGGGGCCCGGCACGCGCCGGGAAGCCGATGACCGCCGTGGTCGTCGGCCCCCTCGTCGTCGCCGCCGACCGGGCCGACCGGGACGGGCTCCGGGCCGCGCGGGTCGCGCGCGCGTCCCCGTACCTCCTCGCGGCGCTGCTCTTCCTCGTCTACACCGCGCTCTCCCTGGGCCTCCTGCGCCGGATGGAGAACAGCTCGTGGGACCTGGGGATCTTCGAGCAGGCCGTACGGGCCTACGCGTACCTGCGGGCGCCCGTGGTCGAGCTCAAGGGCCCCGGCTTCAACATCCTCGGGGACCACTTCAGCCCCGTCGTCGCCCTGCTCGCGCCCCTCTACCGGGTCTTCCCCGGTCCGCAGACCCTGCTCGTGGCGCAGGCGTTCCTGTTCGCCCTGTCCGCGCTCCCCGTGACCCGGGCCTCGGCGCGCCTGCTCGGGCCGGCGCGGGGGCTCGCGCTCGGGGCGGCGTACGGACTGTCCTGGGGGGTCCAGCGGGCCGTCGCCTTCGACTTCCACGAGATCGCGTTCGCCGTCCCGCTGCTGGCCTTCGCCCTGGAGGCCCTGCTCGCGCGTCGTTGGCGGGCCGCCCTGGGGTGGGGGGCGGGGCTGCTGCTGGTCAAGGAGGACCTGGGGGTCACCCTCGCGGCGCTGGCCCTGGTGGTGGCCTGGCGGGCCCGGGGCGTCGACCGGCGGGCCGCCCGACTGGCGCTCGCCGTGGCGGTGGCCGGGGTGGCCGTCGCCGCCCTGGTGTTCACCGTGGTGATCCCGGCCTTCGCCGCCGACGGCTACCCGTACTGGAACAAGCTCGACGGGGCGGGCGGCGGACCCTTCCGGGGGCTCGGCACGAAGCTCGCCACCCTCGCCTGGGTGCTCGTCCCCACCACCGGCTTGCTGGCGCTGCGTTCCCCGCTGCTGCTGGTGGCCGTCCCCACCCTGGGCTGGCGCTTCCTGTCCGGGGAGTCCCACTACTGGTCCACGGACTGGCACTACAGCGCCGTCCTGATGCCGGTCGTCGCGCTCGCCCTGGCCGACGCCCTCGACACCGTCCGGCGCGGGAGCCGGCCCCGGATGCGCGCGTACGCCCTCCAGCTGCCCCCCGCCGTGCTCGCCGCCGCCCTCGCCCTGAGCGCGACCAGCCTGCCGCTGGCCCGGCTCGGGGACGGGAGCCTCTACCGCAAGCCCGCCCGGGTGCTCGCCGCGGAGCGGCTCCTCGACCGGATCCCGGACGGATCGGAGGTCGAGGCCGACAACGCCGCGCTGACCCGGCTGACCTCGCGCTGCCGGGTCTTCTGGATCGGCGACGCCCGGGGGCGGCTCCCGGCCTTCCTGGCCTTCGACAACTCCTCGGGCTGGGCCGGCGAGGACCTCCCCGCCTACGCCGAGCAGCTCCACCCGGGCTCGCGCTTCGTGCGGGTGGGCGAGGCGGGCGGGATGGTCCTGCTCGAACGGGTGCGGTAGCTCCCGCACGGTCCGGCCCGCTCCCGCCGGAGCAGCGCACGACGCCGGCCCCGGACCGTCCTCTCGGACGGCCCGGGGCCGGCGCCCACCCCCTCCCCCGCGGAGGGTCCCCCGTACGACCGCCCGTCCGGTTACTCGGTGGCGATCGCGTTCAGTACGTTCATCCGCCCCGCCCGGAAGGCCGGCACCAGTGCGGCGAACAGGCCCACCAGGGCCGAGGCGGCGAACACCCCGAGGATGGTCGGCCAGGGGATCTCCAGGACCTTCAGGCCCTCCAGGGCGAGGAGCCGCTGGGCGGCGGCGCCCCAGCCCATGCCCAGGCCGAGGCCCAGCAGGGCGCCGAACAGGGCGATGACCACCGACTCCAGGCGGATCATGCGGCGCAGCTGCCGGCGGGAGAGGCCGATGGCGCGCATCAGGCCGATCTCGCGGGTCCGCTCGACCACCGAGAGGGCCAGGGTGTTGACCACGCCGAGGACGGCGACGACGATCGCGAGGCCGAGGAGGCCGTAGACCATGTTGAGCAGTTGGCCGACCTGGTCCTTGAGCGCCTGCTTGTAGTCGGCCTGGTTGCGGACCTTGTACTGCGGGTACTCGGCGAGGGCCTTCTTGACCTCCGCGTAGGCGGCGTCGGCCTGACCGGACTTGGCGGCGGCCAGCAGCATGAAGGGGCGCGGCATCCTGTCGGCCGGGACGTTCGCCTCGGCGAGCGCGGTGCTCACGTACTTCATGCCCTTGTCGAGGTTGCCCTCGTCGCTGGTGATGGCCGCGACCTTCAGCTTGACGGTGCTGCCGCCGGTGAAGGCGACGGTCAGCTCGTCGCCCAGCTTGACGTGGTGGGCGTCGGCGTAGATCGAGCCGACCCCGATCGCGCCCTTGCCGTACGCCGCCGCGTGCTCGCCGGCCACCATCTTGCGCCGCAGGTCCGTGGCGTAGGTGGGGTCGGTGGCGCCCACGTCGGTCTTCTCGCTGCTCCCGTCGGGGGCGGTGATGGTGACCGGCAGCTGGCGGTAGGCGGTGACGTGGTCGAGCCGGCCGTTGTCGCGCAGGGCCTTCTCGGCCTGCGGCATGACGGGCTGTCCGGTCTCGGAGGCGATGATGTAGTCCGCGCCGACCGACTTGTCGAGTTCGTCGGTGGCGGAGGCCACCATCGAGGAGCCGACCACCGACAGGCAGGCGACCAGGGCCAGTCCGATCATCAGCGCGGCGGCGGTGGCGCCGGTGCGGCGCGGGTTGCGCAGCGCGTTGCGCTCGGCGAGCCGGCCGACGGAGCCGAAGGGCCGCAGGACCGCCCTGCCGAGCACCCGGACGACCCCGCCGGCGAGCAGCGGGCCGATCACGATGAAGCCGATGAGGGTGAAGAGGACGCCGAGGGCGAGCCAGAGGGAGCCCGCGGAGGCCTTGTCGGCGCCGGTGGCGAGGAACAGGGCCGCGCCGCCGGTCCCGGTGAGGACCAGTCCGAGCACAGCGCGGACCACGCCGGCCTTGCGGTCGCCGGGGGTGCCGGCGTCGCGCAGGGCGGCCATCGGGGAGACCTTCCCGGCGCGGCGGCCGGGGACGTAGGCGGCGACGACGGTGACGACGATGCCGAGGACCAGGCCGGCGACCGGGGTGGTCCAGGCGACCGTCAGGTCGTCGGTGGACAGCTCCATGCCCATCTGGCCCATGAGTTTCATCAGGCCGACGGCGAGGCCGATGCCCGCGCCGACACCGAGGAGGGAGCCGAAGACCCCGAGCAGGAAGGCCTCGACGAGGACGGAGCGGTTGATCTGCCGGCGGTCGGCGCCGATGGCGCGCATCAGGCCGATCTCCCGGGTGCGCTGGGCGACCAGCATCGAGAAGGTGTTGAAGATCAGGAAGATGCCGACGAGGAAGGCGATCCCGGCGAAGCCGAGCATCACGTACTTCATGACGTCGAGGAAGGAGCCGACGTCCTTGCGGTTGGCGTCCGCGGCCTCCTTGGAGGTCTGGAGCTTGTACGTGTCGGCGCCGACGGCCTGGGCGACGTTCCTCTTGAGCTGCTCGTCGCTCACCCCGTCCTTGGCGGTGACGTTGATCTGGGTGAAGGCACCGGGGGCGCCAAGCAGGTGGCGCTGGGCGGTCTCGGTGTCGAAGTAGACGAGGGTCGCGCCCGGGTTGGTCACCTGGAAGGTGGCGATGCCGACGATCCTGGCGCGGAGGTCACCGGTCACGGTGATGGTGCGCAGTTCGTCGCCCAGGGCGAGGTGGTGCTTCTCGGCCGTGTCGCTGTCGAGCATCATCTCGGTGGGACCGCGCGGGGCGTGCCCCGAGGTGATCTTCATCGACTTCAGCTCGTTGTCGTTCCAGTTGCCGGCGAGGGTCGGGGCGCCGGTGGTGGACCCCACGTTCTCGTTCTCGGCGTTGACGACGGTGACGGCGGAGGACATGACCGCGCCCTCGGCCGCCCGGACCCCTTCGGCCGCGGCGACCTTGGCGACGAGGGCCGGCTCCAGGGTGTCCGGCTTGCCGGTGTCGGGGGTGTCCTCCCCCTCGGCGGCGCTCTTGGGACTGACGGTGACGTCGGAGCTGGTGACCGCGAAGAGCTTGTCGAAGGTGGTGTTCATGGTGTCCGTGAACACGAGGGTTCCGCAGACGAAGGCGACGGAGAGCAGTACGGCGATGGCGGACAGCGCCATCCGGCCCTTGTGCGCGACGAAGTTGCGTCGCGCGGTCTTCATGACGGTCACGAGGTCCGCCCGCGCGCGTCGAAGTCCTTCATCCGGTCCAGGACCTGGTCGGCCGTGGGCCCGTACATCTCGTCGACGATGCGGCCGTCGGCGAGGAAGATGACGCGGTCCGCGTAGGAGGCGGCCACCGGGTCGTGGGTGACCATGACGATGGTCTGGCCCAGCTCGTCGACGGACTGGCGCAGGAAGCCGAGGACTTCGGCGCCCGCCCGGGAGTCCAGGTTTCCGGTGGGCTCGTCGCCGAAGATGATCGCGGGGCGGGCGGCGAGGGCGCGGGCTACGGCCACGCGCTGCTGCTGGCCACCGGACAGTTCGGTCGGGCGGTGCTTGAGGCGGCCCGCGAGGCCCACCGTGTCCACGACCCGGTCCAGCCACTGCTGGTCGGGCTTGCGGCCCGCGATGTCCATGGGGAGGGTGATGTTCTCCAGGGCGTTCAGCGTCGGCAGCAGGTTGAAGGCCTGGAATATGAAGCCGATCTTGTCGCGGCGCAGCTGCGTGAGCTTCTTGTCCTTGAGGCCGGTGATCTCGGTCTCGTCGAGGTGGATCCGCCCGCTGGTGACCGTGTCCAGGCCGGCGAGGCAGTGCATCAGCGTGGACTTGCCGGAGCCCGAGGGGCCCATGATCGCGGTGAACTGGCCGCGGTGGATGTCCACGTCCACGGAGTCGAGGGCGACGACGCGGGTCTCGCCGGAGCCGTAGGCCTTGACGACCCCGCGCGCCCGGGCCGCGGCGGGTCCGTGCCCTCCCGTGCCCTCGTGCCTGGTTTCGGTCATCGCCGTTGTCACGGTCTTCTCCCCTGTTGGTGGCTCGTTCGTTCCGCCGCGTCGCGGATCCGGATCCGACCGCGTGCTCGCGTTCTTCGCCGTCATGAAGTCTGTTGGGCGGGGCCGCCCGGCGCGCTGGTGCGCGTCGCCGTATCGGCCGGGGGGTTAACCCCACCCCCACGACCCCGTTCATATGAATCAGTTAAGAACGCCGCGGGACCTTCGGCCTCCTCCGGCGGGACGAAAGACCCCTGGTCCGTTGTGCGGAGCCTCCCCTAGGGGTTGTCCACCCTTCGAACCATCCGGGGTCGGGGATACCGCCGGACACACCCCCGGTGAGATGGTGATTCTCCGAGCGGAGGGGGCAGGGGTGGAGGCAGCCGAGAACAGAGCGGGAACGGGGGCCGCGGCGACGGGAGCGCCGGCGGGCGGGAAGGCGGGCGCCGAGGGCGGCGGACAGGCGGGGGCCGAGGGCGGCGGACAGGCGGGCACCGGGGCGAGCGCGACGGCCGGCACCGGGGCGAGCGCGACGGCCGCCGCGCCGCGCGTGCAGCCGCCGACACGGGTGGTGGCCGCGCTGATGGTGAGCATGGCGCTGGTGGCCCTGGACAGCACGATCGTCTCCACCGCGATCCCCCAGGTCGTCGGGGACCTCGGCGGATTCTCGTACTTCACCTGGCTCTTCTCCGGCTACCTGCTGGCCGTCACCGTCACCCTCCCCGTGTACGGGAAGCTGAGCGACACCTTCGGCCGCAAGCCCGTCCTCCTCTTCGGGATCGCGCTCTTCCTCGTCGGCTCCGTCCTGTGCGCCTGCGCCTGGAACATGGCCGCGCTCATCGCCTTCCGGGTCGTGCAGGGGCTGGGCGGCGGCGCCCTCCAGAGCACCGTGCAGACCCTGGCCGCCGACCTCTACCCGCTGCGGGAACGCCCCCGCATCCAGGCCCGGATGACCACCGTCTGGGCCGGCTCCTCCCTGCTCGGCCCCGCGCTCGGCGGCCTGTTGGCCGCGTACGCGGGCTGGCGGTGGACCTTCCTGATCAACGTCCCGCTCGCCGGTCTCGCCCTGTGGTTGATCGCCCGCCACCTCGTGGAACCCGTACGCTCGCCCGCCCGCCGCAGCCGGATCGACTGGGCGGGGGCGCTCGGCGTCTTCGCCTGCGGCGGGGTGCTGCTCTTCGCGCTGGTGCAGGGCGGAGTGGCCTGGCCCTGGCTGTCGGCGCCCTCGCTGGGGCTGTTGGGGGCGAGCGCGGCGCTGGCCGTGGTGGTGGTCGGGGTGGAGCGCCGGGCCGAGGATCCGATCCTGCCCGGCTGGGTGTGGCGCCGGCGCACCATCGCCGCCGTGAACCTGGCGCTGGGGGCGCTGGGCGTGGTGATCGTCGCCCCGGCGGTGTTCATGCCGACCTACGCGCAGTCCGTGCTCGGTCTGGGTCCGGTCGGGGCGGGCTTCCTGACGGCCCTGATGACGCTCAGTTGGCCGGTGTCGGCGGCCCTGTGCCAGCACGTCTACCGGCGCATCGGCTTCCGGGACAGCGCCGTCCTCGGCATGGGTCTGGCCACGGTGATCATGTTCTCCTTCACCCTGCTCCCGCACCCCGCCCGGCCGTGGCAACCGGCCCTGGTGATGCTGCTGCTGGGCGCCGCGCTCGGGCTGTTCCAACTCCCGCTGATCATCGGGGTGCAGTCGACGGTGGGCTGGGCCGAGCGGGGCACCACCACGGCCTCGGTGCTGTTCTGCCGCACCGTCGGACAGAGCGTGGGGGCCGCGCTGTTGGGGGCGGTGGCCAACGCGACCGTCTCCGCCCGCCTCGCGGCAGCCCCGATGCCGGGACTGCCGGACCGGCTGGACGACGTGTCGCGGGCGCTGGCGCAGCCGGGCAGCCTCGGCGCCGCCGCCTCGACGCACCTGCGGACCGCGGTGGCGGCCGCGGTGGACAACATCTTCCTGTGCGCGACGGTCGCGGGGGTGGCGGCGCTCCTGGCCCTGCTGTTGGTGGCCCCGCGCACGTTCCCGGTCCTCCAGGAGAACGACTAGGCCGCCTCGGCTCCTTCCGGATCCCGTCGTCTCCGGTCGCGTCGGCTTGTCATGTGCAGGGCCGATGGGTGACCCTCGTGCCGACGACCGCACCCGGGGGGACGACGCATGGTTTCCGCACTCTTCGCTCTGGCCTTACTGGCCGCCCTGACCGCACCCGTGGTCCTGCGCCTGCGCCGCGGGTCCGGCCTGGTGACCGGCCGCGACGGACGGCTCTCCACCTCCACCAGCCTCGCCCTGGCCTGGACCGTGATCCTGGTCTGGCTGCTGCTCGTGATCCTCGCCTACGGGCTGACCGCGGGCGGCGGAACCGCCTACTTCCAGGGCGCCGACGGGCCCCTGTCCTCGCTGAACGACGTGTACCTGCCGCTGCTCGGGGGTCCGTACCTGGCCATGATCGGCGCGAAGACGGTGGTCGGGACGCGCGTGGAGAACGGCAGCATGGCCAAACCCGCGCCGAAGCCCACCCCCGGTGGCCGCCGCCCGTTGCGCGAGCTGATCTCCAACGACAGCGGCCGCACCGACCTCGTCGACCTCCAGTACGTGGCCCTCGGCGTCGTCACCATGCTCTACGTGGTGCTGTTCTTCCTCACCGACGTGCGCGCCGGACTGCCCCGGCTGCCCGCCGAGATGTGGGCGCTGACGGGCGCGCCGGCGGGGGCGTACCTGGTGAACAAGCTGGCCACCCGCGCCAACCCCGTCGTCACCGACGTCGGCGTCCGCGACGGGGTGCTGACCGTCGAGGGCGGCGGGTTCACCGAGCCCCGCCTCACCGTGGACGACGTCCCGCTCCCGGTCACCGCGGACCCGCTCACCGGCGCCCTGACGGCCCCGCTCCCGCCCGCGATCAGGCCACCGTTCACGGTGGTGGTCACCTCGCGCGGCCTGCGCGGCGACCCGTACCGCTACGAGCCCCAGCAGGAACCGCAGCAGGAGCCCCAGCCGGAACCACAGGCACAGCCACAGCCGGAGCGCGCCGCCGCACAGGGCGGTTGAGGGACCGGCCGGCCGGCCGGGTCAGCCGTCCCGGTCGGCGCTTCCGGCGACGGCCGGCCCGAGGCCGGACGGGAGTTGGGACACGGCCAGGGCGACGGCCTCCGCGACGGTGTCGGCCTCGCCGACCGCGCTCGACTGGGACATGCCCCGCTGCACCGCGTACCGGCCGCCCTTCAACGGCCACACGGCGGCCTTCACCGCGTACGGGTAGCCGGTACAGGCGCTGAAGCAGAGCATCCAGTGGCTGGCGAAGGGGTACAGCCGCCGCAGTTCGGGGCTGGCGTGCGCGGCCTCCAACAGGGGGCGGAAGCCCGGGTAGGACCACTCGGTCGCGACCTCCTCCAACATCCGGCGCCACCGCACGTCGACCGCGTCGGCCGGCCCGCGTTCGTGCGCCTCGGCCAGCTCGTCGAAGCGGAGGAACGGCAGTTGCTCGCGCATCTCCCGCAGGCTGGCGCCCCTCCCCCAGGCCACGCCCGCCGCGATGACCTCGCGCAGGTCCGTGGTCCCTCCCGTGACGAGTTGGACCCCCTCGCTGCGGCCGGAGACGTCGAACCAGCGGCTCTCCTCGCCGACGACGAACTCCACGAAGAGCGGCTCCCGGCCCGGGACGGAGGCGGCTATGCCCGCGGCGTTCGCCGCCCCCCACCGGTCGGGGACGAGCCTGAGGGCGACGCCGAGTTCGCCGGCCAGCCGCTCGACGGCGGCGGGCAGGTCGTCCCCGGGCTCCGGGGCGGGGTACGGGGTCGGGGAACTCATGCGCCGGCCTCCTTGTGTCGGGCGTAGTAGCGGGCCACCCGGGCCCGGTTGCCGCAGACGGCCGCCACGCACCAGCGGCGGCGCGGGTGGGCCGGCAGGAACAGCAGGACGCAGCCCTCCCCCTCGCACTCCCTGACCTGCCCGACCCGGGGGTCCGTGAGCAGGTCGGCCACCGCCTCGGCCAGCTCGGCCGCCAACCGCCGGGCCGGGTCGCCGCTGCGGTGGGCCACCGCCGCCAGGGCGCCGCCCGGCTCCGCCCAGGCCACCTCGCGGTGGGCGGGGGCGGCGGCCAGCATCGCGTTCAGCACGCGCAACGGCGCCGCCGGGGGCCGCTCGCCGCAGCGGGCGGCGGCCAACAGGGGCCCCGCGGCCTCCCGTACGGCGCACGCTGCGGCCAGCTCCGCGGGCCCCACCTCCGTGACCGGCCCCAGCCGTCCGGTCTCCTCGGTCAGCCAGGCCGCGAGGTCGGCGGGGTCGGCGAGGAGGTCGCCGAGGGCGGATCGGGTGTTGAGGAGGTCCAGGGCGAGGGGCTCACCGGTGAGCGGAAACATCGTCACGGAACTAATGCTACCCAACACCCTTGACCCGTTAGGTGATCTTCGGCCAGACTAATGCCACAACACCTCAAGGAGGCATGTGATGACCGTGATCGCGCACCGCACCGTCACCGTGGACGGCGTGCACGTCGCCTACCGCGAGAGCGGCCCCGCCGACGCCCCGACCCTGCTGCTCCTGCACGGGTTCCCCACCTCCTCCCACCAGTTCACCCGCCTGATGGACGCCCTCGGCGACACCCCGTACCGACTCGTCGCCCCCGACTACCCGGGCTTCGGCCGGACCGAGGCGCCCGAGGACTTCACCTACACCTTCGACCGCCTCGCGGACGTCCTGGAGGGCTTCACGGACGCCCTCGGCCTGGAGCGCTACGCCCTCTACGTCTTCGACTTCGGCGCCCCCGTCGGGCTGCGGCTGGCCGAGCGCCGGCCGGAGCGGGTGAGCGGGCTGATCGTCCAGAACGGCAACGCGTACGAGGAGGGCCTCTCGGACGCCGCCCGGGGCTTCACCGAACTGCGGCGCGAGGTGCCGGGCGACGAGGACGCGGTGCGCGGGCTGTTCGGCCCCGAGGGCGTCCGTTTCCAGTACGAGACCGGGGTCGCGGACACCTCCCTGGTCTCCCCCGACGGCCAGGCGCTCGACCTCCACCACCTCGCCCTGCCGGGCCGCGCCGACGCGCAGGTCGACCTGGCCTTCGACTACGCCTCCAACCTGACGCGGTACCCCGCCTGGCAGGCCTGGCTGCGCGCCGCGCGGCCGCCGCTGCTGGTCGTCTGGGGCGCGGGGGACCCCCTCTTCGTCCCGGCGGGCGCCAAGGCGTACCTCCGCGACGTCCCGGACGCCGAGGTCCACCTCCTCGACGGCGCGGGCCACTTCGCCCTGGAGACCCACCTCTCGGAGATCGCCCCCCTGATCTCCACCTTCCTCAGCCGCCTCCCCTGACGCACCCCGGGCCGGGCCGTCGCGGTGGCGGTGCGGCCCCCTCGCGGTGGCGCGGTGCGGCCCTGAGGGACGGGCCGGGCCGCCCGCGCTACGCCGAGGCCCTGCCCGTCAGCGCCGCCAGGCTGGAGCGGACGTGGTCCATGTGGGCCCGCATCTCCTCCTGCGCCTCGGTGTGCTCCCGCAGGATCCGGTCCGTCTCACGGCCGGTCCGCTCCTCGCGGGCCCTGGCCTCCGCGATCAGCTCCGCCGCCCGCGCCTCCGCGTCCTCCTGGCCGTGGCGCGCCGCCTCCCGCGTCTCCGCGAAGCCCCTCCGGGCCTCCTCCAGCCGCGCCTGCGCGTACCGCTCCAGCTCCGCGGCCCGCGTCTCCCGCTCGGCCTCCCGCTCCGCCTCGGCCCGCGTCTCCGCGTCCCGCCGCTCCGCCTGCTCCCGCGCCTGCTCGGCCAGCAGGGCCTCCGCCCGGCGGTCCGTCTCGACCAGATCGGCCTGCGCCTGCGCCCGCCAGGCCTCCGCGTCCTCGCGGGCCTCCGCCCGCGTGCCGTCCGCCTCGCTCCGCGCCCGCGTCAGCCCCTGCCGCGCCCGGACCTCGGCCTGCTCCCGCACCGCCTCCGCGTCGTGCCGGGCCAGCTCCGCCACCCGGTCCGCGTGGGCCCGCGCCGCGGCGGCCTCGTCGGACGCGTCCGCCCGCGCCTCGCTCCGCAGGATGTCGGACTCCTCGTGCGTCAGCTGCAGGATCCGCCGGGCGCGCTCGCTCAGTTCGTCGTACGTCTGGGGGGACAGGCCGGCGACGACCTCCCGGAGCCGTTCGGCCTCCGCCTCCATCCGCCGGGCCAGGACGGTCAGCCGCGCCACCCGTTCCCACTCCTCGTCCCGGCTGCCGGACAGCCGGGCCAGGTACCGGTCGACCTCTTCCGTGCGGTAGCCGCGACCGCGGACGGTCGAGAACCCCTGAGGTCCGTGAGGTGACATGGGTGCACTCATCCTGGAAGCGCCTCTCTCGCGGGGATTCCTGTCAAGGATGCGTCATTTGCTCCCGGAAGCCCGAATGGCCGGGCCGGGGCCCCTCTCGGGGGGCCCCGGCCCGGCCAACGATCCGATCATCGGATCAGAGGAGCCCGTCCCACATCTGCTCCAGCAGCACCGACCACCAGCTCTCCGGGGAGGCCAGCGCGGCGCTGTCCAGGCCCGCCAGGTTCGCCTGGAAATCGACCGTCCAGCGGCCCGCCTGCTCCGGCGTCAGGTGCTGGCGCAGCCGCCACATGTGACCCAGCATCGCCAGGGACCGCGCGAACTGCGGCAGGCTCGAATTCACGAACTGCGGCGGTACGGGCGCTCCGCCCGGACCGGCCTCCACCGGCACCGCCACGATGTGCGCGGTCCCGTACTGGACGCAGAGCGCCTTGCCGAAGTCACTGCCGATCACGAGGTACGAGCCCGCGTCCGACGCCGGCAGCACCTGCCGCTGCGCCGCCAGCTCGGCCAGCGTCGGCACCGGCTGTCCCGGCACCGCCTGCGCCCAGAAGAACGGCCCGAAATCGACCGGCAGGCCCGCCCACATCAGGGTCTGCGCCACGATCTCCGGCACGCCCTGACGGGACACGGCCCGCTGGTCGAAGCGGAACACGCCCTGCGGCCCGAACGCCCCGGCCAGCTCCTGCCCGATGGCGTCCATCGGGATCGCCGGCTGGAGCGGGACCTGCGCGGGCGGGATCCGCAGCGGCGCGGGGCGCGCCGGACCGTCCGCCACCTGGTGCAGCTCACCCTGATGGGTGAGGAGGTGCCGCATGCCCTGCTGACGGCCCGCGTGGTCGGTCCCGTACGGGGCCACGCTGGTGATCCGCACCTGCGGCCAGGTCTCCCGGATCATCCGGGCGCAGTAGCCGCCCGGCAGCTCGCAGGAGGCCAGCTCCGTGTGGAGTTCCAACACCTGTTGCGGCGGCACGTTCATGGCGCGCAGCTCGTACAGGATCTGCCACTCCGGGTGCGGGGTGCCGGGCGCCGAGCGGCGGATGATCTGCTGCTCGGAGCCGTCGGGCGCGCGGTAGCGCAGTACGGCCTGGTAGCCGGGTCCGACGGTGGGCAGCCCGGACGGCGCCGGAGTCCGCGCGGGACCGGGCGGCGGACCCGTCGGGCCGGGGGGCGGTCCGGGAGGGGCCACCGCGCCGGGACCGGCCAGCATCGTCGCCGCGTGCTGCGGCGCACCGCCGCCGGGAGCACCGGGAGCACCCGGAGCGCCGGGCGGACCGGGGGGCTGGACGACGGCGGGACCGGCCAACATCGTGGCGGCGTGGTCGAGCCCGCCCCCCGGAGCGCCGGGCGCACCCGGGCCACCGTGGGAGCCGGGAGCACCCGGAGCGCCGGGCGGACCGGGAGGAGCGGGCGTGCCGGGAGCGCCCGGCGGCTGTACGACGGCCGGACCGGCCAACATCGTGGCGGCGTGGTCGAGCCCGCTGCCCGAGGACCGGTGCGCACCCGGGCCACCGTGGGAGCCGGGAGCGCCCGGCGGACCGGGCGGCGCGGGCGGGGTGCCGGGAGGGGCGGGCACGCCACCGGGACCGGCCAGCATCGTCGCCGCGTGCTGCGGCGCACCGCCGCCGGGAGCACCCGGAGCGCCGGGCGGACCGGGCGGGGTCGGGGCGCCGGGCCCACCGGACGAGCCGCCCGGCCGGGACACGTAGGCCCGGCTGGTCGGCGCGTCGGCGATGTCGGCCGCGCCCTGCGCGACCGGGGCGGGGGCCGGAGCCCCGGCCGCGGGACCGGCCTGACCCGCGGGACCGGCCTGACCCCCCTGGCTGTCGGGAGCGTTGAGCGCCGGAGCGATCGTGGTCCGCGGCAACCGGCTGCCGCCCGGCATCAGCGTGGTCCGGGCCTCCGGGGCCACCCCGGAGCCGGAGCCCGGGGCCTCGTCCAGGTCGTAGCCGGACAGCGGCGGCGCGAACACGGTCGCGGGCAGCGGTACGGACCCCTGGTCCGCACCGGAGTTCACATCGGTACCGGCCCACGGCGTGTTCCCGGAGGGGACCCCGTCGTTCGCGGTGGGCTCGTAGGGCACCTCTCCCCCGCGCCGCAACGGCACCGGACCGGGCGCCCCCACCGGAGCCGGCGGAGCCACGGGCGCCTCGACCGGGGAGGCCGGGGCGGCCGGCGCGGGCGCGGGAGCCGGGTTCGCCGGCGGGATCCCCGCGCGGTCCGCCGCCTCCTGGAGCCACTCGGGCGGGCTCAGCATGAAGGAGGTCTGCTCCGCGTCGATGCGCGGCGGCGGAACCGATGCCTCCGAGGCGGCGGCCGCGGCCGCGGCCCCGTACTCCTCCTCGTAGCGCCGGATGACCTCGCCCACCGGCAGGCCGGGCCACAGGGTCACCTCGCCGCTGTCCCGGGCGATCACCAGCCGCTGCCGGCCACCGCCGGACACCGGTCCGGCCGGCCGGTCCTCGGCCCACACGACGAACCCGAGGCCGAACTCCCGTACCCGCACCTCACGGTGCTGGTAGCCGGGCACGTCCCCGTTGATCCACTCCTCGGCGCGCTCCTGCGCCTGCGCGAAGGTCACCACCGCGCGATCACCCCTCACCCGACGTGGAAGGCGACACCGGAACCGCGCGCGCGAATCCGCCGTCCACCATCAGACCGGCCACCGTCTCCAGCTCCGGCGGATTGCCCGCCAAACCCTCCAGGAAGGCGTCGAAATCGGCACCGCACGGAAGCAACAGCCGCTCCACGCGCTCCTGGACCGACCAGCCGTCCCGGTCGCGGCCGTCGTCGTACGGGGAGAACCAGACGGATCCGGCCCCCTCGCCGCGCACCTTCACCGCGAGCAACCCGCCCTGGACGAAGGCCACGCACAGGTAGTCCTTCGTGAGGTGGTCCCGCAGGCACTTGTTCGCGTAGACGAGGTCGTTGACCGCCGCCTCCTCGCGCACCGTGAAGAAGGGCTGGTCGACGAGCATGCCCAGCTCCACGAACAGGCCCGCGCCCACCGGCGCGCAACCGCCCGCCGCCTTCAAGAAGGATCGGTACGCCTCGGGCAGCCGGTAGCCGAGGTCCTCCTCGACCCCCTGCACCTGCTCCTCCGACACCGAGACCACCGTCTTGGGCAGCCCCATGTGCACCGGGCGCAGCTCCTGCAACGCCCGTGTGCCGCGCTTGTCGTGGTCCACCGGGGCCGTCACCAGGCCCGCGTGGTGTCGCAGCAGCGCCTTCACCTCGACCGGGACCAGCTCCATCCGGCGCGAGCCGGACACGTGGTGCCAGGTCCATCCGTGCGGGGTCGCCACCGGTCCGACGGTGTCCCACAGCGCGTGGCCGGAGGCCTTCATCGCCGCGTTCGCGGACACGCAGTCCGTCAGTCGCAGTTCGTCCACGCCGAAGCCCTCCGGGGGCTCGGCGATCTCCACCGCCGCGCGCGCGTAGGGGGCGAAGTCGGGATGCCCTTCCGCGTCCATGCGGACTCCGCGGGGATGCCGAGCGGCCCGGACGGGGTCCGGGAAGTGCACGACCTGCCCCGAGTAAGCGGCGTTGGGTGGCGCGGCGTGCTGCCCGAGCCGACCTGTCGTCATGGCGGTAGCCCCCTGCTGGATCCGGCTGGTTCACCACAGCCTATGTGTTCCGGCAAGACCCTCACCCGTCCGCCGGCCACGGTGGCGCGCACCGGGCGGGAACATCCGAATTGATACGAATATTCGACCCCGCTTCCACACCACAGGGGACATTTGACAGGCTGTCCCCCCGGCACGGGGGCCCGCGTCACCACGGCCACCACCGCCGCCACGGGAGGGAAGAAGCGACCATGCAGACCGCGACCACGCACCACACGGCAGATCGCGCCGACGCGGCCGAGGCCGGAGCCGTCGGCGACCCCCGACTGCGCTGGGGTAGCGCCGACGGGCCCACCGCGGCGCCCGTGCTCAAGTTCCGCCGCGACGGCATCCTGCCCACCGTCGCCGCCGCCCTGTCCGTGCGCGGGGAGACCCTCACCGGAACGGCCGGCAAGGGCGACCAGCCGCCCGCCCTCCACCCCCTCGTCCAGGACTTCCTCGACACCCTCACCAGCGGCCAGCGGGAACGCTTCACCGGCCGATGTCCGGAGGCCATCCTGCTCTCCCGCCACCTCGCCGCCGTCGAGGGCGCCCGCAGCCGTCGCGCCTCCCGCAAGCCCCTCACCGCGAGCGAGGCCCGTCGCTCCCTGAAGCAGTCCCGCATCACCGCGCGCCGCATCCGCGAGGACGGCGACCCGCTCCACGGCAGCTACGCGCCCCCGTGCCGTTCCTGCGACGCCCTCCTCAACCACTTCGGCGTACGTCCCGTCGACCTCACCCACCCCGAGTAGTCACATGACCGCCACCGCACCCTCCTCCTCTTCCTCCTACGGCCGTTCCTCGGCGACCCGCTTCCCCGCCGCCGTGGACGCCGCCCTGCGCACCGCCGGGTGGGAGCCGGGCCGCTGGGACATCAAGCAGGCCGAGTACTGGGCCGACGCCCTGCGCGACCACACCACCCCGGCCGGCCACCGGCACACCGTCTTCCCGGCCGCCGTCGAGGCCTGGGCCGAGTTCGGCGGGCTGACGGTGAGCGCCCCCGGGCCGGGACGCCAGATAGCACCGACGCCGGTCCGCCTGGACCCGCTGACCGGCCTCCACCTGGCCCGTACCTTCGCCGACCTCGGCCGGGCCCTGTCCACGGAGCTCAGCCCGCTGGGCACGGACTCCGACGGCGGTTCCCATCTGGCCATCGACCGCGAGGGCCGGGTCTACGGGATCGACCACACCGGCGACTGGTACCTGGGGGCGAGCCTCGACGAGGCCTTCACCCTCCTGCTGACGGGCCTCCAGCCGGCCCGCCTCACCACGGAGTCCTGACGCGGCGCCCCAGCCCGCGACACCCCGACCCGCGGCGCCCCAGCCCGCGACACCTCAGCCCGCGACGCCGGGCAGCACCGCCGACACCCTGAAGCCGCCCGCGTCCGTCGGCCCCGAGACGAACACCCCGCCGAGCCCGAGCACCCGCTCGCGCATCCCGACGAGCCCGTTGCCGCCGCTCGGCAGCTCGGGCCGGCCCGCGTCCGCCGCGCAGGGCCCGTTCTCCACCTGCATCGCCACCTCCCCGTCCCGGTGGGCGAGGCGTACGACGACCCGGGCGCCGGGGGCGTGCTTGTGGCAGTTGGTGAGCGCCTCCTGCACCACCCGGTAGGCCGTCTGCTCCACTTCCCCGGGATACGCCCCCGCGTCCCCCTGCACCACCATCTCCACGCTCATCCCGGCCGCCCGGGACTGCCCCACCAGGTGCTCCAGCTCGGCCAGCGAGGGCCCGTCCTCGGTCCCGCCCACCGGAACCACCACCGCCGGGGGCACGCTCCGGGGGCGCGGCGCCGCAGGCCCGGACCGCAACACGCCGAGCATCTCCCGCAGCTCGGTCAGCGCCTGCCGGCCCATGTCGCCGACCAGCGCCGCGTTCCGGGCGGCCTTGGCGGGGTCCTTCAGCGCCACCGCCTGGAGGGCCGCCGCGTGCACCACCATCAGCGACACCCGGTGCGCCACCACGTCGTGCATCTCGCGGGCGATCCGCGTCCGTTCCTCCGTACGGGCCCACTCGGCGCGCTCCTCGGCCCGGTCGGCGAGCAGCGACAGTTCTCTTTCGAGGGAGTCCGCGCGCTCCTGGAGGCTCTCCATCAGCCGGCGCCGCGCGCCGAGGTAGAGGCCGAGGAGGACGGGCGGCACGGTCAGGGCCACGGCCATGAAGCCGGACAGCACGACGACGAGCGTGGTGTCGGCGTCCACGTCCCCGCGGGTGCGCAGGTACGTCACCACGAAGGTCCCGGCGAGGGACATGGCGGTCAGGGTCGCGACCACCCGGCGGGGCGCCTCCCAGGCGGCCAGCGTGTAGAGCCCGACCACCCCGAGCAGGAAGCCCATCATCGCCGGCGCGACGGCGATGCCGACGAGGACCACCGCGACCGGCCACCGGCGGCGCAGGACGAGCGTGGCCCCCACCACGAGTCCGAACAACACCCCGAGGGGGACCGGGATCCCCGCCTCGTGGGCGAAGGGCACCCCTTCCAGCGCGCACTCGACGGCGGACACCGCGCCGAGTCCCACGTCCAACGCGGCGGCCCTCGGCCGCCCCCACCACCACGGTCCGTCCCGTCCGACCCCGCCCCGCTCTTCCCCCGTACTGGTCATGCCGTCCAGCCTACGCAGGGGCCCCGGAACACCCGGGGGGTTTACCGTCGCGTCCGGGGCCGGTGGTGCGGCATAGTAGGGGCGTCCGGTTGAGCGGCAGGGCAAGGATGTCCGATTCAACCTGGATTGCCATCCCCTGTGGTGTAATTGGCAGCACTGAGGCTTTTGGTGCCTTAAGTCCGGGTTCGAGTCCTGGCGGGGGAGCTTCACTTGTTCGGGTCCTGACTTCCTCGGTCGGGACCCGGCTTCGTTTTCGGTGGGCAACCCCCCGGTATCCTTCGTGCGTCCACCACCCGAAGCCGAAGGGCACACCCGTGAGCGCAACCCGCCCGGCAGCCGTCGTCGTACTCGCAGCGGGTGAAGGCACCCGCATGAAGTCGGCCACTCCCAAGGTTCTGCACGAGATCTCCGGGCGTTCGCTCGTCGGTCACGTGGTCGCCGCCTCCCGCGAACTGGACCCGACCCACCTCGTGGTCGTCGTGGGCCACGCCCGCGAGCAGGTCACCGCGCACCTCGCCGAGGCCGACGCCGGCGTCCGCACCGCCGTCCAGTACGAGCAGAACGGCACCGGGCACGCCGTCCGCATGGCCCTCGAAGAGCTCGGCGGCGAGATCACCGGCACCGTGGTCGTCGTCTGCGGTGACACCCCGCTGCTGACCGGCGAGACCCTCCACGCGCTCGCCGCCGCGCACGAGGCCGACGGCAACGCCGTCACCGTGCTCACCGCCGAGGTGCCGGACTCCACCGGCTACGGCCGCATCGTCCGCGACCCGGCCACCGGCGCCGTGACCGCGATCGTCGAGCACAAGGACGCCACCGACGCGCAGCGCGCGATCCGCGAGATCAACTCCGGGGTGTTCGCCTTCGACGGCGCCCTCCTCACGGACGCCCTCGGCAAGGTCCGCACGGACAACAGCCAGGGCGAGGAGTACCTCACCGACGTGCTCGGCATCCTGCGCGAGGCGGGCCACCGCGTCGGCGCGGCGGTCGGCGCCGACCACCGGCAGATCCTCGGGATCAACAACCGGGTGCAGCTGGCCGAGGCCCGCGCCCTGCTGAACGCGCGCCTGCTGGAGCGGGCGATGCTCGCGGGCGTGACGGTCGTGGACCCGGCGTCCACCTTCGTGGACGTGACGGTGACCTTCGGGCAGGACGCCCTGGTCCACCCGGGCACCCAGCTCTTGGGCTCCACCCACGTCGCCGAGGGCGCCGAGGTCGGCCCCAACACCCGGCTCAAGGACACCCACGTGGGTCCGCGCGCCCGGGTGGACAACACCGTCGCCGACAGCGCCGTGATCGGCGAGCAGGCCACCGTGGGCCCCTTCGCCTACCTCCGTCCGGGCACGAACCTCGGCCTCAAGGCCAAGGCCGGCACGTACGTGGAGATGAAGAACGCGACGATCGGCGAGGGCACCAAGGTCCCCCACCTCTCGTACGTGGGCGACGCGACGATCGGCGAGTACACGAACATCGGCGCGGCCAGCGTCTTCGTGAACTACGACGGGGAACACAAGCACCACACGACCGTCGGCTCACACTGCAAGACGGGCTCGGACAACATGTTTGTGGCTCCCGTCACCATCGGGGACGGTGCCTACACGGCCGCCGGCTCGGTGATCACCAAGGACGTCCCGGCCGGTGCCCTGGCCGTGGCCCGTGGCCAGCAGCGGAATATCGAGGGCTGGGTGGCCCGCAAGCGGCCCGGCAGCGCGGCCGCGACGGCGGCGCAGTCGTCGCCGCAGGAGGACTCCGGCCACCGCTGAGGTGAACTGACCGGAAACAGGTGCGCCCGTGACGGCGTACCGTGATAGGTGAACGCAATTCGGCTGGCTCACCGTGTGCGGGACGGACGCACACGGGGGCGAGCAGCTTTCCACACGTCTGAGGAGACAGTGCTGTGACCGGGATCAAGACGACCGGCGAGAAGAAGCTGATGCTCTTCTCCGGCCGCGCCCACCCCGAGCTGGCCGAGGAGGTCGCACACCAGCTGGGAGTCGGCCTCGTGCCGACCAAGGCTTTCGACTTCGCGAACGGTGAGATCTACGTCCGCTTCCAGGAGTCGGCTCGCGGCGCGGACTGCTTCCTGATCCAGAGCCACACGGCTCCGATCAACAAGTGGATCATGGAGCAGCTGATCATGATCGACGCGCTCAAGCGCGCGTCGGCACGCTCCATCACCGTGATCGTCCCGTCCTACGGCTACGCCCGCCAGGACAAGAAGCACAAGGGCCGCGAGCCGATCTCGGCCCGCCTGGTCGCCGACCTGCTGAAGACCGCGGGTGCCGACCGCATCCTGACGGTCGACCTGCACACGGACCAGATCCAGGGCTTCTTCGACGGCCCGGTGGACCACCTCTCGGCCCTGTCGGTCCTCGCGGACTACGTGGGCGCCAAGGTGGACCGCTCCAAGCTGACGATCGTCTCCCCGGACGCCGGCCGCGTGCGCGTGGCCGACCGCTGGTGCGACCGCCTGGACGCGCCGCTGGCCATCGTGCACAAGCGTCGCGACAAGGACGTCGCCAACCAGGTGACCGTCCACGAGGTCGTCGGTGAGGTCAAGGGTCGCGTCTGCGTCCTGGTCGACGACATGATCGACACCGGTGGCACCATCTGCGCCGCGGCCGACGCGCTCTTCGCGCACGGCGCCGAGGACGTCATCGTGACGGCCACGCACGGCATCCTGTCGGGCCCGGCCGCCGACCGCCTGAAGAACTCCAAGGTCAGCGAGTTCGTCTTCACGAACACCCTGCCGGACCCGTCCGATCTGGAGCTCGACAAGATCACGGTCCTGTCGATCGCCCCGATGATCGCCCGCGCGGTCCGCGAGGTCTTCGAGGACGGCTCGGTCACCAGCCTCTTCGAAGAGCAGCAGTAGGAGCACCGGTCGTGGCGCTCATGGCGCCGTAGATCGTTTTTGGGTACGGCCTCCCCGCCGGGTACACTCCACGAGTTGCTCGGCGAGGGAGGCCGTACCTGTTTTCCGGTACGGATGCTCCGTTATCGACGCGCTCTTCGTAGCAGGCCGTTCCGGCCGGGTGACTCGTCCGTTTCCGTCACCCCACGAGGAGTGAAGATGCCCGAGATCAAGCTTGCCGCCGAGACCCGCACCGACTTCGGCAAGGGCTCTGCCCGCCAGGCCCGTCGTGACGGTCAGACCCCCGCGGTCATCTACGGCCACGGCACCGAGTCCCGCCACGTCAGCGTCAACGCCCACGCCCTGCAGCTGGCGCTCCGCACCGCGAACGTCCTGATCTCCCTGGACTTCGCGGACGGCGGCACCGAGCTGGTCATCCCGAAGGCCGTGCAGAAGCACCCGCTGAAGCGCTCGATCTCCCACGTCGACTTCCTGATCGTCAAGAAGGGCGAGAAGGTCACCATCGACGTCGCGATCGTCACCGAGGGCGAGCTGGCCCCGGGCGGCAACATGCTGGAGACCCTCCAGAACACCGTCTCCGTCGAGGCCGAGGCCACCCACATCCCGACCGAGGTCACCGTCTCGATCGCGGGCCTGGAGGCCGGCGCCACCATCCACGCCAAGGACCTGGTCCTCCCGAAGGGCACCACCCTGGCCGTCGACGGCGACCTGGCCGTCCTGCAGGTCGTGGCCCCGCAGGCCGAGGAGCCGGCTGCCGACGCCGAGGGCACCGAGGCCTGAGCCTCGCCCCACCACAGCAGTTGCCGACCGACCGCCGTCCGGCTCCACTGGAGCGGGACGGCGGTCGTCTTCGTAGAGGAACCGAGGAGCTTTTGATGTCGGACGACGCGGCACCCTGGCTGATCGTGGGCCTGGGCAACCCGGGGCCGGAGTACGCGGGCAACCGCCACAACATCGGCTTCATGGTGGCCGACCTGCTGGCCGAGCGGATCGGCGGGAAGTTCAAGGCCCACAAGACGCGGGCCCAGGTGGTCGAGGGCCGCATCGGCCCGCCCGGACCGGCGAACCGTCGGGTGGTGCTGGCGAAGCCGATGTCGTTCATGAACCTGTCGGGCGGCCCGGTCACGGCCCTGCGCGACTTCTACAAGGTGCCCCTGGACCGGATCGTCGCCGTCCACGACGAGCTGGACATCGACTACCCGACGCTGCGGGTGAAGCTGGGCGGCGGGGACAACGGCCACAACGGCCTGAAGTCGATGACGAAGTCGATGGGCCCCGACTACCACCGGGTGCGCTGCGGCATCGGCCGCCCGCCGGGCCGGATGCAGGTCGCGGACTTCGTCCTGAAGGACTTCTCCTCAACGGAGCGCAAGGAGCTGGACTGGTTCGTGGACCGGTCCGCGGACGCGGTGGAGTGCCTACTCCAGGAGGGCCTGGAGCGCGCTCAGTCCTCCTACAACTCCTGACGGAGCCGTCCCACGGCCCCACGAGGAAGCCCCCCGCCGATCCGGCGGGGGGCTCCTTCGCGTACGGGGCGGTTCAGCCGGTGTTGCGCAGACCGGCGGCGACGCCGTTGACGGTCAGCAGCAGGGCCCTGGCCAGCAGCGGGTCCGCCTCCTCGCCGCGGGCGGCGGCGGCACGCTGGCGGGCCAGCAGGGAGACCTGGAGGTAGGAGATCGGGTCCAGGTAGGCGTCGCGGACGGAGAAGGTCTGCTGGAGGACCGGGTTGGAGTCCAGCAGGCGCTGCCCGCCCGTGATCCGCAGGACCTCGCGGACGGTCAGCTCGTGCTCGGCCTCGATGCGCGCGAAGACGTGCTTGAGGTTCTCGGGCACGAGGGTGTCGACGTAGTGGCGGGCGATCCGCAGGTCCGTCTTGGCCAGCGTCATCTCGACGTTGGAGAGGAAGTTGCGGAAGAAGTGCCAGCGCTCGCCCATCTCGCCGAGGGCCGCGTCCTGGCCGGCCTCGCGAAGTGCCTTGAGGCCGGAGCCGACGCCGTACCAGCCGGGGACGATCTGGCGGGACTGGGTCCAGCCGAAGACCCACGGGATGGCACGCAGTCCGTCGAGACCGGCGCCGGAGTCGGGGCGGCGCGAGGGGCGCGAGCCCAGGTGCAGGTCGGCGAGCTGGTCGACGGGGGTGGCCGCGAAGAAGTACGACGGCAGGTCCGGGTCCTCGACCAGCGCGCGGTAGGCGTCGTGCGCGGCGTCCGAGACGATGTCCATGGCGGCGTCCCAGCGGGCCAGGTCGTCGTCGGACTGGCGCGGGGCGGTGTGCAGGGCGGAGGCCTGGAGGGTGGCCGCGACGGTCAGCTCCAGGTTCTCGCGGGCCAGGGAGGGGACGAGGTACTTGTCGGAGATGACCTCGCCCTGCTCGGTGACCTTGATCTCGCCCTCCAGGGTGCCCCAGGGCTGGGCGAGGATCGCGTCGTGCGAGGGGCCGCCGCCGCGGCCGACGGTGCCGCCGCGGCCGTGGAAGAGGCGCAGGCGCACGCCGTAGCGGTGGGCGACGTCGCGCAGCCGGCGCTGGGCGCGGTGGATCTCCCACTGGGAGGTGGTGATGCCGCCGAACTTGGAGGAGTCCGAGTAGCCGAGCATGACCTCCTGGACGTCGCCGCGCAGGGAGACGAGGCGCCGGTAGGAGGGGTCGGCGAGCATCTCGTCGAGGATGACGTCGGCGGCCTTGAGCTCGTCGGTGGTCTCCAGGAGCGGGACGATGCCGATCTTGGCCCAGCCGCCGTGCAGGTCGATCAGGCCGGCCTCGCGGGCGAGGACGGCGGCGGCGAAGACGTCGTCGGCGCCCTGGCACATCGAGATGATGTACGACTCGATGACCTCGGGGCCGAACTTCTCGAAGGCGTCCCTGATGGCGCCGAAGACGCCGAGGGTCTTTTGACCGGCGGCGTCGAGGGGGGCCGGGGTGGGGGCCAGCGGGCGGCGCGAGCGCAGTTCCTTCGCCAGCAGCTTGCCGCGGTAGTCGCGGGGCATGTCGGCGTAGCGCCAGGACTCCTCGCCGAGGCGGTCGAAGAGCTGGCCCAGCGCGTGGTGGTGGGCGTCCGCGTGCTCGCGGACGTCCATGGTGGCGAGCTGGAGGCCGAAGGCGGCCAGCGTGCGGATGGTGCGGTCCATGCGGCCGTCGGCGAAGAGGGCGCCGCGGTGCGCGCGCAGGGAGGTCTGGATGAGGGTGAGGTCCGTGAGCAGCTCGGCGGTGCCGAGGTAGTCGCGGCCCTCCTCGTGGGCGGTGCCCTTGGCGAGGCGCTCGCGGGTGTTGACGAGCTTCTGCCGGATGCAGGTGGCCTTGAGGCGGTAGGGCTCCTCGGCGTTCAGCCGCTTGTAGCGCGGGCTGATCTCGGGGAGCCGTTCCAGGTCGCCCTGCAGGGAGAGGAGCAGCTCTTCGGTCACTCCGGTGTAGCGGATGGAGTTGGAGAGCAGCCCGCGCAGGAAGTCGACGAGTTCGAGGGCGTCGGTGATGCCGTGCTCGTGCTGGAGGATCAGCACGTCCCGGGTGACCTCGGGGGTGACGTTGGGGTTGCCGTCGCGGTCGCCGCCGATCCAGGTGCCGAAGGTCAGCGGGCGGGTGCCGGGCGGAATCTCGACGCCGACGCGCTGGAGTTCGGCGGCGAGGTCCTCCAGGACGTCGCCGACGGCGCCGGCGTGCAGCTCGTCGAGGTAGTAGATGGCGTTGCGGGCCTCGTCGGCGGGCTCGGGGCGCACGACGCGCAGTTCGTCGGTCTGCCAGACGAGGTCGATGTTCTCGGCGAGCCGCAGGTCGTGGCGGCGGCGCTCGCCGGCGCCGGCGACGGGCTCCTCCAGCAGGGCGGCGATGCGGCGCAGCTTGTTCAGGACGCTGCGGCGGGCGGCCTCGGTGGGGTGCGCGGTGAAGACCGGGCGGACGTTGAGGTTCTTGACCGTGTCGCGCAGGTGCTCGGGATCGGCGTCCTTGAGCATGTCGGCGGTACGGGCGAGGAGGCCGCCCTCGGCGGCGCGGTGGGCCCTCAGCTCCTTGCCGCGGTGCACCTGCTCGGTGACGTTGGCGAGGTGGAAGTAGGTGGAGAAGGCGCGCACCAGCTTGGCGGCGGTCTCCAGGTCGATGTCGCCGAGCAGCTCGGCGGCGGCTTCGCCGTCGGTCCGGGTGAGCGCGCGTACTCGCTCGACGAGGTCGAGGAGGTCTCGGCCCTCCTGGCGGACGAGGGTCTCCCCGAGGAGGTCGCCGAGGCGGCGGATGTCCGCGCGCAGCTCCGCGTTGGCCGTCTCGGCGGGCGAGGCGGCGGCCGGCGTGGCGGGGGCCTGGCTGGCGGGGGCCTGGGCGGCCTGGTCAGCACTGCTCACAGGTGCGGCTCCTTGCAGTGTTCGAGCGCTACTGGGCGGGGGGCTCCCGGGTACGCGCGGCGCATGCCGTCCTGATGTGCGCAGCCCGGGCTGCCCGTGCGGACCGCGCTGTCCGACGACACCAGGATAGGTGGCCCGTGCCCGTGCCCCGGTAGAGCGACCGGTACGCGGACACGCGCGGGCCCGCGTACGGGCGACGCGAGCGCGCTCCTCTTGCCCTGTGAGCCGGCTTTGCCATACTTACGTTGCCGTAGGTTACGGGCCCGTAGGTCCGTGGACCCGGAGCCTGCCGACCTCTCACCCCCCAGGGAACCCCATGACCCGCAGTCCCGATCTGGTCGAGGACGCCTCCGCGTCGCCCTCCCAAGAGTCAGCCCCGGATCCGTCCGCGACGCGCGGCGGCGAGCAGAAGCGGTCGATCGAGCAGATCGCGCTGCTGCTGTTCATCACGGTGCCCTTCCTCGCGCTGCTGGTGGCCGTCCCCTTGGTCTGGGGCTGGGGGGTGAGCTGGCTGGACCTGGGGCTGATGGTGTTCATGTACTTCCTGGCGTGCCACGGCATCACGATCGGCTTCCACCGCTACTTCACGCACGGTTCCTTCAAGGCGAAGCGGCCGCTGCGGATCGCGCTGGCCGTGATGGGGTCCATGGCGGTGGAGGGTCCGCTGGTGCGCTGGGTCGCGGACCACCGCAAGCACCACAAGTACTCCGACCACGAGGGCGACCCGCATTCGCCGTGGCGCTTCGGCGAGACCGTGCCGGCGCTGATGAAGGGCCTGTGGTGGGCCCACATCGGCTGGCTCTTCGACGAGGAGCAGACCGATCAGCAGAAGTACGCCCCCGACCTGATCAAGGACCCGGCGATCCGGCGGATCTCGCGCGACTTCGTGCTGTGGACGAACGTCTCGCTGGCGATCCCGCCGCTGGTCGGCGGTCTGGTGACGATGTCCTGGTGGGGCGCCTTCACCGCGTTCTTCTGGGGCTCGCTGGTGCGGGTGGCGCTGCTGCACCACGTGACCTGGTCGATCAACTCGATCTGCCACGCGGTGGGCAAGCGACCGTTCAAGTCCCGGGACCGCTCGGGCAACGTGTGGTGGCTGGCGGTGCTGTCCTGCGGGGAGTCCTGGCACAACCTGCACCACGCCGATCCGACGTCGGCGCGGCACGGGGTGCTGCGCGGCCAGGTCGACTCCAGCGCGCGCCTGATCCGCTGGTTCGAACAGCTGGGATGGGCGAGCGACGTGCGCTGGCCCTCGGACGCCAGGATCGATGCCCGGCGCAAGGAAGAGACCTCGAACGCGGCATGATGGGGGACGTGGCGATCGACGGCAACAGTTCCAGCAGCGACAAGCCCAGGCGGGGCCGCCGGGTCCGGATGACGGGCGCCGAGCGGCGCCAGCAACTGCTGGACATCGGCCGCGCCCTCTTCGCCGAGAAGGGCTTCGAGGGGACGTCGGTGGAAGAGATCGCGGCGAAGGCCGGGGTGTCCAAGCCGGTGGTGTACGAGCACTTCGGGGGCAAGGAAGGGCTCTACGCGGTGGTCGTCGACCGCGAGATGCGCCAGCTGCTGGACGGGGTGACCGGCGCGCTGACGGCGGGGCACCCGCGGGAGTTGCTGGAGCAGGCCGCGTTCGCTCTGCTCGACTACATCGAGAACTACACGGACGGTTTCCGGATCCTGGTCCGGGACTCCCCGGTGGCCCAGTCGACGGGCACCTTCGCCTCGCTGATCAGCGATATCGCCACCCAGGTCGAGGACATCCTCGGGCTGGAGTTCAAGGCCCGCGGTTTCGACCCGAAGCTGGCCCCGCTGTACGCGCAGGCGCTGGTCGGGATGGTGGCGCTGACGGGCCAGTGGTGGCTGGAGACCCGGCAGCCGAAGAAGGCCGAGGTCGCGGCGCACCTGGTGAACCTGTCCTGGCACGGCCTGGAGAACCTGGAGGCCCGGCCCCGGCTGGTGGGCCACCGCAAGAGCTGAGCGGGCGGCGCGCACGAGCCGCCCCCGCCGTGACGGCGCCCCGCCACCGGACCTCCGGTGGCGGGGCGCCGTCGTGTCAGGCCTCGCGGGCCGGCGGGCCGGCGGCCTCCAGGAACTCCAGCCGGTTGCCCACCGGGTCCTGGGAGTAGAACCGCCTGTGGCCCGGCAGGGCGTCGTCCCAGACGACCTCGGCGCCGCGGTCGCGGAGTCTGCGCGCGTACCCCTCGATGCCGGTCACCCGCAGTCCGGGGTGGGCCTTGCGGGCGGGTGTGAAGTCCTCTTCCACCCCGAGGTGCAGCCGCACCGGTCCGGCGGCGAACCAGCAGCCCCCGCGGGCGGCGAGGACGGGCGGTTTGGGGACCTCCGTCATGCCGAGGACCTCTTGGTAGTAGGCGCGCAGCCTGTCCTCGGATCCGGGAGGCGCGGCGAGTTGCACGTGGTCCAGGGCGGTGAGCACGGTCATGCCTCCTTGCGTGCGATGGCGAAGATGCGCCGGAACGGGAAGACGGTGCCGTGCGGGCCGGGCGGGTAGGCCGCGCGCAGGGCCTCGCGGTATTCGGCCAGGAAGCGCTCGACGGCCTCGCGGTCGTCCCCGAGGGCGGTGAGCACGGGCCGCAGGGCGGTGCCCTTGACCCAGTCGAGGACGGGGTCGGGCCCTTCGAGGAGCTGGTAGTAGGTGGTCTCCCACACGTCGACGGCGCAACCCAGCTCGGTGAGCCGGGTGAAGTACTCGGCGGATTCCAGGATGTGGATGTAGCGGGCGCCGTGGCCGGCGAGCCGGTGCCGCCAGGTCGGGGTGTCGCACAGCTCGGCGAGCAGCCGGTGGCTGGGCGCCGTGAAGTTGCCGGGGATCTGGAAGGCGAAGGTGCCGCCGGGTCGCAGGCCGTTGATCCAGGGGGCGAAGGAGCCGGGGTGGCTGGGCACCCACTGGAGGGCCGCGTTGGAGACGATCAGGTCGTACGTCTCCTCGGGCAGCCAGCTCGCGAGGTCCCCGTGGGCGAAGTCGAGGCTGCCGCCGCCCGAGGTGGGTCCGGCGTACTCCTCGGCGGCCCGGTGGAGCATCTCCGGGGAGAGGTCGTAGCCGGTGATCCGGGCGTCGGGCCAGCGTTCGGCGAGCAGCGCGGTCACGTTGCCGGGGCCGCAGCCCAGGTCGGCGATGCGGGCGGGGCGGGTCGGCAGCTCGGATATCCGGTTCAGCAGGTCGAGGAAGGGGCGGGTGCGGTGTCCCGCGTGGCGGAGGTACTGCTGGGGATCCCAGGTGGGCGCGGAAGGGGTGGAGCCGTCGAACGCGGCGGTGCGCTCGGCGGGTGCGGTGTCGGAATGCATGTTCGAGCCTCCCTACTGGTGGGGCGGTCGGAAGCGGAAGCCGTTCCGGCCCCCTCCATGCCCCATGCTCGGCGAGAATATATCTCGATGTCAAGATTCTTGAATTGAAGAGACTTCATGTCGACAGACCCCTTACACTGATCGGCATGGAGGACGAGGTCGATCGACTGGTCGCGGCATGGCGGCGGGAGCGCCCTGACCTCGACGTGGAACCGCTGGAGGTGCTCAGCCGGGTCAGCCGGCTCGCGCGCCACCTCGACCGCGCCCGAAGGCTCGCCTTCTCCGAGCACGGACTGGAGCCCTGGGAGTTCGACGTCCTGACGTCGCTGCGCCGGGCCGGCGCGCCGTACCAGCTCTCCCCCGGGCAACTCCTGACCCAGACGCTCGTCACCTCGGGCACCATGACGAACCGCATCGACCGGCTCGCGAAGAAGGGCCTGGTCGAGCGCCTCCCGGACCCCAGCGACCGGCGCGGAGTACTGGTTCGACTCACGCCCGAGGGGCGCGACCGCGCGGACCAGTCGCTCGCCGGCCTGCTGGCCCAGGAACGGGCGATCCTGGGCCGCCTCTCCGCGGGCCAACGGGGCGATCTGGCCGGGCTGCTACGCCGGCTGACCGCTCCGTTCGACAACATCCCCGGCTAGTTCCGCGGGCCGCACCCCGGCCCGCCGGGCCAGGGCCACCGCGGCCAGGGTGGAGTGCACGCCCAGCTTGCCCAGCACGTTCTGCATGTGGGTGCGGACGGTGTGCGGGGAGAGGAACAACCGCGCCGCCACGTCCTTGCGGCCCAGGCCGGCCACCATGCAGCGCAGCACCTCGTGCTCGCGCGGGGTGAGGGACTCCACCAGTTGTTCGCTGTCGCTGCGGTGCTTGCGGGCGGCGGTCAGCTCGCGCAGCACCCCGGTGAGCAGCGCGGGCGGCAGGTGGGTCTCCTCGCGGAGCACCCCCCGCACGACGGCCAGCAACCGGGACAGCGAGCAGTCCTTCGCCACCCACCCCGAGGCTCCCGCCTGGAGGGCGAGCGCGGCCCGGCGCGGGTCGTCGCGCTCGGCGAGGACCACCGTACGGACGCCCGGGTGGGCCACCCGTACGCCCGCGACGAGGGCGATCCCGTCGGACACTGGCGTCGGCGGGCCGGAGCCCGACCCCCGCTGCGCGGGCAGGGCCCCGACGACGGCGCCGAGGTCGGCATCGACGAGGAGCACGTCGAAGCGGCGACCCTCGGCCACCGCTCGTTCCAGGCAGCGCGTGGCGGCGGGACCGCTGCCGGCCGCGGACACGTCCACGTCCGGCTCGGCCGCGAGCGCGGCTGCCAGAGACTCGGCGAAGATGCGGTGGTCGTCGACCACCAGAACCCGGATACGGACCACAAAACCCCCAAGGGTCGGGGAACGGACTGCTGCTGGTACGACGCCCGGACCGGGTGGCCCACGAGCCGCCGCGGCCGCCGCCGCGACATCTGTGCACTACCCCGGACCGGACGCCGTACCCGGCGTGTCTCGACCCCTGAATCAACACCGGCCCCCACCGGTGTCACGCATCAGCGTAGGCCCGGTGACGTCCCGTGGTTGGCCGAATAGCGGAAGTTTTTCGAGCGATTTTCCGGTGGGACGGTCCGGAACGGGCGTGGCGGTGGCTTGATTTCGCCCATTCGGGAGGGCTCATGGGTGATTGCGTCCCGTGCGAGTGCCACGGGCAGTTGCACGGGGACGGTTTCACCCGGCGTACGCGCGCCGGGCGCCCGCGCACAGCGCCCGCGCACAGCGCCCGTCGTACGCACGCGCGCCCCCCGCACCGGGGTACGGGAGGCGCGTACGGGTGGGGCCCGCGGTTCGAACAGGAGGGGAGGGACCTGTGGTGCGGCCGGGGCGCGGCGGGCCCAGCGGCGGGCCCAGCGGCGGGCTCAGCGGCGGGCGCGGGCGAAGCCCCAGGCGTCGGTGACGATGCGCGTGAGGTCGGAGCGGGTCGGGGTCCAACCGAGGCGCTCGTGGGCCGTGCGTGCGGAGGCCACCAGGACCGCCGGATCTCCCGGCCGGCGCGCGGCCACGACCTCGGGGACCTCGTGGCCGGTGACCTTGCGGACCGTCTCGATGACCTCGCGGACCGAGAACCCGCTCCCGTTGCCGAGGTTGCAGACCAGGTGCTCGCCCTCGGCGGCCGCGGTGAGCGCCGCCAGGTGGGCCTCGGCGAGGTCCGCCACGTGGATGTAGTCGCGCACGCAGGTGCCGTCGGGGGTGGGGTAGTCCTCACCGTAGACCGAGATCGACTCCCGCTCCCCCAGGGCGACCTGGAGGACCAGCGGGATCAGGTGGGTCTCGGGGTCGTGCCGCTCGCCGAACTCCCCGTAGGCGCCGGCCACGTTGAAGTAGCGCAGCGAGACCGCCGCGAGGCCGTGCGCCGCGCACTCCCCCGCGATCATGTGGTCGACGGCCAGCTTCGAGGCGCCGTAGGGGTTGGTGGGCGCGGTGACCGAACGTTCCGTCAGGGGGCCGTCCGTCGGCTCCCCGTAGGTGGCGGCGGTGGAGGAGAAGATCAGTCTGCGCACCCCCGCCTCCCGCATCGCGGTCAGCAGGGCCAGGGTGCCGCCGACGTTGTTGTCCCAGTACTTGCCGGGGTTCGCCACCGACTCGCCGACCTGCGAGGAGGCCGCGAAGTGCAGCACCGCGTCGTAGGAGGGGTCCAGGTGCTCGGCGGCGTCCTGGATGCGGCCGTCGATCAGGGTGGCGCCCGCGGGCACGCCCCGGGTGAAGCCGGTGGAGAAGTTGTCGAGGACGGTGACCTCGTGGCCGGCCTCCAGCAGGTGGGCGGCGACGACGCTGCCCACATAGCCGGCCCCGCCGGTGACCAGGTACTTGCTCACGCGCACTCCTACCTCTCGCGGACGCACGCGGGCACGCGTGCAGGCACTGGCTTACCGGATTCCGCGGCTCCGGGGAAATCGCCCGTCGCCCGGGACCGCCCCCCGGACGGGCCCGCCCCTCACGAGCGCCCCGGTTGCCCCTGTTCCCACTGCTCGCGCACGGGGAGCAGCGCCCGGTCGAGCAGTCCCGTACGGGCGGCCATGGCCGCCGCCTCCAGCCGGGATCCCACGCCGAGCTTCATCAGGACCCGTTGGACGTGCGTACGGGCGGTGCTCGGCGCGATGTCCATCCCGGCGGCGATCAGCCGGGTGTCCTCGCCCTCCGCGACCCGGACCAGCACCTCCACCTCGCGCGGGGTCAACAGCCGCAGCAGCCTGCTGCCCTCGTCGTCGGGCTGGGCCGCGGGGTTGAGGAGTTCCGCGAAGGCCCCCTGGAGCAGTTGCGGGGAGATGGCCGACTCCCCCGCCCGGGCCTTGGCCAGGGCCCGCTCGACGCCCTCGATGCGCTCGTCCTGGCGCACGTAGCCCGAGGCGCCGGCGGCGAAGGCGGCCGCGATCCCGCGCGGGCTCGGGACCGGTCCGAGGACCACGACGGCGATCTGCGGGCGCTCCCGCTTGATCCGCGCGACCGGTTCGAAGACGCCCGGTTCGGCGGGGGTGGCCGTGCCGAAGAGACAGACCTCCGGGGCGCGGCCGATGACCAGCTCGGCCGCCCCGGCCGCAGGCGCGGCCGCCGCGAGCACCCGGTGCCCGCGCAGTTTCAGGGCCGAGGCGAGCGCCTCGGCCAGCAGGCGGTGCTCGTCGACCACCATGACCCGTACGCCCATCAAGGCTCCCACCCCAGATCCTTCTGACCCGGCAAGCTACACGCATGTTCGACGGGCCGTCCCGGATACCGCGCAGAAGCCCCCGGAAGGGCGGACCTTCCGGGGGCTTCGGTGCTTTTCGGCGCGTGTGCGCCCGTCGCGCGGTGCGGGAGCCGGTGTCAGCTCGCGGTGAAGGAGACGAACAGGTACTCCGGGTCGGCCTTGTCCGAGTACGGCTTGCGGACCATGGTGCGGGAGAGGAAGAACTTGCCGTTGTGGTAGAGCAGTTCCGAGTGGTCCAGCGAGAAGCCGCTCTCGGCCCGCTGGCTCGCCTTGTCGGCGGGGTTCTGCATGAGGACGGTCTGCTTCATCGTCTTGCCGTCGATGCTGACGATCTGTCCGCCCCCGTCGTACGGGGGCTCCTTGTAGGCGATGACGTTCGATCCGTCCATGCGCAGCGGGACGACGGTGTAGCGGTCACCGGCGTCGGCGCGGTCGGAGGTGGGCTTGCCGGTCTCCAGGTCGAAGGAGACGATCTCGTTGGTCCGGCCGACCGAGCCCGAGGAACCCTCGTGCTCGTAGGTCGGCATGTAGACCTTGCCGTTGCCGACGACCATCTTCGAGCACTTCTCGACCTCGGTGGCGGGGCACTCGGGCGCGTAGTTGCCGGACGACAGTCCGATGCGCGACTTGAGCTGGCCCGCGTCGTCGATGACGAAGAGGTCGCTGACGCCCGTGGCGTTCTTCGCGGTGTCGCCGACGTCGGCCGCGACGATCAGCGGCTTGGTGGAGATGATGCCCGCCCACTCGATGCCGGGAGACAGCTTGTACGAGGACTTGGGCGCGCCCGTGGCCGGATCGAGGACCTGCGCGAGCAGGCTCTGGTTGGGACTCTGACCGCACTTGCGCAGGACCGCGAGGGCCTCGCCGCCCGCGTAGCCGAGGTCGTAGCAGCCCTGGCCGTCGACCTTGGGGCTCCACAGCGACTTGCCGTCGGTGAGGTTCCAGGCGGCGCCGCCGGAGAGGCCGCCCGCGGCGACGGTCTGGCCGGAGAGGGTGACCTCGGTGAAGGCCACGGACCGGTCGCCGCCGGTGGCGGACTTGGCGTTGGCGGACCAGAGGAGCTTGCCCGTGTTCAGGTCGACGACGCCGACCTGGGTGCACTGCGGGTACTTCTTCTCGGGGGTCGCCTTGGCCTCCTCGAAGAGGATGGCGGTCTTGTTGTCGCTGATGTGCTTGGTGGCACCGCAGACGTTGGCGGGGAGCGGCAGCTCCCACTTCTTGCCGCCGTCGACCAGGTTGTAGCCGACGACCTTGGCCAGGTCCGACTTCACGTACGTGGTGTCGGTGAGCCAGGAGCCGTCGACGGAGACCACGTCCTCCGGCGCCGGGCTGGGGACGTTGAGCAGGGTCTTCGACTTGGGGTTGGCCGGTACCTTCTCGGTGCCGCCCGCGCCCGCCGGGTTCTTGGGGTCCGGGGAGCCGCTCGGGCCGTCCTGGGCGATCGGCCGCGTGCCGCCGCCGTCCCCGTCGCCCGAGACGTACCAGAAGCCGCCGCCGATGATGAGGGCCATCGCGACCAGGGCCGCCCCGACGATCATCAGCTGGGTGCGCTTGTCGTTGCCGCCGGACGCCGCGGGGGCGCCGAGCGAGGGCTGCGGGACGGTCTGCGGAGGCTGCGGCGGGTAGCCGTAGCCCGGCTGCTGCTGCGGGTACCCGTACGACGGCGCGCCGGCCGGGGCGTTCGGCGGGACCGGCGGGGGGCCGCCGAAGCCGCCGGCGGGCGGCTGGTTCGGCGGCTGGTTCGGCGGGGGGCCCGGCGGCTGGTGGGGGGGCGGCGGGATGCTCATGCGGTACTACTGCCTCTCGGTGGGCGGCTCGGTGGACTCGTTCGCTGGCCGGAGGCCGTCACTTGCCGAAGACCATCAGGAGCCTCTCGTCCTTGCCGTTGCCGAGCAGCGAGGTGGTGGACTGGAAGAACCGGCCGCCCTCGTAGCTCCGGTACGCGTCGTTGAAGGAGCCCTCGATCTTCGCGGAGGAGCCGGAGGGCATGCGCAGGAGGACCTTGGGGCCCCCGCCGGCGGCCGGCAGCGAGACGATCTCGCCGGGCTGGTCCAGGGCGCCCCGACGGTAGGCGGTCAGCTGCCCGTTCGCGGCCTTGACCGGGACGTAGTTCCGCTTGTCGCCGGCCGCGGTGCGCCACTTGACCTTGCCGCTCCCGAGGTCGAAGGCGACGATCTCGTTGTTGAAGCCGCCCTCGGCGGCGGTGCTCAGGTAGAGGGTGGCTCCGTCGACGGCGGCGTCGCCGCAGTTCTGCAGGCCCTCACTGCTGCTGGAGCCGCCGCAGTTGAGCTGGAAGGAACCCTCGCCGGACATCGTGGAGCGCTTGGTGCCGTCGTTGTTGAGGGCGAGGATGGCGCGCTGGCTGGTCTCCCGGTTGGAGGCGTCGACGACGATCGGGTTCACCGAATAGACGGCGGTGACCGCGTAGCCCTTGGGGAGCCGGTAGGACCAGGTCTTCTTGCCGGTGTTCGGGTCGGCGTCCTGGATCTCGACGATGTTGTCGGCGTCCATGCAGGTGGCGAAGCCGATCATCTTGCCGTTGCCCGCGGCGTAGCTCGCGGGCTGGCAGCCCTCGGGGCCGATCCCGGAGAAGAGCCGCTCGCCGGTGGCGAGCCGGTAGGCACCGGTTCCGCCCATGCGGTTGACGGCGATGGTGTCGCCCGTGAAGGTCACCGAGGCGTCGATGTCGCTCTCGAAGAGGCCCTCCTTCTGGACCTCCTTCGTCCAGACCTCCTTGCCCGCCTTGAGGTCGACCAGCTTCATCTGGTTGCAGTTGTCGCCGTCCTTGACGATCACGACCGTCTTGCCGTCGGAGGTCAGTTGGCCGGTGACTCCGCAGATCTCACCGCGGGCGTCGAGCTTCCACTTCTCCTTGCCGTCGGTCACGGCATAGGCGACGAAGCCCTTGTCGACGGTCTTGACGACGGTGTCGCCGACCACCCACTGGCCCTTGGTGGGGATGCCCGCGCCGGGCCCCACGAGGTTGGACGTCTTGAGCCACAGGGCCTTGTCCTCGCCGGCCTTGCGGCCCGCGTTGAGGTCGGTCGTGTCCGCGTCGCCGACGCCCTTGCCGTCGCCCTTGTCCACCGGGGCGGAGCCGGAGGGCTCGGGGGCGGCGGGCGTGGAGGCCTTCGCGACGGGGGTCCCGGTCGCGGAGCCGTCGTCCTTGAGGAACGCGAAGTAGCCGACGGAGCCGAGGACGAGCACCCCCGCCACGGCGGCGGCGATCAGCAACGGGCCCTTGCGCCGGCCCCCGCCCGGCGGCGGGCCGGGGTGCGGGGCGATCGGCACGGTGGGCGGCATGCCGGGGGGCTGCGCCGGGAACCCGTAGCCGCCCTGCTGGTACGGCGGGGGCGGCTGCTGCGGATGGGGCTGTTGGGGCTGTTGGGGCTGTTGGGGTTGCTGAGGGTGGGGCCGGGGCTCCTGGGCGTACGGGTTGGCGCCCTGTTGCGGGTAGCCGTAACCCGGCTGGGGCGGGCCCGGCAGATGTCCGTAACCGGGCGGCTGAGGCGGCTGGTTCGGCGGCTGGGGCGGCTCGGTCATCAGCGCATACCTTCGACGTCGGGCGGTCCGGAACGGACGAGGATGTCCAGGAGAACCGACCCTTTCTATCACTCGTGGCCGACATGCGACGGGCCGGTCCGTCCCCTGTTCCCAAGGGCGGACCGGCCCGTGATGTGGCCGTTATCGCTCCGACCGGTGTCCGGCCGGTCCGGACCTCAGGCGTCCTCGGCCAGTTCCAGCCAGCGCATTTCCAATTCGTCCCGCTCCGAGATGAGTTCGCGCAGCTCCGCGTCGAGCTTGGCGACCTTGTCGTAGTCGGTCGAGTTCTCGGCGATCTGCGCGTGCAGGTTCGACTCGCGGTCGGACATCTTGTTGAGCTGGCGCTCGATCTTCTGGAGTTCCTTCTTCGCCGCGCGCGAGTCACCGGACGCGGAGGACTTGGCGGAGGCGACGGGAGCCGCCGGGGCCGCCGCCTCGATCATCTTCTGCCGGCGCTCCAGGTACTCGTCCAGGCCGCGCGGCAGCATCCGCAGGCTCGCGTCGCCCAGCAGCGCCATCACCGTGTCGGTGGTGCGCTCGATGAAGAACCGGTCGTGGGAGATCACGATCATCGAGCCGGGCCAGCCGTCGAGGAGGTCCTCCAGCTGGGTCAGGGTCTCGATGTCGAGGTCGTTGGTGGGCTCGTCGAGGAAGAGCACGTTGGGCTCGTCCATCAGCAGGCGCAGGATCTGCAGCCGGCGGCGCTCGCCACCGGAGAGGTCGCCGACGGGCGTCCACTGCTTCTCCTTGGTGAAGCCGAACTGCTCGCACAGCTGCCCGGCCGTCATCTCGCGGCCCTGGCCGAGGTCGACCCGGTCGCGGACGCGCTGGACGGCCTCCAGGACGCGCAGCGACGGGTCCAGCTCGCCGACCTCCTGGGAGAGGTAGGCCAGCTTGACGGTCTTGCCGACGGTCACCGTGCCGGCGGCCGGCTGGACCTCGCCCTGGGTGCGGGCGGCCTCGCCGAGGGCCCGCAGCAGGGAGGTCTTGCCGGCGCCGTTGACGCCCACGAGACCGACGCGGTCACCGGGGCCGAGGTGCCAGGTGAGGTGCTTGAGGAGGGTCTTGGGCCCGGCCTGGACGGTCACGTCCTCCAGGTCGAACACGGTCTTGCCGAGGCGGGCGTTGGCGAACTTCATCAGCGCGGAGGTGTCGCGCGGCGGCGGCACGTCGGCGATCAGCTCGTTGGCCGCCTCGATGCGGTAGCGCGGCTTGGAGGTCCGTGCGGGGGCGCCGCGGCGCAGCCAGGCCAGCTCCTTGCGCATCAGGTTCTGCCGCTTGCCCTCCTCGGTGGCGGCGATGCGGTCGCGCTCGGCGCGGGCGAAGACGTAGTCGCTGTAGCCGCCCTCGTACTCGTGGACGTCGCCGCGCTGCACGTCCCACATGCGGGTGCAGACCTGGTCGAGGAACCACCGGTCGTGGGTGACGCAGACGAGCGCGGAGCGGCGTTCCTGGAGGTGGCGGGCCAGCCAGGAGATGCCCTCGACGTCGAGGTGGTTGGTGGGCTCGTCGAGTACGAGGAGTTCCTGGTCGGCGATGAGCAGCTGCGCGAGCGCGATGCGGCGGCGCTCGCCACCGGAGAGCGGGCCGATGACGGTGTCGAGTCCCTGGCCGAAGCCGGGCAGGTCGAGGCCGCCGAACAGGCCGGTGAGGACGTCGCGGATCTTGGCGTTGCCGGCCCACTCGTGGTCGGCCATGTCCCCGATGATCTCGTGGCGGACGGTGGCCGTCGGATCGAGGGAGTCGTGCTGGGTCAGCACGCCCATGCGCAGGCCGCCGTTCTGGGTGACCCGGCCGGTGTCGGGCTCCTCCAGCTTGGCGAGCATGCGGATGAGGGTGGTCTTTCCGTCGCCGTTGCGGCCGACGACACCGATCCGGTCCCCCTCGGATACGCCGAGGGAGATGCCGTCGAGCAGGGTACGGGTGCCGTACACCTTGCTGACTGCCTCGACATTGACCAGATTGACGGCCATCAGACGCGCTCCAGGGAAGGGGTGTGGATCAGCCCCCCAGCCTAACCCTCCGGGCCGACCCCGACCGTTCCACCAGGAGCAGGCCCCCCAGCGCCATGCCGATGGCGGCGGGCGCGGTGACGGGGAGGGCGATCAGGGTGGCGGTGTGGCCTTCCAGGAGGCCCCCGAGGCCGGTCACGGACAGGCCGAGCACGCCGAGCACGCACAGGGTGATGCCGAGGACGGCGGCGGGGCCGCTGCCGGGGTGGGCGGCGTCGCGCGCGGGGGCCTCGTGGCGGCGGAAGGCGGCGACGAGGGCGGCCGTCAGCGCGGCGGCGGCCAGGATCCGGAGCGGGACCTGCGCCCACCAGGCGGCGGTGGCGGGCTCGGGCAGGGTCAGGCCGAGGGCGAGCTGGGCGGCGTAGACGCCGAGCATGGCGGTGAGGTGCCACAGGAAGGCCGTCATGGCGACGCCGTTGGCGGCGACGACCCCGCGCCAGACGCGGGGCCGGGCGAGCCAGGCCGTCGCGGGCCGGGCGAGCAGTTGGACGGCGCCGACGAGCCACAGGCCGTGACAGAGCAGGGCGAGGGTGGGCGGGGCCATGTTGGAGACCTTCTCGCCCGGCATCCCGACCATGGACAGCGGGTACGGCCCGAACGCGACGAGCAGGACGGCGCCGGCGAGACCCGCGGCGGCGAGGAGGGCGGGGCGGGTGAGGCGGCCGTCGGCGCGCAGGAAGCCGAGCTGGTGGACGGCGAGCCAGACGAGGGCGAAGTTCAGGAACTCCACGTACGGCACCCGGAGCGGCCGCGCTGGTCGACGTCCTGCGCTTCGCCCTCGGGCGCGAGCGCCGCCCACACGAGGATGAACACCAGGGTGGGCCGCAGCAGTCGCCGCAGCCGGGCGCGGTCTTCGTCGGCGGCTTCTCGCACGCCCTCTCCCACCGCTCCCTGGAGCGCCGTGCGCAAGGGCCCGTCTACGCCGCCTTCCTCAGAAGACCGGCATGATCTGCAACCCCCAGGTGAGGACCTGGAGCGGGGGCACGAGGGCGAGCAGGTTCCCTATGCCGTCGCCGCTGACGGCGGCCATCAACCAGTGCCCGAGCACGACGGCGGCGAGCGAGGCGACCCGGAGCAGGTCGACGTACCGGTCCCGGGAGTCGGGTGTGGCCGCGGCCGCGGCGCGTGCGCTGACTGTCATGGCCCCACGGTGTCCGGCACCCCGGAACCCCCGACAGAGCGCGCCTACTCATCTCCCGGATGAGTACCCCCGCCCGCCCGCCGGGCGGTCCCGGCCCCGGACCGCGTCAGGAAGCGGCTACCACCGTGGCGCCGGGGGCCGGGGAGGTGGTCGGGCGGGTGGCGCGGCAGGTCGGGACGGCTTCGAGCGCGGCGGCGACCTTCGCCGCGGACTCGGCGTCGCGCACCAGGAACGCGGTCGTCGGGCCGGATCCCGAGACCAGGGCGGCCAGGGCCCCGGCTCCGGTGCCCGCCGCCAGGGTGTCGGCGAGCTCCGGCCGCAGCGAGAGGGCGGCCGGCTGGAGGTCGTTGACCAGGGTCGCGGCCAGCGCGTCGGGGTCGCCCGAGGCCAGGGCCGCGAGCAGCTCCGGCGAGGCCCGCGGCACCGGGACCACCGTGTCGGCCGTGAGCCGGTCGAACGCGCGGAAGACGGCCGGGGTCGACAGCCCGCCGTGGGCGACGGCGAAGACCCAGTGGAAGGTGCCGGCGTCGACGGGGGTGAGGATCTCGCCCCGCCCGGTGCCGAGGGCCGCGCCGCCGACCAGGCTGAACGGCACGTCGCTGCCCAGTTCCGCGCAGATGTCGAGGAGTTCCGCGCGCGGGGTGTCCAGCTTCCACAGCGCGTCGCAGGCCAGCAGCGCCGCCGCGCCGTCCGCGCTGCCGCCGGCCATGCCGCCCGCGACGGGGATGCTCTTGGCGATGTGCAGGTGGACGTGGGGGGCGATGCCGGCGCGGGCGGCGAGGATCTCGGCGGCCCGCGCGGCCAGGTTCGTACGGTCCAGCGGCACCTGGTCGGCGTCCGGGCCCTCGCAGCTCACGGTCAGCGCGTCGGCCGCGGTGGCGGTGACCTCGTCGAAGAGGGAGACGGCGAGGAAGACGTTGGCCAGGTCGTGGAAGCCGTCGGGGCGGGCCGCGCCGACGGCCAGTTGGACGTTGACCTTGGCGGGGACCCGGACGGTGACGCAGGACGCGCCGGTCACAGCGCGGGCCGTTCCGCCGCCGGCTTGTGCTCGGCGATGGCCGCGAACTCCTCCACCGTGAGGGATTCGCCGCGCGCCTGCGGGGAGATCCCGGCGGCGACGAGCGCGACCTCGGCGCCCGCGGCAGAGCCGGCCCAGCCGGCCAGCGCGGCGCGCAGGGTCTTGCGGCGCTGTGCGAAGGCGGCGTCGACGACGGCGAACACCTCGGCCTTCGTGGCGGTGGTCTTGACCGGTTCGGTGCGGCGGACCAGCGAGACCAGCCCGGAGTCGACGTTCGGCGCCGGCCAGAACACCTTGCGGCCGATGGAGCCGGCGCGCTTGACGTGCGCGTACCAGTTGGCCTTGACGGAGGGGACGCCGTAGACCTTGTTGCCGGGTTCGGCGGCGAGCCGGTCGGCGACCTCGGCCTGGACCATGACGAGGGTGCGCTCGATGGTCGGGAAGCGGTCCAGCATGGTCAGCAGCACCGGCACGGCCACGTTGTACGGGAGGTTCGCGACGAGCGCGGTCGGCGCCGGGCCGGGCAGTTCCTTGACGAGCATGGCGTCGGAGTGGACCAGCGCGAAGCGGTCCTTGCGGCCGGGCAGCCGCGCCTCGATGGTCGCGGGCAGCGCGGAGGCCAGGATGTCGTCGATCTCCACGGCGACGACCCGGTCGGCGACCTCCAGCAGGGCGAGCGTCAGCGAGCCGAGTCCCGGCCCCACCTCGACGACCACGTCGTCCGGCCGCACCCCGGCGGTGCGGACGATCCGGCGGACGGTGTTGGCGTCGATGACGAAGTTCTGGCCCTTCTGCTTCGTCGGTCGTACGCCGAGTACCTCGGCCAGCTCGCGGATCTCGGCCGGCCCGAGGAGGGCGTCGGACGGGGTCTCGGCGGGGGTCTGGGGGGTCTGGTCGGGCTGCTGCTCTGCGGTGCTCACCGGTTAAGCCTACGGCCGCAGTGCGGCCACGGACTCGCCCCCCGCTGCACGTAGAGCTTCTTGGCCCGGTACGTCTGTTCCGATCCCGAGGCGTCCTGCGGGCGGCCGCTGCCGCCGAGGGCCTGCCAGGTCTGCACGTCGAACTGGTAGAGGCCGCCGTAGGTGCCCGACGCGTCGGTGGCGGAGGCCCGGCCGCCGGACTCGCACCGGGCCAGGGCCGCCCAGTCGAGGCCGTCCGCGCCGGAGACGGCGCGCGGCAGGGGCTTCGTGCCGACCTTGACCACCTGGCTGACGGGTTCCCGGACCAGTTCCTCGGCGATCTTGCGCGGCTGCTGGCGGACCCCGTTGACGGTGCGCAGGCCGTACGTGACCCTGCGGGCGCCGGGGCGGCCGGAGCGCTCGACGACCTCGGTGCCGGCGAAGAGGTCGTCGTCCTCGATCCGCTCGGTGGCGTACGGGACGCGCTCCTCGCGGACCTCGCGGGTGCCGGTGATGCGGAGCACGGTGACGGTCTGGCCGTCGCGGGGGAAGGACTGCGGGGCCACGGAGGTGGTGTCCTCGCCGCGCAGGGTGATGCCCGCCTGACCGAGGGCCTCCTGGACGGTGGCGGCGTTGGTGCGGATGGTGGTCTCGCGACCGTCGGCCATGAAGGTGACCCCGCGTTCGGTGCGCACGCCGAGGGTGAGTCCGGAGCGCGGGACGGGGGCGGTGCGGGGGGCGGAGAGGTACGCGCCCTCGACGCGGACGCCGAGTTGGCGCAGCGCGCCGTCGACGGTGCGGGCGGTGGTCCACAGCTGTCGGGTGCCGCCGTCGAGGGTGAGGCGCAGCGGGCGGCCGTAGCGGACGGCGATCTGTTCGCCGTCGTCGAGGGCGGAGCCTCGGGCGGGGGCGACGAGGTCGTGGGCGCCGACGCCGAGGCCTTCGGAGGCGAGGAGTTCGTCGACGGTCCCGGCGAAGGTGTGGAGGGTGCGGGGCACTCCGTCGACGGTGAGGCGGACCGCCTTGTCGGCGGCGACGAAGGCGGTGGTGCCGCCCGCGAGGAAGGCGACGACGAGGGCCTGCGGGAGGATGCGCCGCCAGCTGTCGCGGGCGCCCGGCGCGCGGCGGGCCCGGCCGGGGGCCGCGGTGATGGGGGCGGGCTCCGGGGAGGCGGGCGGGGCCGGCGGGGCGGCGAGCGCGCCGCGGCGCCGGCCGGTGGCGGGGGCGGGGGCGGTGGCGGCGAGTTCCCCGTCGAGGGGGGAGGCCGGGCCGCGACGTCTGCCCGTGGCGGGGGCTTCGGTGTCGGGCGGGCCGGGCGGGGCGGCGGGCGCGGGGATCGCGGCCGTACGGACGGAGCCCCGGCGGCGTGCGGCCCTGCGGCCCTCGCCCCGGGGGGAGGGGACCCCCGGTACGGGGGCGGAGTCGAGCACGGGCGGCGCGGTCTCGGAGGCGAAGCCGAAGGCGAAGCCGCCCTCGATGCCGGGCGGGGCGCCGGGCGGGGCGCCGTGGGCCGGCTCCCCCGAGGCGTCCGCGACGGCCCCGGCGGGCTCGAAGGCCGCGCGGTCGGGGTCGAAGGCGCGGTCGCGGTCGGGGTCGAAGGCGCGGTCGGGATCTGCGTCGTGGTCGTACGCGCCGCCGTCCTGGTCGGGCTCGGACGGGCCGGAGCGCGGGTCCGGAGCGGGCTCCGGTGCCGCGTCCGGCCAGGACACACGGCGGTGACTGCCCTGCGTATCGCTCACGTCGTTCGCTCCACTGGTCCGGCCCAGGCTGGTTCGGGCACGGCACCCTAACGGGAGCGGTCGTCACGCACCAAAGCCGTTCGACTACCCAGCGTGTCGAACGAACAGGTGTGTCAGGAGGTGGGTCGGTAGTCGAATGCGCGCGCCGTATTGGCGGCCAGGGCCGTGGCCATGGCGTCCTCGTCGATCCCGCGGACCGCCGCCATCGCCCGCACCGTCAACGGAATGAGGTACGGGGCGTTGGGCCGGCCGCGGTACGGGGCGGGCGTCAGGAACGGGGCGTCCGTCTCGACCAGGACCAGCTCCAGCGGGGCCACGGCGAGGGCCTCGCGCAACGGGGCGGCGTTCTTGAAGGTGACGGTCCCGGCGAAGGACATGTAGTAGCCGGCGGCCGCGCACTCCCGGGCCATCTCGGCGTCCCCCGAGTAGCAGTGGAAGACGGTGCGCTCGGGAGCGCCCTCCTCGCGCAGCACGCGGAGCACGTCGGCGTGGGCCTCGCGGTCGTGGATGACCAGGGCCTTGCCCTGCCGCTTGGCGATCTCGATGTGGGCCCGGAAGGAGCGCTCCTGCGCGGCCATGCCGTCGGGTCCGGTGCGGAAGTAGTCGAGGCCGGTCTCGCCGACCGCCTTCACGTGGTCGAGCGCCGCCAGTGCCTCGATCTCGGCGAGCGCGTCGTCGAGGGCGGCCTCGCCGCCGCCGGGCCGGGCCCCCTGGCGCGACCAGCCGTCCGGATCGCCGAGCACGATCCGGGGGGCTTCGTTCGGGTGCAGGGCCACCGCCGCGTGGACGTTCGGGTGCGCGGCGGCGGTCTCGGCGGCCCAGCGCGAGCCCTTCACGTCGCAGCCGACCTGCACCACGGTGGTCACGCCCACCGAGGCCGCCTTCGCGAGGCCCTCCTCGACCGTGCCCGCCTGCATGTCGAGGTGGGTGTGGGAGTCGGCCACCGCCACCCGCAGCGGCTCGGGCAGCGGGGGCGGCCCGTCCTTCGGGGCCTTGGCGGCCTTGGCGGACGCGGGCCCGGAGGACGGGGCGGAGGGACCGGAGGGGCTCGTACTCATACGGCCGATCTTATGACCGGCGCAGCCGGCCCATCAGTCGGGCGAACCAGCCCCGGCGCCGTTCCGGTCCGTCGAGGGCGACCGGTCCCGGGGAGGAGTGCGCCCGCGGTGCCTTGCGGGGCTTCGGGGCTCGCGGGACGTTGGCCCCCGCGGGGACCGGTCCGGCTATCCCGGGCGCGACGGGGTGGTGGTAGAGCTGGTCCAGCATGCCCTGGACCGAGGAGACCTGGCCCGCCCGCATGATCCGTACGACGTGGCCGCCGCAGTTCAGGCAGGTCGGGTTGGACAGCGGGGAGGGAACCCGCTCCCCCTGCGCCATGTACATGATGAAGGGCTGACCCTTGCCGTCGACGTGGTGCTCGATCGCGTAGGCCTGCTCCCATCCGTACCCGCACTTCATGCACGCGAAGGAGTACGCCTCGTGCACGATCTGCAACGGGGGTGCGGAGAGCGCCGCGGCGGCGGCGGGGGCGGGTACCGGGGTGTCTGCGATCTCACTCATGCCAGCTCCTCTTGTTCCACTGGTGCCATTGCCAGTGGACGCCTCTTCGGGCGGGAGCGCATCAGGCCCTGTCGACTGTTGGACGGTCTTTGGGCCACTCATGCCCAAAGCGCCCGGTGCGCGGTCTGGGCTTTGCCTTTCAGGCTAGCTCTTTACCGACCTGAGGCACCTTTTGTGCCGCGTTCTTTGCCGCCACCACCGCGTCGAACACCTCGCGCTTGGGTACCCCGACCTCGGCGGCGACCGCCGCGATGGCCTCCTTGCGGCGCTCCCCCGCCTCCTCGCGCACCCGCACCCTGCGCACCAGCTCCTCCACGTCGACGTCGCCGGGAGCGGCCGCCGGAGCGCCCTCGACCACGATCGTGATCTCGCCCCGTACGCCTTCGGCCGCCCAGAGCGCCAGCGCGCCGAGCCCGCCGCGCTTGACCTCCTCGTAGGTCTTGGTCAGTTCGCGGCACACCGCGGCCCGGCGGTCGGCGCCGAACACCTCGGCCATCGCCGCCAGGGTGTCGTCGAGCCGGTGCGGGGCCTCGAAGTAGACGAGCGTGCGCCGCTCGCCCTCCACCTCGCGGAGCTTGCCGAGGCGCTCGCCCGCCTTGCGCGGCAGGAACCCCTCGAAGCAGAACCGGTCCACGGGCAGCCCGGACAGGGCCAGCGCGGTGAGCACGGCGGACGGCCCGGGGACGGCCGTGACCTTGATGTCCTTCTCCACGGCGGCGGCGACCAGCCGGTAGCCCGGGTCGGAGACCGAGGGCATCCCGGCGTCCGTCACCAACAGCACCCGCTTGCCCGCCTCCAGCGCCTCCACCAGCTCGGGAGTGCGGGCGGACTCGTTCCCCTCGAAGTACGACAGCACCCGCCCGGTGGTGTACACCCCGAGTCCCTGCGTCAGCCGGCGCAGCCGCCGGGTGTCCTCGGCCGCGATCACGTCGGCCCGCTCCAGCTCGGTCCCGAGCCGTGGCGGGGCGTCGGCGAGGTCCCCGATGGGGGTGCCGGCGAGCACGAGGACGCCGATCGAGGAGGGGCCTTCGGCGGGGCGGGGCTGGTCAGCAGTCACCCGGACATCCTCTCATCCGCGACGCGCCCGCCTCCGGGGCCGGGGCCCGGCGCCCCGGGTGCGACGGCCCCCCGGAGGAAGCCGATGCTCGTGGGGACTGGGGTACCCACAGGGGCGTTCCCTACGATGACCCGGTGACCAGTACCGCGACGCCGCCGCCCAGCCCCGCGGGGGCCCCGCCCGTCCCCCCGGGCGGCCACGCACCCGAGCCCGACCCGCAGTCCGCGTGGCTGCGCCGCCTGCGCGGCTTCGGCTACGCACCGGCCGGCCCGGCGGCGGACGTCCGGACGCGCCTCGTTCCCCCGTACGCCCGGCCCTCGCTCCAGCTCTGGACGGCGCTCGGGATCGAGGGGGCAGCCCGCGAGAACTGGCAGCGGGTGATGGCCTGGGCGGGTCCGTTGCTGGTCACGCTGGTGGCGGGGGTGCTGCGGTTCACGCACCTCGGCAGCCCGAAGGCGGTGATATTCGACGAGACGTACTACGCCAAGGACGCCTGGGCGACGGTCCGCCAGGGGTACGAGGCGAGCTGGCCCAAGGACATCGACAAGTCGATCCTCGCCAACCCGGACGCCGTCCCCCTCCCCCTGGACCCGGGCTACGTCGTGCACCCGCCCGTCGGCAAATGGGTGATCGGGCTCGGCGAGTGGATGTTCGGCTTCACCCCCTTCGGCTGGCGGTTCATGACGGCGGTGCTCGGCACCCTCTCCGTCCTCCTCCTCTGCCGGATCGGGCGCCGCCTCTTCCGCTCCACCTTCCTGGGCTGCCTCGCCGGCGCCCTGCTGGCGGTGGACGGCCTGCACCTGGTGATGAGCCGCACCGCCCTGCTCGACCTGGTCCTGATGTTCTTCGTGCTCGCGGCCTTCGGAGCGCTGGTCGTCGACCGGGACCGGGCCCGGGCCCGGCTCGCCGCCGCCCTCCCCGTCGACGAGTACGGCCGCGCGCACCCCGACCCGAAGATCGCAGAGACCCTGCGGCTGGGGTGGCGGCCCTACCGGCTGCTGGCCGGCGTCTGCCTGGGGCTGGCCTTCGGCACCAAGTGGAACGGCCTCGTGGTCCTGGCCTTCTTCGGGCTGCTCACCGTCCTGTGGGACGCGGCGGCGCGCCGCACCGCGGGCGCGGGCACCCCGTACGCCTCGATGCTGCGCCGCGACGCGCTGCCGGCCTTCCTGTCGACGGCGCCGGTGGCCATCGCGGTGTACCTGGCGTCCTGGCTCGGCTGGATCCTCAGCCCGGACAACGGCAAGGGCGGCTACTTCCGCGACTGGGCCGCCAAGAACGACCGGCACAGCTCGCTGTCGTTCCTGCCCGAGTGGCTGCGCAGCCTGTGGCACTACGAGACGGAGGTCTACCGGTTCCACGTGGGCCTGACCGACGGCCACACCTACGAGTCGAACCCGTGGAGCTGGCTCGTCCTGGGCCGCCCCGTCTCCTACTTCTACGAGTCCCCCTCCCCCGGCACCGACGGCTGCCCGGCCACCGAGGCGGGCAAGTGCGCCCGCGAGGTCCTGGCCCTGGGCACGCCGCTGCTGTGGTGGGCGGGCTGCTTCGCGCTGCTGTACGTGCTGTGGCGGTGGTTCTTCCGCCGCGACTGGCGGGCGGGCGCGATCGCCTGCGCGCTGGCCGCCGGCCTGCTGCCCTGGTTCAACTACCAGGAGCGGACCATCTTCTACTTCTACGCGGTGGTCTTCGTCCCGTACCTGTGCCTGGCGGTGGCGATGATGATCGGCGCCCTCCTGGGCCCGTCCGGCTCCTCGGAACGCCGCCGCACGCTGGGCGCGATCGGGGCGGGGGTCCTGGTCCTGCTGATCGTGTGGAACTTCATCTACTTCTGGCCCATCTACACGGGAGCCACCCTCCCGATGGACTCCTGGCGCGGCCGCATGTGGCTGGACACCTGGGTCTGACCGCGCCGATCCCGTCAACCCGGTTGCGGTGAGCGCCGGTTGATAGCTTGACGCCGGACTCGGCGCGGGCCGGGCGGTACGGGGGGGTTCGGACGGCATGGCGTGCTCGGCTCGGCAGACGACAGCTCGAACGCGACACGTCGGGATCCCGCGGTGAGCCCGCCCGGGGACCTGACGCCGGCCGAGGCCCGCGTGTGGCGCGCCTTCCGGCGGGGCGGGTCCGTGGACTTCCGCCCCGCCGGGGACGAGGACCCGGCGCTCGACGCCGCCTGGGGCCCGGAGCGGACCGTACGGGCGCGCGTGCTGCGGACGCTGCTGGTCAGGGCTCCGCAGGAGGAGGGGGAGATCGCCGCGCTCCGGGTCACCGGGGCGCGGATCACCGGCGTCCTGGACCTGGGGCACGCCACCATCGAGGCCGCCGTCCTGCTGGGCCACTGCCGGTTCGACGAGGTCCCCGACCTGTACGGCGCCCGGCTGCGCCAACTCGACCTGAGCGGGTCCGTCCTGCCGGGCCTGACCGCGGGGACCTTGCGGGTCGAGGGGGTACTGCGGCTGACGGACTGCCGTGTGCGGGGGCCGGTTCGGCTCGGCGGGGCGCGGATCTCCGGGGCGCTGTTCATGGAGCGGGCGCAGTTCACGGCGACGGACGACTCCGAGCCGGCGCTCCAGCTCAACCAGGCGGTGCTCGGGGCCGACGTGTGGGCGCCGGAGATGCGCGCGCGGGGGCAGGTACGGCTCACCGGCGCCTCCGTCACCGGGCGGATCAACATCCAGGATGCCGTGCTCGACCGTCCCGGCGGCACCGCGCTCGACGCGCAGAACCTCGGCGTGGGGGCCCACGTCCGGGCGCGGCGGCTGCGCGCGCGGGGCCGGATCGAGCTGCGCGGCTCGCGCATAGCGGGCCGTCTGGACCTGCTCCAGGCCCGCCTGTCGCATCCGGGGGACACGGCGCTGCGGGCGAGCAGTTGCGTCATCGGCGAGCTGTGGCTGCTCGACGGCGCTCGCATCGAGGGCGCCCTGAACCTGCGGCGTTCCCACCTGGAGGTCCTGAACCTCGACCCGCGGATGCTGCCGGACCGGGTCCACCTCGCCCATCTCACCTACACCGCGCTCACCCCGCACGAGCCGGCCGCGAGCCGCCTTCCGATGCTGGAGCGGGACGGCGAACGGTTCGAGCCGCACGGGTACGCGCAGTTGGCGGCGGCCTACCGGCAGGTCGGCGACGACGACGCGGCCCGGCTCGTCCAACTCGCCGGGCAGCGCCGCCGACGGGCCGCGCTCGCCTGGTACGGACGGCTGTGGGGCCGGCTCCAGGACGCCACCGTCGGCTACGGCTTCCGCCCGATGCGCGCGGCCGGCTGGCTGGCCGCCCTTCTGGCCGTCGGGTCGATCGCGTACGGCCTGCACCACCCGCGCCCCGTCAAGGCGAACGAGACGCCCGACTTCAACCCCGTCTTCTACACCCTCGACCTGCTCCTGCCGATCATCAACTTCGGCCAGGAGTCGGCCTTCGCCCCGCAAGGCCCGTACCAGTGGCTGTCGTACGCCCTGGTCATCACCGGCTGGATCCTCGCGACGACGGTCGTCGCGGGCGTGACCCGCGCGATCAACCGCCCATGACCCTCGGGGTCGACCCGTTCCGCCGGCCCCGGGGGGATGTTCCGGTCCGGTAACGAGGACCGCTGTCACCGCTCGCACAGAGTAAGGTCCGTACCGAAGTTCTTTGAACATGTTCAGGGAACGGGGCTCCTGGGGAGGGGACGTAGATGAACGGGGCGGCCAAGGGCGCGATCGTCGGCGGGGTGTTCCTCGCGATGGTCACGGGCGCGGGGTACGGGGCGTACACCCTCGTCTCGGACGGCGACGCCGGCGACGGGGGCGGGCGGGCGACCCCCCGGGCGCAGAGCACCGGCCCCGTCACCGACGAGGAGACGGCCGAGACCGCGAAGGCCTTCCTCGCCGCGTGGGCCTCCGGCGACGACCGGGCCGCCGCGGACCTGACGAACAACGCGCAGGCGGCGCAGGCGGCGGTGGGGGAGTTCAAGACGAAGGCGTACGTGTCGAAGGCGGTCATCACCCCCGGCACCCCGAACGGCACCGTCGTGCCCTTCACGGTCGACGCCGAGGTCACCTACGAGGGCACGACCAAGCCCCTCGCGTACGCGTCCCGGCTGACGGTCGTCCGCGGCGCCACCACCGGCAAGGCGCTCGTCGACTGGCAGCCCTCCGTGCTCCACCCGCAGCTCCAGACGGGCGAGACCCTGCGCGCGGGCAGCCCCGCCGCCCCGCCCGTCAAGGCCGTCGACCGCAACGGCAAGGAGCTGACCGGCGAGCTCTACCCCTCGCTGCGGCCGATCCTGGACACCCTGCGCAAGACGTACGGGGAGAAGGCGGGCGGCACCTCCGGCGTCGAGCTGTGGATCGAACCGGCCGCGCAGGACGCCCCCAAGCGGACGCTGTTGACCCTGGTCGAGGGCAAGCCGGGACAGGTCGAGACGGTGCTCGACGCCGATGTGCAGGCGGCGGCGGAGAAGGCCGTGGCGCAGCACGCGGAGGCCTCGGTGGTCGCGGTCCAGCCGAGCACCGGCGACATCCTGGCGGTGGCCAACCACCGCCGGGACAACTTCAACGCGGCGATGCAGGGCAAGCGGGCGCCGGGCTCGACGATGAAGATCGTGACGGCGGCGATGCTGCTGGAGAAGGGCCTGGTCGCGGCGGACCGTCCGGCGGCGTGTCCGGCGACCGTCTCGTGGGAGGGCAAGGTCTTCCACAACCTGAACAACTTCTCCCTCCAGGGGCAGCCCTTCTCCACGAGCTTCGCGCGGTCCTGCAACACCGCCTTCATCGGCCTCATCGACGAGGTGAAGGAGAACGGGGCGCTGCCGAGGGTGGCGAAGGACTCCTTCGGGATCGGCCTGGACTGGAAGACGGGCGTGCCCTCGCAGGACGGGTCGGTCCCGTCGGCCTCGGGCGCCGCCGCGGCGGCCGAGTACATCGGTCAGGGCGCGATCACGATGAACCCGCTGAACATCGCCTCCATCACGGCCACCGCGCGCACCGGTACGTTCCGCCAGCCGGTGCTCGTCAAGGCCGACCTGGACGGGCGCACCCTGGCGACGGCCGCGCGCCCGCTGGCTCCGGGGGTGTCGGCCCAGTTGGTCAAGATGATGCGCCAGACGGCCACCTCGGGGACGGCGGCCGGGACGATGGCCTCCGTCGGCGGGGACAAGGGCGCGAAGACCGGCTCGGCGGAGGTCGACGGCGCGACCGCCCCCGACAGCTGGTTCACGGGCTTCAGCGGTGACGTCGCGGCGGCGGCGATGGTCGAGGGCGGCGGCCACGGCGTGGACACGGCGGGCCCCATAGTCGCCCAGGTCCTCACCCCCTGACCCACCCCCTCTTCGCCCGGGCCCTCGAAGACCTCGGCCTGGCCGACCTCACCGTGCGCGCCTTCCCCGAAGGGACCCGTACGGCCGCCGACGCCGCCGCCGCGATCGGCTGCGCGCTGAGCCAGACCGTGTAGTCGCTGGTCTTCGCCGCCGACGGGGTGCCCGTCCTGGTCCTCATGGACGGCGCCTCCCGCGTCGACGTGGAGGCCGTGCGCCGCGAGCTCGGGGCGGGGAAGGTCACCCGGGCCGACGCCGCGCTCGTCCGCGCGAGCACCGGTTACGCCATCGGCGGGGTCCCGCCCTTCGGGCACACCACCCGCCTACGGGTGCTCGCGGACCGCTCGCTCCTGGCTCACGAGGTCGTCTGGGCGGCGGCCGGCACCCCGCACACGGTGTTCGCGATGGCCCCGCGGGACGTGATCCGGCACGCCTCGGCAACGCCGACCGACGTCCGCGAGGGCGCCGCGAACACCCCCGGGTAGCGGCCGCTAGGCATCCCGCAGGGAGCCGCGTACCGCCCGGACCAGGGCCTGCGCGCGCGGGTCGGCGGTGACCGACTTGGCGTGGGCGTTGGTGACGTAGCCGAAGCCGATGCCCGCCTCCGGGTCGGCGAAGGCCAGCGAGCCGCCCCGGCCCGGGTGGCCGAAGGAGGTCGGCGACAGCAGCGGGGAGGCGGGGCCGTGCAGCATGTAGCCCGGTCCGAAGCGGGTGTTCACGACGAGGACCCGGTCGGGGCCGGCCGACAGCTCGGTGCCGGCCAGCGCGGTGGTGGCGGGGCTGAAGATCCGCGCGCCGTCCTCCACCACCCCGATCGTGGCGGCGTAGAAGCGGGCCAGGGCGCGCGCGGTGCCGATGCCCGCGGAGCCGGGGAGTTCGGCGGCCTGGTAGGCGGGGTCGTTCTCGTCCGGCAGGGGGTCGATGGCGGCGAAGGCGCGGCGGGTGAGGGAGTCCGGGTCGGCGTAGGCCTCGGAAACGTTTCTCCTCGGCCGGGTCTTGAGCAGGCCCGCGCCCGCCGGCGGCTCGACGGGGGCCACCCGGCCCACCCTGGGCGCCTCGGTCTCGGGCAGGCCGATCCAGAAGTCCAGACCCAGCGGCTCGGCGATCTCGTCGGCCAGGATCCCGCCGACGGTGCGCCCGGTCACCCGCAGCACCAGCTCGGACAGCAGCCAGCTGAAGGTCTGCGCGTGGTAGCCGTGCGCGCTCCCGGGCTCCCAGAAGGCCCGCTGCGCGGCGACCGCGCGCGCCCCGGACACCCCGTCGGCGGCCTGCGCGGCGGTGAGGCCCCGGTCCAGCGCCGGCACGCCCGCCCGGTGGGCGAGCAGGTGCCGCACGAGGGTCCTGTCCTTGCCGCCCGCCTTGAACTCCGGCCAGTACGAGCCCACGGGCGCGTCGAGGTCCAGCAGTCCGCGCTGGTGCAGCAGCAGCGGCACGGCGGCGGCGACGCCCTTGGTGGCGGAGCGCACGATCTGCGCGGTGTCCTCGGTCCAGGGGGCCGGGGGCCGGGTGTCGTCCGCGTCCTTCGTGCCCGCCCACAGGTCGACGACCTTGCGGCCGTCCCGGTAGACGGCGACGGCCGCTCCCCGGTCCCCGAGCACCTCGAAGTTGCGCGCGAAGGCGTCCCTGACGGGCTCGTAGCCCTCGTTCACCACACCCTGGATGTCCACACGCCGTCCAACGCCCGCGGACGTGCGGTTATGCCGCCGCGACCCCGCCCGAGGAAGGCACCCGCCGGCATCCGCCGGCACGCCCGTCGCCCCGCGAAGGCCGTTCAGCCGGAGGAGACCGACCGGGGGTCGAAGCCGAACGGCAGCTCCAGGCGGTGCGCGCCCATCAGGGCCTCGTCGCAGAGCAGGTCGTGGGTGCGACCGTCGGCGGCGATGACCCCGTCGCTGAGGATGACCGCGCGCGGGCACAGCTCCAGGGCGTAGGGCAGGTCGTGGGTGACCATCAGCACGGTGACGTCCAGCGAGCGCAGGATGTCGGCCAGCTCGCGTCGGGAGGCGGGGTCCAGGTTGGAGGAGGGCTCGTCCAGGACGAGGATCTCGGGCCGCATCGCGAGGACGGTCGCCACGGCGACCCGGCGGCGCTGGCCGAAGGAGAGGTGGTGCGGGGGCCGGTCGGCGAAGGCGGCCATGCCGACCTGCTCCAGGGCCTCGGCGACCCGTGCCTCCAGCTCGGCCCCGCGCATGCCCGCGGCGGCCGGGCCGAAGGCCACGTCCTCCCGGACGGTCGGCATGAACAGCTGGTCGTCGGGGTCCTGGAAGACGATCCCGACCCGGCGGCGGATCTCGGCGAGGTTGCGCTTCTCCACGGGCAGGCCGGCGACGGTGACGCTGCCGACCCCGCCGCCGAGGATGCCGTTGAGGTGGAGGACGAGGGTGGTCTTGCCGGCGCCGTTGGGTCCGAGCAGGGCGACCCGCTCGCCGTGACCGACGGTGAGGTCGACCCCGAAGAGGGCCTGGTGCCCGTCGGGGTAGGCGTAGGCGACCCCGGAGACCTCCAGGGAGGGAGCGGCGGCGGGAACGGGAGCGGAGGCGGAGGGAGCGGTCACAGCGTCCATCCCATCAGACAGACGGCGAGGGCCGTCACCGGGAGTACGGCCGCGTACGCCCATTGGGCGCGACTGGCCGTGACCTCGTCGATCACCGGCATCGAGCCGGCGTAGCCGCGGCTGACCATCGCGAGGTAGACCCGCTCGCCGCGCTCGTAGGAACGGATGAAGAGCGCGCCGGCCGTCTTGGCCAGGACCCCCCAGTGGCGGATCCCGCGCGCCTCGAAGCCGCGGGAGCGGCGGGCGATGGACATCCGGCGCAGCTCGCCGGTGATCACGTCGCCGTACCGGATCATGAAGGAGGCGATCTGGACGAGCAGCGGCGGCAGCTTGAGGCGTTGGAGGCCCAGCAGCAGGGCCCGCAGTTCGGTCGTCGAGGCGAGCAGGACGGAGGCGGCGACCCCGAGGGTGCCCTTGGCCAGGACGTTCCAGGCGCCCCAGAGGCCGGAGACGCTCAGCGACATGCCGAGGACGTCCACCCGCTCACCCTCGGCCACGAAGGGCATGAGCACGGCGAACAGGACGAACGGGACCTCGATGAGCAGCCGCCGCAGCAGGAAGCCGGCCGGGATCCGGGCGGCGGCCGCGACGGCGGCGATCAGGACGGCGTACAGGCCGAAGGCCCACATCGCCTCGCGCGGTGTGGACACGACGACGACCACGAACGCGAAGGTCGCGGCGAGCTTGCAGTGCGGCGGCAGCTCGTGCACCGGCGAGTGCCCGTGCCGGTAGAGCTTGTGCGCGTGACCCGCTCCCATGTCAGTGGACCGAGGGCGCGGCCGTGGAGGTGGCGGTGAGGTCCTCGGCGCGGCGGCGGCGCACGGTCCAGAAGATCCCGGTGCCGACCACGATGGTCACCCCGACGCCGATGATCCCGGCGAGGCCGCCGGACAGGCGGGCGTTGCCGACGTCCTTGACGCCGTAGTCGGCGAGCGGGGAGTCGGCGGCGGCGTGGCCCTCGACCTTGGCGTCGATGCCCTTGTCGGCGGCGACCTTCTCCAGGCCGTCGGGGCTGGCGGAGGCGTAGAAGGAGACGAACCCGGCCAGGACGAGGGCGGTGACCAGGCCGGCGATCCAGACGGGGCGGGTGGAGCGGGCGGCGACGGGGACCGGGGCGGCGGCCGGCGCGTCGACCAGCTCGCCGTCGACGCGCAGCTTCAGCGGGGCGGTCAGTCCGCGCGCGCCGTGCACCAGGTCGGGCCGGACGGCGATCACGGCGCCGACGGTCGCGGCGGTGATGACGGCCTCGCCGATGCCGATGAGGACGTGCACGCCGACCATCGCGGTGAAGACCTTGGCGACGGGCACGTCGGTGGTCCCGCCGATGGCGTAGATCGCGGTGAAGGCGGTGGCGGCGCCGGGCACGGAGAGGAGGGCTCCGAGGAAGGCGGCGACGGTCACCGACCGGCGGGTGCGGGGCAGCACCTTGAGGAGCCCGCGGAAGATCGCGTAGGAGATGACGACGGTGACGACGCCCATGACGGTGATGTTGACGCCGAGGGCGGTCAGGCCGCCGTCGGCGAAGAGGATGCCCTGCATGAGCAGGACCACGGAGACGCACAGCACGCCCGTGTAGGGGCCGACGAGTATGGCGGCGAGGGCCCCGCCCAGGAGGTGGCCGCTGGTGCCCGCGGCCACCGGGAAGTTCAGCATCTGAACGGCGAAGATGAAGGCCGCGACGAGTCCGGCCAGGGGGGCGGTGCGTTCGTCGAGCTCGCGGCGGGCGCCCCGCAGGCTGACCGCGACAGCGGCCACGGCCACCGCTCCAGCGGCCACCGAGACGGGTGCGTTGATGAATCCGTCGGGCACATGCATGGAGTGGCTCCGCTTCCTCTTCCTCACAAAGTCTTTAACCGTTCAAGAATAGTGCCCACTTGCAAACCGTTGGCAAGAGCGGCTGCGTCACAAATAGAGCCTCGCGCTTTCGTGGGAATGTGCGAGGCTGGACGGACAAACGGACTCATATGTTCCGATTTCGAGGAGTCTTGTCGATGTCAGCCAGCGCCGAGAATCCCGCCGCGACGACGATCGCGACCGCCATCGAGGAGCGGGTGCGCGCCCGAGTGATCACGGACGACCCGCTCTACCGCGCGATCCCGGTCTCCCTGCGGTTCACGCCCGAGGAGCCGCTGGCCGTGCGGATCGTCTTCCCCGCCGAGCTGTCCCCCGAGGGCACCGACAACGAGTGGGTCTTCCCCCGGGCCCTCCTGGAGGCGGGGCTGTCGGCCCCGACCGGGACCGGGGACGTGCGCGTGTGGCCCTGCGGCCGGGTCCAGGCCGTCGTCGAGTTCCACTCCCCGGAAGGGGTGGCCGTCGTCCAGTTCGACATCGCCGCCCTGCGCCGCTTCCTGCGCCGTACGAACGCCCCCGTCACCCGGTAGGAGCAGGCGGACCCGCCGGAAAAGGCCCGGCCCCGTACCACCCGGTGATCGGGCGGTACGGGGCCGGGCCTTCGTGCGGGAGCGGCGGGAGTCGCGGGCCGCGGGGTCGGACCCCGGAGGTCAGACCTCGACCAGCTCGCGGTCCTTGTCGGGGCCGTCGGAGCCGGCCTCGCCGAGGTGCTTGCGCAGGCTCTCGCCCTCGACGTCCACGTTCGGCAGGATCCGGTCGAGCCACTTCGGCAGCCACCAGGCCTTGTGGCCGAGCAGCGCGAGCACGGCCGGGACGATGGCCATGCGGACCACGAAGGCGTCGAAGAGGACGGCGATCGCGAGCCCGAAGCCGATCATCTTGATCATCTGCTCGCCGGCCCCGATGAAGCCGGAGAACACCGCGATCATGATGACGGCGGCGGCCACGACCACCCGGGCGCTGTACTGGAAGCCGGTGACGATGGCCTGGCCGGGACGCTCGCCGTGGACGTACGCCTCACGCATGCGGGTGACGAGGAACACCTCGTAGTCCATGGCCAGGCCGAAGACCACGCCCACCATGAAGATCGGCATCATCGACATGATCGGGCCGGTCTGCTCCACCCCGAAGACCGAGCCGAGCCAACCCCACTGGAAGACCGCGACGACCGCGCCGAGGGCGGCGACGACCGAGAGCAGGAAGCCGAGGGCGGCCTTGAGCGGGACCAGGATCGAGCGGAAGACGAGCATCAGCAGCAGGAAGGCCAGGCCGACCACGAGCGCCAGGTAGGGCAGCAGCGCGTCGTTCATCTTCTGCGAGAAGTCGATGTTCATCGCGGTGGCGCCGGTGACGTAGACGTCGCCGTCGCTGCCCTCGCGGATCTTGTGGACCAGGTCCTCGGTGCCTGTGGAGGAGGGACGCTCCTTCGGGATCACGCTGATGACCGCGGCGTCCTTGGCCTTGTTCTGCATGGGCGGCATCACCGCGACCACGCCGTCGAGACCCTTGATCCGGTCGACCGTACGGTCGGCGAGGGCCTTGTCCCCGTCGACGACCACCATCAGCGGGCCGTTGAAGCCGGGGCCGAAGCCGTCGGAGAGCAGGTCGTACGCCTTGCGCTGGGTGGTGGAGACCGGCTGGGCGCCGTCGTCCGGCAGGCCCATCTCCAGCTTGCTCGCGGGCAGGGCGATCGCGCCGAGGCCGATCACACCCACCAGCAGGACCGTCACCGGGCGGCGCAGGACGAAACGGGCCCAGCGGGTGCCGCCGTTGGGCTTGGGCTCGGCGCCGGCCGCCGCGCCCTTGCCCGACCTGCCCTTGCCGAAGAGCTTGCTCTTCTCCCCGGCGGGGAGCACCTTCTTGCCCGCGAAGCCCAGGATGGCCGGGACCAGGGTCAGGGCGACGAGCACCGCGATGACCACCGTGCCGGCGGCGGCGAAGCCCATCTTGGTCAGCATCGGGATGTTGACGACGGCCAGGCCCACCAGGGCGATGACCACGGTCAGACCCGCGAAGACCACGGCGGAACCGGCCGTGCCGGCCGCCCTGCCCGCGGCTTCCTCGCGCTTGTGCCCGTCGGCCAGCTCCGCGCGGTAGCGGGAGACGATGAAGAGGGCGTAGTCGATGCCGACCGCGAGGCCGATCATCATCGCGAGGGTGGAGGTGGTGGAGCCGAGGTCCAGCACGTTCGCGAGGGCGGTGATGGAGGAGACGCCGATGCCCACGCCGATCAGCGCGGTCAGCAGCGGCAGTCCGGCCGCGATGAGCGAGCCGAAGGTGATGACCAGGACGACCGCGGCGATCGCGATGCCGACGATCTCGCCCGGCCCGGTCTCGGGAACGGACATCAGCGCGTCGCCGCCGATCTCCACCTGGAGGCCGGCCGCCTGGGCCGCGTGGCCCGAGTCCTTGAGCGCCTCGCGGGCGTCGTCCTTCAGCTCCATCCCGCTGACCTTGTACTTGACGCTGATGTAGGTGGTGGAGCCGTCCTGGCTCACCGCCTTCGTCTGGTACGGGTCGTCGAGGCTGGCGATCTGGTCGGCGCCCGGGCCGGCCTTCAGGTCCGAGATGAGCTTCTCGACCTCGGTCTTGGCGGCCGGGTCGGTGACCTTGGCGTTGGCCGGGGCCTTGACGACGATGCGGGCCGTGGCGCCGTCGGCGGACATGCCCGGGAACTTCTGGTCCAGCAGGTCGAAGGCCTTCTGGGCCTCGGTGCCGGGTATCGAGAACGAGCCGGAGGTGGGCGCGGAGGCCGTAGCGGCGCCGAAGCCCGCGGCGAACAGCAGCGCCACCCAGAGCAGGGCGACGAGGCCGCGGCGCCGGAAGGCTCCGCGGCCGAGCCGGTAGAGGAAGGTAGCCACGTCGTGGTGCTCCCGATTCAGGTCGTGGGATGGATCCGGGACGGATCAGGGCGTGGAGGGCCGGCCCGACGACGAGAGCGGCGTGTCAGGAGCAGCGGAGAACTGTGGTCCGGGTCGGGGAGGGAGTCAGACGCCGAGGGCGGGGAAGACCACGGCGTCGATGAACTGGCCGAGGAAGGCCCGGTCGACGGACCGGTCCTCGATCAGCGGGAGCGCGATGAACGCGCCGATGAGCATGTGCGGTACGAAGTCCAGCGCCGGACACTCCGGTCGGACCTCGCCCCGCGCCACGGCGCGCTGGAGCATCTCCTGGAGGCCGTTGAGCTCGGGGTCCACCAGCAGGTCGCGCAGCGCCCTGTGCAGCTCGGGGCTCTCGTGGACGGCATGGGCCAGACCCCGCATCAGCGCGGTGTCCTTGGCCATCTGCGCGTCGTCGGAGCGCTCGACCATGAGGGCGAAGTCCCCGCGCAGGCTGCCCGTGTCGATCTCCCGCAGGGAGACCGGCTGGGTGCACCGCAGGGCCTTGGCGACCAGCTCCGGCTTGCTCCCCCACTGGCGGTAGAGGGTGGCCTTGCTGGACTTGGTGCGGGTGGCGACGGCGTCCATGGTCAGGGCCTCGTAGCCGACCTCGCGCAGGAGGTCGAGGACCGCCCCGTGGAGTTCGGCCTCCCGTTCGGGAGTGATCCGGCTGCGCCGGGCGGAGATCGCGTCGGTCACCTTGTCGGTCACCTTGCAGGCCGCCTTCACCACGCCGCCTCCCATCCCACCAGAACGAAACCGTTTCGTACGCTTACCGTACCCGTCGACCATACCCTCAACTCCCAGCGAAACGAAACCGTTCCGTTTCGCAGCGGGAGTGGCGTCCGTCACGCCCGGACGCGCCCCCGCGCCCCCGGCCGACACGCCTGCACACCTGTACGAGTTGCCGCGCCCCCCTGCCGCGGAAAGCATTGGGGGGTGAGTCACGACGTCGCGTACCTCCGGTTCCCGCACCTGCACGACGACCTGCTGTGCTTCGCCACCGAGGACGACCTCTGGGTCGCCCCGCTGGTCCCCGACGGCCAGAGCCCCGGCCGGGCCTGGCGGATCACCGTCGACCGCACCCGGGTCGGCCACCCCCGCTTCTCCCCCGACGGACGGCACATCGCCTACACCACCTGGCGCAGCCTCGACCCCGAGATCCACCTCGCCCCCGTGGACGGCGGCCCGGCCCGCCGGCTCAGCTACTGGGGGGCCACCGACACCCGCGTCTGCGGTTGGACCCCGCCCGACGAGGAGGGGCGCAGCGACATCCTGGCGGTGTCCTCGCACGGCCAGCCCTTCTCCTACTTCGCGTGGGCCTACAGCCTGCCCACCGACGGCGGCCCCGGCGGCCGGCTCCCCTGGGGCCCCGTCTCCGACATCGCCGTCCAGGCCCCCGACGGGCCCGGCGGCGAGCGCCGCAGCCTGCTCCTGACCGGCAAGCCCCCGCACGAGCCCGCCGCCTGGAAGCGCTACCGGGGCGGCGCCACCGGCCGGCTGTGGCTGCACGGGCAGCGGCTGCTGGAGGACATCGAGGGCCACCTGGACTCGCCGATGTTCGTGGACGGCCGGATCGCCTTCCTCTCCGACCACGAGGGCATCGGCAACCTCTACTCCTGCCTCCCCGACGGGAGCGACCTGCGCCGCCACACCGACCACGCCGAGTTCTACGCCCGGCACGCCTCCAGCGACGGCTCCCGCGTGGTCTACCAGTGCGGCGGCGACCTCTGGCTGGTCGACTCCCTCGCGGCCGGCGCCGTGCCCCGCAAGCTCCGGGTCCGCCTGGGCGGACCGCGCGCGGGACGGCGTACGTACCAGGTGCCCGCCGCCGCCCACGTGGACTCGCTCTCCGTCGACGCCACCGGCCGGGCCAGCGCCGTCGTCGTGCGCGGCAGCCTGTACTGGCTCACCCACCGCGACGGCCCGGCCCGCACCATCGCCGACACCCCCGGGGTCCGCGTGCGGCTGCCCGAGATGCTCGGCAGCGGCGGGCAGGTCGCCTACGTCACCGACGCGGAGGGCGAGGATGCCGTCGAGATCGCCTACCTGCCCCGGGCCTCCGGGGACCGGGAGCCGCGCCGGCTGGCCTCGGGCGGACTGGGCCGCGTACTGGAACTGCTGTCCGACCCCGACGGGGAGCGCCTCGCCATCGCCTCCCACGACGGGCGGCTGCTGCTCCTCGACGCGACGGAGGACTCCGACGGGGAGGTCGGCGAGCTGATCCGGTCCATCAACGGGCCCGTCACCGACCTCGCCTTCTCCCCCGACGGCTGCTGGCTCACCTGGGCGCACCCGGGCATCGGACGCTCCCTGCGGCAGATCAAGATGGCCCGGATCTCCGGCCCCGGCGCCCACACGATCATCGACGTCACCAACGGCCGCTTCGAGGACGAGAGTCCGGTCTTCACCCGCGACGGCCGCTACCTCGCCTTCCTGTCCTGGCGCGGCTTCGACCCGGTCTACGACGTCCACACCGGCGACCTGTCCTTCCCGCTGGGCTGCCGCCCCTACCTGGTGCCGCTGTCCTCGGCCACCCCCTCCCCCTTCGCCCTCTCCGCCGAGGGCCGCCCGGCGGCGGGCGGACTCGACCCCGTCGAGGGGGAGTCGGGCGACGGCGACGGCTCGGTGACCGTGGAGCTGGAGGGCCTGGAGAGCCGGGTCACGCCCTTCCCGGTCTCCGCGTCGAAGTACTCGGCCCTCCACCCCGTCAGCGGCGGCGGTCTGGTGTGGCTGCGCTGGCCCATCTCGGGCGCCCTCGGCGAGACCTTCGCCAACCCGGCCGACACCAGCGGCAAGCCGACCCTCGAACACTTCGACATCACCAAGGCCCGCAAGAGCGAACTGGCCTCCGGGCTGGACTGGTTCGCGCCCAGCGGCGACGGCACCCGCCTGGTCGTGCACGACGACGGGGAACTGCGCGCCGTCCCGTCCACCGAGTCCGGGGACAACGACTCAACCGTCTACCTCGACCTGCGGCGCATCCTCCACGAGGTGGACCCGGCCGCCGAGTGGCGCCAGGCCTTCGAGGAGGCGGGGCGGATCATCCGCGCCTACTTCTGGGACCCGGGGATGTGCGGGATCGACTGGGACGAGGTGCTGCGCCAGTACCGCCCTCTGGTCGAACGGGTCGCCTCCCCCGACGAGTTCGCCGACCTGATGCGCGAGGTCCTCGGCGAGCTCGGCACCTCCCACGCCTACGTCTCCCCCGCCCGCCGCAACGAGGGCCCGCCCCACTACCAGCGGGCGATCGGGCTGCTCGGCGCCAACCTGGTCCCCCGGGACGGGGTCTGGACCCTCGGCCGGATCCTGCCCGGCGAGTCCTCCGACTCCAAGGCCCGCTCCCCGCTCGCGGGCACCGGCATCCGCGAGGGCGCGGCCCTCACCCACGTGGACGGCCGGCCCGTGGACCCGGTGACCGGCCCCTACCCGCTGCTCGCGGCGGCCGGCGGCACCACCGTCGAGCTGACCTTCCGGCCGGCGGAAGGGGAGGGCCGGCCCCGCAGGGTCGCGATCGTGCCGCTGATCGACGAGCGGCCGCTGCGCTACCAGGACTGGGTCTCCAAGCGCCGGGCGGTGGTCCGCGAGATCAGCGGCGGTCGCTGCGGCTACCTGCACATCCCCGACATGGGCGGCTCCGGCTGGGCGCAGTTCAATCGCGACCTGCGCCTGGAGGTGTCCCGGCCCGCCCTGATCGTGGACGTGCGCGGCAATGCGGGCGGGCACATCAGCGAGCTGGTGGTGGAGAAGCTCACCCGCTCCATCCTCGGCTGGGACCTGACCCGCAACGCCCAGCCCGTCTCCTACGCCTCCAACGCGCCCCGCGGCCCGATCGTCGCCCTGGCCGACGAGGCGACCTCCTCCGACGGGGACATGATCACCGCTGCGTTCAAGCTGCTGGGGCTGGGCCCCGTGGTCGGCCAGCGCACCTGGGGCGGGGTGGTCGGGATGACCGGCCGGCACACCCTGGGCGACGGGACGGTGATCACGGTGCCGATGAACGCCGCCTGGTTCCCGGAGTACGGCTGGTCGGTGGAGAACCACGGCGTCGAGCCCGACCTCGCCATCCTGCGCAGCCCGCTGGACTGGGCGGAGGGCCGGCACGCGCAACTGGACGACGCCGTGCACCTGGCGCTGGAGCTTCTGGAGCAGGACCCGGCGGCCGTCCCGCCCGGGTACACGGACGTCCCCGACCGCCGGCGCCCGAAGCTCCCGCCGAGGCCGTAGGCCGGCGGCGGCACGACACGACGGAGGGGCGCGGTCCGGCGTACCGGGTCGCGCCCCTCCTGGGTGGTGCGGGCTACTTGTCGAAGGTGTCGTCGAAGGTGTCGCGGGCCCGGGGCTCCGTCCGCTCCGCGCTCCGTGTCGCGGCGCGCTCGGGGGTCTTCTCCTGCTGGCCCTCGGCAGCTTGCCTGGCCTGCTCGGCGAGCCGTTTGGCCTTGTCCTGGAACTGGTCCCTGATACCCATGGTGTGCACTCCCGGAAGAATGTTCGGCAAGGGGAACCCGACCAGACTGACACGCACCGACATACCGCGCATTCCGGTCAGCGGGTCCGGGCCCGCTCCTCCTCGTCGGCGGCCCCGCCGGCACCCACGAGTCCCTTGGGAACCCCGGCCAGTCGGGGCGCGAACCGCTTCACCTCGCGCTGTCCGACCGCCCCGCCGATGACCGCCGGGAGGTAGCCGCGCACGCCCTGCATGCCCCGCAGCCACCACTGCGCGTAGACGTGCGGAGAGCGACGCTCGATACCGGCGACGATCCGGTCGACGGCGGGCCCGAGGGGGTAGGTCCGGTTCGAGGGCCAGGGCAGCCGCTGTCGCAGTTCGCGCATGACCTCGTCCTGGTCGGCCCCGCGCACCATGTCGGTGTCGGTCCAGGAGAGGTAGCCGACGCCCACCTTGACGCCCTTGTAGCCCACTTCGGCGCGCAGGCAGTGCGCGAAGGCCTCGACCCCGGACTTGGAGGCGCAGTACGCCGTCATCATCGGCGCCGGGGTGATCGCGGCGAGGGAGGCGATCTGGAGGAAGTAGCCGCGGCTCTCGGTGAGGACGGGCAGGAAGGCGCGGGCCGTGACGGCCCCGCCGATCAGGTTCACCTCGATGACCCGGCGCCAGGCCACCGGGTCGGAGTCCACGAAGGGCCCGCCCGAGGCGACGCCCGCGTTGGCCACGACGATGTCCACCTTGCCGAACCGCTGCTTGACCTCCTGCGCCACCCGGGCCATCGCCTCGTGGTCGGTGACGTCGGCGTACCAGTGGTCGCTTTCGGTGTGCAGCCGCTCGGAGACCTCCTTGAGGGCCTCCGGCTCCAGTCCGACCAGCGCCACCTTCGCACCCCGGGCGGACAGTTTGCGGGCCAGCAGCTCGCCGACGCCGCGGGCGGCTCCGGTCACGACGGCGACCTGGCCTTCAAGACTCCTGCGAGCGCTCACGCGGTCTTCTCCTTCTCTGCGCTGGGGAGGTGCAGGTCGACCAGCTCGCGGATGGCGGCGGTGACGGCCTCGGGGGCTTCGATGGGGGTCATGTGGCCCATGCCGGTCAGCTCGGTGAGCCCGACGCAGTGCGGCAGGGCGGCGGCGAGCGCCCGGGCGTGCGCGAGGGGGGTGAGCCGGTCGGCCTTGCCCGCGATGACGGCGGTGGGAACGGTCAGCGCGGCCAGTTCGGCGTCCAGGTCCAGCCCCGCGAGGACCTCGGACCAGGCGTGTCGGACCCGGGGCGGACAGGCGTGCACGATCCGGGCGCAGGCCTCCACCCGGTCCGGGGCCGATCCGGGGCCCATCGTGGCGTACTTGAGCACCGAGCGGGCGACGGGCGTGACGGGCCCGAGGGGTGCGCGCGAGCCGAGCACCGCGCGCGTCATACGGGTCCTCGCGCGCCCGGCGCGCATCGGCAGCACGGTGGCCTCGGCGACGAGCCGCCCGCTGCCGGTGCTGCACAGCAGGACGGCGGCGGCGTGCTCGGCGAACTCGGGGCGCCCGGCGGCGGCCATGACGGTCATGCCGCCCATGGAGTGCCCGGCGACGACGGCCCGCTCGCCAGGGGCGAGGGTCGCCTTCAGCACGGCGGCGAGGTCGTCGGCGAGGGCGGTGGTGCTGTAGGCGCCGGCGGCCGGGCTGCGGCCGTGGCCGCGCTGGTCGTAGGCGACGACGCGGTGGTCGGCGGCCAGGTCGCGCACCTGCGCGGCCCAGAAGGCGGTGGAGCAGGTCCAGCCGTGGGACAGCACCACGGCCGGGGCCCCTTCGGGTCCGTGCACCTCGACGTGCAGCCGGGACCCGTCGGCGGAGACGGCGCTCAGCTCGCGTTCCGGCGCGCGGGGCGCGTACCGCCCGGCGGTCGCGTACGGGGGCCGGCTCATGCGACGCCCTCCTCGGCGACGGCCGCCACCGGGGCGGGGGCCCGCTCCGGGTCCCGGTCCCGGGCGCGGACCACCTCGTACTCCGACAGGTCCACGGTCCGGGTCTCCTTGCGGAACTCGCCCGTCGTGCCCGGCCAGACCGTGGTGTTGCGGCCCGAGGAGTCCAGGTACCAGCTGGTGCAGCCGCCGGTGTTCCAGACCGTCCGCTCCATGCGGGCCTGCACGTGCCGGTTCCACCGGTTCACCGCGGAGGGCCGCGCCGCCAGGGCGGTGCGCCCGCCGAGGACGCCGAGCTGGCGCATGTAGTCGGCCATGTAGTTCAGCTGGGACTCGATCATCAGGATCATCGAGCTGTTCCCGAGCCCGGTGTTCGGGCCGATGATCGTCATCCAGTTGGGGAAGCCGGCGGCGGTCGCCCCGCGCAGCGCCTGCATCCCGTCCTTCCAGGCCTCGGCGAGGGTCTGCCCGTCCGCGCCGACCACCCGGTCGGCGATCGGCATGTCGGTGACGTGGAAGCCGGTGCCGAAGATGATCGCGTCGACCTCGGTCTCGGTGCCGTCGGCGGCGACGAGCACCGAGCCGCGGACCTCCTTGAGCCCGGAGGCCACCAGGTCCACGTCGGGCCGGGCCAGCGCCGGGTAGTACGTGCTGGAGAGCAGGATCCGCTTGCAGCCGATCCGGTACGAGGGCGTCAGCTTGGCCCTCAGCTCCGGGTCCTTGATCGAGCGGGCCATGTTGGCCTTGGCGAGGGACTCGACGAGTCCGAGCTGGTTGGGCCGCTTGGTGAAGGCGCTGACCTGGAGCTCGCGGATCCCCCACAGCAGACCGCGCCGGGCCGCCCGGGTGAAGGGCAGTTGGCGGTGCAGCCAGCGCTCGGCGGAGCCGATCGCCCGGTCGGTGCGCGGCATGACCCACGGCGGGGTCCGCTGGAAGAGCGTGAGGCGCTCCACCTCGGGGGCGATGGCCGGCACGATCTGGATCGCGGAGGCACCCGTACCGATCATGGCGACGCGCTTGCCGCGCAGGTCGTAGTCGTGGTCCCAGCGGGCGGAGTGGAAGACCTTGCCGGGGAAACCGGCGAGCCCGGGAATCTCGGGCATCTTCGGGTCGGAGAGGGGCCCGGTGGCGGAGACGACCACGTCGGCGGTGAGTTCTCCGGCCGAGGTCTCGATCTCCCAGCGCAGTTCCTCGGCGTCCCAGCGCATCATCCGGACCTCGTGGTTCAGCCGGATGTGGCGGCGCAGTCCGAAGACGTCCGCGACGTGTTCCAGGTACTCCCGGATGGCCGGCTGGCCGGAGAAGGTGCGGGGCCAGTCGGGGTTGGGTGCGAAGGAGAAGGAGTACAGGTGCGACGGCACGTCGCAGGCGCACCCCGGATAGCTGTTGTCGCGCCAGGTCCCGCCGACGGAGTCGGCCCGCTCCAGCACGACGAAGTCGGTGATCCCCTCCCGCCGCAACCGCACGGCCGCCCCGAGTCCGCCGAACCCGGACCCGATCACCGCCACACGTACGTGCTCACGCCCTGCCAAGCCGCCCATGCCCGCCCGCCGCCTTCCGCTCCCGCAGTCTTCGCAACGTTGCCAGCAATCACTGGCACAATCGGGAGAGTAGAGCAGCCCCGTACTCATGGGTAGGGGTCACGCCGGGAAAGTTACTGCGGGTACGTTCCACGGACACGGCCCAAGGGCTGTCCCGCCCTTAGGCTGCGGCCTGTGGCGAAGATACGGACTGAGGAGGCAGGCATCACGGAGGCGGGCGGCACGGTGCGCGAATTCCGGACGGAGCAACTGGCCGAGGCGGCCGGCATCCCGGTGCGCACCCTGCGCTTCTACCGCGAGCGCAAGCTCCTGCCGCCCCCGCGCCGCGAGGGCCGCATCGCCTGGTACGACGACCGGCACCTCGCCCGCCTGCGCACCATCGCGGGCCTCCTGGAACGCGGCCACACCCTCGGCGGCATCGCGGAGCTGACCGCCGCCTTCGAGAACGGCCGCGACGTCACCCAGCTCGGCGAGCTGCTCGGCATCGGCTGGTCGGAGGAGACCCCCGTCCGGCTCTCGCCCGAGGCCCTGGCCGACCGCTTCGAGGGCGAGGTCACCCCGGAGAACCTGGCGGCCTCCCTGGAACTGGGCTACCTCGCCACCGACGGCGAGGAGATCGTCCACGTCAGCCGTCGCCTGTTGGACGTCTCCTCGGCCCTGGTCCGCGAGGGCGTCCCCCTCGCGGCGGTCCTGGAGGCCGGCCGCCGGGTGCGCGAGCACGCCGACGCGATGGCGGAGCTGTTCACGGAGCTGATCTCCACCCACGTCTCGGCGGAGGCCGTGCCCCGGATGCGGCCGCTGGCCAAGAGCGTGGTCGAGGCGGAACTCACCATGGCGATGGACCGCCTCCACGCCCGGCGACCGGCCCCGCCGACGGACCCTCGGACACCCGGCTCGTAGACGCGGGCCCTCGGACGCCCGGCTCGTAGACCCGGGCCCTCAGACGCCCAGCTCGTAGGCGACGGTCACCGGCGCGTGGTCGGACCACCGCTCGGGGTGCGTCTCGGCCCGCTCGACGAAGGCCTTCACGGCCTTGGCGGCCAGCCCCGGGGTGGCGACCTGAAGGTCGATGCGCCAGCCGGCGTCGTTGTCGAAGGCCCGACCCCGGTAGGACCACCAGGAGTACGGCCCCTCCGTGTCGGGGTGCAGCGCGCGCACGACGTCGACGTACGCGGCCTCCTCGTAGACCTTCCCCAGCCACTCCCGCTCCTCGGGGAGGAAGCCGGCGTTCTTGCGGTTGGTCTTCCAGTTCTTGAGGTCGGCCTCCTGGTGACAGATGTTCCAGTCACCGCAGACGACGACCTCCCGCCCGTCGGCGGCGGCGCGCTCCCGCAGCCCCTTGAGGTAGACGAGGAACTCGCCCATGAAGCGGTACTTCTCGTCCTGCTTCTCGGTGCCGGCCTCGCCGGACGGCAGGTAGAGGCTGGCCACGGTGACGCCCGGCAGGTCGATCTCGACGTAGCGCCCGCTCGCGTCGAACTCCTCGCTGCCGAAGCCCACCCGCACCCGCTCGGGCGCCCGTCGCGAGTACAGCGCGACCCCGGCCCGGCCCTTGGCGGCGGCCGGCGCGAACACGGTGTGCCAGCCCTCGGGCTCCCGGGCCTCCGCCGGAATCTGCGCTTCCTCGGCCCGCACCTCCTGGAGGCACACGACGTCGGCGTCGGATCCCGCCAGCCACTCCACGAAGCCCTTCTTCGCGGCGGCGCGGATCCCATTCACATTCACGGAGGTCACGATGAGCATCACAGCACCATAGCCGCAGGCTTCCGTACGATGTCCTGATGTCTCACGGGATACACCTCCGCACCGTCACCTACGACCACCCCGACTCGGTCGAGCTCGACGCCCAGGTCCAGGTCGAGTACCAGGTCCGCTACCAGGGCGAAGGCGACGCCACCTTCCTCGACCCGGCGATGTTCGTGCCGCCGAACGGCCTGTACCTGCTCGCCTACGACGCCTCGGACTCGGCCCTGGCCAGCGGCGCGTGGCGCCGTCAGGAGAAGAACGAGGACGGCTACTCGGACGGCGACGCCGAGATAAAGCGCATGTACGTGGTCCCCGGGTCCCGCGGCCTGGGCCTGGCCCGCCGCATCCTGGCGGCCCTGGAGGCGGACGCCCTCGCGGCGGGCCGCACCCGGATGGTCCTCGAAACGGGCGACCAGCAGCCGGAGGCCATCGCGCTGTACCTGTCGTCGGGCTACGCCCCGGCGCAGAAGTTCGGCCACTACCGCTTCCACGACTCCAGCCGCTGCATGGCGAAGACCCTGCGCCCCTGACCTCGCCCCGGCCCGCCCTCAGCCCTTAGGACGGGAGCCAGCGGGCGGGGGCGGTGCCCCAGCGGGCGGGGCCGGTGGGCCATTCCCCGAAGGGGCTCGCGGCGTACCGCAACGGCCCGTAGCCGGACTCCCCCGTCTGCCTCAGCCACGGCTCCGCCGCGTACCCCGAGGCCGGCTCCCCGGCCCGCGGGACCTCCCGCACCAGCCACGACGCCGTCCCGGCCAGGGAGAAGCGCAGCAGCTGCCCGCCCCCCTCGGCCAGCGCCCGCAGGACGCCCGCCGCCACCAGGTAGCCCGTCCCGTGGTCCAGCGCCTGCGCCTGCAACGCTCCCGGGCCCTGCGGTCCCCCGCACGCGGCGGCGATCCCGTAGCCCGCCTGCACCAGCGAGTCGAAGCCCCTGCGCCCGGCCCACGGCGCGGGCGCCCCGCGCCCCCACGCGCACAGCTCGGCCACGACCAGGCCGGGGCGGCCCGCCAGGAGTTCCTCGCCGCCGAGCCCGTACCGCTCCAGCGCGCCCGGCCGGTAGCCCGAGACGACCACGTCGGCCCCGTCGAGCAGCCCCTCCAGCGCGGCACGGTCCCGCGCCCGGGCCAGGTCCAGCAGCGCCGACCGCTTGCCGAAGCCGGTGTCCGCGTACGCGTCGTCGGACTCCGGCAGCCGGGGCGGGTCGATCCGCAGCACGTCGGCGCCCAGCACCCCGAGGGTGCGGGTGGCGACGGGTCCGGCGATGACCCGGGTCAGGTCGAGCACCCGCACCCCGGAGGCCGGCGACGCCCCCGGCCCCAGGGCCCGCCCGCGCCCGGGGCCCCGTACGGTCTCCACGAGCGGCTGCGGCGCCCCGTACCGGTCGGCCACGGCGACGGCGAGCCCGCCCTCCCCGTAGACCCGCTCCTGCGCCTCGACCGCGCTCAGCGCGCCGAGCGCCTCCCGCACCGCGTCCGGGGTCGCCGGCACGCCGAGCGCCCGCACCAACGCGGCCTCGTGGTGGGGGTAGTTGGCATGCGTGCGCACCCACCCGTCGGCGGCCGGCCAGAAACCGGAGAGCGGCGCGAAGGAGACCGGCGCCCGCCCGTCGATCCTGAGGTGGCGTTCGCTGACGAACGCGGTCGCCACCGCCCCCTCGTCCACCACCACCGGCGCCACGTCGGGCGTCCCCGCCCGCACCGCGGCCAGCTCGGCGGCGGCCAGCCCGCACACGGCGACGGTGGCGCGCGCCAACTCCCGCACGGGCAACGGACCTTCCAACCCACCGGCCCCCCGGTAACCCACCCGCCCCACCGAGGCGGCGGCCCCGCCGAGGGCCTCCCACGCCTGCGCCGTCGCACCGTCCATGACCGTCATGCGCCCATGATGCCGACCGGCGGCGCCCCGCACGGCCACTTCAGGCGGGCGGCGGCCCCTCGGTCGCCAGGACCCGGTTCTTGTAGCGTTTGACCCCGGTGATCTCCCGGCCGAACCAGGTCGGCGGGGTGAAGTCCGCGGCCTCCTCCTCCGACCCGAACTCGACCTCGACGGTGTGCAGGCCCGCCAGGGACTCCGCGTAGACGTCCACGTACGCCGTCGTCGCGTCCAGCGGCACGGCGTAGCGGGTCTTCACCAGACGGGCGCCGGCCGTGGACGGCCACAGCTCGTCGAACTCCGACTCCGTCAGCGGGCATTCCACCTCGGTGCGCGCGAGCGAGCCGGTCCCCCGCTTGACGCCGAGGACGTACGCGCCGGCGATGCTGCGCAGGCGCACCTCGGTGCCGTCGGCGGTGATGGCGATGTAGCCCTGCTCGATGGGCTCCGCCGCCACCGAGGACGGCGGGGTGAAGCCGTCCAGCAGGAACTTGCGCTCGATCTCAAGCGGCATGTCCGACCGTGCCCTCCCCGTGCGCCACCAGCAGACGCGGGAGCCGCCTCATGTCGGTGAAGACGACCGTGCCCGGGACGGTCAACCACTCGGCGGGGGTCAGGCCGCCCGCGTAGCCGAAGCCGCGCATGCCGGCGGCCGTGGCGGCCTGGATGCCGAAGCGGCTGTCCTCGACGACCGCGCAGAGCGCCGGGTCCACGCCCATGGAACGGGCGGCGTGCAGGAAGAGGTCGGGGGCGGGCTTGCCGCGCTCGACCTCGTGGGCGCTGAAGATCCGGCCTTCGAAGCGTTCGTACAGTCCGACGCGGCCCAGGGTGTGCCGCATCTTGTCGTGGCTGCCGCTGGAGGCGATGCACCACTGCCGGGGCCCGAGGCCCGCGGCCTCCAGGCCGTCGAGGGCCTCCTCGATGCCGTCGACCGACGTCAGCCCGCTGTCCACGGCGCGGGCGTGCTCCTCGCGGAAGCGCTCGTCCCAGATCCGCGCGGTGTCGGGGCCGACCCGTTCGGCGATCTGCTCGCCGATGGAGGTGGTGGAGCGGCCCACGAAGCGCTCCATGACCTCGGCCTCACCGAGCGGCCAGCCCAGCTCGGCGCCGAGCGCGACGTGCGTGCGCACGGCGATGGGCTCGCTGTCGACGAGGACGCCGTCGCAGTCGAAGACGACGAGTTCGACGGGCTGCACGCGCTCGACGGCCTCGACGGCCGCCTCGGCCTCGTTCACCTGCTGCCCGGTCATCGGATGCAGCCCTGGCTGATCAGCAGCTGCCGGATCTCCTCGACCCGGGCCGCGCCCAGCCTCCGCCCCGCCTGGTCCTCCGGCTTCTCCGCCTTCTGGCCGTACTGCCACCAGGCCTCGCCCGAGTCCCGGTTCATCACGACGAAGCGGTCCTTCTCGGAGGGGCCGCGGACGATCAACGAAGTAGTGTCGGGCGCCGAGCTGACCGTGTGGACCATGGTGTGGCGGATGACGTAGCCGGACCCGGCGGTCTCCTCGCGGACCAGCGCCGGGGAGCCGATGCGCGTGTCGGTGTCCAGGTCCTCGTAGTCGCCGAAGAGGTAGTGCTCGTAGCTGCCGTACAGGATGCGGCTGCCGAAGCTCCACCGGTGGTTGTGCGGGCGGTCGAAGCCGCTGCCGGTGAAGACGTGCAGCCGCACGCGCACGTCGCTGGCCTTGTCGTTGACCAGGACGACCCGGTCGAGCTCCTCCAGCCGCTCGCACTGGTCGAGCAGCTCGGGCGTGCGCAGCACGTGGTCGAAGGCCTCGTTCAGCCAGGTCGGGGTCACCAGCTCGTCGAGCAGCGCTTCCATGGGGCCGTGCAGGGCCGGCATGTCGCTCCAGTCCAGCGCGGCCAGCCGGGCCGGGGCGATCAGCGGCTGTGTGTCGGTCGTCGTCATCGCGTCGCACTCTCCGTGGGTTGTTGTGCGGCCAGCCACTGGCGGGCCTTCTCGTGGTGTTTGGGGAGCATCTCGGGCGCGTCGAGGAAACGCGGCAGCAGGTGGCGCTCGGTGGTCAGGGCCTTCAGCATCAGTCCGATGGTGACCCCGTGGCCGGGGCGCCTGATGACCTCGATCCGGTCCCCCGCCCCGACGTCGCCCTCCTTCAGCACGCGCAGGTACGCGCCGGGGGCCCCGTGTGCGATGAAGCGTTTGATCAGGTCGGGCACGTCCCAGAACCCGGCGAAGACACGGCACGGCTTGCGGGCCCGGATGACCTCGAACACGGCGTCCCCGACGGCCCATTGTTCCCCGACCTCGGCGCCGGTGATGTCGAGGCCGAGGGTGGAGAAGTTCTCGCCGAAGTTGCCGGGTCGGATCTCGCGCGCGAGTTCCCGCTCCCAGAACACGGCGTCCTCGCGGGCGAAGGCGTACACGGCCTTGTTCGGGCCGCCGTGCACCTTCGGATTGGCGATCAGGTCGCCCTCCAGGCCCCAGGTGCGGGCCGTCACCCGGTGGGCGACGGGACGCTTGTCGATGCCGCTGCGGCCGACGTCCGTCCACGGGCCCGTGCTCTCGATGCCGAGGTTGAGGGTGGCGAGCACGGCGCTCACGAGGCGGCTCCGACCGCGACGCCCTCGGGGCGCCAGGCCTCCGTGACGTTGGGCACGGAGGGTGTCACGCCGGGCACGTTCATCTCGGTCAGCAGGTGCGTCACCACGGTCAGCAGGTCCCAGCGGTGCGGGCTGTCCACCGGTGTGGCGCGCGTGAGGGCGAGGACGGTGTCCAGGGACGGTCGCTCTCCGCGCGCGCGGCGGCGGGCAGGCTCACCCGGGGCTCCGGGGGCCGCCTCCAGCCGCCGCCAGCTCGCTTCCAGGTCGAAGTCGTGCTCGGGGTGCTCGCCTTCGAGGTCCTGGAAGGTGGCGAGGACCTCGGGGCGGGCGTTGTGCCCGGCGAGGACGCGGCGGCGCACGAGGTCGCGGCGGGGCTCGTCGCAGATCACCGCCAGTTCGCGGAGCACGTCGGCCGGCTCGTCCGAGATGTGCGTGAAGTTGAACAGGCCGTTGACGACCCCGAGCCGGTGCCGCAGGTGCTGCGGGCCGCGCAGCGCCGGGTCCGCCGGCCCCTTGAGCGCGTTGAGGCGTACCGCCGCGGGGAGGGCGCCGGGGGACCACCGCTCGTCCCTGAGGACCAGCGCGACGGTGTCGGTGCTGGGCAGGATGGCGTCCATGGCCTCGATCCGCTCGCGGGAGGCGATGTTGAACTGGTAGCGCCAGACTTCGCGGATCGTCAGCCGGTCGTGCCGGAAGCGCACCGCGTCGACGGGATGGAACCCCTCCTCGCGCAGGATGCGCAACGCGGGCCGCAGTCTGCGTCCGGCCGTCGCCTCGGGCTTGAGCATGCACAGGGCGATGCCGAGCATCTGCGGGACGATGTCGCCGAAGGCCCAGCACGCTTCGCGGAAGTACTGGTCGACCGCGTACAGGTCGGCCTTCTCCCGCGACCAGGTGACCGCCTCCCGGATCCGGGGGTCGATCTCGGTCAGCCGGTCGACCGGCGGGCTGTCTGAGCGCGGCAGTGTCATATGTCCTGTCCTTCCTGCCAAAAAGCCGGTACGCCCGGTGCCGGCGGTCGGGTGAAGACGTCCGCGAGGAACTCCGCCTCGGCCAGCCGCAAGGGAGTGTTGGGGGCCGCGTGTTCGGCCGTGGGCCACGTCAGGAGCCGCTTGTCGGCCGGGTAGCGGGCGTGGGCGGCGTAGCCGGTCTCGGGTGCGCACCGGACGTCGCGGCCCGCGACGGAGAACAGCGCGGGGCAGCGTCCGTGGGCGGCCAGTTCGGCGACGTCGAAGAGGCGCAGGGTCCGCAGGGCCCGCGGGGCGAGGTCCGGGTAGGACGCGTGGAACCGCAACAGCTCGCGGTACGGCTGCCGGTCGGGCAGCGCCGCCAGGTCGGTGACGGCGGACAGGAACGGCGATTCCACGAGCGCGGCGGCGACCGACGGGCTCAGGACGGCTGCGGCCAGGGCCAGTTGGCCGCCCTGGCTGCAGCCGGCGGTGGCGATGCGTTCGGGGTCGACGGCCGGGTGCGCGGCGGCGACCTCCACGGCCCGTACGGCGTCGACGTACGCGTCCCGGTAGTAGTAGGTCCGCGGATCCAGGACGCCGCGGGTGGTGAACCCGGGGATCTGCGGGTGGGTGAGGCCGACGGGGTCCGGGGTGGTGCCCCGGCGACCGCCGGCGCCGCTCTGGCCCCGGGTGTCGACGACCAGCGTGGCGTAGCCCAGGGCCGGCCACAGCAGCCCGTCGAGGGCGTGCCCCCGGCCTTCGCCGTAGCCGAGGTACTGGACGACGCAGGGGAGCGGGCCGTCGGCGCCGCGCGGGAGGAGGAGCCGGCCGCCGATCCGGTGGCCGTGGGCTCCGGCGAAGGACAGGTCGTACACCTCGGCGCCGACGAGCGGGGTCGCCTCCTCGACGGTCACCGTGTCGAGCGCGAAGGCCGCGGCTTCCTCCAGGGCGGTGCGCCAGAAGGACGCGGGGCGCTCCTCAGTACCGGGCACCGGTCACCGCCTCCACCGGACGGTCGTCCGTCGCGTCGGCGAAGTCCTCGATGAGTTCGGCGAGGTCGTCCCGGCAGCCGCCGCAGCCCTGCCCGGCGCCGCACCGCTCGCCGATGGCGTCGACGGTGGTGACGCCGCGCCGGATCAGGGAGACGACCTCCTCCTCGGTGACGTGGAGGCAGACGCAGAGGTTCGGGACGCTCACCGCTCCTCCTGCCAGGCGCCCAGCAGGACGTTGGGGAAGATGCGCTCGATGCCGGGGGTGTTGAACCGCAGGGTCGCGGTGAGGACGGACAGCAGGTCCCACAGGTCCGCCGGGTCCGCGTCGGGGTGGTGCGCGGCGCGCAGCAGGTCCGCGGGGGTGACGGTGGCCCCCGCCCGGCCCGCGCGCGCCACGTCGCCGGCGGGTCCGGCGGACCGCGTGAGGCGGTGCAGGCTCCGTTCCGGGTCGAGGTCGTGGGGCGGGGTCTCGGCTTCGATCGTGTCGCAGATCCGCCGGGCCTCCTCGGACGCGTCGTGGCGTGCGAGGAGGCGCTCCCGTACCCGTTCGCGTCGGGGTTGTTCGAGCAGGAGCCCGAGGTCGCGCAGGACGTCGATGGGCTCGTCGGCCGTGTGTACGAAGTTGAACAGGCCGTTGAGCGCCCCGAGCCGTGCGCGCAGGTGTTCCGGCCGGCGCAGTTCCGCCGTGGCGGGGCCCTTCAGCGCGGCGAGCCGGACGGATGCCGGAACGTCGCCGGGCCGGTGGCGTTCGTCGCGCAGGACGAGCAGGACGCAGTCCAGGGAGCCCAGGTACAGGTCCATGGCGGCGATCCGCTCGCGGTCGGCGAAGTTGAGCTGGAAGCGCCACGTCTCGCGGATCGTCAGCCTGGAGTGGCGCACCCGCAGGACGTCGGCCGGGTGGAAGCCGTTGTCCCGCAGCGCTTCCAGGGCCGTCCCGTACCGGCGTCCCACGGCGGCGTCCGGCTTGAGGACGCACAGGGTGGTGCCCCCGAGGACGTCGGCGTCCTCTGCGAAGGTCCAGGCGGCTTCCCTCAGGTAGGTGTCCGCTCCGAACAACCGCGCCTTCACCGGCGACCGGGTCACGGCCGCCAGGAGTTGCGGCGGTATGTCGTGGGCCCGCTCTTCGGGGTTCCGCGTCGTCCCCATCCCCATGGCTGTTCTCCTCGCTGTGCTTTCGCTTCCTCGTCGGACGCGCCGGGTTCAGATCAGCGCGACGCGCTGCCGTTCGGCGTCGACGTGACAGCCCGTGCGGTACTGCTCGGCGCCGAGGTCGACCTCGGGGAAGAAGGTGCGGTAGGCGGTGAAGGAGACCAGGTGCCAGATGTCCTCCTCCGAGACGCCGAGGGCCCGGACGTTGGCGATCTGCTGGTCGATCGGCTGGGTGCCGGCCGCGACCACTCCCGCCTCCTGGTACCAGAGGTCGCTGCCCGCCTCCTGGTGGAGGTCCTGACCGGCCAGGCGCGCGGTGTCGCTGCGGTCGGTCATCAGCATCATGTTCCGCGGACCGACGATCTCGATGGCCCGCTTGGCGATGGCGAAGTCGACGTGCTCGCCGTCGAAGTTGAGACAGGCCGCGATGCGGCCCGCGTGGGCGCCGCGCATGATGGCCGCCGGGACGGGTCCGACCTGTTCGTGCAGGTCCTTCAAGTTCCAGGACGGCAGGTCGTAGCTCGCGAGCAGCGCGTCGCGGTTGGCGCGGGCCTTGGACGTGCGGAAGGCGTGCTTGATCAGCAGCGGCATCTCGTTGAAGAGGTGGTCGGTGACCACGCGGACGCCGGAGTGCGGGCAGTCGGCGGCCTCGGCCGTCGCGAGCACCTCCTCGACGCAGTCCGCCCCGATCTGCGGGTTCTCCTTGGCGAAGTGGCCCAGGGCCGGGCGAACGCCGTTCTCGACGAGGCGCGTGACGATCCACTCCAGCGAGGGGTGGTCCGGGGTGAACTGGGCCGCGAGGTAGGAGCTGGACTGGAGCGCGTCCGGCGAGATCATGATGTAGACGAGGCCGAGCGGTCCGCAGCCGGCGAGCTTCTCCCACTCCGCCTTGGAGGGGGCCCACACGGAGGAGGCCGGGGTGCCGCCGAAGCTGGCGACGAGCGGCCCTTCCAGCGCGATGGCGGGGACGAACGGCAGCTTGCCGTCGGCCTTCAGCGCGGCGAAGCCCCGCATGAACTCGACGAATCCGTCGAGCCGTTCCTGGCGGAGGTAGAGGGTGGGGATGCACAGCAGGCCCTCGGAGGCGGCGTGCTTGTCGACCGCGAAGAGGTCGATCTCCGCGAAGTTGGAGAAATCGACGTCTCCCAGCCCGTGGCAGTGCACCTCGACCGGCAGGGAGGGAGTGAAGTAGGACTCGGCGGCTGCCAGGGGACGGGCCGCGAGGTGGTCGCGGGTGATCAGACCGTCACGTCGACCGGCCGTGGCCCCGAAAGTCCCCCGCGGGTCGATCCAGGCGGTTGCCGCACGGCTGAAGGTAGACATCTTGCTCATTTCTCTCTTTCTTGGGTGTTCTAGGCGTCGCCGAGCGCGGTGCGGGCTGACGCACGGCTGACTGCCCAGTGCAGGAAGATCACGCCGGCCGCGAACCAGGCGGCGCCGACGAGGAGTTCGAGCGGCAGGGCCGACCCGTACGGGCGCCCGTCCAGGCTCCGCTCGACCGCGTCCATCACGTGGCTGAGCGGCATGGCCTCGCTCACGGGCCGCAGGAAGTCCGGCAGCCGGTCCTGGGGAACGAGGGTTCCCGACAGGACCATGAGGAGCAGCTCGGCCATGTTCGGGCCGACGAAGAGGTCCTCGACGACCAGGGCGAACGCGGACAGCGAGAGGCCGAAGCCGGCGGTGGTCACGACCGCGACGGCCAGCAGGCCGGCGAACTCGGCCAACCCGATCGGCAGTGTCGTGTAGAGCAGGCAGCACACCAGGTAGGTGCACAGCCCGCCGACGAATCCGTCCACCACGTGCGGCAGCGCCCGCTGGCAGGCCGAGGCCAACTTGTTCTGGGGTGAGGCGAGCCAGATCCCCAGGGTGCCGAAGGAGCGCTCGTTGCCGATCGACAGCGCCATCCCGTAGACGACGGCCCCGGCCCCTGCCAGCAGGCTGGAGGCCACGAGCATGCGTCCGGCGGCGGCCCCGTAGTGGGTGGACAGGGAGATGAAGGCGATCGCCATGCCGATGGGCCGGACGATGCGCGAGCTCAGGTAGCCGAGCGGGTTGAGCCAGGTGAACAGGGCGCGGTACGAGAGCGTGGCGCCCCGCAGGGCGGCACTGGCCGCGCTGCCCGGACGTTCCTCGGTACTGATCGGCATGGGTCACGCCTCCAAGGGCAGGGCCTGGTGGCGGGCTGTGCGCTCCAGCCGCCGGATGGCGAGGACGACGAGCCCGCAGAAGAGGCCGGTCAGCGCGAGCGCCGCCAACAGTTCGCCCGTGCCACCGCCGCGGACCCAGGCCATGACGTGGGACTGCGGGATCACGAGCGCGATCTTCTGGACCGGTCCCGGCAGGGCGGACTGCGGCACGATCAGCGCGCTGAGGGCCATGACGAGGCCGGTCAGGCCGTTCGTCATGCCGGCCGAGTACGGGTAGCGGAGCACGGCGAAGCCGAGCAGTCCGACCACGGACGCGGTCGAGAAGGCCAGGAGCACTCCGCCGACGGACCAGCGGACCCAGTCGAAGCCGTCACCGAGGCCGAACAGCAGGACGAGGATGATCAGCGTTCCGGGCAGCGCGGTCAGCGACTGCACGGCGGTGCCGGTCAACCGGCCGAGCACCACCGGGACGAGTCCGCCCGGGCTGCCCAGCGCCGCGTACAGCGTCTTCCACTGCTTCTCGCCCATCAGGCTGACGACGACGAGCACGATGATCGAGTCGAGCATGCCGATCCCGGCGGAGCCGACGGCCATGTCACCGGTGGTGTCGCGCGCCGCACCGCCACTGGCGTTGGCGTGCACGATGAAGGCGAACACGCACGGCATCGCCAGGGTGGAGAAGACTGCCATCGGGCTGGAGGCGTGGATGCGCACCTGGTCCGTGAGCGCCCGCGTGAAGGTGGGCAGGAACCAGCCGGTCCGGCCGAGCGCGGCGCCCGTGCGCTTCTGGGTCGCGGTCGTCATTTCGCGGCCACCATGTCGAGGAAGACCTCTTCGAGGGTGGGCGGCGTGACGGCGACGCTGCTGGTCGCGCCCGGGAAGGTCGCCAGCAGCCACTGGACCGCGGCGGCCCCGTCGGAGACCCGCAGGGTGACCGAACCGCCGCTCTGCTCCCACCGCGTCAGCCCCGGGCAGTCCCCGATCGCCTCGGGGGCCCCGCCCGCCGAGAAGACGGCGTTCACCACGTGGCCGAGCCGCTCCGCCGCGGTGAGCCGCAGTTCGGCGGCCGTGGATTCGGTGTGGACCCGGCCGCCCTTCATCAGCACGATGCGGTTGCTGAGCTCCTCGGCCTCGCGCATGTCGTGGGTCGTCAGCAGGATGCTGCGGCCCTCCCCCGCCAGCCGGGCCACGAGGGCGCGCATGGCGGCGGCGGACTGCGGGTCGAGCCCCGCGGACGGCTCGTCCAGGATGAGCACGGCCGGGTCGTGCAGCAGGGCGCGCGCCAGGTGCAGGCGCTGCTTCATGCCCCGCGAGAACGAGCCCACGAGGTCACCGGCGCGGTCCGCGAGGTCGACCTCCTCCAGCAGCAGCCGACCGCGGGCGTCCAACCGCGACCCGCGCAGGCCGTACATGAGCCCGAAGAACTCCAGGTTCTGCCGGGCCGTCAGCCGCGGGTAGAGACCGGTGTCGCCGCCCAGGCTGAAACCGCAGGCCAGCGAGGCGCGCCGGCGCGCGCGCACCACGTCGTGGCCGTCGATCAGCACGGTGCCCGACGTGGGCAGCAGCAGGCCGGTGAGCATCTTGACGGTGGTGGTCTTGCCCGCCCCGTTGGGGCCGAGCACCGAGACCAGCTCACCGGGCCGGACGGTCAGCGCGACGTCGTCGACCGCCCGCCGCACGGCGCCGTCCTTGGTGGTGAATTCGCGGACGAGTCCGCGGGCTTCGAGGCCCGTGCCGTTCGTGCTCATCGCTCTCTCGCTTTCGAGGTGACCCGGGTGAGGTCCATCTCCAGGTAGCCGCCCCCGGCCGAGATCTGCCCGGGGAAGTACGAGACGTGGTCCGCGACCGCCGTGACGGAGGCCAGGAAGTCGATGGCCTCGCCCTCGACGGACATGGGGCGGAAGGGGCCCTGTGGGACCCCGTCCACCACGTGGGCCGCCATCAGTCGGAACGCCAGCTGGCCGCCGGAGCGGAACTCCTCGACGCCCAGGGTCCGGGCGTCCACGACCACGCACCGCGCGCCGGCCAGCAGGTCGCCGCCGCCGGTCGGTGTCAGCCGGACGTTGCCGGCCGTCGGCTGCGGGAAGTTCTTCAGCGGGTTCCACCGGGCGTGCCCCGTCAGCGACCGGCCGTCCGCCGGACCACAACCGGCGCGGCCCTTGCGGGTGACGACGGCGCGCTGGGCGCCGTCGTGCCCGATCAGCTCCGTCCGGCCGGTCGGGGTGCCCTCGCAGTCGAAGGAGCGGGCGCCGTACGCGTCACGGCGCGGCCCCTCGTCCACGAGCGAGGTGGCCAGGGGTTCGGGCCGCGTAACGGGATTGAGCAGGATCGTCTGGGTCAGGGCCCGCAGCAACTGCGCGGTCGCGGTGGGGGCGAAGACGACGCGGGACCCCTCGAAGGGTCGCTCCCCCGGGCCCGTGCCGCTCTCCATCAGGCTCAGTTCGCGGCCCAGGCACGCCGGGTCGATCCCGTCGAGCCCGGTGGCGTAGCGGGAGGCGGAGACGGCGCGGGCGCCGTCGGCGCTCGTGGCGACGGCCGTCAGCTCGACCCCGTAGCAACGCTCCCAGCGCCGGGTCCCGGAGCCGTCCGCGTACACCGACTCCCGCAGGACGTCGGAGATCTGCAGGCTGCCGACACCCTGCCCGGCGTGCAGCCGAGCGGCGAGGGCGTCCGACAGCCCGGCGGCCCCGGAGGCCGCCGCGCCCATGTCGAGGCGGTCGGCAGTGGTCTCCCAACCCCCGTCGGCGCCCGGGGCGACGACGTGCGCCGCGCCGGCTTCCGTGACGGGGGCGGGGGTGCCGAGGCCGAAGAATCGGCGCCCGCTGTCCAGGAGCGGGGCCGCACCCCGCTCGCTCAGGTCGTTCGCGTTGAGGTACAGCTCCCGGCCGCCCCGGCCCAGGCGTACGAAGCCGCCGAACCCCGGGTCATCGACGAAGAGGCGCTTGCGGCCGTCCTGGTCGGCCGTGAGTCGGCGCCGGGCGGTCCGTTCGACGTGGGTGGCCGCGTACTCGCCCTCGCGCAGGGCGCCTTGGACGGCGTCCACCGTGGCCAGACCGCGGGCGGTCCTGGTCTCCAGCACTCTCATGCCGCGCTCCAATCCAGTGCGGAGTAGCGCATCGAGGGCGAGAAGAGCCCGATCCCGATCATCTGGCCCTGCTTTCCACAGGTGATGCTGTCGCCGCCGAAATCCGAGCCGACGCCTTCCACGCGGCGCAGCACGTCCAGCGCGTCGCCGAAGAGACTGACGTCGCGAACGGGGACGCGGTGGCCGTCGGGGGTGAGGTAGGTGCAGTTGAGGGCCGCGAACGAGAACTCGCCGGTGGCCAGGTTGATCATCCCCGCGCCCAGGCTGCCGACGTGGAGCACTCCCTCACGGACGGCCCCCAGTAGCGCGGCCGGGTCTTCGGCACCGGGCGGGACCACGGTGTTGCTGGCGCGGGGCAGCGGCAGTTCGCGGTGGTCCCGGCGGCGTCCGTTGCCGGTGGGCGTGTAGCCGTGGCGCTGCGCGGCCCGTACGGAGGTGAGCGGTGAGCCGATCTCCCCGTTGGCCACCAGGACGGTGGAGCGGCCGGCGTGGCCCTCGTCGTCGATGGCGTACGAGCCGTAGCCGTCGGCCAGGGTGGCGTCGTCGTACAGCGAGAGTCCGGCGGGGATGGCGCCCGGCTTGCGCAGCGCGGTGATGTAGTCGCTGCGCATCGCGAAGTTGTCGCCTTCGAGGGCGTGGCCGACGAGTTCGTGCAGGAAGCCGACCGCGGCGGTGGGGCCGAACACCACGGGGGTGCGGTGGCTCCCCCGCAGCGCGGCGCGCGCCGAGTCCTGCGCGTGGCCGAGGGCCTCGCGGGCCACGTCGGCGGGGAGCACGGCGCCGCCACCGAGACCGAGACCCGCCTTCGGACCGCGCTCCAGCTGCCGGTTGAGGCCGCGGTAGCGTCCGCCGTCGACGGTGACCGTGGCCTCGGCGCGGCGTCGCACCAGCCGGGTGGCGGAACTCGCCCGTACGCCTTCGGTGTCGACGACGGCGACGGCGCGCGCGGTGAAGTCCTCCATCGTGCGCAGGGAATGGGGCGTCTTCGTGTCGTGGACGAGCCAGTCGCGTGCGGCGACCGGCGTGAAGGGCACGTCCTCGCGCTCCGGCCACCGCGCCGCGACCGCCTCCGGCCCGAGCGGGGTGGATCCCGCCTGCCAGGAGGGCAGTTCCGCCAGTTCCTCCGCGGAGAAGGCCCGGTGACGCCAGCGGTCGTCCTTGCGGACCATGCAGCCGAGCCCCTCGCGGGGTTCGACGCAGGTCGCGAGGACCTCGCCGTCCAGGCACTCGACGCGCACCTCAAGGGTGCTCTCGGCGTAGACCTGCACGTAGTCGGCCGAGTCCCGCAGCCGCTCCACCGCCCATTGGGCCAGCTCCAGGAGCCCCTCGGCGCCGCCGGTCCGCGCGGATCCCCCGCTCATCACGCTTCCCATCCCCCGGGGCCGATCAGATCGAGTCGAGGACGGAGAACGGCTCTGCCCGCACCAGGTCGCGCTCGCTCAGCGACCGGAGCAGCTTCTCGACGCGCTCGGCGGTCATCGTCTTCAGCACGGGGACGTGCTCGGCGAGCCGTGCCACGGCCTCGACCACGTCCTGCTTCCCGCGTCCGTCGCAGAGCGCCCAGACGAAGGCGGCGGGGTCGCGCAGCATCAGCTGGCGACGCAGCTCCCAGTGGAGCAGGATCCCGTCGCTCTGCCCGAGGACGTTGTACGAGGGGTTGCGCCACAGTCCGTCGGCGGCGGGCACTGACGGGGCGGTCCACGCCGGCCACACGCCCAGCGGGACGCCCTGGCGGCTGAGCAGCTGACTCACCGCGATGCAGGTCTGCACGAAGAACACCAGGTCCTCGGCGCCCTGAGAGCCCCGATCGGTCCAGGTACCGCGCTGGAAGTCCGCGAACGTGTCCTTCGGGAAGCCCTCGACGGGGGTGCGCGCGAGCTGCTTGTAGACCCACTTCTTGCTGTGGTAGAGGTCCCCCGAGGCGGCCGCGACGGCCTTGCCGGCGTACGCGGTGAGGTCTTGGCCGACGAGCGCGGCGGTCTCCAGGTCACCGTCGACGGAGGCGCCGAGGAAGTCCTCCAGGTGTCCGTTGATGGCGATGGCCGAATAGTTGACCGCGACCTGGCGGATGTCGCCGATGGACTCGTCGATGCGCCGCGTGTGAGCGTCGAGCGCGGGGGACGAGAGCAGGATCTCCGAGGTGTGGAGACGACAGACGAAATCCAACTTCGACGGGAGCTTGTGCAAGTCCGTCAGATTGTCGCGCTGCAGCCGGAAAGAGGTGACCTCTTCGACGGCTTCCTCGACAAAAGCGAGGGTGTAACGCTCGACATCGACCCGGTGCCCGTCGACGTTGTATTGCGACACGTCGTCACCCATTGCCGATTCCTCGGCATAGAGGACGAACAAGTCCGCGTCACTGGTGGGATTTCCGAGGCCGGCCGTCAGGCTTCCCGCTATATAGATCGAGTCGATCGATCCGTCATTGCCGTCGGAAAGCACGCGGGCCAACTTGCGCGCCGCTTCCATCTTCTCTTCTATGATCGAGCGCGCCACGTCCGGCCTCCCCGTAATGTGGCGGGGGCCGAAAGGCCCCCGCCAGCCGACTTCATCAGATGTTGCCGATGTTGCCGATGTTCCCAATGTTGCCGATGTTGCCGATGTTGCCGATGTTGCCGATGTTGCCGATGTTGCCGATGTTGCCGATGTTGCCAACGTTCGCGGCATTGTCCTCGGCGGACTCGAACTCGACGATGTCGTCCTCGACCTCGATGACGTCCAGGTTCTCCATGCTCTTCACCTCCCCGTACACGTAGTCGCCCGGTCGGGCGCTCAGAGGAGGCCTACAAACGCGCAGGCCTCCCATCGGTCGCACCCCGCACGCGTCAGCGCACAGAGCGATCCCGAAGTTCGATGGATGCAGCCACCACACGTGAAAAGAAGAAGAGAAATGACCGGCGGGCATGCGGAATCAATTGCGCGACGGCGCAGATACGCAAATGCCCAACCAGAGCGATGATCGTGATGCGGTCCCTCGGCTATCCAACCGCGGACTTCGCTACTCCCCCATTTCCGATACAGCGCCGTTCGGGCCGTACCGTCTTTCCCCCGTGAAGATCACCTGAACCTTAGGCATGATCAACCGCTTAGGTCAAGAACTCGCTCGCGGATTAAAGGATTCCATTTATTGGTTCCGCGCTTCGCGAGGTACACCACCCCGCAAAGCGAAGGCTAAATGCACAACTGACTTCAACATGGCGCCTTGCGGCTCTACCGCTCCAAAAGGGGAGCCTTCCCGGTTCATGGTGGTGTAGCGGACATGTCGGACGACGCCCGCCGGAATGCGTCGCTCCTCGCCACCGATCGGCCGAAGGGAACCACCGGCGGGCGGCCCGCCGGTCAGAACGCGCCCCCGACCTCGCACGAGCCGCCCGCGGCCGTGGTGGCCGTCGCCTCGTAGGTGTCCTTCCCCGCGTCGCGCCCGCCCGGGGCGTGGTTGTACTGGCCGGCGAAGACGTGCCGGCCGGCCGGGACGGTCCTGCCGGCCTTCAGGGTCCATCGGTAGACCGTCGCAGCGCCGCTCCGACGGACACTGACCTCGAAGTCGTCCCCCGGCAGGGTCTGCCAGGTGCCGGTCGTCGCCACGCCGCCGGTCTGGACGATCCGGACCTCCAGGGTGAACGCGGCGAGCGGTTCGCCGCTCTGGAGGGTGATGTTGCTCTGGGCCCAGTAGGTGTTGCTGTGCGGGTCGACCGAGCCGTCGGACCACAGCGGCCCGCTCCGGGTGCTCGGGGCGCCGGTGCCGTCGGGCGCCGTCGCCTGCTGTCGGCCGCGTTCCCCGTCGTCCGGGGCGTGCGAGGCGGTGAACACCCCGGCCACGAGGGTGGTGACGCCGACGGCGAGCGTGGCGAGGGCGACGCGGCTCCACGAGAGGGCCCGCGACGGCCGACGCGCGCGCCGGGCGTCGGTGTCGACCGCGGCCATGCCGTGCCGCAGCCGCGCGAGCATCCGCTCCCGGTCGGGCTCGTGGCCCTGGGCGGCTTCCCGCAGCCTTCCCTCCACGTCGTTCACCGGCTCCCCCCTTCGGCGAGTTCCCCGACGGCCCGCGGGCCGAGCAGCTTCTGCAGTTCCGCCATGCCCTTGGAGGTCTGGCTCTTCACCGTTCCGACCGAGATGCCGAGGGCGAGCGCCGTGTCCTTCTCGGACAGGTCCAGGGCATGGCGCAGGACCACACAGGCCCGTTTTCGAAACGGCAGCCCGGCCAGGGCCCTTCGTACGTCCACGGCGGCGGCGACGTCCGGGGCGTGGGCCTCCTCGGGACGGCTCGACCAGAAGAGGACGACGCGCCTGCGCTCGCGCACCGCCGCCCGGATCCGCGTACGCGCCATGTTGGCGACGATCCCGCGGGCGTAGGCGAGGGGGTGCTCGGCACGGCGCACCCGGTCCCAGCGGTGCCACACCGCGACGAGGGCGTCCGCGGCCAGGTCGTCGGCGGCGTCCGGCTCGCCGATGAGCATGCAGGCCAGCCGGGAGAGTTCGGCGTGGTGTCGTTCGAAGAAGGCGTGGAACTCGATGGAGGCGTTGTCGTGGATCTCCTGGACGGGGACCATGCGCGACCCTCCGTTCGTTGTGCCCATGTCATGCCGCAGGACGGCAACGGCGGCGACGGTAACAGCCATGTCCGGGAACCTCGCCTCACGGAGTCCGGACGGCGGGCCCGGCGAGACCACCGGCGGCGGTCAGGACGCCGGCGCCCGCCGCCCGACCGAGCGAGCCGGGCAGTCCGGCCGCGGAGGTCTCCAGCCCGGCGGACAGCGTGGGCCGCCAATTCACCGTCGGGTGGATCCGCTTGCCGGGGTTCTCGGCGTTGTAGGCGGCGACCGGATCGGCGCTCAGGCCGTTCACGAGGTTGCCGGTGCCCGCCAGCGCGCCGGTGCCGTCGCCGGTCAGCAGCCGGGAGACCTTCCCGCCCTCGGGGAGCGTCCAGTGGTTGTACTCGGCCACCACCTGGGCCCGCGCCCGGGAGCTGATGGAGTAGCTGAAGGCGTAGCCGTGGCGCTCGGCCGTCTCGAAGAGGTTGTTGTACAGGTGGATCTCTCCGACGCGGGCCAACGGGGCGCGCTGGACGGTCCCCTGGAAGACGTTGTGGTGCAGGGTGACCCGCAGCCCGGTGTCCTCGTCACTGCCGCCGATGAGCATCGTCTTGTCGTGGTCGGCGAACCGGTTGTACGAGACCGTGACCAGGTCGGAGGCGTTGGTGATGTCGAGCGCCCCGTCGTGGACCTGATACTCGCGCCCGAAGTACCGGGGGTTGGCGCCGTCGTAGCGGGGGCCGTCGGTGAACGTGTTGTGGTCGGCCCAGACATGGGTGGCGCCCCGCAGGGAGAGCGCGTCGTAGGCGGAGTTCCAGTTGCCGTCCGAACCGTCCGTGGGATCCCACTGGGGGAAGCAGTCGCGGACGTCGGTGAAGGAGAGGTTGCGGATGATGGCGTTGTCCGCGCCCTTGACCTGGAGGCTGCCGCCCGTCAGCCCGGCGCCTGTTCCCGGTACGCCGACGATCGTGGTGTTCGACGGCACCTTGAACACGATCCGCGCCGCCTGCTTCTTCTGCGCGGCGGCCCGGGCCGACTCCTGCGCGCCGGAGGGCACCTCGGAGCGCCCCCAGACCTTCGGGTCGTACGCCTTCAGGTAGGAGGCGAGCGAGTAGCCCGTGCCCTTGGCGTAGTCCTCGCAGCGCAGGGAGCGGCCGTCGTCATCGGTGTTCGCGTCGAGGGAGCCCCTGACGCGGATGACGCGCGGCGCGGTCCCGGAGCCGGCGCTCAACGCCCGGACCAGCTCGGCCCGGGTGGAGACGGTGAACACGCGGGAAGCGCCGGCCGCCGAGCCACCGGTGGTCCCCTTGCCGCTCGCCGCCCACCCGTCGCGTGCGGGCAGCGCGGCGTGCGCGAGATCGGGGGCGGCGTGCGCGCTCACCGTCAGGGGCAGGGCGCTGAGCGCACCCGCGGCGGCCACGGAAGCGGCGGCCAGGACGGTCAAGCGGCGGGCACGGGGGCGACGGTGCGAGGGAGCGGACATGCGGAGCGTTCCTTGCCTGGGAGGGGGGAGGGGGGAGGGGGCCGGCCGGGGGTGTCAGCCCACGTCCACCGAGTAGGCGGTGGTGTCGAGCTGCGCCTTGCCGGTGAAGACCTCCGTACCGGCCTCGATCCCGCTGAGGTAGTCGGTCCGGTCCACGAGCCCGCGCTGGACCAGGGCTTGGAGGAAGTCGTCCAGGTTCAGGTGCGCGGAGTCGGTGTTGCCGACCCGGACGAAGGAGTAGACGTTCCAGCCGATGTCGCCGACGTACAGGTCCCAGGCCGCGCCGCCGATCTCCAGCCGCTCGCGCTTGGTGCCCAGCGGCCCGGCCCCGCCGTCCTTCGCGAGCCAGACCATGACCTCGTGCTTGGGCTCGCTCTGCCAGTCCGTACGGTCCGAGTCGTGCAGCCACAGGTCGTAGGCGACGTTGTACACGCTCTCCTCGGCCTCCCTCACCCGGTACGACCAGGACGTCCGCACCGGCTTGCGGTCCGAGACCCGCACCGGCAGTCCGCTCTGCTGCACCTTCCAGCCCCAGTGCCACCCCAGAACGCTGCTCGCGTACGACTTCACCGCGTTCGGGTCCCCCGACCACGCGTAGTTCGTGCCCCACCCGATGGTGGAGCCCGACCGGTAGACGTCCCAGCTACAGCTCCAGCCCCGGCCGTTCTTCGCGCCCCACGTGTTGTTGTTGATCCAGTACTTGCCCATCGGGATCGACTCGTACGGTGCGCATCCGCCGGCCGCGCTCGCCCGCTCGGCCGGGGAGGCCACGGTGTAGGCGACCGCGCCTGCCAGTGCGGCCAGGGCGACCGCTCCGGCGGTGAGCCGCGTGCGGATGAGTCGGTGGCGTCCGGAAGCTGCCATGAGGGTGGAGCCTTTCGCTCGGTGACCTTGCCCCCCTCAGTCGCCGCCCGCGCCCGATACGTTGCCGTGATCCACACCACTGCGTCCCGGTCCGCGGCCGACCCTGGTCAAGCCACCCCGCCCGGACCACGTAGAGTGGCGTTACCGACGCGGGGTGGAGCAGCTCGGTAGCTCGCTGGGCTCATAACCCAGAGGTCGCAGGTTCAAATCCTGTCCCCGCTACAAAGGCGAAGGGGCCCGGCATCAGCCGGGCCCCTTCTGCGTGCCCGGCGCCGTCGCACGCGCGCCCCGCTCGCCCCCACCCGCTCACCCCCACCGGGGAAACGCAGAAATCCCGCCCAGCCTTTCGGCTGAACGGGATTTCATGACGTTCCCGAGAGCTACTCGCGAACTGTCGTTTGTGGACCTGTGGGGATTTGAACCCCAGACCCCCTCGATGCGAACGAGGTGCGCTACCAGACTGCGCCACAGGCCCTTGCGACGTGTGAAACATTAGCATCCCCGCGCGGGTGCTCCAAAACCGGTTGTCAGGAGCGTCCGCGCAGGTCACCGACCGACGGTCGGACGTACGGTCATTCGTTCGCGGCGCGGGGGCGGTCGTCGCTCTCGTACTGGTCGAAGAGCGGCGTACGACCGCGACCCTGACCCCGAGGGCGGGGCGTGGACGGGATCTTGGGGTCCGGGGCGGGCTGCGGAGCCGGCGGTCCCGGCTGGGCGCGCAGGCGGGGTTCCGTCGGCTCGGCGGTGCTGGAGCGGGTCGAGCTCCAGCCGTCCGGGGACGCGGGGCCGGTGGCCCGGGGGGCGACCGGGGCCGTCACGTAGGTCGGCAGCGGGACCGGTACGGGCTCCCAGCTGTCCCCGCGCGCCGGACCGCGCTCGCGCTCGCGCTGCTGGTCCACCCACTCGGCGTGATCGGTCTGCTCGACCAGTGCTCGTCGGCCGGCCTCCTGTGGGGAGAGCGGCGGAGCGGGATCGGGCTCGGCGGAGGTCGCCGGCGCGGGATCGGGTTCCCGGCGGCGCGAGCGGTTCTCGCGCAGGGCGCGGGCGGCGGCCTCGGCGCGACGGCGGTCCATCGTGAACTCGTAGCGCCGCCGCTCCTGGACCCGCAGGTGCACGATGTACGTGCTCAGCAGCAGGGCGGGCACCGCCGGCACCCACAGGTACCGGAGTCCGCCGACGGCGGCGAAGACCGCGCCGACGCTGAAGACGAGGAAGAGCAGCGCGGTGGTGCGCCGACGGCGGGCCAGCACCGCGAGGCGCTGCTGACGGCGGGCCCGTTCGCTGCGTTCGACCCGTTCCGCCTCGGCGGACCTCGGCTCGCTCCTGGTCGGGGGCACGCCGAAGACCCGGTCGTCGGCTTCCACGGCGTTCACCGTTTCCGTCGCCGCGTCCGGGTCCGTCAGGGGCTCGGGCTCCGCCTGTTCCTCACCGCGCTCGCGCAGTCCCTTGGCGTAACGGCGCTCCATTCCCGCCCGGCCGGAAAGCAGCCGAATGGCGGTGGAGAAGCGTTCCGTCGGACGGGCTTCGTTCAGCTCGTCCTGCCTCCGGAGCCACATGGGCACCAAGTAGGCGGCCCAGGCCCCGACGATGACTGCGTAGATGAGGCCGCTGCTGCTCACACCCCACACCGTAGAGGGGCGCGACCGAGGGGATCAGCCAATTGCGCCGGTGTGTCGCACGATCAGTCTGATATCACGGACTTTTTTTGTGATTCTTCGGATCAGGTTATGGATGAATCCGCCCAGAATTCGAACACTTTTGCGATTAAGCGCTTTCCTGCTTCCTCCGGCGCTGCCAGCGGCTCAGCAATCCCTCCGGCACCTCCTCGGCCGTGAGCGCGAAGACGAGGTGGTCCCGCCAGGCACCGTCGATGTGGAGGTAGCGCGGGCGCATCCCTTCCTCGCGGAAGCCGAGCTTCTCCACGACGCGCCGGCTCGGCCGGTTCTCCGGGCGGATGCAGACCTCGATCCGGTGCAGGCCGACCTTGCGGAAGCAGTGGTCGACGGCGAGCGCGACCGCGGTCGGCATCACCCCGCGCCCGGCGACGTCCCGGTCCACCCAGTAGCCCACGTGGGCGGCGCACATCGAGCCCCAGGTGATCCCGGCGACCGTCAACTGGCCCACGAGCCGGCCCTGGTACTCGATGACGAAGGGCAGCATCCGGCCCGCGTTCGCCTCGGCCCGCAGGTGGCGGACCATCTGGCGGTACGTGGGCCGCTGGACCACCGGACCCCAGGGCGCGGGCGGCGGGATCGTGGCCTCCCAGGGCCGCAGCCAGTCACGGTTGCGGCGGTTGACCTCCCGCCAGGCGGCCTGGTCGCGGAACCTTATCGGCCGGAGCGTGACATCGCCGTCCGCCAGCACCACCGGCCAAGAGGGGCCGTTCAGCTCGTGCTCCCGGGGGAATCCGCCGGTCTGGGGTGGTCTCCGCCCCGGATCTGGTCGACGGCGTGCGGAAGGATCCGGGCCAGGACGGCGAGGCCGTCCCTCACCCCGCCGGTGGAACCGGGCAGGTTGACGATCAGGGTGTGCCCGGCGACCCCCGCGAGCCCGCGCGAGAGGGCCGCGGTCGGCACCTTCGCCAGGCCCTCGGCGCGGATGGCCTGCGGGATGCCCGGGATCTCGTAGTCCAGCACCCGGGCGGTGGCGTCCGGGGTCCGGTCGGTCGGGGAGATCCCGGTGCCGCCGGTGGTCAGGATGACGTCGTACCCGGCGGCCACGCCCTCGCGCAGGGCCTGCTCCACCGGGTCCCCGTCCGGGACCACGCGCGGACCGTCCACCACGAATCCGAGCTTCTCCAGGGCCTCGGCCAGCAGCGGACCGCCCTTGTCGGCGTACACGCCCCGCGAGGCGCGGTTGGAGGCGGTGACCACCAGACCGCGCGGCGCGGGAGCCCCGTCGGCGGGACCCGGCGCCCGCCAGGCCTCTCCCACCGCGGGAGGTGTGTGGACGTGCGAGTGGGCCTCGCCGCCGCGCGGGGGGTTCACGCGCGGTTCCAGTCGCCGGACTTGCCGCCGGTCTTCTCCTCCACCCGGACGTCGGTGATGACCGCGCCCTTGTCCACGGCCTTGATCATGTCGATCACGGTGAGGCCGGCGACCGCGACGGCCGTCAGCGCCTCCATCTCGACACCCGTGCGGTCGGTGGTCTTGACCGTGGCCAGGATCTCGACGGCGTCGTCGGCGACCGTGAGGTCCACCTTCACCCCGGAGACCGCGAGGGGGTGGCACAGCGGGATCAGGTCGGGGGTCCTCTTGGCGCCCATGATCCCGGCGATCCGCGCGGTGGCGAGGGCGTCGCCCTTCGGCACGCCCTCGCCCCGCAGCAGTTCGATCACCCGGGGCGAGACGAGGACGCGTCCGCTGGCCCGCGCCGTGCGGGTGGTGACGTCCTTGTCCGAGACGTCGACCATCCGGGCCGCGCCGGCCTCGTCGATGTGGGTCAGCCTGTTCTGCGTACTCATGTCTGTCGTGCCGCTCCCGCTCCGGGCCCCTGGAGCCCTGGGGCCTGTGTGGTGCAACACGCTACCCGCACCGGGGGCCCCTCAGCCGAGCAGGATCACTTCCAGCTCGGTCCCGGGCTCCACCGCCGTGATCTCCTCCGGTACGACCATCAGTGAGTCGGCGTGTGCCAGGGCGGCGATCAGGTGCGAGCCGGATCCGCCGACCGGGCTGACCGTCCCGCTCTCCGCGTCGTACTTGCCGCGCAGGAACTGGCGCCGTCCGGCCGGCGAGCCCAGCGGCCGGTCGGCCTTGAGCACGGCCCGTACCGCCGGGCGGCTGACCTCGGACTCCGGCAGGCCCATGAGGGCGCGGATCGCGGGGCGCACGAACAGCTCGAAGGAGACGTAGGACGACACCGGGTTGCCGGGCAGGGCCAGCAGCGGGGTGTGGTCGGGGCCGATGGTGCCGAAGCCCTGGGGCTTGCCGGGCTGCATCGCGAGCCTGCGGAAGTCGACGCTGCCCGCCTCGGCGGCCTCGTCCCCGGCGGAGACCGAGGTCAGGGCCTCCTTGACCACGTCGTAGGCGCCGACGCTGACGCCGCCCGTGGTGACGAGGAGGTCGGCCCGCACCAGCTGGTCCTCGATGGTCGAGCGCAGGGTGTCGGCGTCGTCGGCGACGGCTCCGACCCGGTAGGCGATGGCGCCCGCGTCCCGGGCGGCGGCCGCGAGCGCGAAGCTGTTGGAGTCGTAGATCGTCCCCGGGGTCAACGGCTCACCCGGCTGGACCAGCTCGCTGCCGGTGGACAGGACGACCACCCGGGGGCGCGGCCGGACCCGGACCGTGCCGCGGCCGATGGCGGCCAGCAGGGCGATCTGGGGCGGCCCCAGGACGGTACCGGCGGCCAGCGCCAGGTCCCCGGCCTGTACGTCGCTGCCCCGCGAGCGGACGTGCGCCCTCGCCTCGGCGGGCCGGTGGACCCGTACGTCGCCCCGCGCGCCGTCGGGCGCGGCGCTGGCCGGGGTCATCCCGGAGGCGGCGCCGGAGCCCGTGCCGCCGTCGGTCCACTCGACCGGTACGACGGCCTCCGCGCCGGGGGGCAGCGGGGCGCCGGTCATGATGCGCGCGGCCTGGCCGGGTCCCACGGTGGGCAGTTCACCGCTGCCCGCGGCGACGTCGCCGATGACGGCGAGCACCGCGGGGAACTCCTCGCTCGCACCCTGGACGTCGGCCACGCGGACGGCGTACCCGTCCATGGAGCTGTTGTCGAAGGGCGGGAGCGCGACGGGCACGGTGACGTCCTCGACCAGGACGCAGCCCTGGGCGTCGAGGAGCTGCAGCTCGATGGGCTCCAGCGGCCGGACGGCGGCGAGGACGTCCGCGAGGTGCTCGTCGACCGACCACAGGCGGTGGTGGGCGCTGTCCTGCGGTGCGGAACTGCTCAAGGTCCTACATCTCCTCCGTGACGTAACGGTGAAGCCAGGTGCGGAACTCCGGGCCGAGGTCCTCTCGTTCGCACGCGAGTCGGACGATGGCCCGCAGGTAGTCCCCGCGGTCCCCGGTGTCGTAGCGGCGGCCCCGGAAGACCACGCCGTGCACCGGGCCGCCCACGCTCTCGTCGGCGGCCAGCTTCTGCAGGGCGTCGGTGAGCTGGATCTCCCCGCCGCGGCCCGGCTCGGTCTCCCGCAGTATGCCGAAGATCGCGGGATTGAGGATGTACCGTCCGATGACCGCGTAGTTGCTGGGGGCCTCCGAGGGCTCCGGCTTCTCGACGAGACCGGTGATCCGGACGACGTCCCCGTCGTCCGTCGGCTCGACGGCGGCGCAACCGTAGAGGTGCACGCTGGCCGGGTCGACCTCCATCAGCGCGATGACCGTGCCGCCGGTGCGCGCGTGGACGTCGACCATCTGGCGCAGCAGCGGGTCGCGCGGGTCGATGAGGTCGTCGCCGAGGAGGACGGCGAAGGGCTCGCGCCCGACGTGCGGCTCCGCGCACAGCACGGCGTGGCCGAGTCCGCGCGGGTCGCCTTGGCGGACGTAGTGCATGGTGGCCAGGTCGCTGGACTCCTGGACCTTCTTCAGCCGGTCGTCGTCACCCTTGGCGATCAGGGCCGATTCCAGCTCGTAGTTCCGGTCGAAGTGGTCTTCGAGGGCGCGCTTGTTGCGCCCCGTGATCATCAGCACGTCGTCGAGGCCGGCCGAGACGGCCTCCTCCACCACGTACTGGATGGCCGGCTTGTCCACGACGGGAAGCATTTCCTTCGGGGTCGCCTTGGTCGCCGGGAGGAAGCGAGTGCCGAGGCCCGCAGCCGGAATGACGGCCTTCTTGATCACGGGGTGCGACTGATTCATGGGCAGAACGATAGTGGTTCGCACCGAACGCTCAGCAAGATTCCGGTGAATAGATCCCGTTATGGGGTAATACCAAAGGAGATGTGACGCAGCTGTGACAGAAGACCCGACCGGGAATCTGCCGGTTTCACCGGAAAAGGCCGCCTTGCGAAGCGAACTCCGGTCCGCCCGCCGGGCCTTGTCCCCCGAGGCCCGTCGCGCCGCCGCCCGCGCGCTCGCCGACTCGGCGCTGGCCCTGCCCGAACTGACCGGCGCGCACACGGTGGCCGCGTACGTCTCCGTCGGCGCGGAACCCGGCACGCGCGAGTTGCTCGACGCGCTACGGGCCGCCGGCAAGCGGGTGCTGCTCCCCCTGCTGCTGCCCGACAACGACCTCGACTGGGCGCTCTACAAGGGTCCGGAGAGCCTCGCCGAGACCGCGCACGCCGGGAAGATGCGCCTGCTGGAGCCCTGCGGCCCGCCGCTCGGCCCGGAGGCCGTCACCGGGGCCGACGCCGTGCTGCTGCCGGGGCTGGCCGTGGACCGGCGCGGGATGCGGCTCGGGCGCGGCGGGGGCTCGTACGACCGGGTGCTGGCCAGACTGGAGCGCGCCGGGGCGCATCCCGCGCTGGTGGTGCTCCTCTACGACGAAGAGGTGGTCGCGCGGGTCCCGGAGGAGCCGCACGACCACCCCGTCCGGGCGGTGGCCACCCCGTCGGGGGTGGTGCGCTTCTAAGGCTTGAGGGTCAGGGTCTCGACCGTCGCCTTGTCCACGGCTTCCTTGCCGAAGGGCCAGTCGAGCAGCTCGCCCTTGGCCCACAGGGTCGTCTGGTCCGTGTAGTTGGAGTGGTAGGCGTGACCGGAGGCGCCCGTCAGGTTGATGTAGCGGGACTTGTCCAGGTCGTTGAGGTTCACGACCATCCGCATCGACGGCACCCAGGTGACCCCGTACCCGCTGGAGGCGTTCCAGCCGGTCGCGTTGACGGTGGCCTCGCCGCCGCCCAGGTTCCACGGGCCGCGGTTGAGGAGCCACTTCATGAAGCCGGGGCCCTCGGTGCCGATCGTCTGGTTCTTGAGGTTCAGCTGGTGCAGCCGGCCCCAGCTCCAGGTGGACTGGTCCTTGCCGAGCTTGGCGGTCAGCTCCCAGCGGGCGTCCTCCATGGCCCGCGCGAAGAGCTGGTCGCGGGTGGTGGTCTCCTTCTCGCCGAGCTTGCGGGCCGGGGACTTCCACCAGGGCGACTTCTCGTCCTTGACCAGCCGGCGGACCACCTCGAACCAGCGGTCACCACCGTCGGGCTGCGCCGAGTCCGGGCCGCGGGTGCCGCATTCGCGGACCACCTCGGCCAGGTCGTCGTCGGGACCGCTGCCCTCGGTGACGTTGACGCAGTCGCCCTCGATGCGCAGTTCCTTGGGCATCTTGTCGCCGAAGGAGAGCTTGAGGATGTTGCGCCAGACCGCGTTGAAGTAGGCGGCGGCGGCCGAGTCGGGCTCCTGGGTGTAGTTCCAGCCCTCCAGCAGCTTCTGCGCCGAGCGCACGTCCGGGTCGGAGACCTGGATCTTGGCCAGCATCGGGGTCAGCAGCGTGGCGATCTCGCTGCTGTTGTCCATCTGCATGGTGCGCATGTCGTCGGTGGAGATCTTGCCGCTGTCCTTGATCTTCGCCTCGATGAGGTCGTTGATCCGCTGGCTGCGGGCGCCGTAGCCCCAGTCCGTGGTCAGGACGTACGGGTACTTGCCGGGGCCGGACTCGGTGACGGCCTGGTTGGCGGTGACGATGTAGCCGCGGGCCGGGTTGGCCTCCCAGGGCATCTCGTTCTGCGGGATGTAGCCCGAAGCGCCGTCCTTGCCACCCTTCCAGGCGTACTTCGGGTCCCAGCCCGGAGCCGGCATGCGGCCGTCGACGCCGGCGGCGCGGACGGGGATGCGGCCCGGGGCCTGGTAGCCGATGTTGCCGCTCGGGCCCTTGTTGTCGGCGTAGATCAGGTTCTGCGACGGGACCTCGAAGTCGGCCGCGGCGGCCCGGAAGGAGGCGAAGTCCTTGGCCTTGTCCAGCCTGAAGACCGCGTCCATGGACTTGCCCGGGTCCAGCGCCGTCCAGCGCAGGGCGACGGCGTAGCCGTTGCCGCGGTCGGGGGCGGAGCTGGGGACGGGGGCGCGGGTGCCGACCGTACCCAGCTCGTCGCTGCGGTCGGAGATCAGCGGCCCGTTGTTGGTGCTGCGGACGGTGATCTTCTTGCTCTTGCCGCCCGCGATCTTGATCGTCTCTTCGCGGGTGGTGAAGGGCAGCGTCTTGTTGTCGTACACGTAGCCGTCGGGCTTGACCTGCTCCAGGTAGAGGTCGGTCACGTCGGCGCCGAGGTTGGTCATGCCCCAGGCGATGTCGGCGTTGTGGCCGATGACCACGCCCGGCATGCCGGAGAAGGTGAAGCCGGAGACGTTGTACTGGCACTGGGCCGAGACGGTGCGGCAGTGCAGGCCCATCTGGTACCAGACCGAGGGCAGCTGCGGGGAGAGGTGCGGGTCGTTCGCGAGGAGCGGCTTGCCGGTCGTCGTGTACTTGCCCGCGACGACCCAGGAGTTCGACCCGATGCCGCTGCCGTTGGGGCCGAGGATGGCCGGGATCTCGTCCAGGGACTTGGAGAGGGCCGCGAGCTGCGTGCGCAGGCCGACGGTGGCGCCCTGGGCGGAGGCGTTGTTGGCGAGGCCGGTGCCCGACTGGGTGCCGGTTCCGGTGCCGGTGCCCGTTCCGGTGCCCGTGCCCGATCCGGTGCCCGTGCCCGTGCTGGAACCGGTTCCGGTTCCGGTTCCGGTGCCCGTGCCCGTACCGGAGCCCGTGCCCGTACCGGTGCCCGTGCCCTGCGGGGCGTACTTGCCGCCCGCGACGGTGCCGCCCTCGACGATCGGCTTGTTCCGGTCGAAGGGGTACGGCGGGTACAGCTCGTCGATCTGCTGCTGCGAGAGGGCGGTCGCCATCAGGGAGCGGTCGATCTCGTCCTGCATGTTTCCGCGCAGGTCCCAGGCCATCGCCTTGAGCCAGGCCACGGAGTCCACCGGCGTCCACTGCTCGGGGGCGTAATCGCCGGAGAGCTTGAGGGTCGCGTGCTCGACGGAGAGGTCCTTGCCGGACTTCCCCTTGAGGTAGGCGTTGACCCCGTCGGCGTAGGCCTGGAGGTACTTCTTGGTCTCGGGTGAGAGCTTGGTGTCGTACTCGGCCTGCGCGACCTGTCGCCAGCCCAGCGTGCGCAGGAAGGCGTCGGTCTCGACCTGGCCGGAGCCGAACATCTCCGACAGACGGCCGGAGGTCATGTGGCGGCGTACGTCCATCTCCCAGAACCGGTCCTGCGCGTGCACGAAGCCCTGCGCGCGGAAGAGGTCCTCGTCGTTGTCGGCGTAGAGCTGGGGGATCCCGTGCTCGTCGCGCTTGACGTCCACGGTCCCTGTCAGGCCTGGGACCTTGAGGGAGCCGGTGGCCTGGGGGAAGGAGGAGCGCACGGTGTCCGCGCTCCAGTACGCGCCGTAGCCGAGGACCGCCAAGAGCGCCAGGACCATGACGAGCACGAGCAGGCGTGCGCGGCGTCCCTTCTTCTTGACGGAAGGTCCGGATTCATTGGCGGGCATCGCTGTCCTTAGCGGGGCAGGTGGTCCTGGGATTGCTGGGAGCAACCATAGGCGCAGGACCACCCCCGATGATCCGCCAGGGGTCACGGTCCCGAGGACAAGGGGGAATGCCCGTTTCACAATGTGAGGAGCGCGTCAAGAAATCGTCAAAGATTAGGTAAGGTAACGAAGTACTTGCCTCCCGTCGCCTCGGGAGGAACGTTTCGTCCAATCCGTCCGCGCATTGAGGAAAGGGTCGCCCGCTGACTGTCCACACGCTCAACGAGCTCCTGCTGGTCTGCTCGCTCGTCCTGCTCGTCGCCGTCGCGGCGGTGCGCATCTCCTCGCGCAGCGGCCTTCCCAGCCTGCTCATCTACCTCGGCATAGGCATCGCCATAGGCCAGGACGGGATCGGCAACGTCGTCTTCGACAACGCCGAACTCACCCAGGTCATCGGCTACGCGGCACTCGTCGTGATCCTCGCCGAGGGCGGTCTGGGCACCAAGTGGAAAGAGATCAAGCCGGCCCTGCCGGCCGCGATCTCGCTGTCCCTGGTGGGCGTCGCGATCAGCGTGGGCGTCACGGCGTTGGGCGCGCACTACCTCGTCGGACTGGAATGGCGCCAGGCGCTGCTGATCGGCGCGGTCGTGTCCTCGACCGACGCGGCGGCCGTCTTCTCGGTCCTGCGCAAGGTGCCGTTGCCGTCACGGGTGACGGGCGTGCTGGAGGCGGAGTCCGGGTTCAACGACGCTCCCGTCGTGATCCTGGTGGTGGCCTTCGCCACCGTGGGCCCGGTGGACGACTGGTACGTGCTGATAGGCAAGATCGCCCTGGAGCTGACCATCGGCGCCGCGATCGGCCTGGCGGTGGGCTTCATGGGGGCGTACGGACTGCGGCACGTGGCACTGCCCGCCTCTGGCCTCTACCCGATCGCGGTGATGGCGATCGCCGTGGCCGCGTACGCGGCGGGCGCGATGGCCCACGGATCGGGCTTCCTCGCCGTCTACCTGGCGGCGATGGTGCTGGGCAACGCGAAGCTGCCGCACTGGCCGGCGACGCGAGGCTTCGCGGACGGGCTCGGCTGGATCGCCCAGATCGGCATGTTCGTCCTGCTGGGCCTGCTGGTCACCCCGCACGAGCTGGTGCACGACTTCTGGCCCGCGGTGATCATCGGGCTGGTGCTGACGATGGTGGCGCGCCCGCTGGAGGTCTTCGTCAGCCTGCTGCCCTTCCGGGTGCCCTGGCAGGAGCAGGCCCTGATGTCCTGGGCGGGGCTGCGCGGGGCCGTGCCCATCATCTTGGCGACCATCCCGATGGTGTCGGGGATCGAGGGCTCCGACCGGGTCTTCAACATCGTCTTCGTGCTCGTGGTCGTCTACACACTGGTGCAGGGCCCGACGCTGCCCTGGCTGGCGCGCGAGCTGAACCTGCGCGACTCCGACGAGACGGCGGCCGACCTCGGAATCGAGTCGGCGCCGCTGGAGAAGCTGCGCGGGCACCTGCTGTCCTTCGCGATCCCGTCCGCCTCGCGGATGCACGGCGTGGAGGTCGGCGAGCTGCGGCTCCCGGCGGGAGCCTCGGTGACGTTGGTGGTCCGGGACGCGAAGAGCTTCGTACCGGCGCCCTCGACGGTGCTGCGGCGCGGAGACGAGCTGCTGGTGGTGGCCACGGACCCGGTGCGGGACGCGGCCGAGGCGCGGCTGCGCGCGGTGGCGCGGGGCGGCAAGCTGGCGGGTTGGCTGGGCACCGGGGGCGGGCCGTCGCTCTAGGTGACGGGACGGGCCGCCGAGGGGGTCGGCGGCCGGGCGGCTGGAGGCCCGGTGGAGCATTTCTCGTTTGAGTGACGCTCTAATTCGGCCACTTTCGGTGGCCTGTGCCCACTATTGCCCCCATATCCAGGGCTCGGGAATGCGAAGTTCCAGTTAATCGCAGGTGAAGACATGCCTTGTCGTCGTAATCACAGGGCGTTGCAGTGAATCTCCCTGTACGATGAAGGCACAACAGATCGAACCAACTCTGCCTGACGCAGAGCTGGCGCGACCGCAAAGCGGCCGTGGCTCCCTCCCGCAGTGGGCGCCCAGGTATCACTCGGTTCTGCGCAAGAGGACAGCTCTCGGGGCTCCCACATGTACGGGTGCGGTCGCTCACAAGGCGACGCATCGTCCGCAGACGGGGAGTTCTACCAGGCAGCGGAAAGGCCAGGCCGTGACATCCGCGGTCACGACCGACAAGCACGCCACGTCCACCCGCCCCGGTTACGGACAGCTCCTGCGCACCCCCGGTGCCCTCGGCTTCGTCCTCCCCGGCTTCGCCGCTCGCCTGCCCTTCGGCATGCTGACCATCAGCATCCTGCTGCTCGTCCAGCACGCCACCGGCTCCTACGGCGACGCCGGCATCGTCGCCGCCGTCACCGGCGTCTCCATGGCCCTGTGCGCCCCGGTCATGGGCAAGTTCACCGACCGCCTCGGCCAGAGCGCCGTTCTCGTACCGGTCACCCTCGTCCACGCCGCCACGGTCTCCGCTCTGACCGTGCTGGCGCTCCTCGGCGCCCCCCTGTGGGCGCTCGCGCTGGCCGCCGTCCCGGCCGGCGCCTCCGTCCCGCAGGTCGGGCCCATGGTCCGCTCCCGCTGGGCCGCCAAGCTGGAGGGCTCCCCGCTGCTGCCGACCGCGGCCGCGTTCGAGTCCGTCACCGACGAGTTCACCTTCGTCGTCGGCCCGGTGCTCGCCACCGCGCTGTGCACCGGCATCCACCCGGCGGCCGGTCTGGCCACCGAGGCGGCCCTGAGCCTGCTCGGCGGCCTGTTCTTCGCCGCCCAGCGCTCCAGCGAGCCCAAGCCGGCCGCTCTCGCGGCCGACGGTCAGCGGCACGCCTCCGCCCTGTCCTTCCCCGGCCTGCGCGTCCTGATCGTCGCCTTCCTCGGGATCGGCGCCGTCTTCGGCGGCATGCAGATCTCGCTCGCCGCCTTCGCCAACGAGATCGGCAACCCGGGCGCCAACGGCCTGCTCTACGGCGTCTTCGCCGCGGGCAACATGATCGCCGGCATCACGATGGGCGCCATCGCCTGGAAGATCGGCCCCCGCCGCCGCCTGATCATGGGCTACATCGGCCTCACCGCCGCCGCCTCGGTCCTGTGGGCCGCCGACTCCGCGATCGTGCTGGGCGGGCTCGGCCTGGTCGTCGGTCTGTGCATCGCCCCGGCGCTGATCACGGGCTACACGATGATCGAGCAGCTGATCCCGGCCGCCGCGCGCACCGAGGCCTTCACCTGGCTGACCGGCGCGGTCGCCTTCGGACAGGCCGTCGCCGTGACCCTGGCCGGCCGCCTGACGGACGCGCACGGGTCCTCGTACGGCTTCCTGGTACCCCTGGTCGCCACCGCGCTGGCCCTCGTCACCCTGCTGGCGCTGCGCGCGAAGCTGGCCCCGAAGGCCCCTAGCCGTATCGTCAGCTCATCCGCTCCGGCCGCCCCGGCGGTCTCCCGTAACCGGGTGAACGAGCGTGGGATCGGTCACCGCACGCCGGTGACGGTGGACTGATCCGCCGGAATACGTCACCATGGAGCGTCGTTAGCACTCATTGAGTCAGAGTGCCAGGAGGAAATTCGTGCCGACCTACCAGTACCAGTGCACCGAGTGCGGTGAGGGCCTTGAGGCCGTGCAGAAGTTCACCGATGACGCACTGACCGTGTGCCCGAACTGTGACGGGCGCCTGAAGAAGGTGTTCAGCGCGGTCGGCATCGTCTTCAAGGGATCCGGTTTCTACCGGAACGACAGCCGTGGCGCTTCGTCGAGCAGCACCCCTGCCTCGAAGCCGTCGACGGGGACGTCGACCGCCGCTCCGGCCGCGTCGTCTTCTTCGTCGTCGTCCTCGACGTCGTCGTCGTCCTCGTCCTCCTCCTCCGGCAGCTCCTCGGCCGCCTGAGGTCGGGCGCGGCGCGCGAGCGCCGCACGCTCCGTCAGTGTTTCGCAAGGCCCCGTACGCCCTCCTGGGCAGCGGGGCCTCACGCGTACCCGGTTAGGGTGGCGCCATGGTGAACGCGGAGATCGGTGTAATCGGCGGTTCGGGCTTCTACTCCTTCCTGGAGGACGTCTCCGAGGTCCGGGTGGAGACCCCGTACGGGCCTCCGAGCGACTCCCTCTACGTCGGCGAGCTGGCCGGACGCCAGGTGGCCTTCCTGCCGCGCCACGGGCGCGGCCACACCGTGCCGCCCAACAAGATCAACTACCGGGCCAACCTCTGGGCGCTGCGCTCGGTCGGCGTCCGTCAGGTGCTCGGCCCCTGCGCGGTCGGCGGGCTGCGGACGGAGTACGGCCCGGGGACCCTGCTGGTGCCGGACCAGCTGGTGGACCGTACGAAGTCCCGCGCGCAGACCTTCTTCGACGGGGAGCCGCTGCCGGACGGCAGCGTCCCGAACGTCGTGCACACCACCTTCGCCGACCCGTACTGCCCGGTCGGGCGCTCCGTGGCGCTCGCGGCGGCGCGGGGGCGGGACTGGGAGCCGGTGGACGGCGGCACCATGGTCGTCATCGAGGGGCCGCGCTTCTCGACGCGCGCCGAGTCGCGGTGGCACGCGGCGGCCGGCTGGTCGGTGGTGGGCATGACCGGCCACCCGGAGGCGGTCCTCGCGCGCGAGCTGGGGCTCTGCTACACCTCGATGGCCCTGGTCACGGACCTGGACGCGGGCGCCGAGACGGGCGAGGGGGTCTCGCACACGGAGGTCCTGAAGGTGTTCGGCGAGAACGTCGGCCGGCTCCGCGAGGTCCTCTTCGACGCGGTGGCGGCCCTGCCGGAGACCGCTTCCCGCGCCTGCCTGTGCACCCACGCCCACGACGGCTGGGACCTGGGCATCGAGCTGCCGTAGGGGGGCGGGGGCGGCCGGGGTCGCGGGGTCGGGGCGTCGGGTGCCGGGGCCGGGTGCCGGGGCCGGGGCCGGGTGCCTGGAACTCCGGGGCGGCTCACCCTTGAGGGTGGGGAAGTTGTCCACAGGCTGGGGATCGTCCACAGGCCCGAGCGGGATCGGGCGGGCCGGCCGATCGTGAGGGATGTCCGGGCGCTGGGCCCGGGCTTCGTTCCGAACGATTCGGCGGTGCTCGCCATGTCCATGCTGCCCTACGAGAACTCCCCCTCCCCCGCGACCGCTTCACCCGCGCTCCCCCCGTCGGCCGCGCCGGCCTCGTCACCCGCGCCGGCCTCCTCGTCCTCGTACGGCCCGTACGCCGCGCAGGTGGCTCAGGTCGCGCGGGTGGCGCAGGTGGCGCAGATGGCGCATCCCTCGGACTTCGGTCGTTCGGCAGGCCCCTCCGGCCCGGTCCACTTCGCCACCTGTCCCCCCGCCCGTGCGATTCCCCTCTTCCCCCCGCTGCGCGTGGGTCGGGCGGGAGGCCGGCTGCGGCGCGCGGTACGGCGTCGGCGGCGGGCCGGGGCGGCCGGGCTGGCCATGGCCGCGGCGGCCCTCGCGGTGGGCGGGACCCAAGCCCAGGCCTCCCGGGGCGCCCCGCCTCCGGAGGTGAAACCGCCTCCCGCGGCCGTCCGCCCGGTGTCGGCTCCGGTGCGCATCGCGGACGCGGCGACGGTGCGGCTGCTGCGCCCCGGGGACCGGGTCGACGTGGTCGCGGCGGAGCGGTCCGGGCCGCCGAGGGTGGTCGCCGCGGGGGCCCGGGTCTCCGAAGTACCCGCCCCGGAGAAGGACGTGGGCGACGGCGGGGCCCTGGTGGTGCTCTCCGTCCCCCGTGAGACGGCGCGGGCCCTGGTGGGCGCGGGCGCGACGGCACGACTGGCGGTGACCCTGTGCTGACCACGACAATTCGCACATCCGCGCGCGCAAGTCACCTGCGCAAGGGCCTCGATTGGACAGGCCGGGCCTCGACTGCCGTAGCTTTCGGAACCGTTGACTCCGTGTTCCGTGGATACGAAGAAAGGCTCGACGATGAGCGAGACGAAGAAAGTGAGCGTGCTGGCGGGCTTCAAGGCCTTCCTGATGCGCGGCAACGTGGTCGACCTGGCGGTCGCCGTGGTGATCGGCGCCGCGTTCACGAACATTGTGAACTCTGTCGTGAAGGGCCTCATCAGCCCGGTGATCGGCCTCGCGGGCACGCAGAGTCTCGATGCCTACAAGAGCTGCATCAAGGACCCCTGCGGGATCGGCGCCGACGGCAAGCCGACGGGCGTGGAACTCCTGTGGGGTTCGGTGCTCAACGCCACGCTGACCTTCCTGATCACCGCGGCCGTCGTCTACTTCCTGATGGTGCTCCCGATGGCGAAGTACCTCGCCAAGCAGGAGGCGCGCCGCAAGGCCAAGGAAGGCGTGCAGGAGACCATCGAGATCACCGAGCTGGAGGTCCTCAAGGAGATCCGGGACACCCTCGTCGCCCAGCGCAACGCGAACGGCGGCGGCGGCGCGAACAACGGCGGGTCGCCGGGGGCGCGCGACGCCTTCTGACCGTCCCCGCGGCTCAGATGTGGTGCGGGGGCTTCTCGTCGAGGAAGCGGGCCAGGTCGCCCGCGCTTCCGCCGGCGGGCGGCCGCTCGCCCCAGCCCCGGTCGGTGTCGTCGGAGGACTGCCGGTCGAGCGGGTCGTCGAAGACCAGCCCGGGCTTGGCCTTCGGCCGGGGCTTCGGCTCGGACCCGGGCTTGGGGGACTGCGGGTCCGGGGCGGGGGTGGGCGCGGTGCTCATGCCTCCAGGGTACGGCCGCACCCGACCCCTCTTCCGGCGCCGGTCAGCTGGGGGCTTCCGCGCCCTTGCGCGCGTAGAACCACCAGCACACCACGAGGCAGGTGGCGTAGAAGCCGATGAACAGCCAGAGCGCGTTGGTGACGGCCATGGCGGCGAACATCGCGGGGATGAAGAAGAAGCCGTAGGCCGCGATGGCGGAGGAGAAGCCGGTGACGGCGCCCGCCTCCATCTCCGACTGCTTGAGCGCGGCGGCCTGCGCCTCGGGGCCCTGACCCTCGACCGCCTGCATGTGCTGGTCCCGGAAGATCACCGGGATCTGTCGGAAGGTCGACCCGTTGCCCAGCCCGGAGAAGGCGAAGGCCACCAGGAAGCCGATGAAGAAGGCCCAGAAGCTGCCCGGGTCGTCACCGGCGGGAAGCGCGAAGATCACGACCACCAGAGCCGCCGCCATGCCCACGAAGGACAGCATGGTGACCCTGGCGCCGCCGATCTTGTCGGAGAACCAGCCACCGGCCCAACGCATGAGCGCGCCCACGAAGGGGCCGATCCAGGCGTAGGTGGTGGCCTGGTAGCCCTGCGCCTCGAAGTTGTTCTTGATCAGCAGGGGCAGACCGGCGGCGAAGCCGATGAAGGAGCCGAAGGTGCCCACGTAGAGCCAGGTCATCAGCCAGTTGTGCTTGCGCTTGAAGATGATCTTCTGCTGGCTGAAGGGGGCCGCGGCCACCCTCAGGTCGTTCATCAGGAACCAGGCGAGCAGCGCCATGATCACCAGGAGCGGCACCCACAGGAAGGCGCCGTTCTGCAACCAGATGTCGGTGTCCTTCTTGCCGTCGTGCTGCGGGCCGCCCGCCGGGGCGCCCAGCACGGCGGCCGTGACCACCAGCGGCGCGACCAGCTGGACCACGCTCACGCCGAGGTTGCCGAGGCCGCCGTTGAGGCCGTTGGCGCTGCCCTTCTCCCGCTTGGGAAAGAAGAAGCCGATGTTGGCCATGGAGGAGGCGAAGTTCGCGCCGCCGATCCCGCAGACGGCCGCGATGAGCGCCAGCTCCCAGTACGGGGTGCCGTTGTCCTGGAGGGCGAAGCCCAGCCACAGCATCGGGGCGACCAGGATGATCGTGCTGAAGGCGGTGAACTTCCGCTCGCCGAAGATGGGCCCGATGAAGGTGTAGAGGATCCGGAAGGTGCCGCCGGTGAGGCCGGGGATCGCGGTCAGCCAGAACAACTGCGACTTGGTGAAGCCGAAGCCGACGTCGTTCAGCTTGACGACGGTCACCGACCAGACCTGCCAGACCACGAAGCCGAGCATCAGGGCCGGGATGGACACCCAGAGGTTGCGCTGGGCGACCCGGCGGCCGGTGGACTGCCAGAAGCCGTCGTCCTCGGGCCGCCAGTCCGCGATGGTGGCGCCGGGCTTGTAGGTCTCGGCGCGGTGCGAACGCACCGCGGGCGGGGTGGGCGTGGGGATGGTCATGGTCATCGGTCCTTCGGGTCGAGGAGCCACAGGCCGATCACGACGAGGAAGGACAGGACCAGGAACCCCGCCCCCCACCACGCCGTGTGGGTGTTTCCCTTCATCCACTCGTCGACGGTCACGGTCAGCGCCCAGAGCTGCCCGATCACCACGGTGAGGGCCAGCACCAGCCGGGCGTTGAGCTTGGAGGAGCGCTCCGGTTCCTGTTCGCTGCCGGCGCCCGGGCCCGGGCCGGTGTGCCGGATCCGCGGGTCGCCGTAACCGCTGGTGGAGCGGATCTGCGGGTACCTCTCGCGCACCGGCCGGTTCAGCCGGGGTTGGGCGCTCCCCGGGCGGTAGTCGGGGCCGGGAGGCGGGGGGAGGTCGCTCATGTCCGCCTGCTCTCGGGGCCGGGGGCCGCCCCGGGACAGCCCAGTCGGGCCGCCTCGGGACTGGACGGGCCGAACTGTCGGCACAGGGCCTCCTTGGCCGGTTCTCCCGAGCGGGCGGTGGCCACGGCCCAGACGCTGCCGTCGGCCTGCTCGGTCAGGAAGACCTTCGGGAGGGGACGGGGCGGCGGTCCGGCCGTCACCTCGCCGCTGCGGGCGTCGAAGACGCCCTCGTGGCAAGGGCAGTACAGCTCCCCGTCGGCGCCCCGGTCCTCGCGCCAGAGGACGGCGCAGGCCAGGTGGGTGCAGACGGCCGAGTAGCCGACGAGGTTGCCGTCGGAGAGGCGGACGGCGATGGCCCGGTCCTCCTCGCCCGGGAAGCGGAAGGCCACGGACTGGCCGGGCGCCAGCGCGTCGGTGACCCGCTTCGGCGTGGGCAGGGAGTCGCTGTCGCCGTGCCGGTGCAGGATGCCGGCGGCCACGCCGACGCCGCCGATGGCCAGGCCGCCGGAGACGGTGGCCACGATCCGCAGGTAGTCGCGGCGGGTGGTGAGGGAGTCGGCGCTGATCCGGTCGCGCAGTTGGTCGGCCGCGGCGTCGGAGCCGTGCTCCTGCCCGGGCGAGGGCTGTTCGGTCACACTCATCGGACGTCCACTCCGTTCACCTCGACGATGGGCAGGCCGCCGGGGACCGGCCAACGGACCTTGTCTGCGGGAACGACCATCGCCACTCCGGTGGAGACCACCACGTCCCCGAAGGTGAAGGAGTCGGCGACCTGCACGCCGGGGCGCTCGGCCTGCAGCTCTTCGAGGGTTCCGTAGAAGAGGGCTCCGGTCGGGCAGACGGTGGCGCACATCGGCGCGAGTCCGTAGGCGGTGCGGTCGTAGCAGAGGTTGCACTTCATCTGGAGCTTCGCCTGGAGGTCGATCTTCGGCACTCCGAACGGGCAGGCGTTGACGCAGTTGGAGCAGCCGATGCAGCGGGTGGTGTCGGCCTGTTGGACCACCCCGTCGGCGGTCACCAGGATCGCGTCGGCGGGGCAGACCTCGGCGCAGGGCGCGACCGGGTCCTCGCAGTGCATGCAGACCGTGGGGAGGGAGGCGACGGACTGGCCGGGTTCGGTGTAGTCCAGGTGGATCATCGACTTGCCGCGGTGCGAGTCGCATTCGCGGCAGGCGGAGACACAGGCCTGGCAGCCGATGCAGCGGCCCGGGTCGATGAAGATCGTGCGACCCATCATGGCGTCAGTTCCTCTCCGCCGTGCCACGACCCTGCGGGGACGTGGGAGGCAGGGGATCGGTACGGGATACCTGGGTCTCCGGATAGGCCTCGCGGCCGGGGGGCATGGGCGGCGCGGGCACCTCGTCGACCCGTTCGGCCGCCTCGATCCGGGCGGCGCAGACCTTGTACTCGGGGATCTTCGACCGGGGGTCGAGGGCGTCGATGGTGAGGGCGTTCGCGGCCGTCGGGACGGGCCAGTGGTAGGGGATGAAGACGGTGTCGGGCCGGATCGCCTCGGTGACCAGGGCCGGGAAGACCTCGCTGCCCCGGCGGGTGACCACCCGGACCGGATCGCCGTTGCGGAAGCCGTGGGAGGGGTGCACCTCCACCCAGGGGCGCGGGGTCTGCTCGACGAGTGCGCCGAGCCGGCGGGTCTGGTTGCCGGAGAGGAAGTGCGCCACGGTCCGACCGGTGGTGAGGGAGAGCGGGTACTCCTCGGTGTACGGGTCCATCGGGGCGTGCCATTCGACGACCTGGAGGTGGACCTTCCCGTCGGGATGGTAGGTCTGGCCGCCCTCGAACAGGCGCGGGGTGCCCGGGTGGTCGGTGGAGGGGCAGGGCCACATGATCCCGCCGGTCTCCTCCAGGCGCTCGTAGGTGATGCCGTAGTAGTCGTTGACGGTGCCGGCGGAGGCGATCCGCAGCTCCTCGAACACCTCGCGGGAGCCGGGGAAGTCGAACTTGTCGCCCGCGCCGAGGCGGCGGGCCAGTTCGCAGATCACCCAGGTGTCGGTGCGGACGCCCGGGGGCGGCTCCTGCGCCTTGTTGTGCTTGACGACGCGGGCCTCGGTGTTGGCCATGACGCCCTCGTCCTCGGCCCAGACGGTGACGGGGAAGACCACGTGCGCGTTGTCGGCGGTCTCGGAGAGGAAGAAGTCGAACTGGGCGTGGAATTCGAGGGCGTCGTACCCGTCCTTGACGACGGCGTAGTTGGGCAGGGACACGAAGGGGTTGTTGCAGATCCCGATGAGGCCGCGGATCTCCCGGCGCTGCATCTGCCAGACCATCTCCATCATGGAGGTGCCGGCGAGCGGGAGTTCGGACTCCTCGATGCCCCAGATGGCGCAGATCTGCAGGCGGTGCTCCTCGTTCATGATGGAACGGCCGCCGGGCAACAGGTCCGACTTCTGGCCGTGTTCGCGTCCGCCCTGGCCGTTGCCCTGACCGGTGATGGTGCCGTAGCCGGCTCCGGGCTTGCCGAGGTTCCCGGTGGCGACGCACATGTTGATGATCGACAGGCAGTTCTCGACGCCCTGCGAGTGGTGCTCGACACCCCGGGCGTGGAAGGCCATGGCCTTGCCCGCGCGGCCGAAGGTGCGGGCCACCTGGACGATCTGCTCCTCGGGGACGCCGCAGATGGCGGCCGACCGGGCGGGAGGATAGGCCTGGACGGTCTCGCGGACCTCCTCCCAGCCGGTGGTGTGCGCGGCGAGGTAGGCCTCGTCGGTCAGCCCCTCGGCGACGATCACGTGGAGGACGGCGTTGAAGAACGCCGAGTCGGTGCCGGGCTTGAGGGCGACGTGGATGTCGGCGGTGCGGGCGATGGCCGTCTCGCGGGGGTCGACCACGATCAGCGAGGCGCCCCGGTCGCGGGCTCCCCAGACGTACTGGGTCATCACGGGGAAGCACTCCCCCACGTTCGACCCGGCGATCAGCAGGCAGTCCGTGAGGAGGATGTCGGCGAAGGGGTTGGCGGCCCGGTCGATGCCGAAGGACAGCTTGTTGGCCCCGGCGGCGCTGACCATGCACAGGCGGCCGTTGTAGTCGACGTGCCGGGTCTTGAGGGCGACCCGGCCGAACTTGCCGACCAGGTAGGTCTTCTCGGAGTAGAGGCTGGCCCCGCCGAGCAGCCCGAAGGCGTCGTTGCCGTGGGCGGCCTGGATGCGGCGGACCTCGGCGACGGTGAAGTCGAGGGCCTCGTCCCAGGAGACCTCCTTGAACTCCTCCTCGCGCGAGCGGCGCATCAGCGGGGCCGTCAGCCGGTCGGGGTGGTTGACCTGCTGGTAGGCGTTGATGCCCTTGGGGCACAGCCGCATCCGGTTGATGTCGTGGTTGCGGGGTTCGACGCCGAAGACCTTGCCGCCCTTGTCCACGCGCAGGTACATCCCGCACTGCACGCCGCAGAAGCAGCAGTGGGTGGGGACGAGGGTCTCGCCGTTCTGGTCGGCGTGCCACTGGTCGGCGGGGATGCCCCCGGCATCGCGGAAGTTGCGGGTGCCGGGCGGGGCGATGGACGGGTCGAGGGACGGGGCGGGAGCGGCCTGCGCCACCCGGGCGGGGTCGGTCGCGGTCACTTGAAGCCCTTCTTGACGTGGTTCAGGTAGGCGTTGCCGCGCAGGACCCGCTTGCAGCGCGGGCAGTACTCGGCCCAGGCGTCGAAGCCGAGGTTCAGGTCCTTCATCGTTCCGCGCAGGTTCTCGACGTACGGCGCGGTGTCCACGGGTTCGCCACAGCGCTTGCAGGCGAAGATCTGCTCGTCCTCGCGGGTCGTGTACTTGAACAGCTGCATGCCGACGGCGGCCGGGCGTTGGACGATGTGGAAGAACTTCCCGAAGGGGATGTAGATGAGGGTGAAGACCACCGAGACCATGTGCAGCAGCGCCAGGAACTCGTATCCGCCGCCGTGCAGGAAGATCGACGAGAAGGTCAGCAGCAGCCCCGTCACCGAGATCACGATGAGGCAGATCAGCGGAAGCAGGTCGTAGGCGAAGCGCTGGCCCGTGATGGCCCCGCGGTCCTTCATCCGGCGCCACAGGAAGTAGGAGGCGCCGGGGATGACGAGCACGGCGGCGATGTCCAGGCCGTGGAACATCAGCCAGCCGAGGATGTCGAGGGAGTCGAAGCCGAGGACCTTGATGCCCCAGATCCGCATCTCGTAGCCGGGGCCCGAGCCGGTGGCGGAGGTGAAGGTGAACCAGCCCCAGGTCAGCGGGAAGGTGATCGCGGCGGCCAGCAGGCAGCCCCAGAACATCAGCTGGTGGGCGGCCCAGCGGGCACGGGAGCGTGCGCCGAGGAACTTCTGGAAGCCCAGGTAGGTGGCGATCATCTTCGGCAGGGCGGTGGGCGCCTTCTTGAAGTTGGCGACCGAGAAGAAGCTGCCGAAGCCCTTCTTGAAGAGGCGCCGCGCGCCGGGCGCGGAGACCCAGACCGTGTACCGGTAGGCCACGCCGAAGGCCAGGAAGACGCCGGCGACGGCGTACGGCAACAGGGCGGAGTCGAAGTCCCTCAGCAGCCGACTGCCCAGCACGATCGCGACGACGAGCAGCAGCGAGACGACGGTGCCGGCCAGGGTGGCCCGTGCGCTGACGGACCGCCGGGCCGGCGGTGGGGCCGCGGGTGGCGGCGGGGCTGCGGCGAGGACTTCTGTGGGCTCGGACACAGCACCACGCTAGGTGGTCAGTACCGTTTCAGCCCGTTATATCCCCTTTATGGTTGCTCCGAACGGGGGTCAGACGGCCTTCAGCCCCTGCGCCTCGAAGACGGCCTTGGCCTCGGCGACCTGCTCGGCGGTCGGCGAGGGGGTGTCGTGCAGGGAGAACGGCATGTCCAGGGCCTCCCACTTGCTCTCGCCGAGCTTGTGGAAGGGCAGTACGTCGACCCGTGAGACGTTGCCGAGGCGCGCGGCGAAGGCGGCGACGCCCTCGACGTTCTCGCGCGCGTCGGTTAGTCCGGGCACGAGCACGAACCGCAGGTGGACCTCCTTGCCGAGGTCGGCGAGGCGGCGGGCGAAGTCCAGGGTGGGCTCCAGCGGGCGGCCGGTCACCTTCTTGTAGGTCTCCCGGTCCCAGGACTTGATGTCGAGGAGCACCAGGTCCACGTCGCGCAGCAGCGCGTCGGTGGCGCGGGCGCCGAGGAAGCCGGAGGTGTCCAGGGCCGTGTGCAGGCCGAGGTCGTTCCTCATCCGGTGCAGCAGCTCGCCCGCGAAGACGGGCTGGAGGAGGGGTTCGCCGCCGGAGATGGTGGCGCCGCCGCCCGAGGCGGAGATGAACCGGGTGTACTTGCGGGCCTCGGCGATGACGGCGTCGGCCGAGGTGCGCTTGCCGTTGCGCATCCGCATGGTGTCGGGGTTGTGGCAGTACAGGCAGGTCAGCGGGCAGCCTGCGAGGAAGGTCACGAACCGCGTGCCGGGGCCGTCGACTCCGGTGGAGAGGTCCCAGGAGTGCACCGAGCCCTCGCTGGGCCGCTGGGTGGCGGCCGCCGCGGGCGTCCGGCCCGCGCTGGTGGCCACGGCGTTGGCCTGGCCGACGGGGATGCTCGTACCGAAGAGGACGGTCATGGCGGGTGCTCCAGATTCGGGTTCGCTGATCTGGTGTCCGGTGGAGTCGCGCGGCCCCGGGGCCGGGGTGAGGACCCGGCCCCGGGCCGCGCGGGCCTGGTGGCTCTAGAGCGAGCCGTGGAAGGTGCGGTTCAGCACGTCGAGCTGCTGGGCCCGCGTGAGCCGGACGAAGTTCACCGCGTAGCCGCTGACGCGGATGGTCAGCTGCGGGTAGTTCTCGGGGTGCTCCATGGCGTCCATGAGCGTGTCGCGGTTGAGCACGTTCACGTTCATGTGGAAGCCGTCGCTGGCCATGTAGCCGTCGAGCACGCCGGCCAGGTTCTTGATCCGCTCCTCGGGGGTGCGGCCCAGGCCGTCGGGGGTGACGGTGTTGGTCAGCGAGATGCCGTCCTCGGCGTCCTCGTAGGGGAGCTTGGCGACCGACAGCGCCGAGGTGACGTAGCCGTGGGTGTCGCGGCCGTTCATCGGGTTGGCGCCCGGGGAGAAGGGCTCGCCGGCGCGGCGGCCGTCGGGGGTGTTGCCGGTCTTCTTGCCGTAGACCACGTTCGAGGTGATGGTCAGGACGGACTGGGTGTGCTCGGCGCCGCGGTACGTCTCGTGCTTGCGCACCTTCTTCATGAACTCCTCGACGAGCCAGACGGCGATGTCGTCGACGCGGTCGTCGTTGTTGCCGAAGGCCGGGTACTCGCCGTCGATGGCGTAGTCGGTGACGAGGCCGGTCTCGTCGCGCAGCGCGGTGACCTTGGCGTACTTGATGGCCGCGAGGGAGTCGGCGGCGACGGAGAGGCCGGCGATGCCGCAGGCCATGGTGCGCCGCACGTCGCGGTCGTGCAGGGCCATCTCGATGCGCTCGTAGGCGTACCTGTCGTGCATGTAGTGGATGACGTTCAGCGCGTGGACGTAGGTCTGCGCGAGCCATTCCATCTGCTCGTCGAACTTGGCCATGACCTGGTCGTAGTCCAGGACGTCGGAGGTGAGCGCCCCGGTCCGCGGGCCGACCTGGTCGCCGGACTTCTCGTCGCGGCCGCCGTTGATCGCGTAGAGGAGGGTCTTGGCGACGTTCACCCGGGCGCCGAAGTACTGCATCTGCTTGCCGACGGGCATCGCCGAGACGCAGCACGCGATGGCGGTGTCGTCGCCGAAGCGGGGGCGCATCAGCTCGTCGGACTCGTACTGCACCGAGGAGGTGTCGATCGAGACGCGGGCACAGAACTCCTTGAAGCCCTGCGGGAGCTGGGGCGACCAGAAGACCGTCATGTTCGGCTCGGGGGCCGGGCCGAGGTTGTAGAGGGTCTGGAGGTAGCGGAAGGAGGACTTGGTGACCAGCGGCCGGCCGTCCTCGCCCATGCCGGCGATGGACTCGGTGACCCAGGTGGGGTCGCCGGAGAACAGTTCGTCGTAGTCCGGGGTACGCAGGAAGCGGACGATGCGGAGCTTGATGATGAAGTCGTCGACCAGCTCCTGGGCCTGCTCCTCGGTGAGGAGACCGGCCTCGATGTCGCGCTGGAGGTAGACGTCGATGAAGGTGGAGGTGCGGCCGAGCGACATGGCCGCGCCGTTCTGCTCCTTCACGGCGGCGAGGTAGGCGAAGTACAGCCACTGGACGGCCTCGCGACCGGTCTTGGCCGGGCCGGAGATGTCGTGGCCGTAGGAGGCAGCCATCGCCTTGAGCTCGGCCAGGGCGCGCGTCTGCTCCGAGAGTTCCTCGCGCAGACGGATCGTCTCCTCCAGCGAGCGGTTGCCGGCGGGGAGGGCGTTCAGCTCCTCCTTCTCCTCCTTCTTGAAGGAGATGAGGCGGTCGACGCCGTAGAGGGCCACGCGGCGGTAGTCGCCGATGATCCGGCCACGGCCGTAGGCGTCCGGGAGGCCCGTGACGATGCCGGCCTTGCGGGCGGCGCGGATCTCGGGGGTGTAGGCGTCGAAGACACCGGCGTTGTGGGTCTTGCGGTACTCCGTGAAGACCTTCTCCAGGTCTTCGGAGACCGGGTAGCCGTAGGTCTCCAGGGCGCCGGCGACCATGCGCCAGCCGCCGTAGGGCATGATCGCGCGCTTGAGCGGGGCGTCCGTCTGGAGGCCGACGATCAGGTCCTTGTCGCGGTCGATGTAACCGGGGGCGTGGGAGGTGATCGTGGAGGGGATGTCGTGGGCGACGTCGTAGACGCCCTTCTCGCGCTCCTCCGGGAACTTGTCCGTGATCGCCTTCCACACGGCGGTGGTGCGCTCGGTGGGACCGGCGAGGAAGGAGTCGTCACCCTCGTACGGCGTGTAGTTCTGCTGGATGAAGTCGCGGACGTCGATGGCGTCGCGCCACAGTCCGCCCTTGAAGCCGTCCCAGGCTTCGCCGTTCTTCGTGGTTTCCGCAGGGGTGGCAGTCATGGCCGGCACCTTCCGAGTCGCCTCATTGCTTGTATCCATTGCACGCCTTTTGATCGATCATTTGTGGCCGCGTTGGTCCTGAGCTGGGGCCCGAAAGTCCCTCGGTCAACGCTCCCCCGACTCCCCCGGCACTGCTGACCTGGCATTTCATGTGGGTCAAAGGTCCTTCGTGCGCTTGTGAAAACTTTCACAAGAATTTGGAGGGAGGTGGCGGAAGGGTTGCGGGAGGGGCTTGAAGGGCGGGTCGGCAGGTGCGTAAGTCAGATGATCCGAACCAGAGCGAAGCCTGTGGATACCGCGACGCACGTCGTGACGAGGCCCGGCACCATGAAGGAGTGGTTGACGACGAAGCGGCCGACCCGGGTGGTGCCGGTCCGGTCGAAGTTGATCGCGGCGATGAAGGTTCCGTAGGTGGGCAGCAGGAAGTAGCCGTTCACCGCCGGCCACATGGCGATGAGGAAGGGGGCGGGTATGCCGAGCGCGAGCCCGAGGGGCATGAGGGCCTTGGTGGTGGTGGCCTGGCTGAAGAGGAGGGCGGAGAGGAGCAGCAGCATGACGGCGAAGAACCAGGGGTGGTCCTGCGCGACGCCGCCGAGGGCGCCGGTGATCCGGGCCTCGTTGGCCCCGATGAAGGAGAGCCCGAGCCAGGACAGCCCGAAGACACCGATGACGGCGACCAGTCCCGAGCGGGCGACGTCGGTGGCGGGGATCCGCTTGGCGTCGACCTTGCAGCACAGCAGGATCAGGGCGGCCACGGCCATCATGAGGATCTCGATGGTGGCGGGCATGGACAGCGGGCCCTTGCCGGAGTGGGGGCGCAGGGCCGGGAAGATACCGCTGACGACCACGGCCGCGGTCCCGCCGAGGAAGAGGTACGCGGACCAGCGGGCCCGCGGTCGCAGCGGTGGCCGCGCGGTGGCTTCGGCGGGGGCCACGGCCTCGATCTCGCCGGCGGCCAGTCGGCGCAGGTACTCCGCGTCCTGCCCGAGTTCCTTGCCGATCCGGGACTGGAGAGTGGCGGCGACGAGGACGCCGAGCAGGGTCGAGGGGATGGCCACGGCCATGATCCGGGGGAGGTTCCAGCCGTCGCCGTCGAACATCACGATCATGGCGGCCATGGCCGCGGAGACCGGTGAGGCGGTGATGCCGAAGGTCGCGGCGATGGAGGAGACGGCGATGGGCCGCTCGGGGCGGACCCCGCCCTCGCGGGCCACGTCGTGGATGACGGGCAGGAGGGGGTAGAAGACGTGGGCCGTGCCGGCCCCGAGGGTGAAGGCCCAGGAGACCAGGGGCGCGACGTAGACCACGCGGCGGGGGTTGCGGCGGATCGCCCGCTCGGCCAGGCCGACCAGGTGGTCGATGCCGCCGGCGGCCTCCATGGCGGAGGCGGCCATGATCACCGCGAGGATGATCAGCATCACGTCCACGATGCCGGAGGTGTCGGCGGGGGCCACCCCGAAGAAGGTGGCCAACACGAACACCCCGACGGCCCCCCACAGCCCCATGGCCACCCCGCCTTTGCGGGACCCCAGGGCGATGGCCGCCACCATGACGGCGAGTTGCAGGAACATGCCGAGCACGGCGTGGCCTTTCGGTACGGGACAGCCCTTAGCTGGGGGCCTCGGCGCCCTTGCGGGCATAGAACCACCAGGCGACGACGACGCAGCTGGCGTAGAAGGCCACGAAGCCCCACATGGCGCTGGTCACGGCGAAGTTGGCGAACATCGCCGGGATGAAGAAGAAGCCGTAGGCGGCGATGGCGGCGGTGAAGCCCGTCACCGCGCCCGACTCGATCTCCGCCTGCTTGAGCGCCTTCGCGTGCTCGGGCGTGCCCTCGGTCAGCCCCTTGAGGTGCTGACCCCGGAAGATCACCGGGATCTGCCGGAAGGTCGAGCCGTTGCCGATCCCGGAGAAGAAGAAAGCCGCCAGGAAGCAGAAGAAGAAGCCGTAGAAGGAGCCGGGGTCGGACCCGCCGGGAAGGAAGTTGATGACGCCGATGATCGAGATGCCCATGCCCACGAAGGACAGGATCGTCACGCGCGCTCCGCCGAGCTTGTCCGCGATCCAGCCGCCGCCCCAGCGGGCCAGCGCACCGAGGGCGGGGCCCATCCAGGCGTAGGTGGCGACCGAGTAGTCCGGGAAGGTGGTCTTGATGAGCAGCGGCAGTGCGGCGGCGAAGCCGATGAAGGAGCCGAAGGTGCCCACGTAGAGCCAGGTCATCAGCCAGTTGTGCTTGCGCTTGAAGATGATCTTCTGCTGGCTGAAGGGGGTGGAGGCGACCTTCAGGTCGTTCTGTCCGAACCAGGCGAGCGCCGCGAGCACGATCAGGACGGGGACCCAGACGAAGGCGGCGTTCTGGAGGTAGATCTCGCTGCCGTCGGCCTTCTTCTGGCCCGCGCCGATCGCCAGGACGGAGGAGGTGATCAGGATGGGGGTGAGCAGTTGGACCACGGAGACGCCCAGGTTGCCCAGGCCGCCGTTGATGCCGGTCGCGTTGCCCTTCTCCTGCTTCGGGTAGAAGAAGCCGATGTTGGCCAGGGACGAGGAGAAGTTCGCGCCGCCGATGCCACAGAGCGCTGCGATCGCGATCATCGTGCCGTAGGAGGTGTTCGGGTCCTGCACGGCGAAGCCGAGCCACAGCAGCGGCACGATCAGGACCACCGTCGACAGCGCGGTGAAGCGGCGCTGTCCGATCATCGGGCCGAGGAACGTGTAGAAGATGCGGGCGGTACCGCCGGTGATGCCCGGGACGGCCGTCAGCCAGAACAGCTGCGACTGGGAGAAGCCGAAGCCGACGTCCTTGAGGTTGGTGGCGGTGATGCTCCAGACCTGCCAGACCACGAAGGCCACCAAGAGCGCCGGAACGGCGATCCACAGGTTGCGGGTGGCCACCTTCTTGCCGGTGGCGCGCCAGAAGGACGGATCCTCCGGGGTCCACTCGGTGATGGTGCCCCCCGGCCGGTACTGCGCCGGATCGGCGAGCACCTTCGGCGCTTGCTGCGTGGCGGAACTCATGGCGTGGTCCTGAACGTTGAGAGGGGTCCTGACCTATCCAGACTCCGCCCTGCGACGGCCCCGGCATCAGGGGCGAACGTCGTGTGGGCGACAGGACAAGGTCCTGTCGCCCACACGACGTTGGTCGCCCCCCGGGGCGCGTGCGCCTCAGCGCACGTCGAGCACCGGGAGGGAGACCTCCGGGTCGTCCAGGCAGACACCGGTGCGCAGGTCGAAGACCTGCTTGTGCATCGGGGAGGCCACGACCGGCACTCCGTCACGGGAGCCCATGATGCCGTTGGCGATCACGTCGGCGCCCGAGAAGGGGTCGCGGTTGCCGACGGCGTACACGGTGCCCGCGCGGTCCTTGAAGACGGCCGCCTCGGTCCCGTCGGCCAGGACGACGGTCCGGCCGCGGCCGGGCTCCAGGGCGTCCCGGGCGTCGCCGGTCGCCCGCCCGCTCCCGAAGTCCACGGCGCCGAACCGCTCCAGCGCCGCCGGGTCCTCCAGGACGGCCTGCCATTCGTCCTGGTAGGCCGCCACGTGCCGCTCCATCTGCGCCTCCAGCTCCGCGCGGATCCCCAGCGAGTCCTCGATCAGCACCTCCTTGAGGTGCGCGATCCCGGCCGTGCTGCCGCCGAGGCGCTCCACCCAGGCCGCCGTGCGCTCCAGGCGTTCGGCGGTGCGGACGTAGTACATGAGGAAGCGGTCGACGAGCGCGAGGAGCTCCCCGGTGGTCAGGTCGGAGGCGAGCAGGTCGGCGTGGCGGGGGGTCGCCCCGCCGTTGCCGCCGACGTACAGGTTCCACCCGTTGGCGGTGGCGATGACGCCGATGTCCTTGCCTCGGGCCTCCGCGCACTCGCGCAGGCAGCCGGAGACCCCGCCCTTGAACTTGTGGGGGGTGCGCAGGCCGCGGTAGCGCAGCTCCAGGTCGATGGCGAGCTGGATGGAGTCGCCCTGGCCGAAGCGGCAAAAGCGCGCCCCGACGCAGGACTTCACCGCGCGCAGGGACTTCCCGTAGGCCTGGCCGGACTCGAAGCCGGCTCCGCCCAGGCGTCGCCAGATGTCCGGGAGCTGTTCCCTGCGGGCGCCGAAGAGGCCGATCCGCTGCGCGCCGGTGATCTTCGTGTAGAGGCCGTAGTCGCGGGCCACCTCGCCGAGGGCGATGACCTGGTCGGCGGTGATCTCCCCGCCGGCGACGCGCGGGACGACGGAGTAGCTGCCGTCCTTCTGGAGGTTGGCGAGGAAGAGGTCGTTGGAGTCCTGGAGGCCGGCCTGCTCGCCGTCCAGGATGTGCCCGAGGCCCAGGTCGGGGGCGAGGGTGCCCAGGACGTTGGCGACGACCGGCTTGCAGACGGCGCAGCCCTCGCCGCCCTCTCCATAGGTCTCCAGCAGCTCGCCGAAGCCCCGGATGCGCTCGGTGCGGACCTTCTCGTAGATCTCGGCCCGGGTCAGGGTGAAGTGCTCGCACAGCCCGCGCGGCCTCTCGATGCCCGCGGCCGCCAACTCGACGTCCAAGACGGCTTGGAGGGTGCCGACGCAGCCGCCGCAGCCGGTGCCCGCCTTGGTGCACTTCTTGATCCCGCCGATGTCGGTGAGGGATTCGGCGCCCACCGCTTCGCGGACCTGTCCCTTGGTGACGTTGTGGCAGGAGCACACCACCGCGTCGTCGGGCAGGGAGTCGGCGCCGGGCAGCGCCGGCCCGTCGGACAGGGGCAGGATGAAGGCCTCGGCCGGGGCCGGCAGTTGACGTCCGGCGTGCGGTTTGAGGGAGCCGTAGGCCTCGGCGTCGCCGACGAGGATCCCGCCGAGCAGGGCCCCGTCCGGGCCGAGCAGCAGCTTCTTGTAGACGCCCTCGCGGGCGTCGGAGAAGACCACGGACACGGCCCCGTCGCGGCCCTCGGGGGCGAAGGGGTCGCCGAAGGAGGCCACGTCGGCGCCCATCAGCTTGAGCTTGGTGGAGGTGTCGGCCCCGGTGAAGGTCAGTCCGCCCTCGCCCGCCAGGGCCTCGGCGACGGTCTCGGCCATCTGGTAGCCGGGCGCGACCAGCCCGTACACCTTGCCGTCGACGGTCTGCGCGCACTCGCCGACCGCGTAGACGTACGGGTCGCTGGTGCGGCAGTGCGCGTCGACGACCACGCCGCCCCGGTCGCCCACGGCCAGGCCGCACTCGCGGGCGAGCCGGTCGCGGGGCCGCACGCCGGCGGAGAAGACCACGACGTCGGCGCTGATCTCCTCGCCGTTGGTCAGCCGCAGCGCCTGCGCCCGCCCGTCGGAGTGGACCTGGACGCCCACGGCGCCGACGCCGGTGTGCACGGCCACGCCCATGGACTCGATGGTGGAGCGCAGCGCGGCGGCTCCCCCGTCGTCCACCTGGAGCGGCATCAGCCGGGGGGCGAACTCCACGACGTGCGTGGTCAGGCCGAGGGTGCGCAGCGCGCCGGCGGCCTCCAGCCCGAGCAGCCCGCCGCCGATGACGACGCCGTTCCTCACCCGGGCGGCGGCCGCGTAGGAGGTCAGTGCCCGGACGTCGTCGAGGGTGCGGTAGGTGAAGCAGCCCTCGGCGTCGGCGCCCTCGATGGGCGGTACGAAGGGGTGGGAGCCGGTGGCCAGCACGAGCGCGTCGTAGTCGAGGACGGCGCCGGAGCGGCTGGTGACGGTGCGGGCGGTGGTGTCGATGGCGACGGCCGGGTCCCCGAGGCGCAGGTCGATGCCGTGCCGCTCGACGAAACCGGGTTCACCCAGCGTCAGCTCCTCCCCGGTGGCGCCGGTGAAGGCGGCGGACAGGTGGACGCGGTCGTAGGCGGGCCGGTCCTCCTCGGCCAGGACGACGGCCTGCCAGCCGGTCCCGCCCGGCCGGGCGGGACCGGCGAGCGCGTCGCGCTCGGCGAGCGCTTCCAGCAGGCGGTGTCCCACCATGCCGTGGCCGATGACAACCAGCGTCTGCGCCATGGTTCTCACTCCGTGTCCGTGGATGTGCGGGGTCGCGCCGGCAAGCGCGGGGGTGTTCGCGGGGATGTTCGGAGATGCGCGGGCGCATCGCCGACCCTCTTGACGGTAGGTGCGTCCCGCGGCCCCGGGGGGCCGAAAAGGGCCCGCCCGCGGGGGCCGCCGGGCCCCTTCCGCACAGGACCTGTGGCCTGCGACGGAGGCCCTTGGGCCGGCTCGGGGCCGCCCCGCGCCGCCCTAGCGTGGAAGGGACGCGAACCAGGATCGCGCACCACGAACGGGAGGCACCGGATGCTCGTCCTCGCCGTGCACGGCAGCGCCGCACCTGCCGCCGCCGCCACCGTCCGCCGGCTCACCGCCGCCATCGAGGCCCTGAGCGGGATCCGCGCGGTCGTCGGCCACCTCGACGTCCAGCGCCCCTGCCTCGCCGAGGTCGTCCGGGAGCACCCCCACGCCGTGGTGGTCCCGCTGCTGCTCGGCGACGGCTACCACCGGCGCGTGGACGTCCCGGCCGTCCTGGAGGGCACGGACTGCGTCCTGACCGAGGGCCTCAGCGGGGAGCGGGAGATCACCCTGGCCCTGTACGAGCGCCTCCGCGAGGCCGAGCGCCGCCGCGGTGCCTGGCTCCGCGCGGACGCGGTGGTCGTGGCGGGCGCCGGCTCCTCGCGCCCCGGCGGCAACGCCGGCACGGCGCACTGCGCGGAGCGCCTGGCCGCCCTGCTGGAGTACGACCGCGCGCCCGGCCCGGCCGTCCCCGTGGTCCCCGCCCACCTGACCTCCGCCGGCCCCACCGTCCCCGAGGCCGTCTCCGCGCTGCGCGCGGCGGGGCACGAGCGGATCGCGGTGGCGGCGCACCTGTTGGCCCCGGGCCGCTTCACGCGCGCCCTGGCCGCGTCGGACGCCTGGACGGTGTCCGACCCGCTGGCCGACCACCCCAGGGTCGCCCGCCTGGTGTTGGCCCGCTACGAGGCCCACGAGTCCGGGCGGGGCACCCGGAGGTCGCGGGCCGCGCGCCTCGCCGCGTAGCCGTCGGGGCCCTGATCTCCTGGGCGGTATGACATACGTACCCATGACCGCACGCAGCCGGGACGAGAGCCACCGGGCTTCGACCCCGCTGGAGCTGTTCTTCGACCTCTGCTTCGTCGTCGCCATCGCCCAGGCGGGCCAGCGCCTGGTGCACGCGCTGGCCGAAGGACATCCCGGGACGGGGGTGCTCGGCTACTTCTTCGTGTTCTTCGGCGTGTGGTGGGCGTGGATGAACTTCACCTGGTTCGCCTCCGCCTACGACTGCGACGACGTCCCGTACCGCATCGCCACGCTCGTCCAGATCGCCGGCGTCCTCGTCTACGCGGCGGGCGTCAGCCGCGCCTTCGACCAGAACGACTGGACCGTGGCCGTCATCGGCTACCTGATCATGCGCGTGGCGCTCACCGCCCAGTGGTTGCGCGCCGCCGCCGGGGAGAGCGGTCCGGCTCGCACGGCGGCCCTGCAGTACGCGGTGGGGCTGATGCTCTGCCAGGCCGGCTGGGTGGGGCTGCTGTTCGCCCCGGCGAACTCCAAGCGCTGGCTCTTCTTCCTGATGGTGGTGCTGGAACTGCTGGTCCCCGTGATCGCCGAGCGCCATCACCAGACCCCCTGGCACGCCCACCACATCGTGGAGCGGTACGGCCTGTTCACCATCATCGTGCTCGGTGAGACCATCGCCGCGAGCACCGTGGCCGTGAAGTCGGCCCTCGACGAGCACGAGGCCCTGGGCGAACTGCTGCCCATCGCGGCGGGCGGGCTGCTGATCGTCTTCGCCGCCTGGTGGATCTACTTCGCGGTGCCGATGCACCAGCGGCTGCACACCAACCGCGACGCGATCCCGTGGGGCTACGGCCACCTGCTGGTCTTCGCCGCGGGCGCGGCGATCGGCGCGGGCATCGAGGTCGCGGTCGAGCACGCCGTCGGCAAGGCGCACATCTCCCAGATCGCCGCGAACGCCGCCGTCACCGTCCCCAGCGCCCTGTTCCTGATGATGGTGTGGCTCCTGCACTCCCGCCACTTCAAGCGCGGCGCCGCCCAGCAACTGGTGCTCCCGGTCTCCGCCCTCGCGGTGCTCTGCTGCACCTGGACGGGCGCGTACGCCGTCTTCTACGCGGGCCTCGTGGCGGCGGTCACCGTGGCCGTCGGCCTGACCCTGGCGGTACGGGGAGGCGGGCACGAGGCGCACTACGCCACCGCCTGAGGCACGCCCGACCCGAGGCCGTCACCCCGCGCCGCCCCCGGCGTTCTCCAGCGCAGGACAGCGCGCCCGCGGCGGTCGGACCGCGCGCGGGGCGACACGTACGACGGGCTCAGGAAGAGGCAGGCCATGACACTCCCCCCACCACGGCACGGCGGGGCCACCGGCAGGGAACTGGCCGAGCCGGGTTTCTGGCAGCTCCCCCCGGAGCGCCGGCTGGCGGCGTTCGCCCGCCTGCGCGCCCTCGACGGACCGGCGTTCGTCCCCGAGGGCGGCGGCGGAGCCGGCCACTGGGCCCTCGTACGGCACGCGGAGGTACAGGAGGCAAGCCGGCTGCCGAAGGTGTTCGCGAGCGCCCCCGGGGTCACCACGCCCGAGCCGCCCCGCTGGGTGCGCGCCCTGTTCGGGGACTCCATGGTCAACCTGGACGGCCCGGACCACGCGCGGCTGCGGAAGGTCGTGCAGCGGGCCTTCACCCCCCGCCTCCTGGCGGCGGCCGAGGAGGACATCCACGCGGTGGCGGCCCGGATCGTGGACGACGTACTGGCCGAAGGGCCCGAGGAGTTCGTCTCCGCGGTGGCCTCCCGGCTGCCCCTGGAGGTCATCTGCAACATGATGGGCATCCCCGAGCACTACCGGGCGGAGATCTCCGACCGGGTCAACCACGCCTCCGAGAACATCGGCGTGGAGCGGGACCTCGCGGCGCGCCTGCGGATGCCCGGTCGGGGACTGCGGGCGCTGGCCCGGATGCAGCGGATGGTCGCGGGCATCGGCCGGGAGCGGCGCAAGCACCCCACCGACGACCTGATCTCGGCACTGGTCTGCGCGAACGTGGACGGTCAGGCACTCGGCGCCCGTCAACTCGGGGCCTTCTTCAGCCTTCTGATGGTGGCCGGGGTGGAGACCACCCGCAACGCCATCACCCACGGGCTGGCCCTGCTGACCGACTTCCCGGACCAACGGGAGCTGTTGCTGTCGGACTTCGAGAAGTACGCGGACGGCGCGGTGGACGAGATGATCCGCCACTCCACACCCATCATCCAGTTCCGCCGCACGGTCGCGGCCGAACACCGCCTGGGCGGGCACCTGTTCCGGCCCGGCGACAAGGTGGTGCTGTACTACGCCTCCGCCAACCGGGACGAGGCGGTCTTCCCCGACCCGGACCGCTTCGACATCACCCGCTCCCCCAACCCCCACCTGGGCTTCGGCGGCGGGGGACCGCACTTCTGCCTGGGCGCGCACCTGGCCAGGGTCGAGATGAGGGCCCTGTTCCGGGAGTTGCTCACCCGGCCGGTGGGGTTGCGGGCGGTGGGGCTGCCCGATCTGGCGGGATCGAACTTCGACAACCGGGTCCGATCCCTCCGGTTCGCCTTCGAACGCCCCTGACGAGGGGGAGCGACCACAGATGGGCGGGGGGGGTGACCGGCCGCCGGGCGGGCTGGGGGCCCGGCGGCCGGAGAACGCCCCCGTCAGCGCTGGAGGGTCTGCACCGTCAGCACGCAGTGGGCGCTGCCGGTCAGCACGGCCTCGTCGCCGGCGAAGGCCTGGAGGACCTCGGGGGCGACGGGCTTGCCGGGGACCGCCTCGGGCCAGGCCCGGGTGGCGAAGAGGAAGTACGCCCGGCCGCTCTCCTGGGCCGCCTCGACCCACTCGTCGGGGGCGGTGCAGGTGGCGTTCAGGCCGGGCAGGGTCAACGCGACCTGGTTGCCGGCGAGGACGATCTGCACGGCGAAGGTGCGCGGGCTGCGGGTGCCGTCCATGACCATGTCGCCGATCGGCAGGCCGATCTCCTCCAGCAGCCCGCGGGCCGCCGCCTCGCCCGCCGCGCGGCCCTGGGGGCCGTCGCCCAGGGTGTAGGCGAGGAGGTAGGGGATGTCGTGGCCCTCGGAGGGGTCGCCGATCCAGGCGAGCACCGAAAGGGTGCCGAGCTGAGTACGGTCGATTTCGGCTTGCGTTGAAGTCATGGGCGGCACCTTAGTGCTCCACCGCCCGGCCCTTTCACGGCCTTTCACCCGGGCGGGCTAGACCGTCCAGTATCCACCTCCGGAATTCGCCTGCATGTTCGTGTCCTGGTACTGGAGCCGCACAATGCGGAGCTTTTCCGGGATTTCGAACACGACCCATCCTTCGGCCCGCTCACCGACCGCGAGGGAATCGAAGACGAGCGGTTTGCCGGTGGTCAGCTCGCCCGTGCGCACCGCCGGGTGCCGCTTGCCCGCGCTGTCGTACGCCCACATGCGCCCGAGCGCCCCGTACGAGGCTCCCCCGACGTTGACGAACGACATCGAGGCGGCCACCCAGCGCTTGCCCGAGGGCGGCGCGTAGTTCGGCTCGACGCTGACCGCCGGGTCCACGTACGCGGCCAGCACCGCTTGGAGGTGGCGGCCGACCTCGCGCCCCCGCACCCGTACGGAGTCACCCACACGGGCGTCCTTCGCGGCCCGGGCCGCCCCCGGGCCCTCGGGCGTGGCGGGGTCCTCCTCGGCCCCGGGCGCCCCGTCGTCGATCGGGACGGCGGGCGCGGCGGCGGGGGCGAGCGCGGCCCCCTCGGAGGCGCTCTGGCAGCCGGTGGCGCCGAGCAGCAGGAAGGGCAGGAGGGCGGCGGCGAGTACGGAAACGGGCTGACGCATGCGGGAACCCCTTCGGGGAACTGCGAGCAGGAAGGCCGGGCGGCGGAAAAGCGGGGCGACGGGGCGACGGGGATTCGAAACGGCGGAACACGGGGCCGCGACGGAGGCGGAACACCGGGGCGGGACGAAAAGGCCGGGAGGCATTTCGGCCAGTCTCACGCGCCCGAGCGGAGAATTGCACACACCGACACGAGCGGCCCGGAGCCGGGGTGCGAGATGTTGCCCGCCATCTGCCAGCACAATGCGTTCCGGCGGAATGCCGCCCCCCGCACCCATCTGGAGGAAGAATGCGTACGCCCGCCCGCCGAATGGCCCTCTCGGCCTTCTCCGCCCTTGCCGCGACCGCCCTGTTCGCCGCCCCCGCCGCCGCGACCGTCTACCAGCAGGCGATCTCCGTCCACCCGGCGGTCGACATCGCCCGGGACGGAACGATCACTCTTTCCGGCACCTACCGGTGCGAGCCCGCGTCACCCGTGGGGGCGGTTCAGATCAGGGCGACCGTCATCCAGGACCGGATCCGCCTCGGTCTCGGCGCGGGCGACGCGGTCTGCGACGGCCGCGACCACGAGTGGGCGGCCCACGGCACCCTGCGCCTGACCCCGGGGATCCACGAGGGCGGGGCGCGCGTGCAGGCCGAGCTGCAGGAGATCCACTACGGCGGCGGGCTGCTGCCCCGCGCGGTGGACCAGGTCGCCTTCGACGAGCGGGACGTCCAGGTGAGCGACCACCGCTGACACCGTCCGGTCGCCGTGCGCCCGTCGGTCGGTAGCCGCCGCTACCGGCACGCGGGCCTCAGCGCGGGCGGGCCTCAACGGCGGGCGGGCCTCAACGGCAGGCGGGTGCCTCGCCCGTCATGGACATGAACGCGATGGTCTGGCACCGGGGGGCCGCGTGCGGGCGCCCCGTCGTCCAGTCCACGACCGTCGGCACCCCGGCCACCAGCAGCAGGGCCGCCAGCAGGCCCGTGACCGCGCCCCGGTTCAGACGGCGCACGGCACGCTCCCCGCGACGAGAAGAACAAGCTTCGGTTCCATGGCCGCATCATCACCCCGCGCCGGGCGCCCCACAACTCGGAGTGACCGACCGGTCACCCGTCGCCGCGCGGGGTGCTCGCGACGTCGAACTCGCACCAGACGGCCTTCCCGTCGCCCCGGGACTCCACCCCCCAGTGCGTGGCCAGGGCGTCCACCAACAGCAGTCCGCGCCCGGTGGTGGCCGCCTCGCCCGGGGTGCGCCGGCGCGGCCACACGCTGGAGCGGTCCTTGACCCACAGCCGGATCCGCCGGACGGGTTCCGGCAGCACCTCCATGGTCAGCACCGCCCCGCCGTCGGTGTGCAGCAGGGCGTTGACCAGCAGCTCCCCCGCCGCCAGCTCGATGTCGTCGGCCAGCTCGGACATGCCCCAGTCCCGCAGGGCCAGCCGCAGGGCGTAGCGGGCCTCGGAGAGCCCCTCCGGGTCGGCCTGGTGGACGTACTGGTGGATGCGCGGGGCCCGGTGGGTCCCCGGGTCCGGGGCCCGGCGCAGGACCAGGAGGGCCACGTCGTCCCCGGAGCCCCAGCGCTCCCACAGCCGGTCCGAGAGGTGGTCTGCCAGCGCCCCGGCCTCCTCGGGGCCGCTGCGGACGGCGTGGGCGAGGGCCTCCATGCCCTGGGAGATGTCGGTTCCGGGCTCCTCCACGAGGCCGTCCGTGCACAGCACGAGGGTCTCGCCGGGCACCAGGTCCAGGCGGGTCTCGGGGAACTCCTCGCGCTCGAAGAGGGTGGCCAGGCCGAGCGGCAGTCCGCCGCGCACGTTGGGCCAGCCCGTACGCCCGTCCGTGTGCCGGATCAGCGGCCCGAGGTGGCCCGCGCGGACCGCCCGTACGCTGCCGGTCTCCAGGTCCACCTGTGCGTACATGCAGGTGGCGAACCGTTCGGTGTCCAGCTCGGCGAGGAAGCGCGAGGCCCGCGCCAGGACGGTGGACGGGGGGTGCCCCTCGCCCGCGTAGGCCCTCAGCGCGATGCGGAGCTGGCCCATGATGGCGGCCGCGTGCGTGTCGTGGCCCTGTACGTCGCCCACTACGATCCCGACCCGGTCGCGGGGCAGCGCGATCACGTCGTACCAGTCCCCGCCGACCTCCCGCCCGCTCCAGGCGGAGTGGTAGCGCACGGCGATCTCCCCGCCGGTGATCTCGGGGATCCGGCGCGGCAGCATCGCGGCCTGGAGGCCGGTGGCGAACTCGCGCTCCTGGTCGAAGAGGAGCGCCCGTTGGAGGGACTGGGCGACGATGCCGGCGAGGCCCAGGCAGAGGTTGCGCTCCTCGGGGCTGAAGTCGGTGCGCCGCCGGTAGAAGAGCACGAGCCCGCCGATGGCCTTGGCCTGGGCGATCAGCGGGAGGTAGGCGGCCGCGTCGTACTGGATCCGGTTCAGGTAGTCGGCGAGCGCCGGGAACTCCTGCGCCAGCTCGGCCAGGGAGGTGACGAAACGTGCCTTCCTGGTGATCACCGCCTGCGACAGCGGCAGCGATCCGTCCATGCGGGTGAACTGGCGCTCGCTGAGGATCTCCAGGGACTCCCCGCTCAGCGCGATGATCTTGATGGCGTCGTTCTCGACCAGTCCCAGCGCCAGCCCCTCCGCGCCGAGCCGCTCCAGCGCCCCCACGCCGGTCAGGGCGGCCGTCACGTCGTCGACCGTCACCGCCCGCGAGAGGGCGTCCGTGGTGCGCTGCACGATGGCCGCCTGCTGGGTGCGCGCCGTCTCCAGCTTCCGCAGCACGGTGGCGTGCGCCAGCTCCGCCGTGGCGTCCCGCACGATCCCGACGATCCGCAGGGGCTGCCCGTCGGAATCCCGCAGCACCCGGCCCTGGGTGTGCGTCCACTGGTCGCGCCCGTCGCGCCGGCGCACCGTGAAGTAGGACCCGTACGTGTCGCCGCCGTCGTCCAGCACCCCGATCACGGAGTCCGCCAGCCGCGCCGAGTCCTCGGGCGGGATCCGCACCCCGAGGCCCTCGGGGGTCCGGTCGAACTCCGCCGGGTCCAGGTCGAAGACCGTCATCCCGGCCTCGTCCAGGTCCAGGGTGCCCGCGTCGAGGTCCCATTCGAAGCTGCCCATGCCGTTGAGCGCCAGCCGCTCGCCCGGACCGGTCACCCTCGCGGTTCCGCCCGCGCCGCCCGACGGGTCAGGCCGGCCGGACCCGTCCGCCCCGCTGTGCGGGGGCCTGTCGTGCTCCGCCGCTGCCACGCGTCACACCACCTAACGGCCGGGCCAGCACGGCTGGGAGATGAGCCGTTCCCACTCCTCGTCAGGATGCCCCGGAAGGGTCCGCCCGGCCTCCCGCCAGCGCTTGACGAGGGCCAGGTAGATGGCGGCCGGATCGCCCGCGCCGAAGGAGCCGTACGAGCCGGGAGCCCCGTACTGCGGGGACCCGTACTGCGGGGACCCGTACGACGCGGAGCCGTATTGCGGCGACCCGTACGGCGCGGAGCCGTAGGGCGCCGCCCGGGACGGGCCGCCCGGCCCGGCGGGCCCGGCGGGCCGCGCCGGGGACTGCTCCGCGCGGCTGGCCGGAATGCGCACCCAGCCACGACCGCCCTGTGCTCGCTCCGCGCCCATCGCGGACCCCTCTCACCGGTGGAGTTCAGCGTAGAAGTTCAGCGTCCATACGTGTCGGGATGCCCGGCGGCGGCCCCGATCGAACGGGGACCGCCGGAGGAACCCGCCGGCGGGCGGCGGGAACCGAGGTGTCCGAGGACCCCCTTGACCAGTCTCCCCGCCGTGAAGCCCGCACCGTGTACGAATCGCATGGAAGGGCCGAACGAGGGAGCGGTCAGCAGCCCCGCGAAGAAGAGTCCGGGCCAGGAGGACTCGAAGCGGGCGCTCAGCTCGGGGCTCCCGCCGCCGCCCACGGTGGCCAGCGCCGCCCGCATCCCCGCGTCCAGCAGCGGCAGGCGCCGCAGGTCGGGGGCGAAGCCGGTCGCCGCGATCACGTGCGAGGTGTCCAGTACGACGGCCCCTCCGCCCGGCGCGGTCAGCGCGAGCCGGGTCCGCCCGCCCACCGCGACCGCCCGGTGCAACCGGTGCCCCAGCAGCACCGGCACGCGCCGCTCGAAGCGCTCCCGCAGCCACCAGGCCCCGGCCGGCCCCAGCGCGGTGGCGGCGATCCGCTCCCGGGTCGACGCGGGCAGCCGGCGCACCGCCCACGGCAGCTCCGACCAGGCCCAGCTGCGCCATCCGGTGCCCAGGCCGCTGTGCGGGTCGCGCAGGGCCCGCAGCGGCGGTCGCGCCAGGGGCTGCGGGACGGAGTTCCAGTTCAGCGTGGTGCGCCGGGCCACCAGGGAGGGCCGGGCCCCCAGCTCGGCGAGCAGCGCGGCGGTCTCCAGGGCGGCCTGCCCGGCCCCCAGGACGGCCACCTCCCGCCCGGCGAACGAGCTCAGCTCCCGGTGGCCGCTGCTGTGCGACCAGTGCCCCTCGGGCAGCTCCCGCAGGGGCTCGGGCACGTGCGTGAAGGGCATCACCCCGACCGCGAGGGCCACCGTACGGGCCAGCACCGGCGGTCCCTCGGCGGTGCCGACGCGGAAGCCCCCGCCCTCGGGGACCACCTCGGTGACCGTGGCCTGTTCCACCTCCGGCATCCCGGCGTGCCGGGCGAACCAGAGGCCGTACGCGCTGAAGGTGCCGATCGGCAGCGGGCTGCCGTGCTCGGCGCTCTCGCCCCGGCTCGCGCAGAAGTCGGCCAGCGTGTGCCGCCCGCCGGGCGCGGAGAGGTTGGAGGACCAGGGCTCCGACTTGAGGTACATGCCCTCGGGCATGTGGTCCCGCCAGGAGGCCATGGGCCGCCCCAGCACCCGCACCCCGAGCCCGGCCGCGGCCGCGTGCGCGGCGATCGACAGCCCGTACGGGCCTGCGCCGACCACCACCAGGTCCTCCATCCGCCTCACGGGCGCACCTCCAGCTCGATCGTCACCGGGTCACCAGCTCGTCCGGCTCGGCCGAAGCCTCCGGCGGGGCCTGCGGGGCCGGGGACGCCGGCCGTTCGCTGCCCCGCTGACGGGGCGCCCGCACCGCGCGGGCGGTGCGCCGCCCCTGCTGCGGCACCCCGCGCAGGGCACGGGCCCCCTTGTCCAGTCCCCGCCCCAGGAAGGCCCGGAGCATCGCCACGAAGGGGCCGAGGTCGTCGGCGGCGAACCAGGCCGCCTCCGTCCGCCCCCGCTCCCCCCGCGCCGCCCGCCGTACGGGGGCCGCGGCCGCGACCCTGCCGGACGCGGGCGCGGGGGCCGGGACCGGGGCGAGCGTCGGGGGCCGGCGCCGGGGCAGCGAGCGTCCCCGTACGGCGGCCAGCAGCGCGTAGTTCTCCGCGACGAACACCCGGCCCGGACCGCCCGAGGGCTCCGGGACCCGTTGCCCCGTCAGGTCCAGGTACATCGCCTGGACCACGTCGAGCCCCGAGTCGTCGGTGAAGAGCCTGAACTGCGCTCCGGGGCGCGGGTTGAAGTCCACCAGGCGGAAGGTGCCCCGTTCGTCCCGGCGGAAGTCCAGGTCCAGGATCCCCTGATAGCCCAGGCGTTCGGCGAGCCGCAGCCCGGCCTCCTCCACCGCCGGGTCGGGCAGCCAGCGCCCGACGGCCGTGAGCCCCGTCCGCACCGGCCAGGACAGCTCCTTGCGGCCCGAACCGGCGAGCAGCGGGTGCCCGCCCCGGGTGAAGGCCCCGTGGAAGAACCAGTCGGTGTCCGGCCCGGCGGGCAGGAACCGCTGGAGCAGCAGCCGGCTCCCGGCCTCGTCCGTGCGCTCGTACAGCCGCCGCGCCTCGGCGGCGGTGTGCACCAGGGTGGTGCTGCGCAGTCCGGTTCCGGCGGGCAGCAGCCAGGGCCGGCTCCACTTCGCCACCACCGGCAGCCCCAGCCGCCAGGCGGCCTCGGCCGCCTCGGCCCCGCCCGCCGGGATCACGGTCTCCGGGTGCGGGACGTCCCAGCGGGCGCACAGCCGTGCGAGCTCCGCCTTGTCGGCCACCCGGGCGGGCAGGTTGTCGGGCTGATGGGGGATCCGGAAACGGTCCGTCAGCTTCGGGCCGATGCGGGAGACGGCGATGGCGCTGAGGTCGTCCATGGCGACGAGCACGGCCGGCCGGCCGATCCGCTCCGCCACCGCGGTCAGACACTCCAGCAAGGCCTCCGGCGCCTCGGGGTCGATGCCGCCCTCCGGCCCCGGGTGCGTGGCGCGCAGGTACCGCGAACGTCCCATGGGGCCTCCCCCGGCCTCGACGACGGCATGGACCTCCACGCCCTTGCGCCCAAGGGACCTGACGGCGCCGAGGGTTCCGTGGTGGAACGGATTGCGATCGAGTCGGAGCAGAACGGCGGGCACATGGTTGGCGAACGCGTGCATGGAAACGGTGTCTTTCACCTAGTCGGACCAAGCGGGATGGATGCGCACCTGCGAATGGCCTACGCAGCGGCCATCGGACAGGCCATTCGTCAGATGTGATGCCTAACGTCTTTGGTAAGCACACCGGTTCAGGAAAGCTCGGGAGACGCCATGCCCAGAACACGCCGCCGACTGGCGAGCACCTGCATCGGTACGGTCACGGCCGGACTGCTGGCCACCGGCGCCGCGCTCACCGCGCCGGACGAGGACCTCCCCCAGGGCTCCGACATCGCGATGGGCGCCTATCTCGACTTCGGTCCCCAGGGCGTCGCCCGGATCCCGACCCTGTCGCGCTGGCTGGGCGGCAAGGAGATCCGGGTCGGCCACACCTACCTCCCGGGCGACCAGTGGGCCGGCATCGAGGGGAACGTCTCCTTCCTCGCCGACTGGGCCGCGTGGCGCAAGGACGGGGACGACCGGATGTTCGTCCTCAACGTGCCGATGCAGGCCCGCAACGAGGGCCGGATCCCCGACCGGCAGGTGGCCCGGCTGATCAGGGAGGGCGCGGAGGGCCAGAACGACGCGCACTTCACGAAGCTGGCCGAGCGGCTGGTGTCGCTGGGCGTGCCGGACACGGTGATCGTGCTCGGCTGGGAGATGAACGGCACCACCTACACCCACCGCTGCGGGCCGGACCCGGAGAACTGGAAGGCGTACTGGAAGCGCGTCGTCAACGCGATGCGCGCGGTGCCCGGCCAGGAGTTCAAGTTCGATTTCGCCCCGAACAGGGGTACGGACGCGATCGGCTGGACCAAGTGCTACCCCGGTGACGACGTCGTCGACATCATCGGCATGGACTCCTACGACCAAGCCCCCGGCCGGACCTTCGACGAGCAGATCAGCCAGCCGTACGGACTCCAGCAGCACGTGGACTTCGCGAAGGCACACGGCAAGCGGATCTCGTACCCGGAGTGGGGGCTGTTCCGCAACGGGGACAACCCGGAGTACGTCCGGCGCATGCTGAAGTGGATCGAGCAGCACAAGCCGATCTACCACACCATCACCGACTACTGCCCGCACGGCGTCTGGCAGTGCAAGCAGAACCCGGACTCCTCGCGGGTCTTCCGCGAGGCGCTGACCCCGCAGGTCCCGCCGGTCGTCCCGACGCCGGTGGTCCCGACGCCCGTGATCCCGACGCCCGTGGTCCCGACCCCGGTCGTCCCGACGCCGGTCGTCCCCACCCCCGCCGTGCCGACCCCGCAGGTCCCGACCCCGTCCGTGCCCACGCCGGAGATCCCGAAGCCCGAGATCCCGAAGCCCCAGGTCCCGACCCCGGCGATCCCGACCCCGCAGGTCCCGACCCCGTCGGTGCCCGCGCCCGAGGTGCCCACCCCGGCGCCCGTCCCGAGCCCCGAGACCCCCTCGGTCCCGCCGCTCGTCGACCCCACGCCGACGCCCGCACCCACCACCCCGACGCCCGAGGTCCCCGTCCCGCCGGTCGTCGAGCCGCCCGTCGTCGAGCCGAGCCCCACCCCGACTCCGGAGGTCTCCGTACCGCCCGTGCTCCCTCCGGCGCCCTCCCCGGAGGTGTCCGCGCCGGCGTCCCCGGCCCCCGTCCCCAGCCCGCTCGTGCCCAAGCCGCAGCCGCCCGCGCCGAAGCCCCCCACCAACAGCAAGCAGTGGTGCGTCCCCCTCAACTTCGGGGAGTGGCTCTCCAAGCTGGTCGGCAACCAGGCGGTCTGCGTCAAGCTCGACTGGGGCAAGGAATCCGGCCTCTGGCCCTTCTAGGACCCGTCCGTCCGACCCCCCGGGACGGGTCACCGCACGCGCAGTTCGTTGAGCCGCGCGCGCCAGTCCCGGGCGGCCGGCAGCGCCTCGCGCAGCGCGTCCACCGCCCGCTCGCGCCCCGAGATCTGCGACTCGTGCAGTCGCAGCAGGGGCGCGAGCGCGTGCGTGGCCAGCAGGAGGCGCTGGTTGACGACCGTCTCGGGCCGCCAGTGGTTCTTGTACGGCTCGTTGCCGCGCAGGAAGCTCACCACGGGCCGGCCGTCCGCGAGGGCCCGGCCGGCCTCGTAGCGCAGCAGCAGGGTGGCGACGTCCACCTTGCGCTCCCGCAGGTCCGGGTCGGCTCCGTAGAGGTAGCCGCCGCTGAGCCCGGCCGACAGCAGGGTGACGTTGGCGGCGACCACCTTCCCGTCCAGCCGGAACTCCGTCAGCCGCCCCTCCCCCGCCCGCACCATCCGCCGGGTGGCCCGGGTCAGGTGCTCGGCGAAGCGGGGCCGCAGGTGCTCGGGGGTCACCCCGCGACCGCGCCACTGCTTCTCGTGCAGCCGCAGCAGGGTCCGTACGGCCTGCGGCACCTCCTGTTCGGTGACCTCGTGCTCCTCGATCCCGGCGGCGTCGGTCTTGCGCAGCTTGGCCCGCACCCGCTGGGCCCCGGAGGCCGGCATCCGCTTGACCAGCTCGTCGAAGGGCAGCGCGGGCAGCTCCATGCAGGTGGAGTCGGCCAGCCTGCTCGACACGCCCGGCCACGCCTCGAACAGGGCCTCGGCCGCCGCACCGGGCCGGACCTCGCGCAGGTCGACGACCGCGCTGCGGGCGGCCCGGTGCAGGCCGCGCGCCAGCGCCGGGACGACCTGCTCGCCGTCCCCGGCGGCCACGAGCACGTCGGAGTAGTCGGTGATCGGCCCGCCGAGCGGCACCAGCCGCGGCAGCGGCCGGTGCACGAGCATCAGCGGGGCCGCGCCGACGAGTTCCCCGCCGCGCCGCACCAGGACGATCCGCAGCCGGCCCTCCTTCCCGTAGGACAGCCACCACGAGTGCAGCCAGGCGTGGCTCTGGAAGGGGGTGGCGGAGGGACACGCGCGGACGAGCCGGTTCCACGGCTCCTCCAGCGCGGCGAACTGTCGGGGGTCGCGGCACAGCGTCACCGACAGGGCCCCGGTGGAGCCCCCGGTCATCGCACGGACTCCTTCTCCTTGGTCTCGGCGTGCTCACCCTGCGCGGGCAGCGTGGCGTACTCCTCGACCGGCGCGTGCGCCGGCCCGTCCCCCTTGCGACGGCCGGGCCGGGCGAGCAGCCACAGCCCGCCCAGCAGCCCGCCCGCGCACAGCCCGACGGCCCCGCTGATGGCGGCGGAGGGCGAGGCGGGCTCGGAGGGCGCGACGGCCTGGTTGAAGAGGAGCAGCTGCACGCCGGTGTTCTTGGCGGCCTGGTTGCTGCTCAGGGTGAGCGCGTCGGCGACCGCGTTGGCGATGTCGGCGGCCTCGGAGGCGCTCTTGGCGGTGCCGGTGATGGCGATCATCGGGGAGTCGGGGGAGGTCTCGGCGCGCACCTGGGTGCGCAGCTGCCGCGGCCCGATGCCGGCGCGGGGCTGGGCGTAGGCGAGGGTGGAACTGCTGGTGGCGATGCGGCCGTAGGCCTGGGCGAAGCCGAGGGCGGTGGCCGGTTCGGTGGTCTCGTTGGGTACGGCGACCACGTAGCCGGTGGCCGCGTATTCGGGGGCCTTGAGCACCCCGTACGCTCCGCCCGCCGCCAGCCCGAGGAGGGCGCAGGCGGGCAGGGGCCACCAGGCGGGCGGCGGGAGCAGCCGGCGCTTCCTGCCGGAACGGTGGTCGGACTTCTTCTGGTCGGCGGTGTCGGCCATGTGCGGTGCCCTTTCCTGGGTGGAGGGGAGTGCGTTCGTCCGGCCGTTGACCCGGCCGGAGTGGGAGTACGGGGGGGGTCAGCCGCTCCCGGCGCGGACGGCCCGCGAGGGGCCCGCCCCGGCCGCCGTGCCGCGCCCGGCCAGCGCGATCTCGTAGACGGGCAGGAGCCGCTCCGCGCTGCGCGCGATGTCGTACCGGCGCGCCACGGGCGGTGGCGGGAGCCGGCGGGAGCCGGCCTCCATGTGCCCGCGCAGGGCGGCGACGAGTTCCTCGGTGCCGGGGCCGATGCGCCGCGCGCCGGGGGCCTCGCCGGCGGGGAGGTCGTCGACGGCGGGGCAGGTGACGTGCAGGACGGGGAGCCCGGCGGCCAGCGCCTCGACGACGGCCAGACCGAACGCCTCCTCCTTGGACGGGGACACGAAGACGTCCATGGCCGCCAGCAGGGCGGGGATGCCGGGGGTACGCCCGTCGGGGCTGTCCCCGAGCGGGTCCCGCTCGCCGAGGAGGTGGATCCGGCTCTGTGCGCCCAGCTCGGCGGCCAGCAGCCGCAGCGCGGCCCGCTCCGGCCCGTCCCCGGCGAGCAGCAGGTGCGCTCCGGGCAGCGCGGCGACGGCCCGTACGAGTACGTCGAACCGCTTGCCCGGCACCAGCCGGCCCACGCCGCCGACCACGAAGGCCCGTTCGGGCAGCCCGGTGCGGGACCGGGTGGCGCGGCGGACGCCCTCGTCGAAGCGGAAGCGGGCGGCCTCGATGCCGTTCGGGACCACGTGGATCCGGGGGGCCGGGACCCCCCACGCCTCCAGCCGGGCGGCCACGGTGTCGGACACGGCGACGGTGGCCGCGCCGAGGCGTTCGCCGGTCAGGTACAGGGCCCGGACCCCGGCGGAGAGCGGGCGGCCCTCGATCTCGGCGGCGCCCAGCGAGTGTTCGGTGGCGACGGTGGCCCGGACCCCGGCGGCCCGGGCGGCGATGCGCCCGTAGACGCAGGCCCGGTAGAGGTGGGTGTGGACCAGGTCGTAGCGGCCGTGGCGGATGAACCGGACGAGCCGGGGCAGCGCGCCCAGGTCGCGGTTGCCGCGCATGCCCAGGTGCACGACCCGGACCCCGTCGGCGCGCAGCCCTTCGGCGACCGGCCCGGGGTTGGTCAGCGTGAGGACGTCGCAGTGCATCGGCAGGTGGCGCAGCAGCAGGCGCAGTTGTTGCTCGGCGCCGCCGACGCCGAGTCCGGTGATCACGTGGAGGGCCTTGACGTCCTTCATCGGAGCACCGTCCGCCGCAGCTCGCGCGCCTGGTGGCGCAGTTGCTTGATCCGTAGGCGGGCCGGTCCGTCGGCCTGGCTGACGTGGGTGCGGGGCAGGGCGTGCGGGCCGGTCAGCGGGCCGGGGACGATGGCGCAGGCGTAGGCGTACCCGGCGGTGCGGGCGGCTTCCACCACGCGGGTGTCGAGGTGTCCGTAGGGGTAGCAGAAGCCGGCGGGGAGGGTCGCGGTCAGCTCGCGCAGCAGGTCGCGGCTGCCCCGCAGTTCCTGTTGGAGGACGTCGTCGGGGGTGGTGGTGAGGTCCTGGTGGAGGAGGCCGTGGGAGCCGATCTCCTGGCCCGCGGCGGCGACCGCGCGGATCCCCTCGGCGGTGAGCAGCGGCTTGCGGGGCCCGAGCGGGTCCCACACGTTGTCCACGCCGAGCCGGCCCGGCAGGACGAAGAGGGTGGCGGTGCAGTGGTGGCGGCGCAGCAGGGGCAGGGCCGTGGTGAGGAAGTCGGTGTAGCCGTCGTCGAAGCTGAGCCCGACCAGGCCCCGGCCGCGACCGGCGGCACGTTCGCGCAGCAGCTCGCCGACGGACACTCCGCGCAGGCCCCGGGAGCGCAGCCAGAGCAGTTGGGTCTCCAGGGCGCGAGGGGTGACGGTGATCCCGTACGGGTCCTCGGCGGGATCGGTGAACTCGGTGACCGAGTGGTACATCAGGACCCACGGGGAGGGGCTCCGGCGGGCGGGGCCCCGCACGGCCACGGGGGCCGTGTCGGTGTCAGCGGACATTGCGGAACCTCTGGGTGAGCTGGGTGAGCTGGGAGCGGAGCTGTGCGTTGAGCCGTTCGAGCTGCCCGGGGAGTGCGGTGACCTCGATGGCCCGCATGGCCATGCCGGTGGCCCCGAACATGGCCGGGACGAGCAGGCAGCCGAGGGCGACGCTGAGCAGCGGGTCGGGGATCATCGGCCCGGCGAGCCAACCGGTGCCGCAGGCGGCGGCCGCCGAGACGGCGAGGCGTCCGATGCTGACGGCGACCCGGCGCACGTGGATGGCGATGATGCGGGAGCCGAGTCCGGTGAGGAGCAGGACGGCGGTGGTGGAGATGCCGGCGGCGTTGGCGGCGGCGATCCCGTAGGTGCCCCACCAGCCGACGGCGAGGGCCCCGGCCACGATGTTGACGAGCAGCCCGGCGCCCATCGCGAGCGCCGGGAACCAGGTGGGCCGGGCGGTCGAGAAGAAGGGCCGGGAGAGCGCCCCGACAAGGCAGTGGCCGAGCAGTCCGACTCCGTAGACGCGCATGACGTCGGCGGTGGCGAGGGTGTCGCGGTGGGTGAAGGCCCCGCGTTCGAAGAGGACCTGGATGATCTGCGGGGCGTAGCCGATGACGAGGGCGCTGCCCATGAGCACGGCCAGGGAGGCGAGGGCGAGGTCCTGTTCCACCCGGCGCCGGGCCTTCTCCCGTTCTCCGCCGGCCATGGCCTGGGCCACGACGGGGAAGGTGACGGTGCAGATCATCAGGGAGAGCACCATCGGCATCTGCGCGACCTTCTGCGCGTAGTTGAGGTGCGAGATGGCGCCGGGGGGCAGGGAGGCGGCGAGGAACCGCTCGACGAGGACCTGGGACTGGCGGAAGACGGCGAAGAAGACAACGGGGGCGATGAGCCCGAAGGCGATCAGGGTCGGCCGGTCGCGGTCGCGCTGGTTGCGCGGGGCGCCCTTGGCGCGGGCGGGCCCGAAGCCGACGTTGCGGATGAATGCGGGGAGTTGGACGAGGACCATCAGCGCGCCGCCGACGGCGACCCCGGCGGCGGCGGCCCGTACCCCCCACAGGGTGTGGAGGGCGACCATCGTGGCGATGATCCCGACGTTGTACGCGACGTAGATCGCGGCGGGCGGCAGGAAGGAGCGGTGGGCGCGCAGGGCGGCGCTGAAGTATCCGGCGACGCCGAAGGTGAGCACGGTCAGGGCGGTCATCCGGGTGCACTGCACGGCCAGTTCGGGATCGGGCAGGCCGGGCGCGAGGACGCCGACGACGAGCGGCGCGGCCACGACGAGCACGGAGGCCACGGCGGCGAGGAGGACGGCGAGCCGGGGCAGGGTGGCCGCGACGAGCAGGCGTACGGGGTCGGCCGCGCGGGCTTCCCGGCGGGTGAGCCCGGCCCGGCCGGCGGCCCGCCGGGCCAGCGCGTGGCTGAAGGCGGGGACCATCAGCAGGGCCATGGCGTCCTCGATCAGCAGGGTCGAGGCCATCTCGGGCACGGTCCAGGCGATCAGGAAGGCGTCGCTGTCGTGGCCGGCCCCGAAGAGGTGCGCGATGGTCTGGTCCCGTACGAGTCCGAACACCGCGCCGGCGACGCTCAGTCCGGCGGTGACGGCGGCGGCCTTGGCGAGGAACCGCCCGAGCGGGGCGGGAGCGCCCCCGGGGGAACCGGGTGCGGAACCTCCCGCGCCGCCGGAGCCCTCGCCCGGCCCGGGCGCCCCCTGTGCCCGGCGCCGGGCGCCGGGCGGGGTCGTGGGCGCGGGGGAAGCGGCCTGGCCCGCCGCCAGGGAGTGGTGTCGGTCACCGGGCGGCCGGCCCGTCGGGGGCCGGCCGGCCGGAGACGCGGGCGCCGAACCCCGCGCCGTCCCCGGAGGGCAGCGCCCACCAGGCGGCGAGGCCGACGATCACACCGGTCAGGACGGTGGACGGGCCTCCGATGTCGGCGTAGAGGAAGTCGGTGAGCTGCCAGACGAGGAGACCGATCGCGATCAGCCCGCAGTCGCGGATGCCCTCGCCGGCCGCGTACCGGCGCAGCCCGGCGACGAGCACCGCGGCCCAGCCGCCGGCGAGGGCGAGGAGGCCGATCAACCCCTGCTCGCTCAGGACGAGGAGGTACATGTTGTGCGGGGAGAGCAGCGGCTGCTTGATGAAGGCCTGTCCGGCGCCCGCGGTGTCGCTGCCGGAGGAGAGCCCGAGGGAGGAGTGGCCGTCCCGGTTGGCGGGGAAGCCCTTGAGGCCCACCCCGACGGCGGGGCGCTCGCGCCACATGGACTCGGCGGCGGCCCACATCGTGTAGCGGTCGGTCACCGACTGGTCGGGGGCGCTGGAGACCTGGGTGATCGAGGTCAGCCGCTCGGCGACCATCTCGGAGCCCACTCCGAGCCCGCCGACGAGGACCACGCCCACCGCGGCCAGCGCGACGAGCACCTTGAGCGCCCGCCGGATCCCGGCCATGACCATGACCAGCACGACCGCCCCGAGGGTGGCGATCCAGGCGCCCCGGCTGAAGGACAGCACGAGCGGCACCACCAGGGCGAACGCGCAGCCCCCGGCGATCCGCCGGACCTTGGGCGGGAGCCCGACGGCGAGGGCGGCGGCGGTGGCCACGATCAGCCCGTACGCCACGACGGTGGCCATGCCCATGACGTCGCCGGGGCCGAAGGTGCCGACGGCCCGGATGTCCGCGCCCTGGTAGGAGGCGCCGGTGTGGGTCGCGAACTGGATCACGCCGACCGCGCCCTGGACCAGGCCCAGCACCACGAAGCACCCTGCGGCGAGCCGGAACTCGTGGGCGTCGCGCACCAGCAGCACCACGGCCGCCGGGACCAGCACGAAGACCTGGAGGTAGCGCACGAAGCCCGGCAGGGCGGCGTACGGGTCCGCGGCGGTCATGGTGGAGACGGCGAGCCCGACCCCGGGGGCGCCGAGGACGAGCACCCCGAGCGGGGTCAGCGTCCGCACCCGGCCGCGCAGCGCCTGCACCCCGCAGACCAGGGCCAACAGCAGCGAGGCGGCGTCGGCCGGCCCGACCTTGCCGGAGGCGGCGGCATCGCCCGCCGGCAGCGGTGCGAGGAGGAACAGGACGGTCGCGGCGAGCGGCAGCAGCGGCCAGTGCCGGCGCAGCAGGCCCGGTACGTCCAGGCGCGCGAGGACTCCGGCCCCGGGGCGGGGTGCGGCGAGGCTCATGGCTCAACTCCCTCCGAGCCGGAAGCGGAAGAAGGAGGCCGCGGTCCGGGCGAGGATCCACAGGTCCTGCCACAGCGACCAGGTGTCGATGTAGTGGTTGTCGAAGCGGGCCCGGTCCTCGATGGAGGTGTCCCCGCGCAGCCCGTTGATCTGCGCGAGCCCGGTGATCCCGACGGGCATCCGGTGGCGGGCCTCGTAGCCCGGGTGGACGCTGCTGAACTTGGCGACGAAGAAGGGCCGTTCGGGGCGGGGCCCGACCAGGCTCATGTCACCCCTTACGACGTTCCACAGTTGGGGCAGCTCGTCCAGCGAGGACTTGCGCAGGAAGGAGCCGATCGGGCTCATCCGGCGGTCGCCGGCCACCGTCCAGCGGGTGGCCGACTCGTGGGCGTCGGCGCTCAGCGTGCGGAACTTGAGCAGGGTGAAGGGCCGCCCGTAGAGGCCGACCCGCTCTTGGCGGAAGATCACCCCGGGGCCGTCGGAGAGCCGGACCGCGAGCGCGCACAGACCCATCACGGGGGCGGCGGCGAGCAGGGCGACGGCCGCGAGGGAGGAGTCGATGACCCGCTTCGCGGACCGCTCCAGCAGCCGGGCGGGGCGCGGCAGGAGCGGCTGGACGGCGTACCCCCACAGCTGGTCGGCGGGCTGCGCCACGCGCATGCCGGTGACCTTGGCGGTCCCCGCGGGGTCGGCGAGCCAGAGCCGGCAGCCGTGGTCGTGGAAGAGGCGGACCAGGGAGGCGGTGCGTTCGTCGGCCTCGGGGGGCCGGGTGAAGACGGCGTCCCGGACGGAGTTCTGGATGACGGCGCGCCGGACGTCCTCATGGGTGGCGAGGACGGGCAGCGGACCGCCCTCCCCGTCGGCGGGGGCGTCCGCGCCGACGATCCCGACGGGCCTGAGCCCGTATTCGGGCCGGCCGTGCAGGGCGGCGGCGACCGCCCCGGCGCCGTCCCCGGGGCCGACGACGAGCGCGGAGACGGGACGGCGCAGGGCGGAGCGGCGGCGCAGCTGGTGCACCAGGCCGCGTCCCGCGCAGACCAGGACGACCTGGAGGCAGACGGCGCCGAGCAGGGTGCCCCAGTCGAGGCCCCGGTCCAGGCCGTTGCCGGGCGCGGCGGCGGCGAGTACGGCGCCCGCCCCGCACCAGAGCACGGTCGCCCGCCCCAGCAGCGCGGGCAGTTCCAGCAGAGCGGAGGGCGCGAGCCGGGGCCGGTAGAGCCCGGCCCGCGCGTGCAGGGCGGTCAGCGCGGCGGCGGCGGGCAGCGCGGCCAGGAGCGGGAGCCGGGGTCCGGACAGGGCCGCGACGGTGACGGCGGCGGCCAGCGCGTCGGAGGCCACCAGCGGGGCGGTCCCACCACGGCGGCGGACCCGCTGCGGCCGGACGGCGGGCCGTGCCCGGACGGCGCGGGGACCGCGCGGGGGGTGGATGGCGGTCACCGCGCGGCGGGCTTCCGCCGCGGGCGCGGGCGCGAAGGCGGCGCTGCCGCCGGCGGGCCCCGTACCGCCCTGCCCGGTGTGCCGGGCGGGTGCGCTGTCCATCGTCATCGGCTGATGCGCTCCTGGTTCAAGGGCCGGGGCCTGCCCAGCAGTTCGTGGTACAGGCCGGTGACCGCGTCCGTGGTCCGCCGCACGTCGCAGTCCGTCCGGGCGTGCTGCCGGGCCTGCTCCCCGAGTTCGGCGAGCAGCCGCGGTTCGGAGAGCAGCCGCCCCAGGGCCTTGGCCAGGGCCGTCGGGTCCTCCGGCGGCACCAGGCAGAGCCGTCCCTGGCCGGCCGGCAGGCTCTCCCGGGCACCGCTGACGTCGGAGACCAGGACCGGTCGAGCACAGGCCATGGCTTCGAGCGGGGCGAGCGCCATGCCTTCCCACCGCGACGGCAGTACAACGAGATCGGCGGCCCGAAGCCACGGTCGGATGTCGCGGGCGGCTCCGGCGAAGAGCACGCGGGGTGGCGCGCCGCGCCGCAGCCGCTCGGCGTCGGGGCCGTCCCCGACGAGCGCGAGGCGGGCGTCGGGGACGGTTCCGAGCAGCTCCGGCCAGGCGCGCAGCAGCACGTCCTGGCCCTTTTGGGGGCAGACCCGGCCGACGCAGACCACGAGCGGGCCCTCGCCGGGGAAGTCGGCGGGCAGCGCGAGCGCCTCGCGGGCCCGGGCCCGGTCCTGGTCGCGGTCGGGGTGTTCGGGGCGGAAGTGGTCGAGGTCGACGCCGTTGCGGACCACCGTCCAGCGGGCGGTGATGCCCTCGGTCTCCCCGGCCCGGCGTTCGGACTCGCTGACGCAGAGCACCCGGTCGGCCCAGCGGGCGCCGAAGCGCTCCCAGCGCAGCGCCAGGGCGGCGGTGGCCCCGCCGACCGCGTCGAAGGACCAGGCGTGCGGCTGGAACACCGTGGGCAGGGAGCCCCGTACGGCGAGGCGCCCGACCAGGCCCGCCTTGGCGCTGTGGGCGTGCAGCAGGTCGGGCCGTACGCGGCGCACCAGCCGGGCGGCGCCGAGGACTTCGGCGGGCAGCGCGGGACCCGGGGAGCGCCCGGCGCGCCATGTGAGCACCTCGGCGCCGGCCGCCGCGGCCGTGTCGGCGAGGGAGCCGCCGGTCGGGCAGCCCACGACCACGCGCAGCCCGGCCGCGGTCTGTGCCCGTACGAGGTCGGTCACGACCCGGGCCACGCCGCCGTCGACGGGTTGGGAGAGGTGCAGGACGGTGAGGGGCCGCCTGGGCGCGGCCGGGGAGGGGGAGGGATCGGGAGAGGCTGAAGCGGGTTGTTCGTGCACGTGGAGTGGTCTCCTGCGTTCAGCGGCGCGCGTCTGTCTGAACGAAGAGCACGCCGAGGAATTGACCCTGGCTTTCGCCCGTGAACCTGAAACTCAGGCTGCGGGCGCCACCGGACAGGGCGGGACTCAGATCGAACACATCAGCGTCATATCCGAGATTATTCATATGTTCGGGCTGTCGCACGAACGGGTGACGTCCGAATTCCGTGATCGTGGAATTCATAACATCATTAAAAGGATTTTCCGCATCACTGATGCTGACCCGGCGACCACTGTCGGCGGTCACCGTGAGTGAATCACCGAGGACCCCCCGGTCCCCGTCGTACGCGACCACGCCCACCCGGCCCGAGGCCCCGGCCGGCACGTCCAGCCCGGCCAGCTCGACGGTCTCCCCGGCGGCCTCGCCGGCCCCGGCCGCGAGCGACTCGAAGCCGTCCCACAGCGAGATCCGGCGCACCGGCTCCTGCGGGTGCTCGTAGGCGACGACCAGGGTCCAGCCGCCCCAGGCGCCCACCTCGGAGTGCCCCATGGCGATGTTGAGCTGGGCGACCGTCCACATCCCGGTCCCGCCCCTGCGCACCATCGGGGTGACGTCGGCGGAGGCCTGGTAGGCATCGCTGCCCGCGTCGCTGCGGTGCCCGATCACCGTGTCGGCGAGCACTTCCTTGTACGCGCCCCCGGGCTCGGCGACCAGCACCCGCCCGCTGTCCTCCGGCGGCTTCTGCTCCCCCACCCGCAGGTTCCCGCCCCAGTACAGCCGGGCGTACGAGACCTTCGCGCCCCGCGGCACCCGGAGTTCGGCCCGGGTGGAGTTGTAGGTGTCGGGGTCCTTGTCGACCTCGTCGTAGAACATCTCGTAGTCGCCGTTGACCCCGGCGGCCCCCTTCGCGACCTCCTCGCACGGCTCGGCCCGCTCGGTCTCCACCCGGCGGCAGCCGATGGCGGAGTTGGAGGCCCTGACCAGCCCTCCGTGTTGGACGGCCTGGTAACGCTGAGTGAAGGGAACGCGGGTCGCTTCGCGCTGCGCGGCGGGGGCCGCGGCCCCCGCCGTCGGGACGTGGGCGGAAAGCGTGAGGCAGGACAGCAGGCCGAGTGTGCCGAGGATTCTGCGGGAGGAACCCATGCCCTGTCTCCATTTTCGATCAAGGGGGCAAAACAGGAGTGAACTTTGTCAGAAATCAGGCCGGAAATCACGCCGGACTCGCTCGTACGGCCTTTTGGGCGATGGCACGCACCCTCCCCCCGGGCGGGTCGTTATGCGGTGCACCATTGCTCGAACCGAAAACAAATGCGGGCGGATCCGCCCTGCCGAACCCCTCGTCCGGCAACACCCGCCTGAACGCCCGAGCGTCAACCGCGTGGCCCGAAACGTCGGCATCCGAGTGAAGTCACGCAACCCGAGCGGGGGGACGGGCGTTGTTCCTGGTGCTCCAGTACCGGGCAATCCTGCAAAAAAGGGACGATAATGATCAAGAAGTTTGTGGCCGGCGCAGCGGTTGCCGCCTCCGTCGTGGGTCTCGGTGCCGCCATGGCCCCCCAGGCGATGGCCATCGGGAACGACAACGGCATCAACACCGCGAACGGCAACAACGCCGCGCAGATCTACGGCAACCAGGCCACCTACGGCAACATGAGCCCCCAGATGGCGCTGATCCAGGGCTCGTTCAACAAGCCCTGCATCGCCCTGCCGGCCAAGGCCAACGTGCAGTCGATCCTCGCCCTGGTCAACGTCGGCGTCCAGGACATCCCCGTCCTGTCCAGCCCGCAGAACCAGCAGTGCACCGAGAACTCCACCCAGGCCAAGGGTGACGAGGCCCTCTCGCACATCCTCAGCAACATCCCGGTCCTCTCCGGCAACGCCTCCGCCGGCAGCTGACCGCAGACCGCGCCCGCGAGGCCGTCGCACCCTCGGGTCGCGGCGGCCTCGCCGCATGTCGGGCACCCCAATTCCCCCGCATAAATCCCCTGCGGAATTTCACGCAAGGGCCTCCGAGGGCATCGGAGTGAATTGCCGGACACCCCCCGAAAAACTTCGGTTTCTTTTCCCGGAGCCACTCGTTGTCATTGGTGCAGCGGATAGACCTCTGCGGGAAGGATCGAAACAAAATGACGTACAAGAAGGCAGTTGTGCTGGCCGCCGGCGTCCTGATGGCCGCCGGTGCCGCCGCCCCCGCCATGGCCGACTCCGCGGCACAGGGTCAGGCCGCGGGTTCTCCCGGCGTCCTGTCCGGCAACCTCATCCAGGTTCCCGTGCACGTCCCGGTGAACGTCTGTGGCAACACCGTCAACGTGATCGCCCTGCTGAACCCCGCGTTCGGCAACACCTGCGTCAACGACTGACGCAGCACCTGCGCCCGCCAGGGCGGACCTCCTCGTGGTGGCCTCGGAGTGCACGGCGGTGCACTCCGAGGCCACCTTCGATTCAGCACCGGCCCGAGCGCCGGTAGACAGGGAACGACCCATGCGACAGGTACTGAGCCGACAGGTACTGGGCAAGGGGGTGCTCACGGCCGCGGCCGCCTCCAGCCTGCTGTCGATCGCGGCCGGCGCCGCCTACGCGCATCCCGGGGCGATGTCAGAGGCCTCGCACTCACCGGGCGTGCTGGCCGGCAACAGCGTCTCGGTACCGATCACCTTCGCGCCGAACGTCTGCGGCAACAGCGTGGACGGGGGCGCCGCGCTCAACCCCTCCATGGGGAACACCTGCGTCACCACGACCGGCTCCGACACCCACCACGACTACGAGCGCTACCTCAGCCCCGAGAACGCCGAGGCCTTCGAGCGCTACCTCGACGAGCGCGGGAGCGGCCGTCACGCGCTGCCCGAGCAGCGCCGGGAAACCGAGCGCGGTGACGGGGAACCCCGCGCCCACGCCCCCCGGCACGCGGCCCCGCGGCACGCCGCGCCCCGCCACGAGGAGGACGCGTACGGCGGTTCCGCCGAGAGCGGGGGCGAGGAGGAGTGCGACGACCACCCGACCCCGACGGCCCCCCACGCGGAGCACCCGACCCCGCATCCGCACCCGGCGCCGCCCGCGCCCCCGAAGCCCGAGCCGAACCCCGAGCCGCGGCCCGCGCACCAGCCGGGCCCCGTCGCGGAACACCCGGTGCCCCTGCCGGCTCCGGTTCCGGTCCCCGCGCCCGAGGTGCAGCCCGCCCCCGTTCCCGCCCCGGTCCAGGAGGTTCCGCCGCGGCCCGAGGAGCAGCCCCACACGCTCCCGGCCCCCGCCCCGGCGCCGCCCGCGGAGGTTCCCGCTCCCGGGCCGCCGCACGGCAGCCTGCCCGTGGAGCGGCCCGCGCCGGTGCCCGCGCCCGTGGCGGAGGCCCCCGTCGTCCCGGCGGCGCCGGCCGCTCCGGCGGTCCCGGCCGACCAGCCCCCGGCGGCCCCCGCCGGCGACCTCCCGGTGACCCTGCCCCCGGCTCCCGCGCCCCCGCCGGCGCCGGCCCCCGCCCCCTCGGTGGTCACGCCGGCGGAGGTCGCCCCCGCGCCCGCCGTGGCGACGGCCCCGGAGCTGGCGGCCACCGGAGCGGGTCAGGCCGGGGCCGCCGCGGCCCTCGCCTCGGCCCTGGTCCTGGGCGGCGCGATTCTGTACCGGCGGTCCCGGATCGCCTGACCGGGAATACCGGTAATCAGAAGAAATATCGGCCGGAGAATCCCTCGTCGGATTCTCCGGCCGTTTGACGTACGCCCCGCCGGCGTTTCCGCAGCGGCGGGCGATCGTTACCCAGGGCGAAAGCGGCGCGACGGTCGCCGCCGACACCTCTGCCATCGAAAAGAATGAGGATTTCGATAATGAAGCTTTCCAAGGTCGCCGCTGTCGTCGTCGGATCCGTCGCCGCCCTCGGCGCCGCGTCCCCGGCCTTCGCGACGGACGTCCCCGCCGCGATGCCTCCGATGAGCGCGACGGGTGGGATCACCGAGGCGCTGAACGCCGTCGGTCCGGTCACCGAGGCGCTCCCCCAGACCGTCAACAACGGCCTGGCCGAGCAGGGCGACAACGTCGGCAAGGTCTTCGACACCGCCCAGCGCGTGAACAAGGTGCGCAACGACGCCCCCGGTGAGGTGCTGGGCCTCGCGAACGGCGCCACCCAGGCGTCCCCGCTGCTCGGCGGAGTGAAGCTCAACGGCGGCGCGCACTGAGAAGTCATCTCATTTGGTGAGTCTGCGGTAACAAATGAGGGTGCAGGCGATGCTGGTGAAGGCGAGGAAGTGTTCGGCTTTGCGTTCGTAGCGACGGTGGAGGCGTCGGCAGCCGGCGAGCCAGGCCAT
>NZ_JBIUTJ010000011.1:0-203267 GCF_044741845.1 Streptomyces sp. NPDC088097
TGAGTTCTCAAGGAACGGACGCTTCCTTTGTACTCACCCTCTCGGGCTTTCCTCCGGGCTTTTCGTTCTGTTCTTGCGTTTCCGACTCTATCAGACTCTTTCGTGTCCGACTTCCTCGGTGCTTTCCAGGTTCTTCGCTTTCGCGTTTTCCCTTTCCGGCGATTCCGACTCTATCAGATCCTTTCGGGCCTGACTCCCAGTCAACGGGATTTGCGTTCCGGGCTGTTGGGCCCTTCCGGCGAGTGAGACAGTAGCGGATTCCCTGCCCCCGAAGCGAATCGGCGGCTACGTCCTGGAACGCGGATTCCTCATTCGCAAATACGCATGAAAACGAGACGACACGGTGCATCGTTCGTTCGAATGTGTAGTGCGGGATGGCTGTCCGGGGACCGACCGGGGTCGGCGCTCACTTCACGGACAACTCGAAGAACCTTACGGACCTGGTACGAGTGTGTCAACCCCCGGCTGACCTGGGGGAAACCTCCCGCACTCCTCATGACCTGCGGGCTAGGCTGCTCCGCATGACTACGCATGCGCTCACGTCCAGCCTTCGCTGGTGGGCCGCCTGACGGCGGCCGACTTCCACGCGTAGCTCGCATGCGCTCACGGCCGCCGCTTCGGCGGCCGTTTTCGTTTCTCCCCTCCCCGGGAGTGGCTCGGTCGCCCGACGCGGTGGCGCCGACACCACATACAGACAGAGGGAGAGCGGGACATGACGAGGATCTTCAGCGGGGTCAAGCCCACCGGGCATCTGACGTTGGGGAACTACCTGGGGGCCGTGCGGCAGTGGGTCGCCGCCGAGCGGGAGCCGCACGACGCGCTGTTCTGCGTCGTCGACCTGCACGCGCTCACCGTCGAACACGATCCGGCGCGGGTGCGTCGGCTCAGCAGGCAGGCCGCGACGCTGTTGCTCGCCGCCGGGCTGGAGCCGCACGCGTGCACCCTGTTCGTGCAGAGCCACGTGGACGAGCACACCCGGCTCGCCTACCTGCTGGAGTGCACCGCGTCCGACGGGGAGCTGCGGCGGATGATCCAGTACCGGGAGAAGGCGGCGGCGGCGCAGGCCTCGGGGGACGGAGTACGGCTGTCGTTGCTCACCTATCCCGTGCTGATGGCCGCCGACATCCTGGCCTACGACACGGACGAGGTGCCGGTGGGCGAGGACCAGCGGCAGCACGTCGAGCTGACCCGGGACCTGGCCGCGCGGTTCAACCAGCGGTACGGACACACCTTCACCGTGCCGAAGGCGACGCTCCCTGTGGTGGCGGCCCGGGTCATGGACCTCCAGGACCCGACCTCGAAGATGGGGAAGTCCCATGCGAACGGGGCGGGGATCGTCTACCTGCTCGACGAGCCCGAGGTGGTCCGCAGGAAGGTGATGCGGGCCGTGACCGACAGCGGTGACGGCGCGGTGGTCTACGACCGGGCCGCACGACCCGGGGTGGCGAACCTCCTCGACGTCCTCGCCGCCTGTACGGGCGGGGAGCCGGCGGAGCTGGCGCGGGAGTACTCCCAGTACGGGCCCTTGAAGAGGGACGTCGCCGATGCCGTGGTGGAGCTGCTTCGGCCGCTGCGCGAGCGGCACGCGGAGATCTCCGCCGATCCGGGCGAGGTGGAGCGCGTGCTGCGGGAGGGGGCCGGGCGGGCGCGGGCGCTGGCCCGGCCGGTGGTGGACCGGGCGTACGAGGCCATCGGGCTCTTGGCCCCCTGACGACTCCGTACGCCCTGCGGTCCGCTCCCCCGCGTCCGTCGGGTCAGCTGTTGCCGGAGGCGAGCTCGCGGCTGCGGTCGCGGGCCGCTTCCAGCGCGGCGATCAGGGCCGCCCGTACGCCGTGCTTCTCCAGCTCGACGATGGCGTTGATCGTCGTACCCGCCGGGGAGGTGACGGCCTCGCGGAGCTTGACCGGGTGCTCGCCGCTGTCGCGGAGCATCACGGCGGCGCCGATGGCGGCCTGGACGATCAGGTCGTGGGCCTGGGCGCGGGGCAGGCCGAGGAGGATGCCGGCGTCGGTCATGGCCTCGACGAGGAAGTAGAAGTAGGCGGGGCCGGAGCCGGACAGGGCGGTGGCCGCGTCCTGCTGGGACTCCGGGACGCGCAGGGTCTTGCCCACGCCGCCGAAGATCTCCTCGGTGTGCAGGAGGTGGTCGGCGGTGGCGTGGCTGCCGGCGGAGATGACGGACATGGCCTCGTCGACGAGGGCCGGGGTGTTCGTCATGACGCGGACGACCGGGGTGCCGGCGGCGAGCCGCTCCTCGAAGAAGGAGGTGGGCACGCCCGCCGCGCCACTGATCACCAGGCGGTCGGCCGGGACGTGGGGGGCCAGCTCTTCGAGGAGCTTGCCCATGTCCTGCGGCTTCACGGTCAGGATGAGGGTGTCGGCGCGCTTGGCCGCCTCGGCGTTGCCGACGGCCTCGACCCCGTAACGGGTGCGGAGCTCCTCGGCGCGCTCGGGGCGGCGGGCGGTGACGAGCAGCTTGTCGACCGGCCATCCGCCCCGGATCATCCCGCTGAGCAGGGCCTCGCCGATCTTGCCGGTACCGAGGACTGCGACTGTCTGGGTCATGCCGGATTCACCTCGCCGAACGAACGTAAGGACGTACGGGCTCATCGTCGCACCCGGGCGGGCGCGGGCGCGGTGGCTGTCCGGTCCTTGGGCGCCCTACGGGGTGCGGCGGCGCAGGGTGGCGGCGCCGAGGGCGAGGACGAGCAGGGCGCAGGCGGCGACGATGACCACGTCGCGGACGAAGTCGGCGGTCATGTCGGTGTGGGTGAGGACCTGGGTCATGCCGTCCACGGCGTAGGACATGGGCAGGACGTCGGAGATGCCCGAGAGGACCGGCTGCATGGTGTCGCGGGCCGCGAAGAGGCCGCACAGGAGGAGCTGCGGGAAGATCACGGCCGGCATGAACTGGACGGCCTGGAACTCGGACGCGGCGAAGGCGGAAACGAACAGGCCGAGCGCGGTGCCGAGGAGGGCGTCGAGGAGGGCGACCAGCAGGAGCAGCCAGGGGGAGCCGACGACGTCCAGGCCGAGGACCCAGAGCGCGAGGCCGGTGGCGAGCAGGGACTGGACCACGGCGACGGCGCCGAAGGCGAGGGCGTAGCCGGCGATGAGGTCGCCCTTGCCGAGCGGCATGGCGAGGAGGCGTTCGAGGGTGCCGGAGGTGCGCTCGCGGAGGGTGGCGATCGAGGTCACGAGGAACATCGTGATCAGCGGGAAGATCCCGAGGAGCGAGGCTCCGATGCTGTCGAAGGTGCGCGGGCTGCCGTCGAAGACGTAGCGGAGCAGGGTCAGCATCAGGACGGGGACCAGCAGCATCAGCGCGATGGAGCGCGGGTCGTGGCGGAGCTGGCGCAGGACGCGGGCGGCGGTGGCGGCGGTGCGGGCCGTGTTCATCGGTTCTGCTCCTGGGCTGCGAGGGCGTTCGCTTCGTCGACAAGGTGGAGGAAGCCCTCTTCGACCGTGGCGCGGTGGGTGCGGGTGCGCAGGGCGTCGGGGGTGTCCTGGGCGAGGATGCGGCCCTCGCGCATGAGGAGGAGGTCGTGGCAGCGCTCGGCCTCGTCCATCACGTGGGAGGAGACGAGGATCGTGGCGCCCCGGCCGGTGGCGAGGTCGTGGAAGAGGTTCCACAGGTCGCGGCGCAGTACGGGGTCGAGGCCGACGGTGGGTTCGTCGAGGACGAGCAGCTCGGGGGCGCCGAGGAGGGCGACGGCGAGGGAGACCCGGCTGCGCTGGCCGCCGGAGAGGTTCCCGGCGAGGGCTCCGGCGCGGGAGGTGAGGTCGACGTCGGTGATGGCGCGGTCCACGGTGACCCGGCGGCGGTCGGCGGCGGCGCGGCCGGGGTCGAGGACGGCGGCGAAGTAGTCGAGGTTCTGTCGGACGGTGAGGTCGTCGTAGACGGAGGGGGCCTGGGTGACGTAGCCGATGCGGGAGCGCAGCTCGGGGTGACCGGCGGGGCGGCCGAGCACGTCGAGGGTGCCGGTGACGTGGGCCTGGGTGCCGACGACGGAGCGCAGGAGGGTGGACTTCCCGCAGCCGGAGGGGCCGAGGAGGCCGGTGATGCGGCCGCGGGGGACGTCGAAGGCGAGGGCGTCCAGGACGGTGCGGGGGGTGCGGCCGGCGCCGCGGCGGACGGTGAGGTCGCGGGCGTGGACGGCTGCGGCGGCGGGGGTCGGCGGCCTGTCCGGTGGGTTATTCATCATGTGATGAATAATGCTCCTGGCGGTGCCGGGACGTCAATCCGCCGGGGCGGAGGTCTGTCGGGAGGGAGGTCTTTCGGGAGGGAGGTCTGTCGGGGAGTCCGGTCCGGGCCCCGGGAGGGGCTACTTCTTGCGCTTGGGGCGGCGGGCGGCCGGGTTGCCCGTACGGCTGCCGCGGCGGCGGGCGAACTCGGCCGCGGCGCGCTCGTACTCGGTGCGGCGGAGCTTCTCGCCGGGCGCCTCGACGAAGCAGCGCAGGAAGTACGCGATGAGGGAGCCGATGAAACCGATCGCCTTGAGGCCCTTGAGGGCGGCCTCGTCGGAGGACGGGGCGGGGCGGCGGCCGAAGGAGTCCCAGGTCTTGACGAAGGCGATGGAACTGGCGATCGCGAAGAGGACGACGACGGAGATGCTGAGGAAGGGGCCGACGTTGCCGATCTCCAGGCCCTCGTAGGCGAAGCGCAGCAGGTACGCGGCGGCCACGGCTCCGAGCAGCGAGCCGGCGGCCACGGCGACGCGGCGCCAGGTGTAGCCGCCGGAGTGGTCCACCCAGGTGGTGCCGAAGAAACGGATCGCCTCGGGCTGCGGCCCGGGGGCCGGCGCCGCCGGGGTGGCGGGCGGGGTGGTCGGGCTCTGGTCTCGCTGGTCGTCGTCGCTCACACCGGCGATTATCCCCCGGCGCGGCGCCGGCGCCGGGGGCGTCTCGCGTGGCGGAACGGGTGACGTCGCCCCGGTCGGACGCGCCCGCCGCCCCTGCCTCAGTCGCAGCGGCTGGCCACGTAGCCGTCCGTGCCGGTCTTCACGTAGGCGTCCGAGATGAACCGGCCGTTGCCGACGCAGTCCCAGATGTCCGTCGTGCCGTACGGACCGGAGACCGTCGTGCCGGGGCACTGGCAGCGGATGGAGACGCTCGCGCCGAGCGGCAGGGTGTCGACGATCGCGTAGCCGGTCCCGGGGCCGTTGCGGACGTTGACGCGGTAGCCGGGCGCGACCTGGTACATCGGCAGGCTGCCGCTCACCGCCACGCTCTCCAGGCTCTGGATGTGGCCGGAATCGTTCTCAACGGACATGTGAAAGCTCCCCCCATGGGTGTTGCCCTGCGCAACGCGCGCAGGGTAGCAGGACCTTGGAGATCCGCACGGACCATGGACTAGGCTCCGGCGGGGGTGGTGAGCGGTGCGATCGCGGCGCGCGGACTACGCCGGGCTTCCGGAGTACGCCGGGCACTACCGGCTCGAATCCGTGCTCGGCTCCGGTGGCATGGGCGTCGTCCACCTGGCCGCCTCCAGCTCCGGGCTGAAACTCGCCGTCAAGGTCGTGCACGCCCAACACGCGGTGGACCCGGAGTTCCGGGCGCGCTTCCGGCAGGAGGTCGCGGCCGCGCGGCGGGTGAGCGGGGCTTTCACGGCGCCCGTCGTGGACGCCGACCCGGACGCCGAACGGCCTTGGATGGCCACCCTGTTCGTCGACGCTCCGACGCTGTCCGAGCGGGTACGCGAACGGGTGCTGGACGCCGTCGAGCTGACCCGGCTCGCCGCCGGGCTGGCGGAGGCCCTGCGGGACATCCACCGGGCCGGGGTCGTCCACCGGGACCTGAAGCCGAGCAACGTGCTGATGGCCGCGGACGGGGTGCGGGTCATCGACTTCGGCATCTCGCGCCCGGCCGACAGCGACCTGCGCACCGAGACCGGCAAGCTGATAGGAACGCCGCCGTTCATGGCGCCGGAGCAGTTCCAGCGGCCCCGCGAGGTGGGGACGGCCGCGGACGTGTTCGCGCTGGGCGCGGTGCTGGTGCACGCGGCGACGGGGCACGGCCCCTTCGACTCCGACAGCCACTACCTCGTGGCGTACCAGGTCGTGCACAGCGAGCCCGATCTGACGGGGCTGCCGGCGCGGCTCGTCCCGATCGTGGCCCGCTGCCTGGCGAAGGATCCCGAGGAACGGCCGACCGCCCACGCGTTGATCGCCGAGATCCGGGCCGTGACGAGCCCGATCTCCGAGGACACCCAGGCCTTCATACCGCGACCGCGCCCGCCGGTGCCCGACGAAGAGGACACCCACCATCGCAACGCGCCGCCCGCCGCCCCCGAGGCCCCGCGGCGCGGGCCCGGCCGGACGCGGGTGGTGGTGGCGGGGGCGGTCGCCCTGCTGCTGGCGGCCGGTGTCGCCGGCGGACTGCTGTGGTCGGGCTCCGACGCGGGGGCGTCCCGGGGGGCCGGGCCCCGTCCGTCGGCGGCGAGCGCCGCCGGGCCCGCGCCCGTGACCCCCTGGTCGGTGGCGCTGGGCGGGCACACCGTGTCCTGCTCGGCGGAGTCGGGCGGGCTGTACTGCGCGGGGCGGAACCTGAGCGCCGCCCGCCTCGACGTCGCGAACGGCGCGGTGTTGTGGTCCCTCCCGGCCGGCGCCCCGGACCGGCCGGGTGCCACGCCCATGGCTCCGCTGGCCGTCGGCGGGCTGGTCCTCGTCGTGGCGGACGGCGGCGAACGGCTCCGGGCCCTGGACGCGAAGACGGGCACGGAGCGCTGGCAGTACCGACTGTCGGCGGGCACCCAGGTGGTGGCCGCCGGTGCGCGGGTCCTGCTGGCGGCGGCGAACGGCACCGCCACGGTGCTCGACGCGGCGAGCGGGTCCCCGCGCTGGAGCAAGCCCGCTGCGGCGGGGTCCGGATGGTGGGGCGGGCCGGGGCCCGGGGGCGCGCCGGTGTTCTACCGTTCGACGCCCGACGCCAACGGCCGGTCGACGGAGGTCTCGGAGGTGGACGCGTCGAGCGGGGCCGTGCGCTGGCAGGTGCGCGGCGAGGGCCGGCTCCAGCCCTTCGGCACGACCGACGGTTCGGTGTTCCTGCTGGACAACGACGCGAGCACGCACGCGGTGGCCGTCGTACGGATCGACACGACGACCCGCGCGGTCCACCGGGTCCGGCTGTCGGCTCCCCTGTACGCCGCCCAGGCGACGGTGGATCCGAAGGGCACGGCGTACGCCTTCGCCACCCAGGGCACCCTCGTCGCGATCGGCGCGGACCGGGAGCTGTGGCGCCTGGAGACCGGCGCCGCGAGTGCGTCGAGCCCGGCGTACGCGGACGGCCGCGTCCACCTGACCGTGTCGGACGGGCGCCTGCTGGCCGTCGACGCGACCACCGGGCACCTCGTCGGGCAGACCGGGACCCGCTTGGCCTCGGGGCAGGGCTCCGTCAGCTCCGCCATCCCCACGCCCGTGTTCGGCGACGGCCGGGTCTTCGGGTCGGCGCCCGACGGAACGGTCTTCGCCGTGGACGGGCGCGACCCCGCCGGATGGTGATGCTTCCGGCGGGGTCGCGACTGGCGTGCGGGGCGGCCCCGGAGGGCCGCGGGCGGATCAGCCCAGGAGGCTGACGTCGCGGACGGCGCCCTTGTCGGCGCTGGTGGCCATCGCCGCGTAGGCGCGCAGGGCGGCGGACACCTTGCGCTCGCGGTCCTTCGGGGCGTACACGCCGCCGAGGGCCTCGTGGCGGGCGGCGAGGGTGGCCTCGTCGACCAGCAGCTCGATGGAGCGGTTCGGGATGTCGATGCGGATGCGGTCGCCGTCCTCCACGACCGCGATGGTGCCGCCCGAGGCGGCCTCCGGGGAGGCGTGGCCGATGGACAGGCCCGAGGTGCCGCCGGAGAAACGGCCGTCCGTCACCAGGGCGCAGACCTTGCCGAGGCCGCGGCCCTTCAGGAACGAGGTCGGGTAGAGCATCTCCTGCATGCCGGGACCGCCGCGCGGGCCCTCGTAGCGGATGACGACGACGTCGCCCGGCTTGACCTCCTTGCGGAGGATCTTGTCGACGGCGTCGTCCTGGGACTCGCAGACCACGGCCGGGCCCTCGAAGGTCCAGATCGACTCGTCGACGCCGGCGGTCTTCACGACGCAGCCGTCGACGGCGATGTTGCCGCGCAGCACGGCGAGGCCGCCGTCCTTGGAGTACGCGTGCTGCACCGAGCGGATGCAGCCGCCCTCGGCGTCGAGGTCCAGGGTCTCCCAGCGCTCGGACTGGGAGAAGGCGGTGGCGGAGCGCTTGCAGCCGGGGGCCGCGTGCCACAGCTCCATGGCCGTGTCGGTGGCCGTGCCGGAGCGGGCGTCCCACTTGGCCAGCCAGTCCTCCAGGCCGTCGGAGTGGACCGTGTTGACTTCCTTGTTGAGGAGACCGCCGCGGTGCAGCTCGCCGAGGATGGCGGGGATGCCGCCGGCGCGGTGGATGTCCTCCATGTAGTACGTGCCGCCGGGCGCCACGTTCGGCGCGACCTTGGACAGGCACGGGACGCGGCGCGAGACGGCGTCGATGTCGGTGAGGTCGTACTCCAGGCCCGCTTCCTGCGCCGCGGCCAGCAGGTGCAGGATCGTGTTGGTGGAGCCGCCCATCGCGATGTCGAGGGCCATGGCGTTCTCGAAGGCCTCGCGGGTGGCGATGTTGCGGGGCAGGACGGACGCGTCGTCGCCCTCGTAGTAGCGCTTGGTGATCTCCACGACCGTACGGCCGGCGTCCTCGTACAGGGCGCGGCGGGCGGTGTGCGTGGCGAGGACCGAGCCGTTGCCCGGGAGGGCCAGGCCGATGGCCTCGGCGAGGCAGTTCATCGAGTTGGCGGTGAACATGCCGCTACAGGAGCCGCAGGTGGGACAGGCGTTCTCCTCGATCCGCAGGATGTCCTCGTCGGAGACGTTCTCGTTCGAGGCGTCGACCATGGCGTCGATCAGGTCGAGCTTGCGGACGGTGCCGTCGACGAGGGTGGCCTGGCCGGCCTCCATCGGGCCGCCGGAGACGAAGACGACCGGGATGTTGAGGCGCAGGGCGGCCATCAGCATGCCCGGGGTGATCTTGTCGCAGTTGGAGATGCAGATCAGGGCGTCGGCGCAGTGGGCCTCGACCATGTACTCCACGCTGTCCGCGATGAGGTCGCGGGAGGGCAGGGAGTAGAGCATGCCGGCGTGGCCCATGGCGATGCCGTCGTCGACCGCGATGGTGTTGAACTCGCGGGGGATCGCGCCCGCGGCGCGGATGGCGTCGGAGACGATCCGGCCGACGGGGGCCAGGTGGGTGTGGCCGGGGACGAACTCGGTGAAGGAGTTGGCCACCGCGATGATCGGCTTCCCGATGTCCTCGCTCGCTACGCCCGAGGCGCGCATGAGCGCACGCGCGCCTGCCATGTTGCGGCCGTGGGTGACGGTGCGGGACCTCAGCTCGGGCATGCGGTTTCACTCCCCATGAGTGCGGCTCTGCGTTCGGCCGCGACTGTGGATATGGCTCGGTTACGAGGCTACGCCCACCGCCCGCGATCCGGACAGGTGGTCCGGATGTCGGGACGGCAGGATCATTCTTCGGTCAGGTAGCGCTGGAGCGTGGGAGCGACGAGGGCCACGATCTCCTCGGTGTCGGCGGAGGCCAGGGGTTCCACCCGGACCACGTAGCGCAGCACCGCGATCCCGATCATGTGGGAGGCGGCCAGCTCGGCCCGGAAGGTCGGGTCCGGGACGTCGAGGTCGGCGGCGACGCGTTCCAGGACCCGGCGCAGGATCAGGCCGCGCAGCACCTTCGCCGCCGCCTCGTGGGTGAGGGCGGAGCGCATCACGGCGAGCAGCGGGGCCCGGGTGACCGGGTTCTCCCATATGCCGAGGAAGTAGCGGGCCAGGCGCTCGCCGATGCCGTCGGGGCCGTCGCCGATGATCGCCGGGACCACCAGGGCGGGCTCCAGGCTGACCTCGACGGCCGCGGCGAAGAGGTCGTCCTTGCTGCCGAAGTAGTGGTGCACCAGGGCCGGATCCACTCCGGCGACCTTCGCGACGCCGCGCACGGACGTCTTGTCGTACCCGCGCTCCGCGAACACCTCGCGGGCGGCGAGGCGGATCCGCTCCTGGGTGCCGGGGCCCTCGTCGACCTCGTCCTGCCGGGGGCGGCCGGGGCCGCGCCGCCGCTTCGGGGGGTGCGCGGGCGGCACCATCGGCTCGGCCGGTCCCGGCTGGTCCGTCGGCTCCGTCGGTCCGCTCGTGTCCGTCGGCTGGGTCGGACCGCTCTGGTCCGTCGGCTCCGTCATCGGCGGCGGGCCGGCTTCGCGAGGTGCCGGCGGGTGAAGGCGAGGGCCTCGGCGAGGTCGGCCTCGCGCTCGGCGGAGGACATGGCCCGGCGGGTGTTCACCTCGATGACCACGTGGCCGTCGAAGGAGGTCCGGGCGAGGCCGTCCAGCAGTTCGGCGCAGGGCTGCGTGCCGCGGCCGGGGACGAGGTGCTCGTCCTTGGCGGAGCCGTTGCCGTCGGCGAGGTGGATGTGGGCGAGCCGGTCGCCCATCCGGTCGATCATGGCGTTGGCGTCCGTACGGGCGGTCGCGGTGTGGGAGAGGTCGACGGTGAAGTGCCGGTAGTCGTCCTTGGTGACGTCCCACTCGGGCGCGTAGGCGAGCATCTCGCGGTCGCGGTAGCGCCAGGGGTACATGTTCTCGACGGCGAAGCGGACGTCGGTCTCCTCGGCCATCCGCCAGATCCCGCTGACGAAGTCGCGGGAGTACTGGCGCTGCCAGCGGAACGGCGGGTGCACGACGACGGTGGAGGCGCCGAGCTTCTCGGCCGCCGTCTGGGCCCGCTGGAGCTTGGTCCACGGGTCGGTGGACCACACGCGCTGGGTGATGAGCAGGCAGGGCGCGTGGATGGCGAGGATCGGGACCCCGTGGTCGTCCGAGAGCCTGCGCAGCGCGTCCACGTCCTGGCTCACCGGGTCCGTCCAGACCATGACCTCGACGCCGTCGTAGCCGAGGCGGGCGGCGGTCTCGAAGGCGGTGGCCGTGGACTCCGGGTAGACGGAGGCGGTGGACAGGGCGACCTTCGGGGTGCGGGTGGTCGGGATACGGACTGGTTCTGCCACGGGGACAGATTACGGGCCCACCGCGCGGCCCGGGCGTCCCGGCCCCGGGAGGGGGCGGGGGCCGGGGCTCGGGCGCAGGCAGGGCCGGGTGGCGGGGGCGCCTCCTCGCCAGGGTCAGCCCAGGTGGTCCAGGCGGCGCAGGATGACGCCCTCGCGCAGGGCCCACGGGCAGATCTCCAGCTCGTCGACGCCGAAGAGGTCCATCGTGGCCTCCGCCACCATTGCCCCCGCCAGGAGCTGTCCGGCCCGGCCGTCCGAGACGCCGGGGAGGGTGGAACGTTCCGCCGCCGTCATCGTGGTCAGGCGCGGGACCCACTCCTCCAGGGACTTGCGGGTGAGGTCGCGCTGGACGTACAGGCCGTCCGCCTCGCGGGCCGCGCCCGCGATCCGGGCCAGCTGCTTGAAGGTCTTCGAGGTGGCCACCACGTGGTCCGGCGCCCCGAAGCGGCTGAACTCGCCGACCGTGCGGGCGATCTGGGCGCGTACGTGACGGCGCAGCGCCCGTACGTCCGAGGGGTCCGGCGGGTCGCCGGGGAGCCAGGCCGAGGTGAGCCGGCCCGCGCCCAGCGGGAGGGAGACGGCGGTGTCCGGCTCCTCGTCGATGCCGTACGCGATCTCCAGCGAGCCGCCGCCGATGTCCAGGACCAGCAGCTTGCCGGCGGACCAGCCGAACCAGCGCCGAACGGCCAGGAAGGTCAGCCGGGCCTCGTCCTCGCCGCTGAGGACGGGCAGGTCGATGCCGGTTTCGGCCTTGACGCGGGCGAGGACCTCGTCGGCGTTCGTGGCCTCCCGCACGGCGCTGGTCGCGAAGGGCAGGAGGTCCTCGCAGCCCTTGTCCTCGGCGGCCCGGACCGCCTCGCCGATCACCGAGACGAGGGCTTCGACACCCTCGGGGCCGACCGCTCCGCGCTCGTCGAGCAGGGTCGCCAGACGCAGTTGCACCTTGTGCGAGTGCGCGGGCAGCGGGCGCGCGCCGGGGTGCGCGTCCACCACCAGCAGATGGATCGTGTTCGAACCCACGTCAAGGACACCGAGTCTCATGCGGGAAACGCTACTGGGCCGAACGCGCGGCGGTGGAGTAAGGGGCCCTTAGGCTGGGGTTTGTGCCAAATACGAAGAAGGCCAACAAGGCCCGGTCGAAGACGGACCAGGGCGACGGCAAGGCCAAGGGCAAGGTCAAGGCCCCGGCCAAGGTCGGCAAGGAGCCGGACGAGAAGGGCCTCGACTTCCCCAGGGCCTGGGTGGAGTTCCCCGATCCGGCCGACGAGGAGCAGGTCTTCCGCTGCGACCTGACCTGGCTGACCTCCCGGTGGACGTGCATCTTCGGGAGCGGCTGCCAGGGCATCCAGGCGGGTCGCGCCGACGACGGCTGCTGCACGCTCGGCGCGCACTTCTCCGACGAGGACGACGAGAAGCGCGTGGCCGGGCACGTGGCACGGCTGACCCCCGAGGTGTGGCAGTTCCACGACGTCGGCAGCGAGACCGGCTGGACGCAGTTCGACGACGACGGGGAGAAGCAGACCCGGCGCTGGGACGGGGCCTGCGTGTTCCTGAACCGGCCCGGTTTCCCGGCCGGGGCCGGCTGCTCCCTGCACATCCTGGCCGTGCGGGAGGGCAAGGAGCCCCTGGAGACCAAGCCGGACGTCTGCTGGCAGCTGCCGGTCCGGCGCACCTACGACTGGATCGAGCGCCCCGACGACACCCGGATCCTCCAGGTGTCGATCGGCGAGTACGACCGGCGCGGTTGGGGCCCGGGCGGCCACGACCTGCACTGGTGGTGCACCTCGGCGACCTCCGCGCACGGGGCCGGCAAGCCGGTGTACGAGTCGTACCGGCCGGAGCTGACGGAGCTGATGGGCAAGGAGGCCTACGAGGTCCTCGTCGGGCTGTGCGAGGCGCGGCTGTCCTCCCTGCTGCCGATGGCCCCGCACCCCGCGGACCCGCAGCGCTGAGGGCGCTCCCGCCGCCCGCCTAGGCGGGCGGCGGGGTCGGGGAAACCGTTCCTGCGGGCGGCTCCGCCGTCGCGGACTCCGTCGGGGTCGGCGTGGGGGTGGGGGTGGGCGTCGGAGTCGGGGTGGGTGTGGGCGTCGGGGTCGGCGTGGGCGTCGGGGTGGGGTCCGGCGGCGGGGTCACGGGCGGCTGCGGCGGCGTGGGGGCCGGGCGGCCTCGGCCCTGGATGGAGATCACCGCCCCGGAGGGGTCCACTCCGACCCGGGCCGACCAGGCGCCGACGGGCTGGGCCTCGGCGTCCACCGTGATGCGCAGAGTGACCGATTCTCCGGGGGCCAGGGTGCCCGCCGTCACGGCGGCCCGCAGCCAGGGGGCGTCCGACCAGAGCCGCCAGTGGACGGGGCTCCCGCCGGAGGCGGTGAGGGTGAGCAGGGTGACCGGCCCCCGGGTGGTGGCGGTCGCGGTGAGCCGGCCGGGGGCGCCGGGGCCGGAGGCGTCCGGGGTGGCCGGGGCGCCGGTGCTGATGACCTCGACAGAGACGTCGGGGGCGGCGCTGCCGGCGGCGAAGCCGGGTTCGTCGGAGGTGAAGGCGGCGTTGCCGGTGTTCTCGTACGCGGTCAGCGGCCGGCCCGCGGCCTGCGGCGGCGGGATCTGCGATTCTCCGGCGGAGATCCGGATGCCCTCGCCCCCGACGGGCTCCGCGGTGACGGGGGCGCCGCGGTAGGCGGCCCACAGGGCGATCACCGGGGCGGCGACGACGGTGGCGACGACGGTGGTGGTCACGGCGCGGGCCCGGATCCGGTCGCGGCGGGCGGCGCGGTCCTTGGGGTCCATGGGGAAGCCGCCGCGGTCGAAGCGCGGGCCGCTCCGGCCGCCCCGGCGCCGGCCGGAGCGCAGCATGGCGGCGTGGACGGCCCTGCGGGGGGCCGGGACGAGGGGCAGCGCGGCGCTGATCCCGGCGCTGCCGGGCCAGGGCTCGGCCGCGCCGACCCGTTCGGCGACGCGGCGACAGCGCGGGCAGTCGTCGACGTGCCGGACGAGTTCGGCGCGCAGGGTGCCAGACAGGAGCACGTCGCCGCCTCCTCCGTCGCCGTCGCGCCCCTCGCCGGTGAGGCGGGAGACCGCCGGGCAGTTGCCCGTCTCGACGACGGCGAGGGCGGCGCGGGTGCGCTCCACCTCGCAGGCGGCGCCGGAGAGCAGCTCCCGGGCGGCGGCCGGGGGCGTGCCGAGGACGGAGGCCAGCTCGCCGACGCCGAGCCGGTGGCGGACGGCCAGCTCCAGGGCCTCGCGCTGTTCGGGGGTGGTTCCGGCCGCCTCGGGCCAGGCCAGGCGGGCCAGCTCGGTGCGGCGGTAGGCGCTCACGTCGAGGCCGGGGGGCGTTTGGGGCGCATGGGAGGGGTCGGGGTGCTCCGGCGTACGCCGACCGGAGTGCGCCCCCTGCCGGGCGCGGCGCTGTTCGGCCAGGCTGCGCAGGCAGGCCCAGCGGGCGAGGGCGTACAGCCAGGCCCGGCGGTCCCCCTCGTCGGGGCAGCGGCCCGGATGGCGTTCGGCCACGGCGAGTACGTCGCCGAGCACGTCGGTGGCGGTGTCGTGGTCGCAGAGGACCGAGAGGCAGTAGGTGAACAGGCCGTCGAGGTAGGGCTCGTGGCGGGAGGCGGGAGGCTGCTGGGCCTCTTCGGAGGCGGCGGCCGCGGCGGCGTCGGCGCCGCCCGGGGCCGAGGCCTGACCCGCTCGGGGCGTGCGCCCGTGCGCCCGGTGTGCGCCGGTGCGCGCTACGGGGGTTCCCTGGTTGATGCTGTTCACCTGGCGACCGTAGGCGGCGCGCCGGTGACGCCCCGGAAGCCTTCAGCAGTTTTAGCCCTTACGGGTGAACAGATCGCCACCGGGCTGACAGCGCCCCTGACGCGGGCACCTCCGCGACGCCGCCGCGGGCCCCCGCGGGGCCTCCTGGGGGCTCCCGCCGGGGGCCCCACCGCCCGGACCCCGCCGCCGGCGCCGCGTTGTCGGTGGCGGCGACTACGGTGGGCCGCATGGCCGCTGCCCGCACTTCCCGCTCGTCCGCCAAGGACCGGCCCTCCTACCGCTGCTCCGAGTGCGGATGGACGACCGCGAAATGGCTCGGCCGGTGCCCGGAGTGCCAGGCCTGGGGCACCGTCGAGGAGATGGGCGGCGCGCCCGCCGTACGGACCACCGCCGCCGGCCGGGTCTCCTCGCCCGCGCTGCCCATCGGCGAGGTCGACGGCCGCACCGCCACCGCCCGCAGCACCGGCGTCGACGAACTGGACCGCGTCCTGGGCGGCGGGCTGGTCCCCGGCGCCGTCGTCCTCCTCGCCGGCGAGCCCGGCGTCGGCAAGTCGACGCTGCTCCTGGACGTCGCGGCGAAGGCGGCCACCGGCGACCACCGCACCCTGTACGTCACCGGCGAGGAGTCCGCGAGCCAGGTCCGGCTGCGCGCCAACCGGATCAACGCCCTCAACGACAACCTCTACCTCGCCGCCGAGACCGACCTGTCGGCGGTCCTGGGCCACCTCGACGCGGTCAAGCCGTCCCTGCTCGTCCTGGACTCCGTACAGACCATCGCCTCCCCCGAGATCGACGGCGCCCCCGGCGGCGTGGCCCAGGTGCGCGAGGTGGCCGGGGCGCTGATCCGCGCCTCCAAGGAGCGGGGCATGGCCACCCTCCTCGTCGGCCACGTCACCAAGGACGGGACCATCGCCGGCCCCCGACTGCTGGAGCACCTCGTGGACGTGGTGCTCAGCTTCGAGGGCGACCGGCACGCGCGGCTGCGCCTGGTGCGCGGCGTGAAGAACCGCTACGGCGCCACCGACGAGGTCGGCTGCTTCGAGCTGCACGACGAGGGCATCACCGGCCTCGCCGACCCGAGCGGGCTGTTCCTGACCCGGCGCACCGAGGCGGTGCCGGGCACCTGCCTCACCGTGACCCTGGAGGGCAAGCGCCCGCTGGTCGCCGAGGTGCAGGCGCTCACCGTCGACTCCCAGATCCCCTCCCCGCGCCGCACCACCTCGGGCCTGGAGACCTCGCGCGTCTCGATGATGCTGGCGGTGCTGGAGCAGCGCGGCCGGATCACCGCGCTGGGCAAGCGGGACATCTACAGCGCCACCGTGGGCGGGGTGAAGCTCACCGAACCGGCCGCCGACCTGGCGATCGCGCTGGCGCTGGCCTCCGCCGCCAGTGATGTGCCCCTGCCGACGAACCTGGTCGCCATCGGCGAGGTCGGCTTGGCCGGCGAGGTGCGCCGGGTGACCGGCGTGCAGCGGCGGTTGGCGGAGGCGCACCGCCTCGGGTTCACCCACGCGCTGGTCCCGGTGGATCCGGGCAAGGTCCCGGCCGGGATGAAGGTGACGGAGGTCGCGGACATCGGCGACGCGCTGCGGGTCCTGCCGCGCGGGCGCTCCCGTACGCCGGCCAAGGAGCGGGCCGCGGAGTAGCCGGGGGGCGCGGGGCGGCGTGCGGCGGACGTACGAGGGGCGTACGGGGGGTCGAAAACGGACTCCGAGAGTCCGCCGAAGGATCACCGCGCGGGGTCCGACGCCAGGTCAGGGGGCGGATCGGAGACCCGGCGCACCCCCGCGCGTCGGCCGCCGGCGCCAAGGCTCGGCGGGCGCACAGGCTGCGCCGGTAGACTTTGTGCTGGTCCGCCCGCTGTACACCGGCGGAACCACCCGCGACCGGAGGAGTGCAGTGGCAGCCAAGGACGGGGCATCAGCGCCCGGAAAGTCCGGCGCGAGCACCAAGCACGATGCGCTGATGCGCGCTTCGCTGAGCGCGGTCGCCCCCGGTCAGCCGCTGCGCGACGGCCTGGAACGGATCGTCCGCGGCAACACCGGCGGGCTGATCGTCCTCGGCATGGACAAGGCCGTCGACGCGATGTGCACCGGCGGCTTCGTCCTGGACGTGGAGTTCACCGCGACCCGGCTGCGCGAACTGTGCAAGCTCGACGGGGCCCTCATCCTCGACAAGGACATCACCAAGATCCTGCGCGCCGGCGTGCAGCTGGTGCCCGACGCCTCGATCCACACGGAGGAGACCGGCACCCGGCACCGCACGGCGGACCGCGTCTCCAAGCAGTGCGGCTTCCCGGTGGTGTCGGTCTCGCAGTCGATGCGACTGATCGCGCTCTACGTGGACGGCGAGCGCCGGGTCCTGGAGGAGTCCGGGGCGATCCTGTCCCGCGCGAACCAGGCCCTGGCCACACTGGAGCGGTACAAGCTGCGCCTCGACGAGGTCGCGGGAACGCTGTCCGCGTTGGAGATCGAGGACCTGGTGACGGTCCGCGATGTCACGGCGGTCGCCCAGCGGCTGGAAATGGTCCGCCGGATCGCGACGGAAATCGCCGAGTACGTGGTCGAACTGGGCACGGACGGACGACTGCTGTCGCTCCAGTTGGACGAGCTGACCGTCGGCATCGAGCAGGAACGGGAGTTGGTGATCCGGGACTACGTCCCCGAGCCGACGGCGAAGCGTTCCCGCACCGTGGAGGAGGCGCTGCCGGCGCTGGACGCGCTGACGCATCCGGAACTGCTGGAGCTGGCGATCGTGGCGCGGGCGCTCGGGTACACCGGCTCGCCGGAGACCCTCGACTCGGCGGTGTCGCCGCGTGGGTACCGGCTGCTGGCGAAGGTGCCGAGGCTGCCGGGCGCGATCATCGAGCGGCTGGTGGAGCACTTCGGGGGCCTGCAGAAGCTGCTCGCCGCGAGCGTGGACGACCTCCAGACGGTCGACGGCGTCGGCGAGGCCCGCGCCCGGAGCGTGCGCGAGGGCCTGTCCCGCCTGGCGGAGTCCTCGATCCTGGAACGCTACGTCTGATCCGGCCGCGGTCCGTCCTGTGGCCCGCCCCGTGACCCGCCTATGAAACCGGCCGTGGGGGGGGGGCCCCCCCCGGCCCGCCCCCCCCCCCCCCGCCGGGGCGCCCCCCCCCCCGGGGGGGCGGCGGGGGGGGCGGGGGGGGCCCCCCCCCCGCCCCCCCCCCCCCCCCCGGGGGGGGGCCCCCCCCCCCCCGCCGGGGCCCCCCCCCCACGGCCGGTTCGTTACTGCGCCGGTTCGGTGGCGCGCCGGTTCGGTGGCGCGCCGGTTCGGTGGCGCGCCGGTTCAGTCCTGCTTCAGGACGAAGGAGGTGCGGGCCACCGGGAGGCCCGGGGACTTGACCTCGACCACGTACGTGTCCGGCGTCGGGCTGCCCGCCGGAGGCGTCTGGCACTGGTTCGGGGCACTGAACTTCCGGTCCCACTCCACCGTCTGCTTGGTGTCGCCCTGCGCCGGCACCCGGAAGAAGAGGTCGTCCGTGTCACCGGGGCAGTCGGCGGAGGACCAGACGGCCTTGGCGCCGGTCGTCTGAAAGATCGTCACGACCGCCTGTTTCGGGCCGAGTCCGATCTTGCAGTTGCCGCCCGAGGTGTTGCTGACGGTGAGTTCGAGGCGCGGCTTCTCGGTGGGGTCGTAGTCGTTCTTGACGCTCTCGACCTTCCACAGCAGCGCGCTCGGCGCACACGTCGGCAGGGGCGAGTCCGCCGGGACCTGGGCCGCGCCGGAACCGACGCCCGCGCCCGCCGCGGAGCCGGAGTCGCCGCCGGTGGCCGCGCCGGAGCCCGGCTCGCCGTTCTTGCCCGTACCGGCCGCTGCGCCCGCGCCGGAACCGCCCGAAGCGGAACCCGTGCCCGAGTCACCGCGTCCGCCCGGCGCCTGACTGATCGCCGGCCCGGAGCCGGAGGGCCCGGGGGTGATGGTGCGGACGGGCCCGGAGCCGTCGCCCTTGCCGTTCGTACTCGTCTTCCCGGCGCCGGAACTGATGGCCCATACGGCGATGAGCGCGAGCAGCGCCGCTACGGACGCCAGAACGGCCCTCCGTCGCCAGTAAATGGAGGAGGGGAGCGGCCCGACCGGATTGCGCAGTGATCCCACGCACCGAACCTTACGAGAACTCGCGCCGCGATCCGTGCCCCACATGCCGCGCACCCGACAGGTTTTGCCGATGATCATCCTGGAGGCCCAGTCGTGGACCCCGAAGGACCGCCCGGAACCGGCCAGGGGTCTGATGCGACCGCGACAGCCGCTTGAGTACCGTCTGTGACCATGGACAGCTCCGACCTCTATCGCGACATCACCGACTTCGCCCATGGCACCCCCCTTTGGGTGCAGTCGGCCTTCGAGGTCTGGAGCGAGTACGGCCTCCTCCTCTTCGGCCTGCTCTACATAGCCGTCTGGTGGCGGGCGCGCGCGGACGACGGGCCCCGGGCGGTGGCGCTCGCCGTCCTCGCCCCCCTCGTCACCGCCCTCGCGTACGTCGCCTCCGAACTGGTGAAGTCCACCGTCGACGAGGAGCGGCCCTGCCGCGCGGTGGCCGGAGCGCTCGCCCCGCTGCTACCGTGCCCGCCGTCCGGGGACTGGTCCTTCCCCTCCAACCACTCCGCCATCGCGGCGGCCGCCGCCGTCTCCCTCGCACTCGCCGTGCCCCGCCTCGCGTGGCTGACCCTGCCGATGGCCCTGCTGATGGCCTTCTCCCGGGTGTACGTCGGGGCGCACTACCCGCACGACGTGGCGATGGGCCTGCTGCTGGGGGCCTCCCTGGGCACCCTGGCCGTCCTCGCCCTGGCCGGGCCCCTGACCCGGGTCGTCGCCGCCATGCGGGGCAGCGGCAACGGGGTCGTCGTCTGGTTCACCGGACCGGGCCCGGCGCGCTGAGCCCGAAACGTGTCAGGATGCCGTCTGCCATGACTGCATCCGCATCCCTTTCACCCACTCCGTCCACCGCGCTGCACACCCCCGTGATCGCGTGGTTCGACGAGCACGCCCGCGACCTGCCCTGGCGCCGCCCCGAGGCCGGCCCCTGGGGGGTCATGGTCAGCGAGTTCATGCTCCAGCAGACCCCCGTCAGCCGAGTCCTGCCGGTCTACGAACAGTGGCTCGCCCGCTGGCCCCGCCCCGCCGACCTGGCCGCCGAGGCGCCGGGCGAGGCTGTACGCGCCTGGGGGCGGCTCGGCTACCCCCGCCGGGCCCTGCGGCTGCACGGCGCGGCAGTGGCGATAACGGAACGGCACGGGGGCGACGTGCCCCGTGACCACGCGGCCCTGCTGTCGCTGCCCGGGATCGGCGAGTACACGGCCGCCGCCGTGGCCTCCTTCGCGTACGGGCAGCGCCACGCGGTGCTCGACACCAACGTCCGCCGGGTCTTCGCCCGCACCGCGACCGGCGTCGAGTACCCGCCGAACGCCACCACCGCCGCCGAGCGGCGCCTGGCGCGCGAGCTGCTGCCCGAGGACGAGGGGACGGCGGCCCGCTGGGCGGCGGCCTCCATGGAACTCGGGGCGCTGGTGTGCACGGCCAAGAGCCCGGACTGCGCCCGCTGCCCGGTGGCGACGCTGTGCGCCTGGCGCCTGGCGGGGAAGCCGGCGCACGAGGGTCCGCCCCGGCGCGGGCAGACGTACGCCGGGACCGACCGGCAGGTCCGCGGCAAGCTCCTGGCGGTGCTGCGGGAGGCGGTCGGGGCGGTTCCGCAGGCGGTGCTGGACACCGTCTGGGACGAGCCGGTCCAACGGGCCAGGGCGCTGGACGGGCTGGTCTCCGACGGCCTGGTGGAACCCCTCGCGCACGCCATGTACCGCCTGCCGCAGGGCTGAGGGGCGTACCCCCGGGGCCCGACGCCCGGCTCGAAGTTGACTCACCGATTCCGCTTCGAGCCGGGAAACCGCAGCTCACAGGCGCTGTTACACAACCTACGGGTGTCCGTGCGCCCACCGAAGGCTGACCCGCACAGTGCCGTGACAACCCCTCCGTACCTTCGGATCAGCAAGACGGCGGAGACGTGGCGAACGGCAGCGGAGGGTCTGAGATGGCGCACGGCGAGGTACTCGAATTCGAGGAGTACGTACGCACCCGGCAGGACGCCCTGCTGCGCAGTGCCCGGCGCCTGGTCCCGGACCCCACCGACGCCCAGGACCTCCTGCAGACCGCCCTCGTGCGCACCTACGGCCGCTGGGACGGCATCGCCGACAAGTCCCTGGCCGACGCCTACCTGCGCCGCGTCATGATCAACACGCGGACCGAGTGGTGGCGGGCCCGCAAGCTCGACGAGGTCCCCACCGAGCAGCTCCCGGACGCCTCCGTCGAGGACGGCTCCGACCAGCGCGCCGACCGCGCCCTCCTCATGGACATCCTGAAGGTTCTCGCGCCCAAGCAGCGCAGTGTCGTCGTGCTGCGACACTGGGAGCAGATGAGCACCGAGGAGACGGCCGCGGCGCTCGGCATGTCGGCGGGAACCGTGAAGAGCACCCTGCACCGCGCACTGGCCCGGCTCCGCCAGGAGCTGGAGAGCCGGGACCTGGACATGCGTGCCCTGGAGCGCGGCGACCACACCAGCCGTTACGAGGGGCGGGAGCGGTGCGCGGCCTGAAAGGCCAAGACCTGAGCGGCAGAAGCTCGGTGGTACTGATGTCGGCGGGGACGGTCGTCCTCGTCGGCACGGTCGTGTTCGCGGTCGGATGCTCCAGCGGAGGCACCGGCCTGCGCGACGGCGGCCCCGCCCGCACCGAGTCCGTGTCCCGGAACATGCCGCCGTCGGGCAGCGCGGACAGCGCTCCCGCCGCCCCGGGGCACTCCCCCGCGACCGTCACCGGCAACCCCGCCGGCAAGGTCGACCCGGTGGCCCTGCTGAAGGCCGACCCGAAGGTCAGCCCCGAGGTGAAGCGGGACCTCAAGCCCTGCTCGGGCAAGGAGTACCCGATCGACGTCAGCTACGGGAAGGTCACCGGGAGCAGCGAGGTCGACATCGTCGTCAACGTCCTGTCCTGCGCCGACGCCCTGGGCCGCGGCTCGTACGTGTACCGGGCGGACGGCACGAAGTACGAGAATGTCTTCGCGGACGAGCAGCCTCCCGTCTACGCGGAGATCGACCGCGGCGACCTGGTGGTCAACAAGCCGGTCTACGGGAAGAGCGACGCCCTCGCCTACCCCTCCGGCGAGGACGTGATCACCTACCGCTGGGACGGCGAGAAGTTCACCGAGCAGGACAGGGTGCACTCGGACTACAGCAACGTGGTCGACGGCGGGAACGCGCCCGCCCCGGCCGTCACGCCGAAGAACTGACCCGAAGAAGCCGATAAACCCGGAAGCCCAGAAGCACGAAAGCACGGAAGCCCCAGAAGCCGAGAAGCGCAGACGCCGGGAAGCGACGAGCCCGAAGCGACCGCAGCCCGAGCGCCCGCGGCTCGAAGCGACGTACGAAGTGAAGTGAGGATGGGCGGCATGGCCGAAACCCATGTGCTGTTCGTGGAAGACGACGACGTCATCCGGGAGGCCACGACCCTGGCGCTGGAACGCGACGGGTTCGTGGTCACCGCCATGCCCGACGGACTGTCCGGCCTGGAGTCCTTCCGCGCGAACCGCCCCGACATCGCCCTGCTCGACGTGATGGTCCCCGGCATGGACGGCGTGAGCCTGTGCCGGCGCATCCGCGACGAGTCCACCGTCCCCGTCATCATGCTGTCGGCCCGCGCCGACTCCATCGACGTCGTCCTCGGCCTGGAGGCCGGCGCGGACGACTACGTCACCAAGCCCTTCGACGGCTCCGTCCTGGTCGCCCGCATCCGCGCCGTCCTGCGCCGCTTCGGCCACGCCGGCGGCGCCCGGGGCGGCTCGGGCAACGGCGACGCGGACGACGACGGCATCCACGGCGTGCTGTCCTTCGGCGACCTGGAGATCGACACCGAGGGCATGGAGGTCCGCAAGGCGGGCGTCTCCGTGGCCCTCACCCCGACCGAGATGCGCCTGCTGCTGGAGTTCTCCTCCGCGCCCGGCACCGTCCTGTCCCGCGACCGGCTCCTGGAGCGGGTCTGGGACTACGACTGGGGCGGCGACACCCGCGTCGTCGACGTCCACGTCCAGCGGCTGCGCACGAAGATCGGACAGGACCGGATCGAGACCGTCCGCGGCTTCGGTTACAAGCTCAAGGCATGAGCCGCTTCACCCTGCGCACGGGCATCCGCTGGAAGATCACCCTCGCCATCGCCGCCGTCGGCGCGCTCACCGCGCTGGCGCTCAGCCTGGTGGTGCACAGCGCTGCCCGGGTGTCGATGCTGGAGAGCGCCCGCGACCAGCAGTTGGAGCGGGTGCAGTTCATCGCCCGCAACGCCGACGCCGGGCGCAAGCCCCCCATGGGAGCCAAGCTCAACGACCCGGAGCTGCCCGGCGAACTGCGCCGCAAGGCCCAGTCCGGCCGCCGGGGCACCTTCATCCAGGAGAACCCCAGGGGCGTTCCCGAGGTGTGGGCCGCCGTACCGCTCGGCAACGGACAGGTGCTCTCCCTGCACCTGCCGTTCCGGGAGAGCGCCAACATGGTGCGCGACCTCGACCGGGCCCTGGTCGTCGGCTCCCTGGCCGTGGTGATCGGCGGCTCCGCGCTCGGCGTGCTCATCGGCGGGCAGATCTCCCGCCGGCTGCGCAAGGCCGCTGCGGCGGCGCAGCGCATGGCCCACGGGGACGGCGAGGTCCGCGTACGGGACGCCGTGGGCGGGGTCGTACGGGACGAGACGGACGACCTCGCGCGGGCCGTGGACGCCATGGCCGACGCCCTCCAGCAACGGCTGGAGGCCGAGCGGCGGGTGACGGCCGACATCGCGCACGAGCTGCGGACCCCGGTGACGGGCCTGCTCACGGCGGCGGAACTGCTGCCTCCCGGACGCCCGAGCGAGCTGGTGCGCGACCGCGCGCAGGCGATGCGGGCCCTGGTGGAGGACGTGCTGGAGGTGGCCCGGCTGGACAGCGCGTCGGAGCGGGCCGAACTCCAGGAGGTGGCGCTGGGCGAGTTCGTGAGCCGCCGGGTGTGCGCGCTGATGCCGGAGGCCACCGTACGGATCGTCGCGGACGAGATCGTCAGCACCGACCCGCGCCGGCTGGAGCGGATCCTCGGCAACCTCCTCGCCAACGCGGCCCGCTACGGGCGGGCGCCGATCCAGGTCGACATCGAGGGCCGGGTCGTCCGCGTGCGGGACCACGGGCCGGGCTTCCCCGAGGCGCTCCTGCGGGAGGGTCCGAGTCGCTTCCGCACCGGGTCCACGGACCGTGCGGGGGTCGGGCACGGGCTGGGGCTGACCATCGCGGAGGGCCAGGCGCGGGTGCTGGGGGCGCGGCTGACGTTCCGCAACGTGGCGGCGCCGGGCGGAGCGGAATCGGAGGGCTCGGCGGCGGGCGCGGTGGCGGTGCTGTGGCTGCCGGAACACGCGCCGACGGCGACGGGCAGCTTCCCGATCATCAAGCTGCCGGGCTGAGCGGAAGGGCCCCGGGACCCGCCGCGGCGAGTCCCGGCGGAGCGTTCGCGGCCGTATCGGAACCATCGGGCGTTCGCCTGTCGACCGCGATGTTTTAGCATCCGTGCCATGACTGACGGTACGGATCACCCGCACGGCCCCCAGCCCGACCCCGCCTCCGGGAGCGGCGGCGGTTACGGATACCCGCCCGGGCGGATACCGGACGGGTACGGCTACCCCGGGCCCGCACAGCCCAACCCGTACCAGCCCGAGCCCGCCCAGGGCCCCGGGCAGGGCTTCGGGCCGCTCCAGCCCCCGCCGCAGCAGCAGGTGGAGGCCTTCAGCTCCACCCCGCAGCCGGACTGGCAGGCCCTGGCCGACCGGACCGAGGCACAGCAGCGCAAGCGTCGGACGCTGAAGGTCGGGATCGGCGCGCTGGTGGTCGTCGTGGTGGCGGCGGGCGCGGGGTTCTTCGTACTGGGCGGCTCCGACGAACCGGACGACAAGCCGGTCGTGGCCACCTCGGGCTCACCGAGCCCGTCGGGCAGCGGGGAGCAGTCGGCGGACCCGAAGGCCCCGGAGGACGACTCCCCCACCGTCGAGGGCGAGCCGAACCTGCTGCGCGACCGCACGGGCAGGATGGGCATCGCGCTCGGTCCGGGCGCCTCGCTGGGCGAGCTGGCCAAGCGGACCGAGGTGCGGTTCAAGGGGACGGCGGAGTCGTACGCGCAGGGCGCCGAGGCGGCCGTCGACGTCACGAAGAGCTTCACGGTCTCCACGCGCGCCTACAACGTGTCCGAGACCGGTTCGCGGATGGCGGTCAGCCAGGGCGACGGGGTCTCGTACTCCTTCGAGCTGGGCTTCGAGGTCGTGAACGGCAAGAAGGCGTGGGTCTTCCGGGTCCAGACCGGCGACAAGGGCCAGGCGGCGACGGCCCAGCAGGTCGTCGCGGACAACGTGGACACCGTACGGAACTGGGTGCTGCTGACCGGGACCTACGACGCCGAGAAGAAGACCATCGCGCTGTGGGTGGACGACAAGCTCGCCGGTCAGGCGCCGGTCTCCGGGGTCTGGGCGGGCCCGGGCCCGCTCCAGTTGGGGCGGGCCCGTCACCACGGCATCTGGAGCGCGGCGTGGGACGGGCCGCTGGACCACGTCCGCGTCTTCGACACGGCGCTGACCCAGGAGGCCGTCACGGGCCTGAAGAACAACAAGGTCGACAAGAAGTCGAAGCAGACGCACTCCTGGCTCATCTGACCGAGGGGCCGGAAGGCCGGAAGGCCCGCGGCCGGAAGGGCGGCGGGCCGGGCGGTCAGCGGGTCAGACCGTGACGCCGACGTTGCGCAGGAAGGCCACCGGGTTGACGGCCGAACCGTAGTTCGCGGTGGTGCGGATCTCGAAGTGCAGGTGCGGGCCGCTGGAGTTGCCGGTGTTGCCCGACAGCGCGATCCGCTGGTCCTTGCCGACCTTCTGGCCGATCTTGACCTGGATCTTCGAGAGGTGCGCGTACTGGGAGTACGTGTTGTTCGCGTGCTTGATCACGATGGCGTTGCCGTAGGCCGGGCCGTCGCCGCCGCCGTTGGGGCCGGCCTTGACGACCGTGCCGGAGGAGGCGGCCTTGACCGGGGTGCCGACGGGGACGGCGAAGTCCTGGCCGGAGTGCTTGTGCGACCACATGGTGCCCCCCTTGCCGAAGGTGGCGGACAGCGTGTAGCCCTTCACGGGCTTGTCCCACAGGCCGGACTTGGCGACGGCGGCCTGGGCCTGCGCCTGGGCCTGGAGGGCTACCTGCTCGGCGGCGGCGGGCAGGGTGGGGGCCTCGTCGGCGAAGGCGGCGGTCGTCCCCGCACCGAGGGCCAGGGCCGCACCGAGACCGGTGGCGGCGAGGGCGATACGGGTACGACGGGTGCTGACGCGCTTCGCGAACATCTGGGGGACCTCCGAGGCCGGGGACAAGGACGTGCTGCGGGCAAGAAAGGACCCGACGTGCTGCGACCGTTGGCCGTGGCTGCCGGGCTTGCTCCACCTTGGTAACCCGGGCCCCCCGGCTTCCCCAAACACCTCCGTTACTACCGGGGCTCGTAGGAGCACCGGGGCTGTCCGGCCTGTTGACGGTGGCACCACTAGGGCGGGGGGTGGACAAATCGGTCGGCAAAATCTACGAGACCTCCTAGTAGGTCCGTTTTGCCCTGTGCGGCTTGTCACCGGCGCGCACGGCCCCCAGTGACCGCGGTCACCCCGAAAACCCCCGCCCACGGGGCCGCGCCCACCACCCCCGACGAAGGCCCGCGCGCTCCCGCACCCGCACCCGCGCCCCCCGAGGGGCCCGACGGGGCCCAGGAGGCCGTACCGGGCCCGGACACGACGAAGGGGCGGGCCCCGGGACATGATGTCCCGGGGCCCGCCCCTCTGCGTCTCTACGAGCGGCTAGCCGCTCACGCGCCCTTCGTGAGGTCCGGGCCGGAGCCCGTGGCCTCGACCGGAGGGTGGTCGGGCAGAGCCGACTTCTCCTCGCCGCGGAAGGTGAACTTGGCTTCCTCGCCCTCACCCTCCACACCGACGACCACGATGTGACCGGGACGCAGCTCGCCGAAGAGGATCTTCTCCGACAGCAGGTCCTCGATCTCGCGCTGGATCGTCCGGCGCAGCGGGCGCGCACCCATGATCGGGTCGTAGCCGCGCTTGGCCAGGAGCTGCTTCGCCTCACCGCTGAGCTCGATGCCCATGTCGCGGTCCTTGAGGCGCTGGTCCACCTTGGCGATCATCAGGTCGACGATCTGGATGATGTCTTCCTGCGTGAGCTGGTGGAAGACGACCGTGTCGTCGACACGGTTGAGGAACTCAGGCCGGAAGTGCTGCTTGAGCTCGTCGTTGACCTTGGCCTTCATCCGGTCGTAACCGGTCTTGGTGTCGCCGGCTGCGGCGAAACCGAGGTTGAAGCCCTTGGAGATGTCCCGCGTACCCAGGTTGGTCGTCATGATGATGACCGTGTTCTTGAAGTCCACGACCCGGCCCTGGGAGTCGGTCAGGCGACCGTCTTCCAGGATCTGGAGCAGGGAATTGAAGATATCCGGGTGCGCCTTCTCGACCTCGTCGAAGAGGACGACGGAGAACGGCTTCCGGCGGACCTTCTCGGTCAGCTGGCCGCCCTCTTCGTAGCCCACGTAGCCGGGGGGCGAACCGAAGAGACGGGAAACCGTGTGCTTCTCGCTGAACTCCGACATGTCGAGGGAGATCAGCGCGTCCTCGTCGCCGAAGAGGAATTCGGCGAGCGTCTTGGACAGCTCGGTCTTACCGACACCGGACGGGCCGGCGAAGATGAACGAGCCACCGGGACGCTTCGGGTCCTTGAGACCCGCACGGGTGCGGCGGATGGCCTGGGAGAGCGCCTTGATGGCGTCCTTCTGGCCGATGACGCGACGGTGGAGCTCGTCTTCCATGCGCAGGAGGCGGGAAGACTCCTCCTCCGTGAGCTTGAAGACGGGAATGCCGGTCGCGGTCGCGAGGACTTCGGCGATGAGCTCGCCGTCGACCTCGGCGACGACGTCCATGTCGCCGGCCTTCCATTCCTTCTCGCGCTTGGCCTTCGCGGCGAGCAGCTGCTTCTCCGAATCACGGAGGGAAGCCGCCTTCTCGAAGTCCTGGGAGTCGATGGCCGACTCCTTGTCGCGGCGCACGCCCGCGATCTTCTCGTCGAACTCGCGGAGGTCCGGCGGTGCGGTCATCCGACGGATGCGCATCCGGGAGCCGGCCTCGTCGATCAGGTCGATCGCCTTGTCCGGCAGGAAGCGGTCCGAGATGTACCGGTCCGCCAGCGTCGCCGCCTGGACGAGGGCCTCGTCCGTGATGGAGACGCGGTGGTGGGCCTCGTAGCGGTCGCGCAGGCCCTTGAGGATCTCGATCGTGTGGGGGAGGGAAGGCTCCGCCACCTGGATCGGCTGGAAACGGCGCTCCAGCGCCGCGTCCTTCTCAAGGTGCTTGCGGTACTCGTCGAGCGTCGTGGCACCGATGGTCTGGAGCTCACCACGGGCCAGCATCGGCTTCAGGATGCTCGCGGCGTCGATCGCGCCCTCGGCGGCGCCCGCACCCACCAGGGTGTGGAGCTCGTCGATGAACAGGATGATGTCGCCGCGGGTGCGGATCTCCTTGAGGACCTTCTTCAGGCGCTCCTCGAAGTCACCGCGGTAGCGGGAACCGGCGACCAGCGCGCCCAGGTCAAGGGTGTAGAGGTGCTTGTCCTTGAGGGTCTCGGGCACCTCGCCCTTGACGATCGCCTGGGCGAGGCCCTCGACGACGGCGGTCTTGCCGACGCCGGGCTCGCCGATGAGCACCGGGTTGTTCTTCGTACGGCGGGACAGCACCTGCATGACCCGCTCGATCTCCTTCTCGCGCCCGATGACCGGGTCGAGCTTGGATTCGCGGGCCGCCTGGGTGAGGTTGCGGCCGAACTGGTCCAGGACCAGCGAGGTCGAGGGGGTTCCCTCGGCCGGGCCGCCTGCGGTCGCCGACTCCTTGCCGCCTCCGGTGTAGCCGGAGAGCAGCTGGATGACCTGCTGTCGAACCCTGTTGAGATCGGCGCCCAGCTTCACGAGGACCTGGGCGGCGACGCCCTCGCCCTCGCGGATCAGGCCGAGCAGGATGTGCTCGGTGCCGATGTAGTTGTGGCCGAGCTGGAGGGCCTCTCGGAGCGAAAGCTCCAGGACCTTCTTCGCCCGCGGGGTGAAGGGGATGTGCCCGGACGGGGCCTGCTGGCCCTGACCGATGATCTCCTCAACCTGCTGACGAACAGCCTCGAGCGAAATCCCGAGGCTCTCCAGGGCCTTAGCGGCGACACCCTCACCCTCGTGGATCAAGCCCAGGAGGATGTGCTCGGTGCCGATGTAGTTGTGGTTGAGCATCCGGGCTTCTTCCTGAGCCAGGACGACAACCCGCCGCGCGCGGTCGGTGAACCTCTCGAACATCGTTTATCGCTCCTCAGAGCGGTCGGGCAGTTCGGGGTCGGTCCCCGCCCTGTCCTTCCGCATGCTAGTCCCGCGGGGCGGGACAGCTCATTCCAACTGCCGACATCCGTCCGCGGCTCACCCCCACATCGGTGAAGGAAAACCGGCTTGAAGAGCCGACAACTGCTCCAACCCGATAGTGGGAGACGATGTTCCCGCAGGCCAGGCAGATACCCGTCACGCGTGTACGCCGATGGCGAACGGGACCCGGCCAAATCAGCGTGTCGCCCCGATCCACTAGGAATGTCTTACCCGTAAGGACCGACACTCCATGCCGATGGGCACCCTTCCCTCCGCTACGGGCGAACACGCCCGCGTCCCGAATGTCGCGCTCCACTCCGCGGATGTTTACGTTCCGCATTCGAGCGGGTGCGCTGCGTAACCCCGCGGCGGGGCGCGGAGTTGCTCCGTTCATGGTCCTCGACCCCGTGGGTTCCCTCCGCGTCCCCTCGCCCCGTCCCGCTCCCGGGCCGGACGCGTACGTCTGCCGGTACGAGTGGCGCGAGTGGTACGAGCGGACGCTCGGCTGGACCCTCGCGGGCGGGCCGCCCGTGCGGCTCGTCACGGGGGTCACGTTCGACGTCCTGGAGCTGCCGGCCGACGCGGGGGCGGCGCTGCTGCGCGGACCCGTCGTGACCGGTCCGGTGGCGGCGTCGGGGCGCAGGATGCGCTTCCTGGTCGCTCCGGGCGGTGCGGAGGAGCTCGACGGACTGCTGGACTGGCTGGAATGGGGCGGGGTGGCCCTGGATCTCGCCGCTTTGGGCGAGGGGGGCTCGATCACCGCTCCGGCGCCGCCCGAGCTGATGCCGGGGAGGCCGTCCGGAGAGGTCCCGCAGGGGGCCGCCGTGTGGTTGCGGCCCCCCGAGCCGGGGTGCGAGGCGTTCCTTCCGGCCCTGCCCGTCACCGGGCGGGGTACCGGGCCCAGGCCCCCGAGGGGCGTTGTCGGGCCCGATCTCGTACGCCTGGTGGCCGCGGCGGCGACGGAATGTCACCGGGCACGGCTGCGAAGGCGTACGCCTCAGCCGTTGGCCTTGTCGTAGGCCTCTTTGATTTCGGCGGGAACGCGGCCACGGTCGTTCACGTTGTAGCCCTTCTCCTTCGCCCACGCGCGGATGAGAGCGGTGTCGGGATTGCCCGCCGACGCGGCGGCGCGGCCCTTGGCACGACCCGCGGAGACACGACCGCCGGTGCGGCGACCGCCCTTGGCGTACGGATCGAGCAGACCGCGGAGCTTTTCAGCGTTGGCGGTGGTGAGGTCGATCTCGTAGGTCTTGCCATCCAGAGCGAACGTCACGGTCTCGTCCGCCTCGCCACCGTCGAGGTCGTCGACAAGAAGGACCTGAACCTTCTGTGCCACCGGATTTCCTTTCATCGAAAATGCAGTACGCGGAAAGGAAACCGCTTTTGCCTGGAAAACACAAACCCCCGGTGAGAGGTTCAGGACCTCAACAGGGCGGGAAACGTGCGCGATTCGGACATAGGCCACAGGCGGGCAGAGGCCTGGAAAAGCCGTCCTGATCCATCAGAGGTGCAGAAGCATCCGACTGTTGCCCAAGGTGTTCGGCTTCACTCGTTCGAGACCGAGGAACTCCGCGACGCCCTCGTCATAGGAACGCAGCAGCTCCATGTAGACATCGGTCTCCAGCGGGGTCTCGCCGATCTCGACGAACCCGTGCTTCGCGAAGAAGTCCACTTCGAAGGTGAGGCAGAAAACCCGGCTCACGCCGAGCAGGCGGGCCGTCTCCAACAACTTGGCGAGCACCTGGTGCCCCAGGCCGGAACCCTTCAACTCGCGGTCGACGGCGAGAGTGCGGACTTCGGCGAGGTCTTCCCACATGACGTGGAGAGCGCCGCAGCCCATGACCTGTCCGTCGGAGTCGCGTTCCGCGACCCAGAACTCCTGGATGTCCTCGTAAAGGACGACAGGGGCTTTGTCGAGCAGGATCCGCTGCTGCACGTACTGGTCGAGGAGGCGGCGCAGCGCCGGAACATCACGGGTGCGCGCGCGGCGGATCGTCACTGATTTCGTGTCTGCGGTGGAAAGCTCTCCCATACCCGGACGTTATCGCCCCGGGTCGGTCCCGTGTGCGCCGGACTCCCCTTCCGGGGCGGGGGAAGGCGCGCTCTCGGAGGCGGTGGGGCCGGCCGGATCCGGGGCGTCGGTCTGGACGACGCGGATGGCGTTGCGCAGGGCCTCGCGCTGTTCCTGGGACATCATGCCGAAGAAGGCGACGAGGGCGGCCGCCGGGTTGTCGCTGGTGGACCAGGCCTCGTTCATCAGTGCGGCCGAGTAGGCGGCGCGGGTGGAGACCGCCGTATATCGATAGGCGCGGCCTTCGGCTTCCCGGCGGACCCAGCCCTTCTGATGGAGATTGTCCATAACGGTCATGACCGTCGTGTACGCGATGGACCGTACCTGCTGGAGGTCTTCCAGGACTTCGCGAACGGTGACCGGGCGGTTCCACTGCCACACCCGCGTCATCACCGCGTCTTCGAGTTCTCCCAGGGGGCGAGGCACAACAGCACGATAGTGCGGGTTGCGGTGAATTGCCCGACTATTCGGCGGCAACGCGCGGTGGAAACCGCGCGGCGGTTACTTCTGGGCCTGCCGGGCGGTCTCGGCGCGGGAGAGGACGGCGTCGACGGCGGCGTCCTCCTTGGCCTTGTTGGCGCCGCCCTGGCTCTTCACGATCGTCACGACGAGGGCGATGAAGAACGCGGCCATCACGATGGGGGGCACGAGCGCGGAGACGTAGTCCATGCCCCCAGCGTAGCTATCCGACCGCTCGACCCGACGACGGGGGCGGGGTGGGCTTGCGGCGCGGCGGGAAGACCTCGCCGGGGGTGGGGACGGGCCGCCCGGGCCGTTCGGGGGCCGGGGGCTCCTTGGGCGCGGGCCGGGGCGGACGCGGGTCCGCGGCGCCGCGGGGCTCCTCGCGGCCTCCGGCCAGGGACAGCAGCCGGGTGCGGGGCGCGGGGGTCGCGGACAGCCGGCGGCGTACGGAGCGCTCGGCGACGCCCTGGGCCCGCTCCAGGACGGCGGCGGCGACCGGGTTGGCCCGCAGGGCGCGCAGGGCGGCGAGGTCGTCGGGCTGTGGCTCGTAGCCCGCGGCGAGGGCGTCCTGGAGGAGCTCCAGGTACCCCGACAGGCTCCCGGGGAGGGCTTCGCGGTAGCGGGCGAGGTCGGCGAGGAGGAAGGCCCTGAGCCTGCCCGCCTCCGCGGCCGCTTCGTCCACCGACGCGGCGAGGCGCAGGCAGTCCTGGACCTCGGCGGCCGGCAGGGCGGCCGAGGAGGGCTGGAGGGCGTGGGCGAGGAGGCGCCTGAGCGTGCGCAGCTCGGCGGCGCTGAACGCCATGCCGCCGCGGGATCCGTAGGGCGTGGGCATGCGCCGAAGATACGCGCTAATCGGACAAAATCCCCTGAGGGTGGAGGAATGCGGCGCGGCGGAGGGCGGCCCCGCCGCCGCCGGTCAGCCGGTCTCCTTGACGGCCCTGACGAAGTCGGCCCACGCGGCGTGCGTGGTGGCCATCACCAGGTGGGCGGGGTCGGCGCGGTCGGCGACCCGCACCAGGGTGCCGGGCGCGGCGGCCACGTAGACACAGGCGTCGCCGCTGCTCGCGCAGTAGGACGACTTCCGCCAGTCGGGCCGGGCGTTCGCGGTCATGGTGTCTCCTCCACGGTGGACGAGGTCGCGGTCGTTCTCGGGCGAGACGGTATCCCCGACGGGGGCACTGTCCGGCCACTTCGGGGAAAAACATACGCTTCGCTCACGCGTCCCCCTCCTGCCGCGCGTGGTTCGACGGGCGACCCGACCCCCGCGTCATGCGACGGGGAAGGCGTGCGCGGGAAGCGGCGCCGGCCCCCGCCCCGGGCCTGCGGGGAGGAGGCCGGCGGGGGCGGGGGCCGCGCGTCACTCGAAGGTGGGCGCGTTGCGCTCGTAGACCAGGCGCAGGCCGATCAGGGTCAGCCAGGGCTCGTGGTCGTCGATCGAGGAGGCCTCGCCGAGGACGATCGGCGCGAGCCCGCCGGTCGCGATGACGCGGACCTCGTCCGGTTCCCCGGTCGGTCCGACCAGCTCCTTGGCCATGCGGGCGACGATCCCGTCGACCTGGCCCGCGAAGCCGTAGACCACGCCGGACTGCATCGCCGCGACCGTGGACTTGCCGATCACGTTGCGCGGACGGGCCAGCTCGATCTTGCGGAGCTGGGCGCCGCGCACGCCGAGGGCCTCCATCGAGATTTCGATGCCCGGGGAGATCACCCCGCCCACGTACTCGCCCTTGGTGGAGACCGCGTCGAAGGTGGTCGCCGTGCCGAAGTCCACGACGATCGCCGGGCCTCCGTACAGCTCGACGGCGGCGACCGCGTTCACGATGCGGTCGGCGCCGACCTCCTTCGGGTTGTCCGTCAGGATCGGCACGCCCGTCTTGGTGCCGGGCTCCACCAGCACCGCGGGGACGTCCCCGTAGTAGCGACGGGTGACCTCGCGCAGCTCGTGCATGACGGAGGGGACCGTCGCGCAGATCGCGATGCCGTGGATGCCGTCGCCCAACTCCGTGCCGAGCATCGGGTGCATGCCCATCAGGCCCTGCATCAGGACGGCCATCTCGTCGGCCGTCCTGCGCGGGTCGGTCGAGACGCGCCAGTGCTCGACGATCTCGTCACCGTCGAACAGGCCCATGACCGTGTGGGTGTTGCCTACGTCGATGGTGAGGAGCACGGGTTACACCGCCTCGCGCAGGTCGAGGCCGATGTCCAGGATCGGCGAGGAGTGCGTGAGGGCGCCGACCGCGAGGAAGTCCACCCCGGTCTCGGCGTACGCGCGGGCGGTGTCCAGGGTCAGCCGGCCCGAGGACTCCAGGGTGGCGCGGCCGGCGACGAGGGCGACGGCCTCGGCGGTCTGCTCGACGGTGAAGTTGTCCAGCAGGATCAGGTCGGCGCCGGCCTCCACGACCTCGGTGACCTGGGCCAGGGTGTCGACCTCGACCTCGACCGGGACCTCCGGGAAGGCCTCGCGGACGGCCTTGAAGGCCTGCGCGACCCCGCCGGCCGCGACCACGTGGTTGTCCTTGACCAGCGCCGCGTCCGACAGGGACATGCGGTGGTTGACGCCGCCGCCGCAGCGGACCGCGTACTTCTCCAGCGAGCGCAGGCCCGGGGTGGTCTTGCGGGTGTCGCGGACCTTGGCGTCCGTGCCCTCCAGGACGTCCGCCCAGCGGCGGGTGGCCGTCGCGATGCCCGACAGGCGGCACAGGATGTTCAGGGCGCTGCGCTCGGCGGTCAGCAGGTCGCGGGTACGGGCGCGGACCGACAGCAGGAGCTGCCCGGCCTCGACCGCGTCGCCGTCCTCGGCGTGCCGCTCGACCTCGAAGGCCTCGGTGCAGACGACCGAGAAGACGGCCTCGGTGATGCGCAGCCCGGACACGACGCCCGCCTCGCGGGCGACGAAGTCGGCGACGGCCTCGGCTTCCTCGGGGACGGTGGCGACGGTGGTGACGTCGACCCCGCCGTCGAGGTCCTCGGACAGCGCCATGTGCGCGATGTCCTCGACCTCGATCGGGTCGAGGCCGGCGTCCTCCAGGAGCTGGGCCAGAGCCGGGTCGAGGCCGGTCTCCTCGCCCTCGCCGCAGCCGCAGTCGTCGCCGCAGCCGCCTTCGTTCTGGTCGATCAGGGGGAGTTCGGGGGTGCTCACGGTCAGTGCTCCTGGCTGAGGGGGTGGAGTACGGACGGAAGGTCCGCGGAGTCGGTGGGGGTGACGACCAGCGCCCGCTTCTCGGTCGCGGAGAGCCGGACGACGAGGTGGCGGCGCCAGGCGGCGTCGTCCCGGTCGGGGTGGTCCTCGCGCCAGTGGCAGCCGCGGGTCTCGGTGCGCCGTTGGGCGGCGGCGACCAGGACGCGGGCCACGCACAGCAGGTTGGTCGCCTCCCAGGTGTCCACGCCCGGCACGGCGGTCTTCCCGTGGGTCTCCAGCTCGCCCAGAGCCCTCGCGTAGAGGTCCTCCAGGGCGGCGGCGGCCGTGTCCAGCGAGTCGGCGGAACGGAGCACGCCCGCGCCGTTCGTCATGATCCGCTGGATCTCGTGGCGGGCCTCGACGGGCTGTAGCGGGCCGGTCGCGGGGACTGGTATCCCCGGGCCGCTGCCGGCCGCGGCGTTCGCGACGACGTCGTCGGCGATGCGCTCGGCGAAGACCAGGCCCTCCAGCAGGGAGTTCGAGGCCAGCCGGTTCGCGCCGTGCACGCCGGTGCAGGCGACCTCGCCGCAGGCGTACAGGCCCGGGACGGTGGTGCGGCCGTGCAGATCGGTGCGTACGCCGCCGGAGGCGTAGTGCGCGGCGGGGGCCACCGGGATGGGCTCGGTGACCGGGTCGATGCCGTGGGAACGGCAGGCGGCCAGGATGGTCGGGAAGCGCTGCTCCCACATCCGGGCGCCGAAGTGCCGGGCGTCCAGGTACATGTGCTCGACGCCCTGCTCCTGCATGCGCCGCGTGATGCCCTTGGCGACGATGTCGCGCGGGGCCAGCTCGGCCAGCTCGTGCTGACCGAGCATGAAGCGCACCCCGTCGGCGTCGACCAGGTGCGCGCCCTCGCCGCGGACCGCCTCGGAGACCAGCGGCTGCTGGCCCTCGGCGTCCGCGCCGAGGAACAGCACGGTGGGGTGGAACTGGACGAACTCCAGGTCCGAGACCTCGGCTCCGGCGCGCAGCGCGAGCGCGACGCCGTCACCGGTGGAGACCGACGGGTTCGTGGTCGCGGAGAAGACCTGGCCCATGCCGCCGGTCGCGAGGATCACGGCGGGGGCGTGGACGGCGCCGACGCCGTCGTGCTGCCCCTCGCCCATGACGTGCAGGGTGACGCCGGCCGTGCGGCCCTCGGCGTCCTGGAGGAGGTCCAGGACGAGGGCGTTCTCCACGGTCTCGATCCCGGCGGCCTGGACGGCCTCGACCAGGGCGCGGGAGATCTCGGCGCCGGTGGCGTCGCCGCCCGCGTGCGCGATCCGGCGGCGGTGGTGGCCGCCCTCGCGGGTCAGCTCGATCTCGCCGGTCTCGGCGGAGGTGTCGAAGACGGCGCCGGTGGCCATGAGCCGGCGGACCGCGTCGGGACCCTCGGTGACGAGGAGGCGTACGGCGGCCTCGTCGCACAGGCCGGCGCCCGCGACGAGGGTGTCCTCCAGGTGCTGCTCGGGGGTGTCGCCGTCGCCCAGGGCCGCGGCGATGCCGCCCTGAGCCCAGCGGGTGGAGCCGTCGTCGAGGCGGGCCTTGGTGACCACGACCGTACGACGGCCCCCGGCGGCGCAGCGCAGCGCCGCGGTCAGGCCGGCGACGCCGGAGCCGACGACCACGACGTCCGCTTCCACGGACCAGCCGGGGGCGGGGGCGTGCAGCCGTATGCCGGTCCCGGTGCCCGCGCCTGCGGGGCTTGTGCCTGTGGTGCTCACGGGTGTGCTCCGAACTCCAATGGAATGTTGTCGATCAGCCGGGTCGTGCCGACCCTCGCGGCGACGGCCAGCACGGCCGTCCCGGTGAAGCGGGGGCCGACGTCGGTGAAGTCCCGCGGGTCCACCAGCGCCAGGTAGTCCAGGGCGAGCGGCGGATCGTGCCGGGCCGCCTCCTCCAGGAGGTGCCGGGCAGCGGCCCGTACGGCGTCCGGCAGGCCGGACCCGGCGACCGAGACGGCGTGCGCGTCGGCCGAGGCGCGGATCTCGCCGAGCCGGGCCAGGCCCGCGGCGCGCTCGTCGCTGGTGGGCAACGCCTCGGCGCGGGCGCGCAGGGCGGCCTGCGCGGCCAGCCGGTCGCGGCCCGCGAACAGCGCGCGGGACAGCGCCAGGGCGGTGCGCCGCTCCTGCGGGGAGAGGTAGCGGTTGCGGGAGGACAGGGCGAGACCGTCGTCCTCCCGCACGGTCGGCACGCCGACCACCTCGACCGGGAAGTTCAGGTCCGTCACCATGCGTCGGATCAGGGCCAGTTGCTGGGCGTCCTTCTGGCCGAAGAAGGCCAGGTCGGGGCGGGTGAGGTGGAGGAGCTTGGCGACGACGGTCAGCATCCCGTCGAAGTGGCCGGGCCGGGTGGCCCCTTCGAGGCGTTCGCCCATCGGCCCCGCCGCGATCCGTACCTGCGGATCGCCGCCCGGATAGACCTCGTCCACGGCGGGGGCGAACACGACGTCCGCGCCCGCCCCGTGGGAGATCAGCAGGTCCGCGTCGAGGGTGCGCGGGTAGCGGTCGAGGTCCTCGTTCGCCCCGAACTGGAGGGGGTTGACGAAGACGGTGACCACGACCTGACCCTCCGGGCCGGCGTGCTCGCGGGCCGCGCGGACGAGGGTCGCGTGGCCCTCGTGGAGGGCGCCCATCGTCATGACGACGGCCCGGCGGCCGGTGCGCGGGAACTCCTCCAGCTCCGCGGCGGTGCCCAACAGGAGCGGGCCGGTGGTCGGGCCGGTCATCGGGCCTCCCCCTCCGGCTCGGCGGAGTCCGCGAGCACGCCCAGGAGCTCCTCGGCGAGTTCGGGCTTGAGCAGGCCGTGCGCGAGGGCGCGGTCGGCGGTCGTACGGGCCATCGCGAGGTAGCCGGCGACGGCGGCCGGGGCGTGCCTGCGCAGCTCCGACACGTGCGCGGCGACCGTCCCGGCGTCCCCGCGGGCGACGGGGCCGGTGAGGGCCGCGTCACCGGAGCGCAGGGCGTTGTCGAGGGCCGCGCCCAGCAGCGGGCCGAGCATCCGGTCGGGGCGCTCCACACCGGCGGTGCGGAGCAGCTCCATCGACTGGGCGACCAGGGTGACCAGGTGGTTCGCCCCGAGCGCCAGGGCCGCGTGGTAGAGCGGGCGGCTCTCCTCCGCGATCCACTCGGCCTCCCCGCCCATCTCGATGACCAGGGCCTCGGCGGCCAACCGCAGCTCCTCGGGGGCGGTCACGCCGAAGGAGCAGCCGGCCAGGCGCTGTACGTCGACCTCGGTCCCGGTGAAGGTCATCGCGGGGTGCAGGGCCAGCGGGAGGGCGCCCGCACGTCGGGCGGGGTCCAGCACCGCGGTGCCGTAGCGGCCGGAGGTGTGCACGAGGAGCTGGCCGGGCCGGACGGCGCCCGTCTCGGCGAGGCCCTCGACCAGACCCGGGAGGGCGTCGTCGGGGACGGTCAGCAGGACCAGGTCGGAGCGCTCCAGGACCTGCGCGGGGGTCACCAGAGGCACGTCGGGCAGCAGCCGCGCCGCGCGGCGCACGGAGGCGTCGGAGACCCCGGAGACGGCGACGGGGTGGTGTCCGGACTGCTGGAGGGCGCGGGCCAGTGCGGGGCCGACCCGGCCGGCGCCGACGACGCCGACGGAGAGCCGGGCGGGGCGCGGCTGCTGGGATGAGTTCACGCGGGGAATGCCTTCCGTTCCAGTCCGCGGGGGGTACCGGACGATACGTCGCCATGCTAGCCCCTGGGGCCCGCCCCGGTCCGGCGGCCGCCGGGGGCCCCGACCGGGGCACGGGCGGGGCATGATCGGGGCCATGACGGATGACGCGGAACGCAGGAAACGGCTGGTGGCGGCGTGCCGGGGGGCCGAGCGGTCCCTCTCCACGGGGCTGCGGGAGCCGACCGTCGCCGAGCTGCTGGCCGAGCTGACCGACGCCGCGGCCGGCGCGGGGTACGACCTGGACGAGCCGGGCGACCTGTACGGCGGCGGGATCGTCGAGGAGCTGGAACGACGGGTCGCCGAGCTGCTCGGCACCGAGGACGCGGCCTTCTTCCCCACGGGGACGATGGCCCAGCAGATCGCGCTGCGCTGCTGGGCGGGGCGCACCGGCAACCCGGTGGTGGCCCTCCACCCGGAGAGTCACCCGGAGCGCTGGGAGGGCGGGGCCCTGTCGGTGGTCTCGGGGCTGCGCACCGCACACCCGACGCAGGACCCCCGCCTGCCCACCGCGGCCGAGGTCACCGGCCTGACGGAGCCCTTCGGCACCCTGATGCTGGAGCTGCCGCTGCGCGACGCGGGGTTCGTGCTGCCGTCCTGGGAGGAGCTGGAGGCGGTGGTGGACGCCGCCCGCGAGCGGGAGGCCGTCGTCCACCTCGACGGGGCCCGGCTGTGGGAGACCACCGTCCACTTCGGCAGGCCGCTGGACGAGATCGCGGCCCTCGCGGACTCCGTCTACGTCTCCTTCTACAAGTCCCTCGGCGGGCTGAGCGGGGCCGCGCTGGCGGGGCCCCGGGGCTTCGTGGAGGAGGCCAGGGTGTGGCGCCACCGGTACGGGGGCCAGGTGTTCCGCCAGTTCCCGCAGGCCCTGTCCGCGCTCGCGGGACTGGAGCGGGAACTGCCGAAGCTGCCGTCCTACGTGGAAGGGGCGCGGGTCGTCGCCGGGGCACTGTGGGAGGGCTTCGCGCAGGCCGGCGTCCCGTGGTTCCGGGTCCACCCTGAGGTGCCGCACACGCACCAGTTCCAGGTGTGGCTGCCGTACCCGGCGGACCGCCTCACGGAGGCGGGGGTCCGGCTGGCGGAGGAGACCGGGACGGTCCTGTTCCGGGAGTGGTCCCCCCAGGGCGCCCCGGGCCTGTCGGCCACGGAAGTCACGGTGACCGCCCCGGGCCTCTCCTGGACCCCGCAGGACGTCCGCACCGCCCTGACGGCCTTCCTGGAGCGCGTCGAGGAAGCCTGAGGGGGCGGGGGGACGGGGTGGCCCGCAGGGGCGGACATCGGGGGGAACCTCGGCCCCGGCCCGGCGCCCCCTACCGGGTCCCCGGGCCGCCCATGAGGCGGTGGAGGGCGTGGCGCCAGGGGTGGGTCGCCGGGCAGCCGTCCAGGACCGCTCGGAACTGGGCGCCCGTGCGGGCCGCGCGCAGCACGGCGAGGTCGTCGCGGCCCGGCGGGGGCGGTGGCGGGGTCCCGTGCTGGGCCGCCCTGTAGGTGTCGACGAGGTACTGCTCGATGGCGGTCATGCATCCAGCCTCACTCCGTCGGCGGTCGGCGGCGCGATGATTGACGAGCCCCGTCAATCGACGCCTCCCACCTGCGGCGGAGCCCCCGCCCCCATCGCCCGGACGGCGGCGGCGGGACGCCACCCCCGCCCTCCCGTCCGCGGGCCGGACCGGCCAGAATGGGGCGATGGGCGTGACCATCGACATCGCAGGGCTCCCGACGGAGCGGATCGGCTTCGCGCCGTCCCCGCTCGCCGAGCTCTGCATGGCCCTGCACGCGCTCTCGCAGCCCTCCCACCACCCGGCCCTGCACTCCTGGACGACCGCCACGGCCGCCTCGCTGGACCCCGCGCTCGCGGGCCGGCTGATGGAGGCCGACTTCATGTGGCGCAGCTCCTTCTCCGACATCTTCATGGCGTTCGCCGGGATCCCCGGCGGCAGCGGCCGTCCCGCGGCGACGCTGGCCGAGGAGCTGGACGTACTCGACCGGATGGACGACGACCGGTTCGTGATGGCCGCCCTGGAGCACTGCTGGCTGGCCCTCTACAACGAGGGCGGCGGACCCTCCCCGCTGCGCGATCCGGCGGCGCGGACCAAGGCGCTGGAGGCGGCCGCCGCGCGCGGTCCCCGGCAGCTGGACTTCTCCCTGCGGCTGCTGGACGACACCGCGGCCGTACGGGTCTGGTTGCGCCGGCTGCTGGAGGACTGCGACGAGGCGTTCTTCGCCGAGACCTGGCGGCGGATCGAGCCCCGGCAGACGGCGGACGTCCGGCACAAGACGGAGGTGCTGCGCCGCAAGGGGCTGACGGCCGCCCTGAAGGAGGTGTCGGGGGCGCTCGGGGTGGACGAGGGGCTCCGTACGATCACCGCCGACAAGATGGTCAACGGGCAGACCACCGCGACCGATCCGGCGATCGGGGCCGGGCTGGTCTTCGTACCGACGAACTTCGGCTGGCCGCACCTGCTCGTCCTGCACGCGCCGGGCTGGATCCCGGTGGTGCACTACCCGCTGGACGCGGCCGGGCTCGGCCCCGCCCCCGGGTCGGTCGAGCTGCTCCAGCGCCGGATGGAGGCGCTCGCGCACCCGATGCGGATGCGGTTGTGCCGCAGCCTGGCCCGGGCCCCGTACACGACGAGCGAACTCGCCCGGGTCTACGGGCTGTCCGCCCCGGAGGTGTCCCGGCACCTGGCCGTGTTGAAGAAGGCCGGCTTGATGCGCACCGAGCGGCAAGGGCGTTATGTCCAGCACCAGTTGGACCTGTCCGTGGTGGCACGAATAGGCGCCGATTTCATCGAGGGCATTCTCCGCTGAGTCGCTCCGGCCGCCGGCCGGCACCCGGTCGGCACCCGGCCGCCGGAATATCGCCGGACGGTCGCCGGACGATGGCCTGAATTGGCCGGCGCAGACGCACCGATATGCGGATTTCACGAACCGGAAGCAGTGAAAGCCCTTCCGGGGCGGCCCTGTTGCTGCCTAACGTGCGTCCACTGCCTTGCCGCCCCACCTCCCCGCACCTGCCCCACTCCCCTGCACCCTGCGTTGCGCACCTGCCGTGAAAGGACCTTCATGCCCTCTCGCCGTATAGCCGCAGCCACCGCCGCACTGGCGGCCGCGGCCCTCGCCACCCCCCTGCTCCTGGCCGGCCCCGCCGGCGCCACGGGGAGCCCGCAGAGTGACGCCGCCCGGGGTGACGCGCTGGCCAAGAAGCTGGTGAAGGAGGCGACCGGCAAGGGTGCCAACAACCACCTGAAGGTCTTCCAGGCCCTCGCCGACTACAACAAGGGCACCCGGGTCGCCGGTTCCAAGGGGCACGTGCAGTCGGCCCAGTACGTCGAGGCCGTGATGAAGGCCTCCGGCTACGAGGTCACCCGCCACGAGTTCGACTTCGTGTACGTGGAGACCGTCTCCGAGAAGCTGAAGGTGAACGGCCCCACCGGCCGCGACGTCCCGATCAAGCTGATGACGTACACGGCCAGCGGCCCGACCGGCGGGGTCACCGCCCCCGTCGCCGTGGTCCCCGTCGACGCGGACGGCACCACCGGGTGCGAGCCCACCGACTTCGCCGCGGGCGCCTTCACGGGGAAGATCGCCCTGGTCAAGCGCGGTGGCTGCACCTTCGCCGTGAAGCAGGCGAACGCGGCGACGGCCGGCGCCGTCGGCGCGGTGATCTACAACAACACGGCGGGCGACCTCAACGGCACCCTCGGCGATCCCGAGGCGGGCAAGGTCCCCACCGGTGGCGTCAGCCAGGAGGAGGGCGAGAAGCTCGCCGCCGAGGCGGCCGGCGGTCCGGTCTCGCTGACCCTCGACATCCGCGAGTTCCGCGAGAACCGCAAGACCTTCAACGTGGTCGCCGAGACCCGGGGCGGCGACGCGAACAACACCGTCTTCCTCGGCGCGCACCTGGACTCCGTCGCGGCCGGTCCCGGCATCAACGACAACGGCTCCGGCTCGGCCGGCATCCTCCAGGTCGCGCAGCGGCTGGCGAGCAGCCAGACAAAGATCAAGAACAAGGTCCGGTTCGCCTGGTGGTCGGCGGAGGAGTTCGGGCTGCTCGGCTCCGAGGCGTACGTGGCCTCGCTGACGCCCGAACAGAAGAAGCAGATCAGGCTCTACCTGAACTTCGACATGATCGCCTCCCCGAACGCCGCCTACTTCGTCTACGACGGCGACGACTCCGACCAGGTCGGCTCGGGCCCCGGCCCGGAGGGCTCGGCGCAGCTGGAGCGGCAGATCACCGACTTCCTCGACGGACAGAAGATCCCGCACGAGGGCAGTGACTTCACCGGCCGTTCGGACTACGGCCCGTTCATCGAGGCGGGCATCCCGTCCGGCGGTACGGACACGGGCGCCGAGGGCATCAAGACCGCCGAGCAGGCCGCGAAGTTCGGCGGCCAGGCCGGGGTCGCCTACGACGTGAACTACCACGGCAAGGGCGACGACATCGGCAACATCGACCAGAAGGCGCTCGACATCAACGTCGACGTCATCGCGAACGCGGTCGGCCACTACGCCTACGACCTGGCCCCGCTGAGCCGGCCGGTCGCCTCGCAGCCGTCCACCGGCTCCGGCAACGGCGGCGGGCTGCGCCCGGGCCACGACCACGAGACGCGGCAGTAACCCGAAGCGCCCGCACTGCCGGAGCGCCCGCACTGCCGGAGCATCCGCGCAGCCGGAGCGTCCGCACTGCCGGAGCGCCCGGCCGCGCGCCAGGGGCCGTCATCCCGTCGGGGTGGCGGCCTCCGTCGCGTTCCCGGCCCACCGCGTGGTGACGTACTCGATCGCCCGCGCGGCCTCCTGTTCGCGGCCGGGCCGCGTCCGGACGGAGCGGGCCAGTTCGAGGTGCAGGAAGGGCGTCCCGCGCTCCGCGGCGAGCCGGCCCTGCTCGTTGGTGCGGCCGGACAGCTTGCAGGAGGCGGACCAAGCCCGGCAGGGTTCGATCCCCCGTGCGGCCAACTGGTCCGCCAGCAGGGCGGCTTCCTCGGTGGCCACCTCGCCGGAGCCGGTGGAGACGACGGCGCCGGCGGCGGGGACCGAGGAGTCCGCGAACCCGTGCAGTTGGATGCCGGGCAGGCCGCGGCGGGTGAGTTCGGCGACGACGGCCTGGAAGACGGATTCGGGGCGGTGGGCCATGTCGGCCACGTCGCCGGAGGGCGAGTCCCGGTCGTCCTCACCGGAGCCCGCGTCACCACCCCCGTCCCCGCCGGAACCCGCCTTGCGGTGGGCTCCGGCCAGGACCATGACCCCGCCGGGCGCGCCGCGCAGCACCTCGGCCCCCAGCCGTTCGGTGTCCTGGTCGGCGACGGGGTGCGGGACCTGGACCGACCACCGCGGGGGCGCGCCCAGGTCCACGTAGACGCGTCCCCAGCCGCGGTTGGCGGAGCCGGGGCGGGGGGCCGCGTCGGCGACCTCCGCGAAGCGGTGTCCGCCGGGCCCGTCGGTGAAGGTGTCGAGGCGGTAGTCCACCTCCTTGAGCCGCGTACGGGCATTTTCGACATCACCGTCGAAAAGGGCTGATACTCCCGCGAGGAGGGCGTCGCGCTCCGGCCGCGTCGGCACCCGGTAGCCGCCCTTCGCGGCGAATTCGGAAGTGAATCCAGACACTCTTTCGAGGAGATCCAAGGGCTGGATAGCGGAAGGAGTGGGGGGCTTGGCCTGTTCACGCGACGGGCGAACAGCAGTAAAAGCCACATAAGCGACCGTCGCGATGATCATTGAAACCATGATCGCCACAATCGTTACGTATTTTGTGAATTTCCCAGTCGTCACTGACCGAAAATAGCTCAGTGCGCATAGTCCTACCCCGTTCGGTCTTTCCCCGAATGCCCTCCTCGCTGCTGACCCTCCCACTGGCCCTCGTGCTCGCCGGCTGCGGTCTCCTCGGCGGTACGGAAGCGGCTCCGGGCGCGAACGGCTCGGCCCGGGGCAAGGGGCGCGCCTTCAGCGTGGCCGCGGCCGGCGACATCCTCATCCACCCCCAGCTCACCGAGCAGGCCGCCCGGGACGCGCGGGCCGCCGGACACCAGGGCTACGACTTCGACCGCATCATGGCCGGCGTCAAGCCCGTCATCGGCAAGGCCGATCTCGGCATCTGCCACCTGGAGCCCGTCCTCGGCGAGCCCGGCGGACCCTTCGAGAGCTACCCCGACTTCCTGGTCCCGCCCCAGATCGCCACGACGATCAAGTCCCTGGGCTACGACACCTGCTCCACGGCCTCCAACCACAGCCTCGACCACGGCCCCGAAGGCGTCTTCCGCACCCTGGACACCCTGGACCGGGCAGGCCTCAAGCACACCGGTTCGGCGCGCACCAAGGAGGAGGCCGGGCGGCCCCTCATCCTGGACGTCAAGGGCGTCAAGGTCGCGCAGCTCTCCTTCACCTTCGGCTTCAACGGGCGCGAACTGCCCCCGGAGAAGCCCTGGCTGGCCAACCTGACCAGCTTCGACGCCATCGCCGCCGCCGAGAGGAAAGCCCGCGCGGCAGGCGCCGAGGTGGTGATCCTCTCCGTCCACTGGGGCCGTGAACACCAGCCCAGCCCCACCACCCAGCAGGTGGAGCTGGCCGGCCGGATCGCCCGCGAGACGACGGTCGATCTGGTCCTCGGCCACCACGGACACGTCGTGCAGCCCATGGAGAAGATCGACGGCACCTGGATCGCCTACGGCCTCGGAAACCAGCTCGCCCGCCACGACGTCCCCAGCGGACTCACCGAGGAGGGCACGATCGGCTGGTTCGACTTCACCGAGAAGAACGGCGGCTGGGACGTCCGGGCCCGCTTCGTGCCCACCTTCACCGACATCCCGCCCGCCGCCGCGGCCACCGGGGAAGCCGGCCGGACCGCGTCCGCCGCGGCCCCCGCGCGCGACCACCGGCTCGTCGACATCGCCGAAGCCCTGCGCACCGACACGAAGCTGACGCCGGAACAGCGCGCCCGCTACCGGCTGGCCTTCGAGCGCACCCAGGGGACCCTCCTGAACCGCGGCGCCGGCAAGGACGGGCTCGAACCCCTGCACGAGCTGCCCGACTGATCCGCTCCGCCCGCCCCTCCCGTGCGACGTCCCCCGCACGACCGCCCCACCCGTACGCCCGCCCGCCCCACCCGTCCAGGAAGGACCCCGCTGTGGCCGCATCCCGCACCCAACGGCGGCGCAAGGCCCGCCGCAGGGCAGACATGTCACTGCTCGGCGGCATCAGGCCCCCGATCACCGTGCTGTCGGTACTGCTGCTCGCCCTGGCGGGTTTCACCGCGTTCAGCCTCGGCAGCGTCCACGAGGACCGGCTGCCGAAGGCCGTGCTCACCTCGCAGCAGCACTTCGCCGAAGACGGTGCCATCGCGCTGCGCGCCTCCCTGGACGAGAGCGTCGGCGACCTCGACCGGGCGGCCGCCCTCTTCTCCTCCGGCAAGCCCGTGCCCGCGGACGCCGTCCTCGACCGCATCGGCGCCGTCTACCAGAAGTGGCGCGGCACCGCCGTCGTCGAGATCGGCTCCGGCCGACTGGTCGCCGCCCGCGGGGAGAACCTCCCGCTGACGGCCATCGACAGCACCCGGCTCTCCGCCGAAGGCGGTCTGGCCCCGCGCATGGTCAAACTCCCCGGCGGCGAGACCCGGCTGATCACCCTCGCCCTGCTGAACTGGAAGGACCAGCCCCAACAACTGCTGGTGGCCTCCAGCAGCCTGCGCTTCCCCGGGATCAGCCTCGGCAAGTTCCGGTCCATCGCCGTGGTCGGTGCCGACGGCGCCGTCCTGAGCAGTGACGGCATCCCCGAGCCCGAGATGGTCACCGAGTCGGCGCGCGCCGACGTCAAACGGGACTCCAAACAGCTGGTCTCCTTCGCGAAGAGCGCCGCCCAGAAGACCAGGGCCAACCCGCTCAGCACCAAGGAACCCGGATCCGGCGGCTACCCCGGGGTCAGCGGCAGCCTGATCGGAGCCGAACACGGCGGTGACCGCGCCGCCGCCGGTTACGCCGGGCTCGCCGGCACCGAAGCGGGCGTCGGCACCAGCGCCACCAGCCTGGACCTGACCGTCGTCGCCATGGTCAACGTGGCGCAGAACCCGGCGCGCACCTCCGACGCCTTCGCCGCCATGGTCCTGGCCGGAGCCCTGCTGGTGGTCGGCGCGCTCGTCGTCGCCCTATTGGTGGCCACCGTCCAGCGCCCCCTCCTCGGACTGTTCCTGGAGAGCCGACGGCTGACCCGCGGCGACCTCGCCCGGCCCGTGACCGTCCCCCGGGGCGGGGAGGCCGCCCGGATCGGCGCCGCCCTGGAACGGCTCCGCGTCCGGCTCCTGGGCGACGCCGACCCCGCGCCGCGCTCCCGCGGCAAGCGGGGGCGCCGCACGGGCGCCCGTACGCTCCTCGCGCTGTGCGCCCTGCTGCTCCTGGCCTGGTGCCTGCCGCTGGGCCTGCTCGTCAACCGCGCGGGGGCCGACGTCGTGGTGCCCCAGCAGCTGGTCAGCGACCAGCGCGAGCGCTCCGACACCCTCAGCGACCGGGTCCGCCGCGGCCTCAACGAGAGCCAGGCCGACCTCCAGTCGGTGGCCTCCCTGATGGACGGCGACACCAGCGCCGCCCGCATGACCACCGTCCTGGAGCGCACCAGCGCGGAGCACCTGCGCTACCAGTCCCTGTACGTCCTGGAAGCCGACGGCAAGATCCTCGCCCAGGCGGGCGGCAAGCCCCGCGCCGCCGAGGGGAAGGGACCCCGCAAGAGCACCGTCGCCCTGGACGACCGCGGCAACTCGCCCGTGATCATCGCGACCGCCCCGATCCCCGGCAAGCAGGGCACCGCCGTCGTCGGCGAGCTGCGCATCGACTTCCTCAACGGGCTGCTGAAGCGGCCGGGGCTCGGACAGGTCCGGGTCGTGGACGCCGAGCACCGGGTCATCGGCTCCAACGGCGGCTACCGCGCCTTCGAGAAGCTCGGGGACGAGCGCCTCGACGCCCTCGTCAAGGGCACCAACGTGAAGGCCGGCCAGTCCGCGCGCCCGGGCAGCGTCCTCTACCGCAGCGGCGGCGACCACGTCATCGCGGCCGCCGCGCCCTTCGCGGGCGGCGGCGCGGCCGAACCACTGGACTGGACCGTCGTCACCTGGCAGTCCACCAAGGGCCTGGCCATCCAGGAGTACAGCCTCCAGAACCGCACCGTCCTCGCCGGCCTCCTCGGCCTGGCGGTCGGAGCGGCCTGCCTGGGCTGGCTCCAGATCGTCGTCGTCGCCCCGCTGCGCGAACTGGCCCGGCGTGCCGAGGCCCTCGCCGAGGGCGACCTGCGCTCGGTGGTCTACCCGCGCCACCACGACGAGGTGGGGGCCGTGACCCGCAGCCTGGAAATCATCCGACAACAGCTCCAGCAGCTCCAACAGCAGCGCAAGCAGGCCGCCGGGCAGCCGCCCGCCCCGGCCGGAAGGAACTGATCCCCCGTGCTCTTCCTCTACTGCGTGCTGCTCTTCTGCTGCCTGGTCATGCTGGTCGCCGGGATCGTGGAGCAGCGCCGGCACTTCGCCAACCTGGACCGGATACCGAACCGGGTGCTCGTCAACGGCATCCGCGGCAAGAGCTCGATCACCCGGCTGTGCGCGGGCGCCCTGCGCGGCGGCGGTCTGACCACCGTCGCGAAGACCACGGGCACGGCCGCCCGCTTCATCCACCCGGACGCCACCGAGGAGCCGGTCTACCGCAAGTTCGGCATCGCCAACGTGGTCGAGCAGATCGGCATCGTGCGGCGGGCGGCCTCGTACCGGCCGGACGCGCTGGTCATGGAGTGCATGGCGGTCATGCCGGCGCTCCAGGAGATCAACCAGTCCAAGCTGATCCAGTCGACCATCGGCGTCCTGTGCAACGTCCGCGAGGACCACGTCGCCGAGATGGGGCCGACCCTCGACGACATCGCGCGCTCCCTGTCGCGTTCGATGCCGCACGGCGGGATCTGCGTGACCGCCGAGAAGGAGCGCTTCGACGTGCTCCAACTGGAGGCGGACGCCCGCGACTGCAAGTTGATCTACGCCGACCCCGACACGGTCTCCGACGCGGAGCTGCGCGGATTCAGCTGGTTCACCTTCAAGGAGAACGTCGCCATCGCGCTCACCGTCGCCGAACTCCTCGGCGTCGACCGGGCCACCGCCCTCACCGGGATGTACGAGGCCCCGCCGGACCCGGGCGTGCTGTCGGTCGAGCGCTACCTGGCCCCGGAGGGCAAGCGGCTGCGCTTCGCCAACGTGTTCGCGGCCAACGACCCCGAATCCACGCTGATGAACATCAACCAGTTGCTGGACCTGGGCGCGGTGGACCGCCCGCTCAACGTGGTGATCAACTGCCGTCCCGACCGCGTCGAGCGCAACGGCCAGATGGGATCGATCGTCCCGGAACTCCAGCCGGACAAGGTGTTCGTGATCGGTCACCCCGCCAAGAGCGCCATCGACGCGATCCCGGCCGAGTGGCGCGACCGCGCCGTGGACCTCGGCGGGGACCAGCGCGACGGCGAGGAGTTCATGCGGGAGCTGCTGGGGCACCTCGGCGCCGACTCCTCGCTCGTCGCGATCGGCAACATCCACGGCCAGGGCGAGATCCTGCTGGAGCACCTGGCGGAGCTGCCGCCGGACGAGAGCGAACCGGCCCGCAAGGACCCGCCGCCGCGGGAGGAACCGGCGCCGGCGCCGGTGCCGGTGTTCTCCCGCCCGTTCGACCCGTACGCGGAGGATCCGTACGACGAGGACCCGTACGCGCGGACCCCGTACGGCCACGACCCGTACGCCCAGACCCCCTACGGACAGGGCCCGTACGCCCAAGCCCCGTACGCCCAGCCCCCGTACGCCCAGCCCCCCTACGGGCAGGCACCGCACCCGCAGGCCCCCTACGGCCAGGCACCGCACCCCGACCAGAACCCGCATCCGCATCCGCATCCGCACCACCCGGACGCCCGGCCGGGGCCGTGGCAGAACCCAGGAGAACCCCGTTGATCCCCGCCGTCCTCACCCCCGAGATCGCCGCGATCGGCATCGCGCTGGGCCTGCTGTTCTCCCTGCTCTGCTACCTCACGACCAACCTCTCCCCCGGCGGCATGATCACCCCGGGTTGGCTCGCGCTGACCCTCATCGAGGACCTCCAGCGCGCCGCCCTCGTCGTCGGCATCACCGTGATGACGTACGTGCTGACCCTGCTCACGCAGAAGTTCGTCATCCTCTACGGCAAGCGCCTGTTCGCCGCGGTCGTCCTCATCGGCGTCCTGCTCCAGGCCACCGTGGTGATCGTGCTCCAGATGGAGTTCCCGCTCCTGTACGCGAACCAGACCCTCGGCTTCATCGTCCCGGGGCTGATCGCCTACCAGCTCGTGCGCCAGCCCAAGGGCGCCACCCTGCTGGCCACCGGCAGCGCCACGCTCATGACGTACGTCGTGCTGACCGCCGGGATCCTGCTCGGCGTCATGCCCGCCGCCTGACCCCTCCCCCGCCCCCGCCCCCACCCACCGCTGCCACGGAGCGACCCGTATGACCGCCTCGCCGAAGAAGGGCCGCCGCAACCGCTCCGCGCTGCACACGGCCGTCGTGCTCACGCTGCTGGCCGGCAGCGCCTACCTCACGTACGCCCTGCGCACCGAGGAGCAGGCCAAGACGCCCGCCGTGCGGATCGTCGCCGGCAAGAGCGGCGTCGGGACGGGCGAGGCCGGGGCCGAGAAGTGGGAGCGCGTCCAGAGCCCCGCCCGGTCGGTGCTCCGGGACGCCTCGGGGCGGGTCCTGGCCGCCTTCACCGACGGCGCCCGCACCGCCACCCTCACCGGCCCCAGCCGCACCTTCGCCGAGCCCGCCACCACCAGCTCCCGGGTCGTCACGGAGGACTGGGTGCGGCTCATGCCGCAACCGTGGAAGCAGGGTGCGGAGAGCCAGGCCTGGTTCAAGGAGTGGTTCAAGAAGTACTTCGGGAGCACCGAGGAGGACATCTTCGCGACGGCCTTCCAGTACGGCGACCAGGCCCCGGTGAAGAAGGACGCGCAGGGCGTCCCGTACGCCGGTGACGCCTCCTTCGGCCCGCTCAACCCCAACGGCTCCGTCGGCAACGACCTGCGCCTGGAGCAGTCGGACTTCTACGACTACCTCGGCAAGCCGTACGCCTTCCGCAACGGCGTCACCCGACAGCCCACACCCGCCCGCTACCGGGCCATCGACTGCTCGGGCTTCGTGCGCACCGTGTTCGGCTACCGGGCCCGCTACCCCCTGATGCCCGACGACACCCCCGGCGCCGGCCTCCCGCGCACCGCGAACGGCATCGCCCGCTCCGCCCTCGGCACGGACGTCATCCCCCTCAAGGGGGTCGGCGCGGCGGACCGACCCGCCTCCATAGACGTGCTCCAGCCCGGTGACCTGGTCTTCTTCAAGCTCGACCAGCGCACCAAGGACCGCCTCGACCACACGGGCATCTACCTGGGCAACGACGCCGACGGCCACAAGATCTTCATCTCCAGCCGCGAAGAGGCCAACGGCCCGACCATCGGCGACAAGGGCGGTGCCTCGCGCCTCGACGGCAACGGCTACTACGCGACGACCCTGCGCAGCGCCAAGCGGCTCTGAGCGCTCACACCACCGCCGGCCATGCCGGGATCCCGACCGGCTGGACCAGCCAGCCGAAGTCGCCCAGGCCGCCGCGCGCCGTGAGCTCCGCCGCCTCGCCGGCCGCCGACAGGGCCCGTACGTAGCCCACCGGATCGGTGGAGGCCAGGGCCAGCGGGGGGCGGGCCCCCGAGACGCCGAGGGCGGTCAGGGCCTCGCGCTGGGTGAGCAGGCGGGCGCCCGGCCCCGCGCAGGCGTCCAGCGCCACGTGCGCGGTGACGTCGCGGTCGCCGTCCGGGACGGGGGGGACCTCGCGCCCCTCGCGAAACCCCGTCAAGGTGCCGTACGGGGGGCGGGCCGCGCGGGTGTGGGCGTAGTCCACCGCCACCGCCAGGCCCCGCTCCAGGGTGGCGACGGCCGCCGCCCAGGCCTCGTCCCGGGTCCGGCCGATCTCCGACCGACGGCCCTCCTCCCCCGCGCCGGGCCACCACCGCTCCAGCCAGGCCCGGTCCGCGGCGTCGAGGGGGCCGCCCGGGCTCTCCGTACCGTCCGGGGAGACCAGGACGTAGCGGCCGTCCTCGGCGAGGTCCAGGGGGACGTTGTCCAGCCACTCGTTGGCGAACAGCAACCCCGTCGTCCCCTCGGGCGGCTCGGCCACCCACCGCACCCGCGGGTCCCGCGCCCCGGGCTCGGCCGCGCGCTCGACCGCGTACGGCCGCACCCGCGCCGCCACCTCGTCCGGCAGGGCCGCGAGCACCCCGGTCAGCAGTTCCCCGCGCCCGGCGCCCACGTCCACGAGGTCGAGCCGCTCCGGGCGGCCCAGCTCCTCGTCCACGTGCACCAGCAGCCGGGCCACGGCCCCGGCGTACAGCGGGGAGGCGTGGACGGATGTGCGGAAATGCCCGGCGGGACCCGGCCCTCCGGGGCGCACGTAGAAGCCGTCCGGACCGTAGAGCGCGGCCTCCATCGCCGCACCCCACCGGACCGGCCGCAGGTCCTCCCCACCACCCCTGACACCACCCTGAGCGCTCATCCCACAAAGGCTAAGCTCACCCTCCACCTTGGGGAGTACGCCCCCGTCGCAGGGATCGCACCTGTGGTTGACTCCAGCACCTATCTCCGTTCCCTACTCTGGGTTACGTGCAGCGCCTCTACGACTTCATCCGCAGACACCCGACGGGCGTCGACTGCCTCTGGGCGGTCCTCCTGCTCGGGCTGTCCCTGCTGAGCGTCGTCGACATCCCCTCGGGTCCGAGCGCGCGGCTGGCCGCCGTGCCGCCCGTGCTGACCCTGACGGCGGTCCTGGCGCTGCGCCGCAAGTGGACCGTGCCGATGTTCTGGCTGGCCGTCGCCACCGGCGCCTACCAGTTGGCGCTCGGGGTCCAGGTGCAGACCTTCGACCTGGCGATGCTCGTCGTCCTCTACACGGTGGCGGCCGCCTCCGACGTGTCACGGCGGATGTCGCGGCTCGCGTTCGGCATCGGCCTGACCGCCGCCCCGCTGTACGCGGTGCGCTTCGGCGACCAGGTCGACAAGGGCAGCGACACCTTCCTCTTCACCCTGTTCCTGATGGTCCCCTTCGCCCTCGCCTGGGTGATGGGCGACTCGGTGCGCACCCGCCGCGCCTATTACGCGCAGCTCGTGGAGCGCAACCACCGGCTGGAGAAGGAGCGCGAGGCGCAGGCCAAGGTGGCGGTGGCCGGCGAGCGCGCCCGGATCGCCCGCGAACTGCACGACGTCGTCGCGCACAACGTGTCGGTGATGGTGGTCCAGGCCGACGGGGCCGCGTACGTCATGGACGTGGCGCCCGAGCAGGCCAAGGAGGCCCTCCAGACCATCTCGGGGACGGGCCGCCAGGCCCTCGCGGAGATGCGCCGGCTGCTGGGCGTGCTGCGCACCGGGGAGCCGCAGGACTCCGAGGACTACGTGCCGCAGCCGGACGTGGAACAGATCGAGGTGCTGGTCGAGCAGGTCCGCGCCTCCGGGCTGACGGTGGACTTCGAGATCGAGGGGGCTCCGCGCAAGCTGCCCAGCGGGGTGGAGCTGACCGCGTACCGGATCGTGCAGGAGGCGCTGACGAACACGCGCAAGCACGGGGGTCCGGACGCGAGGGCGAGCGTCCGGCTGGTCTACTTCGACGACGGGCTGGGCCTGTTGGTGGAGGACGACGGCCGGGGCGCGGCGCACGAACTGTACGAGGACGGCGGCGCGGACGGCGCCGGACACGGTCTGATCGGGATGCGGGAGCGCATCGGTATGGTCGGAGGCACCCTGGACGCGGGACCGCGCCCCGGCGGCGGCTTCCGGATCAGCGCGTTGCTCCCGCTCAAGAAGAGGTAGAGGTATTCACCGATGTCCATCCGAGTGATGCTGGTCGACGACCAGGTGCTGCTGCGCACGGGCTTCCGGATGGTGCTCGCCGCCCAGCCGGACATGGAGGTCGTCGCCGAGGCGGGGAACGGCCTGGAGGCGCTGGAGGTGCTGCGGGCCACGAAGGTGGACGTGGTGCTGATGGACGTCCGCATGCCGAAGCTCGACGGGGTCGAGGCGACGCGCCGGATCTGTGAGCCCGAGGAACACCCGAAGGTGATCATCCTGACCACCTTCGACCTGGACGAGTACGCCTTCTCCGGGCTGAAGGCGGGCGCGAGCGGCTTCATGTTGAAGGACGTGCCGCCCGGGGAGCTGTTGGCGGCGATCCGCTCGGTCCACAGCGGGGACGCGGTGGTGGCCCCGTCCACCACGCGCCGGCTCCTGGACCGCTTCGCGCCGATGCTGCCGTCGACCTCCGCCGAGCCGCGGAACAAGGACGTCGAGCGGCTCACGGACCGGGAGCGCGAGGTGATGCTGCTCGTGGCCCAGGGACTGTCCAACGGGGAGATCGCGGCCCGGCTGGTGCTGTCGGAGGCCACGGTGAAGACGCACGTGGGCCGGATCCTGACCAAGCTGAGCCTGCGCGACCGGGTCCAGGTCGTGGTGCTGGCCTACGAGACGGGGCTGGTCCGCGCCGGCGGGATGTGACCCCGCCGGGCGGCGCCCGCGAGCGCTAGAGCGTGGGCACCGCCGTGCGCAGGTGGGTCAGGAGCGTGGCGAGGGTGTCCCAGCCCGCCGGGTCGGTGCCCGCTCCCAGCGGGTAGTGCAGTCCGGGCCGTCGGGCCGGTCCCACCTGGGCGGGCTTGAGGGCCAGCGGCGGGCGCCGGGCCTCCGTCAGGGTGGCTTCGGCGACTCCGGCGCTGCCGAGGGTGAAGGACACCGGGAGCGGGGGCGCGGCCAGGTGCGGGCCCACGCCGAGGTCGCGCCGGCCGGGTCCGGTCGTGGCGAGCATGCTGATCAGGCCGTGCCCGGTGACCAGGGTGTCGGCCAGCCCCTCCAGGGCGTCGAGCGGGAGTTCCTCGTCGGGGCCGTGGCCGAGGGTGAGGGTGATGTCCTCCTCGACCCCGGTGGCGGTGCGCGTGATCCGTACGGTGGCCAGCGCGGGCCGCTCCGGCCGGCCGACGGCCGTGATCAGGGTCGGCTCGGGGGCGCGACTCCGGGCGAGGTCGGTGAGCAGGCGGGGCGACCAGGGCAGGTTCACGGGTTCGGCGGTGCCCCAGCCGGCGGGGGGTCCCCCGGTGAGGGCCCGCCAGGCGGCCTCCAGGGAGCGGCCGAGCAGCAGCTCCCGCTCGGCGGAGTGCCCGGTGCGCACCCGCAAGGTCAGCAGGCGCTCCCCCGAGGTGTCGGCGCGGACGAAGGCGGCGGCGGGCCGGGACGCCCCGGCGGCGTCGCGGGCGGGGGCGAAGGTGCCGTCCTGCCAGCTCAGGACCGCCCCGGACAGGCCGTCGTAGTAGCCGCACTCCGGGTCCTGGACGACCCAGCGGTTCGGCGCGCCCGTGAGGGCGGCCCGTAGGAGCGGGCTGAGCCGGCAGTGGCCGGGGGTGACGATCTGGAGGGCCGCGCCGAAGCCGGCCGTGGTGCGCAGGACGTCCGACAGCCAGGCGGTCAGCGCGATCACCGGGCGGTCGGCGAGGACCACGGCGGTGGACTCGGTGACCACGTCGACGGTGGGCAGGGCCCCGACGGGCGCGGGCGCCGCCGAGGCCGCGGAGGTCACCGGGACGGCGCCGACCCGACCGGCCCCGGCCGGCCAGACCTCGCCCCCGAGCACCTCGGCGAGACGCCCGGCCACGGCTCCGGCGAGGGCGGCGGCCTCGGGGACGGCGGTGGAGGCCCGGGTCTCGGTCCACCACACCGGGGTGGCACAGGGAGTGCCGAGGAGCCGTTCGGTCTCGCCCGGGACCTGGACCAGGACGGGCGCCTCCACCGAGACCAGGGGCCGGCCGCCCGCGCCCAGCAGCTGGATCACCGCTCCCTCGGCGGCGGTGGCGGCGTCGAGTTCCGGGCCGCCCGCCGCGAGGGCCACCAGCAGGGCGGTGGTGTCGGGCATCTTCGGGGTGAGGGCGATGACGTCCTTGGTCACGAGGGGGCCCCGTTGGCTTCCTTGTCGAGGGGGGTCGGCGCCAGCGCGGTCTGCACGACCTGGTGGGGGCGCCCGCGCCGCACCAGCGTGCCGCGGCCGGGCGGTTGGGCGCTCGCGTACAGCTGCGGGAAGAGCTGCCCTTCGGAGCGTTCGCCGTTCATGACGAGGGCCGTCGTGCCCGATTCGCGCAGGGTGGTCATCAGCGGCTCGTACAGGGCCCGCGAGGCTCCGGCGACCCGCCGGGCCACCACGAAGTGCAGGCCGATGTCCTGGGCGGACGGCAGGTAGGGGACGAAGGCCTGGAGGGGCTGTTGTCCGGCGGTGGTGAGGATGTCGTAGTCGTCGACGAGAACCACGATGCGCGGTCCGACGAAGCCCGGTCCGTCGCCGGCGACGGCGTCGGGGTCGATGCCGTCCTCGGGGAGGCGCTTGTCGAGTTCCTTGGCGATGCCGGCCGACAGGGCGGCGGCGACCTTGCCGTTGTGGGCGTAACCGCCCCGATAGGGCTCGGGGACCACGCCGCGCAGCCCGCGCCGGGGGTCGTAGACGGCGAAGACAAGTTCGTCCTCGCCGTGGCGGGCGATGAGCTGGCGGGCGATCAGGGAGAGCAGGTTGGTCTTGCCGCACTCGTTGTCGCCGAGGATCAGCAGGTGCTGGTCCTGGCCGAACAGGTCGAGGAGGACGGGCGCGAGCACGTCCTGGTCCACGCCGACGGGGATCCGGTACGGCTCCTCGTCGGCGGAGGGCAGCCGCGCGGCGGGCAGCCGCGCGGGCAGGACCCGTACGGGGGCGGCGATCTCGCCGTGCCAGGTGGCGCGGACGGTGCCCGCGGCGGCCTCCAGGGCGGCGGCCAGGTCGGTGGTGCCGATGCCGGAGTCGATGCGGGGCAGGGCGGTCTGCGCGAACAGCTTGCCGTCGGTGAGGACCCGGCCGGGGGTGTCCGGGGACAGGGTCTCGGACAGCTTGCGGTCGATGGCGGAGTCGGAGGGGTCACCGAGGCGCAGTTCGACGCGCCCGCCGAAGAGGGACTGGTTGGCGATGCGTACGTCGTTCCAGCGGAGCATGCCCGCGACCACGTGGATGCCGTAGCCGCCGCCCCGCTTGAGGAGGTCGGTGACGGCGTCGTCCAGTTCGGAGAACTCCTCGCGCAGGGCGCCGTAGCCGTCGACGAGCAGCACGATGTCGGTGGAGGCCAGTTCGGGGACGGCGCCGTCGGCGCGCAGCCGGCGCAGTTGGTCGACGGAGTCGATGGAGTGCTCGCGGAACAGCTGCTCGCGGGCGGCGAGCATGCCCCGCACCTCGGCGACCGTACGGGCGGCCCGTTCGCGGTCGGCGCGGCCGGCGATGCCTCCGACGTGCGGGAGTCCGGCGAGGGCCGCGAGGCCGCCCCCGGCGAGGTCGAGGCCGTAGACGGCGACCTCCTGCGGGGTGTGGGTCAGCGCGAGGGACAGGGCGAGGGTGCGCAGCAGGGTGGTCTTGCCGGACTGGGGGCCGCCGGTGACGGCGGTGTGCCCGCCCGCGACCTTGAGGTCGAGCTCCCAGGGGCCGCGCCACTGCCGGGCCGGGTCGTCGAGCAGGCCGAGCGGCACCGTCATCGGCGGGCGGCGGCGGTCGCCGAAGCGCAGCCCCTCGCCGGTGACGGTGAGGGGTCCGGCGGCGGAGTCGAGGGGGACCGCGTCGGGCAGCGGCGGCAGCCAGATCCGGCGTACGGGCGGGGCGGCCCGGGCGAGCTGCTCGACGATGACGGAGAGCACGCTGGGCCCGGTCTCGCGGGCGGTGGCCGTGGGCTTGTCCTCGACGCCCTCGGACGGGGCGGCGCTGTCCTGGAGGGTGTTGAAGGACGGGTAGGGCAGGGCGAGGGAGGCCCGGTCGGCGTCGTCGCGGTCGAGGACGGGACCCCGGTGGCGGCCGGAGACGTAGCCGGCCTTGAAGCGGGTGTAGGTGGAGGTGTCCACCTTGAGGTAGCCGAAGCCGGGCAGCGGCGGCAGTTGGAAGGCGTCGGTGGTGTCGAGGACGGTGCGGGACTCGTCGGCGGAGAAGGTGCGCAGGCCGAGCCGGTAGGAGAGGTAGGTGTCGAGGCCCTTGAGCTTGCCGCCCTCGATGCGCTGGCTGGACAGCAGCAGGTGCACGCCGATGGAGCGGCCGATGCGTCCGATGGAGAGGAACAGGTCGATGAAGTCGGGCTTCGCGGTGAGCAGTTCGCCGAATTCGTCGATGACGACGAACAGGTGCGGCAGCGGCTCCAGTTCGGGCTTCTCGGCACGCAGGACGGCGTAGTGGCCGATGTCGGCGACGTGTCCGGCGTCCTTGAGGACCTGCTGGCGGCGCTTGACCTCGCCGGCGAGGCTGCTGTGGACCCGTTCGACGAGCCCGGCCTGGTTCTCCAGGTTGGTGATGACACCGGCGACGTGCGGGAGTTCCTCGAAGGGCGCGAAGGTGGCGCCGCCCTTGTAGTCGACGAGGACCATCGCGAGGTCCTCGGGCGAGTGGGTGGCGACCAGGGCCAGGACGAGCGTACGGAGCAGCTCGCTCTTGCCGGAGCCGGTGGCGCCCACGCACAGCCCGTGCGGGCCCATGCCGAGCTGCGAGGACTCCTTGAGGTCGAGGAGGACGGGGCCGTGGCGGTCGTCGATGCCGATCGGCACGCGCAGGAAGTCCCGCTCCCCGCGCGGGGCCCACAGCCGCTCGACGTCGAGGGCGGCGGGGTCGTCGATGCCGAGGAGGCCCATGAAGTCGACGGGTCCGGAGACGGGGGTGCCCTCGGCGACGGACTCGGCGGACAGCCGCAGCGGGGCGAGCATGCGGGCCAGGCCCTCGGCGGTGGCGGGGCCGAGGTCGTCGCACCGACCCTCGGCGGCGGGGGCCTGCGGGGTGCGCAGGTCCCGGACGGTGACGTGGACGCCGTCGGGGCCGCCGGAGCCGTCGACGGTGATCCGTATGGACACCTCGTCCGGTTCGTGGACCTGCTCGGCGAGCAGGTGGATCACGGTGGTGTTCATGTCGGCCAGGCCCACCGCCGTGTCGGGGCGGGGCAGTTCGACGGCGTTCTCGCCGTACTCGTCGCTGATCACGAGCAGCCGTCCGGCGAGCCGCAGCGCGTCGCGGCCGGACAGGCCCCGGCGCACCTCGGCGGCGTAGGAGGCCCGGCGGCGCAGTTCGGGCGCGAGGACGCCGGCGGCGAGGCGGGGCAGGCCGGGGGCGATGCGGCGGGCGGCGACCGGCCCGTCCTGTTCCTGCGGGTCGAGGACGTGGGGCAGCCACTTGGCCCACTCCCAGTCCTGTTCCATGCGGTCGCCGGGGATGCCGAGGGCGATGGCCACGTCCTCGGGGGCGTGCAGGACGGCGGTGTGCGTGAGCAGGGCGCGGGCCACGCGCAGGACGCCCTCGCGGTCGCCGATGACGCTGATGTTCCCGGCCCGGTCGAGGGGCACGGTCAGCGGGAAGTCGCTGGCGCGGGCGAAGCGGGACATGAGGGCGCCGGCCTCGTTCAGCATGAAGCGGTCGGGCGGGGTGAGGACCCCGCCCGCCCCCTGCCCGAGAGCGGGTTGCTGGACGGCGACCGCGCCGGTGCCCAGGCGCGGGCGCAGGAAGTCGGCGTCGGTGCGGCGGCGTTCCCACAGCCGGGCCGGGTCGCGGACGAGGTCGTAGAGGGCCTCGGGCGGCGGATTGAGGCGGCGGGCCTCCTCGCGCAACGCCTTCTCCCGGGCGCCGAGTTCCTCGCGCTGCTCCTCCAGGTACTCCAGGTAGCGCTCGCGCTGGGCGCGGCGGGTGCGCTGGGCCTTGCCGCGCTGGGACCAGAACAGGGCGACGGCGCCGATCAGCGCGAAGACCAGGACGATCGCGCCGACGGCCGCGAACTGGCTGTTGCGGATGACCGTCATCATCACGACGGAGCCCATGACTCCGGCCATCGGCAGCAGGGCCGTGGCCGGGCTGCCGATCTTGCCCTCGGGCAGGTTCGGCGGTGCCTCGACGGTGTGCGGTTCGGCGGGGGCCGGCGGCAGGGTGCCCCGGGCGGGCCGGTGGACCAGCTGTTGCGTCACTTCGGGCCTCCGGCGCCGGTCGCCGGCAGCGCGACGGCCCGCTGGAGCACCTCGGCGGCCAGCCGTACGCTCGCCTCCCGGGTCCGCGCGCCGAGGAGTTCGGTGCGGACGGCGCCGCCGGAGGCGAGGTGGCGGTCGTAGGGCAGGACGACGACCCCCGCGCCGGTGGCCCGCAGCTTCTCGGCGGCCTTGTCGAGGTCGAGGGCGGGGTGGGGGGACTGGGCGGTGAGCACCACGACCGTGCGGGGCAACACGGGCACGGGGAGGGTGGCCAGCCAGTCGAGGACGGCGAGGGTGGACACCAGCCCCTCGGTGGTGGCGGGGGTGGTGAGGACCCGGGCGTGCGCGGTGTCGAGGGCGGTACGGGCCACCTCGCCGGGCAGGGTCTCGCAGTCGACGACGGTGACCCCGAAGTAGCGGCGCAGCGCGACCATCACGGTCCGGTAGGTGGCCACGTCCACCTGGGCGCCGATCCGGCCCTGGCTGCCGGGCAGCAGCCAACCGCCGTCGGCGAGCGGGACGAGGTAGCCCGTGACGTCGGTGAGCTGCATGGAGGGGCGGACGATCTGGGCGAGGTCGCCGCAGGTCCAGCGCAGCGACCGCACGCCGAGCCGGACGGGGAGGGTGCCGAGGGCGGCGTCCGCCTCCACGGTCAGCACCGGGTCGTGCCGGAGGTGGTTGTAGGTGCGGCTGAGGAGGGCGGTGACGGTGGTCTTGCCGGAGCCGCCCCGGATGCTGGTGACGACGATGTGCCGGCCGGTGGTGACGGGCTGCTGCACCTGCGTCGCGAGCCCGGTCTCGACGGCGACGGCCCTGGCCACGGAGGAGCCGAGCGCCCCGCGCAGGGTTCGCAGGGCGCGGCGCGCCAGGGGGTCGCCGTGCCGGGCGCGGCCGACGGGGGCGTCGGCGCCGGGGACCTGCACGGTCTCGGGGGCGACGCGGCCGGTGGCCTGCGCGTAGGCGTAGGGGGCCGGGGGCGGCGCGGGGGCCTGCGCGAGGACGGGGCCGGCGGGCGCCGGGTGCACGGGGCCGGGGCCGGGGCCGGGCGGTGCGGGCGTCGGCGCCGCTCCGGTCAGCTCGCCGAGGACCCCGGCCTGCCAGTCGTCGTGCCGGTTCACGTCCTGCCGGTTCACGTCGTGCCGGTTCATGTCTGACATGTGTGAGTCGCAACCCTTACGCGAAGGTGCCGAGCAGCCGCCCGTACACGCCGAACACCCCGATGAGCAGCGGGAACAGCACGATGACGCCGAGCGACTCGGCGGTGTCCCCGAACCGCCGCAGCCGGACCCGTACGTGCTCGGGCGGCTGGACCGCGAGCACGCCGAGCGACAGCAGGGCCAGCACCAGCAGGGCGGCCAAGGGCCCGGCCGCGCCGGACCGCTCCGCCCACACCAGCAGGGCCGCCACGGTGACGGCCGCGCCGCCCAGGAGCAGCGCCACCACCTCCGCGACGAGCGGGAACGCCCGGGCGCGCAGCCACAGCACGGCAGCGGTCGCCACGGCCAGGGACACCGTCCAGACGTCCGGGTCCCGCAGCGCCAGAACCCCGCCCGCGCCCGCCGAGACGGCGGTGGCCAGGGTGGCCAGCGCCATGCCCCGGTGGGTGGCGCCGAGGGCGGTCGCGACCTTGTACCGGCTGACCGAGGCCCCCCGCGCCCGCTGGTCGTCGAGCCCGGTCAGTCCGGCCGCCGCCAGCGCGAGACGCGGCAACATCCCCAGCAGCACCACCGACACCACGGCGAGCACGGCTCCGGTACGGGCCCCCGAGCCGCCCTGGAGCACGGCCACGACCTCCCAGGCCCCGGTGAGCACCACCAGGGCGGCCGCTCCGACGAAGCCGCCCCGCCCGAGCGGCGTGAACCACCCCAGCAGCGCGAGCGCGACGGTCAGCGCCGCGGCCACCGCCGCGAGCCGGCCCATGGCCCCCCAGTGCTGCGCGTCGCCCAGGGTCCACGCCCCGAGCACGCCGACGGCGCCGGTCGTGGCCAGCAGGGCCGCCGCGATCCCGGACCGCCCGAGCCGCCCGAGCAGCGCCCCGGCGAGCCCGCAGCCGGCGGCGCCGGCGAGCAGGACCCCGGCCACCGCGCCCGGCGCGAACTCCCGGCGGGCGAACCAGCCGGCGAGCAGCGCCCAGGCGACCAGGGCCGCCCCGGAGGTGACCCTGCGCGCGGCGGGCCGCCAGCGCCAGGCCCGTACGTCGAGGTCCTCGGCCGCCTCGTCGGTGACGTCGTGCACCACCGGCGCGGACGGCACGTCCTGCACCCGGACCAGGCGCAGCACGGCCCCGTCGACGATGCCGGCGTCCGCGAGGGAGGTGTCGTGTTCGAGCACCGACCCGTCGCCGGTCACGAGGTGGCGCAGCGTCGGCTGCGCGGCCACGCGGTCGTCCAACATCCGTATGACGTCGGGCAGGAGCCGCCCGACGGGTTCCTCGGAGGGCAGTACGAGATCCATCCGCCGCCGCTCACCGACGAGGGTGACCCGACTCAACGCCGTACCGCTTCCCGCCCCCATGCTCACCACGCGCCCGAACCTATCACCGTGTACTGACCTGCCCCGGGGTGCCGACCTTGCCGATGAGGCGGTGCGAGATGAACGACCAGCCGACGCAGCCGGCGCACAGCACGGCCGCGATGACGAGCCCGGCGACGGCCTTCCCGATCCGTTCGTCGGCCATCCGCCGGCCGCGTTGGGCCCCGAACAGCACGGCGTCCCGCATCCGGCGCCGCCGTACCGCGACCGACTCCAGCAACTGGCTGTCGTAGTCCTCTGCCGCCATCACGCCCCCTCCCTGTCGCCCCCGACGCTAGTACGTCCGTTCCCCCCGGCGAAACCGGCGCCCGCCCCCGCTTCCGTAACGATGTCCCCGCCGACCCGGGATCGCCTGAGGAGGTGCGCGGGCAGATACGGGGACTCGACCCGGACCGGAATCCCGCCGTCATGGGCGAGACAGGCCACCGCGAGGATGCCAAGCGGCACGAGCCCGTCGATGTCACCGGCCCGCTCGGGCGTCGCCGTCCAATACCGCCGATGAAGCTCCAGAGCCTCCAACAGCGTCGCGTGAAAAGCCGCCTCGTCCTTGCCGAGGAACGTGTAGAACACATTGATCGGCGGATGCGCCGCCTGCCGGATGTACTCCCGACCCGCGATCACCGCGACATCCGGATGCGTCCGGTCGAACGTCGCCGTCAACTGCTCCACCAACCCCGGCCGCTTCAACCCATACGCCTGGAGCGCCGCCACCCAGTGGTACAGGTAATCGTCGTGATCCGTGCCAGAAGCCCTCAGCACGTCGAGCGGCAGCTCAGAGGGAGTGGGCTAAGGTCCTGCGGCGGATCGTGACCGATGTCGAGGCGGGGGCGGTGGCGTTGGATGACGACGACGTCCTCCTCCGCGCCAAGACCCTGCTCGTCGCCTGAGGCGGGGTTCAGTACCTGGCCGACCGTTCCGCCAAGGCGTCCAGCGAGGCCGCCTCGTGCTCCTCGGTGTCGACCGCCGAGCCTTCCGGGCCGCTGTGCGACCCGCCCAAGAGCCCCTGCCACGCCCGGAGGGCTCCGGCGCCCCGCAGTCGCTCGGCGCGGAGCCCGAGCAGCCACGGCACGCCGGCCTCGAAGGCCGCGTCGCCGGCCGCCGTACGGGGCTCGTACCCGGCCGCCTCGTCACCGACGGACGCCCAGAGGTAGCCGAGGACCCGCTCCCCGCGTCGTACCCGTGCGTAGCGGACGGGGCGGTCCGTGGTGCTCGCGAAGTCCTGGCCCTCGGAGGGCGCGGGGAGCATCCCCATGAGCCGCTTCCAGCGTGCCGGGACCTCGAACGTGCCCCAGGAGTCCTCGTACTCCGCCCCCTCCACCAGCAGGTCGGCGAACCCTACGGTGGTGGGCCGGGCGTGCCGGGTGGGGTCCCCGGGGTCGACCTCCGATCCCGTCAGTTCGGAGATCCGTCGCAGAGCGGCAGCGAGACGGGGCGCGTTCTCGGCGGCCACCTCGGGCTGCGGGCGCTCCCTCAGGTCGAGGGTCAGCCAGGCGTCCGCATAGGCGGCCAGCGCGAGCACCACCGCACCCTCGCCCCACACGTCGATCCGTACGCTGAACCGCTTCTCCGCACGGCGCCCGACTCCGGCCTCCGACCACTCGCCGGCCTGCTTCAGGCTCAGCGTCAGCAGGCGCCCCGGCAACAGGCCCACGTCAGCGGCCCGCCCGACCGCGTCCGTGACACCCGGGCCGAAACCGTCACCCGGCCCCACGGGAACGTCACGGATCTCGTACCGGGGAACGGTCACGGCACGCCGCTCGCGCAGGACGATCGACGCCGTGCCCTCGCCCGTGACCAGCCCGAGGGCGACCAACGTGTCCCCGACGTCCGTCAGCAGATCGAGCGCCGCCCTCGGCGTCCCGTCCTCGGAGGCGCGGGCGACCGGGGCGGGCTCCCAGAACCATGCGCCGACCGGCTCGGATGTGATCACAGCTCTCCCGGCGGGCTGGGGCTCGCGGCTACATCAGGTCGGTGAGGTCGGGCCCGCGGCCGTCGAGGAGTTCGGCGTCCTCGACTCCGTACGCCTTGGCCGTGCCGAAGTAGGTCGGCTCCCCCGGTTCGGCCTCGACGCCCAGCAGCGCGTCGAGTTCCCGCAGGGCCGCGGCGAGGCGGGGCGCGTTGTGGGCCTGCACGGCGGGATGCGGGGTGCCGCGGAAGTCGCAGGTGCCCCAGACGTCGTGGAACACCGACAGCTCCGCCGACGGCCCGATCGAGTCCGGAGACACCAGCAGCTCCACGAGGCGCTGCTCCTTGTGGCCGGCCCCCTCGGCGTCGAACCACGTCCCCGACCCGACGACGACGAAGCCCGTCATCTCCGCGCCCGGGTGGCCCACGGGCCGGCAGGCACGGATCTCGTCGGCGAGCTTCTCGTCACCCAGCGACCTGCTGACGAGGCTCAGCCCACTGTCGATGCCGAGCCCGCCCTTGCCGACCTCGAACCAGCTCCACTCCAGGCCGTACGGCTCCAGGAGACCGTGCGCGGACAGCACGGCGGCCATCCGCTCGGCCGTCGCGAGGGCGGGCTCCAGCCCAACCTCGCTCACGTCGTCGAGGTCCCAGAACCACGAGCCGCTCTCCCTCGGCGCGCGCATCAGAAGCGACATTGAATTTTTCCTCACGGCTGAGTGGCTTTGGTCGGATAGACGGTGATGGAACCGTCGTTGAAGCGGAGCTCGAACGAGGCATTGGTACGGTCCGCGGCCCGCTGGACCACATTCAGGTCCCGTTCCGACAATGCGCCCTTCACGTCGTGGATGTCGAGGATCGCGGCCTTGACGTCAACTCCGTCGCCCTTCAGCTGCTTTTCGGCGATTCCATTGACAGCCGACTTGATGCCCTTGACGCTCTGGACGTCCTTGAGCTGGGCACCGTACTCGATCCGACCGTCGACCCTGGTCGCGACATCCAGGTCCAGGCCCCGCTCGGGCATCTTCAGTTCGAACTCGATGTGTCCGATGTTCTTCGCCTGGAGTTCCGCCGCGTGCTCCAGCGCCTGGTGCACCGCGGGCATCATGCCCGGCTGCTTTACCTGGAAGATCAATTCCCGATAGTTGGGGATGTCGGAGAACTTCCCGCCGGCGATGTAGTCCGCGACGGCCGCCCCGTACTCCGATTTCTTCAGTTGTGTCAGCATGCGCGCTTGATCGCCTGCGGGGACCTTCGACTTCGTGAGGGACTCGGTGACCGCGACTTCGCGTTCGGGCGCCATCTTGCCCGAGGGCTGCTGCGTGATCCTGTCCCCGTCCAGGTGGACGGGCGGGTTGTTGGGGTCCGCCCCGTCGTGGCCACCGCCCGGACCGTCGTGGCCGCCACCGGCGCCGCCGCCCGGGCCGTCGCCCTGGTGGGGGATGCCCGGGGTGTCGCCGTGGCCGGTCGGGCCCGGGGTGTCCGTGTGGTGGGTGCCGCCCGTCGTGGGGGTGGTGTCCGAGCCGCCGTGGCCCGTCGTGCCGCCGCCTCCGCCCGGTTCGGTGTGGCTGTTGTGGACCGTGTTGTCCGCGACGCCGCCCGGGGTGTGGGTGACCGGGCCGCCCGGGGTGTGGCCCGCCACGCCGCCCGGGGTGTGGGAGGTGACGTCCACCGTGTGGGCCGGGGCGCCGACCGTGACCGGCTCGCGCTTCGGGACCTCGACCAGCGGGTGGTCGGAGCCCTTCGGTACTGAGGTGAGGTCCTGCTTGGGGGCGCCCGTGTGGTCCAGGAGCTGGTTCGTGGTCTTGTCGTAGTACTGGGGACGGCCCATGGCGTCGTCGGGCAGCCGGACCGTGTCGTCCGGGTGCGGGAAGGTGATGCCCGGGGCGTCGGCCTTGGGGAGGTCCTTCCAGACCACGTCGTCGATCTTCGGGAAGGCCCCGTCGACCTTGCCCAGGTTCGCGAACAGGTCACCGACCTTCAGCTTCGCCAGCGAGCCGGCCTTGCCGATGTAGGTGATCGGGTCGATGAGCCTGCCGGCCTTGCCGGCGACGCTGAGCACCTTCGCGACGGCGCCCGTCTTGGCGGCCGTACCGGCGCCGCCCGTGAACACGGTGGTCAGCACGTTGAAGGTGACCGCGCCCGCCGCGCGGCCCGGGTTCTTGCCCCACTCGTCCCACGCGACCAGGGCCTTGCCGGTCTCCTTCATCGCCGTGCGCGAGTCCCGGATCCACCCCGGGAGCTGCTTGTCGTCGGCCATCCAGAAGGCGGTGCCCAGCCCCGGCGTGATGGTGATCGCCAGCCCCGTCGCCAGCTTGGCCAGACCCGTCCAGGCCTTCCCCGCGGCGTCGAGGCCGTCCACGCCGACCAGGGTGCCCAGCCCGCGGATCGTGCCCCAGATGCCGTCGACGATCAGGCCGTCCCAGACGAAGGACTTCACCCAGTGCCCGACCTCGTACCAGCGGTGGGTCTCCTCCAGCTGCGAACCCCAGGGCAGATCCTGCGCGTTGTTGAGGTCCTCGCCCTTGTAGCCGTACATGTTCGCGCCGTGCGAGCCGTCGTCGGCCGTCAGCGGCGCCGCGCAGTACAGGGCGCGGATCTTGTTCGCACAGGTGCGCTCGGCCGCCCAGAACGCCGAGACGGCCGCGTTGACGTCGTGGATCAGATCGTTGTTCTCATCGATCTTGTCCCCGTCGTCCTTCCAGTGCTCGTCCCCACTGATCTTGTTGCTGAAGGTGGTGGCCTTCGCCTGGAGCTCCTTCAGCCGGGCCACGATCGGCCTGGCCTCGGTCGCGTACTCCCCCAGCGCCTTCGCGGCCGTCTCCAACTGGTCGGCGAAGAAATCACTGTCCGTCTTGATCGGCTTGGTCGTCGCGAACAGCTGCGCCGCCTCCGGCGCCGTGTAGAAGGCGGCCAGCCCCTGGAACTCGGAGTCGACGTTCGAGCCGGCGTCGCGGAAGGTCCCCGCGGCCGTCGTCAGCGCCGTCTTGTTCAGCTCCAGTGCGGCGAGGTCACCGGTGAACTGCGGGATCGTGCACGGATTGATCGGTACGTGGTCCGTCACTTCTGCCCCGCCCCCGGGAGGTCGACCTTCGGTTCCTTGAGCGCCTCGCGCTGCGCGTTCGCCGCCTGCTCCAGATTTCCGTGCACGTACGCCGTCGTCGCGTTCACCGCCCCGTTGATCGAGGCCGACGTACGCGCCCCGATGAAGGCGAGGCGGTGTTCGTGGGAGGCCATGAGCTCGCCCAGGGCGCCCGCGATCGGACCCATGCCGCCGCCCTCGCCGCCCGTACCGCCGCCCGGAGTGATCGTCCCAGCGTGCTTGGCGGCCTCCGGAAGCTCCTTCTGGAGCGACGTGCCCGCTTTTTGGAAGCCCTCGGAGGCGGTGATGGTCTTGTTGACGACCCCCTGCACACCGGACGGCTTGATGTCCCAGTCCATGACCTACCCCCGTGTCCCTTCCCCGGCGACTCCGCGTCGACCGGCCCGCCCGGCGTCAGCCGATGTTGTCGACCGCCGCCTTGGCCTTGGAGAGCGTGGCCTGCGCGGTCGCGTCGTTCTGCTCCAGCGTGGTGCGCACGAGGCGGATGATGTCGCGGACCTCGTTCGCGGCCCGGTTCCACCGGACTTCCTTGCCGTGGTACTCGTCCGACACCCCGTCGGCCGTGAACTCGGCCATCGCGGCCTTCACCGCGGTGTCGCGGTCGCCGAGCACCCGCTCCAACTGGCCGATGATCCCGCCGATGCCGCCCTGCACCTCCACCGAAGCGCCGATGTCGTACGAGGTGCGGTCCATGTTCTGTGCCATGTGGTTCGATCCCCCCGGATTCAGCGCGCGCCGAAGCGGGCGGCGTCGAAGTTCGCGGAGCCCATGTTCTGGTGGGCCTGGTCCGCCTGCTCGTGGTCACCGGCGACGAACGAGGTGTCCATCCCGGACTGGCCGCCGATGATGGCGCGCAGCGAGGCGTTCAGCTCGCCGGTGATGGCGTCCGAACGCTGCTTGAACGAGTCGAACGCGGCCCGGCCGGCGCCGTTGAACTTGCCTTCCAGCGGGTCCGCGGCGGCGATCAGCAGCTTGATCAGCGTGCCGAGGTCCTCGCTGGAGCCACCCGTGGCCTTGCCCAGTTCGGACAGCGTCGTACTGCCCATGTCGAACTTCATTCACCCACCCCTGAAGTGTCGTGGCGTCACTCGTGTGCGTACCTGTCTACCCAAGGGACGTTGCGAACACAAACACGGTTTCACATGGCTGGAACGTCTGTCCGAAATTCGCCCCTGCCGAGGCCCCGCCTCCACTTCTCCCCGGCAGCGAGACCCCCGCGATCGCCCTGGACAGGAGCGCGACACCTCGCCGGTCGGCCCCGAAGCGCACCGGCCGCCGACCGACTTCCCAGCGTCCGCCGCCCCCCGACGGGCGGCCTCGCGGCCAGGGTCGGCCGAAAACCATCGGTCGACGAGCCGGGCGTACGGGGCCGGCCGGCCGGGAAGTCCCCACCGGGACGGCGCCCGTGGGCGCCGGCGGCTCAGGTCATCCAGCGGTCCGGGCGGGCGCTCGCGCGGGAGGTGCGGGAGCGGGACGCCTGGGCGGCGAGCAGTTCGGTGGCCTCGTCCGCCCCCCGGAGCCGAGCGGTGACGGTGCCGTTCGCGCCGGTGTCCACGCGCAGGTCGGCCACGCCGCGGGCCCGCTCCCAGGGGCCCTGCGTACGCCGCACGCTCTGCACCTTCGCGTGCGGAACGATCTCCGTACGCCGGCACAGGCGCCCGCGCCGGGCCGCGAACAGTTCCGGCGACACCGCCAGCCCGTACCCCTTCCACCACACCGGCACCACCCACCGCGAGCCCGCCCTCGGGGACGGGCTGAACTCCAGGGCGTCCAGATCCGCCCCCGGCAGCACCCGGGCGATCACGGCGTGGGCGGCGGCCCTGGTCGCCACCGGCACCAGGACGTCGTTCTTGGAGCCCGCCACGGCCAGCTCCACGCGGACCCACCCGCGCCGGCGCCACAGCAGGGGCTCCACGACCCGCACGGTCTGCACCCGCCCCGGCGGGACGGTCTCGTGGGCCCGGTCGAGCAGTCCGTGGTCCAGGCGGAGCCCGTCGGGGGACTCGGCGACGGTCCAGTCGTACTCGGCGAGGAAACGGCCGGCGGTGCCCGCCCACGCCGCGCCCAGCACCGGCACCAGGGCCGCCAACGCCGCCCAGGGGCTCAGGCTGAGGGTCCACACCACCGCCAGGGCCCCGACCCCGCCCGCCAGGGCGGCCCACGCGCCCAGGGTCAGCAGCATCGACACCACCAGGTCCCGCACCGACACCCTCAGCAGCTCCCGCTCCGGGGCCTGACCCACCTCGGTGGCGGTCGCCGGCGCGAAGCCCGCCGCCCGGGCCAGCAACTCGGCGCGCAGCGCGACCGCGTCCGGCTCGGAGAGGAAGGCCAGCTCGTCCTTGTCCTCGGTGCCGATCACGTCGAGCCGGAGCTTCGCGACGCCCGCCACCCGGGCCAGCAGCGGACGGGTGACGTCCACGGCCTGGATCCGGTCGAGGCGGATGTGCGCGGTGCGGCGGAAGAGCAGCCCGGTGCGGATGCGGAGTTCGGTGTCGGTGACGGAGTAGTGGGTGAACCACCAGCTGAGGAAGCCGTACGAGCCGAAGCCGACCACCAGTACCGCCAGCCCGAGCAGCCGCAGCACGACGGAGGCCTCGGTGACCCACTCCTGGGCGCGGTCGCCCTGCTGGACGACGATGCCGAGGGTCGCGGCGATCGGCACCCAGGCCCGGCGCAGCGGCGTGAGGAAGTGCAACCTCCGCTCGCCGGAACCGACGGATCCGGCGGAACCCGCACCACCGTCCGACCCCACCGAACCCACAGGCCCCACTGGACCCACTGGACCCGCAGGACCCGCAGGACCCGCAGGACCCGCCGACCCCACCGACCCCGCAGAGCCCTCCCCGCCCCGCCCGCCGGGCGCCTCCCCCGCGCTCACAGCCCGGCCGATCGGGCCTCGCCCAGCTCCGTCAGCCGGTCCCGCAGCCGCTCCGCCTCGGCGGGCGCCAGCCCCGGGATCCGGGCGTCGCTCGCGGCGGCGGCGGTGTGGAGCTGGAGGGAGGCCAGCCCGAAGCGCCGCTCCAGCGGGCCCGAGGTCACCTCCACCAGCTGCATCCGCCCGTACGGGACGACGGTCTGCTCCGTCCACAGCACGCCCCGGCTGATCAGCAGGTCGTCGGCCCGCTCGGCGTACCGCCAGGACCGCCAGTTCCGCCCGATCATCACCCACCCCCACGCCAGGACCCCGATCCACACCACCCCGAGGGCCGCCCAGCCGGGCCCGACGAACAGGCCCAGCGGAACCGCCGTCGCCACCGTGAGGAGCACCGTCCAGATCACCAGCAGCAGTCTTCGCATCCCGAGCAGCCCGCCCGGCAACCCCACCCATTCGGGCGGGGTCGTCTCACCCTTCGTCCCGGTTCCCATGCCCCCAGCGTAGGGCTGAGAGAATGCCGCCATGACGGAGACCACGGTCGGCATCGGCGGCGCGGCGGAGAGCACCGACATGGTGCTCAACATCGGACCGCAGCACCCTTCCACCCACGGCGTGCTGCGCCTGCGCCTCGTCCTGGACGGCGAGCGCATCGTCAGTGCCGAGCCGGTGGTCGGCTACATGCACCGCGGCGCCGAGAAGCTCTTCGAGGCGCGCGACTACCGACAGATCGTGATGCTCGCGAACCGCCACGACTGGCTGTCCGCCTTCTCCAACGAGCTGGGCGTGGTCATGGCCGTCGAGCGGATGCTGGGGATGGAGGTCCCCGAGCGGGCGGTGTGGATGCGCACCCTCCTCGCCGAGCTGAACCGCGTCCTGAACCACCTGATGTTCCTCGGGTCGTACCCGCTCGAACTGGGCGGGATCACCCCGATCTTCCACGCGTTCCGCGAGCGCGAGGAGCTCCAGGCCGTGATGGAGGAGATCTCCGGCGGCCGCATGCACTACATGTTCAACCGGGTCGGCGGCCTCAAGGAGGACCTCCCGGCCGGCTGGCTCGGCCGCGCCCGCGCCGCCATCGCCGACGTCCGCACCCGCATGGACGTCTACGACAAGCTCGTCCACGGCAACGAGATCTTCCGCGGCCGCACCCGCGGGGTGGGCGTGCTGTCCGCCGAGGCCGTCCACGCGTACGGGGTCTCCGGCCCCGTCGCCCGCGCCTCCGGCGTCGACTTCGACCTCCGGCGCGACGAGCCGTACCTCGCCTACGGGGAGCTGCAGGACGTGCTCAAGGTGGTCACCCGCGGCGAGGGCGACTGCCTGGCCCGCTTCGAGGTGCTCCTCGACCAGACCCACAACGCCCTCGACCTGGCCGTGGCCTGCCTGGACCGGATGGCGGAGCTGGCGCCGGGGCCGATCAACCAGCGGCTGCCGAAGGTGCTCAAGGCGCCCGAGGGGGCGACGTACGCCTGGACCGAGAACCCCCTCGGCATCAACGGCTACTACCTCGTCTCCAAGGGCGAGAAGACCCCGTACCGGCTGAAGTTGCGCAGTGCCTCCTACAACAACATCCAGGCCCTCGCCGTCCTGCTGCCCGGGCAGTTGGTCGCGGACATGGTCTCGATCCTCGGCTCGCTCTTCTTCGTGGTCGGCGACATCGACAAGTAGGCCCGGTCCGGGGCGGGTCGCGGACCTGACGGACCCCGGGGAAATCCCCGGGACCGGGCCGGCGGCCCGTCCTAGGGTGCCGTCATGAGCACTCCCGTATCCGCCTACCTGCGCCGGCTGGGCATCACCGACCCCGGATCCCCTTCCGCCGGGGGCCTGTTCGCGCTCCAGCGCGCCCATCTGGAGCGCGTCGCCTACGACAACATCGAGATCCAGCTCGGCCGGCCGCCCGGCATCGACCCCGAGCTGTCGGTGCGCCGGTTCGCCGCCGGCCGGGGCGGCTACTGCTACCACCTCAACGGCGGTTTCGCGCACCTCCTGGAGACCTTGGGCTACGAGGTCACGCGCCACGTCGGCGGCGTGCTCGACGACGCGGCCTCCCGCGAGGTCAACGGCGGGCACCTCACCCTGACGGTGCGCGTCGAGGGCCGGGCGTACTGGGTGGACGTCGGGCTCGGCGACGGCCCCCACGAGCCGCTGCCGCTGCGCGAGGGCGCCTACCGACAGGGCGGCTCCGCGTACGCGATGGAGCGGCTGGAGCCGCCGGCGGGCGAGGCCCCGGGCTGGACCTTCCTCAGCCCGCTCGGACACATGCCCCGGGTCAACTTCCGGGACGCCCCCGCGACGACGGCCGACTTCGAGGCGATGCACACCTGGATGTCCACCTCCGAGGACTCCCCCTTCGTACGGACCTTCGCGGTGATCCGGCGGGACGCGGACGGCGCGGACAGCCTGCGCGGCCGTGTCCTGACCCGGTCCGTCCCCGGGAAGGGGAAGACGGAGCGGGAACTGAGCGGGCCGCGGGAGATGTTCGAGGTCATCGAGGGGCTCTTCCGGCGCAGGCTCGACGACCTCACCCCCGAGGACCGCGCCGCCCTGTGGGCCCGGGTGGACGCGGCCCACGAGACCTGGGCGGCCTCGCGCACCGACTGACCGGGTCCCCGGCCCGGACCACCGACCGCGCCCCCGCCCGGGCCGTCGACGGTGGCGATGGCGGTGGCGATGTCGATGTCGGTGGGGCAGGGCAGACTGGGGGCATGTCCCACTCCCCCCGTCGGGCCTGCCCCTCCTGTGGCCGCGACTGCGCCGTGACGGCCGGCCGGATCGCCCGCCACGACCCGCCCGCCGGACGCGGAGGCGGCGACCTCGTGTCCTGCCCCGGCTCCCGGGCCCGGGTGGTCCTCGGCGCTTCGGCCCCGACCCTGGACGGCTTCGCCCTCGGCCCGCACCCGGGACAACTCCCGCTGTTCTGAGCCCGGCCGGGGCGCCGCCCGCCCTCCCGCCGCCCGGGGGTTACCCCCCGTCAGGCGCCGGGGGTCGCCGGGATGTCGGCCGCAGCGGCGTCTCCGTAGCGTTCGGGGCATGACGACGCACGCGAACGCCACCCGGGGAACGACGCACGCGCACACGGACGCGGCGAGCACCACGACCGCCGCCAACGCCACGGCCGCCACCTCGACCCGCACCGCGCGGGGTCGCGGGCCCTGGCTGCGCCGGGGCGCGGCGGCCGTGGCCCTCGCCGCCGTGCTCGGCGGGTTCGCCGCCCCCGTCGCCCTGGCCGCCCCCACCGCCTCGACGGCCTCCGCACGGTCCGAGCGGGGCGCCCTGATCTCCGTCACCCCGCTCGAATCCCTCGACCGCGACCGGGTCGCGGCCACCCTCTCCGCCGAGGGGATGGACACCTCCACCGTCCGCCACGGGGTCTCCGCGTACCGGCTGACCTACGCCACCGTCGACCCCCAGGGCCGCCCCGCCACCGCCACCGGCCTGCTGGTCCTGCCGCGCGGCGGCCCGCACCGGCTCGACCTGGTCTCCGACACCCACGGCACCGTCGCCACCCGCGACGACGCCCCCTCCGGCGGCGCCGGCTACAACCGGCTCAGCCCCTACGTGCACGCCGCCGCCGGCCGCGCCGTCGCCGCCCCGGACTACCTGGGCCTGGGCGGCGGCCCCGGCCCGCACCCCTACATGGACACCGGCTCCGCCGTCACCGCCTCCGTCGACATGCTCAAGGCCTCCAGGACCGCCGCGGACCGGCTCGGCCGGCCCCTGACCCGGGACGTGTACGCCACCGGCTTCTCCCAGGGCGGCCAGGTGGCGATGGCCGTCGGCCGCGAACTCTCCCGCGGCCGCGACGGGTTCCGGTTGCGGGCGCTGGCGCCGATGGCCGGACCGTACGACCTGAGCGGCTCGGAGCTCCCCGGCATCGCCGACGGCAGCGTCGCACCGCGCAGCGCCGTCTTCTACCTCGCCTACTTCCTCACCGCGCAGAACCGGCTGCACCCCCTGTACCGGGACCCCGCCGAAGCGTTCCGGGCACCTTATGCACAGGCTGTGGAAGGACTGTTCGACGGCAGCCACACCTTCGAGGAGATCATCAACGGGCTGCCCGAGGACCTCGACCGGTTGCTCACCCCCCGCTGGTCCGAGAACGTCCGCCACCCGCAGGGCGCCTTCCTCGACGTCCTCAAGGCCAACGACGGGGCCTGCGACTGGAAGCCCGCCGTTCCGGTGCGCCTCTACGCGGGCGCGGGCGACACCGACGTCCCGATCGCCAACGCCCGCGCCTGCACGGCCGACCTGGCCCGCCACGGGGTCCGCGCGAACCTGGTCGACCAGGGCCCGGACGCCGACCACACGACGACGGCGCTCCGCTCGGCCCCCCAGGCCGCCCGCTGGTTCGACTCCGTGCGCTGAACCGGTTCCGGATCAGGCCCCGCCGGCGCCCGATACGGCGCCACCGCCGCCGCCGCCCAACAGCCCGATCAGCCGCGAGCTGCTGTCCGCGCCGAAGCCCGCCTCGACCCCGCGCCGGTACAGGTCGGCGTGGGCGGCGAGGATCGCGGTGTCCACGCCGGAGTCGGCGGCCGTGTGCAGCACATGCTCGACGCTCGCGGCGCACATGGTGAGGCGCTCGTAGGTGCCCGCGTGCGCGTCCGCGTCGACCAGGGGCGCCGAGCCCTCGTAGAAGCCCCGCATGGTGTCGGCCGTGTAGCCCGCGTACGGCAGGACGTCGGTCGCCGTCAGGCCGTTGGCCCGGGCGACCGCGAGGGCCTGGTACCAACCGGTGTAGGCCGTCCAGAACATGATCATGTTGAGCTGGTAGTACAGCTGGGCGTAGCCGGCGTCGGCCCCCCGGTAGTCGGTGGCGGCGAGCACGTCGAGGGTGGCGCGATGCTCGTCGTAGACCGCGCGGGGGCCGCTGACGAAGATCGAGGAGCCCTCCCGGCCGATCCCGGTGGGCGGGACGTTGACCCCGCCGGAGAGGTACGACGCCCCCCGCGCCTCCGCCCAGCGGGCGACCTCGCGGGCCCGGTCCGGGACGCCCGAGGACAGGTTGACGAGCACCCGGCCCTCCAGGGGCGCGTCGTCGAGCGCGGAGCGCACGACGTCCACGTCGATGACGCTGAGCACGACCGGCCCTCCGGCGGTGACGGCCCCGGCGACGCTCCCGGCCCGCAGGGCGCCGCGTTCGAGCAGGTCGGCGTCCTTGCCGGCGCTGCGGTTCCACACGGTGACGCGGTACCCGCGGTCGAGGTAGGCGTGGGCCATGGCCCGGCCCATGGGACCGAGACCGACGATCGAGACCTGGTTCACGACGGGGTTCTCCTCACGACGAAGCACTAGAACGAGCGCTCTATCCAGCGCTCGGGCCGACCGTAGCATGGGACTAGAACGAACGCTCTATCCATTCCTCGGGGTACGATCGCGACCATGGCGGCGGAGAGAGTGACAGGGACAGGGGCGGCGACAGCGAAGGCGTCCGCGACGACGACGGCTACGGCTGGGGTCACGGCTACGGCTACGAAGGCCGCACCGGGAACGCGCGAGCGCCTGGTGGGCACCGCCTCCCGGCTGATGCAGCACGGGGGCTACGAGAACACCCCGGTCAAGCAGCTCGTCCGCGAAGCCGGGGCCACCCTGGGCTCGCTCTACCACTTCTTCCCGGGCGGCAAGCGGGAACTGGCGGTCGCCGCCATCCACTTCGGCGACGAGGAGTTCGCGGGAATGCTCCGCGCGGGCCTCGACGCGCACCCGGATCCCGCCGAGGCGCTCCGGGCGCTGGCCCGCCTCCTCGCGGACGCGCTCGCGGACTCGGACTGGCGCGACGGCTGCCCCGTCACGGCCACCGCCCTGGAAACGGTGGGCCGCCTCCCCGAGATCCAGGAGGCGTGCGCGCGGGCCTTCACCCATTGGCAGGAGGTCGTCGCGGCGAAGCTGCTGGCCTCGGGCATCGGCGAGGAGGACGCCCGGGACCTCGCGGTGACGATCGTCGCCGCCCTGGAAGGCGCCGAGACCACCGCCCAGCTCACATCGAGCCGCACCCCGCTCCTTCTGGCCGGCCACCACCTGGCCCGCCTGGTCACCACGTACACCCCGGCCTGAGCGGCCCGCCGCGGAGTCGAGGACCGCTACGTCTTCCTCGGCGCAGTCACCACAGCGGCCCGGGCCCCCGGTCGTCCGGTCGCACTCATGAGGCGGAGGGCCGGTTCTCGGTCCCGGACGTGGTCGGCTCGGTGCCGGGGGGCCAGTGATGGCCGGCGTCATGCAGATTGCTCAGAGCCACGTGATCGTTGGACACGAGCACCTGGGCCAGTCGAGCCGCGACGGCGACCACCGCGGACCATCCCGGCGAGTCCAGGTAGACCTCGTCACGGGCATCGGCCCCGACCGAATCCTGCACCGCTCCGTAGGCGGCGCCGAGGCGCGCCATCAGCTCGACTTCTTCCTCGGTGCGAAGGGACCGCCCCAGCCAGGGCGACGGATCGTCCGCATCGCAGAAGTCGTCGAAGAGCACGTGCACGGTGTGGTCGAGGTTCTCGAACCGACCCGGGTCGAGCCACACCTCACGCTGCCATGTCGGGCCGGCCAACGCCACGACGGCGGGCACGACATGGAGACGGTACTGCGGCAGGGCAATGCCGTGATCGATCACGAGCCGAGCGTACTCACCCGGTGATCGACCGGCCGGCTCCTAGGAGATGGCCGTGCGCAGGCGGGCGACGTCGATCGGTTCGGTCTCGTCGTGGGCCGTCAGGTCGATGACCTGGCCCACCGCGAGGTGTTCGGGGGTGGCCGGCTTGAAGGCCGGGTCCGACGAACCGCCCTCGACCGACTCCGCCTTGTGCACGGCGAGCACCTCGGCGCCGACCACGTCGGCCAGGTCCTCGTTCTGCACGGACTCGATCACGGCGCGGGCCTGGGCAGCGGTCTTCGTGCCGAAGAAGTCGAAGCCGCCCTCGACGCGCGAGGCGGAGCGGCGCTGGGCCGCGTACGGGGCCACGGCCGCGGCGGGGCGCCGGGCCGGGAGCGCGGGCGGCGCGGTGGCCGGGCGGGTGTGGGACTCGGCGACCGGACTGGGACCGAGCGCCTTCGCGGCGGCCGGGGCCGGAGCCGGCACGGCGCCCGCGCTCCCGGCGGCGGGCTCCGCGCTCTTCGCCGCCTTCGCGGCCTCCGTCGCCTCGGCCTTGCGCACCAGCGCGGCCATCGCCGCGTTGGCGCGGGCGTAGCCGACGGCCGTGGGGGCGCCGCTGGAGTTACGTTCCTGCGAGACGGCCGGGAGTTCCTTCGGGGCCACCGGGGCGGAGGACGCGGCCTCGATGGCCAGCAGCCGGCGCTTCTCCAGGGCGCCCGCGCGCTCCGTTTCGGCGGTGGCGTAGCGGCGCAGCAGAGCGGCGTGCTCCCCGCGCAGACCGGCGACTTCGACCCGCTTGGCGCGCAGCTTGGTGTCGAGCTTCGCCCGCAGCACCCGCGCCTCTTCCAGGTCGGATTCGAGCTCGGCTATCCGCTCGTCCGTCTTCCACTCGTCCTTGACCCGGTCCCGGGCCAGTTCCGCCACCCGGCGGCCGGCGGCCCGGTCCCAGGCGCGCATGAGGACGGCGGCGCCCACGCCCGCGGCGGCCGTGAGGGCCACGAGCAGCCGGAGCGGAAGGGGTTCCGCCATGGTCCAGGCGGCGCCGGCACTGGCCACGCTGACCCCGGCGACGGCCGTCGGCGTGAGGAGACGGTGCAAGGGTTCGGGATTGCGGTGGCGTCCACGGGGCATGGCCTGAAATTTACAGGGCGGGGGCGACCCGTGGGATACCCGCCCGGCAATCTCTTGCCGGGCAGTTACCCCACGAATAGCCCTCAAACCGGTAACTGCTACTTCGTCAGAAGGCCCTTGGCTTCGAGATAGGCCTTCGCGACGTCCGCCGGCTTGGCGCGCTCGGCGTCCACCTTCCGGTTCAGGTCGACGAGGTCGGCCGTCGTGAGGACCTTGGTCAGACCGCCGAGTGCGGCCTCGATCTCCGGGGAGCCCGCGTCCTTGGCGTTGACCACCGGCAGGATGTTGTCGGCGTTCTGGAGCTTCTTGTCGTCGTCCAGGAGGACGAGGCCGAAGCTGTCGAGGGTCGCGTCGGTGGTGGTCGTCAGCACCAGCTGGTCGACGCCGTCCTTGACCGCCTGCTTGGCCTGCGGGGTGCCGACTCCCTTCGGGTCGATACCGGAAACCTGGATTCCGTACGTCTTCTCCAACCCGGGGGAGCAGAAGGGGCGGACGGAGCATTCGTCGCCCGCCGCGATCTTCACCTTCAGCCCGGACTTCCCCAGATCGGAAAGCGTCTTGAGCTTGTTCTTCTCGGCGAATTCCTTGCTGACCGCGAAGGCGTTCTGGTCGACCGCCTGACCGACCGGCAGGGCCTTGATGCCGAGCGGGGTCGCGAGCTTGTCGAGGGCGGCGACCGTGGCGGTCACGTCGCTGGAGGCGACCGGCTTGTCCTTGGGCGCGTCCTTGCCGTTGACCTTGGCGTTGAGGAACTCGGCGAGGGTGGCCGCGTACTCCGGGACCACGTCGATCTCGCCCTTTTCCAGGGAGGGTTCGTACAGCTCGCGGTTGCTGACCGTGGTGATGGAGGGGCTGTAGCCGGCCTGGCGGAGCAGCTGGGAGTACAGCTCGGCCAGCACGTTGGACTCGGTGAACCCGGCCGCGCCGATCACGAGCTTGCCCTTGGCGCCCCCGGAGGCCGCGGGGGCGGAGGAGCCGCCGTCCTTGGACTTCTCCAGGGTGTCACCGCCGCACGCGGCCAGGGACACCGTCAGCGCCAGGGCGCCCAGGGACGCGCCGAGGACACGCGTGGACTTGCTCATGGAGGTACTCCGTTTCGCGAAGGGTCAGGGGATCGAGCAGGGGGGCGGCCAGGGGTCAGCGCGCCGCCGGGCGCCGCAGCAGCAGCCGGTCGGCCGCCACCAGGGCGCCCTCCACCAGCAGCGCCAGCAGGGCCACCAGCAGCGCCCCGGCGACGACCTGCGGGGTGTTGTACGTGTTGAAGCCGGCCGTGATGATCCGGCCCAGACCGCCCTGGCCGACCATCGCCGCGATCGTGGCGGTGGCGATGACCTGCACGGCGCCCGAGCGCAGCCCGGTCATCACCAGACCGCGCGCGAGCGGCAGCTCCACGCGCAGGAACAGCTGGAGGCCGGACATGCCCATGCCCCGGGCCGCCTCGACCACCGAACGGTCCACCTCGCGCATGCCCACGTAGGCGTTGGTCAGCAGCGGGGGCACGGCGAACAGCACCAGGGCGACGATGGTCGGCAGGTAGCCGGCGCTGCGCAGCGGCGAGACCATGAACAGGGCCAGCACCGCGAAGACCGGCACGGCCCGCCCGACGTTGGAGACGTTCACCGCGAGGGTGCCGCCCTTGCCGAGGTGGCCGAGCCACAGCCCGATCGGCAGGGCCACCGCGCAGGCGACGGCCAGGGCGATCCCGCTGACGTAGACGTGCTCGCCGAGCCGGTGCCAGACGCCGTTCTCCCCGGCCCAGTTGGCCCCGTCGGCCAGCCAGTCCCAGGCCTGTCCCAGTACGCCCATCGGGTCAGGCCTCCTTGGCGGAGCGGGCGGCTCCGGCCCGGGTCCAGGGGGTCAGCAGCCGTTGCAGCCCGAGCAGCAGCAGATCGGCGACGAGCGCGAGCAGCACGCACAGCACGGAGGCGGTGAGCACCTGGGCCTTGAAGGAGCTGTTCACGGCGGGGGCGATCAGGTTGCCCAGGCCCCCCTTGCCGACGATGGAGCCGACGGTGGTCAGCGCCACGGTGGAGACCGTCGCGATCCGCACCCCGGCGAGCAGCGCGGGCAGCGCCAGCGGCAGTTCGACCTGCCACAGCAGTCGGGTGGGGCCGTAGCCCATCCCGCGCGCGGCCTCCCGCACCTCCTCGGGGACGGCTTCCAGACCGGCCAGCACGTTGCGGACCAGGATGGTCAGCGAGTACAGCACCAGGCCGGTCACCACGAGGGTGGCCGACAGCCCGAACAAGGGCAGCAGCAGCGAGAACATGGCGAGGGAGGGGACGGTGTAGAGGAGGGTGGTCAGGCCCAGCACGGGGGCCGCCCAACGGCGGCCCCGGCGGGCCAGCAGGGCGAGCGGCAGGGACACGGCGACGCCGATGAGCACCGAGACGACGGTGATCCAGACGTGCTCGACGGTGGCGTCGGTGAGTTCCTGGGAGCGGGAGCTGACGTAGTCCCAGCAGATCCAGTCGTTCGCCACGAGGCAGTTCTGCCCGGCCACGCTCCGCACCTCCGTCCCCCGTCCCGTCGCCCATGAATGCCAGGAGCGACCTTAACCCCCGGGACCGACAATGGCCGGAATCGTTCGCACACACGCAACACTCCTCTTACAAACCCTTCGCCCACGCGACCGCGGGCGTGGGGGAGGATGGTCGGGTGATCCGATTCGAGCACGTGACCAAGCGCTACCCCGACGGGACGACGGCTGTCGAGGACCTGTCCTTCGAGGTCGCGGAGGGTGAGCTGGTCACTCTGGTGGGCCCGTCGGGCTGCGGCAAGACGACCACCATGAAGATGGTCAACCGGCTGATCGAGCCCACCTCCGGCCGGATCCTGCTCGGCGGCGAGGACATCGCGGCGGCCGATCCCGTCGAGCTGCGCCGCCGGATCGGCTACGTCATCCAGCAGGTCGGGCTGTTCCCGCACAAGACGGTGCTGGAGAACACGGCGACCGTGCCGCAGCTGATCGGCACCCCCAAGGCCAAGGCCCGCGCACGGGCGGCCGAGCTGCTCGAACTGGTCGGACTCGATCCCGCCGTCTACGGGGGCCGCTACCCCGAGCAGCTGTCCGGCGGGCAGCGCCAACGCGTCGGCGTGGCCCGCGCGCTCGCCGCCGACCCGCCGGTCCTGCTGATGGACGAGCCCTTCGGCGCGGTGGACCCGGTGGTGCGCGAACGCCTCCAGAACGAGTTCCTCGCCCTTCAGAAGACCGTCCGCAAGACGATCCTGCTGGTCACGCACGATCTGGAGGAGGCGGTCCGGCTCGGCGACCGCATCGCGGTGTACGGAACCGGCACCATCGAGCAGTTCGCCCGCCCGGCGGAGGTCCTCGCCGCCCCCGCGACCGATTACGTGGCCTCCTTCGTCGGCGCCGACCGGGGCCTCAAGCGGCTCGCCGTCACCCCGGTCACCGAGGCCGACCTGACGGCCGCCCCGGGCGGGAGCGCCCCGGCCGCGACCGTGGCCCTGGGGGCCTCCCTGCGCGAGGCCCTCGCCGCCCTGCTCCAGGAGGACTCGGGCCGGATCGGGGTCACGCACCCGGAATCCGGCGCGCTGGTCGGCGTCCTCACCCCGGAGGGCGTGCACCGGGCCCTGCGCCGGGCGGGCCTGGAACCGGCGCGGACGGCGTAGCCGGGCGGACGCGGTAGGAGCCTCAACGGGGAAACACGAAGGGCCCGACCGCGGTCGGACCCTCCACCTCGCCTCGCGCGCTTCCCCTCGCACGCTCCGCTTCCCGCACCGGCCGCTCAGGCCCGGACGCGTCCGCGCCTCAGGCCTGGACGCGTCCGCTCAGCCACACCAGCATCGGCGGGATCTCACGGCGCCACGTGTTGAAGTTGTGGCCGCCGCTGTCCAGGATGATCGAGGAGACCCGGTCCGGGCCCTTGACCTTCTTGATGAACTTCTTGGTGTCACCGAGGTTCGGCTCGCCCTTCTCGCTGCTGGTCACGAGGAAGGACGTACCCGTCGGCTTCTTCGCGTCCATGCTGTCCAGGACGTCCGCGCGCTTCTTCAGCTTGTCGTCGCCCTGGAAGAGGTCGCCGGTGGTCGCGTCGTGCGCGGCCTCGTAGTACGCGGACAGGCCCACGGCGGTACCGAAGGTCTGCGGGTAGTGCGCGGCGATCTTCAGGGCGCAGTAGCCGCCCGTGGAGTTGCCGACGAAGGCCATGTTCTGCGGCTTCCCACCGACCCGGAAGCCCTTGCGGATGGCCTGCGGGAGGTCCTGCGCGAAGAAGGTCTCGGTCTGCGGGCCGCCCGGTATGTCCACGCACTCGGTGTCGCGCGGGGGCGCGACGGTCGGGCGCAGCATGACCAGGATCATCGGCTTCATCTTGCCCTGCTTGGCCTGCTTGAAGGCCGTCATCGGGTAGTTCAGCCCTTTGATCAGGTTCTCCGCGGTGCCCGGGTAGCCCGTGAGGACGATGGAGGCCGGGAAGTTCTGGTTCTTGTGCTGCGGCTGGAAGTACTCCGGCGGGAGCCAGACGTAGCCGGGGCTCGTTATCTTGGACTTCTCACCGGTTATGGCAACCTTCAGGATCTGTCCACCGATGTGCGGCTTGTCGCCACCGGGAACGTCGAGCTTCTGCTTGTCGACGATCTTGATGTCCCGGCCGCCCATCGAGTGGTCGACGACCTTGCCGATGGAGGTCTCCTGACCGAACAGGTCGGCCCAGGAACCGTAGAAGAGGAAGGACTTGTTGGCCGCGAGACCGACCGCCGAGAACAGCGCCAACTGGGTCGCGAGCAGGAGGCCGATCCGGCCGACGACCGAACGCCAGGAGCGGCCGCCGAGCTTCGGCCAGAACCAGATGGTGGCGGCGAAGAGCAACACACCGGCGATGATGGCCAGAACCAGGACCGTGTTACTGGTGAGACCCATGAGCAGTGAGTCGACTTTCTGATGGCAGGACCGGAAATTTCCGACGGAAGAGTGAACCCGCTCCTCCTCGATGGCGTCCTAATGGACGCACCACACACCGGAGGCTGTCGCGGCCTTCGGCCACATGATCTCTCGCGGAGCAACGGGAAGCGATGTCTAGCAGGATAGATGGCGATAAGTCGGGACAGGTTCCGAGCGGGGTCCGTCGAATCCTCAAGGGCCCACGACCGGAGGCCGTGCCCGGGCTGGTAGGTACGGCCGTCATGATCGTCGGCCTTCTGGACATCGCGGCGGGCGTCTTCCCGCGATTCCGCAACAGCCGTTTCCACGCGGCCACCGAGGTGCTCCCGGGCTCCCTGGGGCCGTTCGCGGCGGCCCTCTCGATCAGTGCGGGCGTACTGATCCTGCTGCTCGCGCACGGCCTCAAGCGCCACAAGCGCCGGGCCTGGCGCGCCTCCGTGGTCCTGCTGCCCGCGGGCGCCGCGGCGCAGTTCGCGTACCGGCACTCCTTCATCGGCGTGGTCATCGCGGCGGTGCTCCTCGCGCTGCTCCTGCGCCACCAGAGTGAATTCAAGGCGCTGCCCGACCCGCGCAGCCGCTGGAAGGCCCTGGCCAACTTCGTCCTGATGAGCGCCGGCTCCATCGGCCTCGGACTGGTCATCGTCAACGTCCACCCGAACAAGGTCGTCGGCAACCCCGGCCTGTACGAGCAGATCACCCACGTCGTCTACGGGCTCTTCGGCTTCGAGGGCCCCGTCGACTACGCCGGCCGGGTCTCCTGGACCGTCGGCTACTCGCTCGGCGCCCTCGGCATGCTGACCGCCGTCACCACGATCTACCTGGCCTTCCGCCCCGAGCACCCGGCCGCCCGGCTCACCGCCGACGACGAGTCGAAGCTGCGCGAGCTGCTCACCAAGCACGGCGGTCGCGACTCGCTCGGCCACTTCGCGCTCCGTCGCGACAAGGCCGTGGTCTTCTCCCCCAGCGGCAAGGCGGCCGTCACCTACCGCGTGGTGTCCGGCGTGATGCTGGCCTCCGGCGACCCGGTCGGCGACGTCGAGGCCTGGCCGGGCGCGATCGAGCGGTTCATGGAGGAGGCCAAGGCCCACTCCTGGACCCCGGCCGTCATGGGCTGCAGCGAGACCGGCGGCGAGGTCTGGACCCGCGAGACGGGGCTGGACGCCCTGGAACTCGGGGACGAGGCGATCGTCGACGTCAAAGACTTCTCCCTGTCGGGCCGCGCGATGCGCAACGTCCGCCAGATGGTGAAGCGCATCGAGCGCAACGGCTACACCACCCAGGTCCGCCGGGTCAGCGAGCTGACCGAGATCGAGCTGGAGCAGGTCCGGGGCGCGGCCAACGCCTGGCGCGGCACCGACACCGAGCGCGGGTTCTCCATGGCCCTGGGCCGCGTCGGCGACCCGGGTGACGGCGACTGCTACATCGCCACCGCCCACCGCGTCGAGGAGGGCGACACCAGCCCCTTCGGCGACCTCAAGGCCGTCCTGCACTTCGTGCCGTGGGGCAAGGACGGCATGTCGCTGGAGCTGATGCGCCGCGACCGCGCCGCCGACCCCGGCATGAACGAGCTGCTGATCGTCGCCTCCCTGGAGGCCGCCCCCGCGCTCGGGATCGAGAAGGTCTCGCTGAACTTCGCGATGTTCCGCTCGGCCCTGGCACGCGGCGAGAAGATCGGCGCCGGCCCGGTGCTGCGGATGTGGCGCGGCCTGCTGGTGTTCCTGTCGCGCTGGTTCCAGATCGAGTCCCTGTACAAGTTCAACGCGAAGTTCCGCCCCCGCTGGGAGCCGCGCTTCGTGGTCTTCCGGCACACCCGTGACCTGCCCCGCATCGGCTTCGCCGCCATGCAGGCCGAGGGCTTCGTCACGCTGGCCCTGCCGCGGCTGTTCGCGAGCCGGCGCCGCCCCAAGCCGGTCCGCACCTGCGCGCACGGCCACGACCACACCTCCGCGAAGGTCCCGGCCCAGGCCGACCGCGAGGTCCAGCCGGCCTGACCCCGGCCCGGGACTCCCCGGCCCTCTCGGGAGCCCGACCCCCACCCGGGGTCGGGCTCCCGTCGCGTCCGGGCCCGCTCCCCACGGACCCGCTCCCCACGGGCCGCCCCGCCTGAACGGGCCATCTACCCTGGAACCCATGAACACCAACCGCGGGCCCGTCCCCAGGGGCCAGGTGACGGGGCTGCCCGACTGGGACCGCTGCGGGGTGATGGGCGTCGTCAACGTCACCCCCGACTCCTTCTCCGACGGCGGCCGCTGGTTCGACACCGCCGCCGCCGTCAAGCGCGGCCTGGAACTCGTCGCCCAGGGCGCCGACCTCGTCGACGTCGGCGGTGAGTCCACCCGCCCCGGCGCCTCCCGCGTGGACGCCGAGGAGGAGCTGCGCCGGGTCGTCCCCGTGGTGCGCGGACTCGCCTCCGAGGGCGTCGCCGTCTCCGTCGACACCATGCGCGCCACCGTCGCCGCCCGGGCCGTCGAGGCCGGCGCGGTCCTCGTCAACGACGTCAGCGGCGGCCTCGCCGACCCCGGCATGATCCCGGCCGTCGCCGCCGCCGAGGTGCCCTTCGTCGTCATGCACTGGCGCGGCTTCAGCGACGGCATGAACAGCCTCGCCGTCTACGAGGACGTCCTCGCCGAGGTCACCGCCGAACTCGGCGCCCGCATCGACGCCGTCGTCCGCGGCGGCATCGCCCCCGAGCGGCTCCTCGTCGACCCCGGCCTCGGCTTCGCCAAGAACGCCGAGCACGACCTGGCCCTCGTCGCCCACCTCCCCGAGCTGCGCGCCCTCGGCTTCCCGCTGCTGGTCGCCGCCTCGCGCAAGCGTTTCCTCGGCCGGGTCCTCGCCGGAGCCGCCGACACCGCCCCGCCGCCCGCACGCGAGCGGGACGCCGCCACGGCCGCCGTCTCGGCCATCGCCGCCCACCAGGGCGCGTGGGCCGTACGGGTGCACGAGGTACGGGCGACCGCCGACGCGGTTCGGGTGGCCCGTGCCGTGGAAGGGGCACTGTGACCCACCGTACGAACAGGGAAGGGGCACGGTGAGCCGTACCGACATCGAAGCCGTCGAAGAGGTCAACGCGGCCTTCTACGAGGCCATGGAGCAGGGGGACTTCGACGCACTGTCGGCGCTCTGGCTCGCGGACGAGATCTCCTGCGTGCACCCGGGCTGGCCGGTGCTCTCCGGACGGGGCGAGGTGCTCCGCTCGTACGCGCTGATCATGTCCCACACCGAGTACATCCAGTTCTTCCTCACCGACACCAAGGTCGCCCTCATAGGCGACACCGCGCTGGTGACGTGCACGGAGAACATCCTCAGCGGCGGACCCGCCGAAGAGGCCGGCGAGCTGGGTCCGCTGGTCGGCCAGCTGGTGGTCGCCACGAATGTGTTCCGTCGCACACCGGAGGGCTGGAGACTCTGGTCCCACCACGGTTCTCCGGTGCTCACGGACTCCGATGACGAGGAAGAAGAGGGCACTGGCTGACCCCTAGGGCGGGGACGGGGGTGTGTCGCAGGTAAATTCGAAGGTGGACGACGCCGACCGCACTCGGCGTAGGCCCATGGCCCCGGGGAGTCCCGGGACCGGAGCACCTACGAAAGCAGGAGTGATTCGCGTGGATCGTGTCGCACTGCGCGGCCTCAAGGCTCGCGGGCACCACGGCGTCTTCCCCCGGGAGCGCGAAGAGGGCCAGACCTTCATCGTCGACCTCGTGCTGCACCTCGACACCCGCCCCGCGGCGGCCGGAGACGACCTGGCGAAGACCGTGCACTACGGGGTCGTCGCCGAAGAGGTCGTCGACGTGGTCCAGGGAGAGCCCGTCGACCTCATCGAGACCCTGGCCGAGCGGATCGCCCAGCAGTGCCTCAAGCACGAAGCGGTGGCACAGGTGGAGGTCGTCGTCCACAAGCCGGACGCACCCATCACCGTCCCCTTCGACGACGTGACCATCACGATCACCCGGAGCCGCGCATGAACAACGGACTGCACGCACAGAGCGACCCCACGGTCCAGCCGGTACCCGCCTCCGTCACCGATGCGGTCGACGCGGCGGACGTCACGCTGTCCAACCCCAAATGGGCCGTCGTCGCGCTCGGCGCGAACCTCGGCAACCGGCTGGACACCCTCCAGGGCGCCATCGACGCCCTCGGCGACACCCCCGGCCTGCGGGTCAAGGCCGTCTCCCCGGTGTACGAAACCGAACCGTGGGGCGTCGAGCCCGGCTCGCAGCCCTCGTACTTCAACGCGGTCGTCTCCGTGAAGACCACCCTGCCGCCGTCCTCCCTGCTGGAGCGCGGACAGGCCATCGAGGAGGCCTTCGACCGGGTCCGCGAGGAGCGCTGGGGACCGCGCACGATCGACGTCGACATCGTGTCCTACGCCGACGTCCTCTCCGACGACCCCGTCCTCACCCTCCCGCACCCCCGGGCGCACCTGCGGGCCTTCGTGCTGGCCCCGTGGAACGACATCGACCCCGAGGCCCAGCTCCCCGGCCACGGCCCCGTCACGACCCTCCTGTCCGAAATCGGCCTGACGGGCATCACGCCGCGCCCCGACCTGGAACTCCGCCTGCCGGAGTAGTCGTTAGCCTGTTCACCGCACATGGCAGAGAAGTGGAGAACGGGCTAGTGAAACAACTGAGGCCGGCGGTCCTGGCGGGCATCTTCCTCATCGCCGGAGTGCTGTCCTGGGCGGGCGCCCGGCTGTGGAACGCGTACGGCAACCTGCCGGGCGTGCCGCTGGCCGCCCCCATCGTGCTCGCGGTCATCGCGGTGGTCCTCTTCGCCACCGCCCTGTCGCTGCGCAACCGGCTGAAGGCCCAGCGCGAGCGTCGCCCGGGGGCCAAGGGCGTCGACCCGCTGATGGCGGCCCGCGCCGTGGTCTTCGGGCAGGCCAGTGCGCTGGTCGCCGCCCTGGTGGCGGGCATGTACGGCGGTGTCGGCGTGTTCCTGCTGACCGACGCCCTCGACGTGCCCGCCCGCCGCGACCAGGCCTGGTACGCGGGCGGCTCCGTCCTGGCGGGCGCGGCCGTGATCGCCGCCGCCCTCTTCCTGGAGCACGTCCTGAAACTCCCGGACGACGAGGACCCCCAGAAGGCCCCGGCGACCGCGTAGGCCCCGGCGGGAATCCGTCCGGGGCGGACCGCCTCAGCCGGCTTCCAGCCGCCGCCAGAGCGGCGGGACGAAGGGGCCGAGGTCGTCCCAGTGGCAGACCTCCATGGTGGTCAGGAAGCCGCCCCGGGCGAAGAGCATCGCCTCGCCGATCCAGGCGCCCTCCGGGGTCAGCACGTTCCGGCTCGCCACGATCGGGCTCTCGCCGCTCGGGAGGGGCCCCGCGGCAACGGCCCCGGGGCGGACGTCCAGGTCCACCGTGGGACACCCGCAGCCGCAGCCGGGCCGCATCCGGACGTACGGGAGCTGGGCCCGGTAGCCGGCCAGAGGTGCGGCGTCACCCGGCAGCAGGAGATCCAGGCAACGCCGTACGTCCTCGTCGAGCGGCGTCCAGGGGGCCGTCAACCGCGCTGGCGGGCCATGATGAGCGTCATGGCCTCGTTGCGCGTGGCCGGGTCGCGGAGCTGGCCGCGTACGGCCGAGGTGATGGTCTTCGCGCCGGGCTTGCGCACGCCGCGCATGGTCATGCACATGTGCTCGCACTCGATGACCACGATCACGCCGCGGGGATCGAGGATCTCCATGACCGATTCGGCGATCTGGGTGGTGAGTCGTTCCTGCACCTGCGGGCGACGGGCGAACACGTCCACCAGGCGGGCCAGCTTCGACAGGCCGGTGATCTTGCCGTCGATGGAGGGGATGTAGCCGACGTGCGCCACGCCGTGGAACGGGACCAGATGATGCTCACACGTGCTCATGACCTCGATGTCCTTCACCAGGACCATCTCGTCGTGCCCCAGGTCGAAGGTCGTCGTCAGGACGTCTTCGGGGCGCTGCCGCAGACCGGCGAATATCTCCTTGTACGCCCGCGCCACGCGGCCCGGGGTCGCCAGGAGGCCCTCGCGGTCCGGGTCCTCGCCGACCGCGATCAGGAGCTCGCGTACGGCCGCCTCGGCCCGCTTCTCGTCGAACTCGCCGATCGTGCCCTCGCCACCGGTCAGGGTCACTGGGTCGGTCATCTCATCCTCGTTCCTGGTCCGCACACACGCGACACGCGCGGTCATGTGAAAGTGCCGCGCCCCCCAGGCTAGAACCTGGGGGGCGCGGCATCCATTCCGGACCTGATCAGGCCTCGGGGCGATCCTCCGGGGAGGGCTCCGGGGCCTTCTCCACCGAGACGGCCGGCGAGGACGCCGAGGTGCCGTTGGCGGAGTTCGTCAGCTGGAGCTCACGCGGGGAGAGCACCGGCGGACGGGTGGAAGGGGTGCGGCGGGAGGAGCCGGTCCACGCGGGGCGGGCCGGACGCTTCACGATCGTGGAGAAGACCTCAGCGATCTGCTCCTTGTTCAGCGTTTCCTTCTCCAGCAGCGCGAGGACCAGGTTGTCCAGGACGTCCCGGTTCTCGACCAGGATCTCCCAGGCCTCGTTGTGCGCGGTCTCGATGAGCTTCTTGACCTCTTCGTCGACCAGCGCCGCGACCTCTTCCGAGTAGTCCCGCGGGTGCGCCATGTCGCGGCCCAGGAACGGTTCGGTGTTGTCGCCACCGAACTTGATCGCTCCCAGACGCTCCGTCATGCCGTACTGCGTGACCATGGCCCGCGCCGTGGCGGTGGCCTTCTCGATGTCGTTCGCCGCGCCCGTCGTCGGGTCGTGGAAGACCAGTTCCTCGGCCGCGCGCCCGCCCAGCATGTAGGCCAGCTGGTCGAGCATCTCGTTGCGCGTGGTCGAGTACTTGTCCTCGTCGGGCAGGACCATGGTGTAACCCAGGGCCCGACCGCGGGACAGAATCGTGATCTTGTGGACCGGGTCGGAGTTCGGAGAAGCCGCCGCGACCAGGGCGTGTCCGCCCTCGTGGTACGCGGTGATCTTCTTTTCCCGGTCCGACATGATCCGGGTCCGCTTCTGCGGGCCCGCCACGACACGGTCGATCGCCTCGTCCAGGGCGTGGTTGTCGAGCAGCTTCTTGTCCGAACGGGCCGTGAGCAGCGCGGCCTCGTTCAGGACATTGGCGAGGTCGGCACCGGTGAAGCCGGGCGTGCGCCGGGCAACCGCGCCCAGGTCGACGTCCGGGGCGACCGGCTTGCCCTTCTGGTGGACCTTGAGGATCGCCAGCCGGCCCAGCATGTCCGGGCGGTCGACCGCGATCTGCCGGTCGAAGCGTCCCGGGCGCAGCAGTGCCGGGTCGAGGATGTCGGGGCGGTTCGTTGCGGCGATCAGGATGACGCCGCCCTTCACGTCGAATCCGTCCATCTCGACCAGCAGCTGGTTGAGGGTCTGCTCGCGCTCGTCGTGACCGCCGCCGAGGCCCGCACCGCGGTGCCGGCCTACCGCGTCGATCTCGTCGACGAAGACGATCGCCGGCGCGTTGGCCTTGGCCTGCTCGAACAGGTCGCGGACACGCGAGGCACCGACACCGACGAACATCTCGACGAAGTCGGATCCGGAGATCGAGTAGAAGGGAACACCGGCCTCGCCCGCGACGGCACGCGCGAGCAGGGTCTTACCGGTGCCGGGCGGGCCGTAGAGCAGCACGCCCTTGGGGATCTTGGCGCCGACGGCCTGGAACTTCGCCGGCTCCTGGAGGAACTCCTTGATCTCGTGGAGTTCCTCGACGGCCTCGTCCGAACCCGCGACGTCCGCGAACGTCGTCTTCGGGGTGTCCTTGGTGATGAGCTTCGCCTTGGACTTGCCGAAGTTCATGACCCGGGAGCCGCCACCCTGCATCTGATTCATCAGGAACAGGAAGACGACGACGATCAGGACGAAGGGCAGGAGCGAGAGCAGCACGCTCAGGAACGGGCTGGTCTTGTCCGGAGTGACGGAGTAGCCGTCCGGGATCTGACCGGCTTCGTACTTGGTCTGGAGGTTCTGGGCGAGCTGAACGCCCTGATCCCCGATGTAGTTGGCCTGGAACTTGGTGCCGTCGTTGTTGCCGAGCTTCTGGTCCTTCTTGAGCTCGATCTTGATCATCTGGCTGTCACCGGTGGTCAGCTTGGCGCTGTCCACCTGGCCACTGTTGATCGCCTTGATGACCTCGCTGGTCTCCACCGACTTGTAGCCGCCGCCGGAGCCGACGACGTTCATCAACACGACCACGGCGAGGACGGCCAGCACGATCCACATGACCGGCCCACGGAAGTATCGCTTCACGTCCATCCATACGGGGCGCCAGGCACCCCGTCCCTCCTGCCCGTAGGTAAATGCTGCTGTGAGTAAAGACTGTTCTTCGGAATGTACCCCTGTATTGTCACCCGCGGCCTCGTGGGACGGCTGACAGACCCGCCTTCCCATGCTTCAACGCCGGGAATCGCCCTCAGGTTCCCCCGGGGGCGAGATCTGCGGGGTTCGCGACGCGCGGGGTCAGCCGCCGTAGACGTGCGGGGCGAGCGTGCCGACGAACGGCAGGTTGCGGTACTTCTCCGCGTAGTCGAGGCCGTAGCCCACGACGAACTCGTTGGGGATGTCGAAGCCGACCCACTTCACGTCGATCGCGACCTTCGCGGCGTCGGGCTTGCGCAGCAGCGTGACGACCTCCAGGGAGGCCGGCTGGCGGGAGCCCAGGTTCGACAGCAGCCAGGACAGGGTCAGGCCCGAGTCGATGATGTCCTCGACGATCAGGACGTGCTTGTCCTTGATGTCGGTGTCCAGGTCCTTGAGGATCCGGACGACGCCCGAGGACTGGGTTCCGGCGCCGTAGGAGGACACCGCCATCCAGTCCATGGTGAGCGGGGTGGACAAGGCACGCGCCAGGTCCGCCATCACCATCACGGCGCCCTTGAGCACACCGACGATGAGCAGGTCCTTGCCCGCGTACTCCGCATCGATCTTCGCGGCCAGCTCGGCCAGCTTCGCGTCGATCTCTTCCTTGGTGATGAGCACCGACTGGAGGTCGCTGCCCATGTCCTTCTCGTCCACCCGCATCACTTTCGTTGTCGGCCGGGGCTCCGGGGGGTGACCCCGGAGGACTCAGCCGTGTTTCAGCACCAATCAGCCCTGCCGGATGACCAGTCTGCCACCCTGCCGCTGGGCCTCGACGCGGCCGGGCAGGTTGATGGCGCCCTGGCCGCGCCATCCGGTGATGAGGCGGTCGACTTCCTCGATGTGGCGGGCGAAGAGCGAGCCCGCCGGGGAGCCCGCGGCGACCACGGCTCGGCGGAGCACGCGGCGGCGTACGGCGGGGGGCAGGGCGTAGAGCTTCGCGCACTCCAGGCGGCCGTCGGCGTCGCGTACGCCGCTCTCGGCGTCGGCGGCCCAGGCGTCGAGGGCGTCGGCGTCGTCCCGGGAGAGCTGGGCGGTCCGGGCGAGGGCCTCCACGACTCCCTTGCCGAGCGCCTTCTCCAGGGCGGGGAGCCCCTCGTGGCGCAGCCGGGAGCGGGTGTAGGCGGGGTCGATGTTGTGCGGGTCGTCCCAGACGGGGAGGGACTGGACCATGCAGGCCTTGCGGGCGGTCTGCCGGTCGATCTGGAGGAAGGGGCGGCGGTAGCGGTGGGTGCGGCCGGTCGCGCCGGACTTCTCCGCCATGCCGGACAGGGAGCGGATCCCGGAGCCCCGGGCGAGGCCCAGCAAAACGGTTTCGGCCTGGTCGTCGCGGGTGTGGCCGAGCAGGACGGCGACGGCGCCGAGCCGGTCCGCGGCCTCGTCGAGGGCGGCGTAGCGGGCGTCGCGGGCCGCGGCCTCGGGTCCGCCTTCGCGGCCGACGCGCACGGCGACGGACTCCACCGGGTCGAGGTGGAGCGCGGTCATGCGGGTGATGACCTCGGCGGCGCGCAGGTCGGAGCCGGCCTGTAGGCCGTGGTCGACGGTGACGCCGCCGGCCCGGAGGCCGAGTTTGGGGGCCTCGAAGGCGAGGGCGGAGGCGAGAGCCATGGAGTCGGCGCCGCCGGAGCAGGCGACGAGGACGAGTGGCGCGTCGGCCGCGGGGGTGCGACGGTCGGCGGTACGGGGCGTGGCGTCGGCGAGGTGGCCGGCGTCGGTGAGGTCGGTGAGTACGTCGTGGAGTACGCGGCGGACCGCCAGGCGTATCGCCGCGACCGCAGGATGGGGACCCATGTCCGGTGCCCTTCGTGGAGTTCCGATGCGGGGGAGGCTCCTCCCGGCCGGGCGCCGGGGGTTGCCCCCTTGGGGTGTTGCGCGGGGGTGCTGTTCGGTGCTGTTCGGTGCTGATCGACGCTGCCCGGAGTGCCCTCGCGGTGTTCGCTGGTGCCCGGTGGGGCGCCCTCGTGCCGCGCGGGTTGTCACTCAGAGTGCGTCGATGGTGACAGAACAGGGCCGTTCCCCGAGCATCGCACGCCCTTGCACGCCCCACGGTCCCTCGGAAGGGTGACGCTGCTTCCCCCAGTGAGACATGTTTACGCCCCCTGCGTCACCTTTCTTCGCTCCCCGCGCTCCCCCTGCCGTGCACGCGCGCCACCCACTCCGCCGGCCTGGCGATCTCCGCCTTGGTCGGCAGCGTGTTCGGAGAGGTCCAGACGCGGTTGAAGCCGTCCATGCCGACCTGGTCGACGACGGCGCGGACGAACCGTTCGCCGTCGCGGTACTGGCGGAGCTTCGCGTCGAGGCCGAGGAGCTTGCGCAGGGTGGCGTCGAGGCGGCCCGCGCCGCTGGCCCGGCGCTGCTGGAACTTCTCGCGGATCTCGGCGACGGAGGGCACGACCTGGGGGCCGACGCCGTCCATGACGTAGTCGGCGTGCCCCTCCAGCAGGGACATGACGGCGGTGAGCCGGCCCAGCACCTCGCGCTGCTCGGGGGTCTGGACGAGTTCGACCAGGGAACGGCCTTCGCCCTCCTCCCCGCGCTCCCCGTCGGGGCGGGCTCCGGAGAAGGACTGGACGGCCTCGCGGAGCCGTTCCAGGACGGCTCCGGGCTCCATCTCTGTGGCGCCGAGGAACGTCTGGATCTCGCCCTCCAGATGGGCGCGCAGCCACGGGACGGCCGTGAACTGGGTACGGTGCGTCTCCTCGTGGAGGCAGACCCAGAGCCGGAAGTCGTGCGGGTTCACCTGCAGCTCGCGCTCCACGTGCACGATGTTGGGGGCGACGAGCAGCAGTCGGCCCCCCGTGGAGGCGGAGCCGGGCAGGCCCGCTGTGGCGGGGGCGAAGGTCTCGAACTGGCCGAGGACGCGGGAGGCCAGGAAGCTCAGCAGCATGCCCAGCTCGACGCCGGTGACCTTGCCGCCGACCGTGCCGAGCACGGCGCCGGCGGCGGCGGAGCCCCGGCGTTCCTGCATCTTGCCGAGCAGCGGGCCCAGCAGTTCGCGGAAGCCCGCGACGTTGGCCTTGACCCAGCCGGCCCGGTCGACGACCAGGACGGGGGTGTCGGGGACCTCGATGCCCTCGGGCATCATCCGGGTGAACGCGCGCACGTGCTCTTCGGAGGTCCGCGCGTGCCGCCGCAGTTCGGCCACCACGGCCCGGGCCTCGTCGCGGCCGACTTCCGGACCCGGCCGCACGAGCCGGGTCGCGGTCGCCACCGCGAGGTTCCAGTCGACCATCTCCGCACCACCGATGCTCGTCATGCGTCAACCGTACGTGGAGCTTCGCTCCGGCGGACCCCCTACGGCGTGGTGGCGACCGCGGCGGCCAGCTTGTCGAGGCCCTTCTCGGCGGCCCCCCCGTCGCCGGCGCCGGCCGTGAGGAAGGCGAAGGCGAGCAGGCGCCCCGAGGGGTCGACGACGGTGCCGGAGAGGGAGTTGACGCCCGTCAGGGTGCCCGTCTTGGCGCGGAGCAGCCCGGCGGCCGGAGAGGTGCCGGCGTTGCGGGACTTCAGGGTGCCGGTGAACCCGGCGACGGGCAGGCCCGTCAGGACCGGGCGCAGCTCGGACCGCTGGGGGTCGGCGGCCTTGGCGAGGAGGCCCGTCAGGAGGCGGGTGGTGACCTTGTCGGCCCGGTTCAGCCCGCTGCCGTCGGCGAAGCGGGAGCCGTTCACGTCCACGCCGAGGGAGGCCAGCCGGTCGCGTACGGCCTTCTCGGCGCCCTCGAAGCCGGCGGGCTGTCCGGAGGCGAGGGCGGTGTGCCGGGCGAGGGCTTCGGCGATGTCGTTGTCGCTGTTGGTCAGCATCCGCTCGACGAGCCCGGCGAGGGGGGTGGACAGGGTGGTGGCCAGCGGCTGGGCCCCGGCCGGGGCCTGGACGCGAGCGGGTTCGCCGGTGACCTCGATGCCCCGGTCGCGCAGCAGGCCGGCGAAGGCGCGGGCGGTGTCCTTGGAGGGGTCGTCGGTGCGCGCGACGGGCCCGGAGGTGGAGTCGTCGGGGCGGCCCTCGTCGGCGGTGAGGGCCGTGACGGGTGCGATGTTGTCGTTGAGGCCGATCGGGTGGCGGACGGGCCCGGTGTAGAGGAAGTCGTCGTAGCCGAGGGAGACGCTGTTGGTGCCGGCGGCCTTGAGGGCCTGGGCGGCGTCGGCGGCGAGCGCGACGAGGCTGCCGCCCGATCCGGCGGGGCTCTTCTTCTTGGCGGTGAGCGAGGGGTCGCCGCCGCCGACCAGGACGATCTGTCCGGGGCCCGCTCCGGGGGTCACGGTGGTGCGGAGCCGGTGTTCGGGGCCGAGGGCGACCAGGGCGGCGCTCGCGGTGGCGATCTTGACGGTGGAGGCGGGGGTCATGGCCTCCCCGGCGTTGGACTCGTACAGGACCTCGCCGGTCGCGGTGTCCACCACGGAGGCGGCCCGTAGGGTGCCGAGCGCGGTGTCGGCGAGCATCGGGCCGAGGACCCCGGCGAGGGCGCCGGAGGAGGCCTGACGTGCGCCCGGAGCGCGCGGTGCGACCCCGGCGAGCACTCCGGGGGCGCTGGGCGCGGCCTGCGGAAGGCCTCCGGCGGCGTGATCTGTGCCACCCGTACGGCCCCAGGAGGCGGCCCTGTCCTGCTCGGCCTTACGCTGACCGGAGTCCCACGGACCGGCGGCGACCACCGTCGTGGCCGCGAGGGCGAGGCCGGCGACGGTCGACCCCGCGATGAGCTGCCACGTCTTGACCAATGGCACCTCGGACCAGCCCCTTTCGCGATCACACATATGCGTGAGGGACACTTAACCACTGCGTCTTGCCGCGAGCATGGCACCCCACCCGGCAGGGCTGGGCCGGACGCGTCGTCACTCGAAGCACTCAAGTCGCTTGAAGCTGATCATGGAGGAGCAGGACGTGGAGTTCGACGTCACCATCGAGATCCCCAAGGGTTCGCGGAACAAGTACGAGGTGGACCACGAGACCGGCCGGATCCGTCTGGACCGTCGCCTCTTCACCTCGACCAGCTACCCGGCCGACTACGGCTTCGTCGAGAACACCCTCGGCGAGGACGGCGACCCGCTGGACGCGCTGGTCATCCTCGACGAGCCGACCTTCCCGGGTTGCCTGATCAAGTGCCGCGCGATCGGCATGTTCAACATGACGGACGAGGCGGGCGGCGACGCCAAGCTGCTCTGCGTGCCGGCCTCGGACCCGCGTGTCGAGCACCTGCGCGACATCCACCACGTGTCCGAGTTCGACCGCCTGGAGATCCAGCACTTCTTCGAGGTCTACAAGGACCTGGAGCCGGGCAAGTCGGTCGAGGGCGCCAACTGGGTGGGTCGCACCGAGGCCGAGGCCGAGATCGAGGCCTCGTACAAGCGCCTTGAGGCCCAGGGCGGCCACCACTGAATTCCGGTTCCGTGAATCCGGCGGGCCCCTCTGGGCCGACCGGCTGACGGACCGCGCACGGCGGGCGGCATCCCTTCGGGGGTGCCGCCCGCCGTCGTGTTTTCCGCGGGGGTGGTCCTGGGCAGGTGCGGCCGTGGCGGACGGGCTCGTCCCGTGCGCGGAGGAGGAAACGGTTCCGCATACTGGTACGGCGGATGATCACGGACTGGAGGGCGCGTGGCGGAGGCCGACGGGACAGAGGACGCGAAGCCCAAGTCCGACGAGGCGCGCAGCGCGTTCACCACGCCTGCGGGGACGTGGCCGGAGGCCCCGGAGGACGACCAGCCGACCTCGGAGTTCGCCGTCCCCGACGGGATGGCCCCGCAGGTCGTCGAGCCCGAGGGCTCCGCCTTCGCCACCCCGGCCACCTACAGCGCCCAGCACTCCCCGCCCGCGTACACGCCCCCGCCGGGCTATCCCGTGTCCCGGCTGAAGGAGTCCCCCTGGCAGGACCGGATGCGCACGATGCTGCGCATGCCGGTGGACGCCCGGCCGATCTCCGAAGCCGCGCAGAAGGCGAGCGAGGCCGGGCCCCCCGTGGGCCGCGTCCTCGACCTCACCCTGCGCATCGGCGAGCTGCTGCTCGCGGGCGGCGAGGGCGCCGAGGACGTGGAGGCCGCGATGTTCGCCGTGGCCCGCTCCTACGGGCTCGACCGCTGCGAGCCGACGGTCACCTTCACCATGCTCTCGATCACGCACCAGCCCTCCCTGGTGGACGACCCCGTCTCGGCGAACCGGACGGTGCGCCGCCGGGGCACCGACTACAACCGGCTGGCGGCCGTGTTCCGGCTGGTCGACGACATCAGCGTGGACGAGATGGAGGTCTCCCTGGAGGAGGCCTACCGCCGCCTCGCCGAGATCCGCCGCAACCGCCACCCGTACCCCGGCTGGGTGCTCACGGCCGCGGCCGGGCTGCTCGCCGGGGCCGCCTCCACGCTGGTCGGCGGCGGGGTGGTGGTGTTCTTCGCGGCGGCGATCGGAGCCGTGCTCGGCGACCGGCTGGCCTGGCTGTGCGCGGGGCGCGGGCTGCCGGAGTTCTACCAGTTCGTGGTGGCCGGGATGCCGCCCGCCGCGCTCGGGGTGGGCCTCCAGCTCGCGCCGATCGACGTCCGCGCCTCGGCCGTGATCACCGGTGGTCTGTTCGCGCTGCTGCCGGGGCGGGCCCTGGTGGCGGCCGTGCAGGACGGCCTGACCGGCTACTACATCACCGCGTCCGCCCGGCTGCTGGAGGTCATGTACCTCTTCATCGGGATCATCATGGGCGTGCTGGTGGTGATCTACCTGGGCGTTCATCTGGGCGGCAGCGAACCCAATCCGGAGGAAGCCCTCGAAATCACCCAGCGGCCGGTCCTCCAGATCGTGGCCTCGATGGTGCTGGTCTTCACCTTCGCGATCCTGCTCCAACAGGAACGCTCCACCGTGCTGATCGTGACGCTGAACGGCGGGGTCGCCTGGGCGACGTACGGCGCCCTGCACTACGCGGGCGGCATCCCGCCCGTGCCGTCCACCGCCGCCGCCGCCGGGCTGGTCGGCCTCTTCGGCCAGCTCTTCTCCCGCTACCGCTTCGCCTCCGCCCTCCCCTACACCACGGCGGCCATCGGTCCGCTGCTGCCGGGCTCGGCGACGTACTACGGACTGCTCCTGATCGCCCAGAACCACCCCGACCAGGGCCTCGCCTCGCTGACCAACGCCGCCGCGATCGCCTTCGCCATCGCCATCGGGGTCAACCTGGGCTCGGAGAGCTCGCGGCTGTTCATGCGGATCCCGGGCGCCGCGAGCGCCGCCAAGCGCCGCGCGGCGAAGCGGACCCGCGGCTTCTGAGGGCCGCCCGCCCTGTCCGGGGTACGCGAACGCCCCGGGGACGCGTGGTCTCCGGGGCGCACGAGGGGCCGTACGGGGCCTTCCGTCGGGCGGCTAGCGCTTGGCGTGGCGACCGCGCTGCCCCGGGGCCTGCGGGTCCTCCGGGGCGCCGTACGGGGCCGCGGGGGCCTCGCCGGCCTTCGGCTTGTTCTTGCGCGCCTTGAGCACCTCGAAGATCACCGGGATGACCGAGATCAGCACGATGCCGATGAAGATCGTCTCGACGTTGTTCTTGATGATGTCGAACTGGCCGAGCTGGTAGCCGAGGCAGGTGACGCCCGCGCCCCAGGCGATGCCGCCGATGATGTTGTAGGTCAGGAAGGTGCGGTACTTCATCGCGCCGGCGCCCGCGACCATCGGGGCGAAGGTGCGGATGATCGGCACGAAGCGGGCCAGCACGATCGCCTTGGGGCCGTGCTTGTCCATGAAGTCGTGGGCCGCGTCCAGGTTCTCGCGCTTGAACACCTTGCTGTTCGGCCGGTTGAAGAGCTTGGGGCCGAAGTACTTGCCGATCAGGTAGCCGACCTGGTCGCCGGTGATCGCCGCGGCCACGATCAGCGTGCAGACCAGCCACAGCGGCTGGCTGATGTCACCGCTCGCGACGAACAGGCCCGCCGTGAAGAGCAGGGAGTCGCCGGGGAGGAACGCGAAGAGACCCGATTCCGCGAAGACGATGATCAGGATGCCGATCAGGCCGAATTCCCCGATCAGGTAATCCGGGGAGAGCCACTCAGGGCCGAGCGCAAGCGTGTTCACGGGTTCCGGGCTCTCCTGGATCGGGGGTGTTCGCGGGGGTGCGAAGGCAGGACGGGTGGTTCCAATTATGAACGCACAGGGCCCCCACCGGGTTCCAGGTCCCGGTGGGGGCCTCCCGGGAAACATCAGCGGTCCGCCCGGCCGTCCGCCGCGACGCGTTCCGCAACCCCTCGCTCCGGCCGGCTACATCCGGCGCACCGCGTTGGCCGTGATCGCGTCCCGCAGGTGCTCGGCCACTCCGGCCCCCATGGAGTCGTAGAACGCCTTGAACCGCTCGTCGGCCACGTACATGTCACCGAGGCAGGCGTGCATGTCGTACGGGCAGTCGTAGAACCACCGCGAGATGTGGAGGCGGTGCTCCTCGGCCAGGTCCGTCGCGGCCTCCCCCTCGGCGGGCTCCCCGGCCGCCACGAGCGCCGCGTACCGGGCGCCCCAGTCGGCGGTCTCGTCCTGGATCCGCTGCCAGTCCGCCTTGGTGTGGCCGGCGGCCCGGCGCTGGGACTCGGCGTGGAAGTCGGTGCCGCCCCAGCGCTCCTCGGCCTCCCGCGCGTACCGCTCCGGGTCCTTGTCCCCGAAGACCTCGAACTTCTCCTCGGGCGTGAGGTTGATGCCCATCTTCTTCGCCTCCATGGCGTGCTCAACGGCCTCGGCCATCTGCTGGAGCCGGGCGATCCGGTCGGACAGGAGGGCGTGCTGCCGGCGCAGGTGCTCCCTGGGGTCCGACGACGGATCGTCCAGCAGGACCGCGACCTCTTCGAGCGGGAAGCCGAGCTCCCGGTAGAACAGGATCCGCTGGAGCCGGTCCAGGTCGGCGTCGTCGTAACGCCGGTGTCCGGCCCCGCTGCGACCGCTCGGGGAGAGCAGGCCGATCTCGTCGTAGTGGTGCAGGGTGCGCACCGTCACCCCGGCGAGACCGGCGACCCGGCCCACGGAGTAGCTCATCTCTTCCGCTCCTCTGATTGGGTACGCCCCTCACTGTGGATCCTCACGCCGCGTGAGGTGCAAGCCCGCTCCCGAGCCCGCGTGCGACCGGGGCGGGGGCCGGGCCCGGGAAGTCGTTAGACAGGCGAAGATTTTCATTACATAATCCTTAGGCATGGGAAAGACTTACGAACGCATCGACGGTCGGCTGCGCACCTTCATAGAGCAGCAGCCGATCTTCTTCACCGCTACCGCCCCGTTGGTGGGCGACGGCACGGTCAACCTCTCGCCCAAGGGCCTCAAGGGCTCCTTCGTGGTGTTGGACGAGCAGCGGATCGCCTACCTCGACTTCGCCGGCAGCACCGCCGAGACCATCGCGCACCTGCGGGAGAACGGCCGGATCACGGTGATGTGGTGCGCCTTCCAGGGACCGCCCAACATCGTTCGGGTGCACGGCCGGGGCGAGCCCGTCTTCCGTGACGACCCGCGCTTCAAGGAACTGCTCGCGCACTTCCCGGACATCGACCCGACCCTGCACGGGCTGCGCGCGATCATCGTGGTCACGGCCGAACTCGTCCGCGACTCCTGCGGGTACGGCGTGCCCTTCATGTCGTACGACGAAGAGCGCGACCTGCACGGCAAGCGCTTCTCGCGGGAGGACGACGCCTCGCTGAGCGCGTACTTCAGCAAGAAGGACCACATCGCGCAGAGCATCGACGGCCTGCCCGGCCTCCCCCTGCCACTGCCGCCCGGCAACTTCTGAGCAGCGCCGCCGCCGGACGGCGCCCCGGCCGGGCCGGCCCCAGCGGCCGAGCCCCCGGTGGCGGCGCAGGGCGAGCGGGGCGAAGACGGCCAGGAGGGCGAGCGGCCGGACCGGGATTGAGTAGATGAGGGGTCGTCGAAGTACGCCCGGGATCCGGGTTGGGCGAACTTGATCAGCGGTCCTTCCGGGCGTACGGGTTCTCCTGGCCCTCCGCCAGGACCCCGACGAAGGGCTCGCCGCCCTCCCCGTCGAAGGAGTACGCGCCCCCCTCGATCCGCCCGATCAGCCCGCGCGTCCACTGCGCCTCGGCGTCGGCCGAGTGGACCCAGCGGTGCATGATCTCGCCGATGTGGCCCAACTGCCCCGGGCCGCCCTCCGGCGTGTAGTAGTCGCTCACGGCGGACCGCCAGCCGGCCAGTTTCGCCAGCCGCCGCCCCAACAGCTCCAGCACCTCGGCCCGGGGCAGGTCGACCATGAAGCCGATCGCCGCCGACAGCACGTCCGCCTTCTGGTCGTAGGCCGCCAAGCCCTCGCGCAGCAGCCTGAAGTACTCCTCGCGGCCCACGTCCGTCACCTCGTACTCGGTGCGCGGCGGCCCGCCCGCCGCGCTCGGCGCCACCTCGTGGGCGAGCAGGACCCCTTGCTTGGCCATCTGCTTGAGGGCGTGGTAGATCGAGCCGGGCTTGGTGTTGGACCACTCGTGCGCGCCCCAGTACTCCAGGTCGCCGCGCACCTGGTAGCCGTGCGCCCGGCCGTGTTGGCGGACCGCCCCGAGGACGAGAAGCCGAATCGCTGACATCGGGCCAGGCTACCGACCTGCGCCGGAGCCGGACCCGGTGCCGTCAGCCCATGGCCTTCGTGCCGTCCAGCGACTCGCGGATGATGTCGGCGTGGCCCGCGTGCCGGGCGAACTCCCTGACCAGGTGCAGCAGCATCCAGCGCATCGAGACCTTGGCGTCCTGGGGGAACCAGGGCGCGGGCGGCAGCGGGAAGGTGTCGTCCAGGCTGGGGACGGACCGGATGAAGGCCTCCGTCTCCGCGACCACCCCGTCCCAGAAGGCCAGCGCGTCCGGGATGCTCTCCTCCTCGGTCAGCCGGAAGCCCCCCGCCCAGTCCTCCTGTGCGCGCCGGGACGGGTTCGGCCGCTGCTGGGCCATCCGCAGCCAGTTCAGTTCCACCTCGGCGACGTGCTTGAGCAGCCCCGACAGGGACAGCTCGCTGACGGTCGGGCGGCTCGCGGCCTGCTCCTCGGTCATCCCCTCGACGGTCGCGCGCAACGCCCGGCGCTGCGAATCGACGAAGACGAGGAGCGTGGCGCGCTCGTCACCGGGGACCTCGTCCGACATGTGAGCCATGGTTGACCGCCTCTTCCCGCTGCTGTGTTCGCGCCGCTTCCTGCCTGCGGCGCCCCTTCCCTGCGAGGACCACGCTACGAAGACTTGCGGTCAGCTTCGGTCCGCGACTCGGAGGGAATCGACAGGGAATCGGCAGCGGATCGGCAGGGGTCAGAAGGGGAAGCGGGTGCGCCCGTGCTGGACGGAGATCCACTTCTGGGTGGTGAAGGCCTCTACGGTGGCCTCCCCGTTGAGCCGGCCCAGCCCGGAGTCCTTCTCCCCGCCGAAGGCGGCGAGGGGCTCGTCCCCGATGGTGGAGTCGTTGACGTGGATCATCCCGGTCTCGATGCGCCGCGCGAAGCGGACCCCGCGCTCGACGTCGCGGGTGTGCACCGCGCCGCTGAGGCCGTAGGGGGTCGCGTTGGTGAGCCGTACGGCCTCGTCCTCGCCGTCGAAGACCACCAGCAGGGCCACGGGGCCGAAGATCTCCTGCGTCAGCAGCGGGGAATCCTCGGGGAGTCCGGCCAGGACGGTCGGTTCAACCAGGTTGCCGCGCGTAGAACCCCGTACGAGCGCCACCGCGCCGGCCTCGACGGCGCGGTCCACGAGCGTGGTCAGGGCGTCGGCCTGGAAGGAGTTGATCAGCGGGCCGATGTGCGTGTCGGCCTCGCGCGGGTCGCCGGTCTTCAGCCCGCGCACCCGGGCGGTGAACTTCTCGGTGAACTCCTCGGCCAGGGAGGCGTCGACGAGGATCCGGTTGGCCGCCATGCAGACCTGGCCCTGGAAGACGAACCGGCTGAAGACGGCGGCGTCCACGGCGTAGTCCACGTCGGCGTCGTCCAGGACGACCAGGGCACTGTTGCCGCTGAGTTCCAGCACGGTCCGCTTGAAGTGGCGGGCGGCGACCGCGCCCACGTGCCGGCCGGTGCGGTCCGAGCCGGCGAAGGAGATCACCTTGGGGACGGGGTGCGTCAGGATCGCGTCGCCTATCTCGGCGATGTCGGTGATCAGGACGTTCAACAGTCCGGCCGGCAGCCCCGCGTCCTCGAAGATCTTGGCGATGATCCCGCCGCCCGTGACGGGCGCGTTCTGGTTCGGCTTGATGAGGACCGCGTTGCCGAGCGCCAGGGCCGGGGCGACCGACTTGAGGGTGACCAGGAGCGGGAAGTTGAACGGACTGATCACGGCGACGACCCCGACGGGCAGGCGCTGGATCCGGTTCTCCTTGCCCTCGACCGGCGAGGGCAGGATGCGGCCCTCGGGTCGGACGGCCAACTGGATCGACTCGCGGAGGAACTCCATCGCGAGGTGGACCTCGTACTCGGCCTTGGGACGGGTCCCGCCGAGCTCGTCGATCATCGCCTCGACGATCTCCTTGCGGCGGTCCTCGGTGATCCGCAGCGCGCGCTCCAGGACCGCGCGCCTGACGTACGGGCTGGTCTCGGCCCACTCCCGCTGCGCGCGCTCGGCGGCGCGGTAGGCCCGGTCGACCTGCTCGACGGTGGCCACGGTGATGGCCGCGAGCTTCTCGCCGTTGTACGGATTGACGTCGATGATGTCCCACGAACCGGTGCCGGCCAGCCATTCGCCGTCGATGTACTGGTGAGCCAGGTCGGTGAATATGGACATGCCATCCCTTACTGCGAGCGCGCACCCTTGCGCTGCACCGGAGACCGATCGGTCGACTTCATGCACTGATCAGTCGTCATAGTACGTGCGGTTCAAGACAGTTGGAGCAGACCGCGCAGCAGATCACGGGTCTTGTCGGGATCGGGGCAATCGGCCTGGAGCCGCTCCATCGCGCGGGAGTACTGCCCCACTTCCTCGTCCTTGTCCAGGTAGAGGGCGCTGGTGAGCTGTTCCAGATAGACGATGTCCTGGAGGTCGGACTCGGGGAAGCGCAGCAGGGTGAAGGCCCCGCTCTCGCCCGCGTGGCCGCCGAAGGAGAAGGGCATCACTTGAAGCTGCACGTTGGGCCGCTGGCTGATTTCGATCAGGTGTTCGAGCTGACCGCGCATCACCTCACGGTCGCCGTAGGGCCGGCGCAGCGCGGCCTCGTCGAGGACGGCGTGGAAGACGGGGGCGTTCTCGGAGACCAGGACCTTCTGGCGCTCCAGGCGCAGCGCGACGCGGCGGTCGATCTCGGCGGCGCTCGCACCGGGCATGCCGCGTTCGACGACGGCGTGGGCGTAGGCCTCCGTCTGGAGCAGACCGTGGACGAACTGGACCTCATAGATCCGGATGAGTGAGGCCGCGCCCTCCAGTCCGACGTACGTCTGGAACCAACCGGGCAGCACGTCGCCGTAGCTGTGCCACCAACCGGTCGCGTTGGCCTCTCGGACCAGTCCCAGCAGGGATTCGCGCTCGACGGTGTCCGTGACCCCGTACAGCGTGAGGAGGTCCTCGACGTCTCTGGCCTTGAAGCTCACCCTTCCCAACTCCAAGCGGCTGATCTTCGATTCTGATGCGCGGATCGAGTAGCCGGCCGCCTCACGGGTGATGCCGCGGGATTCTCGGAGTCGCCTGAGCTGAGAGCCCAGGAGGATGCGGCGCACCACAGAACCGCTGGCTTCTGCGGTCACTAGTACTGCCCTCCCCATCGCAATGGTGTGCGCGTGGTGTGCGCGTGCCTCGTCGGGACCCCCGTACCCCGGTGCCGCAGTCTGCCACCAAAACGCATCGGGCCGTACTCGTTCTGTAACGGAATCCGGCGCCCCGGAGAAGAAGTCCGTAAGTATGCGTAGGAAGAAATGAGCAAGAACCGTCACGTGAGTGGACAGGTCCGGCGCATGCACGTGCATCTGCCCTTGCATCCGGCTTCGGCATTCGGAACGATGGTGCCGCGCACCTGCGTGCACTTCGCGCCGGCGCGGGACCCACCCCGCAGTTCTCTATGGACAGAGCCGCCGCTTCGTCCGCGAATCCCGGGAGTGCCTCGCATGGGGACGAATGGATCGACCATGCTCGAGCCGTTACGGCAGGGGCTTCCCCCGGTCGATCCCACGGCTGTCTCCGGGTCCGCGTCATGCGCCCTGCCCGCCCGCTTCGAGGCGGTGCGCGCGGCACGCTCCTTCACTCGCTCGACGCTGTCCCAGTGGGGACTCGACTGCCGCTTCGACGACGTCTCCCTGGTCGTCTCCGAGCTGGTCACCAACGCGCTGCGCCATGCCCTGCCCGACGACGGGCGCCCCGCGGCAGCGTCCGGCGAGCAGGAGGCTGCCGTAAGGCTGCACCTGATGCGGTGGAGCACGCGACTGGTCTGCGCGGTGCGGGACCCCAGCGAGGCGCGGCCCGGCGGGGCCTTCGCGCCGGAGCGCACGGAGGAGAACTGCGACATGGAGTCCGGCCGGGGTCTGTTCCTGGTGGACGCCTACAGCGACGGCTGGGGCTGGCACCCGCTCGCGGGGCGGCTGACCGGCAAGGTGGTCTGGGCGCTGTTCATGCTCCAGGACTGAGCATCCGGATCGACGGGCAGCGGAGCCGGCCGGGATTGATCGTTTAGATCAGTCCCGGCCAGTGCACGTGCATGGCCTGTTTCGATGCGCCGTTCCCTCGGTCGCGCGACGCTTGGCTCAGCCGATCAGATGATCGAACTCGCCGTCCTTGACGCCGAGGAGCAGCGCCTCTATCTCGGCCGGCGTGTACACGAGGGCCGGTCCGTCGGGAAAGCGCGAATTGCGCATGGCGACGTCCCCGCCCGGCAGTTTCGCGAACTCGACGCAGGATCCCTGCGAGTTGCTGTGTCTGCTCTTCTGCCAGGTCAGCTGATACAAGGAAGCGAGTTCTGCAGCTGCCATCCCGTTGTACGCGTGGTCCACAGGAAGCCCCCGATAGTGCAGATGTCAACTGCACCGGATCATAGCTGTGTTCATCAGCGCCTGCATGGGCAGATGCACGTGCACGCGCGGTGCTCCGTTGATCACTCAGAGGGGCTGAGTGCCTCGGACACCTCGTCCAGCGAGGCCAGCAACCGCACCGCCGCCCCGTACAAGACGGGTGATCCCGGGACGTTCCCCTCCGCCAGCAGCTCCCGGACCCGGTCCCAGTCCGGCACCCGCCGCTCCCGCACCGCCCGCGCGCCCTCCTCCGTCGCCTCCCGCACGGCCTCGGCCAGCTCCGCCGCGCCCGGCACCGGATCGTGGGAGCGGTCGGGGAGGTGGGCCTCCAGGAGCATGGCGGCCCGCCCCAGACCGGCGAGGGCCTCCCCCGCCCCGTCGGCGGCCGCCCGGGACAGGCCCCGGTGGCGGACCGGCTCCCCCTCGGCCCGCGCGAGGGCGTCGTGCCAGGCCACCCGGGCGTCGCGGACCGCGAGGAGCGCCTCGCGGACGTCGGCGCGCGGGGCCCCGGCCGGGTCGGCGTACCGGCCGAGCACGGCGGCGGCGTAGCGCCCGTCGGCGGCGATCCAGTCGGCGAGCCGGGTGCGCAGCCTCGGGGTCTCCCACGCCGGGTAGAGGGCGTACGAGACCATCGCGATGAGCCCGCCGACCAGGGTGAGGGCGATCCGGTCGGGCACGCTCTGGTCCCAGCGGACGCCGCCCATGCCGAGCAGGAAGACCACGTAGGCGGAGACGAAGACCTGCGCGACGGCGTACCCGGTGCGCATCAGCACGAACATCAGGCCCGCGCTGATCACGGCGAGCAGCCCCGACAGGTACATCCCCGGCGCCGCCACCTGCACGATCGCGGTGGCCAGGCCGACCCCGACCAGGGTCCCGGCGAACCGGGCGACGGCCCGGGACCAGGTCTGCGTGAAGTCGGGCCGCATCACCATCACGGCGGCCATCGGCGCCCAGTAGCCGTGCCCGAAGGGCAGCGCCCGCCCGATCAGGTACCCGGCGCAGACCGCCCCCGTGACCCGCACGGCGTGCCGCAGGACGGGCGAGTCGGGGCGCAGCTCGGCCCGTACGGCCCGCCACACCAGCGGCAGCAGCGCCCACAGCCCGGGCCGCAGCATCGACTCGGCGGGATCGGCGGTGCGTCCGGAGCCGGGCTCGGCCGTCTCCAGTACGTCGTCCAACAGCGCGGCCAGCCTCCGCGCGGCCCGCTCCGGGGCGCCCCGGAGCAGGTCCGGCAGGTCGGGGGCCTTCAGGACGGCCAGGTCGGAGGCGGGCACCCGTACGGGGTCCCCGTGCCGGATGGCGCGCGCGGCGGAGTCCAGGACGGCCGCGGCGGCGGCCAACAGCTCCCGCACCCGGTCCCGCCCCGGCCCCTCGGCGGGGGCCCCGACCGCCGGGTCGGCGAGGGAGGCGAGCACGGGCCGGATCCGCTCGGCGAGCCCGCGCGCCCCGTGCAGCTCGGCCGGCCGCCGGCGGGCCTGGCGGGCGGTGACGGCGGCGGCGTCCCGCGCCTTCATCAGGGGGGCCGGGTCGAAGGGCGCGCGGGGGTCGTGGCGCAGCCGGCGGGCGTAGTCGGCCTCGGCGGCGAGGGCGTCGGCGAGGGCGTCGCGCTGGGCGCCCCAGCGTCGGACGGGGAACAGCACGATCAGCAGCGCCTGCACCACCGCGCCCCCGGCGATGACGGCCGCGTGGCCGGCCGCCTGGGGGACGGAGGTCGGCAGGGTGACGGTGACCAGCATGATCGCGACGTTGCCGGAGGCGATGATCCCGGCGGTGGGACCGGCCGCCCAGAGCATCCCGGCCACGAAGGACCAGGCGGCGAGCAGGAGGAGGAAGAGCCCGGTGGCGGAGGAGCCGACCAGGTAGCCGACGAAGGTGGAGACGGCCAGGGTCAACCCGGAGGCGAGGGCGAGGACGGGGCGCGTGCGCCAGCTCTTCTGGAAGCCGGCGATGGCGGCCATGTACGAGCCGAAGGCGGCGCTCGCCGCCGCTCCCGGCCCCAGCAGGGCCAGGGTGGCGGCGACGGAGATCGCGAGGCCGACGGTGGCCCGGAAGGCGACGAGGGGTTCCAGCCGGGTCCGCTCGACCTTCACCGCCGAGCGTGCGGTGTCCTTCAGCGCCCGGAGCCAGCTCATGGCTCCGAGGTTATCCGTACCACCGGCTTTCAGGACTTCTTCAGATTTGTCAGGACCCTGTCTGTGGCGGTTCCATGACCCCGATCGGGTCTCCGGTCACCCGCCGAAAGGCCGAAAGGTGGAACGCGCGTGTTCCGAAACGCCCTGGAACCCTGGCACCTGATCGTCGTCCTCGTGGTGTGCCTGCTCGTGTTCGGTTCGAAGAAGCTCCCCGACATGGCCCGTTCGCTGGGCAGGTCGGCGCGGATCCTGAAGTCGGAGGCGCGGGCCCTGCGCACGGAGGACCCCGACCGGCCGGCGTGAACGCCTGCGGCGGCCGACGGCCTACGGCGCCTTACGGCCTGTGACGGCCGACGCCCTACGGCAGGCGCTTGCGGTCCGGCTACGGCAGGCGCTTGCGGTCCGGGCCGCCCACGTGGGCGCGGTCGGCTGCGGCCGTGCCGTCCTCCCAGCCCGCGAGGTCGGTGGCCCCGCGCAGCCGGGTCGTGGTGGTGCGGGGGAACATCTCCTCCGCCCGGGAGGTCACCGCCACGTCCCGGGCCACCAGCGCCGGCAGGTGGTCGGGCACCTCGGACGCGGCGTGCTCCGCCGTCCGCGCCAGGCGGTGGCCGAGCCGGCTCGCGTAGGCCAGCAGGAAGGACTGCCTGAACGTCTTGGTCCGCTTGCGGCCGCCCGCCCGTTGGCCGGCCTCCGCGCGGGTCATCGCCGCGGTGCCCTGCACGAGCAGCGAGGTGTACAGCAGTTCCACCGCCTCCAGGTCGCTCTCGAAGCCGACCACCGTGGAGAACTCGAAGCCGCTGTTCCACACGGCCCGGCAGCGGTTCGCCCCGGCCACGGCGTCCAGCAGGACCGCCTTGGCCTCCTCGTACGGCTGCTCCACCCCGATCCGGCAGGCCCCGGGCGTCTGCTGGGGACCGCCGCCGCGCGCCGCGAGGAGCGCCTCGTCGACGGTGTGCCGGGCCATCAGCTCCTGGGCCTTGGCGCTGAGCGCCTCCGCCTCCTCCGGGAAGTTCGTCGCCTCCGCCTTGGCGAGGAGGGCCCGGATCCGGCCCAGCATGCGGGGCTCGATGTGCGCGTGGACCTCCTCGGTGGGGTCGCCGGGCAGCGGACCGACCGGCTCGATCGACGGCAGCCGGACCAGCAGCCGCAGCAGCTCCAGGACGGCCGTGGCCAGCGTGAACCGGTCCGTCCGCTCGCGCCCGGCCAGCCGGTCGCCGTACTCCGCGTCGCTCCCCCACCAGACCTCGGCGTCGGTCCACCGCTCCGGCAGCCGGGCGTAGCGGCGCGCCTCGGCGGCCACCAGGTCCCCGGCCAGCCGGACGTGCAGCTCCTCCAGGTCCCGCCGGACCAGTCGCAGCACGTCGGCGGGCTGCCAGCCCCGCTCCCAGGCCTGCCGTACGTACGCCTCACCGCGCGCCAGCACCTCCCGCGCGGCCCCGCTCCACCGACCGGGGTCGGCGGCGAGCAGCGAGGCCCCGGTGTCCAGGCCCCCGTGGTCCTGGTTGTGGAGGGCGGCGGCGAAGGCCCGGTCGACGATCTCGGAGAACTCACTCACCCCCTCAGCTTTGCACCCCCTCCCCGGCCGGGGCTCCACGGGGCCGCCCCGCCCGACGGGGCCCGGGCGGTGCGGCCCGGGGCGGCGGGGCGGGGTGTGTCAGAGGGGGGTGCGAGACTCGAAGCCGTGAGCGGTCACCCCGGGGCATGGGCCCTCGCCGAAGACGCCGACGGGCGCTGGCACGCCGCGCCCGTGGCGCCCGGAGGTCAGCGCGTCGGCGGGGTACGGGACCCGGCCGAGGCCGTGCGGGCCGCGCCCGCCGGCGCCCGGTGGGTCTGGCGCTCCACCGCCGCCGTGTACCCCCGGCTGCTCGCCGCCGGGGTCCGCGTCGAGCGCTGCTACGACGTCGAGGACGCCGAGCTGCTGCTCCTCGGCCACGAGGGCCGCTTCGGCGAACCCCGATCGGCCGCCGCCGCCTGGGCCCGCCTCACCGACGCCCCCGTACCGCCCGATCCGCCCCAGCGCGCCGCCGTGCCCGGCACCCAGGACTCCCTCTTCGACCCCCGGCCCACCGTCTCCGTCCCCCTCGACGCCCTCCTCGCGGTCCACGCCGACCAGGCGCGGCGCATCGCCGCCACCGCCCACCCCGACCGGATACGCCTGCTGATCGCCTCCGAGTCGGCCGCGTTCCTGATCGCCGCCGAGATGCGCCGGGCGGGCCTGCCCTGGCGGGCCGACGTCCACCGCGCCCTGCTGACGGAGCTGCTCGGCGAGCGCTACGCGGGCCGGGGCGAGCCCCGCCGCCTGGCCGAGCTGGCCGACGAGGTCTCCGCCGCCTTCGGCCGCCGAGTGCGCCCCGAGCTGCCCGCCGATGTCATCAAGGCGTTCGCGGAGGCCGGCATCAAGCTGAAGTCGACCCGCCGCTGGGAAATCCAGGACCTGGAACATCCGGCCGTGGAACCGCTCATCGCCCACAAGAAGCTGTACCGGATCTACACCGCGCACGGCTGGTCCTGGCTCGGGGACTGGGTGCACGAGGGCCGTTTCCGCCCCGAGTTCATCCCCGGCGGCACCCTCACCGGCCGCTGGGTCACCAACGGCGGCGGGGCCCTACAGATCCCCAAGGTGATCCGCCGCGCGGTCGTCGCGGATCCGGGGTGGCGGCTCGTCGTCGCCGACGCCGACCAGATGGAGCCGCGCGTCCTGGCCGCGATCTCCCGCGACCCGGCGTTCATGGAGGTCGCCGGTCGGCCCGAGGACCTCTACACCTCCGTCTCCCGGCAGGGCTTCGCCGGCGACCGGGACTCGGCCAAGCTGGCCGTCCTGGGCGCCGTCTACGGTCAGACCTCCGGGGACGGCCTCAAGAACCTGGCCGCGCTGCGCCGCCGCTTCCCCCGCGCCGTGGCCTACGTGGACGAGGCGGCGAAGGCCGGCGAGGAGGGGCGCCTCGTCCGTACCTGGCTCGGCCGCACCTGCCCGCCGCCGGCCACGGCCCCCGACGAGGGCGAGGCCGGCATCCCGCAGGACTCCGGGAGCCGGGACGACGGTTGGACCCCGAGCTACGCCTCCACCAACACCCGGGCCCGCGGCCGTTTCACCCGCAACTTCGTCGTCCAGGGCAGCGCCGCCGACTGGGCCCTGCTGCTGCTCGCGGCCCTGCGCCAGGCCATCGCCGCCGCCGGGATGCGCGCGGAGCTGGTGTTCTTCCAGCACGACGAGGTCATCGTGCACTGCCCCGCCGAGGAGGCCGAGGCCGTCGCCGACGCCATCCGCGCCGCCTCCGAACGGGCGGGCCGGATCTGCTTCGGCGAGACCCCGGTCCGCTTCCCCTTCACCACGGCCGTCGTGGAGTGCTACGCCGACGCCAAGTGAGGCACCGGCCGGCCCCCGCGCCGGAGGCCGGGCAGGGCCCCGCGCGCGGTCAGCCGAACCACTTGGGGTCGAGGGCGATCGCCCTGATCTGCTCCATCGTCAGGATCGGCCGGGCCCGGGTCGCCGCCTTCGACTGGTCGCCGGTGTTGAAGGCCGAGACGACCACCCGCCGCCCGTCGGGACGCAGCGTGTCGACGCTCCACCACACCACGCCCGAACCGCCCTTCTCGCCCGACTTCTGCTCCGCCAGCACTCGGGTGCCGTCGGGCAGGACGACGGCGCCCGGGCCCTCCATGCGGTCCTTGAGCAGCTCGCCCATCCCCTCCTGGACATTGACCTGGACCAGCGAGGCGCCCTTGCCGTCGTCGAGCACGAGGGAGCCGTAGCCGGGCTGCCCTGCTCGGCGCAGGACCGTGATCCCGGACTTCGGCACCAGGGACTCCAGCACCGCGACCGTGCCGCCCCGGCCCGGGTCGCCCTGGTTCGGGTCGCCCTGGTCCGGAGTCTGGCCCGTCCCGGCGGGAGCCTGCGGGTCGTCGGCGCCGGCGCCGGCCGTGCCCTTGCCCGTGCCCGTTCCGGCGGGGGTGCCGGTGGTGGTGCCCGTGTTTCCGCCCGTGTTCGTTCCCGTGGAGGCGCGGGGGCTCGCCGCCGTGCCCGCGCCCGTGTCCGCGGCGCTTTCCGCCCCCTGCGGTGCCTGCTGGGGCGCGGGCAGCCGGCTCAGGACCTGGCGCCACAGGGCCGAGGTGGTGAAGGCCTTCAGCTCGGCCTTGTTCAGGGGCGGGGCGGGCCGGCTGACGGGCTCGCCCTTCTCGGCAGGGGCGTTCCACTCCGACACGTCGACCTGGTAGCCCTCCCGGGTGACCAGGACGGCCCGCCAGAGCTTGGTGGGCTCGCGCTTGTCCGGGTACTCGTAGCCCTGGAAGAGGTTCAGCTTCCCCCCGTCCGGCAGCGTCTCGACGGTGCAGGAGTCATAGGGGACGAGTTCCTTGTCCGGGCACGCGAGCATGTCCTTCGCCGCCTGACCGCGCGGGTCGGTGCGGGCGAGACCGACGGAGATCGCCGCCCGGCCCTTCCCGTCGTCGTACACGCCGGCCACCATCGCGTTCGACGATTCGTCGGCGCCGCCCGTCCCGCGGGCCGTGGTGTCGCTCACCCGGCCGCCCGACAACAACTGGCGGTAGATCTCGATCAGTCGGGCGGCGCTCACACCGCCGGCGGGCTGCGCGGAGGTCGGAGTGGAGGCGGCCGCCGTCTGGGTGGTGGGTACGGGGGCGGCGGCGACGTTCGCCATGCCGTCGCCCCCGGTGCCCGCGGCGCCGAACAGGCCGCCACCGTAGGCACCGACGGAGCCGACGACGGCCAGGGCCAGGGCCGAGCCGCCGACGACGGCCGCCCGACGGCGGGCCACCAGCCGGCGCCCGCGCCGTTCGCCGGAGGCCACCAGGTCCGGGCGGCCGGGAACGAATTCGTCTCCCGTCCGCCGCAGGGCTTCACCGAGCTCGTCTTCAAAGGGCATGCCGAATCACCTTCCGATGGGGTGGTGGGTAATGCGCCGGTGCGTGGCCCGGCGACGAACGTGACGGGAACGGGGGTACGACAGCGGCACGGTGTGCCCGGCGGGCTCAGGTGGCCACGAACACACTGAGACTGCCGCCCAGTTCCGCACGGAGCCGGGCGAGCGCCCGGGAACTGCGCGTCCGCACGGCGGCCGAGCTGACGTTCATCGCCTCGGCGGTCTCCTCGACGCTGCGGTCCTCCCAGTACCGCAGCACGAGCACCGCCCGGTCCTTGGGAGCCAGGTGGCCGAGCGCCTCCAACAGGGTCAACCGCAGGACCGGATCGGCCCCCGCGACCGGGAACGCCGGCACCGCCCCGCCCGGCTCCGCGGGGACGGCGAAGGGCCGTTCCCCGGCCGAGCGGCGGCGCTTGTGCTTGAGGAACTCCCGCACCAGCACCGTCTGCGCGTACGCCGCCGGATTGTCGATGCGAGAGGTCCTGCCCCAGATCAGGTACATCCGGCCCAGGGTCTCCTGCACCAGGTCCTCGGCGAGATGGGTGTCCCCACTCGCCAGCAGACAGGCCGAACGGTAAAGACTCCCCGCCCGGCCTTCCGCGAACTCGCGGAACCCCTCCCTGCCTGCTTGCCGCATGCCCCGTCCCCCCTCGCGTCCGACTCACCCCATAGACGCGGCGGGGGTGGGGGAATGTTTCACACCCGCGGGAGGAAATCGGCGGGCCCTCAGCCCTCCAGGCCGTGGAAGTAGACGTGGAACTCCTCGCGTTCGAAGCCCTCGGCCTCGTACAGCGCCTGCGCGACGTCGTTGTCGTACGCGGTCTCCAGCTGCACGCCGGCCACCCCGGCCTCGCGGGCCCGGCGCAGGACCTCGCGCAGCAGGGCGCGGCCGGCGCCGGTGCGGCGGCCGCGCGGGTCCACGTACAGGTCGTTCAGGAGCCACGCCGTGCTCAGGGTGAGGGAGGAGAACAGCCGGTAGACCTGCGCGAAGCCCACCGTGCCGAGGCCCGGCACCTCGGCGAGCAGCACCAGCGACTCGTCCTTCGCGACGCGCTCGGCCAGGAAGGCGCGGGGGCCGTCCGGGTCGGCGACCGTCACCTCGTAGAAGTCGAGGTAGCCGCGGAACAGCTCCGCCGCCACGTCGAGGTCCGCCTCCGCCGCGACGCGCAGGACCACGCCGCCGTCCCACGTGGTCCCGTCCGCCGTCCGCTGTCGGTCGTCGTCCATGTCCGTCTCCTTGATCCGCTCGCACGCCCGGGCTCATTGTGCGCGAGCGGGGGGAGGCGCCGGCGGACGGGGGACGTCAGTGGGGAGCGGATTCGGCCGGCAGCGTGAAGACGTGGTCCGGGGTGACGATCCGCGTGATCGCCTCGCCGAACAGCGTGCTGGGTGCGGAGCCGCCGGAGGTGACGTCGGTGTTGAGCATCACGACCAGCGTGGCCCGCGACTGCGGCAGGTAGATGGTCAGGGACTGGTAGCCGGGCAGCGAGCCGTTGTGACCGATCCAGCCGTCCACGTTGAAGATGCCCAGGCCGTAGCCGGTGTCCGGGAGGGGCCCGGCGGGGCTGACCTTCAGCCGCTGCGCCTGGGTCGCGGGCGTCAGCAGGGTGCCGGTGGCCAGGGTCTTCGCCCAACTGCGCAGGTCGGGGAGGTCGGAGATCATCGATCCGGCCGCCCAGCCCCAGGAGGGGTTCCAGTCGGTGGCGTCCTCGATCTTCCCGGAGGCCGTCTGGTTCGTGTAGCCGTGCGCGTGCGGCCCGGGGAACTCCGCCGCGATCGGGAACAGCGTGTGCTTGAGGCCGGCCGGCTTGGAGACCTTCTCGTTGATGTACGAGGCGAGCGGCTGCCCGCTCTGCTTCTCCACCACCAGCCCCAGCAGGATCAGGTTGGTGTTGCAGTACTCGAACTTCGCGCCCGGGGCGAAGTTCACCGGGTGCCCGAAGGAGTACGCGAGCAGCTCACGCGGGGTGAACTGGCGGTGGGGGTCGCCGGTCAGGGCCTTGAAGAAGGCCTCGTCGGCGGAGTAGTTGAACAGGCCGCTGCGCATCCCGGCCAGTTCGCGCAGGCTGATCTTCTGGCCGTTGGGCACTCCGGACACGTACTTCCCTATCGGGTCGTCCAGGGCCGCCTTGCCCTCGTCGACCAGCTGGAGCAGGGCCGTCACCGTGAAGGTCTTCGTCTCGCTGCCGATCCGCATGTAGAGGTCGGTGGCCATGGGCCGCTTCGTCGCCGTGTCGGCGACCCCGAAGGCCTTCACGTACTCGCCCTTGCCGGGGGCCGAGAGGGAGACCATCACCCCGGGCACCTTCGCCTGCTGCATCACCTTCCGGACGGCCGCGTCGAGCCGCGCCTTCACCGCGGGCGTGAGCTGCGGGAACTGATCGGCCGCGGGCGCCGCGGGCGCCACCGCCGTCGTCGGCTCCCCGGTGCGGGCGTATCCCGCGCCGGCGCTCAAGGGGACCACCACCAGGCCGATCGCCGCCGCCGCGACCGTCACGTTGCACCACCGTGTCCTCATGCCCGGCCTCCTGCCACACGCAGCGGCCCCCCTCACCACGCTAAGCCCGTACCCGCTCGCCCTGCGACCGCAGGGCGAGCAGCGCCGCCGCGGTGACGGAGACGACCGCGGCGGACATGCCGGTGTGGATGCCGAAGCGCGCCGTCAGGGCGCCGGCGACCAGCGCGCCCAGCGGAACGCCCAGGCCCGAGGAGAGCATCCGGCGCGTGGTGTTGACCCGGCCCTGGAGGCGCGGGGGCGTGACCTCCTGCGCGTACGTCATGGTGTTGACCAGCACCACCAGGTACGCCGACCCCCACAGGGTCAGCGCGACGACGGAGAGCCGCCAGTCGGCGGAGAACACCACCACCACCCCGAGCGCGGCCCCGGCAGGGAGCGCGACGAGCAGGATCCGGAGCGGATCGAGCCGCCGCCGCAGCAGGGGCAGGAGCAGCGCACCGCCGATCCCGCCGGCGCTCCAGGCGGTGTAGAGGAAGCCGATCCGCGGGTCCGTGCCGTGGATGCCCAGCACCCGGTCGGCGTGGACGACGAGCTGGCCGACGACCGCGCCCCCGGCGAAGGACTGCAGGGTCCCGACGACCGTCAGGACGCGCAGCACCGGATGCCCCCACAGGAAGCGGAGCCCCTCGCCGACGGACTTCACGAACCCGGGTTCCTGGAAAGGGACTTCGGGCGGGACTTCGGGCGGGACTTCGGGCGCCGGGTCGGCGGCGCCCCGGGGCCGGCGGCCGATCGCCCGCACCAGCAGGCCGGAGGCGGCGAAGGAGACCACGTCGACCACGAGGGCGTCGCTGGGCCGCAGGAGCACCAGCAGCGCTCCGGCGAGGGAGGTCCCGGCGATCCGGACCGTCGACTCCGCCCCGTACAACAGGCCGTTGGCGCGGGCGATGTTCTCCTTGCCCACCACCTCGGGGACCAGGCCGTAGACCCCGGCGTCGAAGAAGAGGCACAGGCTCGACGACAGCAGCGCGACGGCGATCACCTGCCCGACGGTCAGCACGCCGAGCACGGCGGCGAGCGGAACCGTCGCCAGGCAGAGGGCGTTGAGGCCGTCGGCGGTCACCATGAGCCGCCTGCGGTCGACCCGGTCGGCGACCGCGCCGGCCACGAGGCCGAAGAGCAGGTACGGGAGGGTTCCGGCGGCGGCGACGAGGGAGACCAGCAGCGGCGAACGCGTCTGTTGGTAGACGAGGACCGGCAGGACCACCGAGGTGACGGCGGAGCCCAGTGCGGACGTCACCCGGGACAGCAGGAAGAAACGGAACCCGCGGATCTTCGTGAGCGGGGGAACGGAAGACGTCGGCGGAGAGGGCGGAGCGGGCAGGCGAAAGGACGGAGGAGGGGCGAGGGTATCGGGGGAATCGGCGGTCTTGGGTGCGTCACCGTCGTACATGGTGGTTTATAGGCAGACCCCGAAAACCGCGTCAAGCCGGTGGGGCGCCGAGCCCCCGCGTGCCGGGCAGCGCGGCCGTCAGCGAGTCCAACAGGGCGGTGAGCAGGGCCGTGTCCGGTGCGGACAGCGTGAGCGCCTCCCGCTGGATCCGGTCCAGGTCGGCCAGGGCCAGGCCGGCGGTGCGCACGCCCTCGGGGGTGAGGCGGATGCCGAGGCGGCGCCGATCGCCGGGGACCGGGAGGCGGGTGACGAGCCGCGCCTCCTCCAGCCGGTCCAGGCAGCCGGTCAGCGCGCCCGAGGTGATGCCCAGGGTGCGGGAGAGCGCGCCGGGGGCCAGCGTGTACGGGGCCTGCGCATGGCGGAGTTCGCTCAGCACGCGCAGCCCCGTACGGCTGAGCCCGTACCGGCGGCACACGGGTCGGGTGTGTTCCTCCACGGCCTGCGCCAGCAGTTCGGCGCGGTGGAACAGCCCCGCCGGGCGCGCCGCCGGTTCGGCGGCGGTGCCCCGCACCGCTCAGTCCCCCGGGCGGGGCACCGGGCGGGCGTGGGCGAAGCCGCGCTGGTGCCAGACGAGTCCCCCGGCCGGGGTGAGGCCGAGGCCCTCGCCCTCGACGGCGGTGACGCGGCCGATCAGGATGGTGTGGTCGCCCGCGTCCAGGGTCCGGTCGTTCTCGCAGACCAGCCGCAGCGCGGCGGCGGCCAGGGCCGGGACCCGGCCCGAGGCGGGGGCCAGGGCGACCCCCTCGAAGCGGCGGTCGGGTCGGCCCGCGAACTTCAGGGCGAGGGCCTCGTCTCCGGGACCCAGCAGGTTCACGCAGAACTCGTCGGCGCCGGAGAGCGCTTCGTGGCTGGAGGACCCCTTGTCCAGGCAGACCAGGAACAGCGGGGGGTCCAGGGAGAGCGAGGAGACGGCGCTCGCGGTGAGTCCGCGCGCGGTCCCGTACTCGTCGTAGCAGGTCACGACGGTGACGGGGGCGGCGAGGGCGGCCATCGCCGCGCGGAACTCCTCCGCGCTGACATCGGCCCGGGACAGGACGGCGGCGCTCATCGGGCCGCCTCCCCGTCCTGCGGGGCGGCCGGGGAAACGGCCGGGGACGCCGCCGGGGAAACGGCCGGGGACGCCGCCCGTTCCGCGGCCGGTACGGCGGCCGGCAGCACCGCCGGGGAGGGCGCGAGCCAGCGGCCCGCCGGGGCGCCGGCGAAGCCCGAGCGGAGGTCCCAGACCTGCTCGCCGCCCTTGATCACGGTGGTGAAGCGGCCCCGGAACAGCCAGCCCTCGTACGCGGACCAGCCGCACTTGGCCTGGATGTCCTCCCGGGTCGGCTGCCAGCGCTCGGTCGGGTCGAGGAGCGCGAGGTCGGCGTCGGCGCCCGGCACGAGCCGGCCCTTGCCGGGCAGCCGGAACAGGTCGGCGGGCCCGGATCCCATCAGGCGGGCCAGGTGCGTGGCCGCCTCGTCAGGGGCGACGCGTCGGGTCATCATCCCGGTCCAGGAGGCGATGGCCAGCTCCTGCACCCCGGGCAGGCCGGGCGGCGCGTCGGCGGGGACCTTGTTCTTCTCCTCGATGGTGTGCGGCGCGTGGTCGCTGCCGAGGCTCGCCGCCTCGCCGGCCAGCGCCGCGTGCCACAGCCGGTCCTGATCGCTCAGGCCGCGGATGGCGGGCGAGAGGCGGGTGCGCGGGCCGCGTCGGCAGGTGTCGGCGTCGGTGAAGGACAGGTGGTGGCCGGTGACCTCGAAGGTCAGCGGCAGCCCCTCCTGGGCGGCGGCGACGAGCATGTCCGCCTCCTCCGCCGTGGATGCGTGCAGGACGTGGGCGCGGGTGCCGTACGTACGGACCAGCTGGATCACCTTGGCGCAGGCCACGATGGCGCCCGAGCGCGGGCGGTGCGGCTCGTACTCGTCGTAGGAGTCCGGGTCTCCGCGCCAGGTGTCGAGGAGGTCGAAGATGTGCTGGTCCTCGGCGTGCAGCACGAGCTGTACGTTGCCCCGCGCGGCGGCCTCGAAGGCCGCTTCCAGGGCCCGCCAGTCGCGGAAGACCACCGGGGCGGTGTGGTGTCCGGCCATGAACACCTTCGCGGAGGTGGCCACTTCGGGGTCGAGGGTGGCCAGGACCTCCGGGTGCTCGGGGTCGGCGCCGATGTGGAAGCGGTAGTCCACCCACGAACGGCCTTCGATGAGCGCGGCCTTGGCGTGCAGGTCCGCCTCGTTCAGGGACGGCGGGCGGGTGTTGGGCATGTCGACGACGGTGGTGACGCCGCCCAGGATGGCCGCCCGGCCCGCGTGCTCCCAGTCCTCCTTGTACTCCAGGCCCGGGGTGCGGAAGTGGACGTGGCTGTCGATGAGCCCGGGCAGGACGTAGCGTCCGCGGGCGTCGACGCGGGGGCCCTCGGGCAGCTCCTCGTCCGGGCCGAGGACGGCGTCGATGTGGCCGTTGCGGATGACGACGGAGCCGTCCCGGACCCCGTCGGGGGTGACCAGGCGCCCGCCTTCGACAACGAGGTCGGCGGTGGCGGTGCGGCCGTCGAGGCGACCGGCGGGGTTCGGGGCTTCGGAGCCCGTCGGTTCGGGGTTCAGCGGGCCGGGGTTCAGCGGTTCGGGGTTCAGCGGGCCGGGGTTCAGCGGTTCCACGAGATGCTCACCAGTTCCCTGCAGAGGTCGTTGGTCGGGCCCATGAGGGCGACGGCACGGGCGTCACGGCCGTACCGGTTGATCGGGTGGCCGTCCACGTAGCCGGCCGAGCTGAGGATCTGCTCCACCTCGGAGACGACCCGGTCGGCGGCGGCGGAGGCGAACAGCTTCGAGTGCAGCGTGGCCATGCCGGGGTCGGCGGCGTCCCGGCGCCCGGCCCGCTCGACGACGGCGCGGGCGGCCTCGACGCGGGTGGTGAGGTCGACGAGGCGGTAGCGCAGCGCCTGGTGGCCGAGCAGGCCGCGCTTGCGGGCGTGCTCGTGGGCCGCGTCCAGGGCCGCCTGGGCCAGTCCGACGGCGACCGCGCCGAGCGTCGCGCCGCTCTCGCGGACCCGGGCGATGACGGAGGCCGCCACTCCCTCGGCGCCGAGCCGGTCCTCGTCGGTGAGCCGGCAGTCGCGCAGGTCGACGAAGCCGGTCGCGGAGCCGCGCATGCCGGCCAGGCTCATCGAGGTGTCCGGGATCAGGCCCGGGTTGTCCCCGCGGACCAGGAAGAAGGTCTGGCCGGCGGCCCCGTAGCCGGTGTCGCCGTCCCCGCCGTCGGCCGGGGCGTCGTCGCCGGTCTGGGCGAGCACCAGGTAGACGTCGGCGAGTCCGGCGCTGGTGGTGAACGCCTTCGCGCCCTCCAGGTGCCAGCCGGTGTCCGCGATCCGGCGGCCCCGCGTGGCGAGGTTCTTCTTGTTGGCGCCGGCGCCCGTCTCGCTCCACGCGGAGGCGGCGAGCCACTCTCCGGAGGCGAGCTTGGGCAGCACCTCGCGGTGCTGCGCCGGGCTGCCCTGCTCGACGATGCGACTGCTGACCGCGAAGTGCTGGAAGAGCATGATCGCGGCGGAGCCGTTGACGGCGGCCACCTGCTCGACGCACCGGTTCAGGTCGACCGGGCCGGCACCCGCGCCGCCGAACTCGCGCGGTACGGCGAGCCCCAGCAGCCGGCTCTCGCGGAGCACGGCGACGGCGTCCCGGTCGGGTTCGCCCGTACGGTCCGCGGCGACCGCGCACCGCTCCAGCGCCTCGCGGACCTCGGGGTCGAGGGCGGCGAGGGACAACCGTACGTCCGCGCCTGCGGTGTTCAGACTGACAGTGACAGACATGCGCGCTCCTCGGCGGACGGGGACGGATAGCTGAAGTGATCGGCGGGCAGGCCCGCCCACCCCTGGTAGTCGACCTGCTTGCCGGCGACGGAGACCCAGGCGAGCCGCGGGCCGGTGTCGGTCACCACCGACGAGGCGGAGACCTGGAGTTCGCCCCCGGGAGTGACGAGCCGGACCGGGCCGCCGCGGTGGCCGCCGTCCCGCGCCAGCTGCCAGGGGACGCTCCCCTCGATGCCGACGGCGGTGCCCAGGCAGATCGCGCCGGTCAGCGCGAGGGTCGGGTGCCAGGACGGCACCGACACGGCGCGGACCGCCAGCGCGCCGCCGGGCTCCGACAGCACCGCGGCGATCTTCGGGAAGGCCCCGGAGGCGTCCCAGCCCTGCTGTTCGCAGACCGCGAGGCGGATCCGGGCGAACTGCTCGAAGAGCCGGTCGCCGGCGGAGAACAGCTCCTCCCGGGTGGCGACGCCCAGGTGCCCGGCGGGCACGAAGACATACGGATTGCCCATGGAGACGAGCGAGACGGGGATGACCGTGCGGTCCACGGAGACCTCGGTGACGGTGTCGCCCGTGATCAGCAGCTCGTGGAACGGCTTCGTGGGCGTGCACAGGAAGTGCGCGGTGAAGCGGGTGCCGCCCTCGGAGGCCTCCTCCACCTCGCACACCACGTTGTCGCCGTTGTTGAGGACGTTGACCCGCACCCGGGCCCCGCTGACCAGCGGCGGGATCATTCCCGACCGGGCCGCCGCCTCGACGGCCGCCAGGATCGAGTGGCCGCAGGAACCGCGCAGGTCGAAGGAGGAGGTGGACTGCGGGAGTGACTGCACGAAGCGGTAGTCGAGGTCGAAGAGGGGATGCGCGGACGGCCGGACGATCGCGTTCTTCAGGACGTGCCCGACGCCGTCGGCGCTCAGGTCGCCGCGGATCGCCGTCAGGGTCTCCAGCAGCCGGTCGGTGTCCTCGGGAAGTCCCCCGCCGTCCAGGACCAGGGTCGGGCAGGGCGCGCCGTGCGCGTTGGCGAAGTAGCCGCTCACAGCGCCCCACCCGGGCTGGACGTCGCCACGCGGGGCTCGCGCGGCGAGCCGGGCAGGCCCGGACCGAAGAACTGGGTGCGCCACAGCTGGTGGGACATCAGCGCCCACAGCGCGAGGGAGGCGCTGTCGGAGGGACGGCCCGCCTGCTCCTCGAAGAGGCCGGTGACGACCTCGGGGCGGATCCGGCCGTCGGCGCGCAGCGCGGACTCGGACAGGGCGTCGCGGGCCACGTCCCACAGGGCCTGCCCGGGGCGGAGCATGGCGGTGATGGGCAGGGTGAAGGGCTGCTTGGGGCGGTTCAGGACGCTGTCCGGGACCAGTCCGCGGGCGGCGGCGTACAGGGCGCGCTTGACTCCGGTCGAGTCGATCTTCTGGGTGTCGGTGAGGGTGGAGGCGAAGCGCACCACCTCCGGCTGGCAGAACGGCAGTCGGGCCTCGACCGAGCTGGCCATCGACAGGTGGTCGACGCGGCGCAGGTGGTAGGAGGGCAGGCGGAACTCCTGCTCGATGGCACAGATCCGGCGCATCCGGGTGCCCGCGCCGCTCTCCAGGGTCTCGGTGAGCCCGGCCGGCAGCGCCGGCCCGTGGGCCCGTACGGCCGCCGTGTAGTCGTCCGTGTAGAGCCGCTCGCGCAGGGCGCGCGGGACGGCGGAGAGGTGATCGAGGTAGTCCTGGACCCAACCGAGTCCGCCGGGGGCGGCCATGGCCTGCGTCATGCGGGCGTAGCCGCCGAAGAGTTCGTCGGCCGCGTCGCCGGTGAGCGCCACCTTGAAGCCGGCGTCGCGGACGGCGCGGAACAGGGAGAACGTCGACAGGGTGATCGGGTCGGCGTTGGGCTGGCCCAGGTGCCACACGACGTCCGCGAGGAGGTCGGGGAAGGTGGCGGGGTCCACCTCGACCTGGTGGTGGACCGTGCCGGCCGCCTCGGCGACCTCGGCCGCGAAGGCCCGTTCGTCGCTGGGCCAGTTGCCGGTGTAGGCGATGTTGAAGGTGTGCAGGTCGGTCGCGGAGCGGGCCGCGAGCGCCGTGACCAGGCTGGAGTCCAGGCCGCCGGAGGTGATGGCGGCGACCGGCGCGTCGGCGATCAGCAGCCGCGAGACCTCCGTCGCCAGCAGTTCGCGCAGCTCCTCGCCGGCCTGGTTCAGGCCCCGGGAGGGGTTCGCGACGGTCTCGGTGTGGCCCAGCGGGCGGGTGGTGATCCGCAGTCCGCCGCGCCGGCCGACCACGGCGGTGGCGGCCGGGGGCAGCACCCGGATGCCGCGGAACATCGTCCGGTCGCCGAAGGGGGTCTTGGAGACGAGGTAGGCGTCGAGGCCGTACTCGTCCTCCTGCGCGGTGACGTCGGCGAAGCCGAGCAGCGCCGGGATCTCCGAGGCGAAGCGGAACTGTCCGCCGCGCTCGTCCCAGGCGTAGTACAGCGGCTTCATGCCCGAGGCGTCGGTGGCGACGACGAGCTTGGGCTCCTCGCGCAGGTCCATCACCGCGACGGAGTACATGCCGTCGAGCTGCTCGGCGAAGCGCTCCCCGTACTCCAGGTACAGGGCGGGCAGCACCGAGCCGTCGCAGCGGTCCGGGATGCGGTGGCCGCGCGCCTCCAGACGGGCGGCCAGCTCGCGGTGGTTGTACAGCTCGCCGTTGAAGACGACCGTGACGGCGCCCAGCCGGTACGGCTGCTCGCCCCCCTCGGGGTCCATGATCGAGAGCCGGTTGTTGCCGAGGGCCCAGTCGGGGGCGCCGGCGTACGTCTGGGCGTCGGGGCCGCCGTGGCGCAGCAGGGCGGCGACGGTGCGCAGCTCCTGGTCGCTCGTGGCCGCGTTGAAGGATCCGTAGATACGGCACATGTGGGTCAGACCACCTGGGAAGAGACGCCGGCGGCGTCGTAGAGGGCAGGGTCGAAGGGGGTCGGGCCGCCGCAGGTCACGAAGCGGCGGGCCTCGGAACCCGTGTGGGGGTTGCGGGCGCCGTGCAGCACGCCCGGGGCGGCGAAGAGCACGTCTCCGGCCTCGACGTCGATCCAGCGGTCGACGAGGTACATCTGTCCGACGCCCTCGAAGGCGATGAACGCCTCGTCGCTGTGGGTGTGGAGGTGCACGTTGAAGGTCTCGCCGGGCTGCTGGATCCCGCAGTGCAGACAGAGCTGGGCGCTGCCGGCGCCCGGCCAGAAGACGAAGTTCATGGTGGCGCGCGGTGCCGCCTCCGGGTCGATCTGGCCGGTGCCCGCGAAGCCCCGCAGCCGGGTCTCGTCGTCCCAGAGCGTCGAGAAGACCTTCGGGTCGGTGCCCGGGGTGCGGCCCTCGGCCAGTGGGGTGCGCCACACGTAGGCGGTCAGCCCCTCCGGGCCGGCGGTCAGGGTCAGCGCCCGGCCGGTCGGCGCGTAGGCGGCGGAGGCACGGCGCGCCTCGCGGCTCTCGGAGCCGACATGGACCCGGCCGGAGCCCGCGTAGACCACCGCGGTGTTCTCCTCGACGAGGGTGTCCTCGGGGCTCCACGCGGCGCCCGGGGCGACCCGTACGACGTGCAGCGTGACGCAGGGGGCGCCCACGGCCGGGCTCACCGGGGTCGCGACCTCGGTCCCGGAACCGTCCGGCGTGTTCTCGTACTCGAATTCGCGCGAGGTGATGATCCGGGCGGTGCCGAGGTGGCTGGAAGTCTTCATCGGTGCTCCGTCTGTACTCGCTCCTGCTGGCCCGTGAAGCTTCCGTTTCGGGGTTCCCGATCACCTCCCGGAGCAGTACCGCCCGATCCCGGAAGCCTCTACCCTCTTCTCATACGGGACCTCTACCTGGGGTTTTGGGGTGCATGAGGGTGGGGGACATGGCGGAGCAGACCGAGGCCGGAGTGAGGTTCAACGTCCTTGGGTCGCTGGAGGGTTGGTCCGGGGGGAACCGGCTGAGGCTCGGCGGTCCGATCCAGGAACGGGTGCTCGTCACTTTGCTTCTGGAACCGGGAAGAGTGGTCCCCGTCACTCGGCTCGTGGAGGCCGCGTGGGAGGACGAACCGCCCGCAACCGCCTCACATCAGATCCGCAAGGCGGTCGCCGACCTCCGCCAGCGGATCCCCGGCGGAGCCGGCGTGATCGCCACCGACGGACCCGGCTACCGGGCCGTCGTCGAGGAGGGGCAGCTCGACCTCACCCTCTTCCTCCTGCACACCCAGCGGGCCCGCGAGGCCCTGGCCGCCGGGCGCCCGGCGGACGGCGAGGCCGAACTGCGCGCCGCGCTGGCCCTGTGGCGGGGGCCGGTGCTGTCCGGCTCCGGCGGCCCGGTCGTCGAATCCGCCTCCACCGCCCTGGAGGAGCGCCGGCTGGCCGCCGCCGAGCAGCTCTTCCAGCTCCGCCTGGAGCGCGGCGAGAGCGCCGAACTCATCGGTGACCTGCGCGAACTCGTCGCCGCCCATCCGCTGCGGGAGACCCTGCGCGGCCACCTGATGCTGGCCCTGTACCGCTCGGGACGGCAGGCCGAGGCCCTGGAGGAGTTCGGCCGGGTCCGCGAGCTGCTCGTCGAGGAACTGGGCGTCGACCCCGGCCCGCGGCTCGGCAAGCTCTACGAGGGGATCCTGCGCGACAGCCCGGAACTGGCGACCCCCGAGCCGCCGCCCGCGGCCGTGCCCGCGCCCGCCGAGCCGGCCCCCGCCGGCGCGCCCCCGGCCCCCGGCACACCGGGAACGGCCACCCCCGCCGAAGCGGGCGGCGGCGCCCGCGACGGCGCCACGCCCTGCACCCTCCCGTACGACCTGGCCGACTTCACCGGGCGCGAGCGGGAACTCACCGAGCTGCTGGCCGCCACCGGCGACGGCGGGGAGAGCGGCACCCGGGTCGTCGCCGTCGACGGCATGGGCGGCACCGGCAAGACCTCCCTCGCCGTCCGGGTCGCCCACCGGCTGGCCGAGCGCTACCCCGACGGGCAGCTCCACGTCGACCTGCGCGGCTACACCCCGGGCGAGCGGCCGCTGCTCCCCGGGGCCGTCATCGCCGGTCTGCTGCGCACCCTGGGCGTGCCCGGCGAGCAGATCCCCGAGGACGCCGCGGCCCGCGCCGCCCTGTGGCGGGCCACCCTCGTCGGGCGCCGGCTGCTGCTCCTCTTCGACAACGCCTGCGACGCGGCCCAGGTCGTCCCGCTGCTGCCCGCCTCCCCCGGCTGCCTGGTCCTCGTGACCAGCCGGGCCAGGCTGGTCGAGCTGGACGGCGCCGAGTGGATCTCCATCGGGGTGATGTCCCCCTCGGACAGCCTGGCCCTGATCACCGAGACCCTGGGCGCCGAGCGCACCTCCCGCGAACCGGACGCCGCCCGCGCGCTGGCCGCCCTGTGCGGCCACCTCCCGCTGGCCCTGCGCATCGCGACGGCCCGACTGCGCAACCGGTCCCGCTGGACGGTGCGGCACCTGGTGGACCGGCTGGGCGACGAGACCCGACTGCTGGACGAGCTGAGTTCCGGCGAACGCAGCGTCGCGGCGACGCTGAGGCTCTCGTACCAGGCCATGGACGAGGACCACCGCGGCGCGTTCCGGCTGCTGAGCCTGCACCCGGGCGCGGAGGTCGACGTCCACTCGGCCGCCGCCCTGCTCGGCACGGACACCCGCGACGCGGAGGACCTCCTGGAGGACCTCCTCGACATGCACCTGGTCCAGCAGCACGAGCTGGGCTACTACGCCTTCCACGACCTGGTCCGCAGCTTCGCCCAGAGCCTGCGCAACCCGGAGACGGCGCAAGACGACACATCGGCGGTGGAACGCCTGCTGGACTACTTCTACGCGGCGACGGAGCGCGCGTGCGCGGTGCTGTTCCCCGGCCGCAAGCAGTACGAGACCGGACTGCCCGTCTCCGGCGCCGGACTGCCCCCGATGGCGGACGCCGATGCCGCGACCACCTGGTTCGACCGGGAGATCGAGGCCCTGATCGCAAGCGTGGCCGTAGCCGGCGGAAACGGCCGCACGCGGCACGCCGTGTGGCTGGGCCGCAACCTCGCCTTCTTCCTGGACCTGCGGACCTACACCGAGCAGGACCTGCGGGTGGGCCGCCTCGCGGCCGCCGCCGCCCGGGAACTGGGCGACGCCCGCGCCCTGAGCCTGAGCCTCACCAACCAGGTCACCGCGCTGTGGAAGCTCGGCAGGCTCCGGGAAGGGCTCACTGTCGCCGAAGAGGCCCTCGACTCCGCCCGTTCGCGTGGCGACCGGGTGGGCGAGGCCTACTCCCTGGAGTCGCTCGGACTTCTGCTCAGCTGCCTCGGAGAGTTCGAGGCCGCGCTGCGCCACCAAGAGCCGGCGGTCGCGATGTTCCGGGAGACGGGCGGCGTGCAGAGCGAGATCCACGTGCTCTGCTCGCTCAGTACCACGTACTCGCGCATGGGGCGCCACGAGGAGGCCGTGGGCACCGCGGAACAGGGAGTACGGCTCGCCCGGGAAATCGGCAGCTTCGGCCACGAGGTCACGGCACTGAACGACTTGGCGTCCGCACACCTGGACCTGGGCCGCTACACGGAGGCCGAGGCCGACCTCAAGCAGGCCCTGGCGTTCTTCGACGAGTCACAGCACAGTGACCACTTCGCGCTGACGCTCGCTCTCATGGCCGACGTCCTCCAGCGCTTGGGCCGACCGGAGGACTCGCGCCGCTCCGAAGCGGAAGCCCTGGAGCTCCTGCGCCTCCGAAGCTCTCCCGCCCGACAGACGGTCGTCGAGCGTCTGGTCGGCGACGCCCGGCTGGAGCGCGGTGAGAACGAGGGCGCCCTGACGCTCTACGAGAGAGCCCTCGGCCGGGCGACGGCCGCCGAATACCGGGTGGAAGAGGCCCGGGCCTTGGCCGGCATCGCCCGGGCCGCGCACGCCCTGGGAGACCTGCCGCGCGCTGAGGAGTGCAGGGCCCGTGCCGTCGCACTGTTCGACGCGATGGGCGTCCCCGATACGGCGCGCCGCCCTCTGTGAGGTGACAGCGCGACGGCCCGCCCCCAGAAGGGGGCGGGCCGTCGTCGTGCGCCGCAGGCCGGTGGCCCGGTGATCAGTTGCCGGGGGCGGGCACCGGGCCGGCCGGGCCCTTGCCGTCCGCCTGGACGTACTGCACGTTCGCGGGGACCGTTCCCGGGTCGGCCGTGACTCCGGCGACGACCGCCAGGCCCAGTGCGATGATTCCGACGATTCCGGCCAGCTTGCTGCGCATTTTTCTTGTTCCCCGCCCCGTTGGTCCCGTGCTGTCGTGCGTGCTGCTTGCGACACCCAGAGATTCCCCGGAGCCGTTCCCCAACGACTCCCTCCGCGATACCGCGCTCGGACGCTACAGCGGGAACGAACCGGGAACCAGGTTCTGTCCGCTCGTTGAGCAGCCGCTTTACAACAAATTCAGACCAATGACTCAATCAATCACGATCTCCGTCTCGAAACGGCCCCCCAACGCCCGCAGCCTGCGCTCGCACTCCTCCCGCGTCGTCGCCGACAGCACCGCCGCCGCCAGGAAGTCCGAGGAGATCGCCGCCTCGCCGATGACCTCGCCCGGCTCCGCGAAGACCCCGTAGAACTCCACCCACGGTTCCTCCGGGGTGGCCGGAATAGCGCGGACGGTTCCGGGCCGCTTCATCATCAGCACCTGCCCCGCCATCCGGACCGGTTCCAGCCGCTCCCGGCCCTCGGGCAGGGCCTCCAGGGCCGGTAGCCGCAGCCCCGTGTGGGCCCGCGCGGCCAGCTCCACCGGGTGCGTCCCGAAGACGGCGGTCAGCACGTCCCGGATCCGGGCGCCCGCCGGGCGGGCCGCGACCTCGCACACCACGAGGCGGTCGTCCGGGGTGTGGAAGACCTCCGCGTGGAAGGCGTGGTCCACCGGACCCTCCAGCGCCTCCAGCGCCCGCTCCGTCAGCTCCAGCAGCCGAGGCGTCAGCGGGTCCGAGGGGTCCAGGGTGAGGTCCACCCGGGCGCCGCCGTCGGCCTGGAAGGAGGAGAGGTCGTACTGGTACTGGGACGGCCAGGCCATGACGGTGCGGCCCCCCGCGACCACACCGTCCACGTGGCACATCCGCCCCGGTACGTACGCCTCCAGCAGCAGGTCCTCGCGGGGCCCGGCGCCGGGCGCGAAGGCCTCGGCGAGCTGCCGCTCCAGCTCCTCCCCGGTCCGGACGATCCGCAGCCCGATCGAGCCGAAGCCGTCGCGGGCCTTGAAGACCAGCGGCAGGCCGTGCTCCGCCGCGAAGTCCCGTACCTCGTCGGCCGTCGCGGGAAGCGTGTGCGGGGCGACCTCGATGCCGGCCTCCGCCAGCTTCCGCTTCATCAGGACCTTGTCCCGAAAGGCCATGACCCCGGCGGGGAGCTGGCCCGCCAAGCCGAACTTCTCGCGCAGTCCGGCCGCCCGGATCAGGTCCGCCTCGTGGTGCGCGATCACGTGCGTGACCCGGTGCTCGTGGGCGAGGTCGCGGGCCAGCCGGTCGACGAGTTCCTCGTCGTCGAAGGTGTCCACCAGCTCCAAGTGACGGTAGCCGCCGTTCCCGTCCGGAAGCCGCTCGCCGCCCGCCAGGATCTTGTCGCGGGCCGCGATCATCACCACCCCGCCGTCCAGCTCCGCCAGCCAGCGGTCGTACGGGAAGGGCTCCAGCGGGAAGCGGTGCAGTACGAGGGCGGTCATGCCGCCACCTCCATGTCGTGCGTGGCGACGGCCGACCGGTCGGGGCCGGCGGCCCCGTCGGGTGCGTGGGGAGCCACGTCGATCCGGATCTCGCCGGTGAGCCGCTCGCAGAGGGCGATCGCCGCGTCGGTGTCTGCGGCGGTCACCGCCGCGAAGCCCAGCCGGTCCCAGTTGTCGCGCAGCGGGCGGACCGGATCGCCGGGCCGTACGGAGACCTCCACCGCGAGCACGTCGGCCCGGGCGGCGATCTCCTCCACGCCCGAGACGGCCGTGACCGTGCCGGGATCGCGGAGCACGAAGCGGGTGCAGGCCCCGGCGCGGGCCGCCGGAGGCTCCGGGAGCGCCTCGACCAGACCCATCGGCCAGGCCACGCCGTAGCCGATGAGGTCGATGCCGTAGGCGGCCTCGACCAGCTCGTTGATGTGGCCGCCGCCGACCCGGTTGTGGGACTCGATGACCGCGGGGCCCCGGGAGCCGAGGCGCAGCTCGGTGTGGCTGGGCCCGTCCGCCACGCCCATCGCGTCGAGGAACCCGGTGACGGCGGAGGTGATCCGGGCGTGCGCCTCGGGCGCCAGTCTGGCGGGCAGGGCGTGGCCCAGCTCGGCGAAGTGGCTGTCGTCGACGAGCTTCTCGGTCACCGCGACCACCACGTGCCGACCGGCGAAACTGAAGGCCTCCACGCTGAACTCGGGGCCGTCGAGGTAGGACTCCATCAGGAACTCGTGGACGGTGAAGAGGGTCGAGCCGCGGTCGGTGCGCCGTCCGCGCAGTTCCTCGATCCGCTCCCACGCCGCGTCGAGCGCGCCCGCGTCGGCGACCCGGATCAGGCCGAAGCTCGCGGTGGCGTCGGTGGGCTTGACGATGAAGGGGAAGCCCGCCAGTCGGGCGAAGTCCTCCAGCGACTCCCGGTCGGTGACCCGGTCCCAGTGCATCGTCGATGCGCCCCGGTCGCGGAGGTGTTGCCGCATCAGGGCCTTGTTGCGCAGCCGTCGACTGACCTCGGGGCGAGTCCCGGGGAAGCCGAAGTGCTCGTTGAGGCGGGCCGCGATGTCGAGTCCGCCCTCGGTGAGCGAGACGACGGCGTCGAAGGCCCAGACCTCACGGGCGGCCTCGGCGAGGGGCCGTACGGTGTCCCAGTCGGTGTAGTCGACCATCAACAGGGCGTCGGCCGTGCCGGTCTGGAACGCGTTGATCTTGTCGGGGTGTTGGAGCAGCACCACGCGGACGCCGAGGGCCTTGGCCCGCTCCAGGTGCTGGTCCGTGCCGCCGACGAGCAGCATCGTCCGGTCCGCGGTCTGCGCGGTCTGCGCGGTCATCAGGGTGCTTCCTTCGGGGTGGGGGTGGTCGTGGCGCGCAGCGCGGCGTGGGCGGCGGCGATCCGTTCGGCGGCCTCGCCGGGGCTCGGGGCGTCGACGACCGCGTAGCCGTGGCGACTGCCCGAGTCGGTGGTGTGCGGCAGCAGGTCACCCGGCGCGTACGGGAAGTGGACGGCGTGCACGTGCTCTTCGGCGGCCAGCGCATCGAGCCCGGCGACGGATTCCAGTCGCCCGGCGGGCAGCCGGAAGAAGCCCACGGAGGCGTAGCGGTGGGGCGCGGGCGCCGTGACGTCCTCGCCGGCCAGCGCCCGGAAGATCGCGGCCTCCAGGTCGAAGCCGGTGGCGACCTCCACGAGCAACGGGATCCGGTCGCCGCCGAGACGGGCCTGGGACTCCACGATGCGCGGGCCCGCCGGGGTGAGGATCACCTCGGTGTGCGCGGGGCCGAACTCGTAGCCCGCGAGGTCGAGCAGGGCGGTGACGGTGGAGCGGATGGCGCCCTCGTCGACCAGCGGGAGCGGGGCCGGGTGGACGTGTCCGGTCTCGACGAACCCGGGCGGCCCACCGGTCTGCTTGGCGGTGATCCCGACGACCTGGTGCATGCCGTCGACCGTCAGGGTCTCGACGCTGAACTCCGGCCCCTCCAGGAAGTCCTCGATGATGAACGGCCCCTCGATCCCGGCGGACTTGACCCGGTCGGTCCACTCCGTGAGGTCGGCGGCCGTACGGACCAGGGCGATCCCCCGGCTGCCGGCGGAATTGGCCGGCTTGACGACGGCCGGCAGGCCGAACTCGGTGAGCAGCGGCTCCACCTCGGCGAGGTGGGAGGCCTCCCGGGCGCGGACCACGGAGACGCCATTGCGGTTGAGCAGGCGGCGCATCGCGTTCTTGTCGTTGAGCAGCCGGACCGATTCGGCGCGGTTCGGCGACAGGCCGAGCGCCTCGGCCTCGGCGAGCACGGGGGCCATGCTGGACTCGCTGCCCAGGTGCAGGACGTACCGGATGTCGTTCTCCCGGGCCGTACGGGCGATCAGGGCGCGCAGCGCCGCCTCGTCCTCGAAGTCGACCAGGGCCAGGTCCTCGGAATGTGCCGCGACCTGGGCGAGGTAGTCGGCACCGCGCAGCGCGGGGTCCCAGATCGACCAGACCCGGAAGCCGGCGTCCACGGCCTTGCGGACGAGCTGCTCGTACGGCATCACCATGAGGAGCCGGTCGGCGCTGTGGAAGGGGGTCATGACGTGGCTCCGTTCCGGACCGGCTCCGCGGTCGCGGGCTCCGGCTCCTCGGCGGCCGCGCGGCGGGTCTCGCACAACGGCAGCAGGGAGCGGTAGACGAGGATGGCGCCGAGGCCGAAGGCCCCGAAGAGGAGGCTCATGCCGACCGGCGGCAGGAAGGCGCCCACGGTCACGCACAGCGAGCCGACGAGCAGGCCGACGCGGGCGTTGAGCCCGTAGGCGGCCAGGTACTTGGTACGGGCGGCCGGGTCCACGAGGTCGGCCAGGATGGCCTGCTTGACCGGGACGTTCGCGATCTCGCCCAGGGTCATGAGGACGGCGGCGGCGATCAGGATCCAGCCGCTGTTGCTGACGGCGAGGACCATGTACCCGGCGGTGAAGACGGCGAGGCCCGCGTGGAGTCGGACCCGCTGGGACAGCCGGTGGAACAGGCTGCCCGCGAACAGGGCGAGCGCCACGACCAGGGCGGTGTTCACGGCCCTCAGGATGCCGAGCATCCCGACACCGTCCACGGCGGGGAACCACCGCTCCAGGCCGGTCAGGGCCTGCTCGGGGAACTCGTCCGCGAGCCGGACGGCGATGTAGTAGCCGATCTGGACCTCGACGGCCCGGGTGAGGGTCGCCGCGACCATCAGCCGCAGGAACACTCCGTCACGGGCGACCGCGAGGTAGCCGCGGACCATCGCCGGGACACCTGCCGCCCGTTCCTTGGCGGATTCCGGGGCGCTCTCGGCGATCCAGCGCCAGGTGACCAGCGCGGTGAGCGCGGACAGCACGGCCGCGGCAGTCAGCAGGAGGGCGAAGTGGTCCCCGTAGAAGAACCCGCCGATCAGGGCGCCGGCGGTGAACGCCATGTTGATCGACCAGTAGTTGATCGTGTAGACGAGCGTGCGGTTCTCCGGGCTGGAGACGTCGATCATCATCGCGTCGGCGGCCGGGGTGGCGGCGCTTGCCAGACAGGTGTTGAGCAGGAAGAGGACGAAGGTCGCCGCTCCCGACTGCCACCAGGGCGAGTTGGCCAGGGCGAGCAGGGCGAAGGTCAGGGTCGCCCCGATCTCGCCGACCACCATCGGCGGCTTTCGGCCGTGGACGTCGGCGAGGTGGCCGCCGAGGAAGTTGGCGGCGATGCCGCAGACCGCCACGACCAGGGTGAGCACGCCGGCCGTCGCGGCGCCGTAGAGCGCGGCCAGGTGGATGACCATGAGCGGCATCAGCATGATGCCGAGCAGCCTCTGGACGAAGCCGACCCCGAGCCTCAGCCTGATGTTCGGGTGCAGCTCCCGGAGGTTCACGCCCCGCCCCCGGTGTCCGCCGGCTCGCCGACGAGGCGGTCGGCGAGGACGCCGCCCTTGCCCCAGTGGCTCAGCTCCACGTCCCGGACGATCACGGTCACGGCCTCGTGGGGGCAGTGGGCGATCCGGGAGACGGTCTCGGTCAGTTCGGAGACGAGCTGGGTGCGCTGGGCGCGGTCGTTGCCCTGCCACCAGTCGACGGTGATCACCGGCATGTCGGGTTCCTTTGCGGAGTGGGGGGTGGGGGGTGGGAGTTGGGGGGAGCGGGAGGTCGGGGGTCGTACGTGTCAGGACGTGACGGGGGCGACGGTGGAGGCACCGGCCGCGGTGGAGGCACCGGGGGCACCGGCGGCGCCGTCCTCGCCCCACAGGCTCAGGTAGCGCTCGCCCGTGTCGGGCAGCACCGTGACGATCGACGCGCCGATGTAGTCGGGGTGCGCGGCCAGTCGGGCGCAGGCGTGGGCGACGGCGCCGGAGGAGACCCCGACGAAGATGCCCTGGCGGCGGGCGAGCGCACGGGCGGCGGCCATCGCGTCCTCGTCGGAGACGGTGACCACGTGGTCGATCAGGGACACGTCGGTGGTGGGGGCGACGAACCCGCCGTTGAGGCCGGGGATCCGGTGCAGGCCGCCGACGCCCTGGGAGAGGACCGGGGAGTTCTCCGGCTCGACCGCGATGACACGGATCGTCGGGTCCTGCTCCTTCAGGTACTTCGCGGCGCCGCTGAGGGTGCCGCCGGTGCCGACCCCGCAGACCAGGACGTCGATGCGGCCGGCCGTGTCGGTCCAGATCTCCGGCCCGGTGGTCTCGTAGTGGGCCCGTACGTTGTCGGGGTTCTCGTGCTGGCAGGGGAACCAGGAGCCCGGGGTGGCCGCGTGCAGCTCCTCGGCCTTGGCGATCGCGCCGGGGTAACCCGCCTCGCGGGGGGTCTGCACGATCTCCGCGCCGAGCGCCTTGAGCAGGGCGACCCGCTCGGAAGTGGCGCTGTCGGGCAGCACGATCACGCAGCGGTAGCCGCGGGCAGCGGAGAACGCGGCCAGCGAGATGCCGGTGTTGCCGGACGTCGCCTCGATGACGGTGCCGCTGCCGGGCGTCAGGTCGCCCCGCAGCTCGGCGGCCCGCAGCATGTACAGGGCGGCCCGGTCCTTGCTGCTGGACATCGGGTTGGCCGACTCCAGCTTGGCCAACACCTCGGTGCCCGGGGCGGTGTCCTCGAAGCGCAGGCGGATCAACGGGGTCGAACCGACCAGGTCCTCGATGCTGTCGGCGATGGCGCGCGTCTCACGGCTTTCCACGTCTGGTTCCTCACAAGTCAGGTCGCACGATCGGCGCGTACGCCGGCGGCAGGAGAAGGGGGGTGGGGCACGGGCGGAGTACGGGGTGGGGTACTACCAGGACCCGGCGGAGGCGGTCGCCGCGTACAGGTCCTCCATGGGCTTCGGCTGCGAGCCGACCACCTTGATCACGGCGGTGGCGGCGAGCACCCGGGCGCCCGCGGGCACGTCCTTGTTCACCAGGGCCTGCGCCCCGATGACGGCGTGCTCGCCGATGGTGACGGGCCCCAACACGGTCGCGTTCGTACCGAGTACGACGTGCCGGCCCACGACCGGGTGACGGCGTGCGCCCTCGGGCCGTTCGTTGTCGCTCCACCAGCCGACCGCGCCCAGCGTCACCTGGTGGTAGATGGTCACGTCGTCCCCGACCACCGCGGTCTCACCGATCACCACGGCCGCGCCGTGGTCGATGAACACCCGCCGGCCGAGCACCGCGCCCGGGTGGATCTCCACCGCGGTGCTGCGGCGGGCGTACCAGGCGATGGCCCGCGCCGTCATCCGCAGTCCGCGCCGGTGCAGCCGGTGCGCCACCCGGTGCGCCCACAGCGCGGGCAGGGCCGCGTGCAGCAGGGCCTCGCGGCGGTTTCGCATGGACGGGTCCCGGGCCACCACCACGTCCAGGTCCTCCTTCATGATCCGGAACAGGCCGGGCGGGTCGACGGCCATCAGACGAGCGCCCCGGCGCGGTCGGCGACGGCCGCGAGGACGCCCAGGGTCAGGCCCTCCAGCAGGGCCACGAGGTCCGGGTCGGTGAACCGGCCGCCCTCGACGGCCGGCCCACCCGCACCGCCCACGGCGACCGGCTCGTGCTCGACCACCCGCGCGCCGCAGCGCCCGAGTACGCCGACCAGCCCGGCCTGCGCGTCCAGCCCGCCGCGCGCCCCCGGGGAGGCGCTGGCCACGGCCGTCACCTTCCCGACGAGCGGGCTCGCACCGCCCGGCCGGGACAGCCAGTCCAGGGCGTTCTTCAGCGCGCCGGGCATCTCGCCGTTGTAGGAGGGGGTGCTGATGAACAGCGCGTCCGCGCCGGCGACCAGCGCCTTGGCCTCGCGCACCGCGGCCGAACCGTCGACCCGCTCCAGCTCCGCCTCGTAGAACGGCAGTTCCGCCACGGACAGCGTCACGGCCTCGTGCCCACCGGGCAGCCCCGCCAGGATGTGGCGGACGGTCTCGACCACCGCCCCGTTCACCGAGTCCCGACGCGTGCTGCCGGATACCAGAACGATCTTCGCCACGGGAACCCCTCCTCCACGGCCTCCCCGATCGGCAGGCCTTCGACTCCCCAGACCCTCCCTCTCCGAGTTCCCGAACCCCTCCCGCTCCGTTCCCCCTCGCCCCCGCGGGTCGCCGCGCCGGGCGAGTCGGCGCGTATCACGGTTCGGACATAGACACCCCTGGGGGCTGATGTCCCCATACGGTGACCGGATTCGCATCCGTTCCCGTGGGGGGTCCTCCATGTCCCAGCAATTCCCGCCGCCCGGCCAGCCCCAACAACCCGGCTACGGCTACCCGCCGCCCGGCCAGCCCCAGCAGCCCGGCTACGGCTACCTGCCGCCCGGCCAGCCCCAGCAGCCCGGCTACGGCTACCTGCCGCCCGGCCAGCCCCAGCCGGGGTACGGGTACCCGCCGCCGCAGCCGCCGCGCAAGTCCTCCGCGGGGAAGATCGTCGGCTTCTCGTGCCTGGGCATCGTCGGACTCGTCGTGGTGCTCGGCATCATCGGTGCGGTCTTCGGCGCAAACAGCGGCGACGACACGGCGAAGAACCCCGCGCCGCCGGCGGCCGCTTCCTCCGCTCCGGTGAAGACCCCGGAGTCCAAGCCGTCCTCGTCCGCACCGGCGAAGAAGGCCGCCATCGACGTCGTCGCGAAGAAGACGGAGTTCAAGAAGAGCATCCTCGCGTCGGACGACGCCCACACGAGCGTGTCCGTCACGATCACCAACAACTCGTCGAAGCCGATCGCGGTCAACCCGCTCTACTTCGCGATCACCGACACCAACGGGACCAAGCACACGGCCGAACTCGCCGTCGACGAGAACCAGATCGACACGGTCGAACTCGCCCCGGGCGAGAACGTGACGGGTTCGATCACCGGCAAGGGCGTCTTCACCCCGAAGACGGTGACGTACACCGACGGCCTGATCGGCAAGGCCAACCGCGCCGAGGTCTCCTGACCGACGCGACCGCCCGCACCGCCCAAACGGCCCCGGCCACGACCGCGCCCGCGCCTCCCCTCAAGCCCCAGGCCCCGCTCCCCGCGCCCTGGGGCTCAGCCCTGTCCGCGGACGGCCCACCCGGGCTGCGTACCTCCAGAGACCGGAACTCCCTTTGTGCACAAGGAGATTTGACCCGACACACAGTGCACTACGAAGCATGATCGCCCCCAGCGCAAGCTGACGGAACGTGGCAGCCGGGGAACCCCCACAACGGCAAAAGAGCGGCCGCCACTCCCGGAAGCCGCAGCAGCAGCCCCTATCGACCGGGCGCCCGGCCCGACCCGAAGGGTCCCCCGGAGTTCGTACGTGAGGCCGGCCCCGAAGGGCGAGGCGTTCGCGGCTCCCCGCACCGCGCCCGACGACACCGGGCAGCCCGCGCGCGGCGACGCCGGGGGTCCCAGAAATAGCAAAACCCCCAGGTCACGGCGAGTGAGTCCTGGGGGTTCTACAGAGCCGCCTTCGGGATTCGAACCCGAGACCTACGCATTACGAGTGCGTTGCTCTGGCCAGCTGAGCTAAGGCGGCACCGCTGGGAGACAAGAATTCCCGCGAAGGAAGGCTCTCATCAGCAGCGGCGCCAAGTCTACAGGCTTTGAAGGGGTGCCCCGAACCGGGGTCTCCTGAGGTCAGCAGCGCTTGTTCTTCGGCGGGGGGGCGCCCTGGAGGAGGTAGCGGTTGATCGCGGTGTCCACGCAGTCGCTGCCGCGCCCGTACGCCGTGTGGCCGTCGCCGTCGTACGTGAGCAGGGTGCCCGAGTCGAGCTGTGCGGCCAGGCCCTGCGCCCACTTGTACGGGGTCGCCGGGTCGCGGGTCGTGCCGACCACCACGATCGGGGCAGCGCCCTTCGCCGCCAGGGGCTTCGCCGAGCCGGTGGCCTTCACCGGCCAGTACGCGCAGTTCAGCGAGGCCCAGGCCAGGCCCGCGCCGAACACCGGGGAGGCCTTCTGGAACGAGGGCAGGGCCGCGTCCACGGCCTCCGGGCCGGAGAAGGCCGGCGGCTGGTCCAGGCAGTTCACGGCGGCGTTCGCGGCCATCAGGTTGGCGTACTTCCCGTCCGGCGCCCGCTCGTAGTAGCTGTCGGCGAGGGCCAGCAGCCCGGCGCCGTCGCCGTTCATCGCGTCCGTGAGGGACGTGCGCAGCTGGGGCCAGGCGCTCTCGTCGTACAGGGCCGCGATCACCCCGGTCGTCGCGAGGGACTCGCCCAGCGGGCGCACCGAATCGCCCGAGGGGATCGGCTGGGCGTCCAGCTTGGCGAAGAACTCCTTGAGGCGCTCCGCCACCGCGTCCGGATCGCCCTGGCCCAACGGGCAGTCCGGCTGCGACGCGCAGTCCTTCGCGAAGGACCGGAAGGCCGTCTCGAAGCCCGCCGTCTGGTCCCGGTTGAGTTCGAGGGCGGGCCGCGAGGGGTCCATCGCCCCGTCCAGCACCAGCCGCCCCACCCGTCCTGGGAAGAGGTCCGCGTACGTCGCCCCGAGGAAGGTCCCGTACGAGGCGCCGACGTAGTTGAGCTTCTCGTCCCCGAGGACCGAGCGGAGCAGGTCCATGTCCCGGGCGGCCTCGACGGTGGAGACGTGCGGGAGCACCCGCTGCGCCTTCTTCTGGCAGCCTGCCGCGAACTCCTTGAACGCGGTCACCAGCCGGGCCCGCTCCGCCGTGTCGTCCGGGGTCTGGTCCACCTGGGTGAAGCGGTCCATCTCGGGACCGCTCAGGCACTCGACGGGGCTGCTGCGCTCCACTCCGCGCGGATCGAAGGAGACCATGTCGTACTGGGCCCGCACGCCGGCCGGGTAACCGATGCCCGCGTACGCCTGGAGGTAGCCGATGCCGGAGCCGCCGGGCCCGCCCGGATTGACCACGAGGGAACCGAGCCGCTTGCCCGGGCCGGTGGCCACGCGACGGGACACCGCGATGTCGATGGCCTTCGCCGAGTCGGGGGTGCCCGGATCCGCGTAGTCCAGCGGCGCCTTCATCGTCGAGCACTGGAAGCCGGCGACACCGCACTCGCGCCAGGTCAGCTTCTGCTCGTAGTACGGGCGCAGCGCGGCCGGGACGGGGCTCGGCGAGGCGGAGGCCGCGCCCGAGGCGGAACCGGAGGCCGCCTCCGAGCCGCCGGAGGTACAGCCCGAGAGCAGCAGCCCGCCGGCCGCGATCACGATGCCGGTGGTACGCAGCAGGCTCCTGGTGTCCATGCGGGGAGACTACGTCCTGCCCGGCGCCCGCGTCCGGCGCACGGGCATCGGGCGGCGGTCCCCCGACCGGGGCCCGACCCGCCGCCCCGCCGGGCCCGAGCGGTCCCGTTGGGCGCGCCGGATCCCTCGTACGGATGAACCCGAGCGGTGGCCGGCCCGCAGGCCGATCCCCTCGGGCTCCCGGCCGGCTCCGGTCAGCCCGCGCGCAGCGCCATCGTCATGGCCTCGACGGCGAGCAGCGGCGCCACGTTCCGGTCGAGGGCGACCCGGCAGGCGATGATCGCCTCGATGCGCCGCAGCGTCCGCTCGGGGCCCGAGGCGCGGGCGATCCGGTCGAGGTCCTGGCGTACGTCCTCGTTGGCGATGGCCAGCGCGGAGCCGAGCTGCAGCGCCAGCACGTCGCGGTAGAAGCCGGTCAGGTCGGTCAGCGCCAAGTCGAGGCTGTCGCGCTGGGTACGCGTGCGCCGACGCTTCTGGCGGTCCTCCAGCTCCTTCATCACGCCCGCGGTACCGCGCGGCATACGGCTTCCCGCGCCCGCTCCGGCACCGAGCGCCGCCCTCAGCTCCTCGGTCTCCTTGGAGTCGACCTCCTCCGCCATCTGCTTGGCGTCCTCGGCGGCGGCGTCGACCAGTTCCTGGGCGGCCTTGAGGCAGCCCCCGACGTCGTCCACGCGCAGCGGCATTCTGAGCACGGTGGACCGTCGGGTGCGGGCACTCTCGTCGGTGGCGAGCCGGCGGGCCCGGTCGATGTGGCCCTGGGTCGCCCGGGCGGCGCTCGCGGCGGCGGCGGGCTCGACGCCGTCCCGGCGCACCAGCAGGTCGGCCACGGCGGCCACCGACGGAGTGCCCAGGGTCAGGTGCCGGCAGCGGGAGCGGATGGTGGGCAGCACGTCCTCCAGGGAGGGCGAGCACAGCAGCCAGACCGTCCTCGGAGCGGGCTCCTCCACGGCCTTCAGCAGAACGTTGCCCGCGCCCTCGGTGAGCCGGTCGGCGTCCTCCAGGACGATGACCTGCCAGCGGCCGACGGCCGGCGAGAGCTGGGCCCGGCGCACCAGGTCCCGGGTCTCCTTCACACCGATGGACAGCAGGTCGGTGCGGACGATCTCCACGTCGGAGTGGGTGCCGACCAACGTGGTGTGGCAGCCCTCGCAGAATCCGCACCCCGGCTCACCGCCGAGGGCACGGTCCGGGCTGACGCACTGGAGGGCGGCGGCGAAGGCACGGGCGGCCGTGGCCCGACCGGAGCCGGGCGGCCCGGTGAACAGCCAGGCGTGCGTCATCTTGGAGGCGGCGGGCGCCGGGGTGCGCGCCGCGATGGCCGTCACCAGGGCGTCGGCGTCGCGGGCGGCGGCGGCGAGCTGCGTCTGCACGCGCTCCTGTCCCACCAGGTCGTCCCATACGGGCATCCCGCCCACCGCCTCTCACTGTCCGTGTGCGTGTCCTGCTCCATTGTCGCGCCCGCCACCGACAATCCCGGCCGGCGGGCCGATCAGCGGACCGGTCAGCGACGGCGGCGCGGGCCGTCCTCGTGGCCCTGGTCGCCCTCGTCGTCCCGGCGCGAGCCCAGCAGTTCGTCGGCCAGGGTCGGCAGGTCGTCCATCGGGGTGGCCTCGGCCCAGTCGGACGGGGCCCTGCGCGGCCTGCCGTCGTCGCCGAGGACCGGGAGCTCGCGGGTCACGTCGTTGCCGGCGGCGTCCCGGAAGATGCCCGGCGGGACCCGGTCGGCCGGCTCCCCGTCCTGGCGCCGGGCCGTGGGCCGCTCCGCCGATCCGGTACGTCCCCCGGCCGGGGGCGCCGTGCGGCCGGCCTCGGGCCGGACCGGCGGGAGCACCGCCGTCTCGTCCGCCGCACGCTCCCGCGCCGCGGGGTCGACCACAGGCACCGGAACGGTCTGCGTGACGTCGTCGGGCTGTACGACCCGCTTGATCACCGGGGTCTCGACGGTGAGGGCGTCGTCCGGATGGTGCGGTGCCTTGCGCATCCCGACCCTGGGAGCGGGAGCCTCCGCCGCAGCAGAAGCCGCTCCGGAACCCGAAGCCGTACCCGTACCCGTACCCGCCGCAGCCGTGCCCGACGCCGCGGCGGCCGCGGCAGCCGCAGCCGCCGAGGTCTCCGCCAGCCGGCGCGCCTCCTCCGCCCGCAGCAGGGCCTCCTCCGCCCGGCGCTGCTTCTCCAGCCGCCGCGCCTCGGCCTCGGCACGCAGCCGGGCCGCCTCTTCCTCCTCCAGCCGCAGCCGCTCCCGCTCGACGGCCCGCGCCCTCTCCTCGGCCTCGACGCGCAGCCGCTCGGCCTCGGCCCGGACCCGGGCCTCCTCCGCGGCGCGCAGCCGCTCCTCCTCCGCCTTGCGCGCGGCCTCGGCCTCCGCGACCCGGCGCGCCTCAGCGGCCTCCGCCTCGGCCCTGACCCGGGACTCTTCGGCCTCCCGCACCAAGCGGGCCTCTTCCTCGGCCTTCAGCCGGGCTTCCTCCGCCTTGCGGGCAGCCTCTTCCTCGGCCCTGCGCCGGGCTTCCTCCTCGGCGAGCCGGCGGGCCTCCAACTGCGCCGCCACCTCGGCCTCCGAGAGCGGGAGCATCCGGTCCAGGCGGTGCAGTACGACGGTGGTCACCGAACCAGGGTCCTGGCCGGCGTCGACCACCAGGTAGCGACCGGGGTCGGACGCGGCGAGGGTCAGGAAGCCGGCCCGCACCCGCTGGTGGAACTCCGTCGGCTCCGACTCCAACCGGTCCGGGGCCTCGGTGAACCGCTCCCGGGCGGCCTCCGGGGAGACGTCGAGCAGCACGGTCAGGTGCGGGACGAGCCCGTCCGTGGCCCAGCGGGAGATACGGGCGATCTCCGTCGGGGACAGGTCGCGCCCGGCGCCCTGATAGGCCACCGAGGAGTCGATGTAGCGGTCGGAGATGACCACTGCGCCCCGCTCCAGCGCCGGCCGGACCACCGTGTCCACGTGCTCCGCGCGGTCGGCGGCGTACAGCAGCGCCTCGGCGCGGTTGGACAGTCCGTCGGAGGAGATGTCGAGCAGGATCGAACGGAGCCTCTTGCCGACCGGGGTCGCGCCGGGTTCCCGCGTGACGACCACCTCGTGGCCCTTGCCCCGTATCCACTCGGCCAGCGCCTGCACCTGGGTGGACTTGCCGGCTCCGTCGCCGCCCTCCAGGGCGATGAAGAACCCGGTGGCGGAGGGGGCCTGGCTGGGTTCCCCGCCGCGCAGCGCCTCGCGCAGGTCGCGGCGCAGCGGTACGCCACCCCGGTCGTCGGCCTTGGCCAGCACCACCACGGAAACCGGCAGCAACAGCGCGCCCACCAGCATCAGGGTGAAGGCCGCGCCGCCGTGCGAGAAGACCACGTCGCCGCCGGCCAGCCGGTGCGGGCCGATGACGGCGGCCAGCAGCGGGGCCGCGACGGCGCCCACCGCGATGGCCACCCGGACCACGGCCTGGAGGTGCGCGGTGACCCTCGCCCGGCGGAACTCCTCGGTCTCCTGGTCCAGCAGGGTGTGTCCGGTGTTGGCGGCCACGCCCGCGGCGGTGCCCGCGAGCAGCGCCAGGAAGATCACGGTCGCCGTGTCCGGGACGAGCCCGGTCAGCAGCAGCGCGAGCCCGGCCACCGCGATGGCCAGGGCCAACAGACGGCGCCGGGACAGCCCGGGGAGCACCTTCCCGGCCTGGACGGCGCGGATGCCCAGAGCGGCGCCCCCGACGAGGGCGAGCACCAGCAGGGCGTAGGCGGACGGGCCGCCGCCCAGGTCGAAGGCGTGCAGGACCGAGATGGAGGCCGCGCTCGCGACGGCTCCGGCGACGGCGGCGCAGGCGAGCACGAACAGCGGGATCGCGCCCGTCCGGCCCCTCTCGGGACGGTCGCCCGACTTGGGCGCGCGCAGCCCCTCCAGCGGGGAACGCGGCCTCGGCGTCTTGGTCGCGGGCAGCGTCAAGGGGAGCAGCAGCGAGACGGAGGCGGCGAACAGTCCGGCGGCGACGTACGAACCCAGGGCCGCGTCGTTCTCGGCGAACCAGTCGACGCCCAGGCCCAAGGCCCGCCCGACGAGGTTCGCGGCGAGCAGCGCGGCGGCCGCGATCGGGACCGCCGCGAAGGCGGTGCGCAGGGTCAGGCGCCGCAGGGCGTCGAGGTGGTCCGGGAGCGGCCGTATGGTCGCGCCCTCCGGCGGAGGCTCCGGCAGCAGCGCGGGGGCGGCGCTCTCCTTGGCCAGCGTCCACACGCGCTCGGCGGCCCCGGAGACGAAGACGGTGGCGAGCAGCGCGGTCGTGGCCTGGTTCGGGATCCAGTCGATCCACAGCGGTGCCACGACGAAGAGCGCTATCCGCAGTCCGTCGGCGCCCACCATCGTCCAGCGCCGGTCGAGCGTGCCGCCGGGGGCGGTGAGCTTGGCCAGTGGGCCGAGCAGAACCGCCCCGAACAGCACGGTGGCGAGGATCCGCACCCCGAACACGGCGGCGACGGCCAAGGCCACACCGCGGATGCCGCCGCCGAACGGACTTCCCGGATCGGCCGCCACGGCCGCCTGGAGAGCCAGCAGCACCAGGGTCAGCAGGGCGAGGGCGTCGCCGATGCCGCTGACCAACTGGGCGCTCCACAGACGACGCAGTCTGGGGGTGCGCAGCAGGGCGCGCACCGCTCGCTCGCGGGAGTCCGCGGCCAGGGCTTCGTCGTAGGTGGGCTTCTCGGAGGCGGTCACGACCGTCGGCTGCTCGGCTCGCGTCATCCGCCCAGCCTATCCGCTGTACCTGGCAGGCGCGGGGGCCTGTGGACAACCCCGGATGTGACCCGGAACCCACCTGTGGACAACGGCCGGCCACCGGCGACGCGGGAGGGCCCCGCGCGATCCGCGCGGGGCCCTCCCCTCACCACAAGCGCCCGACCACCACAAGCGACCGAACACCACGAGCGACCGATCACCATCGCGACCGATCACCGCAGGCAACCGATCACCGCAAGCGACCGACCGCCGTCGACCACCCGCCCGTCGACTACTCCTCGGTCGAAGCCGCCGAAGCGGTCTTCTTGGCCGCCGCCTTCTTCGCCGTAGTCGTCGCCGTAGCCGTCGTCGTCTTCTTCGCGGCCGTCTTCTTGGCCGTCGTCGTCTTCTTGGCCGCGGCGGTCTTCGTCGCCGTCGCCTTCTTCGCCGGGGCCTTCTTGGCGGGCGCCTTCTTCGCGGTCTTCTTCGCCGGCCCCTTGGCCCGCTTCTCCGCGAGCAGCTCGTAGCCCCGCTCCGGCGTGATCGTCTCGACGTCGTCGTCCCGGCGCAGCGTCGCGTTCGTCTCGCCGTCCGTCACGTACGGGCCGAACCGGCCGTCCTTGACGACCACCGGCTTCTCGCTGATCGGGTCCGTGCCCAGCTCCTTGAGCGGGGGCTTGGCCGCGGCCCGCCCGCGCTGCTTGGGCTGCGCGTAGATGGCCAGGGCCTCGTCGAGGGTGATCGAGAAGAGCTGACCCTCGGTCTCCAGCGACCGCGAGTCCGTGCCCTTCTTCAGGTACGGACCGTAGCGACCGTTCTGGGCCGTGATCTCCACGCCCTCCGCGTCCACGCCGACCACGCGCGGCAGCGACATCAGCTTGAGCGCGTCGTCGAGAGTGACCGTGTCCAGGGCCATCGACTGGAAGAGGGAAGCCGTCCGCGGCTTGACCGCGTTCTTCCCCGTCTTCGGCGTGCCCTCGGGAAGGATCTCCGTCACGTACGGCCCGTAGCGACCGTCCTTCGCGACGATCTGGTTCCCGCTGATCGGGTCCTGACCCAGCTCGAACTCACCGCTCGGCTTCGCGAACAGCTCCTCCGCGTACTCGACCGTCAGCTCGTCCGGAGCCATGTCCTCGGGCACGTCCGCCCGCTGGTGGCCCTCGGTGTCCTTCTCGCCGCGCTCCACGTACGGCCCGTAGCGGCCGACGCGCAGCACGATCCCGTCGCCGACGGGGAAGGAGGAGATCTCCCGGGCGTCGATCGCGCCCAGGTCGGTGACCAGTTCCTTCAGGCCGCCGAGGTGGTCACCGTTGGCCGGTACGACCTCCGAGGCCTCCTCGGAGCCGAAGTAGAAGCGCTTGAGCCACGGTACGGACTGGGCCTCGCCCCGCGCGATGCGGTCGAGGTCGTCCTCCATCTTGGCGGTGAAGTCGTAGTCGACGAGCCGGCCGAAGTGCGTCTCCAGCAGGTTGACCACGGCGAAGGAGAGGAAGGACGGGACGAGCGCCGTGCCCTTCTTGAAGACGTAGCCGCGGTCGAGGATCGTGCCGATGATCGACGCGTACGTCGACGGGCGGCCGATCTCGCGCTCTTCCAGCTCCTTGACCAGCGAGGCCTCGGTGTAGCGGGCCGGCGGCTTGGTGGAGTGGCCGTCGACGGTGATCTCCTCGGCCGACAGCGCGTCGCCCTCGGTGACCTGCGGCAGCCGCTTCTCACGGTCGTCGAGCTCGGCGTTCGGGTCGTCCGCGCCCTCGACGTAGGCCTTCATGAAGCCGTGGAAGGTGATCGTCTTGCCGGAGGCGCTGAATTCGGCGTCGCGCCCGTTCGAGGCCCGGCCGCCGATCTTGACGGTGACCGAGTTGCCGACGGCGTCCTTCATCTGGGAGGCGACGGTCCGCTTCCAGATCAGCTCGTACAGACGGAACTGGTCGCCCGTCAGGCCGGTCTCGGCCGGAGTGCGGAAACGATCACCCGAGGGGCGGATCGCCTCGTGCGCCTCCTGGGCGTTCTTGACCTTGCCCGTGTAGACACGCGGCTTCTCCGGCAGGTATTCGGACCCGTAGAGCTGCGTGACCTGCGCGCGGGCCGCCGTCACGGCGGTTTCCGACAGGGTCGTGGAGTCCGTACGCATGTAGGTGATGAAGCCGTTCTCGTACAGCTTCTGCGCCACCTGCATGGTCGCCTTCGCACCGAAGCCGAGCTTGCGCGAGGCCTCCTGCTGGAGCGTCGTCGTACGGAACGGGGCGTACGGGGAGCGGCGGTACGGCTTGGACTCGACCGACCGGACGGCGAACGAGGTCGCCTCCAGCGCGGCGGCCAGCTCGCGGGCGCCCGCCTCGTCGAGGTGCAGCACCTCGCTCTTGAGCTTCCCGGTCGAACCGAAGTCGCGGCCCTGGGCCACGCGCTTGCCGTCGACCGAGTTCAGGCGGGCGACCAGCGTGGAGGGGTCGGACGGGTCGCCCGCGCGGCCGGTGGCGAAGGTGCCGGTCAGGTCCCAGTACTCGGCGGAGCGGAAGGCGATGCGCTCGCGCTCCTTCTCGACGACCATGCGGGTGGCCACCGACTGCACGCGGCCCGCCGACAGCTTCGGCATGACCTTCTTCCACAGGACCGGCGAGACCTCGTAGCCGTAGAGGCGGTCGAGGATGCGGCGGGTCTCCTGGGCGTCGACCATGCGCTGGTTGAGCTCGCGCGGGTTGGCGACGGCGTCGCGGATCGCGTCCTTGGTGATCTCGTGGAAGACCATCCGGTGGACGGGGACCTTGGGCTTGAGGACTTCCTGCAGGTGCCACGCGATGGCTTCGCCCTCGCGGTCCTCATCGGTGGCGAGGAAGAGTTCGTCGGACTCGGCCAGCAGCTCCTTGAGCTTGCGGACCTGCGCCTTCTTGTCCGCGTTGACGACGTAGATCGGCTGGAAGTCGTGTTCGACGTCCACTCCGAGACGGCGGACCTCGCCGGTGTACTTGTCGGGAACCTCGGCCGCGCCGCTGGGGAGGTCGCGGATGTGCCCGACGCTCGCCTCGACGACGTATCCCGGGCCGAGGTAGCCCTTGATCGTCTTCGCCTTGGCAGGGGACTCGACGATGACGAGTCGGCGGCCGCCCTTTGCGGTCTCGCTAGTCGGGGACAACTTGGCTCTTCTCTCCGGTCGGCACTCGGTCGCGGTACGGCGACGCTGCGGAGTGTGACGGTACAACCCGCCCCCGTGTCAAACGGCACAAGACCGCAACGGCCACTCGAACGGTAACCCGACAAGTGCCGTTTCTGCCGCCCGGATGCCTCGGCGGACCCCTCGCGGTCACCGGGCAGAGTGGTGTGGGGGCCGTCTGGCCCCGCCCTCGCACCACCTGCGACGTCGGGTTTCCCACATCGCGGAGATCATCTCCGGAGCCCGCACCAGACCGTTCCGGAAGGCGTCCCACCGCCTCGGAACCACCCCGGCCCGCGTTGCCCACCCCGCGTCGCGCCGCTTTCCGACGCCGCGGAACGTCCCCGGGCGCGTCGCGGAAGCTCGCGCTCCGCTTCAGCGGCGCCTCAGGAACGCTGGAGGCACCAGACGCCGAGCGCCAGCGAACCCGCCCCGGCGAGCAGCGCCAGAGGAACGGCCAGAACGGGGCGCACGCCTTCGGCCACCGGCGCGCGGTGCAGAGCGCGCGCCCCCGTCCAGACCAGCAGAGCGGTCCCGAACAGCAGGAGGACGGTCGCCGCGAATACCGCCGGACCGCGCTCCATGCCGTTCCCCCTTTTACCCGTGGGCCGCTCGGGGATCCCCCCGGATCCCGCTGTCCGGGGAGCCTGACAGCCGTGGGGGTACGGCGGGCGAACCCCGGGTTACATCACGGGTACGGGCCGTCGCGGGCCGCCCGGCGCCCCGCGAGGGCCCGCCACGCCTCAGCCCGCCGGCGGGCCTTGGACCGGCTCCAGGAAGCCCTGCTCCACCAGCATCCGGATCGCCTCCGGGGTCCGGTCGCGCAGCAGGACCGGGTCCTCCTCGACGAGCTGCGCGATCGCGTCCAGGATCCGGCCCGCGCTGAGCGAGCCGTCGCACACTCCGGCGAAGCCCGCTCCGACGGTGTCGACCTTGGTGGCCCGCCGCATCCCCCGGTACTGGCGCAGCACCACGTGCTCCGGGTCCTCCGCCCCGGGCGGGCCGACCTGCTCCTGGACCACCTCGGCGGTGAGCCGGAAGTACCCCGCCAGCAGGGCGGCGTCGTCGTTCTCGCGCAGGTAGTCCTGGCGGGCGAAGTGGGCCAGGACGGCCTCCCCGAGGGGCTGTTCCACCGAGTGCGGCCACTCCTCGACGACGATCGAGGGCTCGGCCGCGTCACTGCGGCGCAGGGTGATCCAGCCGAAGCCGACGGCATTGGTCCCGCGGGCCTCGAACTCGTCCAGCCAGGCCTCGTAACGGCGCGCGTACTCGGCCGGATCGGCCCGGTGGTCGCCCCCGTCGCGCAGCCACAGTTCGGCGTACTGGGTGACGTCCTGCACGTCGCGCTGCACGATCCAGGCGTCGCAACCGCGCGGCACCCAGGAACGGACCCGCTCGTGCCAGTCCTCGCCCTCCACGTGCTGCCAGTTGCCGAGGAACTGGGCGTACCCGCCCGGGTTCAGGTGCGATCCGGCCTGCTGGACGAGGGTCCGGCACAGGTCGTCGCCGCCCATGCCGCCGTCGCGGTAGGTCAGCCGCGCGCCGGGCGAGATCACGAAGGGCGGGTTGGACACGATCAGGTCGTACGTCGCCTCGCCCACCGGCTCGAACAGCGAACCGGCGAGCAGCTCGGCCTCCGGCGCCCCGGAGAGCGCCAGCGTCAAACGGGTGAAGTCGAGCGCCCGCGGGTTGACATCGGTGGCGGTGACCCGGGTGGCGTGTTGGACGGCGTGCAGGGCCTGGATCCCGGAACCGGTGCCGAGGTCGAGGGCCGAGTCGACGGGGAGGCGAACGGTGATCCCGGCCAGCGTGGTGGAGGCACCGCCGACGCCGAGCACCACCCCCTCCTCGCGGCTGCCGATCCCACCGGCCCCGCCGACGGCGCAGCCGAGGTCGGAAACGATGAACCAGTCCTCGCCGTCCGGGCCTCCGTACGGGCGCACGTCGACGGTGGCGCGCACCTCGTCGCCCTCGCGCCGGAGCCAACCGTCGGCGAGCGCGTCGTCGACGGGCAGCGCGGCGGCGGCGTGCGCGTACGGCACGGGGCTCTGCAGCAGGAACAGCCGGACCAGGCTCCCGAGGGGGCCGTCGCCGTGGCTGCGGGTGGCGCGCAGGGCGGGGACCGTCTCGCTGCGGGCGAGCGCGGCGTAGGCGGGGGCGCCGAGCAGGTCGAGCAGACCGTCGGCGGTGAAGCCGGAGGCGAGCAGGGCGGCGCGGAGTCCGGCGGCGCGATCGGGCTGGGGAAGGCTGGTGGTACTCACCCGTCCATTGTGGCCGCTGACGCCGGCGATCCGTACGACCACACGACCGGGAACGCCGCACGCCCGGACTTCGCCCGCCCCGCCGGGAACGCGCCCGGACCGCGCCGCGGCCGCGGGCCACGATCACGGGCCGCGGGCCACGGGCCACGGGCCACGGGTGAACGGACGCCGGGCCGCCGGGAACGCCGCGGGGCGGCCGGGTCCGTTCGGATCCCGACCGCCCCGCACCCGGCGTACGGCCCGTCGCGGGCCGCCCGCGTTCAGCTCTTGGGCACCTCGGTGGTGACCTTGCAGCCCTGCTGGCCGTAGATCACCTTGAGGCCGGACGAGTTGAGCTTCTCCTTGCTCGCCGTCTCGTTGGCCGCGACCTCGGTCAGGCCGCCGGCGACCTGCTGGAGGCCCTCCGCGAACTTGGCCTGGTCCTTGGCGTCGAGGGCGTCGATCTTCGTCTTGAGATCGGTGTAGCCCTTGGAGATCTGGTCGTAGCTCTTGACCACCGAGTCCTGGGCCGTCTTGCCGTCCTTGACGGGTGCCTCACCGGCGGACGACAGGGACCCGCCCATGCTCTTGTACGCCTCCGACAGCGTCTGGAAGGCGGTCGAGTCGGTCTTCTGGACCTCGTCGGGCTTGCTGCTCTGCGAAGCCACCCGCTTCAGTTCGTCGTTGGTCGTCTTGATCTTCGTGAGCTGTGGCTCCCACTGGTCGCAGACCTTCTTGGCCCAGGCGTCGGCCTTCTTGTCGCCGTCGTCCCCACCACCACCGCAACCGGACAGGACGAGCATCAGTACCGCACCGCCGGACAGCGCGGCCGCAAGCTTCTTGTTCACCGGATTGGTCCCTTCGAAGGTCTCGGCCGGAAGATACACGCCCGCCATCCGGGTAAGCACAAAGGCGGACAGACGGCGCGTCAGTCCGCGCCGCCCGTCCGCCTTTCGGGCGCATCCTCGGGCCCGTATGCCGGGCCCCCGCCGGGCCCGTCCCCCGGGCCGCATCCGGTGTTCAGCCGGTTCGTGTGGCTCCCGGGGTCAGGAGACGACCGCCTGACTGCTCTGCTGGGCCACCCGGTCGGCCGACCCCGCCTCCGGCTCGGGGTCGTCGCCGACGGCGATCCCGCGGCGCTTGGAGACGTAGACCGCGCCGATGATGATCCCGATCGCGAGGACCGCGACGACCGCCCGGACGACCGCGCTGGCGTCCTCGCCGTAGCTGAACTGCACGATGGCGGGGGCGATCAGCAGCGCCACCAGGTTCATCACCTTCAGGAGCGGGTTGATGGCCGGTCCGGCGGTGTCCTTGAAGGGGTCGCCGACGGTGTCTCCGATGACCACCGCGGCGTGGGCCTCACTGCCCTTGCCGCCGTGGTGGCCGTCCTCGACCAGCTTCTTCGCGTTGTCCCACGCCCCACCGGAGTTGGCGAGGAAGACCGCCATCAGGGTGCCGGTGCCGATGGCGCCCGCGAGGAAGGAGCCGAGGGCCCCGACGCCGAGGGAGAAGCCCACCGCGATCGGGGTCAGGACGGCGAGCAGGCCGGGCGTGGCGAGTTCGCGCAGCGCGTCCTTGGTGCAGATGTCCACGACGCGCCCGTACTCGGGCTTCTCGGTGTAGTCCATGATCCCGGGGTGCTCGCGGAACTGCCGGCGCACCTCGTAGACGACGGCGCCCGCGGAGCGGGAGACGGCGTTGATGGCCAGGCCCGAGAAGAGGAACACGACGGCCGCGCCCAGGATCAGGCCGACCAGGTTGTTGGGCTGGGCGATGTCGAGACTGAGGTTCATCTCGCCCGCCTTGGCCCCGACCTGCTTGACCGCGGTGGCGATGGCGTCGTTGTACGAGCCGAAGAGCGCGGCCGCCGCGAGCACGGCCGTGGCGATGGCGATGCCCTTGGTGATGGCCTTGGTGGTGTTGCCGACCGCGTCGAGGTCGGTGAGCACCTGGGCGCCGGCCCCGGTGACGTCGCCGGACATCTCCGCGATGCCCTGGGCGTTGTCGGAGACCGGCCCGAAGGTGTCCATGGCGACGATGACGCCGACGGTGGTGAGCAGACCGGTGCCGGCGAGGGCCACGGCGAACAGCGCCAGCATGATCGAGGTCCCGCCGAGCAGGAAGGCCCCGTAGACGCCGAGGCCGATCAGCAGTGCGGTGTAGACGGCGGACTCCAGGCCGACGGAGATGCCGGCGAGGACGACGGTGGCCGCGCCGGTCAGCGAGGACTTGCCGATGTCCCGGACGGGACGGCGGCTGGTCTCGGTGAAGTAGCCGGTCAGCTGCTGGATGAGGGCCGCGAGCACGATGCCGATCGCCACGGCGACGACGGCCAGGACGCGCGGGTCCCCGGAGTGGTTGGAGATCGCCGCGTCCTCGACGCCGACGAGCTCCTTGTAGGTGGCGGGCAGGTAGGCGTAGACGGCGATCCCGACGAGCACCAGGGAGATCACCGCGGAGATGAAGAATCCGCGGTTGATCGCCGCCATCCCGCTGCGGTCGGAGCGCTTCGGCGCGACCGCGAAGATGCCGATCATCGCGGTGACGACGCCGATGGCGGGCACGATCAGCGGGAAGGCGAGACCGAGGTCCCCGAAGGCTGCCTTGCCCAGGATGAGCGCGGCCACGAGGGTGACGGCGTAGGACTCGAAGAGGTCGGCCGCCATCCCCGCGCAGTCGCCGACGTTGTCGCCCACGTTGTCGGCGATGGTCGCGGCATTGCGCGGATCGTCCTCCGGAATGCCCTGTTCGACCTTGCCGACCAGGTCGGCGCCGACGTCGGCGGCCTTTGTGAAGATGCCGCCGCCCACGCGCATGAACATCGCGATGAGCGCGGCGCCGAGGCCGAAGCCCTCCAGGACCTTGGGCGCGTCGGCGGCGTAGACCAGGACGACGCACGAGGCGCCGAGCAGGCCGAGGCCGACGGTGAACATGCCCACGACGCCGCCGGTGCGGAAGGCGATCTTCATCGCCTTGTGGGAGACGTCGGTGAGGTCCTTGGCGGGCTCGCCCTCGGCGGGGGTGGCCTCGCGTGCCGCCGCGGCGACACGCACGTTGGCGCGGACCGCGAGCCGCATGCCGATGTAGCCGGTGGCGGCCGAGAAGAGCGCGCCGACGAGGAAGAAGGCGGACCGTCCCGCCCGCTGCGACCAGTCGTCGGCGGGGAGCAGGAAGAGCAGGAAGAAGACCACGACGGCGAAGACGCCGAGGGTCCGCAACTGCCGTCCCAGATAGGCGTTGGCGCCCTCCTGTACGGCCGCGGCGATCTCCTTCATCGCGGAGGTCCCCTCGTCGGCGGCGAGGACCTGGCGGACCAGGATCTGCGCGACGACGAGGGCGGCGAGCGCGACGCCCGCGATCACGAAAACGATGAGCCGATTGTCATCGGTGAGTACTGCGCCTGCCAGATCTTCGAAGCGATCCGGCGCGATAGGGGTGAAGAGCCCCGTCATTCGTCCTCCTTGACGTGATGAGCCCAAGATGTGGACGGATTGTAGGGAGCGCGCCCTGATCAAAACAGTGGGCGTGGAACGGAATTGGCCTGCACTCGCTCCTCAGCAATAGATCACGTCACTCCAATACCCTCGAAAGTAGTAATGGGGCAAAGGCATTGACGGGCCGTGACGCACGCTCGGCGAGCTGCGGAATTTTCCGGGAAAATAAAAAAGGCCCTGCTCAGCAGGGCCTTGATAAAGATCGGAAGATACGACGGCGGTGGGCGCGGGCGGCCCGTCGGCGGCCCGGACGCGCGGACAGCCCATCGGCGGCCCGGACTCCCCGTCCGCGCTAGGCGAGTTCGGAGGCTCCCGAGACGGGCCAGCTCATCCGAATCGTTCCGCCGTGCTCCCCAGTGGTGACGGAGACGTCGTCGACGAGCCCGCTGATGACCGCGAGACCCATCTCGTCCTCGCCGTCGATGTCCGGGTCCAGGACGGCGGTGATCCCCGGCACGGTGCCGGGGAAACCGCCGGCCGGACCGGGCACTTCGTCGCCGACCTCGATGGAGAACTGCTTCTCCTCCTCGGTCAGCACGACCCGGACCGGCGCGGTCAGCCCATTGCTGCGGTGCAGTCCGACGGCACGGGAACACGCCTCGCCCACGGCGAGGCGGACCTCGTCGAGGACGGCTTCCTCCACCCCGGCCCGGCGCGCCACCGCGGCTGCCACCAGGCGGGCCGTACGGACGTGTTCGGGCTGGGCGCTGAAGCGCAGTTCAACGGTGGCCATGTGCGTCCCCCTCGGACTACGGGCGTGCCTTGACAGGGGCCCGGACCGACAACGGCCCGGTACCCCCGCTCCTCATCGGCTCCTCGGTATCCGGAGCCTTCCGTCAGTCGGTGGCGTTGACCGCGTCCTCCACCGAGGTGTGGATCGGGAACACCTTCGTCAGACCGGTGATCCGGAAGATCTTCAGAATGCGCTCCTGGTTGCACACCAAGCGCAGCGAGCCCTCGTGCGCACGGACGCGCTTGAGTCCGCCCACGAGCACACCGAGGCCGGTGGAGTCGAGGAAGTCCACTCGCTCCATGTCGACAACCAAGTGGTAGCTGCCGTCGTTCACCAACTCCACCAACTGCTCGCGCAGCTTGGGCGCGGTATACACATCAATCTCGCCACCGACCTCCACGACCGTACGGTCGCCGACAGTGCGAGTCGACAGGGACAGGTCCACGGATCCTCCAGCACCTTGCTATCGAGCGGCGCCCCCCAGGGGCCTCCCCACCCGAAGGTAGGGGAGGGATCGGCTGCCGCGATGGCATTCAATCACTTACCGGCAGGCGCGCACGACGCCTTGGGACCATTGTCCCGCACGCCGGTGACACACTCGGTTCCAATGGCCAACACTCACCGCCCCGGGCAGCCCACGGCCCACGCGGACCCCAGACCCACCCCCGGCACGGTCTTGGACCGCCTGTCACGGGGGCCTTCCCGGGCTGCGCGCATCACCCATACGGAGCACTTGCCCCCTCGGGCGGGTCGTCATGCGGTTTGGCCCGATCGCATCCGAACGGATGTCGTAGCCGCCATCCAGGCCGCCGGGATCGAACATCCGTGGGAACACCAGGCCGCGGTGGCCGAGCACGCCCTGGACGGGGAATCGGTGGTCGTCGCCACCGGAACCGCCTCGGGCAAGTCGCTGGCCTACCTGGCCCCCGTGCTCTCCGCCCTCGCGGACGGCGCCGAGGCGCCCAACGGTCGGGGCGCCACGGTCCTCTACCTGGCCCCCACCAAGGCTCTCGCGGCCGACCAGCGCCGTTCGGTACGGGAACTGGCCGCGCCCCTCGGGAACGCCGTACGCGCCGCCGTGTACGACGGGGACACCCCCTTCGAGGAACGCGAGTGGGTCCGCCAGTACGCCAACTACGTGCTGACCAACCCCGACATGCTGCACCGGGGGATCCTGCCCTCCCACGCCCGCTGGGCCTCCTTCCTGAAGGCCCTGCGCTACGTGGTCATCGACGAGTGCCACACCTACCGCGGGGTCTTCGGCTCCCACGTGGCCCAGGTCCTGCGTCGGCTGCGGCGGCTGTGCGCCCGCTACGGCTCCGAGCCGGTCTTCCTGCTGGCCTCCGCCACGGCGAGCGATCCGGCGGCCGCCGCGTCCCGGCTGACCGGCGTGGCGGTCACGGAGGTCTCCGACGACGCCTCGCCGCGCGGCGAGGTCGTCTTCGCCCTGTGGGAGCCGCCGCTGACCGACCTGAAGGGCGAGAAGGGCGCCCCGGTGCGCCGTACCGCCACCGCCGAGACCGCCGACCTGCTGACCGACCTGGTCGTGCAGGGGGTCCGTACGGTGGCCTTCGTGCGCTCCCGGCGCGGCGCCGAGCTGATCGCCGTGATCGCCCAGGAGCGGCTCGCGGAGGTCGACCGGTCCCTGCCCCGGCGTGTCGCGGCCTACCGGGGCGGCTACCTGCCCGAGGAACGGCGCGCCCTGGAGCGGGCCCTGCACTCCGGGGAACTGCTCGGGCTGGCCGCGACCACGGCCCTGGAGCTGGGCATCGACGTGTCCGGCCTGGACGCCGTCCTGATCACCGGGTACCCGGGCACGCGGGCCTCCCTGTGGCAGCAGGCGGGCCGCGCCGGCCGCGCGGGGCAGGGCGCCCTGGCCGTCCTCGTCGCCCGCGACGACCCCCTGGACACCTACCTGGTCCACCACCCCGAAGCCCTCTTCCGGCAGCCCGTGGAAGCCACCGTGCTGGACCCCGACAACCCGTACGTCCTCGCCCCCCACCTGTGCGCGGCGGCGGCCGAGCTGCCCCTGACCGAGAGCGACCTGCACCTCTTCGGCCCCGCCTCCCGGGAGCTGCTGCCCCAGCTGGAGGCGGCGAAGCTGCTGCGCCGCCGGGCCACGGCCTGGCACTGGACCCGCCGCGAGCGGGCCTCGGACCTCACCGACATCCGGGGCGGCGGGGGCCGGCCGGTCCAGATCGTGGAGGCCGGGACCGGCAGGCTGCTGGGAACGGTGGACGAGGCCGCCTCCCACACCGCCGTCCACGAGGGCGCCGTCCACCTCCACCAGGGCCGGACCTACCTGGTGAAGCACCTGGACCTGGAGGATTCCGTGGCCCTGGTCGAGCAGGCGTCGCCGCCGTTCTCCACCACGGCCCGCGACACCACCGCCATCACGATCCTGGAGACCGAGACCGAGATCCCCTGGGGCTCGGCCCGGCTCTGCTTCGGCTCCGTGGAGGTCACCAACCAGGTCGTCTCCTACCTGCGGCGCAAGCTCATCACCGGCGAGGTGCTCGGGGAGGCCAAGCTGGACCTGCCCCCGCGCACCCTGCGCACCAGGGCCGTGTGGTGGACCGTGACGGAGGACCAACTCGACGAGGCCCGGATCAACCCGGAGATCCTCGGCGGGGCCCTGCACGCCGCCGAGCACGCCTCCATCGGCCTGCTCCCGCTGTTCGCCACCTGCGACCGCTGGGACATCGGCGGGGTCTCGGTCCCGCTGCATCCCGACACCCTCCTCCCGACCGTGTTCGTCTACGACGGCCACCCGGGCGGCGCGGGCTTCGCCGAGCGGGCCTTCCACACGGCCCGGGCCTGGCTGACGGCCACCCGGGACGCCATCGCCGCCTGCGAGTGCGAGGCCGGCTGCCCCTCCTGCATCCAGTCGCCCAAGTGCGGCAACGGCAACGACCCCCTCCACAAGCGCGGCGCCATCCGCCTCCTGACCCGCCTCCTCGCCCCACCCGCCCCCGCCCCGTCGTCCCCACCGAACCCCCCTGCCCCCCCCACCCCAGCGGAACCCTCCACCCCCGCGGTCGTGCCCGAGACCCACGAAGCCCCCGTAGCTCCCGTAGCTCCCGTAGCTCCCGGCCCACCGGAACCCCAGGAGCCCCCCGTAGCTCCCGGCCCACCGGAACCCCACGAGGCCCCGTAGCTCCCGACCCGCCCGACCCCCAGAAGCCCCCACGCCTTCCGGCCCGCCCGCGACACCGACCACCCCTGGCGCGCCGGTGCAACCCGGGGCACCTGACCCGCAGGTGTAACCCGTGGTGGCAGGACCGCAGGCGTAACCCAGGGCGCCCCCAGAGCGCCTGACCCGCAGGCCACTCGGGCGCTTGGCCCGCCGGGACGACGACCGAGCCGCCGGGGACACCACCCGAGCAGCCCGTCCCACCGGCGCCCCGGAGCCCCCGGCCCCGGCAGGCACCCGGGCCGCCCGGGCACCCCGGGCGGCCCACCGTGCGGCCCGTCGCACGCCGCGCTGCCCGGCCCGGCGCCCTGAGCCCCCGACCCCCGACCCCGACCCCGGGTGACGCTCGGCCCCCTGAGGCATCTGGGCTGCCCAGGTGTCGCTCCGTGCGGCCCGACCGACCGAGGCCTGAGCCTCCGCCCCCGGGCTCCGGGAGCGCCGCCGACACCGGGGCCGCCTGCACGGAGGCCCCTCCAGCACCCCTGGGCGCCCGCCGAAGGGGCCTTGGACCGACCGGGGGCCCCAGGGCGCCCACACCGTCCGGGCGCCCCGCACCGAGACCCCTGGGCCACCCGGGGCGGGTCCCACCCGCACCGCGCGGAGGAGCCCGCACCGCGAGCCCCGGCACCCCGGCGACGGGGCGGCCCGGGCGGCCGGGCCGCCCCGTCGGGTCATGGCTCGGGGAGCAGGGGTGGGCCCGCGCGGGCCGGGACCTCGGGGGCGAAGGGGCCCGCCCGGACCCGGGCCGTGACCTCGGCGACCTCGCCCCCGACCCGGCAGCTCGCCACCGCCGCCCCCTGGGCCCCGGCGACCCGGGCGGCCGTCGCGCAGGCCGCCTCGGGACCCCGGGCCCAGGTCGCCGCCGCCGCGAGGGCCGCGAGGTCGGCCGCCGCTCCCGCCCGGTGTCGGGCGACCACCGCCTGGCCGAGGAGCAGTACGCCCCCGAACACCGTCCCGAGGACGGTGACGACCACGGTGGCCCACACCGTCGCGGAACCCCGGTCCCGGCTCACGGCGGCGGCCCCACGCTGTCCTCGGCCAGGGCCGCCGCCCGCGCCCCCAGCCGGACCGGGAGCCCGTCGGGACCGGGGGCCGGGGCCACCACCCGGACCCGCCACAGGTCACCCGACCGCTCCAACTCGACCTCCGCCCCGGGCGGGGCGGCTTCCCGGGCCGCCGCCCGTGCCGCTTCCACGGACTCCGACCGGGCCACCGCCCGGGCACCGGCCCGGGCCGCGTCCACACACCGGATCTGCGCGGCGGCCGCCATCAGCGCCCACACCAGCAGGGCGGCGAACAGCACCAGCGCGGGGATCACCACGGCCGCCTCCGCCGTCACGTATCCGCGGTCCCCGCTTCCCCGCGGGTTTCTTTCAGAAGGGCGCATCGAGCGCCTTCCCGATGGTCGACTGGAGCGCCGTCGAAACCACGTCACTCGTCACCACCTTGTACAGAACCGCGGCGAACGCACAGGCCGCGATCGTGCCCATGGCGTATTCCGAAGTCGACATTCCGTCATCGCGCCCGCGCCCACTCAGCGCCGCCCGCAAACGATTCCAGATGACCTTCATGACACCCTCCAGTGGGATTACGTTCTTGATGTTCTTTCAGGTTGTGATTCCGGCATGCGGGCCGGTCCGATGATTCCGGTGATCCAGATGGTTCGTCAGTGGTCGGAGAGAAATCCGGAGGCCATTCCGATCACCACCGGGGCCACCCCGACCGCGAGGAACGCGGGGAGAAAACAGAGCCCCACCGGAGCCGTGACAAGCACCGCCGCCCGCTGCGCCCTGGCGCCCGCCTGTCGGGAGCGTTCCGCCCGCAGGGCCCCCGCCAGCCGGGACACCGGCTCCGCGGCCGGAGCCCCGGTCCGCGCGGCCCGCTCCAGGCACTCCGCCAGCCCCCGGGCCCCCGGTATCTCCGCGAGGCTCCCCCACGCGGAGACCGGATCCCCGCCGAGCCTCAACTGCGCCCCCGCGAAAGCGAGCCGCTCCCCGACGGGGCCGCCCAACGACTCACCCACCACCTCGGCCGCCTCCACGGGCCCCGCTCCCGCCGCCAGACACGCGGCCAGCAGGTCGGCGGCCAAGGGCAACTGCCGCTCGGCCTCATGCGGATCGACCCCGACCGCCGGCCGAGCCCGAGCCAGCAGACGGTGCGTCGCGTAGGCCGCCCCGCAGCCGGCCGGCACTCCGAGTACACCGCCGACCAACACCCAGCCCGCCAGGAACGCCCCGGCCGGACCCGCCCACACCACCGCCGCCGCCCGTATCCGGCGGCCCCACTCCGGCCCGCTCCGCGCGGGCTCCGCCCGGAACAGCACCGTGAGCCGACGTCCGGCAGCCCGACTCCGCAGCCGAGCCGTCACCCCCGACACCGCGCACCAGGCCATGACCGCCAGGCACACGGCCGTCCCCAGCCTGTGGACCACCGCCCCACCCATCACCGCTCCCCCGCCCGCACGATGCGCCGGCACCACAGCAGTCCCAGCGCCTCCAACACCCCGCCCACCAGCAGGCAGCCCCACCCCATCGGGGAGTGCAGCAACACCAGCAGCGGATCCGCCCCCAGCCCGGTGCCGATGAGCAGCCCCACCAACGGGAGCAGCGCGAGGACCACGGCCGTCGACCTGGCCCCCGCCAACTGGGCCCGCAGCGACTCCTCCCGGTCCCGCTCGGCCCGCAACGCGCCCTCCAGCCGGTCCAGTCCGGCCGCCAGACCGGCGCCCCCGTCGACCGAGACCCGCCAACACGCCGCCATCCCGGCCAGCCCCTCCCCACCCGGTTCCCGGGCCGCCTCGCGCAGCGCTCCGGCCACGTCCCCACCGAAGGCCGCCGCCGCGAGCACCCCCGCCTCAGCGGCCCCCGGCCCACCGGGTTCCTCGACCATCCGACGCACCCCCGCCGTCAGCGCCTGGCCCGGCTGCGCCCCGGCCCTCAACTCGCCGACCACGGCCCCGCACAGCGCGACCACTCCGGCGGCCCGAGCGGCGCGCGCCCGCTCCCGCTCCCGGGCCCGCGACCACCTGCGCAGCAGGGGCACTCCGGCGGCCCCCAACACCAACGGGATGGGCGACCACCCCAGCAGGGCCACGGCCACCCCGACCGCCGGCGGAACCCAGTCGGGCCACCGGTCGGCCCCGGCCCGCAACGCCGCCACCACCCGCGCCGCCCGCACCGACGCACCCGGCACCACCGCGGCTCCCCCGGCCAACACCAACCGGACGCGCCTGGGCAGTCGATCGCCGCCGGTCAGCACCCAACCGGCCGCACCGGCGCAGAGCACCCCCGCGAACACGGGCACCGACGCGAGGGTCTCGGCATTCACGAGGCGCCCCCGAGCAGTGGACCGAGCCGCGCCCAGCCCCGCTCCCGGACGAAGCCGCGCGCAGCCCACCGGAGCGCCGGCACGGTCACCACCAACCCGGTCGGGTCCCGCTCCAGGACGTGCACCTCGGCGACCCGGCGACGCCCCGCCCGGTCCCGGACCAGGTGGACCACCATGGTCAGCGCGGCCGCCAACTGGCTGTGCAGTGCGGCCCGATCCAGACCGGCGGCGCTGCCGAGGGCCTCCAGCCGGGCCGGTACATGCGCGGCGGCGTTGGCGTGCACGGTGCCGCACCCTCCTTCGTGCCCGGTATTGAGGGCCGCGAGCAGATCGACCACCTCGGCGCCCCGCACCTCGCCGACCACGAGCCGGTCGGGCCGCATCCGCAGGGCCTGGCGGACCAGGTCGGCCAGGGTGACCAGACCGGCCCCCTCCTGGTTCGCCGGCCGGGTCTCCAGTCTCACCACGTGGGGATGGTCGGGTCGCAACTCGGCGGAGTCCTCGGCGAGGACGATCCGCTCGCCCGGCCCGACCAGCCCGAGCAGGGCGCTCAGCAGGGTGGTCTTCCCCGTACCGGTCCCCCCGGAGACGAGGAAGGAGAGCCGGGCCTCCACCATCGCCCGCAGCAGGCGCTGTCCTCCCGGAGGCAGGGTCCCGGCGGCCACCAGTTCCTCCAGGGTGAAGGCCCTCGGCCGCACCACCCGCAGGGACAGGCAGGCCGATCCGACGGCGACCGGAGGGAGCACGGCGTGCAGGCGGGTGCCGTCGGGCAGCCGGGCGTCCACCCAGGGCCTGGCGTCGTCCAGCCGGCGTCCCGCGACGGCGGCCAGTCGCTGGGCCAGTCGGCGCACGGCCTCGGCGTCCGGGAAGGTCACCCCGGTCAGTTCCAGCCCGCCACCCCGGTCCACCCACACCCGGTCCGGCGCGGCCACCAGGACATCGGTGACCCCGGGGTCGGCCAGGAGACCTTCCAACGGGCCCGCGCCGACCAGTTCGTTGCGCAACTCGGCTGCCACTCCCAGTACTTCGGCGTCCCCCAGCAGTCGCCCTTGGGCCCGCAGCGCCTCCGCCACCCGCGCCGGCGTCGGCTCGGCGCCGCTCTCCGCGAGGTGGTGGCGCACTGCGTCCAGCAGCATCACGTTCATACCGGCGCCCCCTGAGCGGGACCGAGCGCCCGCTGCCAGAAGCCGTCGCAGAAGCGGGCCAGGGCGCCCCGCGCGCCCGGCGGTTCCCCCTCGGCCACCCGCCCGGGAAGCCCCACCTCGACCGGCACCTCCCCGGCCAGCGGCGCCCTCAGCAGCCGCGCCACGGCCTCGGCGTCGAGTCCGTCCGGGCACCGGCCCCGCACGACGACGCGGACGTCCCGGGCCAGCATCCGCACCCCGGCGGCCACCCGCCCCGCCGCGGCCACCGACCGCAGTTCTCCGGGGACCACGAGGAGCACGAGGTCCAGTTGGGCCAGCACCTCCGCCACCGACTCGTCCACCCGCCGGGGCAGGTCGACCACGACCACCCCGCCCCGCCTGCGGGCGGCGGCCACGACCGAACGCACCGCCGCGGGCGGCACCGCCACCCGCTCCCCCCGGTCCCAACTGAGCACGCGCAAGGCGTGCAGCTCGGGCAGGGATTCCTCCAGGGCGCCGGCGCCGACCCGGCCCCGGGAGGCGGCGAAATCGGGCCAGCGCAGCCCCTCCGCGCTCTCGCCGCCGAGCAGGACGTCCACGCCTCCGCCGAGCGGGTCGCCGTCGATGAGGATGGTGCGCTCCCCGGCCCGGGCTGCCCGGAGGGCGAGCGCGCAGGCGAGGGTGGAGGCACCGGCCCCGCCGCTGCCGCCGATGACTCCGACGGTGACGGCGGGCTTTCCGGCCCCTTCCATCACGTCGGCGATGCGGTCGACGAGCCGGTGCTCCGCATCGGGAAGCCGGAGCACCTCCTCGGCGCCGATCTCCACCGCCCGCTGCCACACGAGGGGGTCGTCGAGATCCCGCCCGACGAGCAGGACCCCGTCCCGACGCGGCGCGCCGCCCATCCGGCGGGCGATGTCGTCGCCGACCAGCACGAGCGGGGCGGACTCCCAGTCGATGCCCACGTCCCGAACACCGCCATCGCCAACGCGCTCACCACCGCCACCACGCTCACCACCGGCGCCGCTCGGCTCCGGCACCGCATGCCGCACGTGCGGTTCGGCGCCCGCCGCGGCGCACAGCCGCAGCAGGTCGTCGAGCAACAGCGGGTCCTCCGTGATGATCAGCGGCCGCCCACCACCGGGCCCGACGCCCGGCGCGCGGTCGGGCAGGCCCCGTCCACCGGCCGGTACGGGCGCCGTTGCTTCACACGACTTCGATCCAGCCACGATCTCCGCCCCCTTCTCCCTGCGAATGCACGAACCGCGGACTTCGCGGCCGGAATCACACTGCGGCGATCGGGAAAATGAAGTGGATCTTGGTCGAAAACTGTGGACAAGAAGGGGGCTGTGAATAACTTCGCCACACCATCAGGTGAGTTCCCGAGCGCACGGGAACCACTACACAGCGTCACGACTCTTCGATGGGTGAAGGCTCGTGTCATGCGGGCCCACCACGAGGGAGGTGCCGGGATGACGATCACTGAGAGCCGAGGCATCGGACGCGAACCGCGTCCGGACATGCGACGACCCCCGCCGGGGGGGAGAGCGGGGGTCGTCCCCACAGTCCGACTCGGGGGGGGAGGAGCCAGACCGGGTTAGCACGGTCGCGAACGATCCGTGACTTCCATGGTGTACCCGAGAGGCTTCTCAAGCAAACCCACGCGCCACGCCTTACGCCGAATGGTGGGCGCATATGCTCGGGGCGTGGAAAATCAGCCCTCGCCGCACTCCTTGCCCCGAACCGCTGCCTTCTTCGACCTGGACAAGACGGTCATTGCGAAGTCGAGCACCCTGACGTTCGGCAAGTCCTTCTACCAAGGCGGCCTGATCAACCGGCGGGCCGTGTTGCGCACCGCGTACACGCAGTTCATCTTCCTGGCCGGCGGCGCCGACCACGATCAGATGGAGCGCATGCGCGAGTACCTGTCCGCCCTCTGCAAGGGGTGGAACGTGCAGCAGGTGCGGGAGATCGTCGCCGAAGCCCTGCACGACCTGATCGACCCGATCATCTACGACGAGGCCGCGTCCCTGATCGAGGCCCACCACACGGCCGGCCGTGACGTCGTGATCGTGTCGACCTCGGGCGCCGAAGTCGTCGAGCCGATCGGCGAGATGCTCGGCGCGGACCGGGTGGTGGCCACGCGCATGGTCGTCGGCGACGACGGCTGCTTCACCGGAGAGATCGAGTACTACGCCTACGGCCCCACGAAGGCGGAGGCCGTCCGCGAGCTGGCGGAGTCCGAGGGGTACGACCTCGCCCGTTGCTACGCGTACAGCGATTCCTTCACCGACGTCCCGATGCTGGAGGCGGTGGGGCATCCGCACGCGGTCAACCCCGACCGGGCCCTCAGGCGCGAGGCCGTCGCCCGGGAGTGGCCCGTACTGGTCTTCAACAAGCCGGTGCGCCTCAAGCAGCGGCTACCCGGACTTTCGATGCCCGCCCGGCCGGCCCTGGTCGCCGCGGTGGCGGTCGGAGCGGCCGCGGCCACCGCCGGACTCGTCTGGTACGCCAGCCGACGTCGCGCCGCCCTGCGCACCGCCTCCGCCTGACCCGAAGCCCGCCCCACCGGGCCCCGGACCCCGGGCCCGGTCGCGGGGCCCCGGTCGCCGGGCACCGGCCCCGGACCCCGCCCGCCGGACCGTCCCGACCTGCACGACTGTCCGGGCCTGCACCGATATGGCCTGTCCGAATCACCCCGACTCGTCCCGGAAAGTAAAGAACTCAGGCCAGGGGTTTCGCTCCGCTCGGAAGCGGAGTACAAAGGAGTCAACGGCCCGCGAGACCAAAGAACATCCGAGAGGATCATCTTTAAACCGCAGTAAGGCCCACGGACCGAAGCATGAGCGCCGAGCACCCACGCGACGTCGACCCGTCGATTACGGGCCAGCCGCACCAGGGAACGGGCTAAGTTCCCGACCTGATGGGCAATCATCGAGGACGCTTGGTAACTGGGCGCAAGTGCCAGCGGCGACACCAAAGCAAGACGGTGTCGCCGCAACCCATGCCCGGACCCCTACGCGTCGAGGCCCGCCCCGTCCCCGGACCGGAGACCCTTACGCCGCGCCCCGCTGGAGCGCCTCGCAGACCGCCGTCGACTCACGCACCCCGAGTCCGATCGCCCGGCCGCAGTGCGCGATCCAGGCGGCCATCCCCTCCGCGGTGCCCGAGACGTAGCCCTCGAAGGCCTCCAGATAGGCCTCGGCCCCCTGCTCGGCGTGCCCTGCCTCCGCCGGACAGATCGCCTTCGGGTCGAGACCGCTGTTGATCAGCACGATCCGCTCCGCGGCGCGGGCGACCAAGCCGTTGTACGAGCCGAAGGGGCGCAGCGCCAGCAGTTCTCCGTGCACGACCGCTCCCGTGATCAGCGCCGGAGCGGACCCGCCGGCGATGATCAGCCGGGACAGGCCGTCCAGCCGCCCCGCGACCTCGTCCGCGCTCGGCAGTGGCAGCTCCACCAGCGGTTCGTCCACCGGCTCGCCCGCCAGCCGCGGGCGGCCGACCACGTCCCCGGCCTCGGTCGATCCACAGGCGACCAGGTGCAGTCGGGCCAGGACCCGGAGCGGCGACTGCCTCCAGATGCTGAGCAGTTGGCCGGCCTCGGCCGTCAGGCGCAGGGCCGCGCCCACCGTTCGCGCATCGGTCTCCGCGCCGAAGTCGGTCCGGCGGCGCACCTCTTCCAGCGCCCAGTCTGCTCCGGACAGCGCCGCGCTCCCCCGGGCGGCGCGCAGCGCGGCCTCCGAGGTGATCTCTCCGCTCCGCCGGCGCATCACCCGGTGCCCGTAGACCCGGTCCACGGCCTTGCGTACGGAATCCACGGACTCTGCGACACCCGGGAGCGCCCCCAGGGCCGCCAACGGGTCAGCTGCGCTACTCATAAGTAGGGAGCCTACGCACTGCCCACCCCTGGCACCGACCCCTCCTTGGAGTGGTCTTCTTCACTCACCTTGACCACATGGCGCTACCGACCCACTACGCTTGGTGAACATGAAGATCGCTTTCGTGGGAAAGGGCGGCAGCGGCAAGACCACGCTGTCCTCCCTCTTCATCCGCCACCTCGCAGCCAACGAAGCCCCCGTCGTCGCGGTGGACGCCGACATCAACCAGCATCTCGGCGCCGCCCTCGGACTCGCCGAGGACGAGGCCGCCGCGCTGCCCGCCCTGGGCGCGCACCTGCCGCTGATCAAGGAGTACCTGCGCGGTTCCAATCCGCGCATCGCGTCCACCGACAGCATGATCAAGACCACTCCGCCCGGCGCGGGCTCGCGGCTGCTGAGGGTCACCGAGGACAACCCCGTCTTCGAGGCCTGCGCGCGGACGCTGGTGCTCGACGGGGAGCCGGTCCGACTGATGGCGACGGGGCCGTTCACCGAGGCCGACCTGGGGGTGGCCTGCTACCACTCCAAGGTCGGGGCCGTCGAACTCTGCCTCAACCACCTGGTCGACGGTCCGGAGGAGTACGTGGTCGTCGACATGACGGCGGGCTCGGACTCCTTCGCCTCGGGCATGTTCACCCGCTTCGACATGACCTTCCTCGTCGCCGAGCCCACCCTCAAGGGCGTCTCGGTCTACCGGCAGTACAAGGAGTACGCCCGGGACTTCGGGATCACGCTCAAGGTCGTCGGGAACAAGGTGCAGGGGCCCGAGGACATCGAGTTCCTCCAGGACGAAGTGGGCGAGGACCTCCTCGTCACCTTCGGCCACTCCGACTGGGTGCGCGCGATGGAGAAGGGGCGCCCGGCCCGGTTCGAGCTGCTGGAGGCCACCAACCGGCTGGCGCTGCAGGCGCTCCAGGACGCGGCCGAGGACTCCTACGCCGACCGCGACTGGGCCAAGTACACGGAGCAGATGGTCCACTTCCACCTGCGCAACGCGGAGAGCTGGGGCAACGCCAAGACCGGGGTCGACCTGGCGGACCAGGTCGACCCCGACTTCATCCTGAGCGAGGCCCTCGTCAGCCCTCGTCAGGACCTGCGGCCGACTCCTCAGCCGGCTTGACCGCGGCACCGGACGGGGCGGCCGGCTTGGCCGGCGGCCCCGCGGTGAGGAGCTTCTGCCAGCCCTCCTTCGGCGCCTCGCCGACGTCGAGCGAGCGCATCCACTCCAGGGCCTTCGGGTCCTGGGCGTCGAGCCAGTCGGCCAGCTCGCGGAACGGCACGCAGCGGACCTCCTTCTGGGTGCACATGGTCTCGATCGACTCCTCGACGGCACGCATGTAGGTGCCGCCGTTCCAGGATTCGAAGTGGTTGCCGATGATCAGCGGCGCGCGGTTGCCCTTGTAGACGCGGTCGAAGGCCTCCTTCAGGCCGTCGCGCATCTGGTCGCCCCAGTACTGGTGCTGCGACGGGTCGCCCTGGGTGGTCGTCCCGGACTGATTCACCAGGTAGTTGTAGTCCATGCTCAGCGTCTCGAAGGCGCGGCCCGGCATGGGTACCAGTTGGAGCGGGATGTCCCAGAGCCCGTCCGTCTTCTTCGGCCAGATCTGCTTGCTGATGCCGCTGGAGTCGTAGCGGAACCCCATGTCCTTCGCGGCCAGCATGAAGTTCTTCTGGCCCTCCAGGCAGGGGGTGCGCGCTCCGATCATCTCCTTGTCGTAGTCGAAGGGGAGCGCCTCCAGGTCCTTGAGGTCCGGCGTGTTCGTCTTCCAGTTCTTGACGAAGGACTTGGCCTGATTGATCTCGCTCTTCCACTCCTCCACCGACCAGGTTCCGACGCCGCCCTCGGGGCCGCAGAAGTGACCGTTGAAGTGGGTGCCGATCTCATTGCCCTCCAGCCAGGCCCCGCGGACCTGGGTGGCGGTGTCCTTGATGCCCTGGAGATCGCCGAAGCCGATGTCGGAGCGGCCCGAGGAGTGCTGCGGAGCGGTGTAGAGGGAACGCTTCTCCTCCGGCAGCATGTACACGCCGCTGAGGAAGTAGGTCATCCGGGCGTTGTACTTCTTCCCGACCTCGCGGAAGTGCGAGAAGAGCTTCTGACTGTCCTCGCCGGCCCCGTCCCACGAGAACACCACGAACTGCGGGGGCTTCTCCCCGGGCTTGAGCTTCTGGGGCTTCTGCACGTTCGGCTGGGTGCCGGTGTACGCGGTCGAGCCGTCTCCGATGGGGCGGTTGACGCTGCCGGGGGCCTCCGGAGCGGCCGCGCCCTTCCTGGCGTTCTGTGCGCCGGGGGCGGGCTTGACGGGCTCCGAGGTGCCACACCCGGCAGCGCCCAAGACCAGGGCCGTGGCGACCAGGCCGCCGGCGATCTTCTTCGTGGCGGCGATCATCCGCACACCTCTCCCTCGCAGTTCCATCGCAGGACTTACGCGACGCAACGTCCCATGCGGTCCGCTTTAAGGAAGGTGTGACAAGCCAGACAAAATGCCTATTCATCCTCCAGTGCTAATTCCTAGACCATTTGCCCGCATTCCCCACCACTACTCTTTACTCTCCATTACCATCCGTTTACTGAGTGTTGAGACTCCCGCCGCTTCATCCCTCCCCAGAGGAGACGGGAACCCATGACAGGCACAGCAACCACCCCGACCACCGCCCTCGCGAGAGGTCCGCGCAAGGACTTCTCAGCGGACGTGTCCGCGTCCGTCGCCGTCTTCCTCATCGCCCTACCCCTCTCCCTCGGCATCGCGCTGGCCACGGGCGCCCCCCTCCAGGCCGGGCTCGTCGCCGCCGCCGTGGGCGGGATCGTCGCCGGCCGGCTCGGCGGGGCCCCCCTCCAGGTCAGCGGGCCGACCGCCGGACTGACCGTGGTGACGGCCGGGCTGATCCAGCACTACGGGTGGCGGACCACCTGTGCCGTCACCGTGCTCGCCGGCTGCTGCCAGCTCGCGCTGGCCTTCCTGCGCACCGCCCGCTCGGCCCTCCTGGTGAGTCCGGCGATCATGCACGGGATGCTCGCCGGCATCGGCGTGACCATCGCGCTGGCCCAGCTGCACATCGTCCTCGGCGGCACCCCGCAGAGTTCGGCCGTCGCCAACGTGATCGGGCTTCCCGCCCAGTTGGCCGATCTGCACCCCGCCGCGCTCGGGGTGAGCGCGCTGACGCTGTGCGTCCTGCTGGGCTGGTCCCGGATCCCCGGGCGGGCCGGACGAGCCCTGCGCAAGATCCCCGCCGCACTGGCCGCGGTCGCCACGGCCACCGCCTTCGCGGCCCTGGCGGGGCTCTCCCTGCCTCGGGTGAACCTCCCCTCCTGGAGCAGCCACGCCCTGCCGGAGCTCCCGCAGGGTCCGGTCCTCGGACTGATCGCCGCCGTGTTGACCATCACCCTGGTCGGCAGCGTCGAGTCCCTGATGTCCTCGGTCGCCACCGACAAGCTGATCGCCTCCGAGCGCGGCGCGGACAACCGCCCGCCCCGCGCCGACCTCGACCGCGAGTTGCGCGGTCAGGGCGCCGCCAACATCGTCTCCGGGATGCTCGGCGGGCTGCCCGTCGCGGCCGTGGCCGTACGCAGCGCGGCGAACGTCAAGTCCGGTGCGGTCAGTCGGAAATCGGCCATGTTGCACGGGCTCTGGGTGGTGCTCGCGGCCGGACTGCTCGTCCCGGTCCTCGACCTGATCCCCCTCGCGGCGCTCGCTGCACTGGTGTTGGCCATCGGCATCCAGGTGGTCAGCATCACGCACCTGAGGACGGTCACCCGGCACCGGGAGGTCCTGGTCTACGCGGCCACCATCGTGGCCGTGGTGTTGGGCGGGGTGCTGGAGGGCGCAGCCGTCGGCATCGCCGTCGCGGTGGCCCTGGCCCTGCACCGACTGGCCCGCACCAGGATCACCCTGGCCGAGGCGGACGGAGTCCACCGGGTGCGCGCGCGAGGACAGTTGACCTTCCTCGCCGTGCCCCGCCTGAGCCGGGTCCTGAACTCGATCCCGCACGGGGGCCACGTCGTGATCGAGTTGGACGGCTCGTTCATCGACCACGCGGCCTACGAGATCCTCCAGGACTGGCAGGACTCGCACCGCGCCCACGGGGGCTCCGTGAAGCTCACCGGCCGGGCCGGCGCCGCCATCTCCCACGGTGGCCGTTCGCCGGAGGACCCGGAGGAGACGGCGCCCCTTGCCCACGACGGGGCGGAGTCGGGCCGGGATTCCTCGACCGGCTCCGGCCGGGCACCGGTGGGCGGGAGCACCGCGGTCGGCGGGTCCGGTGGCCACCGGGGCGACTCCGGGCGGGTGGCGCACCAGTGCTGCCGCCCCTGGACGCCCTGGCAGAACCACTGCGACCACCGGGTCACGCACCCCGAGCAGCCGGCGACCCCGGCGGCCGTCCCCGGTCTCCCCGACGGCATGCGGGCCCCGGTGATTCCGGGGGCGGGAGGTCCTCCCGACGCCATGGCCGCCCCTGTCCGGCGGCGCGGAGCGGGTCAACTGGCCAACGGGATCGGCGCCTTCCAGCGGGACACCGCACCGCACGTCCGTGACGAGCTGGCCCGGTTGGCCCGGGAGGGGCAGCAGCCGTCTCAGCTCTTCCTGACCTGCGCGGACTCCCGCCTGGTGACCAGCATGATCACGGCCAGCGGGCCGGGCGACCTCTTCACCGTCCGCAACGTCGGCAACCTCGTCCCCCTCCCCGGCGCCGAGTCCACGGACGACTCGGTCGCGGCGGCCATCGAGTACGCCGTGGACGTGCTCCAGGTCGACAGCATCACGGTCTGCGGGCACTCGGGCTGCGGGGCCATGCAGGCCCTGCTGAACTCCCACCCCGGGGCTCCGATGACCCCGCTGCGCCGGTGGCTGCGGCACGGGCTGCCCAGCCTGGAGCGGATGGCAAGCCGGCACCACGCCTGGGCCCGGATCTCGGGCCGGCTCCCGGCGGACGCCGTGGAACAGCTCTGCCTGACCAACGTGGTCCAGCAGTTGGAGCACCTGCGGGCCCACGAATCGGTGGCCCGGCGTCTGGCCGAGGGCACCCTGGAGCTGCACGGGATGTACTTCCACGTGGGCGAGGCCCAGGCGTACCTGCTGTCGGAGGGCGAGGACTTCTTCGACTGCCGCGTTTTCGACACCGTGGGCCAGAGCGCCTGACCCGCTGCCCGCCCGAACCGATACCCTCCCGTATCCGTGCACGCTGTCGGCCCCTTCCCCGCACTCGCGACGGAAGGGGCCGTCGGCACGTCGTCCGCGAGCCGTCCGCGAGGGCGCGCACGACGGTCATGCGCGACGCCTTGGCGTGGTATAGGTCTAAACCAATTTACGGCTACCCCTTGTCACCTGGGCGTCTGAACTGATGAGCTATGCCCGGGGACACAACGGACACCCTGGGAAAGGGAGATGTCGTGAGCAATGACAGCCTGGCCAATCTGCTCAAAGAGGAGCGGCGGTTCGCACCGCCCGCCGATCTGGCCGCCGCCGCCAACGTGACAGAGGCGGCGTACACACAGGCCGACGCGGACCGGCTGGGCTTCTGGGCCGAGCAGGCGCGGCGGCTGAACTGGGACACCGAGCCGACCCAGACGCTCGACTGGACCAATCCGCCCTTCGCCAAGTGGTTCGCGGACGGCAAGCTGAACGTCGCGTACAACTGTGTGGACCGGCACGTGGAGGCCGGCAACGGCGAGCGCGTCGCACTGCACTTCGAGGGCGAGCCGGGCGACAGCCGCTCGATCACCTACGCCCAGCTCAAGGACGAGGTCTCCCAGGCCGCCAACGCCCTCACCGAGCTCGGTGTGCGGGCCGGCGACCGGGTCGCCGTCTACCTGCCGATGATCCCCGAGGCCGTCGTCGCGATGCTCGCGTGCGCCCGCCTCGGCGCCGCGCACTCGGTGGTCTTCGGCGGCTTCTCGGCCGACGCCGTCGCCTCCCGGATCCAGGACGCCGACGCCAAGCTGGTGATCACCTCCGACGGCGGCTACCGGCGCGGCAAGCCCAGCGCGCTCAAGCCCGCCATCGACGAGGCCGTCGCCAAGTGCCCGCAGGTCGAGCACGTGCTCGTCGTCCGTCGCACCGGACAGGACACCGCCTTCACCGAAGGCCGGGACGTCTGGTGGCACGACGTGGTCGGCCGCCAGTCCACCGAGCACACCCCGCAGCCCTTCGATGCCGAGCACCCGCTCTTCATCCTCTACACCTCGGGGACCACGGGTAAGCCGAAGGGCATCCTGCACACCTCGGGCGGCTACCTCACGCAGGCCGCGTACACCCACAACGCGGTCTTCGACCTCAAGCCGGAGACCGACGTCTACTGGTGCACCGCCGACATCGGCTGGGTCACCGGGCACTCCTACATCGTCTACGGGCCGCTCGCCAACGGCGCCACCCAGGTCATGTACGAGGGCACGCCGGACACCCCGCACCAGGGCCGGTTCTGGGAGGTCGTGCAGAAGTACGGCGTCACCATCCTCTACACCGCGCCCACGGCCATCCGCACGTTCATGAAGTGGGGCGACGACATCCCCGCGAAGTTCGACCTGTCGAGCCTGCGCGTGCTGGGCTCGGTCGGCGAACCGATCAACCCCGAGGCCTGGATCTGGTACCGCAAACACATCGGCGGCGACCGCTGCCCGATCGTGGACACCTGGTGGCAGACCGAGACCGGCGCGATGATGATCTCACCGCTGCCGGGCGTCACCGAGACCAAGCCCGGATCCGCACAGCGCGCACTGCCCGGCATCGGGGCCACCGTGGTGGACGACGAGGGCCGCGAGGTCCCCAACGGCGGAGGCGGCTACCTCGTCCTCACCGAGCCGTGGCCTTCGATGCTGCGCACCATCTGGGGCGACGACCAGCGGTTCATCGACACCTACTGGTCCCGCTTCGAGGGCAAGTACTTCGCCGGCGACGGCGCCAAGAAGGACGAAGACGGCGACATCTGGCTGCTGGGCCGGGTGGACGACGTGATGCTGGTGTCCGGCCACAACATCTCGACCACCGAGGTGGAGTCGGCCCTCGTCTCGCACCCCTCCGTCGCCGAGGCGGCCGTGGTCGGCGCGAAGGACGAGACCACCGGTCAGTCCATCGTGGCGTTCGTGATCCTGCGCGGCACCGCCTCCGAGACGGACACCCTGGTCGGGGAGCTGCGCAACCACGTCGGCGCCACTCTCGGCCCGATCGCCAAGCCGAAGCGGATCGTCCCGGTGCAGGAGCTGCCGAAGACCCGGTCCGGCAAGATCATGCGGCGCCTGCTGCGCGATGTGGCGGAGGACCGCGCGGTCGGTGACGTCACCACCCTGGCCGATTCCTCGGTCATGGACCTGATCCAGACGAAGCTGCCGAGCGCCTCAAGCGAGGACTGACCGGCGGGGTTCGGCGCCCCTCGGGGCACAGCGGGGGCGTCCGGCGCGTAGCGCGCCGGACGCCCTTGTCCCGTTTAAGGTGAAGATCACCTGATCCGACCGCGCCCACCCTGTAAGGTCAAAGAATCGTCAAGATGTGACGTTCGAAGCGTCTCAGGGTGCGCCGGGAAGTCTGGTCGGCAACTGCATTTGCCATGCCGTCGACCAACCGGAGGTTCACCACCGTGGCCACGCCGCCCCACCCGCCCCGCCCGGGCCGCAAGCTCCTCGGAAGGCTCTCCCTGCCGGAGGCCCGCTTCGTCGCGGACGCCCTGCGCACCGAGACCGTCGGCGGAGTCCTGCTCCTGGTGGCCGCGATCGCCGCACTCATGTGGGCGAACATCCCCGCCGTGTCGGCCGGCTACGACAGCGTGCGGAACTTCCACATCGGCCCGGCCGCCCTCGGCCTGGACCTCTCGCTCCAGCACTGGGCCGCCGACGGCCTCCTCGCGATCTTCTTCTTCGTCGCCGGCATCGAACTCAAGCGCGAACTCGTCGCGGGCGACCTCAGCGACGCCAAGGCCGCCGCCCTCCCCGTGATCGCCGCCCTCTGCGGCATGGCCGTGCCCGCGGTGGTCTACGTCCTGGTCAACACCCTCGGGAACGGCTCCTTGGACGGCTGGGCGGTGCCCACGGCGACCGACATCGCCTTCGCGCTCGCCGTGCTCGCCGTGATCGGCACCTCGCTGCCGTCCGCGCTGCGCGCCTTCCTGCTGACCCTGGCCGTGGTCGACGACCTCTTCGCCATCCTGATCATCGCGGTGTTCTTCACCAGCGAGATCGACTTCCTGGCCCTCGGCGGCGCCGTCGTCGGCCTGGTCCTCTTCTGGTTCCTGCTCCGCTCCGGGGTGCGCGGCTGGTACGTCTACGTCCCGCTGGCGCTGGTCATCTGGGGACTGATGTACAACAGCGGGGTGCACGCCACCATCGCCGGCGTGGCCATGGGCCTGATGCTCCGCTGCACCCGCAGGGACGGCGAGGAGCACTCCCCGGGCGAGCACATCGAGCACCTGGTGCGGCCCATCTCGGCCGGCCTGGCCGTTCCCCTCTTCGCCCTGTTCTCCGCCGGCGTCTCCCTCTCCGACCACGCCATCGCGCAGGTCTTCACCCGACCCGAGACCCTCGGCGTGGTCCTCGGTCTGGTCGTCGGCAAGGCGTTGGGCATCTTCGGCGGCACCTGGCTCGCGGCCCGCTTCACCAAGGCCGAACTCAACGACGACCTCGCCTGGCCCGACGTGTTCGCGGTGTCCGCGCTCGCGGGCATCGGCTTCACCGTCTCGCTGCTGATCGGCGAACTGGCCTTCGCCGGGGACACCGTCCTCACAGACGAGATCAAGGCCTCCGTCCTGATCGGCTCCCTCATCGCGGCGGTCTTCGCGGCCGTCCTGCTCAAGATGCGCAACAGGAAGTACCGGGCTCTGACCGAGGCCGAGGAGCTCGACGAGGACCTCGACGGGATCCCCGACATCTACGAGCAGGACAAGCCCGAGTACCACCTGCGCATGGCGCGGATCCACGAGGCGAAGGCGGTCGAACACCACCGGCGGGCCGAGGCCGCGGCCCTCGCGCAGGGCACCGAGATCCCCGACGGGGTGGATCGAGCGGCGGGCGGGTCCAGCACCGGCGCCGACCGTCCGGCATGATCTGACTGACGACGGAGGACAGCCGCCGGCAGCAGACGACACAGGGAGTCAGAGATGAGCGCAACGGACCACGCGGCGACGCCGGGAGCCGAGCGCACGCTCGGCCAGCTGGTCGCCTCCGCCACGGCCGAGATGTCGGCCCTGGTGCACGACGAGATCGCCCTGGCGAAGGTCGAGATCAAGCAGGACGTCAAGCGCGCGGGCATCGGCAGCGGCGCCGCGATCGTCGCGGGCGTCCTGCTGCTCTTCTCCCTCCCCGTACTGAGTTTCGCCGCGGCCTACGGCATCCACAATCTCGGTCTCGGCCTGGCCTGGTCCTTCCTCATCGTCGGCGGCGCGTTCTGGCTGCTCGCGGGCCTGATCGGACTGCTCGCCGTCGCGAAGTTCAAGAAGGTCAAGCCGCCGGTGAAGACCATCGACTCCGTCAAGCAGACGGCGGCGTTGGTCGGCACCGTCAAGCCCCACCCGCGGTCGGTCAGTGACACCGCGGTGGGTGTGGCACGCTCGTCTTCATGACAGCCCCCTCGCCGGACTCCGGCACACCGCCCACCGCTGCCTCCGCGGTACGGCTCGACGTGCCCGGCGGCCGGAAGGTGACCCACCGGGACGTCGCCGCCAACGGAGCCCGCTTCCACGTCGCGGAGCTCGGTGACGGCCCCCTGGTGCTGTTGCTGCACGGGTTCCCCCAGTTCTGGTGGACCTGGCGGCACCAGATGACGGCCCTGGCGGACGCGGGCTACCGGGCCGTGGCGATGGACCTGCGCGGGGTCGGCGGCAGCGACCGCACTCCGCGCGGCTACGACCCCGCGAACCTCGCGCTCGACATCACCGGGGTCGTACGTTCCCTCGGCGAGCCGGACGCCGCCCTCGTCGGACACGACCTGGGCGGCTACCTCGCCTGGACGGCGGCCGTGATGCGCCCCAAGCTGGTGCGCCGCCTGGTCGTCTCCTCGATGCCGCACCCGCGCCGTTGGCGTTCGGCGATGCTGGCCGACTTCGGTCAGACCCGGGCCAGTTCGCACATCTGGGGCTTCCAACGCCCGTTCATCCCCGAGCGGCAGCTCGTCGCGGACGACGGCGCCCTGGTCGGGGAGCTGATCCGGGAATGGTCCGGGCCGCGCTTCCAGGAGGGCGGGGCGGACGAGGAGGCCCTCGCCGTGTACCGGCGGGCGATGTGCATCCCCTCCACCGCGCACTGCTCCATCGAGCCCTACCGCTGGATGATGCGCTCGATGGCGCGGCCCGACGGGCTCCAGTTCAACCGCCGGATGAAGCGCCCCGTCCGGGTGCCGACGCTGCACCTGCACGGATCGCTGGACCCGGTGATGCGCACGCGGAGCGCCGCCGGTTCCGGTCAGTACGTCGAAGCCCCCTACCGGTGGCGTCTCTTCGACGGACTCGGGCACTTCCCGCACGAGGAGGACCCCGCCGCCTTCTCGACCGAGCTGGTCAACTGGCTGAAGGACCCCGAGCCGGACCGCTGACACCGGGTGTGACGGGCCGGCAGGCCTACGCGTACACCCATATGACAACCATTCAATTGCCTCACGCATACGCCAATTGGCCGCGCGAGACGGGATTACCGACCTTGGGGCCCGGGCACAGCTCGTTGTATGAGCTGGACGCACAACCACGGTGACACCACACGCGAACGACGCTCGGCCTCCGCGCCGGGCACCCACGACCGGGCGGGCCGCGACGGCCACGACCCCCGGCTCGGGATCCCACTCATCCTGCGCCGCCGGGCCCGCTGGGTCTCGGCGAAGCTGCGCCACCCCCGCGTGGAATAGCGGGGGCGGCGGTTCCCTGACTCCGAGAGCGACCGCGTCCGCCGGTGTCGGCCTCCGTCAGAGCGCGCAGCCCTGACTGTCGACCCGGCCGGTCGCGGCCTTCCCGATGCGGATGTCCTCGCGGATCTCGTCCGCCGTCAGCGCGTAGCCGGTGTTCGGGTCGTCGAGGGACTTCGCGAAGACGACCCCGTACACCCTCCCCTCGGGCGTCAACAGCGGGCCGCCCGAGTTGCCCTGACGGACGGTCGCGTAGAGCGAGTAGACGTCGCGGCGGACGGTGCCCCGGTGGTAGATGTCCGGGCCGTTGGCGTTGATCCGACCTCGGACGCGGGCCGCGCGGACGTCGTAGGCGCCGTTCTCGGGGAATCCGGCGACGATCGCGTCGCTGCCGCTCGCGGCGTCCTTGTCGGTGAACTCCAGCGCCGGGGCGCGCAGCTTGGGGACGTCCAGGACGGCGATGTCGCGCTCCCAGTCGTAGAGCACGACCTTGCCATCGTAGAGCCGGCCCTCGCCGCCGACCTGCACGGTCGGCTCGCCGACCCCGCCGACCACATGGGCGTTGGTCATCACCTTGCCGGGCGCGAAGACGAAGCCCGTGCCCTCCAGGACCTTGCTGCAACTGGGCGCGGTGCCGACGACCTTCACGATCGAGCGCCTGGCCTGCTCGGAGACCCCGCTGTTGGCGAGCGCCGGGTCGGGCGCCTTGACCTCGGTGATGGGCTCGTTCGAGAACGGGCTGAACACCTGGGGGAAGCCGTTGCGGGCGAGGGTGGAGCTGAAGTCGGAGAACCAGGTGTTGGCCTGGGCGGGCAGCACCCGGGAGACGCCGAGCAGCACCTTGGAGTTGCGCACCTCCTTGCCCAGCGTGGGCAGCGAGGTGCCGGCGAGCGCGGAGCCGATCAGCCAGGCCACCAGCAGCATCGCGACGACGTTGACCAGCGCGCCGCCGGTCGCGTCGAGGGCGCGGGCCGGCGACCAGGTGATGTGGCGTCTGAGTCGGTTGCCCAGATGGGTCGTCAGGGCCTGACCGATCGAGGCACAGATGATGATCACGACGACGGCGATCACGACCACGGTGGTGGACACCTGGGTGCCGTTGTCGGTCACCCGGTCCCAGATCAGTGGCAACAGGGACACGGCGACGAGGCCACCGCCGAGGAAGCCCGTCACCGACAGGATGCCGACGACGAAGCCCTGGCGGTAGCCGACGATCGCGAACCACACGGCGGCGACCAGCAACAGGATGTCCAGCACGTTCACGTGGGCCACCGTCTCACGCGCGCCAGTCGAGCGGGACGTGACGTGAGCGGTCCCACGGCAGCTCCCAGCCCGCGAAGTGCAGGATCCGGTCGATCACCCCGGCGGTAAAACCCCAGACCAGAGCCGATTCCACGGTGAACGCCGGGCCCTCGTAGCCCCCGGGGTGGACCGCGGTGACCCGGTGATCGGGATCCGTGAGATCCGCCACGGGCACCGTGAACACCCGGGCGGTCTCGGCCGGATCCACCGCGCCGATCGGCGACGGGGCGCGCCACCAGCCGAGGACGGGGGTCACGACGAACTCGCTGACCGGGATGTAGAGGCGGGGCAGCACCCCGAAAAGCTGGACGCCGGCCGGATCGAGCCCGGTCTCCTCCTCGGCCTCGCGCAGCGCGGCGCGCAGCGGGCCGGTGGTCTGCGGGTCCCCGTCCTCCGGGTCGAGGGCGCCACCGGGGAAGGAGGGCTGTCCGGCGTGGGAGCGCAGGCTGCCGGAGCGCTCCTGGAGGAGCAACTCGGGGCCGCGCGGGCCCTCGCCGAAGAGGACGAGCACGGCGGACTGGCGGCCCCGGCCGTCCTCGGGGGGCAGGAAGCGGCTGAGCTGACGCGGCTGGACCGTGCGGGCGGCGGCCACGACCGGATCCAGCCAGGCGGGCAGCCCGGCGGTGGTGAGCGTGATGCCCGTGGTGCTGGTCTCGTCCTGTGTACCGCGCGTCATAGGCACCCCTGCTCCGTGTCTCCCCTGACCGCTGAACGCGGTCAGGGCCCAGATTCGTTCCACAGGGGGCGCGGGCGGAAGCTCCCCGCGCCCCTACGGCGCCCGCGCGCGCGGCCCGCTCGGACCGGTCCGCGCGGTCCGTTCAGGCCGGTGTACGCGCGCCCAGCGGCGGGGCCGGCAGGCCCGGGTAGTCCGGGGGCGGGGAGAGGCGCTGGCCCGGATAGCCGCCCTTCTCGTACTTGAGCAGCTTCTTCGCCTTCTCCGGGTCCGTCTCGCCCTCCCCGTAGGCTGGGCAGAGCGGAGCGATGGGACAGGCCCCGCAGGCGGGCTTGCGGGAGTGACAGATCCGGCGGCCGTGGAAGACGACGCGGTGCGAGAGCATCGTCCACTCGCTCTTGGGGAAGATCGCGCAGATCTCCGCCTCGACCTTCTCCGGGTCCTCCTGCTCGGTCCACTTGAAGCGGCGCACCAGTCGGCCGAAATGGGTGTCGACGGTGATCCCGGGAACGCCGAAGACATTGCCCAGGACCACGTTCGCCGTCTTGCGGCCGACACCCGGCAGCTTCACCAGGTCCTCGATCCGGCCCGGCACCTCGCCGCCGAAGTCGTCCCGCAGGGCCTGCGAGAGCCCCAGGAGCGACTTCGCCTTGGCCCGGAAGAACCCGGTCGGCCGGATGATCTCCTCCAAGTCCTCCGGAGCCGCCGCCGCCATGTCCTCGGGGGTCGGGTAGGCCGCGAAGAGGGCCGGGGTGGTCTGGTTCACGCGCAGGTCGGTGGTCTGAGCGGAGAGGACGGTCGCGACGAGCAGCTCGAAGGGATCGCGGAAGTCCAGCTCGGGGTGGGCGTACGGGTACACCTCGGCCAGCTCGCGGTTGATGCGGCGGGCCCGTCGGATCATGGCCAGGCGCGACTCCGGCTTCCCCGACGACGCGACGATCTTCCCCGGCGACGCGACGACCGCCGCCTTCTTCGGTTTTTTGGCCGAAACTTTGCCCTGGGGGGCCGACTGGGCCTTCGCGGACACCTCTACGGGGGCTTGTTCGCCCACGGCTGAATTCTGGGCCGCCGTCACTCCTGCGGACCCCTTGGCCTGTGCTCTCACCGGCTTATTGGACACCCGGCCAGCCTAAGGCCGGCCGCCGACACCCGTCCGGACCTCAGGTAACACCACTCCGATTGGTCCCACGCCGCACAGCACGCCCGTCCGTCCGGCATCCTTGTGATTGATCGCACTGTTTGAGCCGTCCGGCAAAATGGGGAGCGGTCCCCTGGTCCGGTCGACATAGGAGAGAGACTCGTGGACGACGTTCTGCGGCGCGCCCCGCTCTTCGCGGCGCTCGATGACGAGCAAGCCGCGGAGCTCCGCGCCTCCATGGGCGAGGTGACCCTCGCCCGCGGTGACGCCCTCTTCCACGAGGGCGACCCCGGTGACCGGCTGTACGTCGTGACCGAGGGCAAGGTGAAGCTCCACCGCACCTCCCCCGACGGTCGCGAGAACATGCTGGCCGTCCTCGGCCCCGGCGAGCTGATCGGCGAGCTGTCGCTCTTCGACCCGGGCCCGCGCACCGCCACCGCCACCGCCCTGACCGAGGTCAAGCTCCTCGGCCTCGGGCACGGTGACCTCCAGCCGTGGCTCAACGCCCGGCCCGAGGTCGCGACCGCGCTGCTGCGCGCCGTCGCCCGGCGCCTGCGCAAGACCAACGACCAGATGTCCGACCTGGTCTTCTCCGATGTCCCCGGCCGTGTCGCCCGGGCGCTCCTCGACCTGTCGCGCCGCTTCGGCGTGCAGTCGGAGGAGGGCATCCACGTGGTCCACGACCTGACGCAGGAGGAGCTGGCGCAGCTCGTCGGCGCCTCCCGCGAGACCGTGAACAAGGCCCTGGCCGACTTCGCGGGCCGCGGCTGGCTCCGCCTGGAGGCCCGCGCCGTCATCCTGCTCGACGTGGAGCGCCTCGCGAAGCGCTCGCGCTGACGCCACAGTCCTGTCGCAGGGCCCCGCCCGGGGATCGGGCGGGGCCCTGCGCCGTTTCCCGGCCCGCGGGGCGCCCGGCCCCGGCCCCGGCCCCGGGGGAACCCGGGCCGGTCCGGGCGCAATCCTGTTCGCTCCCGGCTCGGCGCGGGGCACAGTGGCCCCATGGAGCGCAGAGGGCTGGACGCGTACGGGTACTTCGAGCGGGAGGGCTCCCTGGGGCGCGTGGGCCCCGTCTTCGCGCCGCTGGTGGCCGCCGCGCGCGGCGGGATCGCCGAGGCGTACGGGGGCCGGCTGCACAGCGCCTACCTCTACGGGTCCGTCCCGCGGGGGACCGCCCGCCCCGGGCGGTCCGACCTCGACCTGTTGCTGGCCCTGCACCACGAACCCACCGACGAGGACCGGGACACCGCCGAGGTGCTGGGGCGAGGGCTCGACCAGGACTTCCCCGAGGTCGACGGGGTGGGGATCCTGCTCTTCGGCAAGGCCACGCTGCTGAGCGAGCGGGAACGTCACGACCTGGGCTGGTTCCTGGCCTGCCTGTGCACCCCGCTGCTCGGGGACGATCTGGCCGAGCACCTGCCCCGCTACCGGCCCGACAGCCTGCTCGCCCGCGAGACCAACGGCGACCTGTCCGCCGTACTGCCCCAATGGCGGAAACGGTTCACCGCGGCCTCCGAGCCCGCCGAGTACCGCCGGATGAGCCGGCACTTCGCGCGCACCCTCGTACGCACCGGATTCACGCTGGTGATGCCGCGGTGGGACGGCTGGACCAGCGACCTCGTCGAGTCCGCGGAGGTCTTCGGCCGGTACTACCCGGAGCGGGCGGCCCAGATGCGGGCGGCCGCCGCCGTGGCGCTGGATCCGGTCACCGATCCGGCCGTGGTGCTCGGGTACGTCGAGGACCTCGGGCCCTGGCTCGCGGCCGAGTACACGGCCCGGCACGGCACGAAGGCGCCGCGCGGGACGAGCGGAGGCTAAGGGCCGTCCCGTAATCCGTGGGGCTGCACCAGGGATTACGGGACAGCCCTCAGGGCGCGTCCGCGGAGAGGGAGTCGACGGCGCGCTTGGCCTCCACCAGGCTCGCGCCGGTGATCTGGCGGTAGCGCTTGACGGCCGCGACGGTGCGTCCGTCGCGCACCAGGGCGCGCACCTCGTCCATCCCGGCCGGCTCCGGCTCCTCGATGCCGAAGTGCTCCAGCACCAGGCCCAGGCGGCGCTCCAGGCGGTTCCCCCGGTCCTCCAGGGCCTTGACGCGCAGGCTGACCGTCGAGGTGATCCAGCCACCCGTCACGATCATCGCGAGCAGGACGAAGAGCAGGTTCATTCAGGTCCCCCCGGGATCAGTCCGTGATCACGAAGGTACTCCAGCTGCGCCTGTACGGACCAGGTCGCCGCCGGCCACAACGAGCGGTCCACGTCCGCGTACACCGCGGCGACGACGGCCTCCGGGGTGACGAGGCCCTTCTCCACGGCCGTCTCGACCTGCGCCAGCCGGTGGGCCCGGTGGGCCAGGTAGTACTCGACGGCGCCCTGCGCGTCCTCCAGGACCGGCCCGTGGCCCGGGAGCACCGTGTGGACCCCGTCGTCGACGGTCAGGGAGCGCAGCCGGCGCAGGGAGTCCAGGTAGTCGCCGAGGCGGCCGTCGGGGTGGGCGACGACGGTGGTGCCCCGGCCCAGGATCGTGTCCCCGGTCAGGACGGCCCCGTCGGCCGGCAGGTGGAAGCAGAGGGAGTCGGAGGTGTGTCCGGGGGTGGCGACCACGCGCAGTTCCAGCCCGCCGGTGCGGATCACGTTCCCGGCGGCCAGGCCCTCGTCGCCGAGGCGCAGGGCGGGGTCCAGGGCGCGGACCTTGGTGCCGGTGAGTTCGGCGAAGCGGCCGGCGCCCTCGGCGTGGTCGGGGTGGCCGTGGGTGAGGAGGGTGAGGGCGACCCGCTTGCCGGCCCGTTCGGCGGTGGCGATGACGGCCCGGAGGTGGGATTCGTCCAGGGGGCCGGGGTCGATGACGACCGCCAGTTCCGAGTCCGGCTCGGACACCAGCCAGGTGTTGGTGCCGTCCAGGGTCATGGCCGAGGCGTTGGGGGCCAGCACGTTGACGGCGCGTGCGGTGGCCGCCCCGGAGGTGACGGTTCCGCGGGGCTGGCCGGGAAGGGCGGCTGCGTCGGTCATGCGGGGCCTCCGGGGCCTCCGGGGCGCCCGAGGAGGACGCGCTTGGTGAACTCGTCGTGGCCCGGCCAGCTCAGCACCAGCTCGCCGTCCTCCACGACGGCGCGGGCCAGGACGGGGGTCAGGTCCTGGCCCCCGGCGGCCGCGAGCGCGTCGGCGGCGCTCGCGTACGGGTCCAGGGAGCGCAGGGTGGAGATGGTGGGCGGCATCATCAGCAGCTCGCCCTTGTCGTAGCCCGCGGCTGCGTCCGCCGGGCGGATCCACACCGTCCGGTCGGCCTCCGTGGAGGCGTTCCGGGTGCGCTGCCCCTCCGGGAGGGCCGCCACGAAGAACCAGGTGTCGTACCGGCGGGGCTCGAACTCCGGGGTGATCCAGCGGGCCCACGCCCCGAGCAGGTCGGAGCGCAGCAGCAGGCCGCGCCGGTCGAGGAACTCGGCGAAGGACAGCTCGCGCGCCACGAGGGCCTCGCGGGCGGCCTCCCAGTCGTCGCCGGTGGTGTCGCCGACGACGGTGTCGGGGCTCTCGCCGGCGAGGAGCACGCCGGACTCCTCGAAGGTCTCGCGGACCGCCCCGCAGACGATGGCCTGGGCGGTGGCGGCGTCGGTGCCCAGGCGCGCCGCCCAGGCGTCCTGGTCGGGTCCGGCCCAGCCGATGCGGCGGTCCTCGTCGCGGGGGTCGACCCCGCCGCCGGGGTAGGCGTAGGCGCCGCCGGCGAAGGCCATGGAGGCCCGGCGGCGGAGCATGTGCACGGCGGGCCCGGTGGGGGTGTCACGGAGCAGCATCACCGTGGCGGCGCGCTTGGGCGCCACCGGGGTGAGTTCCCCGTCCGCGAGCGCGCGGATGCGGGCGGGCCACTCCGGGGGGTACCACTGGCCCCCGGCGGGCGGGGTGGGCGGCGGCTGACCGTGCTGACCATTCGGCATGGCCGGATGCTACGACCATCCGGCCCGATGTTCGAGGGCCCCCCGGCCGGGACGGCCGGCGCGCGGCCCCGGCGGCACGGGACCGGCAGCACGGGACCGCGGCACCGGGCGGCGGTCCCCGGACACGCCGACGGCCCCGTGGGCGCCGCGCCGGAAGCGATCCGGTGCGGCGACGCGGGGCCGTCGAAGGGGGTGGTGCGGGGTCAGGCGTCGGGGGTGAGTTCCACCTGGATCTCGATCTCGACCGGGGCGTCCAGCGGGAGGACCGCCACGCCGACCGCGCTGCGGGCGTGGACGCCCTTGTCGCCGAGGACCGCGCCCAGCAGTTCGCTCGCGCCGTTCAGCACGCCCGGCTGGGCGGTGAAGTCGGGGGCGGAGGCGACGAAACCGACGACCTTGACCACGCGGGCGATCTTGTCGAGGTCACCGATTACGGACTTGACGGCGGCCAGGGCGTTCAGCGCGCAGGTCGCCGCCAGCTCCTTGGCCTGCTCCGCCGAGACCTCGGCGCCGACCTTGCCGGTGACCGGCAGGTTGCCCTTGACCATCGGGAGCTGGCCGGCGGTGTACACGTAGGCACCCGAGCGAACGGCCGGCTGGTAGGTGGCCAGCGGCGGGACGACCTCGGGGAGGGTCAGGCCCAGTTCGGCGAGCTTCGCCTCGACGACGCCGCTCACGCCTTCTCCCGCTTGAGGTAGGCCACCAGCTGCTCGGGGTTGTTCGGGCCGGGTACGACCTGGACGAGCTCCCAGCCGTCCTCGCCCCAGGTGTCCAGGATCTGCTTGGTGGCGTGGACCAGCAGGGGGACGGTCGCGTATTCGAACTTCTTGGTCATGGCGCCGAGCGTAACGCCTGCGCGGCGGTGGTCTGACACCCCGCACGGGCACCCGCACCACCGTCCCCGGCACCGAGGAATTAGGCTCGGGCGCTGTGAGCAGGCTCCAGGTGGTCAGCGGCAAGGGCGGCACCGGCAAGACCACGGTCGCCGCCGCACTCGCGCTCGCCCTCGCGCGCGAGGGCAGACGGACCCTCCTCGTGGAGGTGGAGGGCAGGCAGGGCATCGCACAGTTCTTCGGGGCCGAGGCGCTCCCCTACGAGGAGCGGAAGGTCGCGGTGGCCCCCGGGCCGGGCGGCGGCGAGGTGTACGCGCTCGCCATCGACGCCGAACGGGCCCTGCTGGACTACCTCCAGATGTTCTACAAACTCGGCTCGGCGGGCCGCGCCCTCAAGAAGCTCGGGGCGATCGACTTCGCGACCACCATCGCGCCCGGTCTGCGGGACGTGCTGCTGACGGGCAAGGCCTGTGAGGCGGTGCGGCGCAAGGACAAGGCCGGACGGTTCGTCTACGACCACGTGATCATGGACGCTCCGCCGACCGGGCGGATCACCCGCTTCCTGAACGTCAACGACGAGGTGGCCGGCCTGGCCCGCTTCGGGCCGATCCACAATCAGGCGCAGGCGGTGATGAAGGTGCTCAAGTCCCCGGAGACGGCGGTGCACCTGGTCACCCTGCTGGAGGAGATGCCCGTCCAGGAGACCGCCGACGGGATCGCGGAGCTCCGCGGGGCGGGACTGCCGTTCGGCCGGGTCATCGTCAACATGGTGCGCCCGCATCACCTGGACGAGAGCACCTTGCGCGCGGCGGCGGACGGCCGGCACGCGGAGCTGGCCCAGGCCCTGTCCCGGGCCGGACTCGGCGGGGCGCGGCGGGGCGGCCTGGCCGAGCGGCTGGTGCGGCCCCTGCTCACCCAGGCGGCCGAGCACGCGAGCCGGGTGGAGCTGGAGCGGGAGCAACGCGCGGTGCTGGCGGGGCTGGACGTGCCGACGTACGAACTGCCCCTCCTCGGCTCGGGCATGGAACTGGCCGGCCTCTACGAGCTGGCCACGGAGTTGCGCAAGCAGCAGTCGGACGACGCATGAGCGAGGGGACGGACACCATGGACCGGGGCCTGGACACGCCGTCGCGGCTGGCCGTCGACGCGCTGCTGGACGACCCGAAGACCCGGATCATCGTGTGCTGCGGCGCGGGCGGGGTCGGCAAGACCACCACGGCGGCGGCGCTCGGGGTCCGGGCGGCGGAGCGGGGGCGCAAGGTGGTGGTCCTGACCATCGACCCGGCCCGCAGGCTGGCCCAGTCGATGGGGATCGACTCGCTGGACAACACCCCGCGCAAGGTGGCGGGGGTGGCCGGTGAGGGCGAACTGCACGCCATGATGCTGGACATGAAGCGGACCTTCGACGAGATCGTAGAGTCCCACGCGGACGGTGACCGGGCGCAGGCGATCCTGGACAACCCCTTCTACCAGTCCCTGTCGGCCGGCTTCGCGGGCACGCAGGAGTACATGGCGATGGAGAAGCTGGGGCAGCTGCGGGCCAGGGACGACTGGGACCTGATCGTCGTGGACACCCCGCCGAGCCGCTCCGCGCTGGACTTCCTCGACGCCCCCAAGCGCCTGGGGTCCTTCCTGGACGGAAGGTTCATCCGGGTCCTGATGGCTCCCGCGAAGGTCGGCGGGCGCGCGGGGATGAAGTTCCTCAATGTCGGCATGTCGATGATGACGGGCACCCTGAGCAAGTTGATGGGTGCCTCGCTGCTGAAGGACGTGCAGACCTTCGTGGCGGCGATGGACACCATGTTCGGCGGGTTCCGTACCCGCGCCGACGCGACGTTCCGGTTGCTCCAGGCCCCCGGTACGGCCTTCCTCGTGGTCGCCGCGCCCGAGCCGGACGCCTTGCGCGAGGCCGCGTACTTCGTGGAACGGCTCGCGGCGGAACGCATGCCGCTGGCCGGCCTGGTCCTGAACCGCGTGCACACGAGCGAGGCGGAACGGCTCTCCGCGGAACGGGCGCTGGCCGCCGCAGAGAATCTTGAAGAAGGCTGCATTGTCGATCAGGAGTCCGGGAAAGCTGGACTTCGTAACACCGGCGACATGCTCACCGCCGGGCACGCGGACCCCGAATCCGAAGACGTCTCGGACACCGGATCCCCCGCCGGCCCGGACGCGGCACCGGACGACGACCCGCGCGCCGAATCCCCCGGCGTCGACGAGATCGCTGCCGGACTGTTGCGCCTGCACGCCGAACGCATGCAGGTGATCGCCCGCGAACAGCGCACGCGTGATCGCTTCACCACGCTGCACCCCGAAGTGGCGGTGGCCGAAGTGGCCGCCCTGCCCGGCGATGTGCACGACCTCGCCGGGCTGCGGGCCATCGGAGAGCGGCTCGCGGCCGGTGTACCGGCCGGAGCGTAGCCGTTCGTACGACCGCCGTACGGCGCCCGTACGACGTGGTGCCGACGTGGCCCGGGTGGTTACCCGGCCGCCGCGTAGGCCTCGTACGGAACGTCGATCTCCGTGTCGACATCCACGGTGAGGATGCCCGTACTGCGCTCGTACTCCGTGCGGGCGGTTTCGAGCAGCCGTCGCCACGAGGTGACGGTGGGACGTCGGCGCAACAACGCGCGTCGTTCCCGCTCGGTCATTCCGCCCCATACTCCGAACTCGACACGATTGTCGAGCGCGTCGGCCAGGCACTCGGTCCGCACCGGACATCCGGTGCACACCGCCTTGGCCCTGTTCTGTGCCGCTCCTTGAACGAACAGTTCATCCGGATCGGTAGTGCGGCAGGCTGCCTGCGCACTCCAGTCGGTAACCCAGCCCATCCCGGCGCCGTCCTCTCCCGAATCGAGGCTCCCCCACGGCGGCATGCGGCATATTCACCGCTGCCAGTTGAGGACGTTACGGAAGGTGGGCACAGTGCAACACCCCCGACGGGCCCAATCTTGAATGGTCCGAACGGACTATGGGTAAGCGGCAGATCACCCGACGGAGTGATCCGGCGACATGCCCGACCATTCCGGCGATTCGGGTGAAAACGGGGGGCGCCGGCGAACGGCCGTCAGAGCGAAGGGCGGGATTCGGACATGTGTCCACCCCATTCGGGAAGGGTGAAAATCAAGCCGAGGGGTTGATGTCGCACCGCACTGCTGTGACAGTTGGGGCCAGCTTAGGCCAAGGCATTCGCGCGTGTCCGGTGAATGAGAACGTAGGCTTCCCCTCATGGGAAAGAAGCGCTCGGGCGGCGGGCTCACGGGGCCACAACAGGCCGCCAAGTTCCTCGGTGTGTCCGTTCTCTCCGGCGTCGTGCTCGCCGGAATCGCGATCCCGGGCGCAGGCGCGCTGGGACTCGCGGCCAAGGGGACCGTCGAGGGTTTCGACGAGATCCCAGCCAATCTGAAGACCCCTCCGCTGAGCCAGCGCACCACGATCCTGGACTCGGAGGGTGGCCTGATCGCCACCGTCTATTCACGGGACCGGCAAGTGGTCCCGCTCACCGCGATCTCGCCCTACATGCAGAAGGCGATCGTCGCCATCGAGGACTCGCGCTTCTACGAACACGGCGCGGTCGACCTCAAGGGCATCCTGCGCGCCGTGAACCGCAACGCGCAGGAGGGCGGCGCCGCGCAGGGCGCCTCCACCCTCACCCAGCAGTACGTGAAGAACGTCTTCGTCGAGGAAGCGGGCGACGACGAGACGAAGGTGCGCGAGGCCCAGGAGAAGAGCCTCGGGCGCAAGATCCGCGAGCTGAAGTACTCGATCCAGGTCGAGGAGGAGCTCGGGAAGAAGAAGATCCTGGAGAACTACCTCAACATCACCTACTTCGGTCAGCAGGCCTACGGGATCGAATCCGCGGCGCAGCGCTACTTCAGCAAGCCGGCCAAGGACCTCACCCTGGCGGAATCGGCGCTGCTCGCCGGCGTCGTGCAGTCGCCGAGCCGGTTCGACCCGGTGAACGACGCGCAGGAGGCGATGAAGCGGCGCAACGTCGTCCTCCAGCGGATGGCCGACATGAAGGACGTCTCGCAGACCGAGGCCGACAAGGCCAAGGCCGAACCGGTCGTGCTGAAGGTGACCCGCCCGAAGAACGGCTGCATCACCGCCGTGAAGGGCGCCGGCTTCTACTGCGACTACGTGCGCAACACCTTCCTGACCGACCCGACCTTCGGCAAGACCCGCGAGGAGCGCGCAAAGGTCTGGAACCAGGGCGGCCTGACGGTCCGTACGACGCTGGACCCGCAGTCGCAGGAGTCCGCGAACTCCTCGATCAAGGACCACGTGAACGAGGACGACTCGATCGCGACCGCCGTGACCATGGTCCAGCCCGGCACCGGACGGGTGCTGGCGATGGGTCAGTCGAAGCCGTACGGCTTCGGGAAGAACGAGACGCAGATCAACTACTCCGTGGACAAGCGGATGGGCGGCTCCAACTTCGGCTTCCAGGTCGGTTCGACCTTCAAGCCGTTCATCGCGGCCGCCGCCATAGAGCAGGGCATGGCGCCGACCAAGGTCTACCCGGCGCCGTACAAGATCGACTACCCGAGCCCGATCCCGAAGTGCGACGGCAGCAACTGGCTCAACCTCAAGATGGGGGACGGCAAGCTCCAGACCGCCGAGAACGAGACCGAGAAGGAGATCGGCCCGTACGCGCTGAAGACGGCGATGGAGAAGTCCATCAACACCTACTTCGTGCAGATGATCGGCGAGATCGGCCTGTGCCCGGTCACCGAGATGACGCAGAAGCTCGGCGTGATCCCGGCCGACGGCTCGAAGCTCCCCGAGGCCCCGTCCATCGCGCTCGGCGCCGCCGAGATGTCCCCGCTGACGATGGCGAACGCGTACGCCACCTTCGCCAACCGCGGCGTCTACTGCACCCCGATCGTCATGGAGTCGATCACCGACGCCCACGGCAAGGCGCTCGCGGTGCCGAAGACCAAGTGCGAGCGGGCCATGGCCCAGGACACCGCCGACACCATCAACACCCTGCTGCGCGGAGTGGTCGACTCCGGTACGGGTGAGCGGGCCGGTCTGACCGACCGCGACAACGCGGGCAAGACCGGCACCACCGACAGCCGCTACAACGCCTGGTTCGTCGGCTACACCCCGAACATGTCGGGCGCGGTCTGGGTCGGCTCCGGCGGCGCGAAGAAGATCTCGATGGAGAACATCACCATCGGCGACCAGTACTACGACAAGGTCTTCGGCGGCGGTCTGCCCGGCCCGATCTGGAAGGACGCGGTCTCGGGCGCGCTGTCCGGCCGCGAGGCACCCAGCTTCATCACGGTCAACGTCCCGGAGCCCTCGGTCCCGGGCGGCGGTACCGGCGGCGGCGACACCGGCAACAACGGCGGCCGGGGCAACCCGAACCCGCCCGCCACGCGCAAGCCGGGCAAGCCCGGGAAGCCCGGCGACGGCAAGCCCGGCGACGGCCGCCCCGGCGGTGCGACGGGCGGAGCCTCCGCGGGCAACAACGGCGGGGCCACGGGCGGGACACCGACCGACCCCTTCCCCGGCGGGGGCATCGCGGGCGTGATCGGCGGGCCCGAGACCCCGCCGACCCCGTAGGACCGCGCGGACAGAGGGCAAGCGCGCGAACAGCGAAATGGGGAGGGCCCCGGCCGGATCATCCGGCCGGGGCCCTCCCCTCGTGCGCTGCGCGCCCGGGGACGCCTCTTACGAGAGCTGCCGCTTGACGACGGCGGCGACCCGGCCGCCGTCCGCCAGCCCCGCCACCTTCGGGTTCACGATCTTCATGACGGCGCCCATGGCCCGCGGCCCCTCGGCGCCCGACGCCTTGGCCTCTTCGACGGCCTGCGTCACGATCGCGACGAGCTCGTCGTCGCTGAGCTGCTTGGGCAGGTAGCCGTCGAGGAACTCGCCCTCGACGGTCTCGCGCGCGGCCTGCTCGGCACGACCGCCTTGGGCGAAGGCCTCCGCGGCCTCGCGGCGCTTCTTCGCCTCCTTCGCGATCACCTTGAGGACCTCCTCGTCGGAGAGGACGCGCGCCGTCTTGCCCGCGACCTCCTCCTTGGTGATGGCGGAGAGGGTCAGACGCAGGGTGGACGAGGCGAGTTCGTCGCGCGCCTTGATGGCGGTGACGAGGTCTTCGTGGAGCTTGGCCTTGAGGGTGGTCATGCCCTTGAGTCTGCCAGGTCCGGGGGTGATGGCGCCCGCCCGTTTTACGGGACCCCCTCGCGCGTCTGCGACGATGGGTACATGCGCGCGCGTTACGGAGTACCCCTGAAGGTCACCGCCGGCATCGCGGCGGTGGGGGCCGCGGGAGTGGCCTATGCCGCCGGCTTCGAGGCCCGGTCCTTCCGGCTGCGGCGGGTGACCGTACCGGTCCTGCCCGCCGGGATGCGGCCGTTGAGGGTCCTACAGGTCTCGGACATCCACATGGTCGGCGGGCAGCGCAAGAAGCGCGCCTGGCTCCAGTCGCTGGCGGGGCTGCGCCCCGACTTCGTGGTGAACACCGGCGACAACCTCTCCGACACGGAGGGCGTGCCCGAGGTCCTGGACGCGCTGGGCCCGCTGATGGAGTTCCCCGGTGCGTACGTCTTCGGGTCGAACGACTACTACGGCCCCCGGCTGCGCAACCCCGCGCGCTACCTCATCGAGAAGACCCAGGGCCGGCACGGGCTGAACGGCAACAAGCCGGTCGTCGGCGCCGTCCACAACCCGTGGGAGGAACTGCGCGACGCCTTCGACGGGGCGGGCTGGCTGAACCTCACCAACACCCGGGCCCGGATGAAACTCGGCAACCTGGAGCTGGCCTTCACCGGGCTCGACGACCCGCACATCAAGCGGGACCGCTACGAGCGGGTCGCCGGCGGGCCCGAGACGGACGCGGACTTCTCGCTGGCCGTCGTCCACGCCCCCTACCTGCGGGTCCTGGAAGCCTTCACCGCCGACCGGTACCCGCTGATCCTCGCCGGACACACCCACGGCGGGCAGCTGTGCGTCCCCTTCTACGGGGCCCTGGTCACCAACTGCGACCTGGACACCAAGCGGGTCAAGGGCCTGTCCGCCTACGAGGCCGAGGGGCAGCGCTCCTTCCTGCACGTCTCGGCGGGCTGCGGCACCAACCGCTTCACCCCCGTCCGCTTCGCCTGTCCGCCCGAGGCGACACTGCTGACGCTGACCCCGAAGGCGTAGGGACCCGGCGCGTGCGGCCCAGTAGGTTGACGGGATGATCGCACCCGACCGCGCCGTCCCGGCCGGCTTCCGCGCCCTGATCGCCGCGGCGGCCCTGGTCGGCGTGTCCATCGAGCTGGCCCAGGGCAGCGTCCCGGTCGTCCTCAGCTTCTTCACGATCTGGACCAACATCGCCGTCGCCGTCGTCTTCGGCCTGTCGGCCACCCGCGCCTGGCAGCGCCGCCCCGACGTGGACCCGCTCTACCGGGGCGGGACGGTGCTCTTCATCCTGATCACCGGCCTGGTCTTCCACCTGGTCCTGGCCAACGCGTCGAGCCCCTTCAACGTCATGGACGACCTGAACCGGCTCAGCGGGGCCAAGGCCGTCGCCAACCAGCTCCTCCACACGGTCACCCCCGTCGGAGCCACCCTCGACTTCCTCCTCCTGACGGCCCCGCGCACCCTGCGCCCCCGCCACGCCGCGCAATGGCTCGCGTACCCCCTGCTGTACGTGACCTTCGCGCTGGTCCGCGGCGCCCTCCTGGCCCCCGACACGGCGGCCCGCTACACGTACCCCTTCATCGACGTGGCCCGGTATGGGTACGCCCGCGTGACCCTGAACGCGATGGTCCTGGGCCTCGTCTTCTACGCCCTCGGCCTCCTGCTGGTCGCGGCGGACCGCTACCGCCCCCGACCCCTGCCGGCCCTGCGCGAAAACCGGATTTCGTCTCCGGCCGAGGGTCCGCTAAAGTAATCGATGTCGCCAGGCAGTATTGCTTCCGGGCGGCGATCGGGGTGTAGCGCAGCTTGGCAGCGCGCTTCGTTCGGGACGAAGAGGTCGTGGGTTCAAATCCCGCCACCCCGACTTCGTAAGACCAGGTCAGGGGCCTGATCCACTCAGTGGATCAGGCCCCTGTTTGGCGTTTGCACTTGTCTTGGGAGCCATCTGGGAGCCGACCTCAGAATCCGGCTCCCACGGGGAGCAGGTCAGGCAGCGGCGCCGCCTTCCGGGGCAGTCGTGCGCGCACTCCGGTCGTCAAGGACGATCAACGCGGAGCCGTTCTCCTTCTCGGCCAGATGCGTCACGCGGTCGACCGCGAGGGCCGTCCTGCGGTAGACGGCTGCGGCGAGCGCCCACGTGGCCAGGTCCTGGTTTCCATCACCGGACGACGTTACGCCGCCCTCGTGTTCCCGGGTCACCTTCCACATCGTGGTGAGCACGGCGAGCAGGGACCTTCCCGAGAGGGATGCCTCGATCCGGCCGCCATCCGCGTCGTCGATCCGGTCGGGGAGCCGGAAGTGGGTGTGCCCGCTGGTGTGCTCTGCGATGAAGTCCCACGTCTCCCGGTGACAGATCAGCGTCGCGGAGGCGATCGCAGCAGCCGACAGGAGGCGCTGCAGGTGGGCGCGCTGGTCATCCTTGTCGGCCTGAGCAGGGTCCTGGACCGGCTCCGCGACGGGCGTCAGGTGCGGCCCGGTTTCCGGCTTTCCTGTCGTGTTCCCATGACCGTGGGCATTGCGGACTTCTTCCAGCACGCGGGGTTCCTTCCCGTCGGATCGTTCGGTCAGCTCGGCCGGCTCTCCGAGTACCTCGGGCTCGGCTGGGTCCGGCCCAGCGAGCGGCTGCACAACGGACTCGGTGGTGGCCGGGGCGCCGGCAACCAAGGGGCTCGCCACCTGGGACGGCACCAGCGGCACCGCCTGGATGCCCTCTTCCAGCCGTCGACTCAAGGCCTCCAGACCGCTCCGCGCCTCCGCCAGGTCGGTGAGCATCCGTTCCTGCCGCCGCCGGAGCTCGCGGTTCTCCTCGCGCAGGCCCAACGTGCCTTGCGCCACTGCTTCCAGGACCTTCTGGCGTGTCTGGTCCACCGTCACGTAGAGCGCACTCAGGCCCGTAGCAGGGTCCTCGAGTGTGCTCCGTATGACGTCGAGTTGACTGAGTGCCTTGTCCGTCTCGGCCCTCCGCCGCATGCAACCCCCTCTTCACTGTCGGTGATGACTCGCTCATCTCTCCCCGACGCAGTGTCAGCTAATGCGATGATTTCCAGCCGAATCACGATTCCGCTTGTGCGGGGCTGACGCGGCCGGTACCACCGAGACCATGCACCGTTGGTCACCGCTCAACGATCGCCAGCTCGCCCTCCTGACCCGGATCCGTGAGGGCGTCGAACCCGTCTCGTCGGACACCCCCGAACTCGCCCTCACCGCCCGAGCCCTGAAGGAGCGGGGGCACATCGCCATGCCGAAAGAGGGCGGAAGATGGCGGGCCGAGATCACCGAGGTCGGGCGCTTCTACCTCCAGCACGGCCATCACCCCGACAGGCCGGAGCCGGCTCCACGGAAGTCTCGCCCGGCAACCACGTCCGGACCGAAGAAGCAGGAATCCGACCGCCCTGAACAGAAGCCCGCTGCCGAACAGAAGCCTCCGGCACAGCGCATCGCCAGAACCCCACAGCCCTCTCCCGCCGACATCGGACGGGCTCTAATCGCCGAAGTGCAGCAGGCCAGCCGCTTCCTGCGCGTCCCGAACCCGGACGAGGGGGAGCGAGCCCGCTACCGAAGGGCATTCGACGCGGCTCGCCAGTGCGCGCCGGCCGGGTACCACCTGAAGTACAGCGGGCGGACCAAGGGGGACTTCTTCCTGGGGCTGCTCCGGGTAACCGGCGAGGACGACACGGAGTGGAACCGGATCCGTTTGGCGCGCAGTCGTGTGATCACCGACGTGGACGACGTCCTCGCTGCCGTGACCGCGGACCACAGCGCCTTCGAGATTTCCGACGGTGTCCTTCCCCGCGCGTTGTCCCTGCTCCGCCTCATCGCCGAGCAGGCCCTCCCCCTCCACGGGGAGATTGTGGTGTCCAAGAAGCGCAGGCAGCCGAGGCCACTGCTCACGATCCATGGCCGTACGTACGAGATCACCTTCAAGGAACGTCAGAAGCAGGTCCGGTACGTGCCCAAGCCGGCCGGCCGCCGCACGTACGACTGGCAGCGGGTCGTCCCGGCGCAACGGTTCGAGCCATCCGGGGAACTGGAGATGGTCCTCGCCCAGCAACAGGGCTACCAGTACGGCTGGAAGAAGGAGTGGGCCGACACCGAGAAGAAGCCGCTCGAGGACCAGATCGGTTCGGTTCTCCGGGCGCTGAGAACCCGGGCCGATGAGCAGGAGCGGGCCCGTCTGGAGCGGGAGGCCGAACAGCGCCGGCAACAGGACGAGCGGGAACAGCAAGCAGCTGAGAACCGCCGACTGGAGGCCGAGCGGCAGGAGCGCGCCCAGCGGGAGTGGGAGGCCGCGGTCGGCGTGGCTTCGATCAAGGCGGTGGACGCCGCTCGAGCCGAGCACTTCGGCACGGCGCTGGAACAGTGGCGAGCCGCAGGAGAGATCCGGACGTTCTGCACCGCGCTGGATGAGACCGCTGCCCAGACAGAAGACCCCTTCGAGGCCGAGCGGCTCGGAGAGTGGTCGGCGTGGGGCAGGACCGAGGCCGACCGCCTGGACCCCACCTTGAACGGGAAAGGTCTCGGCGCCCGCGACTTCCACGCGAAGCCGACTGGGGACGAGCTGAGGCCGTTCCTCGACGGCTGGCACCCGCACCGACCGGAGAAGGTGAAGCCACCAGCGGAGCCCGCACCGCCCAAGCCGGAGCCCGAGCGGTGGCGTGACGGCTTCAACGACGTACGTCGGGACCAAGGCTGGAGATATGGACCCCAAGGCCGCGCTCAATGGTGGAGGCGATGACGCCGTGCCCACGGTCCCGGAGCGCCTTCACCGCCTGCTCGACCAGTTCGCCGAGGCGCAGTACCTCGGCTCGTAGGGCGACGAGCTCGTCGTAGCGCTCGGCCTTCTCCTGCCCGCACCACTCCCGGACCGTGCGCAGGGCGTCCGCCTCTACGTCCAGCTTGCGGTCGTCCCGGCGATGGTACGAGTGCCAGGAAGGCCGGGCGCGCTCCTCGTCCACGGCCTGCTGACGGCGGTCCACCTCCGCCAGGACCTCCTCGGCCAGGCTCTGAGCCACCTGCCGCGCGATCCGCTCGGCTACCGGCCAGCCAACCAGGCAAAGGCCGTTGCGGTCCTCGTGGACCATGGCGGCGCCCCGCAGATCGGCAGGCTCTATGCCAACCAGCGGCGCCGTCTCGTCGAGGTGGCCGAGCTCCAGCACACCCGCGTCCGCCACCGCCTTACGCAGACGCAGACGCCCCTTGGGGCGGACGAGGCCCAGAATCATCCGCGCCGCCTCGAACTCGGCGCTCCCCCGTACCTCCCTCGACGCCTCGGCCAGTGCGAGCTCCGCCATGTCATCCGCTCCGAATGCGTCGGCGTCAGCCCAGAGCACGAGCAGACTGCCGGCGCTGACCCACTCCTGCAGTCCCGCCTCATCGCCGTCCAGGAACCGCACGTGGATTCCTGACCTGCCGGAGGCGCCCACTCGGACGATCTCCACCTGGCGCAGGGTGCCGCCCAGTTCCTTCGGCTTAACCCTATAGGCCCAGCACTCCCCGATCTCCATGTCCCCATTGAGTCAGACCGACCAAGATCGTCACCAGGCTTCCAGAAAAGCCACCGTTCAGGCGATCTGGCACAGCCGCTCTGCCAGAGCAGCCTCATCGGTCCTGCGGTATACCCGGCGGCCAAGCGGGGCAGGTCGACCGAGCGTTGCGGGACACACGCGGGAGGACCATAAGCGGCTGGAGGCTATAGCTAATCGACCATGCCCCCGGACTCAACGTGCACTCTGGTCTGAGGGCCAGCAGTGGGTGTTGCCCGAGCGGCCTGGCAAGCTAGCAGAGCCCTTGCCAGTGATTCCGGAGGATCCATGGGACTTCTGCAACTGACTCAGATCCAGCGGCGTGTCGAAGAGACGACCTTCCCGCTGATCGACGTCGCGGATCTAGCCGCCCACCGCCCCGCAGATGCCCGGATCACCCAGCTCAGCCGAGCCCTTGCGGCCTTCGCCATCGCCAAACGCGGTGGGCTGGAGTGGGAGGTGGCGGCTACCTCCGTGACCGATGGCACCAAGGACAACGGAATCGACGCCATCGCGGTCACCCCGGACGGCGACCGACTTCTGGTCGTCCAGTCCAAGTGGGCTCAGGACGGGCGCGGCAGCATGCAGTTGGACGACCTGATCAAGTTCCGGGAAGGCATCGCCGACCTAGTCCAGCTGAAGTGGGAACACTTCAATGACAAGGTGGCGTCGCGTAAGCAGGAACTTGAAAACGCCCTGCTCAACCCCCTGATCACCATTGAGATCATGGTGGTTCACACCGGATCCAGCCCGTGCTCCCCGGATGTACACGCCAAGATGGACGAGTTCCTCGCCGAGACCCTGAACACTCCAGACGAGGTAGCGTCCTTTCACTATCTCAGCCAGTCCGAGTTGCACCGGCTACTCCTCGACGAACAGCAGCTCCCCCAGATCGATCTCTCTGTCGATCTCACCGACTGGGGGCAGTTCCAGGGTGAGCCGAAGGCGTACTACGGCCAGGTCTCCGCCGAGCAGGTCGCCTCCTGGCATGAGAGGTTCAACTCGGATCTGTTCAGCAAGAACGTCCGGGTCGTCCTCCATGACTCGGAGGTGAACGACTCCCTCATCACCACCCTCAGGGACGAGCCAGAGGCATTCTGGTATTACAACAACGGCATCACCATCCTCTGCCAGGGCATCGCTAAGTCACCTGCCTATGGTGCCGACCGGCGGCTGGGCGCCTTCACGCTCACCGGGGTCGACGTGGTCAACGGAGCCCAGACTGTGGGCTCCATCTCCAAGGCAGACCGGCTTGGTATAGACATCAGCCAGGCCCGCGTCACCGTCCGCTTCATTTCCCTGGAAGGTGCAGAGGAGGACTTCGCCTATCAGGTCACCCGAGCGACGAACACTCAGAACCGCATCACAGGCCGTGATTTTCTGGCGTTGGACGCGGAGCAGTCACGTCTCAAGAACGAGTTCTTGGTCGAAAACCTCCAGTACATCTACAAGAGAGGCGAGGCTGACCCGGCGGCGGAGACCGGGTGCAGTGTCACGGATGCCACCATCGCGCTGGCCTGCGCGCATGCCGACGTGGGTCTGTCCACCCAAGCCAAGCGTGAGATCAGCAGACTCTGGGACACCGGCGAACGCGGCGCCTACAAGAAGCTTTTCAACCCGTCCGTCACCTACCTACGGATCTGGCGGGCGGTGGGCGTCATGCGCCGTGTGGAGGAGCTGATCAGCGATGCCACGTTCTCACTCGAAGGGCGCGCACGCGGCATCGCCGTGCATGGCAACCGACTGATCCTTCATCTCATCTTCCAACAGCTGCCGATCAACAAGATCGATGACCCGCGCTTCAGTTGGGACACGGAGATCGACAACCTGTCCGAGATCGCGGATCACACACTCATTGCCGTGATCGCCATCGCCGAGGCCGGATACCCCGGCTACCCGGCTAGCCTTTTCAAGAACGCCACGAAGTGCGCCAGCCTGTCGTCGGATGTTTTGAAGGCGCTCACAAGCGGGCGGTAAGGCCCGGCCTCTACACGGGATCACCGAACGGATCCCCCAAGACGTGAACGAACGGCTCCTCGAGACCGAGTTCATCGGCACCGACCACGCGCTCCTCCTCAATAGGACCCGGGGCGAAGAGCCTGCCTCCCCTCACCTGGGACCGTCCGTCAGGACGGCTCCGTACTCGCGATGCGTTTGCTGCCCCGACCGTATGCGCGAGTCACACGGCAGGTGCCGCTCCGAGCGGCACCTGCCTGCGGCTAGCGCACGGCTGCACGTGCTCGCAGGAGGCCGTCGAATACCCGCACCGGAGAACCGGCGCGCATCTCCAGACGGGCGTCCAGGGCTTCCTCCCACTGCCGAGTGAGGCCGGCCATGAGGCGTTGGCGCATGCCCGGGGGTCACGCGGGCGTAGCGGGCGGAGACCGAGCTGTCGATGTGGCCCATGCGCTCGTCCATGAGGACTTTCTCCGTGCCGAGGTCCTCCATGTGGGTGCGGTGGGAATGGCGTAGGCCGTGCGGGATGATGCCCCTGGCGACAGCCGTCCAGCAGGCGTCGGCGCGGCCCTGGGCGTTGCGGCCCCGGACCGGTATGCCCGGAAAGGGATCGCCGAGGAGCGGAACGGGACGGGGATCCTGCGGCGCCTTCTTCGGGTACCAGCCCGTCGTCGCCGGGTGGAAGAGCCAGGTGGCGAAGCCGTTGCGGCGCCAGTGGGCGGCATGTTCCGAGGGTGCACCGCCTCGCACGAAGCCCAGCTCCGTGATGGCGAGTTCGACGCGAGCACGGGTGGCCTCGCGCACGCGGTCGGGGTGGTTCAGGACGTTGGACACCGTGCCCGTGGAGACGCCGGCACGGCGGGCTACGTCGACCAGCTTCGCGCCCTGGTGGCCTCCGGTGCGGGCGGTGCCCTGGCCTTGGAAGACGTACGTCTTGCCATGGCACGGGCACGGCTTGGGCTTGGTACGGACGACGTGGTCGGCCACGAGGGCCGAGAGCCAGTCGGGGGCGTCGATGGTGCGGTAGCTGTCGTCCTTGGGTGGGCAGCGGACCATCACACCCGAGTCGAGCTCGTACAGCTGCCACTCGACTCGGACCGAGTCCCGGCGGGCGAACTCAGTTTCCAGGCCGACAATTTCGCCCCACCGCATGCCGGTGTACGCCTTGAGGAGCACCGCGACGAACTCGTCGTCGCGCCCGGAGAGGAGGGCGGCCCGCTCGGCGATCAGGAGAACGCCGAGTGCGTCGGTGACCACCTTCTCGGGGCCGCGATCGGCGGAACGGCCGGCGCGCTTGCCCCGTCCTCGGCGCTTCGCGGCTGGGTTCGCCTCGATGAGCCCCTCGTCGACGGCGTCGGCGAGGATGAGGTGCAGGGTCGCTCGCCAGGTCTTGACGCTGGAGGCCGCGTAGGAGGTGCGTTCCTGCTTCTCCCAGAGCGCGACGTCGGTACGGAGAATGCCGTCAAGAGCCTTGTCCTCGAAGACGGGGAGCAGGTGCTCCTCGATGTGGCGTCGGTAGTTCTGCATCGTGGACGCGGCCAGGTCCTGGGCCTCGTACCAGCGGCTCGCGTACTCGGCGAAGGTCTCCTTCCCCAGTGACGGATCCCGGACGTCGCCGCGGCGGAAGCCGATTTCCGCTTCGTCCGCTGCCCGCTTGGCCTCGCGCTTGGTTGCGAACTTGATCGTCGCGCCGGTGTGGTCGACGACAGTGTTGTGCTTGCCCGGCTCGGTCTTGTACCGACCGCGCCAGTAGCTTCCGCGCTTCTCCGCGAAACCCAACTTTCCCCCCTTCGGATCCCTCTACTACGCGGTGGTGTCGAACTCGTCCTGCCTGGTCCTGCGCGGCGGGCGGGCGCGGAGGCGGGCCGTTGTCGGGACCGGCCGGCTGCGCGGGGCAGGGGGAGCCGTGGCTGTTCCGGGTTCCGCGCGCTGCGCCGGACGCACCTCGTGCATCCGGACGATCTCGGCTAGGTGCTCGGCGGTGAAGCGGTACGAGCGCCCGACTCGGGTGAATGGAATGAGCGCACGGGCGGCCCGGTCCTTGACCCACCAGGCGGAACAGCCGAGGGCACCGGCAATCTCCTCGGGTCGGTACAGGCGGAGCAGGCCAGGAGCAGTGATATGGCGTGCGGGCATGGGCGGTTGGCGCAAGAAGATCCTTGTCTGGCAGGGCGCGCGGGATGGGGCCGCAGGCGCCGTAGCGGGATTTCAGGGGCGGACGGTGAGTGCTGGGCGGGAGCCCGAGGCGGAGAGCCGGCGTCGTGCCGTGGGGGGCATTACGAGGCTGCGGCAGGGAGCGGCGCAAGCTGGGAGACCGCGAGGACAGGGAGGGCTGCGGCGATGGCGACAGCAGCCCGCTCTGCGGCTGGACCGGTTTTCGTGGCGTGTTTGGGCATGCGTCTGTTGTAACTCCGAATCCCCGGTTTCGGTAACCGGGGATCGTGGGGTATAAAGCCCGGCGCCGCATTTCACGCAGGACTGAATGCAGGTCCATAAGCATGCGTAGACGGCGACAGGCGACAGCACCCCGGGCAATTTCGGACACCCGACACCATGTGCCCAGACAGGCTGGCTCGACAGGCCGCGAGCCGCCTGACGTGGGAGGCGGCGGAAACATAGACGGCGCTAGGAGCCGCGGTCAAGGTCTTCGCGGTGCGATCTTTCCCGCTTCGCATTCGGCGCCTACTTTTTGATCAACCGGGGATCCGGCCCTACCGTTATGGGATTCCCGGAACGACTTTTACGCTGGTGCTGCTTCGTCACCAGACTCGCTGGACTTTCCCGAATCAGGTGTGGCTGTGTTGGTCGCGGCCCGGTTCGGGAATTGATCCGACCCCAGTGCAATGCACTGCGGACCTCCAAGCCCCGCCGAACTGCCGCCCCCCGCTGGACGATCGAGAGGAACCTCTGTGCTCCACCCCACGGCCCAAGTGGCCGTCCGCACCCCCCTGCCGGTCCCCAGGACCTCACCCGCCTCCCTGTTCCTGTCCTCCGAAGGGGCAGCCTCGACCTGCCACAACGACAACTCGCACGGTCTGGTGTGGCAGGTCCAAGGGGTCAAGACCTTCCACAGCTACCACAACCCCGACAAGCACCTGTCCCCCGAAGCCGCGGTCCTCGGTGAGACCACCGCCGAAGATCCCCCACCGCACGACGAGGCGCAGCGGCAGTCGGTGACGATGCAGCCAGGCGACCAGTTGTGGAGCCACGCCCTGACCCCGCACTGGGTCACCACCGAATCGCCACTCGCGCTCAGCATCACCCTCTCCCACGGCGGCCTGTCCCGCCGCGGCCGGTACGCGGACCGCGAGCTGGCGCTGCGCGACCACTGGGACAAGAACCCCGCCGAGGCGTGGTCCCTCGACCTCGGCCACACCCGGTACTGAGCGAGCCACTGCTGCCCCACCGCCAGACGGGCGGTGGGGCAGCAGTGCGTGTACCCCTGGCTCAGGGGGTGAGGCGGTTCGGCCCCCGGAACAGGAACGCGGCCTCGCGGATCGAGTCCAGGCCGAGCATGACCATCAGGATCCGGCCCAGGCCGGCGCCGAGGCCGCCGTGGGGCGGGCAGCCGAAGCGGAAGATGTTCATGTAGTCCTGCATCGGCTCGGTGTCCATGCTCTTCTCCTCCGCCTGCTTGAGCAGCACGTCGGAGCGGTGCTCACGCTGGGCCCCGGTGGTGATCTCCAGGCCCTTCCAGAGCAGGTCGAAGCTGAGCGTCAGGTCAGGCCGGTCAGCCGGGCGCATGTGGTAGAAGGGCCGGATGTTGGCCGGGTAGTGCGTGATGAACACGAACTCGTGGCCCGTGAGCTCTTTCATGTGGGCGGCGATGGTGCGCTCACCCTCCGGGTCTAGGTCCTCCTTGACCCCCTCCGGGTCCCACCCGCCGGCCCGCAGGATCTCCTGTGCCTCGGCCATCGTGATCCGGGGGAACGGGGTCTCCGGCACGACGACCTCGACGCCGAAGACCTCCTGGATCGCCTCACCGTGGACCTCGGCGACCTTCGCGATGGCGTGGGCGAGCATCCGCTCCTCGAACGCCATCACGTCCTCGACGTCGTCGATCCACGACAGCTCGACGTCCACGCCGGTGAACTCGGTCGCGTGCCGGGAGGTGTACGACGGCTCGGCCCGGAAGACGGGACCGATCTCGAAGACCCTGTCGATGCCCGCGGCCACGGCCATCTGCTTGTAGAACTGCGGCGACTGCGCGAGGTAGGCCGACCGGTCGAAGTACCCGAGCTTGAACACCTCAGCGCCGGACTCCGAGGCAGTTCCCATCAGCTTCGGCGTGTGCATCTCGGTGCAGCCGTTCTGCATGGCGTACTCGCGCAGCCCCTGCTCCAGGGTCGTCTGCGCGGCGAACACCATCTGCGCGGTGGCCCGCTTGCGTACGTCGAGGAAGCGCCAGTCGAGCCGGTGCTCGGGGCCGGTGTGCTCGTCGATGGGCAGCGGCGTTTCCGCCTTTGTTCAGCACCTCGATCGTCTCGGGGACGATCTCCAGGCCACCCAGGTTGACCTGGGCCGCCTCTACGACGCGTCCGGTGATCCGGACAGCGGATTCGGGAGTGAGTGATTCGATGACGGCTTCGAGCGGGCCGCCATCGCGCTTGTGGGTCACCTGGGCCATGCCGGAGTGGTCCCGCAGGATGACGAACTGCATCTTGCGCTGCAGCCGGAGCGCGTTCACCCAGCCGGAGACGGTCACGGTCTGGTCGACGTGTGCGCGTAGGTCGGAAACCAGTACGCGGCTAGTGGTGTGGATCATCGCTGCCCTCCAGGGGCGTCGTCATGATCCCTTGGAAGCGTGGGCGAGAAGGGTACTCGCGGTGCCACCACGCCTTTGCCACCGCCAGACAGCGGCGGCCTCATTCAGCCCGATGACGGGGGCAAACCGGCGGGGCATTGGGCCCGAGAGCCTTTCCTCCCCGCGCTCGGGAGGGTCTTCACCACGGGTGCGAGTCCGCCTTCACAGCTGCCGGCGGCTCTCTCTGCTCGCGTGATCCGTGGCTACTCGTCTCCGTCGACGCGTTGGTCACGAGGATAGGGATCCCGCAAGCCCCTCGCAACGGATTCACGGCGGCGGCGCGCCAGGTGGCCGGATGGCACCCCTGCCGAGGCCCGATAGGACGCCCCCTTGCCCACCGCTGCCGTGCAAGGCAGCCACGAGAATGCGCGACAACTACGATCAGGGCCGCGAAGCCGTCTGGGCCGCTCGCGGCCCTGGACTCCCGACCAGGAGGGGACCGCCGCACGTGGGTAGGACTGAGTACTACAACGACCCCGCCACACCGAAGGCCAGTACCCTCATCCCCGCCAGCAACCTGCTCGTCGTCGATGACTACGGCGCCATCCTGCTCCAGCGCCGCCGAGACACCGGCCAGTGGGCCCTTCCCGGAGGCGCCCAGGACATCGGCGAGACGGCCGCCCAGCGCGGGCTACGCGAATGCTGGAGGAGACCGGCAACGTCGCCGAGATCACTGGCTTCCTCGGCGTCTACACCAATCCGAAGCACATCGTCGCGTACACCGACGGCGAGATCCGCCAGCAGTACGAGACCACACAGGCCGACGGCAACGTCGACATACGCATGCTCAATACCGGAAGCAAGCTATCTGCCCCCTCCGGACAGGCTGATCACGCTCACTTCTGCTGCGGCGACCCCGCATATTTCACCCGAGAGTGATCATGTTGGCTGCTGCCAGCATCGACCACCTAGGAATAAACCCGCAGGTCAGAACGCTACGCCGTGATCCACAAACTGGCCCGAACCGGCACGTGCTGCGCTGCCCGCTCACGCATCGCTTACGCAGAAACGCCCGCGCCCGAGGCCACTCACCTGTGCATTGAGCCGCATTGGGAGCAGACCCACGGCGCCACCGCCATCCCCCTCGTCGCCCCATTGCCCGACCCTGGACCCCAAGCAGCCCGGCCCGCTGAATGGGTGGGAGTACGCCCTCGACGTTGCTGTTTGGCCCCCGCCCTGGCCGACGGGAACGTCGACGACACCGCCCTCGACGTATGGCCGCCTGCTGCGATGGCATCGCCGCCTCCTACGAGGCCGAGGGGCTGCCCTCCCCCGCCTCCACCGCGCGCCGTTTACGCGCCCAGCTTCAGCACCGCTTCTCCAAGCACCAGCATCCGGCCCACCGCGCCCGCCTGGACACGTTACTGAGGTTGTAGGCGTGGTGTCGTCGGTGTGAGTCCGGTCCCGGTGAGGCATCCGTCGATGATGTGGCTGCGGTATTGGATCTGGCGGAGGCC
>NZ_JBIUTJ010000012.1:0-40419 GCF_044741845.1 Streptomyces sp. NPDC088097
TGGATCGGCAGCGGCATCAGCTCGGGCGTCTCGTCGCAGGCGTAGCCGAACATCAGGCCCTGGTCGCCCGCGCCCTGCTTGTCCAGCTCGTCCTCATCGCCCTCGACGCGCGTCTCGTAGGCCGTGTCGACGCCCTGCGCGATGTCCGGGGACTGCGCGCCGATGGACACCGACACGCCACAGGAGGCGCCGTCGAAGCCCTTCTTCGAGGAGTCGTAGCCGATTTCGAGGATCTTCTCGCGAACGAGCTGCGCGATCGGCGCGTACGCCTTCGTCGTCACCTCGCCCGCGATGTGCACGAGACCGGTGGTGATGAGAGTCTCCACGGCCACACGCGAGGTCGGGTCCTCGGTGAGGAGCGCGTCGAGGATCGTGTCGCTGATCTGGTCAGCGATCTTGTCGGGGTGACCCTCGGTGACGGACTCCGAGGTGAACAGGCGACGGGACACAACGCTCCCTGGGGTTGCAGCGGCTGCTGGCTGATCATTTGGCGGAACCACACCGGGGGCTGCGCCCGATCACGTTCCTCGTGCAGTTTATCGGTCGCCACCGTTTGCCGGACCACCCGTCTCGCCTTGTGGGAGGCATGTGACCTGCGGCACTCCATTGTTGCGCACGGATTCGGCGCCGAGAAGGGCGACGCCCGGGTGGGCGCGGACTACCGCCGCGGGACGAGGCGGGCGACCACCTGGTCCCAAATGACGTCCGCGAGGACTTCCTTGGGACCGTAGGGGACGGGCGTTTCCCCACCGTCGGAGGAGAGGATGACCGCTTCGTTCTCCTCGGAACCGAAGGTCTTGGCCTCACCGACCTCGTTGACCACGAGAAGGTCGCATCCCTTGCGCAGGATCTTGGCCCGGCCGTTGGCGAGGACGTCGTCGGTCTCGGCGGCGAAGCCGACGACCACCTGGCCCTGCCGGGCGCGTCCGGCGGAGATCTCGGCGAGGACGTCGGGGTTGCGCACGAGGACCACCGGTTCGGGATCCTGCCCGTCCTTCTTCTTGATCTTCCCGTCGGCGTACCGGGCGGGCCGGAAGTCGGCCACGGCCGCGGCCATCACCACGGCGTCGGCATCGGCCGCCGCCTTGAGCACCGCCTCGCGCAGCTGGAGGGCCGTGCCCACGCGGACGAGGTCCACCCCGGCCGGGTCGGGCAGCGCGCTGTTGGCCGCCACCAGGGTGACCCGGGCCCCGCGGGCGGCGGCGGTGCGGGCGAGGGCGTACCCCTGCTTGCCGGAGGAGCGGTTGCCGAGGAATCGGACCGGGTCCAGGGGTTCGCGGGTGCCGCCGGCGCTGATCACCACATGGCGTCCGACCAGGTCGGGGGCGGCCGCGCCGCGGGCCAGGACGCGCCGGCAGACCTCGTAGATCTCACCGGGGTCGGGCAGCCGACCCTTGCCGGTGTCCTTGCCGGTGAGCCGGCCGACGGCGGGCTCGATGACGACGGCGCCCCGCCGGCGCAGGGTGGCGACGTTCTCCCGGGTGGCGGGGTGCTCCCACATCTCGGTGTGCATCGCGGGGGCGAAGACCACCGGGCAGCGGGCGGTCAGGAGCGTGTTCGTGAGGAGGTCGTCGGCCAGCCCGTGGGCGGCCTTGGCCAGCATGTCGGCGGTGGCCGGGGCCACGACGACGAGGTCGGCCGCCTGTCCGATCCGGACGTGGGGCACCTCGTGAACGCTCTCCCAGACCGCGGTGGAGGCCGGGTTCCCGGAGAGCGCGGCCCAGGTCGCCTCGCCGACGAAGTTCAGGGAGGCCGCCGTGGGGACCACCCGTACGTCGTGGCCGGACTCGGTCAGCCGGCGCAGCAGCTCACAGGCCTTGTAGGCGGCGATCCCGCCGCTGACCCCCAGGACGACCTTCGGCTTGCCCACCGCGCACTCCTCGTTCCGCATCCGCTTGCATGTCCGACTACGTCACCTATGACACACCACAGGCCCGACAGATGATCTGCCGGGCCTGTGATGAAAGGAATCTCGGTGCCTTACTGAGCCGGGGCCTCAATGGCCTCGGAGGTCAGCAGACCCGCGTTGATCTCGCGCAGCGCGATCGAAAGCGGCTTCTCGTGGACGTGGGTGTCCACCAGCGGGCCGACGTACTCGAGCAGGCCCTCACCGAGCTGCGAGTAGTACGCGTTGATCTGACGCGCGCGCTTGGCCGCGTAGATCACGAGGCTGTACTTCGAGTCCGTGGCCTCGAGCAGCTCGTCGATCGGCGGGTTGATGATGCCCTCGGGCGCAGTGATGGAAGAGGACACGCTCTACCTTCCGAAGATGTGTGAAAGATCAGGCATTGAGCGGCGTCCACGAAAGAGTGAACATCGTTCAACGATCAGACAACTTCCATCAAGGCTAGCAGCTCGCGCGCCACGTCCTCGACGGAGGTGTTGACCAGGGTGGTGTCGAACTCGGACTCGGCAGCCAGTTCGATCTTCGCGGTGGCCAGCCGGCGTTCGATCACCTCGGGGGATTCGGTGCCGCGACCGGTGAGGCGGCGGACCAGTTCGTCCCAGCTCGGGGGTGCGAGGAAGATCAGCTGGGCGTCGGGCTTGGACTCGCGGACGAGTCGGGCGCCCTGGAGGTCGATCTCCAGCAGCACCGGCTCGCCGTTGTCCAGGCGTTCCGATACCGCGCCGCGCGGTGTGCCGTAGCGGTTGCCCGCGAACTCGGCCCACTCCAGCAGCTCGCCATTGGCGATCAGCTTGTCGAACTCGTCGTCGTTGACGAAGAAGTAGTGGACTCCGTGTCGCTCACCGGGCCGCGGCTTGCGGGTGGTGGCCGACACCGAGAGCCATACCTCGGGGTGGACTTTGCGCATATGCGCGACGACCGTGCTCTTACCGACCCCGGAGGGGCCGGAGAGCACGGTCAACCGCGGACGAACCTCTGCTGCCATAGAGCGATTATCCAGCTTCTCGGGACTGCCTGAGAACGCCGGGAGAACTTCGGGCGACGCCTCAGGCGCCGTTGCCGCCGAACTCGCGCTCCAGAGAAGCGATCTGGTTGGAACCGAGACCTCGAACACGTCGGGACTCGGAGATGCCGAGGCGCTCCATGAGCTGCTTGGCACGGACCTTGCCGACGCCGGGCAGCGACTCAAGGAGGGCGGAGACCTTCATCTTTCCGATGACGTCGTTCTCCTGACCCAACTTGATGACGTCGTGGAGAGTGGCGCCGGAATGCTTGAGTCGATTCTTCACCTCGGCCCGCTCCCGGCGAGCCGCGGCGGCCTTTTCGAGCGCTGCTGCGCGCTGTTCAGGGGTAAGGGGCGGAAGAGCCACGCCTACGTCACCTCGGATGTCGAACTGTCGGATACGGACCGGCGCGGAGCCTGGGGGCACCACGCCTCACGAGCTCCCGAACAGCGGTGTTGCTCGTTCGCTGCTCGTTCACTCTCGTCGGAGACTAGCGGCCATGACCGCTCCAGTCAGCGAGAACGGACGAAAAGTCCTGGTCAGCCTCGACTGAACGGTACATCACGGACAAAATACCCCGGTTTTGTCCGAGGAAGTACGTTCGATTTCCGTCAGACAGTGTCGTGAGCACGTCCGACGGCCGCACGGAACGAGCCGATCCCGCGTCGCGCGAGGGCCGCGCGGAGGTCGTCGCGGATCCTCAGCGGGGCGGACGGGTCGTTGAACAGGGCCGTGCCGACCGCCACGCCCGAGGCGCCCGCGAGGACGAACTCCAGGGCGTCCCGACCGGAGGCGATCCCGCCCATCCCGAGGATCGGCACCTCGCGGACCGCGCCGGCCCGCATGGCCGCGAAGACCTGGAAGACGCAGCGGACCGCGACGGGGCGGATCGCGGGACCCGAGAGGCCCCCGGTGACCCCCGCGAGGGCCGGGCGCATCGTGTCGGTGTCGATGGACGTCCCGACGACGGTGTTGATCATCGAGAGGCCGTCGGCGCCCGCCTCCGCGCAGGCGGCCGCGATGTCCGTGATGCGCGTCACGTCGGGGGTGAGCTTGGCGTAGACGGGCAGCGCGGGGTCGGCCGCCGCCCGCACCGCCGAGACCACTTCGTGGGAGGCGTCGGGGTCGCAGGCGAAGACCAGGCCGCGGTCCGCGACGTTGGGGCAGGAGATGTTGACCTCGATCCCCACCACTCCCGGCTGTCCGGTCAGCCGCGCGGCCACCTCGGCGAACTCCTCGGTCCGCTCCCCCGCGACCGATACGAGGACCCGTGCGCCGCGCTCGGCCAGCCAGGGCAGCTCGTGCGCGACCAGGTGCTCGATGCCGCCGCCCTGGAGACCGATGGAGTTCAGCATGCCGCTGGGGGTCTCGGCCATGCGGGGGGTCGCGCGGCCGGAGCGGACGTAGGGCATGACGGTCTTGGTGGTGAGGGTGCCCAGCTCCGCGAGGGGGGTGAAGCGGTCCAGCTCGCGGCCGTGACCGGCGCACCCGGACGCGGTGGACACCGGGTTGGGGAGGACGACCTGGGTGCCGAGCGGCGCCGACATGTCCACGAGCGCGGGGTCGAGGGGATTCACGGGCGGGCCCCCTTCGGGATCATGGCGGACGCGCCCTCCAGGTCGGGCGGGAGGGTGCCGACCTGGTCCCAGCGGACGGTGGCCCCGTCGAACACGGGTCCGGAAGTGCAGGAGCGAACGAAGCGGGTGACCCCGTCGGGGCCGGTCACGGGCAGCACGCAGCTCATGCAGAGGCCGATCCCGCAGGCCATGGCCTCCTCGACGGCGGTGTGGCTGGTGGCCCCCGCCGCGGTGGCGAGGGCGGTCACGGCGCGGAGCATGGGCATCGGCCCGCAGGAGTAGACGTCGGCGGCGCCGAGCGCGGTCAGGACGGCGGGGAGGGGGTCGCTCACCCGGCCGCGTTCGCCTTCGGAACCGTCGTCGGTGACCACGCGCACGAACGGGGTCAGGGCGCGGGCCTCGACCACGCCGAAGAGCCGGCCGGCCGTCGCGGCCCCGAGGACGAAGGCGACCCGGCCGCCGCGGGCGAGGATCTCCTCGGCGAGGCCGAACAGCGGGGCGGAGCCGTAGCCCCCGGCGACGAGGACGGCGTCGCCCGCCGGGAGCGGGAAGGGCCGGCCGAGGGGGGCGATGAGGTCGACGGTGTCGCCGGGGCGGTGGCGGGCCAGGGCCCGGGTGCCGCGGCCGGCCTCGGCGAAGACGAACTCGACGGTGCCGGCCTCCGGGTCGGCCCGGTGCACGGAGAAGGCCCGTCGCAGGAGCGCGGCGGAGTCCGGTCCGCCGATGGCCAGGGCCCCGAAGTGCCCGGGCCGCACCCCGCGCACCCCCGGAGCATCGAGGACGAGCCGGTGGTAGGCCCCGACGGGCTCGACGCGGAGGATCCTCGCGGTGGTCTGCACTGGCGGCACGGTGGCGCTCCGCTCGGGGGTAGGGGGTTCGTACGCCTCCCCCGGCCCCATGCTCCCCCGCGCGCGCCACGCGACCCCGCGTCCACAAGCCCCCACCTCCAGGGCCCTCCGCCCCGCCCCCGGCGGGCCCTGCGCCCCCCGGCGCGGTCGGGTCGGGGGGCGGGGGCAGCGGCGTTACGCGGAAACGGCCTCGCGGACCTCGTCCGCGAACCGCCGGGCCGAGGCCCGCAGCGCCGCGACGTCCGGGCCGTGCTTCAGGACGCCCCGTGAGACGTTCGGGACCACATTGGCGACGGCCGCGCCGAACACCGCCGGGAGGTCGGCCGCCGTCGCGCCCTGCGCGCCGATGCCCGGGGCCAACAGCGGGCCGTTGATGTCCAGGTCGAAGGAGGACAGGTCGCCCAGGGTCGCGCCGACCACCGCACCGAAGGAGCCCATCGGCTCGGCCCCGGCGTTCTCCGCGGCCAGGTGCGCCAGCATGGTCGCGCCGATGGTCCGGCCGTCCTCGCGCACGGCCCGCTGCACCTCCGCGCCCTCCGGGTTCGAGGTCAGCGCCAGGACGAACAGGCCCGCGCCCGACTCCCGCGCCAGGTCGAACGCCGGCTTCAGCGAGCCGTAGCCCAGGTACGGGGAGACCGTCAGCGCGTCCGAGAACAGCGGGGACGTCGGATCCAGGAAGGCGGCGGCGTACGCGGCCATCGTCGAGCCGATGTCGCCCCGCTTGGCGTCCATGACCACCAGCGTGCCCGCGGCCCGCGCGTCGGCGACCGTACGCTCCAGCACCGCGACGCCCCGCGAGCCGAACCGCTCGAAGAAGGCGGCCTGCGGCTTGAAGACGGCCACCGACTCGGCGAGCGCGTCCACGACCGTGCGGGAGAACCGCTCCAGGCCCGCGATGTCGTCGTCCAGGCCCCAGGAGGCCAGCAGCGCCGCGTGCGGGTCGATGCCCACGCACAGCGGGCCCCGGGCGTCCATCGCCGCCCGCAGGCGGCTTCCGAAGGGGGTCACAGCGGTCACGGGGCTCACAGCGCGGCCTTTCGGTTCCCGGCGCCCACCGCTTCGGCGAGCGTCGCGTAGGGGCTGGCGGCCAGGCGCGCGGCCAGGCCCTTGTGGATGGCGCGGGCGTAGAACGGGCCCTCGTAGATGAAGGCGCTGTAGCCCTGGACCAGGGTGGCGCCCGCGAGGATCCGCTGCCAGGCGTCCTCGGCGTTCTCGATGCCCCCGACGCCCACCAGGACGATCCGGTCGCCGACGCGCGCGTACAGCCGGCTCAGGACCTCCAGGGAGCGCTCCTTGACGGGGGCTCCGGAAAGTCCGCCGGTCTCCTTGACCAGCTCCGGGGCGGACTTCAGACCCAGGCCCTCGCGGGCGATGGTCGTGTTCGTCGCGATGATCCCGTCCAGACCCAGCTCCAGCGCCAGGTCGGCGACCGCGTCCACGTCCTCGTCCGCGAGGTCGGGTGCGATCTTCACGAGCAGCGGGACCCGGCGGTCGGTCACGACGCGGTCCGCGGCCTCGCGCACGGCGGTCAGCAGCGGGCGCAGGGAATCGGTGGCCTGGAGGTTGCGCAGCCCGGGGGTGTTCGGGGAGGAGACGTTGACCACGAGGTAGTCGGCGTGGCGGGCGAGGCGCTCGGTGGAGACCACGTAGTCCGCGGCGGCCTCCTCCTCCGGTACCACCTTGGTCTTGCCGATGTTGACGCCGACGACGGTCTTGAAGACCGGCACGCGTGCGGCCAGGCGTTCGGCCACGGCCGCCGAGCCCTCGTTGTTGAAGCCCATCCGGTTGATCAGGGCGCGGTCGGGGACGAGGCGGAAGAGCCGCTTCTTGGGGTTGCCGGGCTGCGCCCGGCCGGTGACCGTGCCGATCTCGATGTGGTCGAAGCCGAGCATCGACATGCCGTCGATGGCGACGGCGTTCTTGTCGAAGCCGGCCGCGAGCCCGAAGGGGCCGTGCATGCGCAGGCCGAGGGCCTCCGTGCGCAGCTCCTCGTATCGGGGCGCCAGGGCCGCCGCCACGAAGGTGCGCAGCACCGGCGTGCGGGCGGCGAGGCGGATCCAGCGGAAGGCCAGGTAGTGGGCCCGCTCGGGGTCCATCCGCTTGAAGACCAGGTCGAAGAAGAGTTTGTACATGGGCTGAGGATCCTTCTGCGCTCATGAAGAGGGGGACACCCGGCGCGCGTTCGGCGCGTCCGGTGTCCCCCTCTTCGGTACGGGCTGCTAGTCGCGGGCGGCGGTCAGGCGCTCCGCGTGCTCCTGGAGGGAGCAGACGCCCACGTCACCGCGGTTGAGCGCGTCGATGCCCTGGACGGCGGCGGCGAGCGCCTGGACCGTGGTCAGGCACGGCACGGAGCGCGCCACGGCCGCCGTGCGGATCTCGTAGCCGTCGAGCCGGCCGCCGGTGCCGTACGGGGTGTTGACGATCAGGTCGACCTGGCCGTCGTGGATGAGCTGGACGATGGTCTTCTCGCCGTTCGGACCCTCGCCCTCGCTGAGCTTGCGCACGACGGTGGCGTTGATGCCGTTGCGGCGCAGGACCTCGGCGGTGCCGGAGGTGGCCATCAGCTCGAAGCCGTGGGCGACGAGCTCGCGCGCCGGGAAGATCATCGTGCGCTTGTCGCGGTTGGCGACGGAGATGAAGGCGCGGCCCTTGGTGGGCAGCGGGCCGTAGGCCCCGGCCTGCGACTTGGCGTACGCCGTGCCGAAGACGGAGTCGATGCCCATGACCTCGCCGGTGGAGCGCATCTCCGGGCCGAGGACCGTGTCGACGCCACGGCCCTGGATGTCGCGGAAGCGCGACCAGGGCATCACGGCCTCCTTGACGGAGATCGGCGCGTCGAGCGGCAGGGTGCCACCGTCGCCGTTCTTCGGGAGCATGCCCTCGGCGCGCAGCTCGGCGATGGTGGTGCCGAGCGAGATGCGGGCGGCGGCCTTCGCGAGCGGGACGGCGGTGGCCTTCGAGGTGAAGGGAACGGTCCGGGAGGCGCGCGGGTTGGCCTCCAGGACGTAGAGGATGTCACCCGCCATCGCGAACTGGATGTTGATCAGGCCGCGGACGCCGACGCCCTTGGCGATGGCCTCGGTGGAGGCGCGCAGGCGCTTGATGTCGTAGCCGCCGAGGGTGATCGGGGGCAGGGCGCAGGCCGAGTCGCCGGAGTGGATGCCGGCTTCCTCGATGTGCTCCATGACGCCGCCGAGGTAGAGCTCGTTGCCGTCGTAGAGGGCGTCCACGTCGATCTCGATCGCGTCGTCGAGGAAGCGGTCGACCAGGACGGGGCGGGTCGGGGAGATCTCCGTCGACTCCGCGATGTACGACTCCAGGCGGGTCTCGTCGTAGACGATCTCCATGCCGCGGCCGCCGAGCACGTAGGACGGGCGGACCAGGACCGGGTAGCCGATCTCGTCCGCGATGGCCTTGGCGCCCGAGAAGGTGGTGGCGGTGCCGTGCTTGGGGGCCGGCAGGCCGGCCTCGGCGAGGACCTGGCCGAAGGCGCCGCGGTCCTCGGCGGCGTGGATGGCCTCGGGCGGGGTGCCGACGACGGGGACGCCGTTGTCCTTGAGCGCCTGGGCGAGACCGAGGGGGGTCTGGCCGCCGAGCTGGACGATGACACCGGCGATGGGGCCGGCGAGGGACTCGGCGTGGACGATCTCCAGCACGTCTTCGAGCGTCAGCGGCTCGAAGTACAGGCGGTCGGAGGTGTCGTAGTCCGTCGAGACGGTCTCGGGGTTGCAGTTGACCATCACGGTCTCGTAGCCGGCGTCGCTGAGGGCGAAGGAGGCGTGGACGCAGGAGTAGTCGAACTCGATGCCCTGGCCGATGCGGTTCGGGCCGGAGCCCAGGATGATCACGGCGGGCTTGGTGCGGGGGGCGACCTCGGACTCCTCGTCGTAGGACGAGTAGAAGTACGGGGTCTTCGCGGCGAACTCGGCGGCGCAGGTGTCGACCGTCTTGTAGACCGGGCGGACACCGAGCGCGTGGCGGACCTCGCGGACGACGTCCTCGCGCAGGCCGCGGATCTCGGCGATCTGGGCGTCGGAGAAGCCGTGGCGCTTCGCCTCGGCGAGCAGCTCGGGGTGGAGCTTCTCGGCGGCGGCCAGGTCGTCGGCGATCTCCTTGATCAGGAAGAGCTGGTCGACGAACCACGGGTCGATCCTCGTGGACTCGAAGACCTCCTCCTGGGTGGCGCCGGCGCGGATGGCCTGCATGACCGTGTTGATGCGGCCGTCGGTGGGGCGCACCGCGGTGGCGAGCAGCTCTTCCTTGTCGCCGACCGGGCCAACGAAGGTGAACTGGCTGCCCTTCTTCTCCAGGGAGCGCAGGGCCTTCTGGAGGGCCTCGGTGAAGTTGCGGCCGATGGCCATGGCCTCGCCCACCGACTTCATGGTGGTGGTGAGGGTGGAGTCGGCGAGCGGGAACTTCTCGAAGGCGAAGCGGGGGGCCTTGACGACGACGTAGTCGAGGGACGGCTCGAAGGAGGCCGGGGTCTTCTCGGTGATGTCGTTGGGGACCTCGTCGAGCGTGTAGCCGATGGCCAGCTTGGCGGCGATCTTGGCGATCGGGAAGCCGGTGGCCTTCGACGCGAGCGCCGAGGAGCGCGAGACGCGCGGGTTCATCTCGATGACGATGACGCGGCCGTCCGTCGGGTCGATCGCGAACTGGATGTTGCAGCCGCCGGTGTCGACGCCGACCTCGCGGATGATCGCGATGCCGATGTCGCGCAGCCGCTGGTACTCGCGGTCGGTCAGGGTCATCGCGGGGGCGACGGTGATGGAGTCGCCGGTGTGGACGCCCATCGGGTCGAAGTTCTCGATGGAACAGACGACGACGACGTTGTCCTTGGTGTCGCGCATCAGCTCCAGCTCGTACTCCTTCCAGCCGAGGATGGACTCCTCCAGGAGCACCTCGGTGGTCGGCGAGAGCATGAGGCCCTGGCCGGCGATGCGGCGCAGCTCGTCCTCGTCGTGGGCGAAGCCGGAACCGGCGCCGCCCATGGTGAAGGAGGGGCGCACGACGACGGGGTAGCCGCCGAGGGTGTCGACGCCGCCGATGACGTCGTCCATCGTGTGGCAGATGACCGAGCGGGCGGACTCGCCGTAGCCGATCTTGGCCTTGACGGCTTCGACGACGCCCTTGAAGAGCTCGCGGTCCTCGCCCTTGTTGATGGCCTCGACGTTGGCGCCGATCAGCTCGACGCCGTACTTCTCCAGCACACCCTGCTCGTGCATGGAGATGGCGGTGTTGAGCGCGGTCTGGCCGCCGAGGGTGGGGAGGAGCGCGTCGGGGCGCTCCTTCGCGATGATCTTCTCGACGAACTCGGGGGTGATCGGCTCGACGTACGTGGCGTCGGCGATCTCCGGGTCGGTCATGATCGTCGCGGGGTTGGAGTTGACCAGGATCACCCGCAGGCCCTCGGCCTTGAGGATGCGGCAGGCCTGGGTGCCGGAGTAGTCGAACTCGGCGGCCTGTCCGATGACGATCGGGCCGGAGCCGATGACCAGGACGGACTGGATATCGGTGCGCTTAGGCACGCTCGGCCTCCATCTGGGCGGTGCTCATCAAAGTCGTGAAGCGGTCGAAGAGGTACGCGGCGTCGTGCGGGCCGGCGGCCGCCTCGGGGTGGTACTGGACGGAGAAGGCCGGCTGGTCGAGCAGCTGGAGGCCTTCCACGACGTTGTCGTTCAGGCAGACGTGGGAGACCTCGGCGCGGCCGTAGGCCGTGTCGGAGACCTTGTCGAGGGGCGCGTCCACGGCGAAGCCGTGGTTGTGCGCGGTGATCTCGACCTTGCCGGTGGTGCGGTCCTGCACCGGCTGGTTGATGCCGCGGTGGCCGTACTTCAGCTTGTACGTGCCGAAGCCGAGCGCGCGGCCCAGGATCTGGTTGCCGAAGCAGATGCCGAAGAGCGGGGTCTTGCGCTCCAGCACGGCCCGCATGACGGCGACGGGGCCGTCGGCGGTGGCCGGGTCTCCCGGGCCGTTGGAGAAGAACACGCCGTCGGGGTTGACCGCGTAGACGTCCTCGGCCGTGGCGGTGGCGGGCAGCACGTGCACCTCGATGCCGCGCTCGGCCATCCGCTGCGGGGTCATGCCCTTGATGCCGAGGTCCACGGCGGCGACGGTGAAGCGCTTCTCGCCGATGGCGGGGACCACGTAGGTCTCCTTGGTGGCGACCTCGGCGGAGAGGTTCGCGCCCTTCATCTGCGGGGAGGCCTGCACCTTGGCGAGCAGGGCCTCGTCGCGGACGCCGGACCAGGCCTCGCCGGAGAAGATGCCGACGCGCATGGCGCCGCGCTCGCGCAGGTGGCGGGTCAGGGCGCGGGTGTCGATGCCGGAGATCCCGACGACGCCCTGCTTGGTCAGCTCCTCGTCCAGCGAGCGCCGGGAGCGCCAGTTGGAGGGGACGCGGGCGGGGTCGCGCACGACATAGCCGGCGACCCAGATGCGGGAGGACTCGGGGTCCTCGTCGTTGACGCCGGTGTTGCCCACGTGCGGGGCGGTCATGACGACGACCTGCCGGTGGTACGACGGGTCGGTGAGGGTCTCCTGGTAGCCGGTCATGCCGGTGGAGAACACGGCCTCGCCGAAGGTCTCCCCCACAGCGCCGTAGGCGCGGCCGCGGAAGATCCGACCGTCCTCCAGGACGAGTACGGCGGGAGCTTTGGCTGCTCCCCTGGTGGAGGTCGTCATCGTTCGGCGCCTTCCGTCGTGATGGATGAGTTCATGTGGTTGATCGCTTCGACCCAGGCGGCGTGTTCGGCCGCGCGGTCGGAGCGGAATCCGGAGTCGATCAGCTTGTCGCCGTGCGCCCATGTGACGACGAGGAGACCGCCCTCGGTCAGTACCTTGCCCGCGATTCCCTTGTCGAGGCGGGCGCCGCGCAGCCGCGCGGCCGGTACGAAGAAGTCGGTGGCACCCGGACGGACCACGTCGAGCCCCGCGTCGGTGAGCGTGAGCTCCACCCGACTGCGGACGCCCAGGCCGTGGGCCACGATCCGGTCGAGCCACTGCCCGGCGGTGGTGGACCCGTGGTACCGGCCGGTCAGGGCCAGCCGGTGTGCGGGAAGACCGTCGGGGGCGACGGGAAGCTCCGGCAGATCGCTCTGCAGGGTTCCGCGCCATTTCCAGCCCTGCCGCATCAGCCAGTACACGAACGCGATGAAGACGAGGAGACCGACCACCCACGCGATGCGTGCGCCCAGGTCCGTCACCTCCGCCGACTGTCGCTCGGCGGCCTGTGCGGCCAGTTGGATTACTGCAGGTGTCACGCCAGTTTCCCGTCCACGACCGTTGCCCGGCCCCGCAGGAAGACATGAGTGACGCGCCCCGGCAGTTCACGGCCCTCGTAAGGCGTGTTGCGGCTGCGGGAGGCGAAGTGTGCGGGGTCCACGACACCACGGTACGAGGTATCGACCAAGGTCAGGTTCGCGGGTTCACCTGCCGAGACGGGGCGTCCGTGGTTCGGAAGGCCGCCGATGCGCGCCGGGGCGAACGACATCCGCTCGGCGACGCCCGCCCAGTCGAGCAGTCCGGTCTCCACCATCGTCTGCTGGACGACGGAGAGCGCGGTCTCCAGGCCCACCATGCCCATGGCGGCGGCGGCCCACTCGCAGTCCTTGTCCTCGTGCGGGTGCGGGGCGTGGTCGGTGGCGACGATGTCGATCGTGCCGTCGGCGAGCGCCTCGCGCAGGGCCGTCACGTCGCGCTCGGTGCGCAGCGGCGGGTTGACCTTGTAGACCGGGTCGTACGAGCGCACCAGCTCGTCGGTGAGCAGCAGGTGGTGCGGGGTGACCTCGGCGGTCACGTCGATGCCGCGGGACTTGGCCCAGCGGACGATCTCGACGGAGCCGGCGGTGGAGAGGTGGCAGATGTGGACGCGGGAGCCGACGTGCTCGGCGAGGAGCACGTCGCGGGCGATGACCGACTCCTCGGCGACGGCCGGCCAGCCGCCCAGGCCCAGCTCAGCGGAGACGATGCCCTCGTTCATCTGGGCGCCCTCGGTGAGACGGGGCTCCTGAGCGTGCTGGGCGACGACGCCGCCGAAGGCCTTCACGTACTCCAGGGCGCGGCGCATGATCACGGCGTCGTCCACGCACTTGCCGTCGTCGGAGAAGACGGTGACGCGGGCGGCGGACTCGTGCATGGCGCCCAGCTCGGCGAGCTGCTTGCCCTCCAGGCCGACGGTGACGGCGCCGATGGGCTGCACGTCGCAGTAGCCGGACTCCTTGCCCAGGCGCCAGACCTGCTCGACCACGCCGGCGGTGTCGGCGACCGGGAAGGTGTTGGCCATGGCGAAGACGGCGGTGTAGCCGCCGGAGGCGGCGGCGCGGGTGCCGGTGAGGACGGTCTCGCTGTCCTCACGGCCCGGCTCGCGCAGGTGGGTGTGGAGGTCGACGAGGCCCGGCAGGAGGGTCAGGCCCTCGGCCTCGACGACGGTCGCGCCGTCGGCGGACAGGCCCGTTCCGACCGCGGTGATGGTCTCGCCGTCGATCAGGACGTCCTGCGCCTCGCCACCGAGCACCTTCGCGCCACGAATAAGGATCTTGCTCATCTTTACTTGCTCTCCTCGGTACGCGGGGACGTGCTGGTGGTGACGGCGGGCTCGGATCCTCCGAGCAGCAGGTACAGGACGGCCATGCGGACCGAGACGCCGTTGGCGACCTGCTCGATGACCGTGCAGCGGTCGGAGTCGGCGACCTCGGCGGTGATCTCCATGCCGCGGACCATCGGGCCGGGGTGCATGACGATGGCGTGCTCCGGCATCCGGGCCATGCGCGCGCCGTCCAGGCCGTAGCGCCGGGAGTACTCGCGCTCGGTCGGGAAGAAGGCCGCGTTCATGCGCTCTCGCTGCACACGCAGCATCATGACCGCGTCCGACTTCGCCAGCACGTCGTCGAGGCTGTACGAGATCTCGCAGGGCCAGGTCTCGACGCCGACCGGCACCAGGGTGGGCGGGGCCACCAGGGTGACCTCGGCGCCCAGGGTGTGCAGCAGGTCCACGTTGGAGCGGGCCACGCGGCTGTGCAGGACGTCGCCGACGATCGTGATCCGGCGGCCGTCCAGGCCCTTGCCGAGCCCGGCGTCCCGGCCCACCAGGCGGCGGCGCATGGTGAAGGCGTCGAGCAGGGCCTGGGTGGGGTGCTGGTGGGTGCCGTCGCCCGCGTTGATGACGGGGGCGTCGATCCAGCCGGAGTTCGCGAGCCGGTAGGGGGCCCCCGAGGCGCTGTGGCGGATGACGACGGCGTCGACGCCCATCGCCTCCAGGGTCTGGGCGGTGTCCTTGAGGGATTCGCCCTTGGAGACGCTGGAGCCCTTCGCCGCGAAGTTGATCACGTCGGCGGAGAGGCGCTTCTCGGCGGCCTCGAAGGAGATCCGGGTGCGGGTGGAGTCCTCGAAGAAGAGGTTGCAGATCGTGCGGCCGCGCAGGGTGGGCAGCTTCTTTATCGGCCGGTCCGCGACGCGGGCCATCTCCTCGGCGGTGTCGAGGATCAGGACGGCGTCGTCGCGCGTGAGATCGGCGGCCGAGATGAGGTGGCGCTTCATCTGGGTGCTCCGTAAGTCGGGAGGGCGGGCGGACGGGCTGGGATGCGGGCAGGGCAGGCCTCGGCGCGGACCCGGCGGGGGTCCGTAGCGCGCGGGGGAACTACTGCCCGGGGGCCCGGTCGGTCCGCTGGCCGAGCAGCACGGCGTCGCGGCCGTCCTCCTCCTGGAGCTGGACCTTGACGGTTTCGCGCAGCGAGGTGGGGAGGTTCTTGCCCACGTAGTCGGCGCGGATCGGCAGTTCGCGGTGGCCCCGGTCGACGAGGACCGCGAGCTGTACGGCGCGGGGGCGGCCGATGGCTCCGAGGGCGTCGAGGGCGGCCCGGATGGTGCGGCCGGAGAAGAGCACGTCGTCGAGGAGGATCACCAGGCGGCCGTCGATGCCGTCGCCGGGGATCTCCGTGCGGCCGATCGCCCGGGCGGGCTTCAGGCGCAGGTCGTCGCGGTACATGGTGATGTCGAGGGAGCCGACCGGGATCTTGGTGCCGGTGATCTCTTCGAGCTTGGCGGCCAGCCGCTGGGCGAGGTACACGCCGCGGGTGGGGATGCCGAGGAGCACCACGTCGTCGGCACCCTTGGCGCGTTCGACGATCTCGTGGGCGATGCGGGTCAGGACCCGGGCGATGTCCTGCGCCTCCAGTACGGGGCGCATCGCCTCTCCGGTGGTCCGACCGTCGTTCCGGGATTCGTTCTCGGAAATGTGGTTGTCCATGAAAAGGACCCCCTTCTCCGCCTCACGGGACGGACCTTAAAGGACGTCTGATGTACGTGCCCCACGGTACCAGGGGCGGGCGGCGGGCCTCGCACCGGCCCGGGCGGATCCCCATGTCGAGGGGGTCGACGACCATTCGGCTTGACGCATCCACGTAACGCTGCGTAACCTCACAGTGAGTTACCAGCCGCGCGGCGGAGCCGCACGTGGTCATGTCGTCACAGCGTCCGGGAGCGTTATGTCCAGCGAATACGCCAAGCAGCTCGGGGCCAAGCTCCGCGCCATCCGCACCCAACAGGGCCTCTCCCTTCACGGAGTCGAAGAGAAGTCCCAGGGCCGTTGGAAGGCCGTCGTGGTCGGTTCCTACGAGCGCGGGGACCGCGCCGTTACCGTCCAGCGCCTCGCCGAGCTGGCGGACTTCTACGGGGTCCCGGTCCAGGAGCTGCTGCCGGGTACGACCCCCGGCGGCGCGGCCGAGCCGCCGCCGAAGCTCCGTCTGGACCTGGAGCGCCTCGCGGGCGTCCCCGCCGAGAAGGCCGGCCCGCTCCAGCGGTACGCCGCGACCATCCAGAGCCAGCGCGGCGACTACAACGGCAAGGTGCTGTCGATCCGCCAGGACGACCTGCGCACCCTCGCCGTCATCTACGACCAGTCCCCGTCGGTCCTGACCGAGCAGCTCATCAGCTGGGGCGTCCTGGACGCGGACGCGCGGCGGGCCGTGGCGCACGAGGACATCTAGTCCTCCCGTAGCGCGGCGGGCTCACAGGGCCCAGCAGAAACGTACCGGCGGGTGCCGGGATCCCCACGAGGGGTCCCGGCACCCGCCGTTTCTCATGGGGCGTCGAACGTGGGGGGGCGAACGTGGGGTGTCGAACACGGCTCCGGACACGACTCAGGACATACGGAAGGGCCCGCAACGCGTGCGTTGCGGGCCCTTCCGTATGTCCGTGCCGCGCCTCAGCTCTCGCTGCGGCGCAGGTTCGGCTTGAGGTCCTTGAAGCGACCCAGCAGGCCGTTCACGAAGGAGGGCGAGTCGTCCGTGGAGAACTCCTTCGCCAGCTGGACCGCCTCGTCGATCGCCACGGCGTCCGGGGTCTCGTCGACCCAGATCAGCTCGTAGGCGCCCAGCCGCACGATGTTCCGGTCCGCGACCGGCATGCGGTCGAGGTCCCAGTCCACGGCGTAGGTCACGATCAGGTCGTCGATGCGGTCCACCTTGTCGGCGTACCCCTCGACGAGGTCCATGGTGAAGGCGCTGACCGACGGCTGCCGGTCGTCCGACCGCGCGTGGCGGATCCAGTCCGCGAGGACCTCGCGCACGGGCACCCCGCGCTGGTCGGCCTCGAAGAGGATCTGGAAAGCGCGCTTGCGCGCGTTGCTCCGGGCAGCCACGGTTAGCTGTTCACCCGGCCGAGGTAGCCGCTGGTGCGGGTGTCGACCTTGACGGTCTCGCCGATCGTGACGAAGAGCGGGACCTGGATCTCGTGACCGGTCTCCAGGGTGGCGGGCTTGGTGCCACCGGTGGAGCGGTCGCCCTGGACGCCCGGGTCCGTGTGCTCGATCTTCAGCTCGACGGCGGCCGGGAGCTCGACGTAGAGCACCTCGCCCTCGTGCTGCGCGACGGAGGCGGTGAAGCCCTCCAGGAGGAAGTTGGCGGCGTCGCCGACGGCCTTCTTGTCGACCATCAGCTGGTCGAAGGTGCTCATGTCCATGAAGACGAAGTACTCGCCGTCCATGTAAGAGAACTGCATGTCACGGCGGTCGATCGTGGCCGTCTCGACCTTCGTGCCGGCGTTGAAGGTCTTGTCGACGACCTTGCCGGAGAGCACGTGCTTGAGCTTGGTGCGCACGAAGGCCGGGCCCTTGCCGGGCTTGACGTGCTGGAACTCGACGACGGACCAGAGCTGGTCACCGTCGAGCTTGAGCACCATGCCGTTCTTGAGGTCGTTCGTGGAAGCCACGGTTCGGAAATCTCCTGCACTGGAAGACCGCGGGTGCGCGCACTGCCCGACACTGCGGGCTAGAGCGCGAGCAGCTCCTTGGTCGTAATGGTGAGTAGCTCGGGACCGCCGTCCGCCTCGGGGCGTACGACGAGCGTGTCATCGATCCGGACACCTCCCCGGCCCGGGAGGTGAACCCCCGGTTCGACGGTGACCGGCACGCAAGCGTCCAGTTTACCCATTGCCGTAGGTGCAAGCTGCGGGTCCTCGTCGATTTCGAGACCGACACCGTGTCCCATCCATCCCGCGAGGGCCTCACCGTGTCCCGCGGAGTCCAGAACCGAGCGGGCGGCGCGATCGACCTCGCGGTACGCGGCCCCCGGCAGGAGGGCCTCCCGGCCGGCCCGCTGGGCCGCGAACACCAGGTCGTACAGCTCGATCTGCCAGTCGGCCGGGGTGGTGCCGATCACGAAGGTACGGCCGATCTCACAGCGGTAGCCCCGGTAGTTCGCGCCGAGGCAGACGGAGAGGAAGTCGCCCTCCTCCACCCGCCTGTCGGAGGGCCGGTGCCGGGAGCGGCCCGAGTGCGGGCCGGTGCCGACGGAGGTGGGGAAGGCGGGGCCGTCCGCCCCGTGGTCGACGAGGCGGCGCTCCAGCTCCAGGGCGAGGTGGCGTTCGGTGCGCCCGACGAGGATCGACTCCAGCAGCTCGCCCAGGGCCTGGTCGGCGATCTCCGCCGCGATCCGCAGGCAGGCGATCTCCTCCTCGTCCTTGACCAGCCGCTGCTGTTCCACGGCGGTCCCGAGGTCGGCCAGCCGCAGCTTGGGCGCGACGGAGCGCAGGGCCCGGTGCCGGCCGACGGTGAGGTGGTGTTCCTCCACGCCCAGGGACTCGGCCTGCCGGGAGGCCGCCAGATCGGCGGCGGCCACGGCCGGATCGGCCCCCGAGTTCGGCAGCACGGACAGCCGCAGCTGCTCGTCCAGGCGCCCCTCGTCGGCCTCGCCGGTGGGCGCGGTGGCACAGATCAGCACGTCCTCGGCGGTCCCGACCAGCAGGACGGCCCCCAGCGGGGACGCCCCGGCGAGGTAGCGGACGTTGGCCGGACGCGTGATCAGTGCGGCGGAGTTGCCCGCGACGGCGCAGCGGTCGCGGAGCAGGCCCCTGCGGGCGGCGTACACGTCTGACATGTCTTCGAGCGTACGAGCGCACCGCGCATCCGGCCTGGCGAGCGCGTCCGGACGTGGCCCCTCGACGCCCCGCGCGGGGCGTCTACCAGGCCTGGGGGTTGGCCATGGCCCGGGCCAGGGCCTCGTCCAGGGCGCGGGCGGTGCCCTCGACGTCGAGGTGGGAGTTGTCGATGATCGGCAGGCCGGATCCGTACCAGCCGGCCATCCGGCCGTGGATCCGGGCCACTTCCTCGTCGGAGAGCCGGCGGTTGCCCGCCCGGGCGGCGTTGCGCTCCAGGACGATGTCGAGGCCGGGGAGCAGCACCACGGGCAGTAGACCGGCCCCCACGTGCCGCTTCCAGCCGCCGAGGCCGACCACGGGCCGGTCGGGGAAGACGGCGTCGTCGAGGATGCAGGAGATGCCGTTGGCCAGGAAGTTGCGGGCGGCGAAGCCGCAGGTGCGTCGGGCCAGGCGGTACTGGGCCTCGGAGTGGTCGTTCCACCCGGACTGGGGGTCCGCGAAGCCCGAGCGGACCCATTCGCGGACGTCGTCCAGGCTGACGTGGGCGGTCGGCACCGGGCGGGTGTTCGCCCAGTGCCGGGCCACGGTGGTCTTGCCGGCCCCCGCCGGGCCGATGAGCAGCACGGCGAGGACGGCGCCGCCGGTCCCCGGACCGGGGGGCACCGGCGGCGCGGCCGCAGGCAGCGGGACGTGTCCCGTGGCCTCGGGCACGGGGACCACCGGCCATCCCTGTGCGGGGGGTATCGGCGGCTGCGGGGGCCCCGCCGGTTGCTGAACCGGCGGACCCCACTCCCCCACTCCGTGCTGCATCCGCGCCACTCCGTCTCGTTCAGGCGACTGATGCGAGAACGTTATCTCAGGCCTCGACCTCTTCGGCCAGCGCGCGCAGCGCCAGCCGGTAGGAGCCGAGCCCGAACCCCGCAACGGTCCCGGTGGCCACGGCCGCGATGACCGAGGTGTGCCGGAACTCCTCACGGGCGTACGGGTTGGAGATGTGCACCTCGATCAGGGGCGCGGTCCGCTGGGCGGCCGCGTCCCTCATGGCGTACGAGTAGTGCGTGAAGGCGCCCGGGTTGATGACGACGGGCACCTTGCCGTCCGCCGCCTCGTGCAGCCAGCGCACGAGCTCGCCCTCGTCGTTGGTCTCGCGGACCTCCACGGCGAAGCCGAGCTCCTCGCCCACGGTGCGGCAGCTCTCGACGAGACCGGCGTACGAGGTGGCCCCGTAGACGTCGGGCTCGCGCGAGCCGAGCCGGCCCAGGTTCGGGCCGTTCAGGACGAACACGCGCCGGGTCACGCCGCGACCTCGCCGAAGGCGGCGAACAGCACGGCCGGGTCGGGCCCTTCCAGGACGGTGGGCTTGCCCAGTCCGTCCAGGACGATGAAGCGCAGCATGTCGCCGCGGGACTTCTTGTCGAGCTTCATCGTCTCCAGCAGCTTGGGCCACTGGTCGCCGCGGTAGGTCAGGGGCAGTCCGACGGAGGCCAGCACGGCCTTGTGCCGGTCGGCGGTCGCGTCGTCCAGGCGCCCGGCCAGCCGGCCCAGTTCGGCCGCGAAGACCATGCCGACGGAGACGGCCGCGCCGTGGCGCCACTTGTAGCGCTCGTTCTTCTCGATCGCGTGCGCGAGGGTGTGGCCGTAGTTGAGGATCTCGCGCAGTCCGGCTTCCTTGAGGTCGCTGGAGACCACGTCGGCCTTGACCCGGATGGAGCGCACGATCAACTCGGCGGTGTGCGGACCGTTGGGCGTACGGGCCGCCTGCGGGTCCTCCTCGACCAGGTCGAGGATCACCGGGTCGGCGATGAAACCGGCCTTGATGATCTCGGCCATGCCGCTGACGTAGTCGTTGACCGGCAGCGAGTCCAGGGCGGCGAGGTCGCAGAGCACCCCGGCCGGCGGGTGGAAGGCGCCGACGAGGTTCTTGCCCTCGGCGGTGTTGATGCCGGTCTTGCCGCCGACGGCCGCGTCCACCATCGCCAGGACGGTGGTGGGGACGGCGATCCAGCGCACCCCGCGCAGCCAGGAGGCCGCGACGAAGCCCGCGAGGTCGGTGGTGGCGCCGCCGCCCACGCCGACGATGACGTCGGTGCGGGTGAAGTTGGACTGCCCGAGGGCCTTCCAGCAGTACGCCGCGACCTCGATGGTCTTGGCCTCCTCGGCGTTCGGCACCTGGATGGCGACGGCCTCGTAGCCCTGCGCCGCCAGGTCGTCCCGCAGTGCCTCACCGGTGGAGGCCAGGGCCTCCGGGTGGATCACGGCGACCCGGCGGGCCTTCGTGCCGATCAGGGAGCCGAGCTCGCCGAGCAGCTGCCGGCCGACCAGCACGTCGTACGCGTCGTGCCCGGCGCTCGCGCCGACGTTGATCCGCGTCACCTGGTCTGTCATACGTCCTTCAACTCCAGAGCGTCGAGGACCGCCTGGGCGACCTCTTCGGGGGTGCGGTCGTCGGTGGCCACCACGACGCGCGCGACTTCGGTGTACAGGTGGCGCCGGGCGTCCATCAGCTCGCGCCACTGGCGGCGCGGGTTGACGGCGAGCAGCGGGCGCGCGGCGCCGAGGCCGACGCGGCGCACGGCCTCCTCGACGTCCATCGACAGGTAGGCCACGGGCAGCCCGACGAGCAGCTCGCGGGTGCCCGCGTCGAGGACGGCGCCGCCGCCGAGGGCGAGGACCCCCGCGTGCTCGGCGACGGCGGCCGCGACGGCCTGCCGTTCCAGCGCGCGGAAGTGCGGCTCGCCCTCGTCGACGAAGAGGTCGGAGATCTCCCGGCCGGTGGCCGCGACGATGTCGGCGTCGGTGTCCCGGTAGGGGACGCCCAGGCGGTCGGCGAGCAGGCCGCCGACCGTGGACTTGCCGGACCCCATGGGTCCGACGAGGACGACCAGTGGTCCGGTGGCCGTCACCGGATCTGCAGGTTGTCGAGGTAGGAGCGCACGTTGCGGCGGGTCTCGGGGACGGAGTCGCCACCGAACTTCTCCACGACGGCGTCGGCCAGGACCAGGGCGACCATGGCCTCGGCGACGATGCCGGCGGCGGGCACGGCACAGACGTCGGAGCGCTGGTGGTGCGCGACGGTGGCCTCGCCGGTGGCCACGTCGATGGTGGCGAGGGCCTTCGGCACGGTCGCGATGGGCTTCATCGCGGCCCGTACGCGCAGCAGCTCGCCGGTGGTCAGACCGCCCTCGGTGCCACCGGAGCGGCCGGAGGTGCGGCGGATGCCCTCGGGGGTGGAGACGATCTCGTCGTGGGCCTGCGAGCCGGGCACGCGGGCCAGGTCGAAGCCGTCGCCGACCTCCACGCCCTTGATGGCCTGGATGCCCATCAGGGCGGCGGCGAGGCGGGCGTCGAGGCGCCGGTCCCAGTGGACGTGCGAGCCGAGGCCGACGGGCACGCCGTAGGCGAGGACCTCGACCACACCGCCGAGGGTGTCGCCGTCCTTGTGGGCCTGGTCGATCTCGGCGACCATCGCCTTCGACGCGTCGGCGTCGAGGCAGCGCACCGGGTCGGCGTCGAGCCGGTCGACGTCGGCGGGGGTCGGGTAGACGCCGTACGGGGCCTTGGCCGCGGCCAGCTCGACCACGTGCGAGACGATCTCGATGCCGGCGACCTCCTTGATGAAGGACCGGGCGACGGCGCCGAGGGCCACGCGGGCGGCCGTCTCACGGGCGCTGGCGCGCTCCAGGATCGGGCGGGCCTCGGAGAAGCCGTACTTCTGCATGCCCGCGAGGTCGGCGTGGCCGGGGCGGGGACGGGTGAGCGGCGCGTTGCGGCCGGTCTCCTTGAGCAGCGAGGGGTCGACCGGGTCGGCCGACATGACGGTCTCCCACTTCGGCCACTCGGTGTTGCCGATCATCACGGCGATCGGGGAACCCTGCGAGAGCCCGTGACGGACGCCGCCGAGGAAGGTGATCTCGTCCTGCTCGAACTTCATCCGGGCACCGCGGCCATAGCCGAGTCGACGCCGGGCCAGGTGATCGGCCACCAGCTCGGTGGTGACCGGGACGCCGGCGGGAAGACCCTCCAGCGTCGCGACCAGTGCCGGTCCGTGCGACTCTCCTGCGGTCAGCCAACGCAACCTGCTCAACGATGCTCCTCTTGCTCGCGCCTGGCACTGCGGCGGCGCGATCGGGTGCGCGGCCCTGACCCGCCGTACCCCCGATCCTCCCACGTCCGACCCGGTATCCCGGCGCCCGGTCCAACAGTCGGACGCCCGGTGCGGCCTTGGGGCGCCCCGGGTGCGACGGGGGCGGGCCCGGAAGGTGCGTCAGGAGGCCTTCCCGCGGTCCCGCAGCCAGGTGAAGGCCGTCCAGGCTCCCATCAGGCCGGCCACCGACAGGATCGTGATCTTCGCCCAGGCCGGCAGGGAGCCGAAGGCCACCCGCGTCAGGCCGATGAGCGCGAGCGGCACGTCCCACTTCGATGCCAGGACCAGGTCCACCTGGTCCGTCGTTCCCCCGCCCACAAGGTCCCCTCACGCTTGGAATCGCAGGAAACGATCTTAGACGACGGTGCGTTCAGTGCCGGGCCGCGAGGGCCGCCTCGCCGGCGGCGCGCATGGCGGTCAGGGGGCCCGGGGTGCGGCCCGTCATCTGTTCGACCTGGAGCACGGCCTGGTGGACCAGGAGGTCCAGCCCGCCCACCAGTGCGCCACCGCGGCCCGACCAGGCGGCGGCCAGTGCGGTGGGCCAGGGGTCGTAGAGCACGTCGAAGAGGGTGCCGGGCGCCTCGGGCACGGCGCCGGCGAGGGCGTCCGTGGCGCCGGCCGGGGTGGTGGCGATGACCAAGGGGGCGGTCAGGGCCCCGGCCGCCCGCGACCAGTCGGCGGTGCGGACGGGGACGCCGAGCCGCTCGCCCCACTCCCGCATCTCGTCGGCCCGGGCGCGCGAGCGTACGTACGCGGTGACCTCGCCGGTGCAGATCCGCGCGAGCGCGGCGAGCGCCGACGAGGCGGTGGCCCCGGCACCGAGGATGGCGGCGGAGGCCACCTTCTCGACCCCGCGCTCGTGCAGGGCCGCGACGATGCCGGGGATGTCGGTGTTGTCGCCGAGGCGGCGGCCGTCCTCGGTGAGGACGACCGTGTTGACCGCCTCCACCGAGGCGGCGGTGTCGCTGACGCCGTCGAGCAGCGGGATGACCGCCCGCTTGAGCGGCATCGTCAGCGAGAGCCCGGCCCACTCCGGGCCGAGCCCCGCCACGAACCCGGGGAGCGCGGCCTCGTCGATCTCGAACCGGTCGTAGGACCAGTCGTCGAGGCCTAGCTCCCGGTAGGCGGCGCGGTGCAGCACCGGTGAGAGGGAGTGCTCGATGGGCGAACCCAACACCGCGGCCCGTATCCGTGACATGTACTGCTACCCGCCGTTCTTCTGCTTCTGCCGTGCCTGGAACTCGTCGGCGAGCTTCTGGTGCTCCTCGTAGGTCTTGGTGAAGGTCGTCTTGTCACCGTCGACCGACACGAAGAACATCCAACCGCCGTGGTCCGGGTTGAGCGTAGCGGTCACCGCGTCCGCACTCGGGTTGGCGATCGGGCCGGGCGGCAGCCCCTTCACGAAGTGCGTGTTGTAGGGGTGGTCGAACCCCTGCGCTTCCTTGAGGTTGAAGTTGATCTCGCTCTGGTTCTTCACGTAGTTGTACGTCGAGTCGAACTGGAGCTTCTGGTTCGTGACGTCGTTGGTCTTCTTGAGGCGGTTGTAGACCACCTCCGCCATCTTCCGGAAGTCGTCGTGGTTCTTGCCCTCGGCGTTGACGAGACTCGCGATCGTGATCACCTGGAGCGGGTTCTCCAGGCCCATGTTCTTGGCCTTGGCCTCGACCCCGAGCTCCGCGTACTTGTCCGAGGCGTTCTTGACCATCTGCTTGAGCAGCGACTCGGGGGTGCTGTCCTTGCTCAGGTCGTAGCGCGTCGGGTACAGGAAGCCTTCGAGCGGGTCCATGATCTTCGGGTCGTTGTTCGCCCAGGCCGGCAGACCGAAGTTCTTGGCCTCACGCTTGGCGATGTCCAGCGTGGTGCCCTCCTGCTTGCCGAGCTTCTTGTCGATCGCCGCGTAGATCTGGGCGTTGCGCCAGCCCTCGGGGACGGTGAGGACGTTGAGCTTGGTGGGGTCGATCATCACCTCGACGGCCGCTCGCGCGGACATCTTCTTCTTCAGCGTGTAGACGCCGGGCTGGATCGACTTGCCCTTGGGGTTGGCGGTCGCCGCGTCCACGAAGGACTGGGCGCTCGCGACCACGCCGGCGCCCTTGAGGATGCGACCCATCTGGCCGAGGCCCGCGTTCTTGGGGATCTCCACCTCGACGGACTCGTCCGAGCCCTCGCCCGCGAAGTCCTCGGCCGAGGCGAACCGCTCCTTGATGTACGAGTAGCCGTAGTAACCGCCACCGCCGAGCACGGCCATGACGACGACCGCGGCGATCAGGCAGTTGGGGCCCTTGCGTCTGGGTTTGCCGCCCTTGCCGCGGCCCGCCCGCCGGCCACCGCGGCCGCCGGGCTCGTCGCCGTCGTCCGAGCCCCGGCCGCCCGTCGCGAGGAAGGACTCCTCGGGCTCCTCGTCCAGGGGCTCCTCGACCGGGTCCGGCTCCAGGTGGCGCAGGCCGGGCGGGGTCGGCGGCGGATAGGCGTCCGCCGTCGGGTACAGGTCGGGGGCCTCGCCCTGGTAGCCCGCGAGGGGCTGTTGGGCGTACGGCTCGGAGCCCGCGTACGGGTCCGCCTGGACGGCGGCCATGTAGGGGACCTGGTCGGGCGCCGGCACCCAGAGCTGCCCCTGGGTGTCGTACATCGGCTGCTGTTGGGGGTGCTGGGCGTACCCCTGCTGCTCCGCGTACTGCTGCTGCACGTACTGCTGGTGCTGCTGCTGCTGCACGTACTGCTGCTGTTGCTGCTGCTGCGCCTGCGCGTACTGCGGATCCTGCGGAGGGGCCTGGCCGTACTGCGGCTCCTGCGGGTACTGCTGCTGGAGCGGGTCGACGCCGTAAGGCACCTGGCCCTGCTGGGTCTGGGGCGCGGCCCATCCCTGGTCCCCGTAGAGGGGGTCCTCGGGGTGCCACGGTTCGGAGCCACCGCCCCGGCCATACTCGGTCATCGGTCCCCTAGAGCCGCGAGACGAAGGCCACGGCCTCTCTCGGCCGCGACACCCGGTGCCGCCTCTTTAGTGGTGGGCGACGGCTGTTCGAATGCCGTCTCATCGCGCGGAACGTTACCGTATCGCGATCAGACAACCACTTCGACGCACTCACCGGGCGGATTACCTGATACCCGTTCGGTCTCCAGGGCGTTCTGCAAGATGACGATCGCGGCTGCCTGGTCGATGACCGAGCGGCCCTTCTTCGCGTTCTTCCCCGCGGCCCGCAGGCCCTGGGCGGCGGTGACCGTGGTCATCCGCTCGTCGACCAGACGGACCGTCACCGGCTTGATGCCCTTGGCCAGCTCGTTGGCGAAGACCCGCACCTTGGCCGCGGCCGGCCCCTCCCGCCCGCTGAGCGAGCGGGGGAGGCCGACCACGACTTCGAGGGGCTCGTACTCCGCGACGAGCTGCCGCAGCCGCCGGTGGGCGAAGGGGATGTCCCGTCCCGGGACGGTCTCCACCGGTGTGGCCAGCACCCCGTCGGGGTCGCAGGAGGCGACCCCGATCCGGGCGTCGCCCACGTCGATGGCCAGTCGGCGACCGCGGCGCAGCGTCATCGTCAGACCGTCTCGACGACGAGGCGTTCGACCGCGGCGATGGCCTCGGGCACGGCGGCCGGGTTCTGGCCACCGCCCTGGGCGACGTCCGGCTTGCCGCCGCCGCCACCACCGAGGGTCTTGGCGGCGGTGCGGACCAGGTCGCCGGCCTTGAGGCCGCGCTCGCGGGCGGCCTCGTTGGTGGCGATGACGGTCAGCGGGCGGCCGTTGGCCGTGGTGAAGAGGGCCACGACGACGGGACGGTCCCCCTGGATGCGCCCGCGGACGTCGAGGACCAGCTTGCGCAGGTCGTCGGCGCCGGTGCCGTCCGGGACGGTGCCCACGACGAGGGCGACGCCGCGGATGTCCTGGGCGCCGGCGGCGAGACCGGCGGCGGCCTGGAGGACCTTCTCCGCGCGGAACTTCTCGATCTCCTTCTCGGCGTCCTTCAGCTTGCCGAGCATGGAGGCGATCTTCTCCGGCAGCTCCTCGGGGCGGCCCTTGACCAGCTCCTGGAGCTGGGCGACGACCGTGTGCTCCTTGGCGAGGAAGTTGTACGCGTCCACGCCCACCAGGGCCTCGACGCGGCGCACGCCGGAGCCGATGGAGGACTCGCCGAGCAGCTTGACCAGGCCGAGCTGGGCGGTGTTGCCGACGTGCGTGCCGCCGCACAGCTCCTTGGAGAAGTCGCCGATGGTCACGACGCGCACGCGCTCGCCGTACTTCTCGCCGAACTCGGCGATGGCGCCCTGCTTCTTCGCCTCGTCGATGCTCATGATCTCGGCGGTGACGTCGAGCTCGCGCGAGAGCACGTCGTTGATCTTCTGCTCGACGTCGGTGAGGACCGTGCCGGGGACGGCGTTCGGGGAGCCGAAGTCGAAGCGGAAGCGGCCGGGGCTGTTCTCGGAGCCGGCCTGGGCGGCCGTCGGGCCGAGGGCGTCGCGCAGCGCCTGGTGGGTCAGGTGCGTGGCCGAGTGGGCGCGGGCGATGGCCCGGCGGCGGTTGATGTCGATGGCGGCGTACGCGGAGGCGCCCACCGTCACCTCGCCGACCTGGACGACGCCCTTGTGCACGGAGACACCGGGGACGGGCTGCTGGACGTCGCGGACGACGATGACGGCGCCCGAGTCGAGCTTGATGCGGCCCTGGTCGGCGAGCTGGCCGCCGCCCTCGGCGTAGAAGGGGGTGCGGTCGAGGACGACCTCGACCTCGTCGCCCTCGGAGGCGGCGGGCGCGGAGACGCCGTTGGCCAGGAGGCCGACGATGGTGGACTCGCCCTGGGTGGTGGCGTAGCCGGTGAACTCGGTGGCGCCGGAGCCGTCGGCGATGGCCCGGTAGGCGGACATGTCCGCGTGGCCGGTCTTCTTGGCCCTGGCGTCGGCCTTGGCCCGGTCGCGCTGCTCCTGCATCAGGCGGCGGAAGCCGGGCTCGTCCACGGCGAGGCCCTGCTCGGCGGCCATCTCCAGGGTGAGGTCGATCGGGAAGCCCCAGGTGTCGTGGAGCAGGAACGCCTTGTCGCCGGAGAGGACGGTGCCGCCGCCGGCCTTGGTCTCGCTGACGGCGGTGTCAAGGATGTTCGTGCCGCCCTTGAGGGCCTTCACGAAGGCGGCCTCTTCGGCGAGCGCGACGGTCTCGATGCGCTTGCGGTCGGTGACCAGCTCCGGGTACTGCTGCCCCATCGTGCCGATCACGACGTCCACGAGGTCCTGGACGACCGGGCCGGTGGCGCCCATGAGGCGCATGTTGCGGATGGCGCGGCGCATGATGCGTCGCAATACGTAGCCGCGACCCTCGTTGCCGGGGGTGACTCCGTCGCCGATGAGCATGACGGAGGTGCGGATGTGGTCGGCGACCACGCGCATCGAGACGTCGGTGCCCTGGGCGGCGCCGTACTGGACACCGGTCAGCTCGGTGGCCTTGTCCATGACCACGCGCAGGGTGTCGGTCTCGTACATGTTCTGCACGCCCTGCAGGATCATCGCGAGGCGCTCGAGGCCGAGGCCGGTGTCGATGTTCTGCGAGGGCAGGTCACCGAGGATCGGGAAGTCTTCCTTCCCGTCGCCCGCGCCGCGCTCGTACTGCATGAAGACCAGGTTCCAGATCTCCACGTAGCGCTCGTCGTTGGCGGCGGGGCCGCCCTCGATGCCGAACTCCGGGCCGCGGTCGTAGTTGATCTCCGAGCACGGGCCGCAGGGGCCGGGGACGCCCATGGACCAGAAGTTGTCCTTCTTGCCCAGGCGCTGGATGCGCTCGGCGGGCACGCCGATGACCTCGCGCCAGATCCGCTCGGCCTCGTCGTCGTCGAGGTAGACCGTGATCCAGAGCTTCTCGGGCTCCAGGCCGTAGCCACCGTCCGCCACGGAGCTGGTGAGCAGCTCCCAGGCGTACTTGATGGCGCCTTCCTTGAAGTAGTCCCCGAAGGAGAAGTTGCCGCACATCTGGAAGAACGTGCCGTGGCGGGTGGTCTTGCCGACCTCTTCGATGTCCGGCGTACGGACGCACTTCTGCACGCTCGTGGCGCGCGGAGCCGGAGGCTTGGTCTCACCGAGGAAGTACGGCTTGAACGGGACCATGCCCGCGTTGACCAGCAGCAGAGTCGGGTCGTCCGCGATGAGCGACGCCGAAGGGACAACGGCGTGACCGCGCTCCTCGAAGAAGCTCAGCCAGCGGCGGCGGATTTCTGCCGACTCCATCAGTGGTCCTCATTCCGGTTGTACGTAACCGCCGAGCGGTTCGTGCGGGGGGTGGTCTGGTCGTTCGGGTCGTGCTCGATCGCCCGCAGTCGGCGCGGCCCGGGAAGGGCGGTGACGTTGTCGGGGCGGTCGGGGTCCTGGGTGAGACCCAGTACGTCGTTCAGCTCGTCCTCGCGCTGCGTCATTCCCGCCTTGACGTCGAGGGCGAAGTCCTTGAGGCGGTGGCCGGCTTCGACGGCCTTGTCGGCGGCCTGCACGGCGAGGCTCTCCGGGGTCAGCTTCTTGAGCTGACGGTTGACCTTGGTGGTGGCCCACACGCCGGCTGCGGCGCCTGCGGTGAACCAGAAGGCTCGGCGGAACATCGGAGGTCTCAGCCCTTTCGGTTCCGGCGCCGGGCGGCCGGCACCGTACGGCCGACGACGACGGTTCGCCGGGATGTCTTGGGGGGTGCGTCCTGTGTCCGGCCCAGCGCCTTGCGCACGCCGTAGCCGAAGGCCGCGACCTTGACCAGCGGGCCGCCGAAGGTGGAGGCCACGGTGGAGGAGAGCGCGGAGGCGTTGGAGGTGACCTCCTGGACGTCGCTCGCGATGGCGTCGACGCGGTCGAGCTGGGTGCGCGCGGAGCGCACCGTGGTCGAGGCGTCCGCCAACAGCGGGACGGCCTGCTCGGTGACCTCGGCCACCAGTCTGGTGGTCGCCTTGAGCACCTGGGCGAGCCTCACCAGCACCACGGCGAGGAAGGAGACCAGGATGGCCCAGAAGACGGCCACGAGGATCCCGGCCACTTCTCCACCGGTCACGTTGCACCGCTCCCTGAACCTAGAAGATCTACGGAGAAAACTCTGCTCCGACCCTATCGCGCCGGGCATCGGCCGCAGAACCGGAATTCCGGGGGGCGAAACGGGAAAACCCGCCGCCCCCCGGAGGGGACGGCGGGCTGACACCAGCCTGTGAGGGCTACGTCTGCCGGATGATCAGCGGGCGTAGTACTCGACGACGAGCTGCTCGTCGCAGATGACCGGGATTTCCTTGCGGTTCGGGTCGCGGTCCAGGCGGAAGGCCAGGGCCTTCAGGTTGACCTGCAGGTAACGGACGGTCTCGCCCTCACCCGCGTAGCCACCCTCGCGGGCAACCTGGAACGGAACCTTCTCGCGGCTGCGCTCGCGCACCGTGATGACGTCGTCCGGACGGACGCGGAACGACGGCTTGTCGACCTTGTCGCCGTTGACCTCGATGTGGCCGTGAACGACCATCTGGCGCGCCTGGTAGATGGTGCGGGCGATGCCCGAACGCAGGACCAGGGCGTCGAGGCGACGCTCGAGCTCGACGACCAGCGCCTCGCCCGTCTTGCCTTCGGCCTTCTTGGCGCGGTCATACGCGCGGGCCATCTGGCGCTCGGAGATGTCGTACTGCGCGCGCAGACGCTGCTTCTCCAGCAGACGAACCTTGTAGTCCGAGTTCTGCTTGCGGCCACGGCCGTGCTCGCCCGGCGGGTAGGGGCGGGCCTCGAAGTACTTGACGGCCTTCGGGGTCAGCGCAATGCCGAGGGCACGCGACTTCTTGACCTTGGGTCGCTTCTGGTTCACGTGGAACCTACCTCCATGTAAGTTAGGTGAGGCTTACCTTAGCGAGGAGGACGTAATGTCTCGACCACATGGGATCCCCCTGCCCAGTGCGCATCGAAGTTCAGATCCAAACGAAACAGGATCTGCTTTCGACGACGGTAGGCAAGGTCAGCCGCGTCCCAGGGAAGGCGTTCGGCAGCTCACCGGAGCCGAACGCGTACGAACCCTCGTAGAGTCCAACGCCTCAGTATCCCTCACCCTGCCGGATGCTCGTGACACGCACGAGCCCGACGAGTTCGGGGCAGGAGTGCCGGTCACACGGACCGTCACCCCGGACGGGGACGTGATTCTCCTTGTTTCCGGGGAATCCGCGGCAGCCAGGGCCGCCGCTCACGCCCAGGACGACGACCTCACCGCCGTGATCGAGATCACGGACGTGGCGCCGGTGTCCGTGCCCCATCGTATCCGAGGCCTCGCCCGGCTGACCGGGTGGCTGACCCCGGTGCGCGGGGACGACCGCGCCGGCTGCGCCGCGCTGCTCGCCGAGCGCCGGCCCGTGGGCGAGCTGCTGGGGATGTCCGAGTCCCTGGACGCCCCCCACAGCGGCCGTCCCGCCTGGATGATGCTGCGCCTGGAGGTCGGCGAGATCCGGGTGGAGGACCTGTGGGGCTCGGAGTCCGTGGACCCGGACCACCTCGCCGGAGCCGAGCCCGACCCGATGACCGCCCACGAGGCCGAGCTGCTCCAGCATCTGAACGCCGCCCACGCCGACCGGGTCGCCGACCTGTGCGGGCTGCTCGGCGCCCGGGCGAGCGCCGGGATGACGGCGGTACCGCTGGCGCTGGACCGGCTCGGACTGCGGGTGCGCTTCACCGAGGGCCCGGGCAGCGCCCCCTTCGACGCCCGCTTCGACTTCCCCGAGCCGGTGGCGGACGTCTGCGGCCTGCGCCGGGCGATGCACCACCTGTTCGCCGCCGCCTCTCACTGAGGGCAGTCGGCGAGCAGTTCCCCGAGGGCGAGCTTCTCCGGCGGGGTCACCGAGAGTCCGTACTTGGCCTTGATCCCGGTGTAGCGGCGCCCGTACTCGCACCAGTACGCCCGACGGGGCGGCCGCCACTTGTCGGCGGTCTTGCTGCCCTTGTCGTAGTTGGTCTGCTTGTCCGCGGCGAGCAGCACGTCGAGGTCGTTGGCGTACTCCAGCCTGCGCTGCGGGGTCCACGCGTACGCGCCGCCCCGCCAGGCGGCGCCCAGGGCCACGACGTGGTCGGTCTGGATCTGCGAGGCGCGCCGGTAGGAATAGGGGAGCTGCTTGCCGGTGTACGGATCGTGGAGCACCCCGGACACCACCACGCAGGGGTTGCGGTCGCCCTCCCGCAGCTCGCTCAGGTCCCGGCGCAGTACGTCGTCGCGGGTGTCGCAGCCGTTGCGCCCGCCGATGGCGTCGGTCTCGTCCGACCAGTACCTGCCGAAGTTCTCCCGCTTGTACGTCTCCCAGTTCTTGCCCCACTCCACCGGGAGCCCGCCCAGTTGCTTCCCGGCGGTGGCGGCGGTCGGGGGGAAGCCCGGGCTCGCGAGCGGGACCCCGGCGACCAGCGCCGCCGCGCTCGCCCGGGCCCCTTCCGCGTCCTCGTGGTGGCAGCCGGCGAGCAGCAGCGCGGCGGTCACGGCGAGGAGCGGGGCCCGGTGTCGCATGCGAGGGAGCCTAAGGGCTGTCCCGTCATCCCCGCCGGGTCAGGACCCGCCGCGCAGGCGTTCGCGGACCTTGTCCACCACGTCGGCGTAGCGGGCCTCGGCCCCGTAGCGGGTGGGCTCGTAGTACCGCTTGCCGTGGATCTCGTCCGGCGCGTACTGCTGGGCGGCGATGGCTCCGGGGACGTCGTGCGGGTACACGTACCCGACCGCGTGGCCGAGCTTGGCCGCCCCCTTGTAGTGACCGTCGCGCAGGTGCGTCGGCACGGTCCCGACCAGGCCGGCGCGTACGTCGGCCAGCGCGGCCCCGATCGCGGTCGTGGCGGTGTTCGACTTGGGGGCCAGCGCCAGGGCGATGGTGGCGTGCGAGAGGGTCAGGGCGGCTTCCGGGAAGCCGATCATGGCCACGGCCTGGGCGGCGGCCACGGCGAGGGGCAGGGCCGAGGGGTCGGCCAGGCCGATGTCCTCGCTCGCGGAGATCATCAGGCGGCGGGCGATGAACCGGGGGTCCTCCCCCGCGTCGATCATCCGGGCCAGGTAGTGCAGGGCCGCGTCCACGTCGGAGCCCCGGATCGACTTGATGAGGGCGCTGGCCACGTCGTAGTGCTGGTCGCCGTCCCTGTCGTAGCGGACCGCCGCGCGGTCCACGGCCTCCTCCACGGTTTGGAGGGTGATCTCTCCCTCGCCTTGGGCGATGGCCGAGCCGGCGCCGGCCTCCAGGGCGGTCAGTGCCCTGCGGGCGTCGCCGCCGGCGATCCGCAGCAGGTGCGCCTCGGCGTCGGCGGGCAGGGTGACGGCTCCCCCGAGTCCGCGTTCCTCGGTGAGCGCCCGCCGCATGAGGGCGCTGAGGTCCTCGTCGGTCAGCGGTTCCAGGGTGAGCAGGAGGGAGCGCGACAGCAGCGGGGAGATGATCGAGAAGTACGGGTTCTCGGTGGTCGCGGCGATCAGGGTGACCCAGCGGTTCTCGACGGCCGGCAGCAGGGAGTCCTGCTGGGCCTTGCTGAAGCGGTGGATCTCGTCGAGGAAGAGGACGGTCTCCTTGCCGTACCCGCCGGCGGCGCGCTTGGCGCCCTCGATGACGGCCCGGACCTCCTTGACCCCCGCCGTGATCGCGGACAGTTCCACGAACCGCTTGCGGGTGGCCTGGCTGACCACGTAGGCGAGGGTGGTCTTGCCGATGCCGGGCGGGCCCCAGAGGATCACCGAGGAGGCGCCGGCCGGTCCGCCGTCACCCTCCTCCACCAGACGGCGCAGGGGCGAGCCCGGTTTCAGGAGGTGCTGCTGGCCGACCACCTCGTCCAGGGTGCGCGGGCGCATCCGGACGGCGAGCGGGGAGCTCGCGGGGTCCTTCTCCCGCCGGTCCTCGGCAGCTGCGGTGAAGAGGTCTGGTTCCACACCGAAAGCCTATGCGAGGCCGCTGACAGTGCGGGCCGGGCGGCTCAGGAGGTCCAGAAGTCCCACCAGCGGGTCAGGATCAGCATGCCGATGATCCCGACGTGCAGGACGGGCAGCACCCAGGTGAACTCGTCGAAGAAGCTCCGGAGCCAACCGGGGGCGGGCAGCAGCCCCTGGCGCACGTTGTGCGCGGTGACGTACCAGAACATGACGATGGTGGCGACCCAGGCCAGGCAGCACCACAGGCACAGCGAGTTGATGTTGTAGAGGGACTGGTAGGTCAGCCAGGCGCAGAACACGACGCCGAAGAGGGTGCCCGCGTTCAGGGTCAGCCAGTACCAGGGGCGGAAGCGGGCGCCGGCGAGCAGGCTCATCCCGACGCAGACCACGATCCCGTAGGCGACGAGGCCCATCATCGGGTTGGGGAACCCGAAGGCGGAGGCCTGCTCGCTCTTCATGATGTTGCCGCAGGAGACGATCGGGTTGAGGCTGCACCCCGGCGTGAAGTTCGGGTCCTCCAGCAGCTTGAACTTGTCGATGGTGATCACCCACGCGGCGAGCAGTCCCGCCGCTCCGGTGATCACGAGGAGCAGGGCCAGGGCCCGGCTGCCGCCGAAGGTACGCGGAGCGGTGTCCGCGCCGGCGCCTGTAGTCGTCATAACCGCCCGCTCCACATCTGCAAGGTCATCAAGCACGGGCCATTGTGCCGTACGGGCCCCCTCGTCCACCGTTCGAAAGGGATAAGGACGACGGAGGGCGGGCCGGGGACGTGATGTCCCCGGCCCGCCCTCCGGGCACGGGCGTCAGGCCAGGCGGGCCTGGACCTCGGTGATCAGGTCGGCCAGGGCGACCGGGGTCTGCTCGCCGGCCTCCATGTCCTTGAGCTGGACGACGCCCTCGGCGAGGTCGCGCTCACCGGCGACGACGGCGAAGCGGGCGCCCGAGCGGTTGGCGTCCTTCATGGCGCCCTTGAGGCCCTTGCCGCCGAACGCGAAGTCGGCCGCGATCCCGGCCCGACGCAGCTCGGTGACCTTCCCGAACAGCACCCGGCGGGCTTCCTCGCCCAGGGCGACCGCGAACACCGCGGTGGCGGCCGGGATGTCCAGCTCCACGCCCTCGGCCTCCAGGGCCAGGACGGTGCGGTCCACGCCGAGCGCCCAGCCGACCGACGGCAGCGCCGGTCCGCCGATCATCTCGGACAGGCCGTCGTAGCGCCCGCCGCCGCCGACCGCGGACTGCGAGCCGAGGCCGTCGTGGACGAACTCGAAGGTGGTGCGGGTGTAGTAGTCGAGCCCGCGCACCAGCTTCTCGTCGTCCTCGAAGACGACCCCGGCGGCCGTGATCAGCGCCCGGACCTCCTCGTGGTACGCCTTGCAGGCCTCGCACAGGTATGCGCGCAGCGCGGGCGCGCCGACCAGCTGCTTCTGCACCTCGGGGCGCTTGTCGTCCAGGACGCGCAGCGGGTTGATCTCGGCGCGGCGGACGGTCTCCTCGTCGAGGTCGAGCCCGCTCAGGAAGGCCTGGAGCGCCTCGCGGTAGACAGGGCGGCACTCCTTGTCGCCGAGCGAGTTCAGCAGGATGCGGAAGTTGCGCAGGCCCAGGGTGCGGTAGGCCTGGTCCGCCAGGATGATCAGCTCGGCGTCGAGCGCCGGGTCCTCGGCACCGATCGCCTCGGCGCCGACCTGCGAGAAGTGGCGGTAGCGGCCCTTCTGGGGGCGCTCGTAGCGGTAGTACGAGCCCGAGTACCAGAGCTTGGCCGGCAGGTTGCCCTGCTTGTGCAGGCTCGCCTCCAGCGCCGCGCGCAGCACGGAGGCGGTGCCCTCCGGGCGCAGGGCGAGGTTCGAGCCGCCCTTGGTGGTGAGGGTGAACATCTCCTTGGTGACGATGTCGGTGGACTCGCCGACGCCGCGCGCGAAGAGGTTCACGTCCTCGAAGCCGGGGGTCTCGATGTAGCCGTACCCGGCCTTGCGCAGCGGGGCGGAGATCGCCTCGCGGACCGCCAGGTACTTGGCCGAGTAGGGCGGGATCAGGTCGTACGTGCCCTTGGGGGCCTTGAAGGTGCTCACGGAAGTCTCGTCACATTCCTCGTCGTGGAGCGGCGGTGCCGTCTCCGAGGCCGGACGCGACCTCCCGCAGGTACGGGTTGGTCGCGCGCTCACGGCCGATGGTGGTCTGGGGACCGTGGCCGGACAGCACCACCGTCGAGTCCTCCAGCGGCAGGCACACGCGGGCCAGCGACTGGAGGATCTCGGCGTGGGAGCCGCCGGGCAGGTCGGTGCGTCCGATGGAGCCGGCGAAGAGCAGGTCACCCGAGAAGAAGACCGGCGGCACGTCGGCCGCCTCGGGCATCCGGAAGGTCACCGACCCCTTGGTATGCCCGGGCGCGTGCGCCACGGAGAACTCCATCCCGGCGAGCTTCAGGCTGCTGCCGTCGGTCAGCTCGCGGACGTCGTCCGGCTCGCCCACGGTCAGCTCCCCCATGAGCGGCATCCCGATGGAGCGGCCGAGGGCCTTCTCCGGGTCGCTCATCATGTAGCGGTCCTCGGGGTGGATCCAGGCCGGTACGTCGTGTGCTCCGCAGACCGGGACCACCGAGGCCACATGATCGATGTGGCCGTGGGTCAGGACGACCGCGACGGGCTTGAGCCGATGCTTCTTCAGCGTCTCCTCGACACCCTGGGTGGCCTGGTGGCCGGGGTCGATGATCACGCACTCCTCGCCTGCGGCGGGGGCGACCAGATAGCAATTGGTCCCCCAGGCCCCGGCGGGGAACCCGGCAATCAGCACGTTCGTCCTCAATCGTCGTCCGGTGGGAGGCAGCGGATCGGAATCTGCTGATCAGAGCCTACCGGCGCCCCTCATTACACAGCGAACCCATATACGGTACGGCCTAACCCAGCCCGGACAGCGGTACCAGAGACGCACAAGGAGACGACCCGGTGGTCACGAGCGATCAGCGTCGGCGACAGCTCGCCAGGGAGAAGTACGAGCGCCAGCAGCAGCGGCGGGCCGAGGCCCGACAGAAATCCCGTCGGCGCCTCGCGGTCATCGGCGCGGCCTCGGCCGTGGTGATCGCCGCTGTGGTCGGTCTGATCGTCGGCGGCGTGTTCGACGGCGAGGACGGGACGAAGGAGCCCGCGGCGGACTCCGCCTCCCCCTCGGCCTCGCCGAAGCCCAAGAAGTCCCCGCCCGCGATGGCGATCGACACCAAGGCGAAGTACACCTTCGACCTGAAGACGAGCGCGGGCGACGTGAAGTTCGAGATGGACGCGGCGAAGACCCCGCAGACCGTCAACTCCTTCAAGTCCCTCGCGGACCAGGGATTCTTCGACAAGACCAAGTGCCACCGCCTGACGACCGGCGGGATCTTCGTCCTCCAGTGCGGCGACCCGGAGGGCACCGGCATGGGCGGCCCCGGCTACACCATCCCGGACGAGAACCTGGACGCCCTGGGCAAGCCGAACGAGCAGGGTCAGGTGATCTACCCGGCCGGCACGGTGGCGATGGCCAACACCGGCCAGCCCGGCTCCGGCGGCAGCCAGTTCTTCCTCGTCTACAAGGACAGCCCGCTGGCCCCCTCCTACACCCCGTTCGGCAAGATCGACGCCGCCGGGCTGAAGGTCCTGGAGGACGTCGCCAAGGCCGGCACGGCCGACGGAGCGCAGGACGGCGCCCCGAAGACCCCGGTCACCATCGAGAAGGGCACCGTCACCCAGAACTGATCGGGCACGCGGCCCGGGCCCGGTCGGACGCCCCCGTACGTCGATATTCCGTCGTGCGGGATGCGGACAGCCGGCCCGGCGGTCGCCTATGTTGGCGTTGTGCAGGGCGGGCGCTGCCCGCCCCAGGAAACTGTGGACGATGCCCGGGGGTGAACCCCCACGGGCATCAGGTGGAGGAGGCGCTGTGAGCAGCGACCCGTGGGGCCGAGTCGACGAGACCGGCACCGTGTACGTGCGTACTTCCGACGGCGAGCAGGTCGTCGGTTCGTGGCAGGCGGGCACCCCTGAGGAGGCCCTGGCCTACTTCGAGCGCAAGTACGAGGGCCTGGTGGTCGAGATCGGCCTCCTCGAACGGCGGGTGCGGACCACCGATCTGTCCGCCAAGGACGCCCAGACGGCCATCGAGCACCTGCGCACGCAGGTGGACGAGCACCACGCCGTCGGCGACCTCGCCGCACTGCGCGTCCGGCTCGACAAGCTGGTGGCGACGGTCGACTCGCGGCGCGAGGAGCGCAAGGTCGAGAAGGCCAAGCAGGCCGACGAGGCCCGTGGGGCCAAGGACGCCCTGGTCGTCGAGGCCGAGGAGCTGGCGCAGAGCGACCAGTGGCGCAGTGCCGGTGAGCGGCTGCGCGCCCTCGTGGACATCTGGAAGGGCCTGCCGCGGCTCGACCGCAAGTCCGACGACGAGCTGTGGCACCGCTTCTCCCACGCGCGTTCCGCCTTCTCCAAGCGCCGCAAGGCGCACTTCGCCGCGCTGGACGCCCAGCGCGAGGACGCCCGCAAGGCCAAGGAGAAGCTGGTCGCGGAGGCCGAGTCGCTGTCGAAGTCGACGGACTGGGGTCCGACCGCGGCCCGCTACCGCGATCTGATGGACAGCTGGAAGGCGGCCGGCCGGGCGCAGCGCGAGTCCGAGGACGACCTGTGGAACCGCTTCCGCGGTGCGCAGGACGTGTTCTTCGCGGCCCGCGGCGAGGTCTTCGCGGAGCGCGACGCCGAGCAGATCGAGAACCTGAAGCTGAAGGAGGAGCTGGCCGTCGAGGCGGAGAAGCTCGTCCCGGTGACGGACCTCAAGGCGGCCCGCGCCGCGTTCCGCTCGCTCAACGAGCGCTGGGAGGCCATCGGTCACGTCCCGCGTGACGCCCGCCCGAAGGTCGAGGGTCGGATGCACACGGTGGAACGGGCCATCCAGGAGACCGAAGAGGGCGAGTGGCGGCGTACGAACCCGGAGGCGCGGGCCCGTGCGGCCGGTCTGACGGGCCAGCTGCAGGCGGCCGTCGACAAGCTGCGCGGACAGGTCGACTCCGCGCGCGCGGCGGGCAACAACTCCAAGGCGGACAAGCTGTCCCGCGAGCTGGAGGGCCGCCAGGCGCTGCTGGACCAGGCACTCAAGGGCCTGGAGGAGTTCGGGGGCTGACGCACCGGCCTTCCCGGTCGTACGTCCGGCGGGGCGCCACCGATCGACTCGGTGGCGCCCCGCCGTTTGCGCGGGGCGCGGATGTGCGTCCTACTTGTTACCCGGATTCAACACAGGGTGCGCGCGGGGAGCACCCACCACCTGTGTACCGTTGTACGGTGCCGCCCCGGCGGCCTTCTGCCGGGCGACGACCAGGATTGAATGTGACGCATACCCAGATACGCGCTGATGTCCCAGCCTCACTACTCGTTGCCGAGCCGCTCCCCCGCACGAAGGACTCCGGACTCCGAGGCGTCGGACGGCGCGTACTCGCCAACCTGAAGCGTGCGCGGAAGGCACTGCTGATCCACATCGCGCTGCGCGCGACCGGACTGGCCGTCATGGCGTTCTGGGCCCAGCGCAAGCACGTGCAGCCGTTGGAGATCCTGGGCGGGCGCTGGGACGCCGTCTACTACCTGCACATCGCGCAGAACGGGCTGACGACCCCGATCGCCACGCCGTCGCCCTGTGCCTTCGCGGGGCCGAGCTGCCAGATGGCGTTCTTCCCCGTCTATCCGATGATGATCCGCTGGACCTCGTACGTCACCGGGCTGCCCATGAACTGGGTGGCGATGGGGCTGGCGCTGCTGGCCTCGGTGGTCGCGGCGTGGGGCATCTTCGCCGTCACCGACAAGATCTACGGGCGCCGGGTGGCGCTGTTCACCTGCGCCCTGTTCGCGATCGTGCCGGCCGCGATGGTCCAGTCGATGGCGTACACCGAGCCGCTCTTCCTCGCCCTGTCCGTGTGGGCGATGTACGCGGTGATGACGAAGTCCTGGGTGACGGCCGGTGTGCTGGCCTTCTTCGCCGGGGCGACCCGCCCGTCCGGTTCGGCCATCGTCGCGGCCGTGGTCCTGGCCGGGGTCTGGGAGTACGTGCAGTGGCGCCGCAAGCGGCGCGTGCAGCGGCCCCCGGTGGGCCGGATCGTCACGGCCTCGCTGATCGCCCCGCTCGGCTGGTTCGGGTACGTGGGCTACGTGGGCTGGCACTTCGGCCGCTGGGACGGCTACTTCGAGCTCCAGCGGCGGTGGGGTTCCGTCTACGACGGCGGCTTCGACACCCTGAACGAGCTGAAGAAGACCTTCACCGAGGTGCACACCACCCTCAACCACGTGGTGGTCTCGCTGACCGTCGTCACCTCGCTCGTGCTGTTCGTGCTGATGACGCGCAGGCGCCGGCCCCCGATGGTCGTGTGGATCTTCGCCGCCATGATCATGCTGATGGCGCTGGGCGGCGCGGGCTTCTACTTCTCGAAGATGCGCTTCATCATGCCCGCGTTCCCGCTGCTGTTCCCCTTCGCGTTGGCGCTCGCCAGAGCTCGCCGGAGCACGGTGCTGTGGATCATCGGCTCCGCGACGGTGGTCTCCGCGCTCTTCGGAGGCAACCTCAACTTCGTCTGGTGGGGCTGTCCCTGATCCCCCGCCCGGTGCCGGCGGGGGGGGGGGGGGCCCCCCCCCCGCCGGGGGGGCGCCCCCCCCCCCCCGGCCCGGGGGGGGCACCCCGCGGGGCGGGGCCCCCCCGCCGACCTGCGGGCGGGCGG
>NZ_JBIUTJ010000012.1:40429-189817 GCF_044741845.1 Streptomyces sp. NPDC088097
CGGTGCGCACCCCCTTTTAGCCCGGAAACAAAAAATTCGGGTGGGGGGGGGCGCCACCCCCCCCCCCCCCCCCCCCCCGCCCCCGCGGCCCCCCCCCCGGGGGGGGGGCCCCCCCCCCCCACGTCCGGACCGGGCGGCCCGACGCCTAGCGGCTGCGGGCCGAGGTCACGCGGTAGACGTCGTAGACGCCCTCGACTCCCCGTACGGCCTTCAGGACGTGCCCCAGGTGCTTGGGGTCGCCCATCTCGAAGGTGAACCGCGAGGTGGCCACGCGGTCGCGGGAGGTCTGCACGGCGGCCGAGAGGATGTTCACGTGCTGGTCCGACAGGACCCGGGTGACGTCCGAGAGCAGCCGGGACCGGTCCAACGCCTCGACCTGTATGGCGACCAGGAAGACGGAGGACTGGGTGGGCGCCCACTCGACCTCCAGCATCCGCTCGGGCTGCTGGGAGAGGGAGTCGATGTTGACGCAGTCCGCACGGTGGACCGATACGCCCGAGCCCCGGGTGACGAAGCCGATGATCGGGTCACCGGGCACCGGGGTGCAGCAGCGGGCCAGCTTCACCCACACGTCGTCGACGCCCTTGACGACCACGCCCGGGTCGGCGTTCCCGCGCCGCTTGGCGCGACCGCGGGCCGGCGGGATCGAGTCCTCGATGTCCTCGTTGGCCGCCTCCTCGCCGCCGAGGGCCTGCACCAGCTTCTGCACGACGCTCTGCGCGGTCACGTGGCCCTCGCCGATGGCCGCGTAGAGGGAGGAGATGTCGGGGTAGCGCATCTCGTGCGCGAGGGTGACGAGGGAGTCGCCCGTCAGGATCCGCTGGATCGGCAGGTTCTGCTTGCGCATGGCCCGCGCGATGGCGTCCTTGCCGTGCTCGATGGCCTCGTCGCGGCGCTCCTTGGAGAACCAGCCGCGGATCTTGTTGCGGGCCCGCGGGGACTTGACGAAGCCGAGCCAGTCGCGGGACGGGCCCGCGCCCTCGGCCTTGGAGGTGAACACCTCGACGAGGTCGCCGTTGTCGAGGGTGGATTCGAGCGGTACGAGGCGCCCGTTGACCCGGGCCCCTATGGTGCGGTGGCCGACCTCGGTGTGGACCGCGTACGCGAAGTCCACGGAAGTGGCTCCGGCGGGCAGGGCGATGACGTCGCCCTTGGGCGTGAAGACGAAGACCTCGTTGCGCGAGAGGTCGAAGCGCAGCGAGTCCAGGAACTCGCCCGGGTCCTCCGTCTCCTTCTGCCAGTCGAGCAGTTGGCGCAGCCAGGCCATGTCGTTGACGGTGTCGTGGCCGGCGCTGCCCTTGGCGGCCTGCGGGACGTCGGTGCGGACCTTGGAGGTGCCGGCGACGGTCTGCTGCTTGTACTTCCAGTGCGCGGCGATGCCGTACTCGGCGCGGCGGTGCATGTCGAAGGTGCGGATCTGGAGTTCGACCGGCTTGCCGCTGGGCCCGATGACCGTCGTGTGCAGCGACTGGTACATGTTGAACTTGGGCATCGCGATGTAGTCCTTGAACCGGCCGGGGACCGGGTTCCAGCGCGCGTGCACGGTGCCGAGGGCCGCGTAGCAGTCCCGGACGGTGTCGACGAGGACGCGGATGCCCACCAGGTCGTAGATCTCCGCGAAGTCACGGCCGCGGACGATCATCTTCTGGTAGACGCTGTAGTAGTGCTTCGGGCGGCCGGTGACGGTGGCCTTGATCCGGGCGGCTCTGAGGTCGGTCTGCACCTCGTCGGTGACGACGGTCAGGTACTCGTCGCGCTTGGGGGCGCGCTCGGCGACGAGGCGCACGATCTCGTCGTACATCTTGGGGTAGAGGATCGCGAAGGCGAGGTCCTCCAGCTCCCACTTGATGGTGTTCATGCCCAGGCGGTGGGCCAGCGGAGCGTAGATCTCCAGCGTTTCGCGGGCCTTCTTCTCCTGCTTCTCCCGCTTGAGGTAACGCATCGTGCGCATGTTGTGCAGGCGGTCGGCGAGCTTGATGACGAGGACCCGGGGGTCCTTGGCCATCGCGACGACCATCTTGCGGACGGTCTCGGCCTGCGCGGCCTCGCCGAACTTGACCCGGTCGAGCTTGGTGACCCCGTCGACCAGCAGGGCCACGGCGTCGCCGAAGTCGCGGCGCAGCTGTTCGAGGCCGTACTCGGTGTCCTCGACGGTGTCGTGCAGCAGGCCCGCCATCAGGGTGGCGGGGTCCATGCCCAGCTCGGCGAGGATGGTGGTCACCGCGAGCGGGTGGGTGATGTACGGGTCGCCGCTCTTGCGCTTCTGGCCGCGGTGCCAGCGTTCGGCGACCTGGTAGGCCTGCTCGATCTGGCGCAGGGTCTCCGTCGAGATCTTCGGGTCGTTGCTGCGGACTATCCGGAGCAGGGGTTCCAGTACCGGGTTGTACGGATTGGAACGCTGCACGCCGAGACGGGCCAGGCGGGCGCGCACGCGGTTGGAGGACCCGGCCGACTTCGCGGGAGCGGGCTTGACCGGCGGGGGCGCGGCGGCGGGAGCCGCGGCCGGCGGCGGCGTGGCGGCGGCAGCCGCGGCCGGCTCGGCCGGCTCGGCCTGCGGGTCGGGCTGCGCGGCGGAGAGTGGCTGGACCTCGTCTGGCAAGAGCGCTCCTCACGGGGGTCCCCCCGGACGGGGTCTGGGGGAGGATCCGGGTCCCCGGTCAGGTCCGGATAACCCATGGTAGCGAGGGTTGCCCCGCCCCGTTCTCCGCGGTCGCCCCCCGGGACGCGGCTCGGGCCCACCCCGGGGGCCGCCCCGGCGGGTCGCGGCGTACGCGAAAGCGGCGGGCCTCCGGGGCTTCCCGGGGGCCCGCCGCTTCGGCGGACGTGTCGCGGACGGTGCTCAGACCACGATGAGGGCGTCCAGCGGGGCGCCCGCGAGGGCGTCGGCCAGCCTGGCCCGGCCCGGCAGGAACGACAGCTCCATCAGGACCGCCACACCGGCGACCTCGGCCCCGGCCCGCCGGATCAGCTCCAGCGAGGCCCCGGCGGTGCCGCCGGTGGCCAGGACGTCGTCGATGACCATGACCTTGTCACCGGCGTTCAGGTCCTCGGCGTGGACCTCGATCTCCGCGGTGCCGTACTCCAGCTCGTAGGACTGCGCGAGCGTGGCGCCCGGCAGCTTGCCGGCCTTGCGTACGGGGACGAAGCCGATGCCCGCCTGGACGGCGACCGGGGCGGCCAGGATGAACCCGCGCGCCTCCAGGCCGACGATCTTCGTGGCCCCGTACCGGCCGGCCAGGTCCACCAGGGCCTGCGTGAGGGCAGCGAAGGCCTTCGGGTCGGCCAGCAGCGGGGTGATGTCCTTGAACATCACGCCCGGCTTCGGGTAGTCGGCGACGTCCTTGATCCGGGCGAGCAGCTGCTCGCGGACCTCGGGGGAACAGGGCGCGGTCACCGGCGCCGCCTTCCCTGGCCGCCGTGGGAGACGACCTCGCCGTCGTCGCCGGACTGCTCGTCGGCGTCGATGGGCTCGCCCTTGGCCGCGGCGGCCGCGCGCTTGGCGAGGACCCGCTTCTTGAGGGCCTGCATCGCGGGCTCGCGCTCCTTGAGGTCCACGACCAGCGGGGTCGCGATGAAGATCGAGGAGTACGCGCCGGCCGCGAGGCCGACGAACAGCGACAGCGAGATGTCGTTCAGCATGCCCGCGCCCAGGAAGCCGCCACCGATGAACAGCAGGGCCGCCACCGGGAGCAGCGCCACGACCGTGGTGTTGATCGAGCGGACCAGGGTGCCGTTGATGCTGCGGTTGGCGATCTCGCTGTACGTGTAGCGGGTCTGCTTGGTGATGTCCTTCGAGCCCTCCTTGAGACCGTCGAAGACGACGACGGTGTCGTAGAGGGAGTAACCGAGGATGGTCAGCAGACCGATCACGGTGCCCGGGGTGACCTCGAAGCCGACGAGCGCGTAGACGCCGACGGTGATCGTGAGGTCGTGGATCAGCGCGATCAGCGCGGCGACCGCCATCCGCCACTCGAAGGCGATGGCCAGGTAGATCACCACGAGGACCATGAAGATGGCCAGGCCCGTCCAGGCCTTGTTGGCGATCTGCTCGCCCCAGCTCGGGCCGACCAGGTCGGCGTTGATCTGGGCCTCGGTCACCTTGAGTTCGGTGGCCAGCTGCTTCTTGACGGGGGCGGCGGAGTTGGTGTCCAGACCGGAGATCTGGATGCGCAGGGTGCCGTTGCCGAGCTCCTGCACGATCGCGTCGTGACCGGAGGCCTTCTCGGCGAGTTCCGTGGCCTTGGCGACGGAGACGGCCGTCTTCGGGGTGGTGAAGACGGCACCGCCCTTGAACTCGATGCCCATGTTGAGGCCCTGTACGGCCAGGGCCACGATCGCCGTGATGGTGATCAGGATGGAAACGCCGTACCAGAGGAAGCGCTTGCCGATGAAGTCGTAACCGACCTCACCGCGGTACAGCCTGGCGCCGAGATCTCCCAGCTTCGACATCTCTCACGCCTCCTTTGCGTCGACGGGGGCGGGGACGGGACCCGTACGGCGGGACCGGCGCAGCGGGGGCTTGGCCCCGAGCCGCTTGGGGTCCAGCCCGGACCACGGGTGGCCGCTGGAGAAGAACTTCGTACGCGCCAACAGGGTCATGACGGGCTTGGTGAAGAGGAACACCACGACCACGTCGAGCAGGGTGGTCAGACCCAGTGTGAAGGCGAAGCCCTGGACCTTGCCGACCGTGACGATGAAGAGCACGGCGGCGGCGAGGAAGGACACGAAGTCGGAGACCAGGATCGTGCGGCGGGCACGCGGCCAGGCGCGCTCGACGGCGGGGCGCAGGGTGCGGCCCTCGCGGATCTCGTCCCTGATGCGTTCGAAGTACACGATGAACGAGTCCGCCGTGATGCCGATCGCGACGATCGCGCCACAGACGGCCGGCAGGTTCAGCGCGAACCCGATGCCCTTTCCGAGCAGCGCCATGATCGTGTAGGTGAGGATCGCGGACACCAGGAGGCTGATGATCGCGATGAAGGCCAGTCCGCGGTAGTAGACCAGCAGGTAGATCACCACGAGGGCGAGGCCGATGGCGCCGGCGATGAGGCCGGCCTTCAGCTGCTCGCCGCCGAGGGCGGCGGTGACGGTGGTGACGCTGTCCTCCTGGAAGGACAGCGGCAGGGCGCCGTAGGAGAGCATGTTGCCCAGGTCCTGGGCGCTCTGCTGGGTGAAGCCGCCGGTGATCTGGGCGTTGCCGCCGGTCAGGGCCTGGCTGACGGAGGGGTCGGAGATGACCTTGCCGTCGAGGACGATCGCGAACTGGTTCATCGGGGACTGCTGCGTCGCGAGCTCACCGGTGATCTTCGCGAACTTGTCCGCGCCCTTGTCGGTGAACTGCATCGTGACGATCCACTCGCCGGTCTGCGGTTCGATGGCGCCCTTGGCGTCCTTGACGTCCTGACCGTTGACCTGGGCCGGGCCGAGGACCCACTTGCCCCAGGTCGTACCGCGCTGACCACAGGCCAGCATCGGCTCCTCGGGCTTGACGCCCTGGCCGGCGGCGGCGCGCTGGGCCTCGTTGGTGCAGTCGAGGGCCGCGAACCGGGTCTGGAGGTCGGCGATCGCGGGGTCCACCGGCGGCGTGCTCGCGGCGGGGGTCCCGGACGGGCTCGCGGCGGGGGTGGCCTTGTCGTCTGCCTTCTTCGACTCGCTCGCCGAAGGCGAGGGAGTGGGGGTGCCCGGGGCCTTGAGGGCCTCGCTGAGCACACGGCCCTGGGAAGTGGCGCTGGACGACGGGGTGGCACCGGTGGAGGGCTTCGAGCTGCCCTCGGCCTTCGGGGCGCCGGAACCGCTCGCGGACGGGGCCGGCGATGCGCTCGGCTTCGTCTGGGGGGTGACCGGGGCGCCGTCGGCGAAGGCCAGGACCGGGCGGAAGTAGAGCTGGGCGGTGGTGCCGACCTGCTCGCGGGCCTGCTGCTCGTTCATCCCCTTGGGGATGTTCACGATGATGTGGTCGGTGCCCTGGATCTGGACCTCGGCCTCCGACACACCGAGACCGTTGACACGGCGCTCGATGATGCCGACCGCGGTGTCCATGTTGGTCTTGTTGACCGCGTTCGGCTTGCCGGGCTCGCTCTTGGCCTTGAGCGTGATGCTCGTACCGCCCGCGAGGTCGATGCCCAGGCGGGGGGTCGTCTGCTTCGTGAGGAACATCCCCGCGGTGAGCGCCACCATCGCGATCAGGATGAGGGCCAGAGCGCGCTCCGGCCTCCCCTGAGCCCCCGTGGGCCGCCGGCCCTTCTTCGGTGCTGCCACCTTGTCGTTTCTCCCTGTCCAACCGTCCCGCGCCGGGTCAGCGCGCGGACGGCCACGAAATGTGTGGTGGGGACCCCTGCCCCCCGCAGAAGTTCACTGCGGGCACCGCGGCGGCCGCCGGTCCGGCACCGCCGCGATCCCCTGCCCGGGCGCTACTTCGCGCCGGGCTCGCCGTCCGTCTTGCCGTCCTTGGGCTCGTCGCCCTTGGGCTCCTCTTCCTTGCCCAGGTCGATCTTGGGGGCCTCGCCTGCGGACGTGTCCTTGGACAGGTCCGCCTTCGGGGCTTCGCCCTCGGTGAGGGAGGAGGCGTCGTCCGGGACGACCGGCGTGTCGTGGGTCGGCTCCTCGGTGACGCCGTGGACGATGCGGTTGTACTCCTCGTCGTCCAGGACGGCACCGATGGAGTTCTTCGCGAAGATCGCGTGGACGCCGGGAGCCACCTCCAGGGTGACCGTGTCGTCACCGATCTCCTTCACCGTGGCGTACATGCCGCCAATGGTGCGGACCCCGGTGCCGGGCGTCATGTCGTTGCGCATCTGCGCGGCCGCCGACTGCTTCTTCTTGGCGGAGCGGGTCATCAGGAACATCGCCCCGATGAGCACGATGAACGGGAGGAATGTCACGAGATTCACGGGACGGAGATCCTTCGCACGACCGTACGGGAGACGGCCTTTTTCTACGGGGGTGGGCACACCGACCCGAAGGGTCGGCATCGGCGGAGTCTAGGCGAGTCCGCACCGATGGAACAACGCCCAGCATGGCACCGCAGTTCCTGACCGGGGAAACGCCCGCGCCGTCAGGACCCGAACAAGCCCGGTTGTCCGCTTGATCCGTTCCTGGCCTGCGCCGGCGGAACGAGCCCCAGGTGAGCCCATGCGGCGGGGGTCGCGACCCGGCCGCGCGGAGTGCGCGCCAGGAGGCCCTCGCGGACCAGGAAGGGCTCCGCCACCTCCTCCACGGTCTCCCGTTCCTCGCCGACGGCCACGGCCAGGGTGGACAACCCGACCGGACCACCCCCGAAGAGCTTGATCAGGGCTTCCAGCACGCCCCGGTCCAACCGGTCGAGGCCGCGCGCGTCCACCTCGTAGACCTGGAGGGCGGTTCCGGCCACTTCCCGGGTGATCACCCCGTCGGCCCGCACCTGGGCGTAGTCGCGGACGCGGCGCAGGAGCCGGTTGGCGATGCGCGGGGTGCCGCGGGAGCGGCCGGCGATCTCGGCGGCGCCGGCGGTGTCGATCTCCACGTCGAGGAGGCGGGCGGAGCGGTGGACGACCCGTTCCAGCTCCTCGGGGGTGTAGAACTCCATGTGCCCGGTGAAGCCGAAGCGGTCGCGCAGGGGCGGGGGCAGCAGGCCGGCCCGGGTGGTGGCGCCGACCAGGGTGAAGGGCGGCAGTTCGAGGGGGATCGCGGTGGCGCCGGGGCCCTTGCCGACGATCACGTCGACGCGGAAGTCCTCCATGGCCATGTAGAGCATCTCCTCGGCGGGCCGGGACATGCGGTGGATCTCGTCGAGGAAGAGCACCTCGCCCTCCTGGAGGGAGGAGAGGATCGCGGCGAGGTCGCCGGCGTGCTGGATGGCGGGACCGGAGGTGATCCGGATGGGGGCGCCCATCTCGGCCGCGATGATCATCGAGAGGGTGGTCTTGCCGAGGCCGGGCGCTCCGGACAGCAGGACGTGGTCCGCGGTGGCGCCGCGCTGACGGGCCGCTTTGAGGACGAGGTCCAACTGTTGGCGGACCTTCTCCTGGCCGACGAACTCGCCGAGGTCCTTGGGGCGCAGGGCCGCCTCGACGGCGGTGTCCTCGCCGTCCGCGGCCTGCGCGACGAGCCGGTCCGGCTCGGAGGTCTCGGTCTCGTCGTCCCAGTTCACGGTGTCAGTCTGCCTTCTCGGTCGGTGCGGTCTTCGCGTCGGGGCCCGGGTACGGGGGCGCGGGCGCGCGACCCTGGGGGCCCGGGGCCGGCCGCGCGGGGCGGCCGGGGGCCCGGGTGGGTCAGCGGGCCCGGTTGAGGGACTGCAGTGCGGCGCGCAGCAGCTGCGGGACCGGGGCCGATCCGCCGGCGGCGATGGCCTCCTCTGCCTGCGGGGTCACCGAGGCGACGGCTTCCTCCGCGTCCCGGGAGGCGTAGCCGAGACCGATCAGGGCGGCGGCGAGCTGTTCCGTCCAGGGGGCGGGTCCCGCGGCGGCGGCCCGCTGGGCGCCGACCAGGGCGCCGGTGCCGAGCGGTTGGCCCAGCTTGTCCTTCAGGTCCAGGAGCAGCTTCTGGGCGCCCTTCTTGCCGATGCCGGGCACCGCCGTCAGGGCCTTCTCGTCGCCCGTGGAGACGGCCAGGCGGAGCGCGTCGGGACTGTGCACGCCGAGCATGGCCTGGGCGAGGCGGGGGCCGACCCCGCTGGCGGTCTGGAGCAGCTCGAAGACCTGGCGTTCGTCGTCGTCGGCGAAGCCGTAGAGGGTGAGCGAGTCCTCGCGCACGACGAGGGAGGTCGCGAGCTTGGCCTCCTGGCCGAGGCGCAGGCCGGCGAGGGTGTTCGGGCCGCACTGCACGGCCATGCCCACTCCCCCGACCTCGATCACGGCGACGGTGGGGGCGAGCGCGGCGACCGGGCCGCTGACGAAGGCGATCATCGGGTACGGCCTTTCGAGGCGTGCGGGAGCCGGTTGCTCCGGAGCGGGTCGTTCCGGAGCCGGTTCTTCTGGAGCTCGTGTTGGGCGACCGCCTGCTGGAGGCGGTTCTGTGCGGGGGCCCGCCAGATGTGGCAGATGGCGAGGGCCAGGGCGTCGGCGGCGTCGGCCGGCTTCGGGGGCGCGTCGAGCCGCAGCAGACGGGTCACCATGGCGCCGACCTGCGCCTTGTCGGCCCGGCCGCTGCCGGTGACGGCGGCCTTGACCTCGGAGGGCGTGTGCAGGGCGACCGGTAGGCCGCGACGCGCGGCGCAGAGCATGGCGACGGCGCTGGCCTGGGCGGTCCCCATGACCGTACTGACGTTGTGCTGGCTGAACACCCGCTCCACGGCGACCACTTCGGGCCGGTGCTCGTCGAGCCACCACTCGATGCCCTGCTCGATGGCGACGAGCCGGTCCCCCAACTCGGCGTCCGCCGGGGTCCGTACGACGCCCACACCGACCATGGTCAGCGGCCGGCCGGCGATCCCCTCGACCACGCCGACACCGCACCGCGTCAGCCCGGGGTCCACACCGAGAACTCGCACCACGGCGCCCCTCCCTCTTCACGGCCGAACCGCCGCCGCTCTTTCACGGCCGAACCGCCGCCGCTCTCCCGCGGAGGTGGTCGCTCGCCGTCGTGGCTGCTCGATCGACGGTCGCGCTCGCCAGACTAACCGCTGCCACTGACAGAGCCACGGGCCGACGGGGTGTGTCCCCGTCGGCCCGTGGCCACGCTCTGAAGGAAGGCTCGGCGGCCTCAGGCGTCGATCTTCTCCATGACCTCGTCCGAGACGTCGAAGTTGGCGAAGACGTTCTGCACGTCGTCGCTGTCCTCCAGCGCGTCGATCAGCTTGAAGATCTTGCGCGCGCCCTCTTCGTCCAGCTCGACCTGCATGGTCGGCAGGAAGTTGGAGTCGGCCGAGTCGTAGTCGATGCCGGCCTCCTGGAGCGCCGTGCGGACGGCGACCATGTCGGTGGCCTCGCTGACGATCTCGAAGCTCTCGCCGAGGTCGTTGACCTCTTCGGCGCCCGCCTCCAGCACCGTCTCCAGGACGTCGTCCTCGGAGAGTTCGGCCTTGGGCAGGAGCACGACGCCCTTGCGGTTGAACAGGTACGAGACCGAGCCCGGGTCGGCCATGGATCCGCCGTTGCGGGTCATGGCGACGCGGACGTCGGATGCGGCGCGGTTGCGGTTGTCGGTGAGGCACTCGATGAGCACCGCGACACCGTTGGGACCGTAGCCCTCGTACATGATCGTCTCGTAGTCGGCGCCGCCGGCCTCCAGGCCGCCGCCGCGCTTGACCGCGGAGTCGATGTTCTTGTTCGGGACCGAGCTCTTCTTCGCCTTCTGGATGGCGTCGAAGAGGGTCGGGTTGCCATCGATGTCGGCGCCGCCCATACGGGCCGCGACCTCGATGTTCTTGATCAGCTTCGCGAAGAGCTTGCCGCGCTTGGCGTCAACCACGGCCTTCTTGTGCTTCGTCGTAGCCCATTTAGAGTGGCCGGACATCTGCCTGTCTCCTTCGCGTCACCAACAATGTTCGCCTCGGATCCTACCGGGACCCGGTCACAGCCCCGCGCGCACCATGTCGACGAAGTACGCGTGAACGCGGTCGTCGCCGGTCAGCTCGGGGTGGAACGAGGTCGCCAGCACGTTGCCCTGGCGCACGGCGACGGTGTGGCCGTCGTACGTGGCGAGGACCTCGGCGGACGCTCCGACGGACTCGACCCACGGGGCGCGGATGAAGACGCCCTCCACGGGGCCGCCCTCGATGCCGGTGAAGTCGACCTTCGCCTCGAAGGACTCGTTCTGCCGACCGAAGGCGTTGCGGCGCACGATCATGTCGACGCCGCCCAGGGTCTCCTGGTCCTCGCGGCCGTCGAGCAGCTTGTCGGCGAGCATGATCATGCCGGCGCAGGTGCCGTACACGGGCATGCCGGCCCGGACGCGCTCGCGCAGCGGCTCCAGCATGCCGAACAGCACGGCGAGCTTCGACATGGTCGTGGACTCGCCGCCGGGGATCACCAGGGCGTCGACCTCGGCGAGCTCCTCGGGGCGCCGGACCGGCCTGGCCACGGCGTCCGCCGCGGCCAGGGCGATCAGGTGCTCCCGTACGTCGCCCTGGAGGGCCAGGACACCAATGACGGGGGTGGTCATGTCAGGGACTACCAGCCGCGGTTGGCGTAGCGCTCGGCCTCGGGCAGGGTGTCGCAGTTGATGCCGACCATGGCCTCGCCCAGGTTGCGGGAGGCGTCCGCGATGATCTTCGGGTCGTCGTAGAAGGTGGTGGCCTTCACGATGGCGGCGGCGCGCTTGGCCGGGTCGCCGGACTTGAAGATGCCGGAGCCGACGAAGACGCCCTCGGCACCGAGCTGGCGCATCAGCGCGGCGTCGGCCGGGGTGGCGACGCCGCCGGCGGAGAACAGCACGACCGGGAGCTTGCCGAGCTCGGCAACCTCCTTGACCAGCTCGTACGGGGCGCGCAGGTCCTTGGCGGCGGCGTACAGCTCGTTGTTGTCGTAGCCGCGCAGCCGGGCGATCTCGTTCTTGATCTGGCGCAGGTGACGGACGGCCTCGACGACGTTGCCGGTGCCGGCCTCGCCCTTCGAGCGGATCATGGCCGCGCCCTCGGCGATGCGGCGCAGGGCCTCGCCCAGGTTGGTGGCGCCACACACGAACGGGGTGGTGAAGGCGAACTTGTCGCTGTGGTTGACCTCGTCGGCCGGGGTCAGGACCTCGGACTCGTCGATGTAGTCGACGCCGAGGGACTGGAGGACCTGGGCCTCGACGAAGTGGCCGATGCGGGACTTGGCCATGACCGGGATGGAGACGGCCTCGATGATCTCTTCGATCATGTTCGGGTCGGACATCCGGGCCACGCCGCCGTCCTTGCGGATGTCGGCGGGGACCCGTTCCAGGGCCATGACGGCCACGGCGCCGGCGTCTTCGGCGATCTTCGCCTGCTCGGCGTTGACCACGTCCATGATCACGCCGCCCTTGAGCTGCTCGGCCATGCCGCGCTTGACGCGGGACGTGCCGATGGCCGACTCAGCGGACTGGGAAGAGGTGGAAAGCGTGCTCACGGGCTGACCTCACTCGAACGGAACTCGAAAGGAAGACGTCTCTACCTGGCTGAGGAAACCGCACCGACCAGTCCACTACAAGGGCCAATGTGGAGCCGGTGGCCCCTCGACTTGTCCGCTGCGGCCCTGGGCAGGACCAGGCCGGATCTTGCCGGGCCCGCCAAGATCCGAAAGGGACGCCTTAGGTGGGACGGTCGGCAAGATCCACCGGAGGCTCGTCGTCCATTTCGAAGGCGAGCGGGAACGGCGCGTGCCCGGCCAGTCTGAACCAGCGGACCTTGCGGTGCCTGCGCAGCGCGCGGGCGGCCCGTACCGCGTCGTTGAGGAAGCGCCGCGCCATCGGCACCCGGCGTACGGCCGCCGCCAGCTCCTCCGCCGCGTCCACGCCGCCGGGGGCCTCCTTGAGCACCTCCACCTGGTCGGCGTCGGCGAAGACCGCGCGCAGCGCCTGGCTCAGCTCGCTCTCGGCGACCTCGCGGTGCTCCTCCTCGGCCTGCCGGGCGCCGTGGGCGGCCTCGTACAGCACGAGGGAGGAGGCGGGGTCGAGCACCCCGGAGGTGGCCACCTCCAGCACCACGGAGGCCCGCCGCACGAGTTGGGCGTCGAGCGCGGCCCGGGCGGCGTCCATCCGCGTGTGCAGCCGGTCGAGACGCCCGGCGGTCCAACTGAGGTAGACCCCGATGACGCCGAGCGCCACCGCGATCCAGACAAGGTTTTCGATCACGGGCGGCGACACTACCCGCTACGGCGAGCCGGCCGCTCAGCCCTCGCGCGAGAAGCCGAGGCGGCTGCGCAGGGAGACGCGCTCGTCGGTGGCCACGGCGGTGGCGCCGTCCGTGACGGTCTCGTAGACGGCCAGGATGTCCGCGCCCACCGTCGACCAGTCGAAGCGGCGCACGTGCGCCGAGCCCCGGGCGCTCAGCGCCTCGCGGCGGGCCGGGTCGCGCAGCAGGGCCACGGCCGCGGCGGCCAGGGAGTCGGCGTCCTCGTTGGCGAACAGCTCCCCCGCCGCGCCCTGGTCGAGGACCTGGGCGAAGGCGTCGAGGTCCGAGGCGAGGACGGCCGCGCCCGCGGAGAGCGCCTCGACCAGGATGATGCCGAAGCTCTCGCCGCCCGTGTTGGGGGCGACGTAGAGGTCCACGCTGCGCAGCAGGCGGGCCTTGTCCTCGTCGGAGACCATGCCGAGGAACTCCACCCGGGAGCGCAGCTCCGCCGGCAGGGAGGCCACGGCCTCCTCCTCGTCGCCCCGGCCCGCCACCAGCAGGCGGACGTCCGGGCAGGCCTCGACGATCTTCGGGAAGGCCGCCATCAGCACCGGGAGCCCCTTGCGCGGCTCGTCGATGCGGCCGATGAAGCCGAGGGTCTGTCCGCCCCACTCGGGCTTGGGTTCGGCCTTGGCGAAGAAGTCCACGTCCACGCCGTTGGGGATGACCACGGCGTCCCCGCCGAGGTGTTCCACCAGCGTGCGCCGGGCGTACTCGCTCACCGCGATCCGGGCGCTGATTTTCTCCAGCGCCGGCTGCAGGATCGGGTAGGCGGCGATCATGGCCCGCGAACGCGGGTTCGAGGTGTGGAAGGTCGCCACGATCGGGCCCTGGGCGGCCCAGCAGGACAGCAGCCCCAGCGAGGGCGAGGCCGGCTCGTGGATGTGGATCACGTCGAAGACCCCGTCGTGCAGCCAGCGGCGCACGCGGGCGGCGGAGAGGAAGCCGAAGTTCAGGCGGGCGACCGACCCGTTGTACGGCACCGGCACGGCCCGTCCCGCCGAGACCACGTAGGGCGGCAGGGGGGTCTCGTCGTCGGCCGGGGCCAGGACCGACACCTCGTGGCCGAGGCGGATCAGGTGTTCCGCCAGGTCACGGATGTGGAACTGGACGCCGCCCGGCACGTCCCACGAGTACGGGCACACGATGCCGATCTTCACTACGGGCGCTCCCCCTGGTCGGTCAGATCGTCGAGCCACAGCCGCTGCAACATGTGCCAGTCCTCAGGGTGTTCGGCGATCCCCCACGCGAAGGCGTCCGCCACCGCCTGGGTCATCACCGAGGTCTTCTCCACCCGTGTGCCCGCGCCGGGCACTTCCACCTCGGGGTGGATCCGGCCGTACATCACCGGGGTCTCCCCGTAGTGCAGGGTGGCCGGGAGCAGCACGGCGCCGGTCTGCTGGGCCAGCAGCGCCGGCCCGGCCGGCATCCGCGCGGTGGCGCCGAAGAAGTCCACCTCGACCCCGGAGGACGAGAGGTCCCGGTCCGCGACCAGGCAGACCAGGCCGCCGGAGCGCAGCCGGCGGGCCAGGGTGCCGAAGGCGGCGCCGCCGTTGTGCGGCAGGACCTCCATGCCCAGGCTCTCGCGGTAGGCGACGAAGCGGTCGTAGAGCGTCTCGGGCTTGAGCCGCTCGGCGACGGTGGTGAAGGGGACTCCGATGTGGCCGATGGCCCAGGCCCCGGCGAGGTCCCAGTTGGCCAGGTGCGGCAGGGCCACGATCACCCCGCGGCCGGTGGCGAGGGCCTCGCGCAGGAGGTGCTCGTCCTGGAAGCGGACCTCGGTGCCGAAGCGCTCCGGGGCCATGGTCGGCAGCCGGAAGGACTCCATCCAGTAGCGCATGTACGAGCGCATGCCCGCGTGGGACAGCTCCCGCAGCCGCTCGGGGCTCGCGTCGGGCACGACCCGGGCCAGATTGGACTCCAGCCGCAGCACGCTCTTGCCGCGCCGCTTCCACACCACGTCGGCGATCTTGCGGCCGAGGGCCACGGCCGCCGGTTCGGGGAGCTTCTTGACTCCCGCCCAGCCGAGTCCGTAGAGGCCGTCGACCAGCTTGTCCTGTGTCCTGCCCATCAGGCGGCGCCCCCCTCGGCGGTCGCGGCGGCGGCGTCGGCCTCGGCGGCCTCACGGCGTACGGTGACCACCCGCTGGACCAGCGTGACGAGGGAGCCCACCGCCACCACCCATAGCGCGATCGGCAGCAGCACGCCGATCCACGAGGGAACCCCGAAGGTCTGGAGGCCGGACAGACCGGCCGCGACCAGCGAGATCACGAGGCGCTCGGCGCGCTCGATGAGCCCGTTCACGGCGACCGGCAGGCCGATCGACTCGCCCCGCGCCTTGGTGTACGAGACCACCTGGCCGCTGGCCAGGCAGAAGATGGCGACCGCGCACAGGGCGTTGTCGTGCCCGGAACCCGCGTACCAGAGCGCGAGGCCGCCGAAGATCGCCGCGTCGGCCACCCGGTCGAGGGTCGAGTCGAGGAACGCTCCCCACCGGCTGGACGTCCCGGCCTGGCGGGCCATGTTGCCGTCCACCAGGTCGGAGAAGACGAACAGGGTGATGGTGATCGTGCCCCAGAAGAACTCGCCCCGGGGGAAGAAGACCAGCGCTCCGGCCACCACTCCGGCGGTGCCGATGAGGGTGACCGCGTCCGGGCTCACCCCCCGACGGAGGAGAAACGCGGCGAACGGCGTGAGGACACGCGTGAAGAATGCACGCGCGTACTTGTTCAGCATGGCCTTCCCGGAGGGTCGCTGGGCCGCGCGGCCCTTGCGGCCACCGGCTGGCCCATCGTAGCCGGCGCCCCGGGTCCGAAGTGCCGCACACCCTCCGGTTCGCCCCGTGCGATCCCCGTACCGGCTCCGCTTCACCCGCCGGGCCCCCGCGCGCACGGTGGCCGGTACGACGTATGGACGCAGTGTGACGGCGGTGCAAAGCTCGAAGGACCCCGATCATCCTCCTCCACCGCGACACCGGGAGGCACGAGCGTCATGGGAGCCACATCACACCAAGCCGGGGCCGCCGGCAGGGCACCGACGGCCGATCGGCCGTCTTCCGTACGGAACGTCGTCCTGGTCGGCCACAGCGGCGCCGGCAAGACCACCCTCGCCGAGGCCCTCGCCCTGACCGCGGGGGCCCTGAACAGGGCCGGCCGGGTCGAGGACGGGGCCACGGTCTCGGACTACGACGAGATCGAGCACCGCCGCCACCGCTCGGTCCAGCTCTCCCTGGTCCCCGTCGAATGGGCCGGGATCAAGGTCAACCTCCTCGACACCCCCGGGTACGCCGACTTCGTCGGAGAACTCCGGGCCGGTCTGCGCGCGGCCGACGCGGCCCTCTTCGTCGTCTCGGCCTCCGACGGGATCGACGGGGCCACCCGCGCGGTCTGGGACGAGTGCCGGGACGTCGGCATGCCCCGGGCGATCGTCGTCACCCATTTGGAGGCGGCCCGCGCCGACTACTCCCAGATGACCTCCATCTGCGGGGAGGCCTTCGGCGCCGACGACCCGGACGCCGTCCTGCCGCTCTACCTGCCCCTCACGGGCCCCGCCGGGCCCGACGGCCACGCCCCGGTCACCGGGCTCCTGGGACTGCTCTCCCGGCGCGTCCACGACTACTCCGGCGGCGAGCGGGCCGAGCGCGACCCGGACCCCGCCGAGCTGGCCCTCATCGACGACGCCCGGTCCCGCCTGATCGAGGGGATCATCGCCGAGAGCGAGGACGAGACCCTCATGGACCGCTACCTCGGCGGGGAGGAGATCGACCTCAAGACCCTGATCGACGACTTGGAGCGGGCCGTCGCGCGCGGCACCTTCCACCCCGTCCTGATGGCCGCGCCCGCCGCCGACGGCGCCCGTCAGGGCCTGGGCACCGTGGAACTCCTCGAACTCGTCACCGGGGCCTTCCCCACGCCCCTGGAGCGGGCCCCCGTCGCCGTCACGACCCCGGACGGCGAGGCCCGCCCCGCCGTCACCTGCGACCCCGAGGGCCCGCTGGTCGCCGAGGTCGTCAAGACCTCGTCCGACCCGTACGTGGGCCGCGTCTCCCTCGTCCGCGTCTTCTCCGGCACCCTGCGGCCCGAGGAGACCGTGCACGTCAGCGGCCACGGGCTGGTCGAACGGAGCCGCGAGGAGCGGGACCTGCACGAGGCGGACGAGCGCGTCGGCGCCCTCACCTCGCCCTTCGGCAAGCAGCAGCGGCCCCTGACCCGGTGCGTCGCGGGCGACCTCGCCTGCGTGGCCAAGCTCACCCGTGCCGAGACCGGCGACACCCTCTCCTCGAAGGACGACCCGCTCCTGATGGAGCCCTGGTCGATGCCCGACCCCCTGCTCCCCCTCGCCGTCGAGGCCCACAGCAAGGCCGACGACGACAAACTGTCCCAGGGCCTGGCCCGGCTCGTCGCCGAGGATCCCACCCTGCGGGTGGAGCAGAACCCGCACACCCACCAGCTCGTCCTGTGGTCCCTCGGCGAGGCCCACCAGGACCTGGCCCTGGAGCGGCTGCGGACCCGCTACGGGGTCCAGGTCGACCCGGTCCCCCACAAGGTCAGCCTGCGCGAGACCTTCGGCTCCCGGGCCACCGGCCGGGGCCGGCACGTCAAACAGTCCGGCGGCCACGGCCAGTTCGCCATCTGCGAGATCGACGTGGAGCCGCTGCCGCCCGGCAGCGGCATCGAGTTCGTGGACAAGGTGGTCGGCGGCGCCGTCCCGCGGTCCTTCATCCCGTCCGTGGAGAAGGGCGTACGGGCCCAGGCCGCCCGGGGCCTCGCGGCCGGCCACCCGCTGGTCGACGTACGGATCACCCTGTGCGACGGCAAGGCGCACTCGGTGGACTCCTCCGACGCCGCCTTCCAGACCGCCGGCGCCCTCGCCCTGCGCGAGGCGGCCGGCCAGGCCCCGATCCACCTCCTCGAACCCGTGGCCGAGCTGGACGTCATGGTCCCCGACGAGTACGTGGGCCCGGTGATGAGCGACCTCGCGGGCCGGCGGGGCCGGGTGATCGGCACCGAGCAGGCCGGACCGGGCCGGACCCGGGTACGGGCGGAGGTCCCGGAGATCGAGATCGGCCGGTACGCCGTCGAACTGCGCTCCGTGACCCACGGCACGGGCCGCTTCACTCGGGCGTACGCCCGGCACGAACCGATGCCGGCCCACCTGGCGGACAAGGTGCGCGAACAGCCCTAGAAGGGAAGTCATCTGACATAACGTCCGCTGCCGCCCACCCAACACGCTTGCGGTGGGCGGTATTTCCCTGTCCCATGACCATGGGGCGGCGTCCGCGGATAGGCTTTTCGGCGCGACGGACCACAGCACGGCGGCACGGCGAAGCGCACGACGGCAGCACAGCAGCACGGTACGACGGCAGCACGGCAGCACGGCAGCACGGCACGACAAAGAGCACAGTGGCACGGCGATGGGGGCAGCGGTGGCGGACGACGGTTTCGACTTCAGGCCCGGGGCACAGATCCCGCTCCAGGGCGGCGGCGGCCAGACGGCCGCCACCAACGCGCTCGCCTCCGCCGCGTACCGCGACGGGGGCGCGGACACGAAGCTGTCCGTGATCCTCGGGGCCAACAGCGAGAACCACCCGGCCTCGGTCAAGGACCCGAAGATCTCCCTCCTCGAACCGAACCTCGGCGAGGCCTTCTGCCGGGCCGTCGAGGCCCGCACCCTCGGCTCCGGCCGCAAGCCCCTGATCCAGTCCTTCGGCGCGGACCCGCAGACCGTCGTGGAGCACTGCCTGGCCGCCAGCCGCATCCGCAAGGAGCGCGACCGCAAGCTCCGCCTCGTCATGCTCGTCTGCGGCCTGCTGTTCCTTCCGGGGCTGCTGCTGTGGCTCGGCCTCTTCCAGCTGCGCAAGACCCTCGGCGGGGACGGCGGCAAGAAGAGCTCCTGGGTCGGCACCACGCTGGTGGTCGCCGTCGTCGCCCTGGCGGGGCTGCTGCTGTACCGGGTGCTCCACCGCGAGTCCGGGGGCGGACTGCTGGAGCTGTACCTCCTCGCGGCGATCGGCGCCCCCGTGCTGGGCTGGTACCTGGCCCGCCGGATCTGCGAGCGGACGGCCGCCGACCTGCGCTCGCGCTGGGACGGCCTGCTCGGCGGCGGCGGGGTCGCCGCCAAGATCCCGGACGCCGTCCCCGGGAACCCCGACGAGAAGGCCCGCGAGGACCTGCGCCACCAGCTGGCCAAGCTCACCGCGGAGGACCGCAGCAACTCGGTCTTCTACGCCGGCCCCAAGGGCATCCTGGGCATGGGCACCCGCTGGGGCAGCTGGCAGATGGCGGAGGAGCTGACCCCGAAGACCGAGGGCCACGAGATCCACCCCTTCCGCAGCTGGGACGTCATACGCGCGGTCGACACCGAGCTGCGCAAGCTGGAGCGCGGTCCCCTGCACACCGGCGGCTTCCCGGCCGCCTCGATCCAGCACTGGATCGTCACCCCGGTCGGCGAGGGCGCCGCGGAGGTGGCCCGGCCCACCGGGGACTCCGTGGACACCTTCCTGGTGAAGTCCCACGAGATCACCCGGATCTGCAACGAACAGCAGTTCAGCGCCGGCAACCGGCACTACCTCGGCATCCAGTACCCGCTCTGGGACGGCCAGTTGGTGATCACCATGCTGGTCACGGTCACCGTGCTGTACAAGACCCTGCGCGTGGACGTCACCGCCCACGCCCTGGGTCCGGTGGCGGGCCTGTTCACCACCAAGTCCAAGGCCCCGGTGGTGGAGGTCCCCAAGTCGATCCGGTTCTGGGAGACCGTCGAGCGGCCACTGCCCCTGGTGGACGCGAGCGAGGTCGTACGCCTGGCCGTGCGCGCGCCCCTCACCTGGTACCCGCCGCTGCTGGAGTACTTCGGCGGCAAGCTGGTGCTGCCCGAGCCCTTCGGCCTGCGGCACGTGTGGGCGGGCTCCATGTGGCGCCACCGCTTCATGGCGGACGACGCCCTGCGCACGGTGGCCCCGGTCCTGCGGGCCGTGCACGCGGCGGCCTTCCGGGTGCTGGAGGAGAACGGCGTCGACACCGACCGCTTCACCAACCGCTCCTCGATCATGAGCGGCCTCATCCAGGAACCGTCCCCGCGCAAGGCGGACGTCTACGACGCCTGATGGGTAGCCTGAAAGGCCAGCCCAGCCGGAGGAGGCACCGACCGTGACCGAGCGCAAGCCACCGGGAGTCAGCTTCGAGACCTTCGTGGACCGGCAGATCAGGGAGGCCGCCGACCGGGGCGATTTCGCGAGCCTGCCCGGCTGGGGCAAGCCCCTGGAGTCCCTGGACGCGCCCTACGACGAGCTGTGGTGGATCAAGGGGAAGATGCACCGCGAGGGCTTCTTCGCCCTGCCCCCGGCGCTCGCGCTGCGCAAGGAGGCCGAGGACGCCCGGGAGGCGGTCCGGGAGGCCCGCACCGAGCGGCGGGCGCGGGCGATCCTCACGGAGGTCAACGAGAAGATCGTGGCGGCCCTGCGGATGCCCCCGCCGGGGCCGCCCCTGGGCATCACCGCGTTCGACGTGGAGGCCGTCCTCGCCGAATGGCGGGCCGACCGCGCCGACCGGGCCTGAGCCCGGTCCGCGACGCGGGTCCGTACGGCCGTCCGGCCCGTCAGTCGACCGGCCAGGCGTCCGCGAGCATCTGACGGGTGTCCGCGAGGAGTTGCGGCAGCACCTTGGTGTGTCCGACGACGGGCATGAAGTTCGTGTCCCCGCCCCAGCGGGGCACGATGTGCTGGTGGAGGTGCGCGGCGATCCCGGCGCCGGCTGCGGCGCCCTGGTTCATGCCGATGTTGAAGCCGTGCGCCCCCGAGGCCTTGCGCAGCGCGGCCATGGCCCGCTTCGTCAGCTCGGCCAGCTCGGCCGTCTCGGGACCGTTCAGCTCGGTGTAGTCGGCGACGTGCCGGTACGGGACGACCATCAGGTGGCCGCCGTTGTACGGGTACAGGTTCAGCACCGCGTAGACGTGTTCGCCGCGCGCGACGATCAGGCCGTCCTGGTCCGACATCTCCGGAATCCCGCAGAAGGGACAGCCGTCCCCGGCCTCCGGGCCGGTCGGCTTGTTCTCCCCCTGGATGTAGGCCATCCGGTGGGGCGTCCACAGACGCTGGAACGCGTCCTGCGTGCCCACACCGATCTGCTGCTCCGGCTCAATCGTCATGGGATGCAGCATATGACCTCGCCCGCACGTACGAGGAAGGCCCCCGGAAAGTGATCACTTCCGGGGGCCCCGCCCCTTGGGGAACGCGGTCGATCAGACCTGGACGCGGTCCGCGACGACCTTGGCCAGCTTGGCCAGCGCCTCGTCCTTGGCGATGCCGTTCTCCTGCGAACCGTCGCGGTAGCGGAAGGAGACGGTGCCCGCGGCCATGTCCTCGTCACCGACGATGACCATGAACGGCACCTTGAGCTTCTGGTGGTTGCGGATCTTCTTCTGCATGCGGTCGGAGGAGGCGTCCACCTCGACCCGCAGGCCCTGCTTCTTCGCCTCGGCGGCGAACTCCTGCAGGTACTCCACGTGCCCCTCGCCGATCGGGATGCCGACGGCCTGGACGGGGGCGAGCCACGGCGGCATGGCGCCCGCGTAGTGCTCCAGCAGGACGGCGAAGAACCGCTCGATGGAACCGAAGAGCGCACGGTGGATCATGACCGGCCGCTGCTTGGTGCCGTCGGGGCCGGTGTACTCCAGGTCGAAGCGCTCCGGCAGGTTGAAGTCGAGCTGGACGGTCGACATCTGCCAGGTGCGGCCGATCGCGTCCCGGCACTGGACCGAGATCTTCGGGCCGTAGAACGCGGCGCCGCCCGGGTCCGGAACCAGGGGCAGGCCCTGCTTCTCGGCGACCTGCTGGAGGGTCGCGGTGGCCTCTTCCCAGATCTCGTCGCTGCCGACGAACTTCTCCGGGTCCTTGGTCGACAGCTCCAGGTAGAAGTCGGTCAGACCGTAGTCGCGGAGCAGGTTCAGCACGAAGGTCAGCGTGCGGTCGAGCTCCTCCGCCATCTGCTCCTTGGTGCAGTAGATGTGCGCGTCGTCCTGGGTGAAACCGCGCGAGCGGGTCAGGCCGTGCACGACGCCGGACTTCTCGTACCGGTACACGGTGCCGAACTCGAAGAGGCGCAGCGGCAGTTCACGGTAGGAGCGGCCGCGCGCGTCGAAGATCAGGTTGTGCATCGGGCAGTTCATGGGCTTGAGGTAGTAGTCGGTACCACCGTCGAGCTGCATGGGGGGGTACATGCCCTCCGCGTACCAGTCCAGGTGGCCGCTCTTCTCGAAGAGGGTGCCCTTGGTGGCGTGCGGGGTGTAGACGAACTCGTAGCCCTCTTCCTCGTGCCGCTTGCGCGAGTAGTCCTCCATGGTGCGGCGGATGACGCCGCCGCGCGGGTGGAAGACGGCGAGGCCGGAGCCGATCTCGTCCTGTACGGAGAACAGGTCCAGCTCGGTGCCGAGCTTGCGGTGGTCGCGCTTCTCGGCCTCGGCGAGGAAGTCGAGGTGGGCCTTCAGCTCCTCCTTCGACGGCCACGCGGTGCCGTAGATGCGCTGGAGCATCGGGTTCTTCTCGCTGCCGCGCCAGTAGGCGGCGGCGTTGCGCATGAGCTTGAAGGCCGGGATGTTGCGGGTGGTGGGCAGGTGGGGGCCTCGGCAGAGGTCCTTCCAGCACAGGTCGCCGGTCTTGGCGTCGAAGTTGTCGTAGATGGTCAGCTCGCCGCCGCCCACCTCGACGTTCGCGCCGTCGTCGGTCGACGCCGCACCCTTGATGCCGATGAGTTCCAGCTTGTACGGCTCGTCCGCGAGCTCCTCGCGGGCCGCCTCGTCGGTGACGACGCGGCGGGCGAAGCGCTGGCCTCGCTTCTGGATCTCCTGCATCTTCTTCTCGATGACCTTGAGGTCCTCGGGGGTGAAGGGCTTGGCGACGTCGAAGTCGTAGTAGAAGCCGTCACGGACCGGCGGGCCGATGCCCAGCTTGGCCTCGGGGAACAGCTCCTGCACGGCCTGGGCCATGACGTGCGCGGTCGAGTGGCGCAGGATGTTCAGGCCGTCCTCGGAGGAGATCTCCACCGGCTCGACGGTCTCGCCGTCCTTCACCTCGTACGCGAGGTCCTTCAGCTCACCGGCGACGCGAGCGGCGACGATGGTGCGCTCGCCGGCGAAGAGCTCCGCCGCCGTAGTGCCCGTGGCCACCACGCGCTCGTCCCGCTCGGAATCGCGTTGGATGAACACACGGACGTCTGACACCGGTCTCTCCTGACTCAGGGGTGCGCGAGCGATCACTGCGCGCCTGAATCGTACCGAGCCGAGGGCCCGCGCCGTTAAACGGTTGTCCGGGGGTGCCCGCCGGGCCCGGGTAGCGTGACGCCCGACCGCCCCGCGCCCCGGAGGGAACCGCCCCGCATGCCCAGCCGCCCGAGCCCGTACGTCCGCCCGCTCGACCTCTGCGACGACGCCGCGGCCGGGGCGGTGCACCGGATCGGTCGGGCCGCCTACGCGGTGGAGGCAGCTCTGATCGGCTTCGACGGCATCCCCGCGCTCGGCGAGAGCCTGGCCGCGATGCGGGCCCGGCCGCTGCGCTGGCTCGGCGCGGTGACGGGGACCGGGGCGGGAAGCGGTGCGGGGACCGGGGCCGGGGCCGGGGCCGGGGCCGGGGCCGGGGCCGGGGCCGGGGCCGGGGCCGGGGAGATCGCCGGGTTCCTCGCCTGGGAGGAGGGACCCGAGGGGGTCGTCAGCCTGGACCGGTTGTGCGTGGACCCGGCCTGGTTCCGCCGGGGCGTTGCCTCCCTGCTGCTGGAGCACGCCCTGACGGAAGTCTTCCCGGACCGGCCCGTCGAGGTCACCACCGGAGCCGCCAATTCCCCCGCCGTGGCCCTGTACGAGCGCCTCGGCTTCGTCCGCGGGGCGGACTTCTCCCCGGTCCCGGGCCTGCGCATGGCCTCCTTCACCCGGGCGGCCACCGGGTCGTAGCGCCGCCCGCCGGGGCCCGTGGGATGGTGGGTGAGGGGACCCCCGGCGGTCGCGAGAGGAGACCCCCATGAGAGCCACGAGGTGCACGAGGTCCACGAAGAAGGCGGCTCTGGCCGTGGCGGCGACCGGTCTGCTGCTGGCCGGAGTGCCCGCGGGCTCCTTCGCCGCGACGGCGCGACCGGCCGTGACACCGGCCTCGACACCGGCCTCGACGCCCGCCGCCGCCCCGGCCGCCGCGTGCAAGGGCTCCCAGCTCACCTCGGCCGGCGCGCAGCGGACGCCCTCCGGTCAGGTGCGGTTCACGGTGGTCAACAAGGGCGGGCCGTGCGAGTTGCGGGGCTTCCCGACGGTCGCCCTCGCGGGCCAGGGCTCACCGGACAGGAACAAGCCGCTGAGTGTCAGCCCCCAGGGTCGGGCCGCCCCGGTCAAGCTGGCCGCGGGAGGCAAGGCCGTGACGGTGCTCTCCTTCACCCCGGTCCTCGGCGAGGCGGACGGCTACTGCGCCTCGGGCGCCGACCCGACCGTGGCCCCGTCCCTCGTGGTGGGTGTCGCCGGCGCGCGCTTCCAGGTCGGCCCGTCCGACGGCGGGGAGTTCGCCCTGTGCGGCGGCTCGGTCCGCGCGAGCGCCTTCCGCTGACCGAGCGGCCCCCGGGCGGGCTCAGTCGTCCGACGGGAGGACGTCCTCCGGGTCGAAGGAGGCGTCCAGGGCCTTCATCAGGCGGTCGCGTTCCACCTCGTCCAGCGGGACCGGGGTCAGGTCGGCCGCGTCGGTGAGCCGGCGGAAGCCGCCCCGGCGCTGGAGCCGGCCGCTGACCCGGACCGGGAGGCCGACGAGGTGGGCGTGGCCCGCGATCCGGTACGCCTCCTCGTCGAGCGCGACCCGTACGTAGGGGACCTCCGCCCCCGCGAGCACGCGGAGCCGGACGGTACCGCCTCCCCCGGCCGCCTTGCGCCGCATCCGCACCACGGCCCCCGCGATGCGGACGGGGACGGCGGGCTCGGCCCGGGTGTAGCGGGCGGCGGCCTCCCGCAGCACCGGCAGGTCGCCGGGCGAGAACTCCACCGGCTCGGGCCGCGCGGCGCAGCCCGCCGGGACCCCGGCGGCGGGGGCCCAGGCCAGGGTGACGCTGGCTCCCTCCGAACCCCGCACCAGGGCGATGAGGGCGTCGGCCAGCTCGCGGCTGACCCCGGCTTCGACCGCCGCGTCGAAGGCCTCCATGCCGCCGGTGGCCCGCCGGTAGTCCACCGCCTCGCGGGCCGCGTGCAGGGCGTGGTGGAGCCGGGTCACGGGCCCGCGTCCGCCGTCCACGGGGACGTAGGCGGACAGCCGGCGCCCGCCCGGGGAGGGCCCCACCAGGACCCCGTCCAGGGTGCGTTCGGCCTGGGCCTGGTGGCGGGCGCCGTGGTAGCCGGCGCGGGCGCGGTCGGCGAGGGCCCCGGCCAGCAGCAACCGCCTCGCGGCGGTGCGCAGTTGCTCCTGTACGGGCCAGGCGGCCTCGCTCTGGAACCCGTAGGCCCCCTGCGGGACCTCCCGCTCCCAGCGCACCTCGTCGCTGGGCACGCTCAACCCGAAGAGGACCTCCCGCGCCGAGGGCAGCCCGCTGAGCGTGAGGGCGGTCAGCGCCTCCTCCAGCAGGTCGGCGCAGTCGGGGAAGGCCCGGCTCTCGGGCACGAGCAGGCTGGTGCCCGAACGCCCCGGCGGGGTCCAGCGCCCGTATCGCCCGGCCGCGCCACCGCGCCGCAGCCAGCCGTGCCGGCGCAGCAGGGCGCCCAGCACCTTGGGGTCGACCTGGGCGGGATCGGGGCCGTCCGGTGGGTACTCGGGGGACGGGAGCGGTTCCAGGTGGGGTGAGTGCCAGTTCATCAGGGTGTCCCTCCCGACCCGACCCGGGTCATGATCTCGCACAGCGCACGGTCGTCGAAGATCCGCGTGGTGGGGATCCGTACGGTGGTGCGGCGCCGGCCGGTCACGGGGTGTCCGGCGAGGTTGGTCCAGTAGCAGCAGTGCCGCAGGTCGAGCCGGTCGTGTCCGGCGCTGAGCCACTGCTCGCGTTCCCTCGGTACGAGCATCACGACGAGGATCTTGTGGACGGCGACCGGCGTGCGGGCCAGCTTCACCAGGTGCTCGTTGTCGAGGGTGAAGCCGAAGGTGGCCCCGGCCGGTCGCGCGGGTATCTGGTAGGTCGCCTTGAGCTGCACCTTGATGGTGACCTCGTCGTCGACGACGTGTTCGGGCGCCCCGTGGGAGACGTGCCAGTCGATGCCGTTGTCGGGAAAGGGCGAGGACAGTGCGCAGCCGGCGGCGGCCGCGACGGCGTGCAGGTAGCCCACCTGGAGGGTCTCCATGCAGGCGGTGGTGGCGAGCGAGCCGCGCAGGGGTCCGGTCCGCGGACCGGTCCCCTCGTGCAGCACCCCGCCCGGTTCGGGCTGTGCGAGTGCCATGGCCGGCTCCCCATGCCTTCCGGGCCCTGCCGTGAGAGGTGTGGGGTGACGACCGGTCATGCGTGCGACCCCCCAGGGAAGTTGTCTCCGCACCCGGGTGCCCGCAAACGGCGTACGGGGCAAACAGCCCGGGTATCACCGTTGCGGCGGGAGTGGCGTGTACAGGAAGCCCCCACCCGCCGCTCGGGGACGAGGAGTTCGCCATGACGCGCTGGTACGAGGGCCCGCTGGCCGCATTCGACACGGAGACCACCGGGGTGGACGTCGAGCAGGACCGGATCGTGTCCGCCGCGCTCGTCGTGCAGGAGTGTGCGGGCGGCCGGGTCCGCACGACCCGGTGGCTGGTCAATCCCGGGGTTCCGGTGCCCCCGGGCGCCACCGAGGTGCACGGCCTGACCGACGACCACCTCCAGCGCAACGGCCGTTGGCCCGCGCCGGTGATGGAGGAGATAGCCCGCGCGCTCGGGGAGCAGCAGGTGGCGGGCCGGCCGGTGGTGGTGATGAACGCGCCGTTCGACCTGACGCTGCTGGACCGGGAGTTGCGCAGGCACCGGGCCTCGACGCTGGCCCGGTACCTGGACAACAGGCCGTTGACGGTGCTGGATCCGCGGGTGCTCGACAAGCACCTGGACCGCTACCGCAAGGGCCGCCGCACGTTGACGGACCTGTGCGCGCACTACGGGATAGAGCTGGAGGGGGCGCACGAGGCCTCGGCGGACGCGCTGGCCTCGCTGGAGGTCGTACGGGCGGTCGGGCGCAGGTTCGCGGCGCGGCTGGAGCGGCTGACGCCGGCGGAGTTGCACACGCTCCAGGCGGTGTGGCACGCGGCCCAGGCGCGGGGCCTGCAGGCGTGGTTCAGTCGGCAGGGCACTCCGGAGTCGGTGGACCCGCACTGGCCGCTGCGTCCGGACCTGTCGGCGGCGGCGTAGGTTCATCGGCTCGCAGCGGGCCCCCGCGGGAGGCCCCTGACATGCGGAAGGCCGGTCCGTCTTTCGACGGACCGGCCTGTCCCGGTGGGCGATACTGGGATCGAACCAGTGACCCCTTCGGTGTGAACGAAGTGCTCTCCCGCTGAGCTAATCGCCCGGGAACGCACTGAACAATACAAGAGCCTCGGGGTCTGTTCAAACCGCTTCCCCGGACACCTCCAGCCGGGCCGCCAGGGCGCGCTGTCCGGCGCGCATCATCAGTGCGTGGTTGAGGCGGAACACGGGCCGTCCGACGAGGGAGAACCGGCGCAGCGGCGCGGTCCTCACCTCCACCTCCTGCTCGTAGAGCGCCCGTGCGCGGACGGCGCGGCCGGGCCCGGTGCGCGGGCGGACGGTCCAGCGCGCCCAGCCGTCGAGGTCCCCGCGCAGGGCCACCTCCAACACGCCCCGCGCGGGATCGCGCACGAGCCGGGTGAGCGTGACGTGTATCCCGTACGGGAGGACGGAGCGGATCAGGGCGGCGCCGCTGTCGCGGCCGGCGGACTCTACGCGACGGACCTGGGGCCACCAGAGGGGATAGTGGCCGGGGTCCTCCAGTACGGAGAAGACGAGCGCGGGCGGGGCGTCGAGGTCCCACACGCTGCGGAAGCGGTAGTGCGTCCAGCGCTGCATGGCCCCAGTCTGGCCCGGTGGGGGTGACGGCGTCCCGGATACCGGAGCACGCCCCCGGTACGGGGAGGTACTCAGCGCCGATCTGAGTACGCACGCCCATGCCCTGAGGGGGTGACGGCCGCCACACTCCGACCATGAACACCCCGCTTCAGCCCGCCGAAGAGCTGGCGCTCATCGACCGCGAGTTGGTCCAACTCGACGCCCGACGGGCCTACTTGCTGGGCCGTCGGGACTGGCTGCTGCACCTGCTCCGGATGCCCGCGCCCGCGCCGCCGGTCGCCGGCGCCGTCCCCGGGACGGCCCCGAAGGCCCCGGCCCCGAGCGCGCAGACCGTCCTGTTGACCCTGGGCGCCGTGCTGTTGGCGGTGGCGGCGCTGGCCTTCACGCTGGTCGGCTGGGGCTCCCTGGGCATCGTCGGACGCTCGGCGGTGCTGGCCCTGCTGACGACGGCCGCGGCGGCCGTGCCCACCCTCCTGCTGCGGCGGGGGCTGCGCTCCACGGCCGAGTCGGTCGTCGCGGTGGCGCTGCTGCTGACCCTGCTCGACGCGTACGCCCTGCACGTGGTGGCCCTCCCGGACACCGATCCGGTGGCGTACGCGGCGTGGGCTGCGGCGGCCCTGGCGGCGCTGTGGGCCGGCTACGCGGTGGCGCCGGGCCGGCTGCGCCTGCCTCCCGTCGCGGCGATCTGCGCGGCGCAGCTGCCGTTGCCGTTGGCGGCGGCCGCCGCCGGGGCGGACGTGGCGGAGGGGGGCTGGGCCCTGCTGGCGACGGCGGCGCTGGACGCGACCCTCGCGGTGCTCGTGGTGCGGCGCGCGGTACGGATCCCGGCGGCGTCGGCGGCCGGGCTGCTCGGCGCCGGAGCGCTGACCGCAGCCCTGGCGGCCGCGGTGGACTCCCCCGGGTCGGTCGGCCCGGCGGCACTCCTGGCGGCGGCCGCCCTGCTCGGCGTCGCGGTGGCCTGGCGGGCACCGAAGGCCTGGGCGGCGGCCGTGGTGGGCGGCCTGGCGGGGGTCTCGGCCGTCGGGGCGCTGCTCCCGGCCGGGACGGGGGCCGGCTGGGCGGTGGCGGCGCGGGTGGCCGTGGCCTGCGCGCTGGCGGCGGCGGTCGTACGGGCGCCCGCGCTCCCGGAGCCGGTGCGGCGCGGTCTGCTGCGGGCCGGGGTGTGGACGGCCGCCCTCGCCGGCCTGTGGGCGGCGCCCGCGGCGGCGGTCCTCCTGGTGTCGCGGCTCGGGGTGCTGACCGAGGTGTGGGCCGCGACGACCCCGCACGCGGAGGGGATCACCCGAGGGGTGGCGCTCCCGGTGATCCTGCTGCTCGTGGCGGCGGCCCTGGCCCGCCCGGCCGGGGCGCTGCCGGCCCGGGAGTCGCGGGTGGCGGCGGTGGTGTGCGGCTGGGCCGCGCTGTTCACGGCCCCGATGCTCACCGCGCTCCCGGTGGCGGGGGTGCTCGGCGCGCAGCTGGCGGTGACGGCGGCGGCCGGGGCGGTGGCCCTGCGGGTTCCCGCGCGGGCCGTCGCGGGGGCCGCCGGGGTGTGCGCGGTGGTGGGCGCCCTGAACCTGTCGGTGGCGGCGCTGGACGGCCGGGCGGCGACCTTCGCGGTGCTCGGACTGCTGGGTGTCGGTGGGGCCTCGGCGGCGGCGTACGGGCCCGCCGCGCGCCCTCTGCGGGCCGGGGGCGCGGTGGCGGCCGTCTCGTACGCGGCGGCGCTGCTCGGGGCTCTGGGCGCGCTCACGGGGCTCTCCCCGGCCTGGATCGGGGTGGGCCTCCTCGCGCTGCCGGCGGTGGTGGCGGCCGTCGGTCCGCGGCTGGGCCCGGTGCGCGGGGCGGCGGAGGCCGCCTCGGTGGGGGTCGGGGTGGCGGCGGTGGCTCTCGGCGCCGGCGACCCCACGCTCCTGGCGTTGGTCCTCGCGCTGGGCGGGGTGATCTGCGCGGGAGCGGCCCTGCGCCCGGAACGGCGTGCGGCGCTCTGGGCCGCGGGAGCGCTGGGTGTCCTGGCCACCTGGGTCCGGCTCGGCGCGTCGGGGGTGACGGTCCCCGAGGCGTACACCCTGCCGGTCACCGTGCTCGCGCTGGCGGTGGGCGTGCTGCGCCGCCGCCGGGAGCCGGCGACCGCGTCCTGGCCGGCGTACGGGCCGGGGCTGGCCGCGACGCTGCTGCCGAGCCTGTGGGCGCTCTGGGCGGACCCGCACTGGCTCCGCCCGCTGCTGCTGGGGCTCGGCGCCCTGGCGGTGACCCTGGTGGGCGCCCGGCGCGGGCTCCGGGCCCCGCTGCTGCTGGGCGGCGCCGCGCTGGCGGCGGTGGCCCTGCACGAGTTGGCCCCGTACGTGGTCCAGGTGGTCGGGGCACTGCCGCGCTGGCTCCCGCCGGCCCTGGTGGGGGCGCTGCTGCTGGCGGTGGGTGCGACGTACGAGAAGCGCCTGCGCGATGCCCGCCGACTGCGCGGGGCGCTGGGCCGGCTCCGCTGATCCGGCGGGAAACGACAGCGGCCCGGAGACTCTTTCGAGTCTCCGGGCCGCTGCTCCGGGTGGGCGATACTGGGTTCGAACCAGTGACCCCTTCGGTGTGAACGAAGTGCTCTCCCACTGAGCTAATCGCCCGGACGCACCGCAAACATTACCGCATGTCAGCGGTGCTCCATGACCAGGTCACACGGCCTGGTCACGCGGTCTACTGGTCCTTGATGTTCCACGGCATCACGATGCCGTACTTCCACAGGTAGAAGCCGATCAGCGCGCCCGCGATCACCAGGCCGACGCTGGTGAGGATGATGTTGCGGCGGCGCACCTTCGGGTCGAGCGCCTTCTGCGCGGCCTCGCTGACCTTGCGCTTGGTCCAGCGCAGGGCGAGGTGGGCCCAGGCGAACTCGGTGGCCCAGATCGCCAGGCCCGCGAAGATCGCGACCCATCCGGGGCCGGGCAGGACGAGCATCGCGATGCCCGCGCCGATGACGGCGAGGCCGACGACGAAGACGCCGACCTGCCAGCTCAGGTGCAGGCTGCGGTTGGCTTTGATGAAGGCGGGCGCCTTCGACACGTGCGGCGCCTCTTCGGCGGACGCCTGGCTGGTTGCGGACTCGTCGGTCCGGCGGTCACTCCCCGTATCCATGCCGACGAATCTACCGGAGCCGGAAGCACACGTGAATGCCGGTTTCGATCCGCCGTTCGAGGGACCCAGAGGTCCGCAAAACGGTCAGAGGGGTTTACAACGGCACCGTAGGTGGCATGTCGATTTCGCCGACGTGCGAATCCCCGAGCGCACACTGAGCGAAAGGCCCTGGCGCTTATGAACACCACGGTCAGCTGCGAGCTGCACCTGCGCCTCGTTGTGTCGAGCGAGTCCTCACTGCCTGTTCCCGCGGGCCTGCGGTATGACACGGCCGACCCCTACGCCGTGCACGCCACCTTCCACACCGGCGCCGAGGAGACGGTCGAATGGGTATTCGCCCGTGACCTCCTCGCGGAGGGCCTCCACCGGCCCACCGGTACCGGCGACGTCCGCGTCTGGCCGTCCCGCAGTCACGGTCAGGGTGTCGTCTGCATCGCCCTGAGCTCACCGGAGGGAGAAGCACTGCTCGAAGCACCAGCACGAGCACTCGAGTCGTTCCTCAAGCGGACGGACGCCGCGGTCCCACCCGGGACCGAACACCGGCACTTCGACCTCGACAAGGAGCTCTCCCACATCCTGGCCGAAAGCTGAGCCGGCTCCGACAAGTGCACGACCGCTCGACACCGTCCGACTCGGGGCGACGGTGCGTGGCGGACAACCACATACGGACGTGCCGGCGCCGTTCCCGCGGAATCCACCCGCGGGAGCGGCGCCGGTGCGCTTGGGCGCCCCGCCGACGGCAGGCGCTAGAGTCGGCCCCCAGCGGCGGCGGCAGTCCGCTGCCGCCAGGCCGGCCCCCAGGGAGCGACTTTCGTGCAGATCCCCCACGACACCCGGCGCGCGCTCGACGTCGTCGTCGCGCTGGTGAACACCGCGGCCGAACCGGACCAGCCCGACGGGCTCTCCGACGTGGGATCGCTGCGCGGTTTCGTGCAGGAGTACGCGATCAGCGACGTCGGCGAACTCGGTGCCCGTGACCTCGCCGGGGTGCGGGCCGTGCGCGGCAAGTTCGCCCAGGTCTTCGCGGCGCCGAACTCCCGCGCCGCCTCCGTACTGATCAACGAGCTGGTCGCGACGGCCGGCACCACCCCGCAGCTGACCGACCACGACGGCTACGACTGGCACGTGCACTACTTCGCGCCGGGCGCCTCGGTGGGCGACCACCTGGCGGCCGACGGCGGCATGGCCCTGGCCTACATCGTGGTCTCCGCCGAACAGGAGCGGCTGCGCCGCTGCGAGGCCCCGGACTGCCGACGGGCCTTCGTGGACCTCTCCCGCAACCGGTCGCGCCGCTACTGCGACAGCCGGACCTGCGGAAACCGGCTGCACGTGGCGGCGTACCGGGCCCGCCGCAAGGAGGCGGACGCGCACCCGGGGGGCTCAGATCAGGTGGAGGTCGTGCACGGCGGCCAGCAGCAGCAGGGTTCCGATCACTCCTAGGAAGATCATCAGGGGCGGTTGGGAGAGGGCGAAGAGACAGCCGCGCCCTTCCGGGGCGAAGGCGACTTCGGCAACGGGAGCGGGAGCCGTCGGCTCACCCGGCGGGGTGTCGAACATGTCGGGGCGATGATCGCGCAGCACATGCCGAATCTGCCCCCAACACGCCTGTGGCGGGGCGGTGGTTCGCCCGGTTCTCGTCAGTTCAGGTGGTTCGCGGGGGCTTCTCCCCCGGCGGGCGTCGACGTCCGGTATGCGCGCGCCTGCTCCCGTGCCGGAGCGGGCCGGAACGCCGGACGTCGGTACGCGCTAGATGCCGTGCTTCTTGAGGATCGCCTCGATGTCGGAGAAGTCGTCCGCCGGAGCCGTAGGGGCGCCCTGTCGGGTCGGGCCGGATCCCTTGCCGAGGGACGGGGCAGAGGCGGTGGGGGCGACGGCGTCCCGGGTCGGGGCTCCCCCGGTCGCCTTCGGGGCCCGCGCCGCCTTCGGCTCCCGGCCCAGGCGCCGGCGCTCCACCGCGCGCGTCGTCACGAGCAGCAGGCAGGCCAGCGCGAGCAGTCCGAACCCGATCCAGACGGTGGGCTCGAAGACGATCCCGGACAGCCACTGCACCACGCCCGTCATCACGAGGGCGACCGGCACCAGCGCGTAGGCGGCGATCCGCGTCGCGGCCAGGAACCGCTTGCGGTAGGCGGTCAGCGCGGCGATGCCCAGGCCGGCCGCGGACACCGCGGAACATATGGTCTCGGCGAGCATGCGGTCCTCCGGGGATGGGCGGCGGGTGGGCGATCTGTCCCCATCCATCCTGCACCGGCCACCCCCGCCGGGGCCACGCCCGCGGCCCCCTCGGCGACGATCTCCGGGTCATCTCGGGGTCGCGCCTCCTCCCCAGGTCCCGGTGGGTGGCGGGGAGCGGGGGCTGGGAGACTGTGCGCATGACCGATTCCGTGATCCTCGACGTCTGGTGCGAACTCCAGTGCCCGGACTGCCACAGCGCTCTGGACGACGTACGCGCCCTGCGGGCCCGCTACGGCGACCGGCTGGACATCCGGCTGCGCCACTTCCCGCTGGAGAAGCACAAGCACGCCTTCGCCGCCGCGCAGGCCGCCGAGGAGGCCGTGGAGCAGGGCCGGGGCTGGCCGTACGTGGAGGCGCTGCTGGAGCGCACGGCCGAGCTCGGGGAGCGCGGCGAGCCGGTCCTGCTGGACGTGGCGCGTGAACTGGGCCTGGACGTCGAGGAGTTCGACACCGCCCTGATCGACGGCCGGCACATCCTGATCGTCGACGCCGACCAGGCCGAGGGCAAGGCCATCGGCGTGAGCGGAACCCCCACCTACGTGATCGACGGCGAGCGTCTCGACGGCGGCAAGAGCCAGGAGGGCCTGCGCGCCCGCATCGAGGAGATCGCGGACCGGCTGCTCGCGGGCTGAACCACCGGCCGGGGCGCGGGCCCGCTCAGAGCAGGTCCTTGGCGTAGTGGAAGCGGGTCGGCCGGTAGCCGAGGGATGCGTAGAGGCCCAGCGCCGGGACGTTGCCGGCGAAGACGTGGAGCCCGAGTCGGCGGTGGCCCGCGGCGAGGGCGGCGTGTTCCGCGAGGAGCATCAGGTCGCGGCCGTAACCGTGGCCCCGGTGTTCCTCGGCGACCGCGACGTCGTAGACGTACGAGCCCTCCTCGTTCGGGGCGACCCAGACCCGGCCGACGGGGACGCCGGCCGCCTCCAGGACGGTGAAGACCACCCCGGGGGTGTCCAGACCGCGCGGGAGCTGCGTGTCGTGGTCGGCCCGCGACTTGGCCCGGGCGGCCTCGGGGTCCATGCCCCGGGCGGTCCAGTCGGCTGCGTAGGAGGCCCGGGCCCGCCCGTCCCATTCCTCGTACTCGACGCCCGTCATGGGGCGGCCCCGCACCCCGGCGGAGAGCGCGGGCGGCTCGGCCGGGAGTTCCTTGACGAGGTTGCGGCCCTGCTCCGTGTAGCCGAGGGCGGCGGCGAGCCGCAGCCCGCCCGGGGAGTCGGCCGGGACCGAGGTCCGCACCCTGCGGCAGTCCCAGCCGCGCAGGACCTCCTCGGCGGCGAGCGCCGCGACGGTGGCCCGGCCCCGGCGGCGGTCGCGTTCGTCGACGACCAGGTCGCGGACCTCCCCGACGGTCGGCCCGAAGGGCGTGTCGGAGGCGATCAGCAGCGACCCGACGCGCCGACTGTTGACGCGGATCTCGTACGGGCGCGAGCGGGCGCCGCCCGCGTTCTGCCGGAGCGGCCCGGACGGCCGCAGGGTGGTGGTCATCCGTCGAGTTCTACCCGCCCCACGGCCGCCTGACTACAGGGTTACGGGGGTTCTCACGGGTCGATGTCGGAGGCGGCGCGCTCGTCGAAGACCCGCATCGCCTTGGCGGTGACGGGCCCGGGGGCGGCGGCGAGCCCGCGTCCGTCGATCCGGTGGGCGGCCTGTACGTCGCGCAGCGTGGAGGTCAGGAAGACCTCCTCGGCCCGCTCCAGCACGTCGAAGGGCAGCTCGGTCTCCTTGGCGCCGGTCCACTCCACGACCAGGGCGCGCGTGATGCCCGCGAGGCAGCCCGAGGCGACGGGCGGGGTGTGCAGTTCCCCGTCGAGGACGACGAAGACGTTGGAACCGGTGCCCTCGCAGAGGTGGCCGACGGTGTTGGCGAAGAGGGCCTCGGAGGCGCCGGCCGCGTGCGCGCGGGCCAGGGCGACCACGTTCTCCGCGTAGGAGGTGGTCTTGAGGCCGGTGAGCGCGGAGCGCTCGTTGCGGACCCAGGGGACGGTGATCGCCGCGGTGGTGTCCGGGCGGCGGGTGGTCCCGCCGAGGGCCACGACCAGGGTGGGCCCGGTCTCGCCGCGGTCGGAGCCGAGCGGGGAGAGGCCTCCCGTGTAGGTGATCCGCAGCCGGCCGAGCGGCACCGGGTTGGCCTCCAGCACGGCGGCGCAGGCGCGGCGGACCTCGTCGAGGTCCGGGTCGGGCAGCCCGAGGCCCCGGGCCGAGCGGGTCAGTCGGTCCAGGTGCCGGGTGAGGGCGAAGAGGGTGCCCTCCCGGGCCTTGAGGGTCTCGAAGACCCCGTCGCCCACCGTCAGCCCGTGGTCGAGCACCGACACCTTCGCGTCGTCGGCGTCCCGCAGCGTTCCGTCGAGCCAGATCCTCAACGTACGGTCCCTCCACTCAGGTCGCGCGCCTCGTACGGGCCCGACTCTTGTTCCCCCGACGCTAGCGCGACCAGCCGCGACGCCTTCAGTTCGGTCTCCGCCCACTCGCGCGCCGGGTCGGAGCCCCAGGTGATCCCGGCTCCGGTGCCGAAGCTCAGGCGGGGGCCGCCCGGGGCCGCGCGGTCGATCCAGAACGTGCGGATGCCCACGGCCAGCGCGGCGGTGCCCCGGTCGGCGTCGACCCAGCCGACGCCCCCGCAGTACGGGCCGCGGGGGGCCGTCTCCAGCTCCTCGATGATCCGCAGGGCGGAGGACTTGGGCGCGCCGGTGACGGAGCCGGGCGGGAAGGTGGCCTCGAACAGCTCGGGCCAGCCGGCGTGCTCGGCGAGTTCCCCGCTGACGGTGGACACGAGGTGGACCAGGCCCGGGTGCTCCTCCAGGGCGCACAGCTCGGGGACGGTGACGGAACCGGTGGCGCAGACCCGGCCCAGGTCGTTGCGTACGAGGTCCACGATCATCACGTTCTCGGCGTGGTCCTTGGGCAGCAGGTCGGCGGCGGTGCGGCCGGTGCCCTTGATGGGGCCGGACTCGATGCGGCGGCCCGCGCGGCCGAGGTAGAGCTCCGGGGAGGCGGTGGCGATCTCCACGCCGTGGGCCGGGAGGCGAATCGTTCCTGCGTAGGGGGCCGGATTGCCGCGCGCGAGCAGGGCGGTCAGGGCGTCCACGTCGGCGGTGTCCGGATCCGGCAGGGGCGCGGACATCACGCGGCAGAGATTGGCCTGATAGACCTCCCCCGCCGCGATGTACGCGCGGATCCGGCGCACGCCCGCGAGGTACGCGGAGCGGTCGAGCGAGGAGGACCACCGGTCGGCGGCCGGTCCGCGCCAGGCTCCGGGAACGGGCGCCGGCACGGGGTCGGTGCGTATGTCCCCGAAGCGGGCGCAGACCAGCCGGCCTTCGAAGTCGGCGGTCACGGCCCAGAACCCGGTGGAGTCGAGGGCGGAGGGGTCGCTGGTGACGTCTCGGAGGTCGGTCGCGAGCAGGCCGCCGAAGCGGGCCAGGGGAGGCAGGTCGTGCACGGCTGCGAGTCTATGACCGGTGACGCGATGGCGCCGGTGAGGTGACGGTGGGGTGACCGGTGGTGATCGGAGCGCAGCACGCTGCGGAAACGCGTTTTTGAGCTGGCCCGGGAATCCGCTAGAGTTCAACTCGTCGCCAGGGAGCGAAGGGGGCAACCCCGGAGCGAACACGGTGACCTGCGGACGTAGCTCAGTTGGTAGAGCACCACCTTGCCAAGGTGGATGTCGCGAGTTCGAGTCTCGTCGTCCGCTCGTAGTGGGGGATTTCTTCCCGAGAACCCCTGCGGCTCCATGGTGGAGTGGCCGAGAGGCGAGGCAACGGCCTGCAAAGCCGTCTACACGGGTTCAAATCCCGTCTCCACCTCCAAGGACGATTAGCTCAGCGGGAGAGCGCTTCCCTGACACGGAAGAGGTCACTGGTTCAATCCCAGTATCGTCCACTGGTCCGCAAGGATCCCCGCGCGATTAGCTCAGCGGGAGAGCGCTTCCCTGACACGGAAGAGGTCACTGGTTCAATCCCAGTATCGCGCACGCAGTACACTCACCACCTACGGTCGATGACCGTGGTCCCGCGCGATTAGCTCAGCGGGAGAGCGCTTCCCTGACACGGAAGAGGTCACTGGTTCAATCCCAGTATCGCGCACCACCCTCCGCAAGCCCCGGCCGATTCGGCCGGGGCTTGCGGCGTTCGGGCCGGTGGGTCAGGACGAGAAGAGCATCCGGCCGAAGCCGCCCTTGTGGTGGCCGTGACCGTGACCGTGGCCGCCGTGGTGCTGGGGGGCTCCCCAGGCGGGGGCGGGTGCCGCGTGCTGGACCGGGTACGGGGCCGGCGGCGCGGCGGGCGGCGGGACCTGGCCGTACTGCTGGGTGTACTGGGACTCCAGGCGGGTCAGCGCCTCCAGCTCGCCGTAGTCCAGGAAGATGCCCCGACAGCCGCTGCACTGCTCTATCTGAACGCCGTTGCGGTTGTAGGTGTGCATCATCGCGTGACACTTCGGACACTGCATGACCGGATCAACTCCTCGCCGTCGCGTCGACACCGGATGTCTGCCCGGTGTCGTGGCGCTCACCCTACGACGCGGGCTCGGACTCCAACTCGGGCGGGAGCGAGACCATTCGGCCACAGGCCTCCACCACGAGCCGCTCCGCCTCGTCGAGCCGGCGACCGGCCCGCGCCGACTTGGCCAGCGCGAGCGCGGCGGTCTGTACGGTCAGCGCCCGCGCGGCGAGGTCGAGTTCCGGCCACGGGTCGCTGCCGGGCGGGCCGGCCGCCGGGCCGCCCGCGGCGCGGTAGGCGTCCAGGAAGCGCAGCCACTGGGGCGCGGGGAGGATCCCGGCCGCGTACCAGGCGGCGGGGCGGGCCAGGTCCCAGGTCGGGGTGCCGAGGCCGAGGTCGTCCACGTCGATCAGCCGCCAGGGGCCGCCCGGAGCGGGGTGGCGTACGAGCTGGCCCAGGTGGAAGTCGCCGTGGCACAGGGTCCCGCCGGGCGGAGGGTCGCCCTGGCCGCGGACCCAGCCCGGCAGGGCGCGGGCCGCCGCGCGCACGGCCCCGGCACCTTCCGGCTCGGGGTGCGGGGTCCGCTCCAGGCGGTCCAGGGCGCGGGCGACCTTGGCCGGGCCGCGCATGGGGGGCACCGGGCCGGGGAGGGCCTCGGGCGGGACGCGGTGCAGGGCCGCCAGCAACCGGGCCGCCGCCTCCCAGGGCGCGCCCTCGGGACGCCCCGGGTCGACGGGGGTCCCGTAGGGCCACAGGGAGACGGGCCGGGCATGGAGGGACCCGGTGCGCAGCGGGCGCAGCAGGATCCCGGCGAGCGGGGCGGACCCGGCGAGGCGCAGGCGGGCGGCGAGGGCCCGCGGGTCGCTGTCCGGGGCGTGCGCCTTGGCCACGGTTTCCCCGCAGCGCACGACGGTCCCGTCCGGGCGGTCGGCGAGGAGGGCGTACGGGGCGGGTTGCCCGTCCGAGCCCCAGTCGGCGAGCACGTCCGGGGTCACCGGTCGGGTGCGCGCCCGTACCCGTACGGGGTCGCCCTCGCCGTCGTCGTCGGTCATCGTGCCTCCCCTGGTGTCCCGGGGCAGGTTACGGGGAGGAGCCCGGACATGAGGAAGGGTGCCGCACGTCCGGCTCCCCAGCCGGACGTGCGGCACCCTTCACCTGCCGTCCGTTCTCGCGCCCCCGTCCCCACGGGGTTCGACGGGCCGATGTCCCGGTCCGGGCCGCTCTCCCGGACCCGGGGCGCCGCTCAGCGCCCCAGCACCACGCCCACGGACGACGCCTGTGCCACCACCTGGTCGAAGCCTCCGAAGAGGAAGAGCAGGAGGGCGGCCAGGGGAAGCACCATGGCCGCGGCCACCAGTGGGTGGCGCGTGCCGGACTCGTGGCCGTTGAACGCGAAAGCCTTGCGTCCTTGCCGTGCGGTGTCCGCCATGGTCCTCTCCCTGTCGTCTGACAGCGGCGGGCTTGTGACCTCGGGGGACGAGTGCTCCACCCGCCGCTTGTCTTCAACACTAGGCCGCGGAAAGGCTCCTGGCCTCATGCCCTCGTACCCTTGGCGGGCCTCCATGAGGATGACGAGGGGACCACGCGCGTACTCCCCTGGGTGGAGATCGCGGTCGCGGTGTGGGGGTCTTCCCGGAGGGGATGACCGGAGCGTGGTGACTTCTCTCACTTCCGTCACTCCCCGCACACGTGTGTCCTCGTACGGGGTACGGCCGCGCTCCCCCGGTCGGGTCGCGCGCTCCGCCGGGCGGCTGACGGCCGTACGGGAGCGCCCGGAGCCCAATCTCCTTGTCCCGCAGGGTGTTTGGGGCAGCCCTGCCGGACGGGGTCACAGGGTCTCCCACCGGCGGCGGAACCCTCAAGTGGCCTGCTGCGTACTGACGATCGAATCCCCTGACGAGGGCGCGGCCTCTGAGCACGCATGCCGGATGGTCCGTAAGCTGTGCCAGGTCAACAGGACGACCGGTCAGCGGGGTGGACATGGCGATGATGCGGCTCCGGCGCGAGGACCCGCGTGTCGTCGGCTCGTTCAGACTGCACCGGCGGCTCGGCGCCGGCGGGATGGGCGTGGTCTACCTGGGATCGGACCGGCGCGGACAGCGCGTGGCGCTCAAGGTGATCCGGCCCGATCTGGCCGAGGACCAGGAGTTCCGTTCGCGGTTCGCCCGTGAGGTGTCCGCCGCGCGGCGGATCCGGGGCGGCTGCACGGCGCGGCTGGTCGCCGCCGACCTCGAAGCCGAGCGGCCCTGGTTCGCGACCCAGTACGTGCCCGGTCCCTCGCTGCACGACAAGGTGGCCGAGGAGGGCGCCCTGACGGCCTCGCAGATCGCGGCCATCGGGGCGGCGCTCTCCGAGGGCCTGGTCGCCGTCCACGAGGCGGGGGTGGTCCACCGGGACCTCAAGCCCTCCAACATCCTGCTCTCCCCCAAGGGCCCGCGGATCATCGACTTCGGGATCGCCTGGGCCACGGGCGCGAGCACCCTCACCCACGTGGGCACCGCGGTGGGCTCCCCCGGTTTCCTCGCGCCCGAACAGGTGCGCGGGGCCGCCGTGACCCCGGCGACGGACGTCTTCGCGCTCGGCGCCACCCTCGCCTACGCGGCCACCGCCGACTCCCCCTTCGGCCACGGCAGTTCCGAGGTCATGCTGTACCGGGTGGTGCACGAGGAACCGCACCTGGTCGGGGTGCCGGACGCGCTCGCGCCGCTGGTGCGGGCCTGCCTGGCCAAGGACCCGGAGGAACGGCCGACCACCCTCCAGCTGTCGATGCGGCTCAAGGAGATCGCGGCGCGCGAGGCGCAGGGGCTCGGCGACGGGCGTCCGCCGGTCCAGCGGGCCCGGGTCGCCGACCGGCCCACGGACCGGCTTCCCGAGGGGGCCTACGCCGACCAGAGCACGCAGCGTCGTACGACGGGCGGTTCTCCCGCTCCCCGGGGGCAGGGGCCGCACAGCGGACCGCACTCGCGACCCTCGTCCTCCCGCAACCCCGGCTCCACGGCCGGCCGTACGGGCGGTCGCCCGGCGCCCCGGACCACCGGGACGGGCCGGCGCCCCGCGCGGCCGGACCCGAGGCTGCTGCGGCAGCGCCTGATCGTGTTCGTGGTGGTCACCCTGCTGGTGGCCCTGGGCATCGCGCTGGCGCAGAAACTCTGAGGGGGGCGTCCCGCCGCCGGCGGAGCACCCCCCTCGATCACGGTCCTCAGTCCTGGTGGGCGCCGGCCACAGCGTAGAAGGCGACGGCGGCGGCCGCGCCCACGTTGAGCGAGTCCACTCCGTGCGCCATCGGGATCCGCACCCATTCGTCGGCGGCCACCAGGGCCTGGGTGGACAGGCCGTCGCCCTCCGCGCCGAGCATCAGGGCGACCCGGTCCTGGGAGCGCGGCACGGCCCGCTCGATCGGCGTGGCCTTCTCGTGCGGGGTGAGGGCGAGGAGCTTGAAGCCCGCCTCGCGCACGGCGTCGAGGCTCTTGGGCCAGGCTTCCAGCCGGGCGTAGGGCACGGAGAAGACCGCGCCCATGGAGACCTTCACCGAACGCCGGTAGAGCGGGTCCGCGCAGTCCGGCGAGAGCAGGACCGCGTCCATGCCGAGGGCCGCCGCGCTGCGGAAGATGGCCCCGATGTTGGTGTGGTCGTTGACGGCTTCCATGACGGCCACCCGGCGGGCCGTGGACAGCAGTTCCTCGGCCGTGGGCAGCGGCTTGCGCTGCATGGAGGCGAGGGCGCCCCGGTGCACGTGGTAACCGGTGACGCGTTCGGCGAGCTCCGGGCTGACGGCGTAGACGGGGGCGGGGAGCTCGTCGATCACGTCGCGCATGACGTCGACCCACTTGGCCGAGAGCAGCATCGAGCGCATCTCGTACCCGGCGTCCTTGGCCCGTCTGATCACCTTCTCGCCCTCGGCGATGAACAGGCCTTCGGCCGGCTCGCGCCTGCGCCGCAGTTCGACGTCGGTCAGGCCCGTGTAGTCGCGCAGGCGGGGATCGTCCGGATCTTCGACGGTGATGAGATCAGCCACAGGGTGATACTGCCTTGTCCTGGGTGTGGTGCCAACGGCCTGTCAGGCGCTGGTGCTGGGGAGGGCGTCGGGGCCGGCGCCGGGGCTGTTCACCCGGACGACCTCGCCGATGACGATGACGGCCGGCGGGCGCACCTCTTCGGCGCGGACCCGCTCGCCGACGGTGGCCAGGGTGGCGTCCACCCGGCGCTGCGCGGCGGTGGTGCCCTCCTGGACGACGGCGACGGGGGTGTCGGAGGGGCGGCCGTGGCGGACCAGGGCCTCGGCGATCAGGCCGATCTTGTCCACGCCCATCAGGACGACCAGGGTCCCGGTCAGCTTGGCGAGGGAGGCCCAGTCCACCAGCGAGCGCGGGTCGTCGGGGCCGACGTGGCCGCTGACCACGGTGAACTCGTGCGCCACTCCGCGGTGGGTGACCGGGATGCCGGCGGCGCCGGGCACCGAGATGGAGCTGGAGATGCCGGGGACGACCGTGCAGGCGATGCCGGCCTCGGCGAGGGCCTGGAGCTCCTCCATGCCGCGGCCGAAGACGTACGGGTCGCCGCCCTTGAGCCGGACGACGTTCTTGCCGGCCTTGGCGTGCTCGATCAGGGCGTTGTTGATGGCCTCCTGGGCCATGAAACGGCCGTACGGGATCTTCGCGGCGTCGATGACCTCGACGTGCGGGGGCAGCTCGTCGAGCAGGTCGCGGGGGCCGAGCCGGTCGGCGATGACCACGTCGGCCTCGGCGAGGAGGCGGCGCCCGCGCACGGTGATCAGGTCCGGGTCGCCGGGGCCGCCGCCGACGAGGGAGACGCCCGGGGCGCCCTTGTGCCGGTGGGCGGGGGCGGTGAGGGTGCCGTCGCGCAGGCCCTCCACCACGGCGTCGCGGACGGCCGCCGAGCGGCGGGGGTCGTTGCCCGTCAGCACGGCGACGGTGACGCCCTCGACGCGGCCGGTGGCGGGGGTCCAGGCGGTGGCGGCGGAGGCGTCGTCGGCGCGGACGCACCAGACGCGCTCGCGCTCGGCCTCGGCGGAGATCCGCTCGTTGTCCTCGCGGTTCTGGGTGGCGATCAGGGCGTACCAGGCACCGGCGAGGTCGCCGTCCCGGTAGCGGCGGCGCTCCCAGCGGATCTCGCCGGTCTCCGCCATCGCGTCCACGGAGGGGGTCGCGGACGGGGAGATCAGCAGGACGTCGGCGCCGGCCGCGATCAGGGCGGGCAGACGGCGCTGGGCGACCTGACCACCGCCGATGACGACGACGCGGCGCCCGGCCAGGCGGAGTCCTACGGGGTAGGCGGGGTATGCCGGGTTTGCCATGACGGTTACGGCTCCTGATGCGGCGGTGGGATCTGCGGGGCCGCTGCTGCGTCGGAGCGGCGTGGTGGCGGGCGTGGTGGGTGCGGGGCCCGTCCGGGACCACGATACGACCCATCCGCTCCGCGGGTGCCTGCGGGGCCGGTGGTCGGCGTGCGCCTGGCCAGGCCTTTCCCCGTGTCGTAGGGCCGTCGGGGCCCTGGTTCGGGCGGTGCTGGGGTCCGGCCCGGGGCCGGGGTGTGCATGTCGGTCGGGATCGGCCGGGTGGGGGCCGCTCGCGCGGGACGCGCCCGGCCCCGGGCGGGGCGCGGGACGCGCCCGGCCCCGGGCGCCGGCCCGTTCCCCGGTCGGACAGTGGCGTCCGACCGCGCCGGGGCCGGGGCCCGGCCCGCCGGCCGGGGCGCCCGGTCGGGGGACGAGGGCGCCGGCCCGGGGCGGGGCGGGCCGCTCTTCGGGGGCTACTTCTCGGTGACGCCGGCCGAGTCGAAGGTGGCCACCTCGTGCATCGCGCGGGCCGCGCTCTGGACCAGCGGGAGGGCCAGGAGGGCGCCCGTGCCCTCGCCGAGGCGGAGGTCCAGGTCGACCAGCGGGCGCAGGCCGAGCTTGTTCAGGGCCGCCACGTGGCCCGGCTCGGCGCTGCGGTGGCCGGCGATGCAGGCCGACAGGGACTCGGGGGCGATGGCGCGGGCCACGAGGGCGGCAGCGCCGGCGCTCACGCCGTCCAGGATGACCGGCGTACGGAGCGAGGCTCCACCGAGGAGGAGTCCGACGATCGCCGCGTGCTCCAGGCCGCCGATGGCCGCCAGGACGCCGATCGGGTCCGCCGGGTCGGGCTGGTGGAGTTCCAGGGCGCGCCGTACGACCTCGACCTTGCGGGCGTGGGTCTCGTCGTTGATGCCGGTGCCCCGGCCGGTGACCTCCGCCGGGTCGACCCCGGTGAAGACCGAGATCAGCGCGGCCGAGACCGTGGTGTTCGCGATCCCCATCTCGCCCGTGAGCAGCGCCTTGTTGCCGGCCGCGACGAGGTCGCGGGCGGTCTCGATGCCGACCTCGATGGCCGCGATGGCTTCCTCGCGGGTCATCGCCGGGCCGGTGGACATGTCCGCCGTGCCCGGGCGGACCTTGCGCGGGAGGAGGCCCGGGGTGGCCGGGAGGTCGCCCGCGACGCCCACGTCGATCACGCAGACCTCGGCGCCGACCTGGTTGGCGAAGGCGTTGCAGACCGCTCCGCCGCCCAGGAAGTTGGCCACCATCTGCATGGTGACCTCCTGGGGCCAGGGGGTGACGCCCTGCGCGTGCACCCCGTGGTCACCGGCGAAGATCGCCACGGCGGCCGGCTCGGGGATCGGCGGCGGGCAGACCCGGGAGAGCCCGGCCAGCTGCGCGGAGATGATCTCCAGCATGCCGAGGGCTCCGGCGGGCTTGGTCATGCGCTTCTGCCGCTCCCAGGCCTCGCCGAGCGCCTTCGCGTCGAGCGGGCGGATGCCGGCGACCGTCTCGGAGAGCAGGTCGTGCGGCGCCTCGCCGGGCAGCGCGCGGCGCCCGTACGTCTCCTCGTGCACGACCCACGCCAGCGGGCGGCGCTGGGACCAGCCGGCCTGGGCCAGCTCGGGCTCGTCGGGGAACTCGTCCACGTAGCCGACGCACAGGTACGCGACGACCTCCAGGTGCTCGGGGAGGCCGAGGGAGCGGACCATCTCGCGCTCGTCGAAGAAGCTGACCCAGCCGACGCCGAGGCCTTCGGCGCGGGCGGCGAGCCAGAGGTTCTCGACCGCCAGCGCGGAGGAGTAGGGGGCCATCTGCGGCTGGGTGTGCCGGCCGAGGGTGTGGCGGCCGCCCCGGGTGGGGTCGGCGGTGACCACGATGTTCACCGGGGTGTCGAGGATGGCCTCGATCTTGAGTTCCTTGAACTGCTTGGCCCGGCCCTTGGGCAGCGACTTCGCGTAGGCCTCGCGCTGGCGCTCGGCGAGCTGGTGCATCGTGCGGCGGGTCTCCGCCGACTTGATGACGACGAAGTCCCAGGGCTGGGAGTGGCCGACGCTGGGCGCCGTGTGGGCCGCCTCCAGGACGCGGAGCAGCACCTCGTGCGGGATGGGGTCGCTGCGGAAGCCCTTGCGGATGTCGCGGCGCTCGCGCATGACGCGCAGGACGGCCTCGCGCTCGGCGTCGGCGTAGCCGGGGGCGGCCTCGCCGGCGGAGACCGGGGCGGGCTCGGGGAGTTCCGCGCTCTCGACGACCTCGGCGGCCGGGGCTTCGGGGGCGACCTCGGGGGCCTCCTCGGGGGCGGCGGCGGGCTCCTGCGCGGCCTCGGGCGCCTCGATGAGGTCCGGCACCAGGACGAGGAGGGGCTCGGGCACGATCACGGGCTCGGGCTGCGGCTCGGGCCGCTCTTCGGGGGCCACCGCCTCGACGGGGGCCTGGACCACCGTTTCTGCGGGGGCCGGGACCACGGCCTGCGGGGCCTCGGGAAGCGGCTCGGGGTCGGACTGCGCCTCGGGCTCGGGCTGCGGCTCGGCCGGGGGCTCCTCGGCGGCCGGGGGCGTCTCGGCGACGGGGACCTGCGGGGCCTCGACCGCGGGGGCCTGCGGGGCCTCTTCCGGGGCGGCGACGGATTCCTGCGCGGCCTCGGGCGCCTCGGGCACGACGGCGGGCACGACGGCGGGCTCGGGCTGCGGCTCGGGTTGCGGCTCCGGCTGCGCTGCGGGGGCCACCGCCTCGACGGGGGCCTGCGGCGTGAAGGCATCGGGGGCGGCCGCGGCGAGCACGACGGCGTCGGGGGCCGACACGGGCTCCGGCACGGCCACCGGCTCCGGCGCCTCGACGGTCCACGGGGCGCCGCCCTGCGGCGGGACCTCGGCGAGCTGCGGGGCGGCCGGGGCCACCGCCTCGGGAGCCACGGCCTGCGGGGCGTCCAGGTATTCGGGGCCGGCGGCGAGCGGGGCGGGCGGGCCGGGGGCCACGGGGGCGGGAGCCTGCTGGGCCTGCTCCGCCTGCGGCTGCTCCGGCGCGGCGACGGCGAGGACCACGACGGGCTCGGGCTGCGGCTGTGCCTCGGGGGCCGCGACCGGGGCGAGCGGCGCGGCGTGGTTCAGGGGCGCGACGGGCGCGACCGGCGCCGTCGGCGCGGCGGCCGGACCCCGGTCGGCGAGGGAACGTACGACTCCGCCGGTGGCGTCGGGCACGGGCGGGCCCATGTGCAGCGGCCGGCGCGAGGGGGTCACGGGCGCGGCGGGGGCCTGCGGGGCGACCGGGGCGGGGGCGGAGAGGAGACCGCCGAGGTCGAGCGCGCCGGTGTCACGGCCGCCGGCCTCGTGGGCGCCGGCGCTGTAGGCGGCGGGTTCGGCGTAGCCGAGGGGGGCTGCGGCGGCCGACGGGTCGGCGTAGGAGCCCTCGGGGTGAACGGCCTCGGGGAAGCCGGGCGCGGCCTGCGCGGGCACGGAGTAACCGGTCTCGGGGTATCCGGCCTCGGGGAAACCTGCCTCGGGGAAGCCGACCCGGCCGGGGGCCGGGTAGCCGACGCCGGGGGCCGGGGCCGCCTGCGAGTAGTCCGTGTAGACCGGTTCTGCGGGGAACTCCGACGCGAAGACGGGGGCCTGCGGGACGACCTGGGGGTCGCTCCAGGAGCCCTGACCGCTCGGCATCAGCAGGAGTTCCTCGTCCTCCGCCTCGACCGGGTCGTCGACGAGGTCCTGGAAGGCGTAGCCCACCGGGGGCTGCGGGGGCATCGGCGGGAGGGGCGGAAGAGGAGCGGGGATGCCCTGCTGATCCACCATGCCCCCGTTGTCCGGGTGACCCTCGCCCGGAACCTGGCCGGTGTCAGTCATGCGTACCCCTCGCCCATCGGTGTTGCCTCTTCGCTCGCCCGGTCGCCCACAGGGCCCGCCGTGCGGCGTTTGCCGTGCGGTGTCGCCGTACGGTGGCGCGTCTCGCGCGCCGCACAACAACTCCTGAGCATTGTCGCGCTCGTCGGTCGTCGTGTCGGCCAGAAACCGGCACGGTCCGCTGTGGACTGCGCCACGTCGCGCGTCCACCGGGCGGTACGACGATCGGCCAGCCTACCCCGGCCCGCTCAGCGGCGGTTCACGGGGCGTTCGGCTGCCAGGAGGAACACGACGGAACGGTCCTGTTCCTCCCAGGTCCGGGTGTCGAGGCCCACGGACTGGAGCAGGGCGCACTCGACGGCGTACCCGTGTTCGGTGAGCGCGCGTCCGATGGCCTCGGCCTCGTCGCGGGTGGAGGCGTGGCTGACGATCCGTTCGGGGCGTCGGTCGGCCACCGCCTCGACCACCTCGGCGCCCCCGCCGCCGACGCGTACGACGTCGGGCTCGGGCAGGCTCTCCAGGACGTGGGGCGCGCGGCCGTGGACGACCTGGAGCCGGACACCGCGTTCGCGGGCGGCGGCGGTCGCGCGGGCGCAGGAGCGCGGGTCGGCGTCCACGGCGATGACGGCGGCGCCGAGGGCGGCGGCGTCCACGGCGAGGGCTCCGGAGCCGGTGCCGATGTCCCAGACGAGGTCTCCGGGACGAGGCCCGAGGCGGGCGAGCTGGGCCGCGCGCAGGTGTACGAACTCCCCTTCACCGGCGCCCTCCCCCACTCCGGCGGCCGGCCGGGCCCACCCCCGGACGGGGGCGAGCCCCTGCGTCTGGCCCTGGAGCCAGCCGGGTTCGGCGGTCGCGGACGTCTGTCCGGCGCCACCGATCACGATGACCACGTTGGGGTCGCGCCAGGTGTGGTCGGCCACCTTGTCGGAGGTGAGGACGGTGACGCGTTCGTTGGCGGTGCCCAACTCCTCGCAGATGACGAAGGTGCGGTGGACCCCTTCGAGCAGCAGGGCGAGTTCGGCGGGGCCGGCGCCGGGCGAGGTGAGGACGGCGACCTTGCCGTGGGCCCGGCAGACGTTGACGGCCCGGCGCAGGGTGCGTCGGTGGGCGACGACCACCTGGGCGTCGTCCCAGGGCATGCCGGCGCGGGCGAAGGCCGCCGCGACGGCGGAGACGGCGGGGACGACCTCGACCTCCAGGCCGTGCTCCGGGGCGCGCAGGGCGCGTACGACGCCGAAGAAGCCGGGGTCCCCGTCGGCGAAGACGACGGCCGTGCCGCGGTGGCCGGCGATCCGGCGGGCGGCGAGGTCGAGGCTGCCGAGGCGGACGCGTTCGGCGCCGGGCGGCACCTCGGGCAGTGCGAGGTGGTGGGCGGCGCCGGCCACGAGGGTGGCGGCGGAGAGTGCGGAGCGGGCGGCCGCCGTCAGGGGTGAGCCGTCGAAGCCGATCACCGTGACCCGGTCGGCCATCGTCGTCAGTCTCCTGGGGTGGGGGCGGGCGCGGAGGGGGCGGGCACGGTGAGACTACCTGTTCACGGGTCGGTTCCAGTCGGCGCCGATGGCGTATCCGTTGGCATCGACGCGCTGTCCGAAGGCGTATCCGCCGCCGTGTCCGGCGAAGTCCTCCTCCTCGTCGAGGTCTTCGGGGAGCAGGCTCCAGACGATGAGGTCGGTGCGGGTCTCGACCCAGCTCCCGTCGCCGGCCTGGGTACGCACTATCCAGGCGTTGCGCAGGACGCCCTCGCTGATGCAGCCGACCTTCTGGGCGACCTGCTGGGAGGCGGTGTTGTCGGCCGCGGTGCGCAGTTCGAGGCGTTCGAAGCGCTGCTCCCCGAAGAGCCACTGGGCGAGGGCGAGTACGGATTCGCTCGCATAGCCCTCGCCCCGGGCCCAGGGCGCGGTGACGTAGCCGACCTCGGTGGTGCGGGTGCGCCAGTCGGTGTGGTGCAGGTGCACGATGCCGACGAGGCGGTGGGTGAGGAACTCGGTGACGGCGAGGACGATGCCGCGGCCCTCGGTGCGCTCCGCGTGGGACCGGCGGGTGGCCCAGTGGCGCGCGTCGGCGAGGGTGTAGGGGTGCGGGGCGGAGGTCCAGGCGGTGATCTGCTCGTCGTTCATCATCTCGGCGAGCGCCATGACGTCCTCTTCCTCGAAGGGGCGCAGTACCAACCGGTCCGTGCTGATGGTGACGTCCGGGAAGGTGGTAGTCATGCGCAGCTCCATGCCTGAGACCGTGGTGCGACCGTGGTGCGGGACCGTTTCGTGCGGGTCGTAGGCCTCAGCATGCAGCATCGGCCGGGGGATGTGCAGGGCCGGGCTGCCCGGAAGCGGGCAGAGCGCGGCCCCGCGCACCACGAGGGGTGCGCGGGGCCGGGAATCCGTGTCCACCAGGCAGTTCTCAGCGGGCAGGCCGCGCCCGCGGCCCGGGGTGGGAGTCCGGGGTCAGGAGGCGGCCGGGGCGCCGAAGGCGGGGATGACCGAGCCCTGGTACTTCTCCTCGATGAACTTCTTGACCTCGTCGGAGTTCAGCAGCTTGGCGAGCTTCTGGACGCGCGGGTCGTTCTGGTTGCCGTCCTTGACCGCCAGGAAGTTGGCGTAGGGGTTGCCCTCGGCCTTCTCCAGGATCAGGGCGTCCTTGGCCGGCGAGAGGTTGGCCTCGATGGCGTAGTTGCCGTTGATGATCGCGGCGTCGACGTCGTTCAGGGCGCGCGGGACGGTGGCGGCCTCCAGCTCCTTGAACTCCAGGCCCTTCTTGTCGGTGATGTCGGACAGCTTGGCGCCGGTGCCGACCCCCTCCTTGAGGGTGATGAGCTTGTTCGCGGCGAGCAGCTGGAGCGCGCGGCCCTCGTTGGTGGTGTCGTTGGGGACGGCGATGGTCTGGCCGGCCTTGATGTCCGAGAGGGCCTTGACCTTCTTGGAGTAGAGGCCGAGGGGCTCCAGGTGCACGTTCACGACGGGCACGATGTGGGTGCCGTTCTTCTTGTTGAAGTCGTCGAGGTACGGCTTGTGCTGGAAGTAGTTGCCGTCGACCTGGCCCTGCTCGGTGGCGGTGTTGGGCAGGACGTAGTCCGTGAACTCCTTCACCTCCAGCTTGAGGCCGGCCTTGGCCGCGAGCTTGCCCTTGACGAAGTTCAGGATGTCGGCGTGCGGGCTCGGGGAGGCCGCGATGACCAGCGCCTTGCTCTCGTCGGTCTTGCCGCCGTCCGCCTTGGTGGAGGAGGACGGGTCCGAGGAGCTGCCGCAGGCGGTGAGGCCGAGCGCGAGCGCGGCGGAGGCGGCGGCGAAGGCGGTGAGCTTGATGTTCTTACGCACGAAGAGTGCCTTTCTGACGGTGCGGGTCCGGTCGGGACCCGCGGGTGGTGGCCCAGGCACGACAAGTGCGGGCTCTCTCGGGGTGGGGAGTTCGGGTGCGGCCGGGCCTGTTTCAGGCTGTCCGGCCGCGGCGGGCGAGGACGCGTACCACGCCGTCGCCGATGAGCTGGATCACCGTGACGAGCGCGATCAGGACGACGACCGTCGCGACCATGAAGCCGGTCTCGAAGCGCTGGAATCCGTAGGTGATGGCCTTGGAGCCGAGTCCTTCGCCGCCGACCGCGCCGGCCATGGCGGAGTAGCCGATCAGGGTGATGACGGTGGTGGTGACGGCGGCGACCAGGGAGGGCAGGGCCTGCGGGAGCAGAACCTTGCCGACGAGGGTCGGGACGCCGCCGCCCATGGACTCGACGGCCTCGACGAGCCCGTGGTCGACCTCGCGGACGGCGGTCTCGACGAGGCGGGCGAAGAAGGGGATGGCGCCGATGGCCAGCGGGACGATCATGGCGGTGGGGCCGATGAAGGTGCCGACGACGGCCGTGGTGACCGGGATCAGGAAGATCAGCAGGATGATGAACGGCAGCGAGCGGCCCATGTTCACGATCACGCCGAGGACCTTGTTGACCGGCCGGTTCCGCAGGAGGCCGCCCTTGTCCGTGAGGACGAGGAGGATGCCGATGGGCAGTCCGCCGAGGACGGTCACCAGGGTGGACCACAGGACCATGTAGAGGGTGTCGTACGTGCCCTGGGTGAGCAGGGGCTGCATTTCGGACCAGGTCACTTGGCACCATCCTCGACCAGTGCGGGCAGTACGGGGGCCTCGTCGGCCAGGAGGCCCGCGTCGGCATCGGCGAGTTCGACCACGTCGACCTGGAGGCCCTGCTCGCGCAGGAAGCCGACGGGCACGACGTTGTCCTCGTAGCGGCCGGGCAGCTGGATGCGCATCCGGCCGATCTGGCGGCCGGCGACGGTGTCCATCGCGGCGCCGAGGATCGAGATGTCGATGTTGTACGTCCGCGCCAGTTGGGAGATGACCGGCTGGGTGGCGGCCTCGCCGTGGAAGGTGACGTCCACGACCGTGTGGTCGGGGCCGGTGGCGGCGCCGCTGACGGGGAAGAGTTCGCCGGCCAGCTCGGAGCCGGGGGTGGCGAGCAGTTCGGCGACGGTGCCGGACTCGACGATCCGGCCGTTCCTCATGAGGGCGGCGGAGTCGCAGACGGTCTTGACGACGTCCATCTCGTGGGTGATGAGGAGGACGGTCAGGCCGAGCTGCTGGTTGAGGTCGCGCAGCAGCCGCAGGATGGAGCGGGTGGTCTCGGGGTCCAGGGCGCTGGTGGCCTCGTCGGAGAGGAGCACCTTGGGGTCGCCGGCCAGGGCGCGGGCGATGCCGACGCGCTGCTTCTGGCCGCCGGAGAGCTGGGCGGGGTAGGCCTTGGCCTTGTCGGTGAGGCCGACGAGGTCGAGGAGTTCGAGGGCCTTGCGGGAGCGCTCGCGGCCGGAGACGCCGAGGATCTCCAGGGGCAGCTCGACGTTGGACTGCACGGTGCGCGACGACAGCAGGTTGAAGTGCTGGAAGACCATGCCGATGCGGCTGCGGGCCTCGCGCAGTTCCTTGCCGGCGCGGCGACCGCGACCGGCGAGGGCGGTGAGGTCGAGGCCGTCGACGGTGACCGTGCCGGTGGTGGGGCGCTCCAGCAGGTTCACGCAGCGGATCAGGGAGGACTTGCCGGCGCCGCTCTGTCCGATGACGCCGTAGACCTCGCCCTCGCGGACGTGCAGGTCGACGCCGTCCAGGGCGGTGACCTCACGGCCACGGGACTGGTAGACCTTCGTGAGGCCCGATGTGGTGATCACAGGAATTCCGTCGCTGTCGAGTGCACGGCGCTGCGGGTGCCGGGCACGGGGCATTCGTCTGGGGACGCGGTACGGGTTGAAACCGGGATGTATCGACGGTCTCAGCGCGTGCGCGGGGCAGGAGCGGTCCGGTTGCGCGGACGGGCTCGGCCGGGCTCGCTTCGGGGCGCGAGACGTACGGGAGGGGCCCTCAGAAGGCGCGCATTCGACACATACAACGAGCACCGGGCGTCATCGTCGCCTCGGTCGCAAGGGTGCGGCTGCTCGTCGTGGTCATGACCCCAGTAAACCAGACGTGTCACTTGACCGATCAACGCTGTCCGATATACGGACGAAAAGTGGCCGCATAGCGGACAGGGTCGATCGATTTCAGCCGAGCGTCCCGATGGTCAGACCGGCCTCGGTGACCTGCACGGACACGGCCGAGAGGTCGCGCACGACCAGGTCGGCGTGGAGCTCCGCAGCGGGGTGCGTTGTGGTCAAGGCCACGGTCCGCATGCCGGCCGCGCGGCCGGCCGTCAGTCCGGCGGGGGCGTCCTCGAACACCACGCAGCGGGCCGGGTCCACGCCCAGGCGGCGGGCGGCGAGCAGGAAGGGCTCCGGGTCGGGCTTGCCCCGGGTGATGTCGTCGGCGGCCACCAGCTCGGGTGCCTCGATGCCCGCCTCGCGCAGCCGGGCCTCGGCCAGCGGGCGGGTGGCGGAGGTGACCACGGCCCAGCGGTGGGCGGGCAGGGCGCCCAGCAGGTCCTTGGTGCCGGGGAGGACGACGACCCCGCCGGCCACGTCCTGGACCTCCAGGACCTCGATGCGGGCGAGCGCGGCGGCCCGTACGGGTTCGGGCAGCAGCTCGGCGATGATCTCGGCGGCGGGACGGCCGTGCAGCTCGACCCGCGCGAAGTCCTCGTCGGAGATGCCGTACTCCCGGGCCCAGCGGGTCCAGCAGCGGTGGACGGAGTCCATGGAGGAGACGAGCGTTCCGTCGTTGTCGAACAGGAGGGCTTCGGCGTACAGGTTCATGCCTTCCAGGAAAGCCCGGGCCCAGGGGTGAGCGCATCGGGTCTTAAGGCCCGTAATACCCTCGCAGCATGCTCGACGCCCTGACGGTCGCCATCGGTGTGACCGCCCTCGCCCTCGCCGCCTGGTGCGGCCACGCCGCCTGGCGGGACCAGCCGACCAAGGACTGGCACTTCATCGGCATGGCCGTGGTGACCCTCCTGGTCCTGGCCCAGCTGGTGGTCGGCCTGGTCCAGCTCGCCCGCGGGCAGGAGGCCGCGCAGGGCACGGTGCTCTTCGTGGCCTACCTGCTGGGCGCCTTCGCGGCCGTGCCGGCCGCGGGAATGCTCTCGCTGACCGAGCGGACGAAGTGGGGTCCGGTGACGGTGGCCGCGGGCGCGGTCGTCCTCGCCGTCCTCGAAGTCCGGCTCTACGACATCTGGGGATCCGCCAGTGCCTGACACGACGCCGGTGCCTGACACGACGACCGACACGGGCGCGCACGGGCCCGCGAGCCGGGAGCCCGCCGCCCGCAAGCGACTGGTCTCCGGACCGGGCCTGCTGCTGGTCTGGCTGTACGGGGTGATGGTGGTCGGCGCGGTCTCGCGGTCGGCCTTCCAGATCTCCACCGAGTTCCACCGGGCCCCGCTGGCCTACTCCCTGTCCGCGGCCGCCGCCCTGGCCTACGCCTTCATCACGTACTCGCTGGTGCGCGGCGGCGAGCGCTCCCGCAAGGCCGCGCTGGTCTGCTGCGGCGTGGAGCTGGCGGGTGTGCTGGCCGTGGGCACCTGGACCCTGGTCCGGCCCGAGTCCTTCCCCGACGCGACCGTGTGGTCGAGCTTCGGGATGGACTACCTCTTCATCCCGATCGTCCTGCCGATCACCGGCATGCTCTGGCTCCGCGCGAAGCGGTAGCAGTAGCGGTAGTGGGGTCGGGGTCGGGGCGAACGACGGGAGTCCACCGGAAACGTCGGGAGGGCGGGCCGTGGCGGCCCGCCCTCCCGGTCGATCGGGACCGTCCTACGCGCTGACGGCGTACTCCGTCGGGTCCTTGGCCTCCTTCTCCAGGATCACCAGGTGCACCCCGTCGGAGGCGGTGCGGTTGCCCACGGCCAGGTAGCCGGCCTTGCGGTACAGCCGCAGGTTCGACTCGCTCTTGTGGCCGGTGTGCAGCCGGAAGCGGGTGGGGGCGCCGAGGCCGGCGAGGGCCTCCTCGACCCCGCGCAGCAGGCGCGCGCCGAGGCCGTGACCCTGGAGGCGCGGGTGCACGCAGAGCTTGGTGATGCTCGCGGTGCCGTCCTCGCCCACGCGACCGCGTACCGCGCCGACGACCTCGTCGCCGAGCCGAGCCACCAGGACGGTGTCCGAGGCCAGCTCCGCCTTCAGGGAGTCCAGGGACTGGGTGAGCGGCTGGATCAGGTAGTTGCCGTACAGCTCGGCCTCCCGCTGGAACGCCAGATACTGCAGTTTGATGATCTGCTCGGCGTCTTCGGCGGCCGCCGCCGAAATGATCACGCTCATGCCCATGTGCGCATGCCTCCCGCTCACCTGGTGGCCCGTCGGTCTACCGCTCCTTTCCCCACAGGCCAGGAGCCGCAACCTCTGCAGCCAGCATTCTGCGCAGACATCCCAGGCAACGGGAACGGACGGGCCCCAAACTTCCTTGTGAGATACCCAACTCTCCTGCGATTTCACGGTAGGTGAGGTCCCGTGGCGAAAGAAGTGCCCCCATGAGCTGCGGACACCGTCCGGGCAACCGGGCGACCGCCGACCGCAGGACCCGGTTCTCCTCCCCGTGGAGCAGGGCCGTCTCGGGCGCGCCGGCCGCGTCCGCGGGGGTGGCTCCGTACGTCACCTCGCGCCGGCTCCGCCTCCGGGCGAGCCGGGCTTCCGTCCGTACGGCCCGGCGCAGCCAGCGGGCGCGGCCGGTGGGATCGGGGTCACGGGGGCCGTGCTCCAGCAACCGCACCCAGACGGCTTGTTCCAGGTCGGCGGCTTCCATCCCGGCGGCCGGGGCCTCCGCCGCCGCCTCGGCGGAGAGCAGCGGGCCGAGTTCCGCGAGGAGGTCGGGTTCCTTCAGCTGGTCCATGCCGGGCGGGACGCGGGCGCCGGGTCCGGCGGTTTCGACGCCGGACCCGGAACACCCGTACGAGTAAAGGTGTCTAGCGGTTGACGCCGCGGCCCGGGCGGAAGTCCTGCGCCGCGAGGAGTCCGGTGTCCGGGTTGTCGGTGAAGATTCCGTCGATCCCCAGTTCGAAGTACCGCTTGAAGGCGCCGAAGGCGTCGCCGTAGCCGGCCGGATCGGCGCCCTTGCGGTATTCGGCGGGCAGGAAGGTGTTCTCGTTGCGCGCGGTGTAGGGGTGCAGGACCAGGCCGCGCGCGTGGGCGTCGCGGACCAGGGTGGTGGGCGTGCCCAGTCGGCCCTGGGCGTCACGCGGGACGATCAGGTCGAGGGTGGGGCCGATGCCCTGGGCGAAGCCGGCGATCCACGCGAGGCCCTCGGGCTTGACCAGGTCGGCGACCGTACGGGGGTCCTTGGCGACCTCGAAGTCCCAGGGCCGGGTGTTGGCCGCGGACAGCAGGACCACGCGCGGGGCCGACACCAGGCGCGCGAGGCGCTGGATGCTGGAGGGCTCGAAGGACTGGAGGAAGGTGGCGGAGTCGCGGCCGTCGCGCCCGTAGCGGCGCAGCAGCTTCGACAGGGGCTCCTCCAGACCGAGGCCGAGGCCCCGGCAGTAGGTGGGGTGCTTGGTCTCCACGTGGAGCCAGACGCGCCGGCCCCGCTCGCGGCCGGCCCGGTCGGCCCAGCGCAGCACCTCTTCGAAGGTGGGGACGGCCCAGCGGCCGTCGTAGAGGGTGTTGCGCTGGCGAACGGCCGGAATGCGCTCCTTCGCGCGCAGGGTCCGCAGTTCGGCGAGGGTGAAGTCCTCGGTGAACCAGCCCGTCACCGCGACCCCGTCGACCGTCTTGGTGGTGCGGCGGCCGGCGAAGGCGGGGTGGTCGGCGACGTCGGTGGTGGTACCGATCTCGTTCTCGTGGCGGCACACCAGGTGGCCGTCCTTGGTGGGGACGAGGTCCTGCTCGATCACGTCGGCGCCCAGGTCGAGGGCCAGTTGGTAGGAGCCGAGGGTGTGCTCCGGCCGGTGGCCGCTGGCGCCCCGGTGGCCGATGACGGTGGGCACGGGGAGGTCGCGGTAGCCACCCTCGCCGTGCCCGCCCGGGGCCGCGGCGGCGCTGCCCGCGGCCGTGGCGGTGATCGCGGTGCCGGCCGCCAGGACGGCCGCCCCCAGTACCGTGCGCCGTGCTGCCCCACCCTGTGTCATGAGTGCCACCCCTCGTCACGAGACGGGTCCGTCGGCCCGGGATCTCCGGGTCGTACGGCCCGTCGTCGGCGTGGCGATCGTAGGCAAGCGGGGATGGCGGCAGGATGGGATCCGGAGGAACACGGCCGGAACGCGCGTCAACGTTGTGTATCCGACGCGTGAACCCGATGTGCGATCAGCGGCGAGCCGCGAGTATCGTCCTCACCTGCACTACCGCCGTGTGGTGCGAGATCCGCTTTCGATGCCGGAGGGCTCACGTTGTTCCGTACCGCGCTCATCAAAGCCACTGTCGGACCGGTCATCCGCCTGATGTTCCGTACCCGGGTGGAGGGCGTCGAGAACATCCCCGGCACCGGGCCGGTGATCCTGGCGGGCAACCACCTGACCTTCATCGACTCGATGATCCTGCCGCTGGTGTGTGACCGTACGGTCCACTTCATCGGCAAGGACGAGTACGTGACGGGCAAGGGCTTCAAGGGCCGGCTGATGGCGTGGTTCTTCACCGGCTCCGGCATGATCCCGGTGGACCGGGACGGGGCGAACGGCGGGGTCGCGGCGCTGATGACGGGCCGCCGGATCCTCGACGAGGGCAAGGTCTTCGGCATCTACCCGGAGGGCACCCGCTCCCCCGACGGCCGGCTCTACCGCGGTCGCACCGGCATCGCCCGCCTGACCCTGATGACGGGTGCCCCCGTGGTCCCCTTCGCGATGATCGGCACCGACAAGCTCCAGCCGGGCGGCGCCGGCATGCCGCGCCCGGGCCGGGTCACCGTCCGCTTCGGCGAGCCGATGGAGTTCTCCCGCTACGAGGGCATGGACCGCGACCGCTACGTGCTGCGGGCCGTCACCGACTCGGTGATGGCCGAGGTCATGCGCCTGTCGGGCCAGGAGTACGTGGACATGTACGCCACCAAGGCGAAGGCCGCCTAGGTCGTCCCCGGGCCCGCCAAGATCCGGAAGAGACGGCCCGGGTCGTCCCTTTCGGAGCATGGCGCCCGCCCGGTCTACTGCCGGTTCAGTGACCGGCTGACGCCCGCCGCTGTCGTGGTGGCGAGGATCCAGCCGGTCACGATCAGCAGGTACGACAGCCACTGGTACCAACCGGTCGGCGCGTAGGCCGCCTCCTGGCCGAAGCCGACGATGGGCAACAGCAGGTCGATCGTGTAGAAGAGCGCGTTGAACTCGGGCGCCTCCCCGGCCTTGAGGGCGCGCGGCGGGGCGATCGTATACGCGACGAACCCCGTCACCAGGAGGGCCAGCAGCCAGCCTGCCGCGCGCAGCGGCCGGTAGCCGTAGCCGACGGTGACGTCCTGGAGGAGCCCCCAGAAGCGCGAGTGGCGGGGCTGGGTGCGCCGGTGGCGGCGGAGCTTGGCGAGCTGGACCGTCCGGGCGCCGGCGTCGTCCCCCGCCGTGCGGTAGGCCGCGGCGAGCTGTTCGTAGGCGTACGGGAGGTAGCCCGCCTCCTCGCGTTCCAGGGCGGGCAGCCGCTGTTCGGCGGGCAGCTGTGGGGCGAGGACGCGGTAGGTCAGGCCGTCGAGGCGCAGCCGCGCCGGCCAGGTGGCGGGCGGGACGTGCAGCATGTCGAACTGGGAGCGGCGCAGGTTCACGCTGCCCTGGACGGTGGGGCAGTCGCGCAGCCACACCTCGCCGATGACGCAGCTGGAGGCGCGCAGGGCGACGTCGCCGGAGTTGACGAGGCGGGCGCGGGCCAGGTTGAGCTGACCCGGTACGCGGGAGCCGCTGAGGTTGACGCGGCCGCGCAGCTCGGCGCGCATGGCCCGCAGGTCGCTGCCGACGGTGAGGTTCTCGGCGTGCAGGGCGACGCCGCCGGGGTCGAGGAGCCGGGCGTCGTCGAGGTGGATCTGGCCGCCGACGGTGGTCCCGTTGATCCGGGTCCGCCCGTGGACGGTGAGTTCCATGGCGATGATGTCGGTGCCGATGTCCGCGTGGTTGATCTGGAGCGGGACCTCCGTCGCCTCCTCCGGGTCCGTTCCGGCGGCCTGCGGGGTGCCGATGACCGCCCGGCGCAGGAAGAGTCCGCCGGCTATCCGGGCCCCCGAGAGGCGGACGGGGCCGGTGATCCGGCAGCAGGACAGCCGCAGTGCCACGTCGACGCGGACCGCGTCGGCGGTCAGGCCGGGCAGGGTGGAGTCGTTGGCGACGAAGGTCCGCAGCTGGGCCCCGTACAACACGGGTTTGCGCTCGAACCAGCAGGCCCGCAGCCGTATGGGGTGCTCGATGACGGCGTACTTGAGGTTGAGCTTGCCGGTGATCCGGGCGCCCCGGACGTTGAGGCCGGCGACCTGGCCGGCCTCGGTGGGGCCGCTCAGGAGGAGGGCGGTGAGCACCTCGGCGCGCAGGGTCCGTTCCTCGCCCCAGTCGGCGCCGCCGGCTCCGGTCTCGTCCGGGGTCGCCAGGAAGTCGACGCCGTCACCGCGCGGGAAGGCTTCGCACACGCGGCGTTCGGCGGGGGTCAGATCGGTGATCTCCATCGCCGGGATGGTGTCCCGGGGTCCGGCGTACTGTCAACACCGTTCGGGACACCACCCTCTGGCGGGACGTCAGTGCTGGACGCCCTCCTGGAGCTGCTGCCCCTTGAGCAGGTACCAGGCGGCGACGGCCGTGGCGAGCAGGACGGCCGCGCCGACGCCGGAGGCGAGCCTGAGGCCGTCCACGAAGGCCTCCTGGGCCGCGTTCACCATGTGCGTGGCGGTCTGCGGATCCAGGGAGCGGGCGGCCTCGACGGCCCCGCCGAGTGATTCGTGGGCCGCGTCCGCCACCGGGGCGGGCACGGAGGCCGGCGCGGTGAAGGACTGGTAGACCCCGGTCACGACGGAGCCGAGCAGGGCGATGCCGAGGGCGGCGCCGAGTTCGTACGCCGTCTCGGAGACGGCCGACGCGGAGCCCGCCTGCTCCTTGGGCACGCTGGAGAGGATCACGTCGGCGGTGACGGTGAAGGAGAAGCCCGCGCCCAGGCCGACGACGAGCAGGGCGGCGCCCAGCAGCGGGTAGCCGGTCTCCTTGTGGATGACGGTCAGGGCGGCCAGGGCCACGCCGATCGCGACGAGCCCGCCGGTCACCATGACCCGTACCGAGTACTTGCGGGCGTACCTGCCGGCGACGAGGCCGGTGGCGACGGCGCCGATGGCGGCGGGCAGCTCCGCCAGGCCGGCTTCCAGCGGGTCCCGGCCCTGGACGAGCTGGAGGAACTGGGACAGGAAGAAGACCAGGCCCGAGAGGCCGAAGACGGTCAGGAGGTCGGCCAGGACGGCCCCGGAGAAGCCGCGGTGCTTGAACAGGCGCATGTCGAGCAGCGGGGACGGCAGGCTGAACTGACGACGGACGAAGGCGTACAGGCATCCGGCGCCGAGGACGGCGCTGGCCCAGACGCCCCAGGTCAGGCCGTGGGTGGCCACTTCCTTGACGGCGTAGACGACGCCGATGATCCCGACCAGGGACAGGCCGACGCTGACCAGGTCCCAGGGCCCGGCGACCGGGTTCTTGGACTCGGGCAGGAGCTTGATCCCGACGAGGACCAGGGCGATCATGACGGGCAGGTTGATCAGGAATACCGAGCCCCACCAGAAGTGCTGGAGCAGGACGCCGCCGACGACGGGTCCGACGGCCGCGCCGGCCGAGGCGGTGGCGCCCCAGATGCCGATGGCGAGGCTGCGCTCCTTGGGGTCGTGGAAGATGTTGCGGATCAGCGCGAGGGTGGACGGCATCAGGGTCGCGCCGGCCACGCCGAGCAGCGCACGGGCCGCGATCATCATTTCGGGGCTGGAGGCGTAGGCGTTCAGGACGGACACCGCGCCGAAGGCGGTGGCGCCGACGAGCAGCAGCTTCTTGCGTCCTATGCGGTCGCCGAGGGAGCCCATGGAGACGAGCAGGCCGGCGATGACGAAGGAGTAGATGTCGCCGATCCACAGCAGTTGGGTGCCGGTCGGCTTGAGGTCCTCGCTGAGGGCGGGGGTGGCGAGACCGAGTACGGTGGCGTCCACCGCGACGAGCAGCACGGCCAGGACGAGCACGCAGAGCGCGAGCCAGCGCCCTCGACTCCTCTCCTCCGCTTCCGTCCGCCGGTTCAGCTGTTCGATGCGGCTCATTTCTCCACACTCCGTCGTGCGCCACCGAGCAGCAACTCGGTGATCATGTACTGGAAGTCCTTGGCCGCGACCCGGCCGTCCATGACGGCCCAGGCGCAGGTGCCGATGAGCCCGTAGAGGGCCTCGGTGAGCCAGGCGGGGCTCAGATCGATCCGGATGTCGCCCTCCTGCTGGCCGCGCCGGAAGAGCGCGCCCACGCGGGCGTCGAGGCGGGCCCAGCCCTCGTTGACCTGGTCGCCCTCGAAGAGCTGGTTCTCGGTGACGAGGAAGGCCAGCAGCTGTGCGTTGGGCTCCGCCTGGGCGATGAGCCGCCGCAGCGCCTCCACCGCCGTCCCGTCGTCGAGGCGGGCGTTGTCGAAGGCCACCTCGAACTCGCGGATGCCGAGTTCCTCCAGGGCCCGTACGAGGGCGTCGCGGCCGGCGAAGTGCCGGTGGAGGGTCGCGCGGCCGATGCCGGCGGCGCGCGCCACCTCGTCCATCGTCGCGGTCGATTTGCGGGAGAGCAGGGCCGCCGCGTCGCGGAGCACCTGGTCACGATCCATGGCCATGAGACAACCATAACCCGAATGAGACGTCTACGTCTCATTCGATCAGATCCTCGATCCGATTTTCCGCTCGGATCAGCCGCTCGGATCGTCCGATCGGGAGCGAACCGAAAATGAGCTGCCCCCGGGCACGCCGAGAGGAATCCTGCCGACATGAGACCACTGCTGTTGATCGACGTCGACGGACCGCTGAACCCCTACGCCGCCAAGCCGCAGCGCCGCCCTGCGGGCTACACCACCCACCGGATGCGCCCCACGGGCTGGCGGCAGAACGAGAGCGCCAAGCCCCTGCGGGTCTGGCTCAACCACGACCACGGGGCGGCGCTGCTCGCGCTGGCGGAGCTGTACGACCTGGTCTGGGCCACCACCTGGAAGGACGAGGCCAACGACTGGATAGGCCCGCACCTGGGGCTGCCGAGGCTGCCCTTCGTCGACTGGCCCGTGATGCACGGTCGGGCCCCGCGCGGAACCTTCTGGAAGACCCAGTACCTCCTCCCCTACGCGGGCGGGCGCCCCTTCGCCTGGATCGACGACGACATCACCGACATGGACCGCGCGTACGTGGAGGCGAACCACCCGGCGCACGCGCTGCTGATGCGCGTCGACGAGCGGATCGGGTTGACCGGGGAGGACTTCGACGCGCTGGCCGCCTGGGCCGGGCGGTGATTCCCCGGACACGCCGAAGGGGCGGCGCGCGCCGTCGGGCACGCACCGCCCCTTCGGGCGCGGGGACTACCGCTGCTTGTGCTCGGCCCAGGCGTGCTGGATGACCAGGTCGGCCTTCAGCTCGGTGAGCTGGACCGCGACCGCCGAGGGGGCGGTGCCGCCCCGGCCGTCACGGGAGGCGAGGGCGCCCTTGACGTTGAGGACCGTGCGGACCTCGGGGGTCAGGTGCTCCGAGATCTTCACGAACTGATCGTCGGTGAGCTGGTCCAGCTCGATGCCCTCGGCCTCGCAGACCTTGACGCACTCGCCGGCCACCTCGTGCGCCACCCGGAAGGGGACGCCCTGCTTGACCAGCCATTCGGCGATGTCGGTGGCCAGGGAGAAGCCGGCCGGGGCCAGCTCCTCCATGCGCTCCCGGTTGATCGTGAGGGTGGCCATCATGCCGGTGAAGGCGGGCAGCAGGACTTCCAGGGTGTCGCAGGAGTCGAAGACCGGCTCCTTGTCCTCCTGGAGGTCCCGGTTGTAGGCCAGGGGCAGCGCCTTGAGGGTGGCGAGCAGGCCGGTCAGGTTGCCGATGAGACGGCCCGACTTGCCGCGCGCCAGCTCCGCGATGTCCGGGTTCTTCTTCTGCGGCATGATCGAGGAGCCGGTGGAGAAGGCGTCGTGGAGGGTGACGAAGGAGAACTCCTTCGTGTTCCAGATGATGATCTCCTCCGCGATCCGGGACAGGTTGATCCCGATCATCGCGGTGATGAAGGCGAACTCGGCCACGAAGTCGCGCGAGGCCGTGCCGTCGATGGAGTTGCCGACCGAACCCCGCTCGAAGCCCAGGTCGGCCGCGACCTGCTCCGGGTCCAGGCCCAGCGAGGAACCGGCCAGGGCGCCCGAGCCGTACGGGGAGACGGCGGTCCGGGTGTCCCACTGCCGCAGCCGCTCGGCGTCCCGGGACAGGGACTGCACGTGGGCCAGTACGTGGTGGGCGAAGAGGACGGGCTGCGCGTGCTGGAGGTGGGTCCGGCCGGGCATGGCCACGTCGGAGTGCGCCTCGGCGAGGCCGACCAGCGCGTCCTGGAGGTCGGCGATCAGGCCGCCGACGATCCGGGCGTGGTCGCGCAGGTACATCCGGAAGAGGGTCGCGACCTGGTCGTTGCGGGACCGGCCGGCGCGCAGCTTGCCGCCGAGATCGGCGCCGAGCTGCTCCAGCAGTCCGCGCTCCAGGGCGGTGTGGACGTCCTCGTCGGCGATGGTGCCGGTGAAGGAACCGTCCGCCACGGCCGCTTCGAGCCGGTTCAGGCCCGCGGTCATGCGGTCCAGCTCCTCGGCCGTGAGCAGCCCCGCCTTCGCGAGCACGCGGGCGTGGGCGCGGGAGCCCGCGATGTCGTACGGCGCGAGGCGCCAGTCGAAGTGGACCGAAGCGGACAGTTTCGCGAGGGCCTCGGACGGCCCGTCGGCGAACCGGCCGCCCCAGAGCCGGACGTCACCGTTGTTGCTGCTCACAGCTACTGCTCCTCATGAGGGTGGTGGTACGACGGCCTCCGCGCCGCGGAGGGTGCGGGGAGGCCGTCGGGGTACATCGGGTCGCGACCGCCCGACGACGTGGGCGCAGTGCCCAACGACGTGGGGTCAGGCGAGGTCGCGGCGTGCGGCGATCTTCGAGGAGAGACCGAAGATCTCGATGAAGCCCTGGGCCTTGGACTGGTCGAAGGTGTCGCCCGAGTCGTAGGTCGCCAGGTTGAAGTCGTAGAGCGACTCGTCCGACTTGCGGCCGGTGACGACGGCGCGGCCGGCGTGCAGGGTCATCCGGATGTCACCGGTGACGTGCTGGTTGGCCTCGTTGATGAAGCCGTCCAGGGCGCGCTTGAGCGGGGAGAACCACAGGCCGTCGTAGACCATCTCGCCCCAGCGCTGCTCGACCTGCCGCTTGTAGCGGGCCAGTTCGCGCTCGACGGTGACGTTCTCCAGCTCCTGGTGGGCGGTGATCAGCGCGATCGCGCCCGGGGCCTCGTACACCTCGCGGGACTTGATGCCGACGAGGCGGTCCTCGACGATGTCGATCCGGCCGATGCCCTGCGCTCCGGCGCGCTCGTTGAGCTGTTGGATGGCCTGGAGGACGCTGACGGGCTTGCCGTCGATGGCGACGGGGACGCCGGCCTTGAAGGAGATGACGACCTCGTCGGCCTCGCGGGGCAGGGCCGGGTCGGCGGTGTACTCGTAGATGTCCTCGATCGGGGCGTTCCAGATGTCCTCCAGGAAGCCCGTCTCGACCGCGCGCCCGAAGACGTTCTGGTCGATGGAGTACGGGGACTTCTTGGTGGTCGCGATCGGCAGCTCGGCCTTCTCGGCGAAGGCGATGGCCTTGTCGCGGGTCATCGCGTAGTCGCGGACCGGGGCGATGCACTTGAGGTCGGGGCCGAGGGCGGCGATGCCGGCCTCGAAGCGGACCTGGTCGTTGCCCTTGCCGGTGCAGCCGTGGGCCACGATCGAGGCGCCGTGCTTCTGCGCGGCGGCGACGAGGTGCTTGACGATCGTCGGCCGGGAGAGGGCGGAGACCAGCGGGTACCGGTCCATGTAGAGGGCGTTCGCCTTGATCGCCGGGAGGCAGTACTCCTCGGCGAACTCGTCCTTGGCGTCGGCGACCTCGGCCTCCACGGCACCGCAGGCGAGCGCGCGCTTGCGGATGACGTCCAGGTCCTCGCCACCCTGGCCGACGTCCACGGCTACGGCGATGACCTCGGCGCCCGTCTCCTCGGCGATCCAGCCGATGGCGACGGAGGTGTCCAGGCCGCCCGAATAGGCGAGTACGACGCGCTCGGTCACTGGTTTCTCCTCACGGTGCAATCAACAACAGGCATAACTATGCACTACTCCGTATGTTTCGTCAATGGACGCCGGCGCCGCCCGCTCTGCCCGTCGCTGAGCTGCGGAAATAACCGGAGGCGCCTCCCGGGCGCGGTTGCATACGATCTCCGGACGACGAGGGAAGGGCGCCCCCATGACGGCCGAGGACCACGGCGCGAAGGTCGCCGCCGCACTGCTGGACGGCGACCCGGCCGCCTTCGCGGACGGGCTCGGACTCACCGACCCGGCGCACTGGACCGGCTTCGACCAGGCCGTGCGCCGACTGACCACATGGGCTTGCCTCCGCCCTTCCGACCCTCGCTCCGAGGCCCGGCTCTGCCACGCCAACGGCCGGGTCCGCGAGGCGGCCCTGTCCGGGGCCGACGTCCCGCTGCCCCTCGTCGCGATCCGGAGCGCCGACTGGGTGCCGGTCGTGCGGGAGCGCGCCCGGACCCTGCTCGCCCGGGCCCTGGACACCGATCCGGCGGGCACCCTGACCGCGCTGACCCCGCTCGTGCTCCGACTGGGTCGGCGCGAGCAGGGCGCCTGGGCGCGGGAGCGGTTCGACGCGGCCCTGCGGACGGCGGATCCCGCGCTGCTCGCCCGACTCCGGGCCGGGACGGACCTGGCGACCCGGCGGCACGTCGCCCGGATCGAGATCGCCTCCGGCCGGTTCTCCGTGCGGGAACTCGCGGCCGAGGCCGCCGCCGAGCGGGACTCCGCCACGGCCTCGGTCTGGGCCGACGCCGCCCTGGCGGCCCTGGCCTGCGACGGCCCCGACGACACCGCCGTCGACCTCCTCCTCGGCGGCCGCGTGCCGATGGTCCGGGCCTCGGGGGTGACCGCCCTGCGCGGGGCCGGCCGCACGGGGGAAGCCGTACGGCACCTCACCGACCGGTCCTCCCTCGTACGGGCCTGCGCCCGGTGGCTCGCCCGGCAGGACGGGACCGACCCCTACGCCGTGCTGCGCCCGCTGGTCGGCGACCCGGCGCGGGTCACCCCGAGGGTCGTGACCGCCTTCTCCGAGTCCGCCGCGCGCTCCGACGCCCCGTTGCTGCGGCCCCTCCTCGCCCACCCCGAGGGCCGGGTACGGGCCGCGGGCGCCGCCGCGCTCTCCCGCCTGGAGGTCTCCGACGTCGACCTGATGCGCCCGTTGATCGACGATCCCGTCCCCGCGGTGGCCCGCGAGGCCACCAAGGGGCTGGAGTCCGCCGCGCGACGACTGGACCCCGACTGGCTGAGCGCCCGCACCGGCCCCGACCGGCCGGCGCACACCCGCCGGGCCGCCTTCCGGCTGCTGCGCGCCCGCGGCGGGATCCCGGCCGCGCGGGCCGCCGTCGAGCTGGCGCGGGACCCCGACCCGGGGATCCGGGAGCAGGCCCGGGCCTTCCTGCGGGCCTGGGACCCGCGGGCCGAGCTGTTCGCGAGCGGGGCGGGCATGGCGGGCGGAGCGCGAGGGGCGGGCGGAGCGGGAGCGCATCCCGCGGACGTCACCGACGCCGAGGAGCTGGGCCGGCTGCTGCGGCGGGCCGGTGACCTCTTCGACCCCTATCGGCTGGGGCGGCACCTGAGCCGATTGGGCCTCGCCCACTGAGATTCCCGGCGCGGCGGCCCGCCCGCGCCGTCACCGCCCCCGCCTGCCCGTACGGTCTGACGTGTGCTGCGTACCGCCGCCCTCGTCACGGGCTCGCTGATCCTCGCCGGACTCCTCCCCCAGGGCCCCTCGGCCCCTTCGTCAGCCTCGGCCCCCTCGGCCGCCGCCGAACCGCTGGCGGCCCGCCTGGCCGACACCGGCGGCGGCAGCCAGCTGATCACCGCCGTCGCGCCCGGGCCCGGCTCCACGACGGGGCGTCTGACCTGGTGGGATCGCCGGGCGGGGCGCTGGTACGAGGCGGGGAGCACGCCCGCCCGCTTCGGCGCGAAGGGTCTGTCCGAGGGCGCGAGCCGGGTCCAGGGCACGAACACCACCCCGACGGGCCTGTACGACCTGCCGTACGCCTTCGGGATCGCCCCCGCCCCGGCCGGAACGGCCCACTCCTACCGGCGGGTGACGGACCGTTCGTGGTGGTGCCAGGACAACGCCTCGGCCTCCTACAACCGCTGGACGGAACCGCTGGCCGCCGACTGCGCGCCGGGCGAGGCGGAGCACCTGGTCACCTACGCGACGCAGTACGCCCACGCGCTGGTCATCGGCTTCAACTACGACCGGCCCGTGCGCGGCCGGGGCGCGGGCATCTTCCTGCACGTCAACGGAAAGGGCGCGACGGCCGGTTGCGTATCCGTACCGCGACCCGCCATGCGCGCCCTGCTCCGCTGGGCCGACCCGGACCGCGGCCCGCACATCGCGATCGGCACGGAGTCCGGCCCCCTGGACGTGACCCGGTACTAAGGGCTGTGCCCCTGGGGCGCGTCCGTACGGGCCCTCAGCTCTCCTTCTGGGCGAGGCGCAGCAGGTGGTCGGCGAGGGCCTGACCGCCGGCCGGGTCGCGGCTGATGAGCATCAGCGTGTCGTCGCCGGCGATGGTGCCGAGGATCGCCTGGAGCTCGGCCTGGTCGATCGCCGAGGCGAGGAACTGGGCCGCACCGGGCGGGGTGCGCAGGACCACGAGGTTCGCCGAGGCCTCCGCGGAGATCAGCAGCTCGCCGGAGAGGCGCCGCATGCGCTCCTCCTTGGCCGACTCGCCGAGCGGGGCCTGCGGGGTGCGGAAGCCGCCCTCGCTGGGGACCGCGTAGATCAGTTCGCCGCCGGTGTTGCGGATCTTGACGGCGCCCAGCTCGTCGAGGTCGCGCGAGAGCGTCGCCTGGGTGACGCTCAGCCCGTCGTCGGCCAGCAGCTTGGCCAGCTGGCTCTGGGAGCGGACCGGCTGCCGGTTGAGGATGTCGACGATCCTGCGGTGGCGGGCCGTGCGGGTCTGCGGGACGGACGGGCCGCTCGGCTCGTGTTCCTGGGCGTGGCTCATCGTCGGCTCATTCTCCGGATCGTCCCGCTTCGTCGAGGATGCCGGGCAGGGCCCGGACCAACGCGTCCACCTCGGCCTCCGTGACGACGAACGGCGGCATGAGCCGTACGACGTCGGGGGCGGGCGCGTTGACCAGGAAGCCGGCCTTCTGGGCCGCCAGTTGCACCCGGGGAGCGAGGGGCTCCGTCAGCACGATACCCAGCAGGAGGCCCGCGCCGCGTACGTGGGAGACCAGCGCATGCCCGGAACCTTCGATTCCGGCCCGCAGCCGCTCGCCCCGCTCCTTGACCCGGTCGAGCAGTCCGTCGGCGGCGATGGTGTCGATCACGGCGAGGCCTGCGGCGCAGGCCACCGGGTTCCCGCCGAAGGTGGTGCCGTGCTGGCCGGGCTGGAGCAGCTCCGCGGCCGGGCCGAAGGCGGCCACGGCGCCGATCGGGAGGCCGCCGCCGAGGCCCTTGGCGAGGGTGACGAGGTCGGGCTCGACCCCCTCGTGGGCCTGGTGCTCGAACCACTGGCCGCAGCGGCCGATGCCGGTCTGCACCTCGTCGAGGGCCAACAGGGTGCCGGTGGCCCGGGTGATCTCGCGGGCGGCCGTCAGGTAGCCGGCGGGCGGGACGACCACGCCGTTCTCGCCCTGGATCGGCTCGATCAGGACGAGGGCGGTCTCCTCGGTGACGGCGGCCCGCAGGGCCTCGACGTCCCCGTACGGCACGTGGGTGACGTCGCCGGGCAGCGGGAGGAAGGGGGTCTGCTTGGCCGGCTGGCCGGTCAGGGCCAGCGCGCCCATGGTCCGGCCGTGGAAGCCGCCGGTGGTGGCGACCATGTGGGTGCGCCCGGTGAGCCGGCCGATCTTGAAGACGGCCTCGACGGCCTCGGCGCCGGAGTTGCAGAAGAACACCCGGCCGTCGCGCCCGAAGAGCTGGAGCAGCCGCTCGCCCAGGGCCACGACGGGCTCGGAGACGTAGAGGTTCGACACGTGCCCCAGGGTGGCGACCTGGTGCGTGACGGCGTCGATGATCGCCGGGTGGGCGTGGCCCAGGGCGTTGACCGCGATCCCGCCGACGAAGTCGGTGTACTGCTTGCCGTCCGCGTCCCAGACCTGGGCGCCCGCGCCCCGTACGAGGGCCAGCGCGGGGGTGCCGTAGTTGTTGGTCAGCGCACCCTGCCAGCGCCGGCCGTACTCCTGGTTGCCGGTCACGTCCGTTGCCCTCCCTGTCCGTCGGGCACGACCATCGTGCCGATTCCCTCGTCGGTGAAGATTTCCAACAGGATCGAGTGCTGGACCCGCCCGTCGATGACACGGGCCGTGCCGACACCGCCGCGGACGGCGTGCAGGCAGCCCTGCATCTTGGGCACCATGCCGCTGGACAGGTCGGGCAGCAGCTTCTCCAGCTCGCTGACCGTGAGCCGGCTGATGACCTCGTCGCTGTCGGGCCAGTCCGCATAGAGGCCCTCGACGTCGGTGAGGACCATCAGCGTCTCGGCCCCCAGCGCCGCCGCCAGGGCCGCTGCCGCCGTGTCGGCGTTCACGTTGTAGACGTGGCCGTCGTCGGCGCTGCGCGCGATGGAGGAGATGACCGGGATCCGGCCGTCGGCGAGGAGCGCCTCGATCGCGCCCGTCTCGATGACGGTGATCTCACCGACCCGGCCGATGTCGACGAGCTCCCCGTCGATCTGCGGGGTGTGCTTGATCGCGGTGATGGTGTGGGCGTCCTCGCCGGTCATGCCGACCGCCAGCGGGCCGTGCCGGTTGATCAGCCCGACCAGCTCGCGCTGGACCTGTCCCGCCAGGACCATCCGTACGACGTCCATCGCCTCGGGGGTGGTCACGCGCAGCCCCGCCTTGAACTCGCTGACCAGGCCGTGCCGGTCGAGCTGAGCGTTGATCTGCGGGCCGCCGCCGTGCACCACGACGGGACGCAGGCCCGCCTGGCGCAGGAAGGCCACGTCCTGGGCGAAGGCCGCCTTCAGTTCCTCGTCGATCATGGCGTTGCCGCCGAACTTGATGACGATGATCTTGCCGTTGTGCCGGGTGAGCCAGGGCAGCGCCTCGATGAGGATCTCGGCCTTGGGCAGCGCGGTGTGCTTCCTCGCCGTACTCATGAGGCGTACGCGCTGTTCTCGTGGACGTACTCGGCCGTCAGGTCGTTGGCCCAGATGACCGCCGACTCGGAGCCGGCGCGCAGGTCCGCGGTGATGCGCACCTCGCGGTCCTTCATCGAGACCAGGTCGCGGTCCTCGCCGACGGAGCCGTTGCGGCAGACCCAGATCCCGTTGATGGCCACGTCGAGGCGGTCCGGGTCGAAGGCCGCCTTGGTGGTGCCGATGGCGGAGAGCACGCGGCCCCAGTTCGGGTCCTCGCCGTGGATGGCGCACTTGAGGAGGTTGTTGCGGGCGATGGACCGGCCGACCTCGACCGCGTCCTCCTCGCTGGCCGCGCCGACGACCTCGATGCGGATCTCCTTGCTCGCGCCTTCGGCGTCGCCGATGAGCTGACGGGCGAGGTCGCCGCAGACGGTCCGTACGGCCTGTGCGAAGTCCTCGAACTCCGGCACGAGGCCACTGGCGCCGGAGGCGAGCAGCAGCACGGTGTCGTTGGTGGACATGCAGCCGTCGGAGTCGACCCGGTCGAAGGTGGTGCGCGTGGCGTCGCGCAGCGCCTTGTCGAGGGTGCCGGCGTCCAGGTCGGCGTCCGTGGTCAGGACCACGAGCATGGTGGCCAGGCCCGGGGCGAGCATGCCCGCGCCCTTGGCCATGCCGCCGACGGTCCAGCCGTCCCGGGTGACGGTGGCCGTCTTGTGCACGGTGTCGGTGGTCTTGATGGCGATGGCCGCGGCCTCGCCGCCCTCGGCGGACAGGGCGGCGGCGGCCGTCTCGATGCCGGGCAGCAGCTTGTCCATGGGGAGCAGGACGCCGATCAGACCGGTCGAGGCGACCGCGATCTCCCCGGCGTTGTGCTCGGTGCCGAGCTCCAGCCCGTTCAGCACGGCGGCCGCCCTCTCGGCGGTCGCGTGGGTGTCCTGGAAGCCCCGGGGGCCGGTGCAGGCGTTGGCCCCGCCGGAGTTCAGGACGACGGCTCCGACGTTGCCGCCCCGCATGACCTGCTCGGACCAGTGGACGGGGGCGGCCTTGACCCGGTTGGAGGTGAAGACGCCCGCGGCGGCCAGACGCGGCCCGTTGTTGACCACGAGGGCCAGGTCCGGATTGCCGTTGGCCTTGATTCCGGCGGCGATGCCGGCCGCCGTGAACCCCTGTGCTGCCGTGACGCTCACGGTGCTACTCCGATCGTGGAAAGGCCCGTCGCCTCGGGCAGGCCGAGGGCGATGTTCATGCTCTGCACCGCGCCGCCGGCGGTGCCCTTGGTGAGGTTGTCGATCGCGCTGACAACGATGATCCGGCCGGCGGACTCGTCGTGGGCGACCTGGACGTGGACGGCGTTGGATCCGTACACCGACTTGGTGGTCGGCCACTGCCCCTCGGGGAGCAGGTGGACGAAGGGCTCGTCCGCGTACGCCTTCTCGTAGGCCTCGCGCAGGGACCGGGCGGTGGTCCCGGGCAGGGCCTTGGCCGAGCAGGTGGCGAGGATGCCGCGCGGCATGGGCACCAGGGTCGGGGTGAAGGAGACGGAGACCCGCTCCCCGGCGAGGGGGGAGAGGTTCTGCACCATCTCGGGGGTGTGCCGGTGACCGCCGCCGACGCCGTACGGGGTCGCGGTGCCCATCACCTCGGAACCGAGCAGGTTCGTCTTGAGGGCCTTGCCCGCGCCGGAGGTACCGGTGGCGGCGACGATCACGGCCTCCGGCTCGGCGAGGCGGGCCTGGTAGGCCGGGTAGAGGGCGAGGGACACCGCGGTCGGGAAGCAGCCGGGGACGGCGATGCGCCGGGACCCCGCGAGGGCGGCGCGGGCGCCGGGCAGCTCGGGCAGGCCGTAGGGCCAGGTACCGGCGTGCGGGGCCCCGTAGAACTTGTCCCAGTCGGCGGAATCCTTGAGCCGGTGGTCGGCACCCATGTCGACGACGAGCACCTCCTCGCCCAGTCGGGCGGCCACGGCGGCGGACTGGCCGTGCGGAAGCGCGAGAAACACGACATCATGGCCCGCGAGGACCTCGGGCGTGGTCGCTTCCAGGGTGCGCCCGGCGAGCGGGACGAGGTGCGGCTGCAGGGAGCCGAGGAGTTGCCCGGCGTTGGAGTTCCCGGTCAGCGCGCCGATCTCCACCTCGGGGTGCGAGAGCAACAGGCGCAGGACTTCACCGCCCGCGTATCCACTCGCTCCGGCCACCGCTACACGTACCACCATCGGACCCTCCTCCTAGATGGCATGACTATACGTACGTCCGCAGTGTTATGCAAAGCCCCTTCCGACGCCCCGCCCCTCGGGTGCGGGCGCGGTCGACGGGGCGCCGAACCAGCGGGGCAGCGCGGCGAGCAGTTCGCGGCGGTCTTCGCCGGCCCAGGCCACGTGGCCGTCCGGGCGCAGCAGCACGGCGGGGGCGTCGAGTTCCGCGGCGGCGTCGACCAGGTGGTCGACGCGGTCCTCCCAGCCCCGCGCCGAGAGCGTGCCGGTCCGGTCGAGCAGCAGGCCGCGCCCCGTGCGCATCAGCTCGTAGAGCCGCCCCCGCTCCAGCCGGACGTCCCGCATCCGCAGGCCGAGCAGCTCGTGGCCCTCGCCGAGGTCGTAGCGGACCCCGACCGCGGTGATCATGCCGGTCACGTACCGGTTCACCTCCTCGAAGTCCATCAGCTTCGAGAACAGCGCCCGCAGCGCGGTCGGGCCGGGCCCGGTCCCCAGCAGGGTCATCTGTGCGCGGGTGTTGTCCAGTACGGCGGCGCCCACCGGGTGCCGCTCGCGGTGGTAAGTGTCCAGCAGGCCCTCCGGTGCCCAGCCGGCCACCTCGGCGGCCAGCTTCCAGCCCAGGTTGAACGCGTCCTGGGCGCCGAGGTTGAGCCCCTGGCCGCCGGTCGGGGGGTGGACGTGCGCCGCGTCGCCGGCCAGCAGCACCCTGCCGACCCGGTAGCGCTCGGCCTGCCGGGTGGCGTCGCCGAAGCGGGAGAGCCGCCGCGGTGAGTGCGCGCCGAAGTCGGTGCCCGCGGTGGCCACCAACCGCTCCCTGAACTCCTCCATGGTCGGTGCGCCCGCGCGGTCCTCGGCCACCGCGCCGCCGGGGACGACGACCCGGTAGCCCCCGACGGCCTGCGGGATCGCGCCGAACCGCAGGTGTGTCCTGTTGACCTCCGCGACGACGGCGGCGATCGTCGCCGGGCCCTCGGTCAGCTCCATGTCGCCCAGCAGCGTCTCCACCGTGGCGGGCTCGCCGGGGAAGCCGACGCCGAGCAGCTTGCGCACCCGGCTGCGGCCGCCGTCACAGCCGACGAGGTAGCGCGAGCGCAGCCGCGTACCGTCGGCCAGTTCGACGTCGACCCCGTCCTCGTCCTGGCTCAGTCCGACCACCTCGCGGCCGCGCCGGATCTCCGTACCGAGTTCGAGGGCCCGCTCCTCCAGCAGCCGCTCGGTGACCGGTTGCGGGACGGCGAGACCGTACGGGTGCGCCGTGTCCAGCCGGTCCGGCCACGGTGTTCGGATGCCTCCGAAGGGGCCGCCGACCTGGAACTTCTCGCCGACCGCGAGGAAGCGGTCCAGCAGGCCGCGTTGGTCCATCATCTCGACGCTGCGCGTGTGCAGGCCCTGTCCGCGGGATTCTCCGGTCGGCTCGGTCAGCTTCTCCAGCACGACCACGCCCACGCCGTGCAGCCGCAGCTCGCCGGCCAGCATCAAACCGGTCGGGCCGCCGCCGACCACGATCACGTCCGTCATGAGGATCCCCGCTCGAAGAATGCGATGCCGCAAGAGGTGCGATGCCGTCCGGCCGCCGCGCACCCGTCGCGGCCCGGAGATTCTGCGGCACGACGGGGGCCTTGCCGCAAGGCCCCCCGGCCGCTATATGTTGAGAGTGGCAAGGAGTGAGTGACCTCCTTGCCCTTTCTCTTTTGGGCCGCCGCCGAGCGGGCCGTCGAGCGGGTTCAGGCCACCGCACCGTCGCACAGGAGAGCGATTCCGGGGCGACGTTGTGCCCGCCGATCAGACCTGCATATAGTCGCCACGCAACCAACGTGTTACTCAGGGTCACATTCATGCCTGGAGGCAGTTGTGTTACGTATGGGCAGCATCCGCGGAGTACTCGCCGCCACGGCCTCGGGAGCCCTTCTCGCGCTGGGGATCGCCGCCACCCCCGCCGTCGCGGCCACCGGCTGCGGACCCGACGCCCGGCTCCCCCGGCCGCAGGACCACCGCTTCTACGTGCAGTGCACCGCCGGGATCACCACCGTGCTCCCCTGCCCCGCCGGCCAGGTCTTCGCCGCGGTCCCGCAGATCTGCGACGCCCCCGAGCGGGTCCGGCCGTCGGCGACCACCGTCGCCACCGCCACCCCGGCCCGCCTGAACGGGCTGCTGTTCGGGGTCAAGGGCCTCGGCACCACCGTCCGGATCGCGGACGCGCCCGCCGGACTGGACGGCGTACCGGTCACCTTCACCACCGTCGGCGGCAGGCTCCTGTGCACCGCCGTCACCGACCAGTTCGGCGAGGCCCACTGCGACACCCCCGCTCGGCTCTCGATCCCGCTCGACGAGATCCTGCGCGGGTACCGGGCGAACTACCTGGGCATCTCCGGGATCTACAACGCCTCCTCGGCCACCGCCCCCGTCTCGCTGTTCTGAGCCGGGGCGACGGCCGGACCCGGCCGGGCCGGGGTCGCCGGCGCCGCCTCAGGCCAGGGTCCCCCGCAGGCGTCGGACCGCCTCCACCAGGTCCCCCGGCCCCGGGACGCCGGAGAAGCTCAGCCGTACGTGCGCCGCGGGCGGCTCCGCGCAGAAGTAGGGCCTGCCGGGGGCGACCGCGACCCCGGCGCGCAGGGCCGCGGCCACGAAGGCGGCGTCGTCGCCCTCCCCGCCCAGGCGCACCCACAACTGGTATCCCCCCAAGGGGAGATGGGGCAGCTCCGCCCCGGGCAGTTCGCGCCGCAGGGCGCCCACGAGCACGTCCCGGCGGTGGCGCAGCTCGGCGGCGACGGTCCGCAGGTGGCGCGGCCAGGCGGGCGCGCCGACCAGTTCGAGGGCGGCCTCCTGGAGGGGCCGCGCCACGAAGAAGCTGTCCACCACCTGGATGGCGCGCAGCCGGTCCATCACGGGGCCCCGGGCCGCGATCGCCCCGACCCGCAGGCTGGGCGAGGTGATCTTGGTCAGGGACCGTACGTGGACGACGATCCCGTCGGCGTCCTCCGCGGCCAGGGTCGCGGGCAGCGGGCCGGCGTCCTCGTGGGCCATGTGGCGGGCGTAGTCGTCCTCCACCACGAAGGCCCCCGCGGCGCGCGCGATCCGGAGCACCTCGGGGCGGCGCGCGGCCGAGAGCACGGAGCCGGTCGGGTTCTGGAAGAGCGGCTGGCAGACGAAGACCCGCGCGCCGGTGGCCTCGAAAGCGGCGGCGAGCAGCTCCGGCCGGACCCCTTCGGCATCCGCGGGGACGGGGACGGGCCGACAGCCGGAGGCGCGGGCGATGGCCAGCAGGCCGGGGTAGGTGGGCGACTCGACCAGGACCGGCGCCCCGGGCGGGGCCAACGCCCGCAGCGCGGTGGTGAGGGCGCTCTGCCCGCCGGCGGTGACCAGGACGTCCGCGGCCCCCACCCCGCCCCCGATCTCCCGCGCGAACCAGTCCCGCAGCTCGGGCAGGCCCTCCACGGGCGGCCGACCCCAGGCCCCGGGGCGGCGACCGGCCCGCGCCAGGGCCGCCGCCATGGCCCGCTCGGGCTGGAGCGAGGAGTGCATGTAGCCGCTGTTCAGCTCGATGACGCCGGTCGGCGGCGCGGCCAGCGAGGCCAGCACACCGGAGGCGTCCACGGAACGGGGCACCACGTCCCCGGCCCCCTCCGCGCTGAGCGCGACCTCCTGCCAGGAGGTGTCCCCGGTCAGGGGGTCGGCCGTGCGCGGCCTGGAGCGGAACGCGCCCGCGCCGGGCCGGGTGACGACGAGCCCCTCGGCGGCGAGCTGGGCGAGGGCCCGCGAGACGGTGACGGGGCTGACCCGGTAGCGCTCGACGAGAGCGCGACTCGAAGGCAGCTTTCCACCTATTGGATAGCGGTCGAGCTCCGACCGGAGGAATTCCGCCAGTTCGGCCACACTGCTACGCTCGTACATGACAGCACAGAATAGCGCTACTCGCCCCGCAGCGATAGCAGTTCAGTCCGGCCGCGCAAGCGGAACCAGTAGCAGAAGCGGCAGCGCGAGCACCACGGGCGACGCCGGCGCGAGCACCACGGACGGCGTCATCCCGCTCACGGCCCCGGCCGCCACCGCCCCCGCCGGTCACGGCACCGCGCGCGGCGGCACCGCCCTCGCCCTCCTCGGCGTCGTGGCCTTCTCGTTGACCTTCCCCGCCACCGCCTGGGGGCTGGAGAGCTTCGGCCCCTGGTCGCTCGTCTGCCTGCGGAGCGTCCTGGGCGCCCTCATCGCGGGCGGGTTCCTGCTGGCCGCCCGGGTGCCGCTGCCGGCCCGCGCGCACTGGTCCGGACTCGCGGTCGTGGCCGGCGGGGTGGTGGTGGGCTTCCCGCTGTTGACCACCCTGGCCCTGCGGACCTCCAGCACCTCGCACGCCGCCGTCGTGGTCGGTCTGCTGCCGCTCACCACCGCCGTCGTCTCCGCGCTGCGCACCGGTGCCCGCCCCTCGGGCCGGTTCTGGGCGGCGGCCGTCGCGGGGGCCGCGGTGGTGCTCGGCTTCACCCTCGCCCAGAGCGGTGGCGCCCTCTCGACGGGCGACTGGTTCCTCCTGGCCTCCCTGCTCGTGTGCGCGGCCGGGTACACCGAGGGCGGGCGGCTGACCCGCCTGCTGCCGGGGTGGCAGGTGATCGGCTGGGCGCTGGTGCTGTGCCTGCCGCTCGCGCTGGTCGGCTCCGCGCTCGCCCTCGCGTACGAACCGGTCCACCCGACCTGGCACGGAGCGGCCGGCCTGGTGTGGCTGGCGGCCGGCTCCGCCTTCTTCGGCCTGTACGTCTGGTACCGCGGGATGGCCGTGATCGGGGCCCCGCGCGCCAGCCAGCTCCAGCTCGCCCAACCCTTGCTGACCCTGGTCTGGTCGGTGGCGCTGCTGGGCGAGCACCTGTCGGCGGCCACCCCCCTCGCCGCCTGCGCGGTCCTCGTCTGCATCACCCTGACCCAACGGGTCAAATAGTGGCAAAACGACCTAAACTTCTAACACCGGATCGGATCGGACCGCCATCGAGGAGGTCGGACATGCACGCGACCGAGGGCGACCAGCTGGTGCAGCACGGCAGGATCGTCGGGCAGAACGACAAGGTGGGCGAGATCACCCAGGTGCTGGGCGAGAACGGAACCCCCCCGTACCGGGTGCGCTTCCAGGACGGTCACGAGGCCCTGATGGCCCCCGGACCGGACTGCGTGATCAATCACCCGGACGAGCCCGCCCACTGAACGGACGACCGACGGGACCCGCCCCCTCAACGCGGGGCGGCCGCCGACCCGTAGTGGTCGGCCACCACCCTGGCCATCGCTCCGTTGGGATCCGCGGCCACCTGCTTCGCCGAGAAGTAGACGTGGCCGCGGACTTCCGGGTGGCGCTTCGTGAAGTCCAGGTGCCGCGACAGCTCCGCCGGATCGCGCCAGGCTTCCGTGGGGCTGTCGGCGTCGCAGCGGTAGAGGGCCTCCCCCACGTACAGGTCGACCCCGGTCCCGCGGACCGTCCCGGCCCACCAGGGCACGATCGCGGCGTAGTCGGCGCTCGGATGCCCCAGGTGCCAGTACGCCTGCGGGGCGATGTAGTCCAACCAGCCCTCGACGACCCACTTGCGGGTGTCCGCGTAGAGGTCGTCGTACGTCGCCACGCCCGCCCGCGTCGGCGAGCCCAACGGGTCCACGTCGTCCCCCCGCCACACGGCGAACGGACTCACCCCGAAGCGGGCCGACGGCCGGACGCGGCGCACCGCCTGCGACATCTCGCGCACCAGGGTGTCGATGTTGTGGCGGCGCCAGGCGGCGCGGGAGGTGAAGCCGGCCCCGTGGTCGGCGAAGGCCACGTCGTCGTCGAAGTACTGCCCGCTCACCGGGTACGGGTAGAAGTAGTCGTCCCAGTGCACCCCGTCGATCGGATAGCGCGAGACCGCGTCGAGCATCGCCTCCTGCACGAAGCGGCGCACCTCGGGCAGGCCGGGGTTGTAGTAGAGCTTGCCTCCGTACGGGACGGTCCAGCCCGGGTTCAGGCGGGCCGGGTGGGAGGACACCAGCCGGTCCGGGTCGGTGTGGTTGGCCACCCGGTACGGGTTGAACCAGGCGTGCAGTTCCAGCCCCCGCGCGTGCGCCTCCGTGACGGCGGTCCCCAGCGGGTCCCAGCCCGGGTCACGACCCTGCTCCCCGGTCAGCCACTGCGACCAGGGCTCCCGCGTCGAGGGCCAGAGGGCGTCGGCCGTCGGCCGGACCTGGAGGACCACCGCGTTCAACCGGCGCCGCACCGCGGTGTCCAGCAGGGCTGTCAGCTCGGCCCGCTGCTCGCGCGCGGACAGCCCGGCGGCCGACGGCCAGTCCACGTTCCCCACCGAGGCGATCCACATCCCCCGGAACTCCACGGCCGCCTCGGCCCGGCCTCCCGCCGGCCGCTGCTCGGCCCGCGCCTCCCCCGCCAGGCCCGCCGCGGCCGTCACCGCCAGCGCCCCCGCCGCTCCGGCCGCTCCCGCCAGTACTCCCCGCCGTCCGATGTGCGTCATGTGACGACTCCACTCCGTTCCGTTACATTGCCCCGCGTGCGCCCAGCATGCCCGCCCCGGGCCGCCGGGTACGCCAACGACGGGGGTAACGTCGGGGGGCGTGGCGGGCGCCGAGGGGCAGTTACCACTGCCGAACACGGGGGACCCGCGATGAATGAGCAGCGAAAGGCACGATGTGACGGACCTCTCTACCCTCCCGACCGACATCACCCGCGTCGGCGTGGTGGGCTGCGGGCAGATGGGCGCGGGCATCGCCGAGGTGTGCGCCCGCAGCGGCCTTGAGGTGAAGGTCGCCGAGACCACCGGCGAGGCCCTCGAAATCGGGCGCACCCGGCTGCACAACTCGCTGACCAAGGCCGCCGAACGCGGAAAGATCAGCGAGGAGGAGCGCGACGCCACCCTGGCCCGCCTCTCCTTCACCACCGACCTCGGAGAGTTCGCCGACCGCGACCTCGTCATCGAGGCGGTCGTGGAGAACGAGCAGGTCAAGACGGAGATCTTCCAGGTCCTCGACCAGGTGATCACCCGCCCGGACGCGATCCTCGCCTCCAACACCTCCTCGATCCCCCTGGTGAAGCTGGCCGTCGCCACCTCGCGGCCCGACCAGGTCATCGGAATCCACTTCTTCAACCCGGCCCCGGTGCAGCAGCTCGTGGAGCTGATCCCGGCGCTGACCACGGGCGAGGAGACCGTCAAGCGGACCGAGGCCCTGGTGCGGGACGTGCTGGGCAAGCACGCGATCCGCGCCCAGGACCGTTCCGGCTTCGTGGTCAACGCCCTGCTGATCCCGTACCTGCTCTCCGCGATCCGGATGTTCGAGTCCGGGATCGCGAGCCGCGAGGACATCGACAACGGCATGGAGCTGGGCTGCGCCCACCCGATGGGCCCGCTGAAGCTGGCGGACCTGATCGGGCTGGACACCGTGGCCTCGGTGGCCGACTCGATGTACGCGGAGTTCAAGGAGCCGCTCTACGCCGCTCCCCCGCTGCTCCAGCGCATGGTCGATGCCGGCCGCCTGGGCCGCAAGACGGGCTCGGGCTTCTACCCGTACGGCTGACCGCCCGGGCCCCGGTCCCCTCCCCGGGGGTGCTCAGCCGAGCCGGAGGTGGCGCAGCAGGAGCAGCCCGGCCGCCATGTTGGCGGCCGGGACCTGGCCCCGCGCGATCATGTCCGGGACGAGTTTCAGCGGGACCCACTCGCGGCGCGAGGACTCGAAGGCGTCCTCGGGATCGCCCATGTACGTGGCCCCGTCGGCCCAGTAGAGGTGGTGGCGGGCGTCGGTGAGCCCGTTGGAGGGCTCGACGGTCATCAGGTGGCGGAGCGGGCCGGGCCGCCAGCCCGACTCCTCCTCCATCTCCCGGGCGGCGGCCGCCTCGACGGACTCGCCGTCCTCGACCACCCCTGCGGGCAGTTCCCAGCCCCAGCTGTCGGTGATGAACCGGTGCCGCCACAACAGCAGCACCTCGTCGGCCTCGTTGACGGCCGTGGCCACGGCGACCGCCCGCAGGCGGATCACGAAGTGGTCCAGGTGCCGGCCGTCGGGGAGTTCCACGTCCGCCAGGTTCACGTCGAACCAGCGGTTCTTGTACACGGTCTGCTCACTCAGGTTCGTCCACTGCACGGTAGTGCCACCTTCCGCATCCGTTGGTGACAACATGGCAGCAGCTCGGGCCGTCACAGGGGAACGCGCAGCGCCCCGTCGATGAGCCTCGCGGTCTCCTCGGCGCCCGCGAAACCGCTGGTCAACAGCTGTTCGCGGACCGCTCGCAGCCGGTCTCGAAGTCTCAGGGACTCCATCCCCTTGGCCCGTTCGGCCATCTCGGCGGCGGAGGCCACCGCCCGGTCCGCCTCGCCCTGACGCAGTTGGATCTCGCAGAGCATCGCGAGGCGGTGCACCCGCCCCCGGTCGTGCGCGGGCACCGAGGCGGCCTCGGCCGCCTGCGCGTGGGCGGCCCCGAGGTCACCGAGGCTGAGCAGCGCCTCCGCCACCTGTACGTTGACCAGGCCGGGCTGGACGTAGCCGGTCTCGTCCGGCTCGGTCCCCGGGCGGATCCGCCCGGCCGCCTCCTCCGCCTTGCCGATGCAGCCCAACGCGGCCGCCGTGTCGCCGAGTCGCGCGTAGGCCTTGGCCTGCATCGCGTACAGGTCGGCGGCCAGGGCCGGGGTGGTGTGGCGTCCGGCGGCGCGCAGCGCGGCCTCCGCGAAGGCGACGGCCTGGCGGTGGTCGCGCAGGTGCAGCGACTGGTTGACGAGGAGCGCGATCACGTACGCGCCCAACCCCCGGTCCCCGCTGGCCTTGGCGAGCCGCAGCGCCTGGTGGAAGTAGCGCTGGGCGAGCCCGTGCGCGTCGGAGTCGTACGCGCAGATCCCCGCGACCGCCACGAGGGAGCCGGTGGCCCGGTGCAGGAGCCGGCCGAGGTCGTCGGAGTAGCTCCCGCGCAGCATCGGGGCTGTCTGGCTGCCGAGGAAACGGACGATCCGGGCCCGGGTGGCCACCCCGCCGGCCCTCCGGTACATCAGCTCGTAATGCACCCTGGCGGCCCGCAGGACCTCGATGTGCTCGGGGCCGATGCGGTGCGGGCCGGAGCGGGACACGTCGGCGTCCTCGGGCGGGTTCTCCCACTCCCACACCGGGATGACCGCCGGGGTCCCGGTCACCGCGCCGACGGCGAGCAGTGCGGGCCGGTCCAGTTCGTCCGAGCGCCACAGGGCGGTGGCCCGGTCGACGAACCCACCGATCGGGGTGGCGTGCGGGCCGGGTTGGCCGGGGATCCCGAGGCCGACGTCGTCCAGCGCCACGGGTCGGTGCAGCCGGCCGCCGAGCACCTCGCAGATCAGGTCGGGCACCTGGCCGCGGGGGCGCTGGCCCTTGAGCCAGCGGGAGACGGCGGTGTGTTCGTAGCGCAGGGCGAGTCCACGGGTCCGGCCCGCCTGATTGACGTGCGCGGCGAGTCCGGCGTGGGACATGCCCGCCTCGGCGAGGAGGGCGTCGAGCAGGGCGTTGGGCTGCATGGGCCCCTCCAAGGACTCTTCCGACTCAGGCTAGCGGGTGGGCGGTTCACACGGGGTGTGAACCAATAACGCGCATAAATGCGATACGCACCCTCCCGCCGGGGGCCCCTCGGGCGCTTCACTGAAGAGCCTCGCCAATGAGGCCGCTCGGGTCGTCGGCTCCCCCTCGTACAGTGCGACGACCCGGCACCGCGCCGCCCGCCTTGCTGTCTGCCCGACACTCCATGGCAGGCGGGCGGCGCGCCGAGGTTCCGCCGGTGCCCGGTTGGTCGCCGGGTCCGGTGGAACCGGGCCGAATCCGCACCGGGCCCGTCCACCGGCCCGGTGCGGAACGACCCGAACCGCCCGGCGCGGGTACTCCCGCGCGCACCTCACCGCCGCCGACCCGGCCCCCCTTCGGGCCGGCGGCGGGAGCGGTCCCGCGGGGCGGGGGTCGGACCGGATCAGGGCCGGTCCGGCCCCGTGAGCCCGGCGGGGCCGGCGGTCGGGGCCCGGTCGTTGCGCAGCACCAGCAGGGCCACGTCGTCGGAGAGCCGCCCGCCGGTGTGCCGCAGGAGGGCGGCGTGCACGCCCACGACCAGCCGCGCGGGCGTGAGCGCCGGCTCCCGCGTCCGCTCCCCCGCCAGGATCCGGGGCAGCGGGAAGAAGCGGCCCTGCCGGTCCCGGGCGTCCTCGGCGCCGTCGGTGTGCAGGACGAGGAGGTTGCCGGGCGCCAACTCCCCGCAGGAGTAAGGGCGTACGTCGGCGGGGACGGGCAGCACCCCGAGCGGGGGCAGCGGCTCCCCGCCGGGCAGCGGTCGCACGTACGGGGCCGGGCCGGGGCCCAGCAGGTAGGGCCAGGGGTGGCCGCAGTTGAGGCCCAGGAGGGAGCCGTCGGGGGCGATCTCCAGGAGCAGCACGGTGACGAACTCCTCCGCCGCCGGGGAGCCCGGCTCCGCCGCGCAGGTGGCGGGGTGTTCCGCACGGGACCGTTCGCGCAGGTGGCGCCGCAGGGAGCGCTCCATCCGCAGCAGGACCCCGCCGAGCGAGGGCTCGTCGTACGCCGCCTCGCGGAAGGAGCCGAGCACGGCGGCGGCCGCCGCCAGGGCGGGGAGCCCGTGGCCCCGTACGTCCCCGATCACCACCCGGACCCCGTACGCCGTGGCCACGGCCTCGTAGAGGTCACCGCCGACGGCCGCACCCTTGCTGGCCGACAGCTGGGCGGCGGACACCGCGAGGCCGTCGATCCTTCCGGGCGGGGGCCGCAGAAGCACCCGTTGGGTGGCCCGGGCGATCTCCCTGGAGCGGCGCAGTTCGCCCAGCAGGCCCCGGCGGACGTGCAGGGTCCAGCCGCCGGCCAGGAGCAGGAAGGCCGCGCAGGTCGTCAGGCTCGGGCCGAGCCGGCCCGGGGAGGACAGTTCCCAGAACACCGCGGCGCCGCCCCAGGCGAGCACGCACACCCGGCGCACCTGGGGCATCTCCCCGCGCGTGGTCATCCGTCGGTCGCTCCCCTTCCGCCCCCTGTGGCCGGAACGATTGTGTCGACCTCACGACGTATCGGACACGGCCGCCCCGGGTTCTCACCCGAACGAGTGAGGGGCCCCTCCGGTGGTCCGGAGGGGCCCCTCACCTGCTCGCGGTGGCTACCGCACGGCGCGTCACGCGCCGCGCAGCACCGCCCCGGTGCGCTCGCCGGCCAGGGCCACCGCCGCGTCGCGGGCGGCCGTGGACTCCTCGGCCGTCAGCGTGCGGTCGGGGGCGCGGAAGCGCAGCGCGTACGCCAGGGACTTCTTGCCCGCGCCGACCTGCTCGCCGGTGAACACGTCGAACAGCCGCAGGGATTCGAGCAGTTCGCCCGCTCCCTCGCGCAGCGCGCCCTCGACGGAGGCCGCCGGGACGGAGGCGTCCACGATCAGCGCCACGTCCTGGGTCGCCACCGGGAAGGAGGAGATCCGGGGCGCCCGCAGAGCCTCGCCACCGGCCGCCGCGAGGCGGTCGAGGTCGAGCTCCATGGCGCTGGTGCGGGCGGGCAGGCCCATCGCCTTGACCACGCGGGGGTGCAGTTCACCGGCGTGGCCGATGACCGTCTCCGCGCCGTCCAGGGTGACGACCAGCTCGGCGCAGCGGCCGGGGTGCCAGGGGCCGTAGCGGCCCTGGCGCACGACCAGCTCGGCGCCGGCCTCGACGGCCAGGGCGCGGGCGGCCTGGACCGCGTCGGCCCAGTCGGCCGGGCGGCCCTTGCCCCACCAGCCGGCCTGCTCGCGGGCTCCGGCCAGCACGACCGCGGCGTACCGCGGCTGCGCGGGCAGGGCCGCGTCCAGGGTGGCGACCTCCTCGTCCGTGGGACGCCGGTCGACGGGCAGCCGTACGGCGACACCCGGCCGTTCGGCGGCCAGGAAGACCGAGCCGGTCTCGAAGAGCGCGAGGTCGTGGCTGCCCCGGCTGTCGTTGCGGCGCAGCGCGCCGAGCAGACCCGGCAGCAGCGTGGTGCGCAGCGCCGGCTCCTCGTCGGAGATCGGGTTGACCAGCTTGACCACCCGGCGGGCGGCGTCGTCGGCGGCCAGCTGGAGCTGGTCGAGGACGGCCTCGCCGATGAAGGGGTAGCTCAGCGCCTCGACGTAGCCGGCGCCGGCCAGCGCCCGGCCGACGCGGCGGTGCAGCTGCTGGCGGGGGGTGAGACCGCGGCCGGAGGGGACCTGCGGGAGGGTGGACGGGAGGTTCCCGTAGCCCTCCAGCCGGATGACCTCTTCGGCCAGGTCGTTGGGCGCGGCGAGGTCGGGCCGCCACGAGGGGACGGTGACGACGAGCTCGTCCTGCCCGTAGACGTCGCAGCCGATCTCCTGGAGGCGGCGTACGACGGTCTCGCGACCGTAGTCCATGCCCGCGACCCGGTCCGGGTGGTCGGCGCTCATCGCGATGGTGCGCGGGGCACCGGGGGCGATCAGCTCGGTGACGCCGACCTCGGCGGTGCCGCCGGCGAGCAGCACGAGGAGGTCGACGGTCCGCTGGGCGGCCGCGGCGGCGGCCTGCGGGTCGACGCCCCGCTCGAAGCGCTTGGACGCCTCGGAGGAGAGCTTCATGCGGCGGGCGGTGCGCGAGATCGACACGGCGTCGAAGTGCGCGGCCTCGACGACCACGTCGGTGGTGCCGGTGACGGCGCCCGTCTCCGGGTCGGTGACGGAGTCGGCGATCTCGGTGTTGGCGCCGCCCATGACACCGGCGAGCCCGATCGGGCCGCTGTTGTCGGTGATCACCAGGTCCTCGGCGTCGAGGGTGCGCTTGACGCCGTCGAGGGTGGTGAACTTCTCGCCCTGCTCGGCACGGCGGACGCCGATGGCGCCGTCGAGGCGCGAGCGGTCGTAGGCGTGCAGGGGCTGGCCGAGCTCCAGCATCACGTAGTTGGTGATGTCCACGGCCAGCGAGATCGGGCGCATGCCCGCCTTCTGGAGGCGGCGCGTGAGCCAGATCGGGGAACGGGCCTCGGGGTCGAGACCGGTCACGGTGCGGGCGGTGAAGCGGTCGCAGCCGGCCGGGTCGTCGATCTTGACGAGGTAGCCGTAGGCGTTGGGCGCCGGGACGTCGAGCAGCGCCGGGTCGCGCAGCGGCAGGCCGTACGCGGTGGCGGCCTCGCGGGCCACACCGCGCATCGACATGCAGTAGCCGCGGTCCGGGGTGATGTCGATGTCGAGGACCTCGTCGATGAGCTGGAGCAGCTCGATCGCGTCGGTGCCGACCTCGTACTCCGGCGGCAGCACGATGATGCCGTGCGTGCCGTCGTCGCCCATGCCCAGCTCGTCGCCGGAACAGATCATTCCGTGCGAGGTGCGGCCGTAGGTCTTGCGCGAGGCGATCGCGAAGTCCCCGGGCAGGACGGCGCCGGGCAGGACCACGACGACCTTGTCGCCGACGGCGAAGTTCCGGGCGCCGCAGACGATCTCCTGCGGCTCGCCGGTGCCGTTGGCGCCGCCGACGTCGACCGTGCAGAAGCGGATCGGCTTGCGGAAGCCCTCCAGCTCCTCGATGGTCAGCACCCGACCGACGACGAGCGGGCCCTTGAGCCCGCCGCCGAGCTGCTCGACGGTCTCGACCTCAAGGCCGGCGTCGACGAGCTTGGCGGCCACGTCGCGGCCGGTCTCACCTGCGGGGAGGTCTACGTACTCCCGCAGCCAGGAAAGCGGGACGCGCATCAGATCTCACTCCCGAACGGCCGGGTGAAGCGGACGTCACCCTCGACCATGTCTCGCATGTCTTCTACGTTGTGGCGGAACATCAGCATCCGTTCGATGCCGAAGCCGAAGGCGAACCCGCTGTACCTGTCGGGGTCCACGCCGCAGGCGACGAGCACCTTCGGGTTGACCATGCCGCAGCCGCCGAGCTCGATCCAGCCCTCGCTGGAGCAGGTGCGGCAGGGGCGGTCGGGGTTGCCCACCGATTCGCCGCGACACACGTAGCACTGCATGTCCATCTCGGCGGACGGCTCGGTGAAGGGGAAGAAGTGCGGGCGCAGGCGGGTGGTGGTGCCCTCGCCGAACAGCTCCTGGACCATGTGGTCCATGGTGCCCTTGAGGTCCGCCATGGTCAGGCCCTCGTCCACGGCGAGCAGCTCGACCTGGTGGAAGACGGGCGTGTGCGTCGCGTCGAGCTCGTCGGTGCGGTACACCCGGCCCGGGCAGACGACGTAGACGGGGGGCTTGCGCTCCAGCAGCGAGCGCGCCTGCACCGGGGAGGTGTGGGTGCGCAGCACGACACCGGACTCGTCGCCCTCGGTGCCCTCGGGGCCCCGGACGAAGAAGGTGTCCTGCATCTGGCGCGCCGGGTGGTCCGGCGTGAAGTTGAGGGCGTCGAAGTTGAACCACTCCGCCTCGACCTCGGGACCTTCCGCGACCTCGTACCCCATGGCCGTGAAGATGTCCGCGATGCGGTCCATCAGCGTGGTCAGGGGGTGCCGGGCGCCGGCGGGGACGCGGTCGTGGAGCAGCGTGACGTCCACGGCCTCCTCGACCAGCACCCGCTCGTCGCGCTCGGCCTCCAGCTCGACCGTGCGGGCCCCGAAGGCCTTGTTCACGGCGCCGCGGGCCTGTCCGACGCGCTTGCCGGCCTCGGCCTTGGCCTGGGGCGGCAGGGCGCCGATCTCGCGGTTGGCGAGCGCCAGGGGCGAGCGATCGCCCATGTGCGCGGTCTTGGCCTCGCGGAGCTCGTCGAGGTCACCGGCGGAGGCGAAGGCGGCGAGCGCCTCGTCCCGCATGCGCTCGATCTCTTCCGGTTTCAGTGCCTCGACCTCGACAGGGTCGTAGGACTTGTTCGGTGCCGACATCTCTTCCCGTACTTCCGATGGCTGGCTGGTGGTCCCCGCGCGACAGGATCGACTCGATCGACGCGGTCGGCACAAGGACACAAAGGTGCCAAAGGACGAGTCTAAAGGTCGCGGGAGGTTGAGGAGCCCGTGGGCCGCCCGGCGGGACGCTCCGCAGGGCTACTGCGTGAGGTACGCCGGGGCGCTCACGGGCAGGACGAATCGGAACTCCGCGCCGCCGCCGGGGCCCCGGCCGACGGTGATGGTGCCGCCGTGGGCCTCCACGATGCCCTTGACGATGTACAGGCCCAAGCCGGTGCCGCCGCGCTTGCTCCCCCGCCAGAAGCGGGTGAAGACGCGGCCCATCGATTCCTCGGGGATCCCGGGTCCTTCGTCGGTCACGGTGACGGCGGTTCCCTTCTCGTGCGGCGCTACGTCGATGGTGACCGTTCCGTCTCCGTGGCGCACCGCATTTTCCAGGAGGTTCCCCAGGATCTGGTCGATCTTGTCCGGGTCCGCCCAGCAGTCGGGCAACGGCCTGCTGACGCGTACGAGGAACCGCTCGGGCGCCTGTCCGTTCGCCGTGAGCGCCTGGACGTGGCGGCCCACGGCCGCGGCGAGGTCGACGGGCTGGCGGCGCACCTCCAGGCGGCCGGAGTCGATGCGGGAGATGTCGAGGAGTTCGGCGATGAGCCGGGTGACGCGGTTGGCGTCGGCGTCGACGGTCTCCAACATGAGGCGCTTCTGGGCATCGGTGAAGCGCTCCCACTTGGCCAGCAGGGTGGCGGTGAACCCCTTGACGGAGGTCAGCGGGGAGCGCAGCTCGTGCGCGACGGTCGCGATCAGTTCGGCGTGGCTGCGCTCGGTGCGGCGCCGGGCCTCGGTGCCGCGCAGGGTGACCACGAGGCGGCGCACGGGACCGGTGGGGTGGGTGCGCACGTAGTGGGCGGAGACGAGGACCTCGCGGCCGCCGGGCAGCAGCAGGTTGCGCTCGGGCTGGCCGCGCCGGGTGGCGAGGCCGCCGTAGGGGTCCGTCAGGGCCCACCAGCGGCGGCCTTCGAGGTCTTCCAGCGGGAGCGCGGCGTCGATGCGGACGCCTATGGCCTTGCCGGGGTCCGTCGCGGTCATCCGGCCCGCGGCGCGGTTGAAGCAGATGACCCGTCCGGCGTGGTCGGCGACGACCAGCCCGTCGGGCAGTTCGTCGGGGTCGATCCACGACTCGGAGACGGTCTGACGGAACTCCCGGGGGGAGGGCAGGGCGGGCAGCGCGAGGTCCGCGGAGGGGACCGGGGCGTCCCGCGAGCGCCGCTCGGCCGCGTCCGCGGCTTCCGGCGAGCTGTTCGTACCGACGGCCATGTCCCCGTACCCCACATCTCCGAGTGGCACCGTGGGCCCCCGGGCAGCCAGATTACTCGCTGGGGGTCACGGAGCGGCACCCTCCGGGCGCCCGCTGTGCACGTGCGGAGGCGTAGAGGCACACGGCCGCGGCGGTGGCGAGGTTCAGGCTCTCCGCCTTGCCGTGGATCGGGACCCGTACGACGGCGTCCGCGAGCGCCCGGGTCTCCTCGGGCAGGCCCCAGGCCTCGTTGCCGAAGACCCAGGCCGACGGTCCGCCCATGGTGCCCGCGTCCAGCTCGGCGTCGAGGTCGTCCTCGCCCGCCCCGTCGGCCGCGAGGATCCGTACGCCCGCCGCCCGCAGCCCCTCCACGGCCTGCTCGACGGGCACGCCGACGGCCACGGGGAGGTGGAAGAGGGAGCCCACGGAGGCCCGTACGGACTTGGGGTTGTACAGGTCCACCGAGGCGTCGGTCAGCACCACGGCGTCGGCCCCGGCGGCGTCCGCGCAGCGCAGCACCGTGCCGGCGTTCCCGGGGTCGCGGACGTGCGCGAGGACGGCGACCAGCTTGGGGCCGGCCTTGAGGATCTCCTCGAACGGCGAGTCCAGGAAGTGGCAGACGCCGACCAGACCCTGGGGGGTCACGGTCTGCGAGACCTCGGCGAGCACCTCGTCGGAGGCGAAGTGCACCCGGGCCCCGCCCAGCACGGCCGCCTCGACGATGTCGGCGTGGCGCTCGGCCGCCTCGACGGTGGCGAACAGCTCGATCAGGGTCGCGCCCTGGGGCCCCCGGTGCTCGACGGCCTCGCGGACCGCCTGCGGTCCCTCGGCGATGAACCGGCGTTCCTTGGTGCGGAAGTTGCGCCGCGCCAGCCGTCTGGCGGCGGCCACCCGCGGGGATCGGGGGGAGATCAGCTCGTCGGGGTGACCCATGGTGTCTGCGGTTCTCTCTCGGGGTTCCGGGGCGGGCGGTACGGCCGGGCCGGCGGTACGGCCGGGCTGTCGGTACGGCCGGGCCAAAGCACACGGACCCGCAGGCGAATCGCCTGCGGGTCCGTGGGGGCCGGCCGTGTGAAGCGGGCCGGCTAGCCCTTAGGCAGCGGCCTTGGGGGCGTTGACGTCGGCCGGGAGGGCCTTCTGCGCGACCTCGACGAGGGCGGCGAACGCGTTGGCGTCGTTGACGGCCAGCTCCGCGAGGATCTTGCGGTCCACCTCGATGTTGGCGGCCTTCAGACCCTGGATGAGGCGGTTGTACGTCATGCCGTTCTGGCGGGCAGCGGCGTTGATGCGCTGGATCCACAGCTGACGGAAGTCGCCCTTGCGCTTCTTGCGGTCGTTGAAGTTGTAGACCAGCGAGTGGGTGACCTGCTCCTTGGCCTTGCGGTACAGGCGCGAACGCTGACCGCGGTAGCCGGAGGCCGCCTCGAGGATCGCCCGGCGCTTCTTGTGGGCGTTTACTGCCCGCTTGACGCGTGCCACTTTTTAACTCCTTGTAGCGGGGCCGCGGTTGTCTTCACACGGCCCGAATTCGATGGGGTCCCGGTCTTGAACCGTCCGCTTCCGCAAGGAAGCGGAAGCGGATCAGATGCCGAGAAGCTTCTTGATCTTCGCGGCGTCGCCGGGGGCCATCGTCGCGGTGCCGGAAAGGCGGCGCGTGACACGGGACGACTTGTGCTCGAGCAGGTGGCGCTTGCCGGCGCGCTCGCGGAGCACCTTGCCGGAGCCGGTGACCTTGAAGCGCTTCTTGCTACCGCTGTGCGTCTTGTTCTTCGGCATGGCGCCGTTATCTCCTCGTCGGTGGCGCTCCCACCGGTCCGCACGGGACCGGCTGGTGGGAGCGTCATGTTGTGTCGGTGATCCGAGACGGGCTGCCCCGGAATCAGGCCTCGGTCTTCGCCTCGTCCGAGGGAGCCTCGTCCGAGACGACCTCGGCGGCCTCCGCCTCATCGGCGACGACCTCGGTGTCATCCGCATCGACGTCGACGATCTCCTCGGAAGGAGCCTCGTCCTCGTCGGCGCCGGTGAGACCCTGGCGCTCCGCCTTGCGGGCGGCCTGCGCCTCGCGGGCTTCGGCCATCGCCTCGGTCTTCTTCTTGTGCGGACCGAGAACCATGATCATGTTTCGGCCGTCCTGCTTCGGGTTCGACTCGATGAACCCGAGGTCCTCGACGTCCGAGGCCAGACGCTGGAGCAGGCGGTAGCCGAGCTCCGGACGGGACTGCTCACGACCACGGAACATGATCGTGATCTTGACCTTGTCGCCCTGCTTGAGGAACCGAACGACGTGACCCTTCTTGGTGTCATAGTCGTGCGGGTCGATCTTCGGCCGGAGCTTCATTTCCTTGATGACCGTGTGCGCCTGGTTCTTGCGCGCCTCACGGGCCTTCATGGCCGACTCGTACTTGAACTTGCCGTAGTCCATGAGCTTGCAGACCGGCGGGCGTGCGGACGCCGCGACCTCGACCAGGTCGAGGTCGTACTCCTGCGCCAGCTCAAGGGCCTTCGCAAGCGGCACGATGCCGACCTGCTCGCCGCTCGGGCCGACGAGTCGTACCTCGGGAACGCGAATCCGGTCGTTGATGCGGGGCTCGGTGCTGATGGATCCTCCTCGGTAGCACCACACGACTGTCTGGCAGACAGCCGCTGACGTCTATGTGTCGTCAGACCTACCGCGGCGGAGAATAAAAAAAGCCCCGCCGGGCACAGGCAGGGGCTCCAATACAACCGGAGCACCGCCGCGTGCGAACCGCGGGGCGCAGACTCGGGCAGCTTTCCATCGTCCGTACGGAACGATGGATACCACCAGACCGGGTGACCCGCCTCCCCGGAGGGCGGTCGGGTGGGAGAAAGGAGCCTCCACTTGTGGGCCGGGCACGCGAGTGTCCGGCCGGTCGATGTACATACTAGCACCCCCATTGCAAGGCCGCCGCACGGCATATCGTGGGGCGCATGACTGAAGCGACGCCCTCCGGTACCCCCACGGACTCCCCCGACACCGCGCCCGACTACGACGACATGACCCGCGACATCGCGGACGTGCCCGCGGTCGAGGTCATCACCACGGTGGCCGTCCACCTGCTGAGCGCCGCGGCCGTCAACCTGGGCCTGGACAAGCCCGACTCCGAGCACAAGGACCTCGACGAGGCCCGCAAGCTGATCAACGCCCTCGCCGGCCTGGTCACCGCGAGCGCCACCGAGATCAGCTCCTTCCACGCGGCCCCGCTGCGCGACGGCCTGAAGTCCCTGCAGCTCGCCTTCCGCGAGGCCTCGATCGTCCCGGACGAGCCGGGCCAGGGCCCGGGCGAGAAGTTCACGGGCCCGGTCTACGGCTGATTGCCCCTCCCCGACCGTGCCGAAGGGGCGCCCACCGGATCCCGGTGGGCGCCCCTTCGGCGTGTGCGCGGGTGCGCGTGGTCGTACGGGTCCGTCGTGCGGGATCAGGTCGTACGAGGTCCTCAGCGTGTGAAGAGTGCCTCGCCCGGGGCGGCCGGGGCGTCGGCGGGGAGCAGTGCGAGGTCCAGCCCGCGCACCAGTCGGCCGCGCAGGATCTCGTCGGCCGCGAGGGCCTCCGCGACGCGGCGGGCGGCCGGGGCGGCCTCGGCGTCGGCCGCCAGGACCACCGCGAGGGTGCCGTCGGCGTCGGAGTCGCTCCGGACCAGGTGGGCGCGGAGCACGGCGGGCTCGGCGGCCACGGCGGCGCGCACCGCCTCGCGCACGGCGGGGTCGGCCAGCGGGTCGGCGTCGGTGCGGCCCTCGGCCAGCGCGCGGAGCGCGGAGCCGGCCAGCTGGTAGGGGACGGGGCCGGCGAGGTCGAGGACGATCGTGTCGGCCTTCTCGTGGGCGGCGGCGGCCAGGGCCTGGTGCAGCGGGACGGCCACGGGTCGGGCGGCCGGGTCCCAGAGGGCCAGCGAGGCGATCGAGGTGAAGGCGGGCAGGGCCCGTCGGTTGCCGGCGGTGAGGGTGGGCACCGCCATGTCGCTGGTCTTCTCGCGCCTCAGGCCGGTCTCGGGGTCCGTCTCGACCTCGCCGAGCACCGCCACGACGGGGACGAGCAGCCGGGCCTCCTTGAGGGCCTCCAGCAGTCTCGGTTCGGTCGCGCGGTCCTCGGCCCACGCGGCGAGGGCCGCGCTCAACCGGGGATCGGCGGTGCCGTCGTCGTCGGAGAAACCGGGGTCGGGGATGTTCTTGTTCGCCACAGTTACCCGACCCTATCCCGCCGGCCGGCGCTCGGGCGCCGGGCCAGCGCCGCGGCCAGTACGAGCAGGGCCGCTCCCCCGGCGGCGGCGGCCGGGGCGCCGAGCCGGGACGGGCGCTCGACCGCGTCGACCGGGTCGGGGCCGGGGCCGAAGTACCGCCGCCCGGCCGGGACGGGCGCGGGGACGGCCGCCTCGGGGCGCAGCGCGTCGGCGGCCTGGAGGGCGGCGACGGGGTCCACGGTGCCGTGGCCCCGGGCGTCGTCGCGGCCCCCGGTGGGGCTCTCGCCGGCGGTGTCCTCCAGCAGCTTCTTGACCTGGGCCGGGGAGAGCCCCGGGTGGGCGGCCTTGACCAGGGCCACCGCGCCGGAGACGAAGGCGGCGGCCGCGCTCGTGCCCCAGCCCTCGTAGTAGGAGCGGTCCGGGTCGGCGATGACCACGTCGACGCCGGGGGCGCTGACGGTGGCGTACCAGTGGCGGGTGGAGAAGGCGGCCTTGCGGCCCTGCCGGTCGACGGCGGCGACGGCGATGACCCCGGGGTAGGCGGCCGGGTAGGAGGTGTGGTCCCCGCGTTCGCCGCCGTTGCCGGCGGAGGCGACGACCACCACGCCCTTGCCGAGGGCGTACCGGACGGCCGCGTCCTCGCCGGCTTCGTGGTGGGCGGAGTCGCTGTCGTCGCCGAGGGACAGGTTGATCACGTCGGCGCCGTGGTCGGCGGCCCAGCGGATGCCCTCGGCGAGGGCGCCGGACTTGCTGTCCCGGGCCTTGTCGCGGCCCGGGTCCCCCTCTTCCAGGATGACCCGGACCGGCAGGATCTTGGCGTGCGGAGCGATGCCGAGGACGCCCTGGGAGCGGTTGGGACCGTGGCCGCGGCCCGCGATGACGCTCGCCATCGCCGTGCCGTGGCGGGCCCAGGCGCGGTCGCCCCGGGAGGCTCCCATGCCGATGAGGTCGTTGCCTTCGAGGACCTGGCCGGCCAGGTCGGGGTGGGTGGGGTCGACCCCGGTGTCCAGGACGGCGACGGTGATCCCGTCGCCCTGGGTGGTGCCCCAGGCCTCCTCGGCGCGCAGGGCGAGCAGCCCCCACTGGCGGTCGCGGATGGTGTCGGCGGCGGCGGGGGACGCGGTGGCGGCGACCGTGACGGAGGCGAGGAGCGCCGCCAGGGTCAGGGCGCCCGCGGTGGTCGCGGGGCGGGTGCGGCTCATCGGCGGGGCTCCGGGGTGGTGGCGCCCGTCGCGGGGTCGGGGGTGGCGGCGCCGGGGCTCCCGGGTGGGGCCGCGAGGACCGCGAGGGCGCGTTCGACGGCGAGGGAGGCGCCTTGGGCGTCGTGGCCGAGGCCCGCTTCGGCGGCGGTTCCGGTGGCGCCCTGCCGGGTGGCCTCCTCGGCCGGGACGGGGGCGTCGGTGGTGCGGCCGTCCGCGAAGGCGGAGACGGCGTAGACCACGACCGGGGCCTCGGGGACGACGCCGGTGGTCCAGGCGGCCCGGCGGGCGTCGGCGAACTCGTAGGCCCGCGGGGCGGGGAGGCGGCCCCGCAGTCCGGCCATGGCGGCGGCGTCGGCGGGGGTGAACACCAGCCCGACGGTGACCAGGGAGCTGCGGGTGGCGTCGGTGTAGGTGGCGCGGAGCACGCGGGTGCAGCCGGTGGCGGCGAGCGCGGTACGCCACTCGGGGGCGAGGGCGGCGGCGCAGTCGGCGTCGGGGGCGAGCGCGGTCCGGATCCAGCTGCGGTCCGCCCGGCCGGGGCCGGCTCCGTGGCCTTCCAGCACGGGCGGCAGGAGGCGGTCGACGGGGGCCGAGTGCCAGAGCGCGGCGGCCGCGCGGTAGGCGGCGTCCGGGGGCGGCGGGCGGTGCGCGTCGCGGTGTTCGCTCCAGGCGGTGGCGCCGGCCCCGGCGAGGAGGCCCGCTCCGAGGAGGCCGCACAGGGCGGCGGCGAGGACCCGGCCGGGCGCGCGGCGCGGGGGCTGGGGAGGGCCGGGTTCGTCCAGGATCCCGGCCTGCGGTGTCGACGTCGTCATCCGGCGGTCCGCCCCCCGTTCGTACCCTGCGGCCTCCCCGTACTCTACGGGCCCGCGCGGGGCCGGCCCCCGGCGCTGCCCCCGCCCCCGTGGACGCCGGGGCCTACCCACGGGTAGAGGGGTCTGGCAAGCTGCCGCCCATGACTTCCGACCGGGCCCGGTACGACCGGGCGACGGCGCACCTCGACGCGCCCCTGGCCATCGTGGACCTCGACGCCTTCGACGCCAACGCCGACGATCTGGTGCGCCGCGCGGGCGGCAAGCCCGTACGGGTGGCGAGCAAGTCCGTACGCTGTCGGGCGCTGCTGGAACGGGTCCTGGCCCGGCCCGGGTTCGCCGGGATCATGTCGTACACCCTCGCGGAGTCCCTGTGGTTGGCCCGCTCGGGCTTCGAGGACGTGCTGCTCGCCTATCCGTCGGCGGACCGGGCGGCCTTCCGGGAGTTGGCGCACGACCCGAAGCTCGCGGGCGCGGTGACGGTGATGGTCGACGACGTCGCCCAGCTGGACCTGATCGACCGCTCGCGCGAGGGCGGGGCCGAGGAGGTCCGGGTCTGCCTGGAACTGGACACCGCCCTGCACCTGTTCGGCGGGCGGGTACGGGTGGGCGCTCGCCGCTCCCCGCTGCGTGAGCCGGAGCAGCTCGCGGAGTTGGCGCGCGGGGTGGCCGAGCGGCCCGGCTTCCGCGTGGTGGGGCTGATGGCCTACGAGGGCCACATCGCCGGGGTCGGCGACTCGCTGGCCGGGCGACCGGTGCGGTCGCGGGCGATCCGGCTGATGCAGGGCGCGGCGCGGCGGGAGCTGTCCGCCCGGCGGGCCGAGGTGGTGCGGGCGGTCCGGGCGGTGGCGCCGGAGCTGGAGTTCGTCAACGGCGGTGGCACGGGCAGCGTGGCGGAGACCGCCGCGGAGGACGCGGTGACGGAGATCGCCGCCGGTTCGGGGCTGTACGTGCCGAGGTTGTTCGACAACTACACCTCGTTCCGGGGCCGGCCGGCGGCACTGTTCGCCCAGCCGGTGGTGCGCAGGCCCGGAGTGGGCGTGGTGACGGTGCTGGGCGGTGGTTATCCGGCCTCGGGCGCGGCGGGCGCCGACCGGCTGCCGGTTCCGTACCTCCCGGCGGGGTTGCGCTACGACCCCCAGGAGGGTGCGGGCGAGGTGCAGACCCCGCTGCTGGGGAGCGCGGCCGACGACCTGTTGATCGGCGACCGGGTGTGGTTCCGGCACGCGAAGGCCGGTGAACTGTGCGAGCGCTTCGAGGAGTTGCACCTGATCGAGGGCGACCGGGTGACGGCCGTCGCCCCGACGTACCGGGGCGAGGGCCGCACGTTCCTGTAGCGCGTGAGCGTCGTGCGTCCGTACGTCGCGCGTGTGCGCGCGCCGGATCACCGGACTAGAAGACGCTGTCCGTCTGGTCGGGGATGACGCTGGTATCGCCCCGGCGGACGGGCCCGGTGGCGCCGTCGTGGTCGACGTAGCCCGTGGTGGAGCACGGGTAGGTGCCGGTCTTCTGCTTCTTGGGCTCGATGAACATCGGGTTCACGATCCACTTGCCGTCGCTGTTGTCGTAGGCGCGGCACATCAGCTCGTTCTTGTTGCGGTTGACGACGAGCCGCAGGGCGGTCGCGTCGCGCAGGAACGAGATGTCGGTGTCGGAGTCTCCGGCGGCGAAGACCTGGCGGCGGGCGGCGGGCTGGACCTTCTCGGCGGCCGGGCCGCGGACCCCGAAGACCTCCTTGTTGATCCAGCAGCGCTTGCCGTCCACGTAGGTGATCATCGTGTCGGCGCCGTCCTCGACGGATCCGCACCCCTGGAGGTGGGCGGTGAACTTCCCGCCGTACGTGGTGGTGTTGCGGATGCCGATGACGTGGTCTGCCTTGATGCCGACGCCCTGGGCCCAGACCTCGACGACGGGCTGCGGGGAGGCGGAGCTGATCCACACGTCGAAGCCGGCCTTCCGCAGGCCGTCGATCAGGTCCTTCTGCTGGTCGTAGTAGCGGACCCAACCGGTGGCGCTGGCGGTGCCGACCTGCTGCTTGGCGCCGACGGGGGCGGCCAGGTTCTCGGAGCGGGCGGCGGCGGCGAAGCCGCGGACCTGGCTCGCGGTCCAGCCCTGGGTGAGCTGCGGCAGCCAGGCGTACGCGGGCTCGGTGGTGCGGCGGTCCCAGCCGGCGAAGGCGGCGGCGCCGGCGCGGGTGGCGGCGGTTCCGTAGACGGCGTTGATCTCGTCGGCGCAGGCGGCTCCCGCGGGGGTGCCGGTGGGCAGGGGCGCGCCGGGGCGGGCGAGGGGGCCGCAGGCCGCGGCGAGGGCGCCGGTCGCGGCCGGGGTGAGGTAGCGGCTGGTGGTGGCCCAGTTCCCGCCGGCGGGCTGGCGTATCTTCCCGTTGCGCAGCAGCCAGAACATGGTGGCGTCGCCGACGTCGTTTTTGACGACGGTGTTGTCCCAGTCGAAGACGGCGACGGGCTTCGCGCGGTCGTGGCGGTACGGGTCGCAGCCGCCGTACCGGTCGATCAGCTGCTGGAGCCGGGCCTGGTTGTCGCCGTACCAACCGGCCGCGAGCTTCGGGGTGGCGCAGTGCGCGCCGGGCCACGCGGCCTGGGCCGTGGGCGCGACGGCGACGAGGGCGCCCGCGGTGATCGCGGTGGCCAGGGCGGCCCGGAGCCGGCGCGTGGTGCTGAGTCGGGTCACTGAGGTGGTCACTCCTGATTCTGATGAAGATCGTCGCGGACGCCGGGTCCTGTCGTCGAAGCGGCGCCGGTGGACCCCACGGGCCGGGCGGGACTTCGGCGGCAACGGCCGGAGCACGACAGCCGGGCGTCGTGCGACGCCCGGCTGTCCGGTGGGTGGTGTGGAGAGGGGCTTAAAGAGGGGTGACGTACGCGCCGGAGATCCCGCCGTCGACGAGGAAGTCGGTGGCGTTGACGAAGGAGGAGTCGTCGCTGGCGAGGAAGGCCACGGCGGCGGCGATCTCCGTGGGCTCGGCGAAGCGGCCGAGCGGGATGTGCACGAGGCGGCGCGCGGCGCGCTCGGGGTCCTTGGCGAACAGCTCTTGCAGGAGCGGGGTGTTGACGGGCCCCGGGCACAGGGCGTTGACGCGGATGCCCTCGCGGGCGAACTGGACGCCCAGCTCGCGGGTCATGGCGAGGACGCCGCCCTTGGAGGCGGTGTAGGAGATCTGCGAGGTGGCGGCGCCCATGATGGCCACGAAGGAGGCGGTGTTGATGATGGAGCCCCGGCCCTGGCTGCGCATGTAGGGGAGCGCGGCCTTGCAGCAGAGGTAGACGGAGGTGAGGTTGACGTCCTGGACGCGGCGCCAGGCGTCGAGCTCGGTGGTGAGGATGGAGTCGTCGTCCGGCGGGGAGATGCCCGCGTTGTTGAAGGCGATGTCGACGGAGCCGTAGGTGTCGTGGGCCGCCTTGAAGAGGGCGTCGACCTGCTCCTTGTCGGTGACGTCCACCTTCACGAACAGGCCCCCGACCTCCTCGGCGGCGGCCTTGCCGGCGGTCTCGTCGATGTCGGCGCAGACGACGTTGGCGCCTTCGGAGGCCAGTCGGCGGGCGGCGGCGAGGCCGATGCCGCTGCCGGCTCCGGTGATGACGGCGGTGCGACCGACGAGGCGGCGGCAGATGATCTCTTCGTTCGACATGTGGGTCAGGCCTCCGTGCTGATGAAGACGTTCTTGGTCTCGGTGAAAGCGGTGAGGGCGTCGGGTCCGAGTTCGCGGCCGAGCCCGGACTGCTTGTAGCCGCCGAAGGGGGTCGAGTAGCGGACGCTGCTGTGGGAGTTGACGGAGAGGTTGCCGGCGGCGACGGCGCGCGAGACGCGCAGGGCGCGGCCGACGTCGCGGGTCCAGAGGGAGCCGGAGAGGCCGTAGTCGGTCGCGTTGGCCAGGCGTACGGCGTCCTCCTCGTCCTCGAAGGGCAGGACGACGGCGACCGGGCCGAAGACCTCCTCGGTCGCCACGGGCGCGGTGGGGTCCACGTCGGTGACGAGGGTCGGCGGGTACCAGAAGCCGGGGCCCTCGGGGGCGGTGCCCCGGATCACGGTGAGGTCGTCGGTGACGTGGGCGCGCACGCGCTCCCGCTGGGCGCGCGAGATGAGCGGGCCCATCTGGGTCTTCTCGTCGAGGGGGTCGCCGACGCGGACGGACCGGACGCCGGGGACGAGGAGTTCGAGGAAGCGGTCGTAGACGGAGCGCTGGACGAGGATGCGGGTGCGGGCGCAGCAGTCCTGGCCGGTGTTGTCGAGGAAGGACATCGGGGCGGCGGCCGCCGCGGCCTCGATGTCGGCGTCGGCGAAGACGACGTTGGGGCTCTTGCCGCCGAGTTCGAGGGTGACCCGCTTCACCCGGTCGGCGCACTTGGACATGATCTGCTTGCCGACCCGGGTGGAACCGGTGAAGACGATCTTCGCTACGCCGGGGTGCTCGACCAGCGCGTCCCCGGCGACCGCTCCGTGGCCGGGGAGCACCTGGAAGAGGTGCTCGGGGATCCCGGCTTCGAGGGCGAGTTCGGCGAGGCGCAGGGCGGTGAGCGGGGTGGTCTCGGCGGGCTTCAGGACGACGGCGTTGCCGGCGGCGAGGGCGGGGGCCAGGCCCCAGGCGGCGATCGGCATGGGGAAGTTCCAGGGCGCGATCACGCCGATGACGCCGAGGGGTTCGAGGAAGGTGATGTCGATGCCGCCCGTGACCGGGATCTGCCGTCCCGAGAGGCGTTCCACTCCCCCGGCGGCGAAGTCGAGCAGGTCGCGTACGTTGCCCGCTTCCCAGCGGGCGTTGCCGATGGTGTGGCCGGCCTCCCGGACCTCCAGGCGGGCCAGTTCGTCGAGGTGCCCGTCGACGACCGCGGCGAAACGGCGCAGGAGTCTGGCCCGGTCGGCGGGGGGCAGGGCCGCCCAGCCGCGCTGGGCGGCGGCGGCTCGTACGACGGCGGCGTCGACATCGTCCCGTGTGGCGGCCGGGACGGTGGCGACGACTTCCTCGGTGGCCGGATTCAGCACTGTCAACTCGGCCGGGGCCGGCACATCGGACACGTGGTGCCTCTCTGGTCTGCTCTGATCTGCTCGTTGCTCGGTGGCTGGGTGGTGCGGGGGCGCGCTCGCGGCGACGGGACTCAGAGGCGCTCGAAGGAGCGGCGGAGCTCCCAGTCGGTGACGGCGGAGTCGTAGGCGTCGAGTTCGACGCGGGCCATGTTGCTGTAGTGCGCCACGACCTCGGGGCCGAAGGCAGCCTTGGCGATCTCGCTGTTGTCCCAGAGTTCCGCGGCCTCGCGCAGGGTGGCGGGGACGTGGGCGTAGTCGGCGGTGTAGGCGTTGCCCGCGCAGGGTTCGGGCAGTTCCAGGCGGTTCTCGACGCCGTGGAGTCCGGCCGCGATCAGGCCCGCGACGGCGAGGTGCGGGTTGACGTCCCCGCCGGGGAGGCGGTTCTCGAAGCGGGTGGAGCGGCCGTGGCCGACCACGCGCAGGGCGCAGGTGCGGTTGTCGACGCCCCAGGCGACGGCGGTCGGCGCGAAGGATCCCGGCCGGAAACGCTTGTACGAGTTGATGTTGGGGGCGTAGAGAAGGGAGAAGTCGCGCAGGGCGGCCAACTGACCGGCCAGGAAGTGCCGCATCACGGGTGACATGCCGTGGTCGGAGTCGGCGCCTTCGCCGGCCATGGCGTTACGACCGTCGGCGTCGGCGAGGGAGAGGTGGATGTGACAGGAGTTGCCCTCGCGCTCGTCGTACTTGGCCATGAAGGTGAGCGAGACGCCTTCCTGGGCCGCGATCTCCTTGGCGCCCGTCTTGTAGAGGGCGTGTTGGTCGCAGGTGGTGAGCGCCTCGTCGTAGCGGAACACGATCTCGTGCTGCCCGAGGTTGCACTCGCCCTTGGCGGACTCGACGACCAGGCCGGCGGCCTGCATCTCGTTGCGGATGCGGCGCAGCAGGGGCTCGACGCGGCCGGTGCCGAGGACCGAGTAGTCGATGTTGTACTGATTGGCGGGGGTCAGGCCGCGGTAGTCGGCGTTCCAGGCCTCCTCGTAGGAGTCCCGGAAGACCATGAACTCCAGCTCGGTGCCGACCATGGCGGTGTAGCCGTGCTCGGCGAGGCGCTCCAGCTGGCGGCGCAGGATCTGCCGGGGGGCCGCGACCACTGGCGAGCCGTCGTTCCAGGCGAGGTCGGCCAGGACGAAGGCGCTGCCCGGGTTCCAGGGGATGCGGCGCAGGGTGGCGAGGTCGGCGTGCATGGCGAAGTCGCCGTAGCCGCGGTCCCAGGAGGACATCTCGTACCCGTCGACGGTGTTCATGTCCGTGTCGACGGCGAGGAGGTAGTTGCAGCCCTCGGTGCCGTTGTCGAGGACCTCGTCGAGGAAGAACTGTGCGGCGAACCGCTTGCCCTGAAGGCGTCCCTGCATGTCGGGGAAGGCGAGGACGACGGTGTCGATCTCACCGCTGGCGACGAGGACGCGGAGGTCCTCGGGCGCGAGCGGCGGCTTGCGGTCTACCACTGGAATCTCTCCTTCGGTGAGCCGAGTGCGCCTAAGGTATTGAATAAAACCATTGCTTGGGAAGGGGAGGGGCCGAGATGACCGACACGGCGGGTGAGGGTGGCCCGATCGCGCGGCTGAATCCCGTGCTGCGACAGGTACGGGCGGGCAACGGTTTCGAGGAGGCCCTGGAGCAGATCCTCCAGGTGGTCCGACTGGGTCTGGTGCCGGGCGGGGAACGGCTACCGCCCGAGCGGGAGTTGGCGGAGCGGATGGGGATCAGCCGGGTCACCCTGCGCGAGGTGCTCAAGGTGCTCCAGGAGCAGGGCCTGGTCGAGGCGCGGCGCGGGCGGTACGGAGGAACGTTCGTGCTCGCCCGCCCCGACACCCCGGCCATGGCCGCCGAGCAGGAGCTGCGGCGACGGGTGGCGGGGGTGGACATCGAGGACGCGCTGCGCTTCCGGGAGGTCCTGGAGGTGGGCGCCGCCGGGCTGTGCGCCGCCCAGGGGCTGTCCGAGGAGGGGACGGAGCGGCTGCTGCGGGCGCTGACCGCCACGCACGACGCCCCGCTCACCGAGTACCGGCGCCAGGACACCCTCTTCCACCTCACGCTGTGCGAACTCGCGGGGTCCCCCACCCTCACGGCCCAGTACGCCGCCGTCCGGGCCACCGTGAACGACCTCCTCGACTGCATCCCGCTGCTGGTGCGCAACCTGGAGCACTCCCAGCAGCAGCACAGCACCCTGGTGGAGGCGGTGCTGGAACGGGACGCCGCGGGGGCGAGACGGGTGATGCGCGAGCACTGCTGCGGAACGGCGGCACTGCTGCGCGGGTTCCTGGCGTAGGGGCCGGGGCACCTGAGGCGGAGGCTCGGGTGCCCGACGTAGCGGCCGGGGAGGTTTCCGGCCGGCCGCGGAGGTTTTCGTAACCCCTGTTTAACGCACGGGTCTTGCGCCCTCCACCCCACTGACGCAAAGGTACGCCTCACAACCTTTGCCCTAGGCAGGAGCGCACATGGCCGACGACACCGCACCCGTGCCCGTATCCGCACCGCCCGGGTCCGGCGGCGCCCCCTCACCGGACGCCGCCTACCTGGAGAAGCGCACCCTGCGCCGGGGCAGCGCCGGCTGGCTGCTGCTGACGGGGCTCGGCGTCGCGTACGTGGTCTCCGGGGACTTCTCCGGCTGGAACGTGGGCCTCGACAAGGGCGGCTTCGGCGGTCTCGCCATCGCCACCGTCCTGATGGGGGCGATGTACGCCTGCCTGGTCTTCTCCCTCGCCGAACTGTCCACGATCCTGCCGACCGCCGGCGGCGGCTACGGCTTCGCCCGCCGCGCGCTCGGCCCGTGGGGCGGCTTCCTCACCGGCACGGCCATCCTCATCGAGTACATCCTCGCCCCGGCGGCGATCGTCATCTTCATCGGCGACTACGTCGAATCCCTCGGCCTGTTCGGACTCACCTCCAGCTGGCCCGTCTACCTGGGCTGCTTCGTCGTCTTCATCGGCGTCCACCTGTGGGGCGTGGGAGAGGCCCTGCGCTTCAGCCTGGTCGTGACCGCCATAGCCGTGGCCGCGCTGCTGATCTTCGCCTTCGGTGCCCTCACCGAGTTCGACGCGGGCTCCCTCGACGACATCGCCGTGGACCCGACCGCGTTCGGCTCCAATTCCTGGCTGCCCTTCGGCGTCCTCGGCATCTGGGCCGCCTTCCCCTTCGGCATGTGGTTCTTCCTGGGCGTCGAGGGCGTGCCGCTGGCCGCCGAGGAGGCCAAGGACCCGGTCCGTTCCATGCCGAGGGCGCTCGCCATCTCCATGGGCGTCCTCGCCCTGCTCGCGCTGATCACCTTCTTCGCCGCCACCGGCGCCCAGGGCTCCGACGCCGTGCGGGCCGCCGGCAACCCCCTCGTCGTCGCCCTGGAGGGGGACGGCGGGCCGACCGCGCTGAGCCGGTTCGTCAACTACGCGGGGCTGGCCGGTCTGGTCGCCTCCTTCTTCTCCCTGATCTACGCGGGCTCGCGCCAACTGTTCGCCCTGTCCCGGGCCGGCTACCTGCCGCGGTTCCTCTCCCTCACCTCGAAGCGCAAGGCCCCCTACCTCGGCCTGGTGATCCCCGGCGCCATCGGCTTCGCCCTGGCGGCGGCGACCGGCAACGGGGCGCGGATGCTGAACATCGCCGTGTTCGGCGCGACGATCTCGTACGCGCTGATGGCCCTCTCGCACATCGTGCTGCGGCGCCGCGAGCCGGGCCTGGAGCGCCCGTACCGCACGCCCGGAGGGGTCGTGACCTCGTCCGTCGCCTTCGTCCTGGCCCTGTCGGCGCTGGTCGCCACCTTCCTGGTGGACAAGGACGCGGCCTTCATCGCCCTCGCCGTGTACGCCGTCGCCCTGGCCTACTTCGCCTTCTACAGCCGCCACCACCTGGTGGCGTCGGCGCCCGAGGAGGAGTTCGCCGCGTTGGCGGAAGCCGAGGCGGAACTGGCCCGCGACTGAAATCCTGAACCCGTCGTCCGCCGAGCCCCACCCGTCCCGGAGGTAAGACCGTGCCCAGGCCGCTCATCGGCATCACCACCTACGTGGAGGCGTCCACCCGCTACGGCGTGTGGGACCTGCCCACGGCCCTCCTCCCCGTCGGGTACCACGAACTCGTCCAGGCGGCGGGCGGCACGGCCGTGCTGCTGCCCCCGGACGAGGTGGGGCGCGCGGCCGAGGTCCTCGGCCGGCTCGACGGCCTGGTCGTCGCGGGCGGCCCGGACGTGGACCCGGTCCGGTACGGCGCCCCGCGCGACCCCCGCACCGGCCCCGCGGCGGCCGTCCGCGACGAGTGGGAACTGGCCCTGATCGGGGCGGCCCTGGACTCCGGCGCCCCCCTCCTCGGGGTCTGCCGCGGCATGCAGGCGCTGAACGTGGCGCTCGGCGGCACCCTGGTCCAGCACATCGACGGCCACGTGGACACCCCCGGCGCCATGTCCTGGCACCCGGTCCGCCCCGTCGCGGGCACCCGCTACGCGGAGTTGGTCCCGGAGGAGGCCGAGGTCCCGACCTACCACCACCAGGCGGTGGAACGCCTCGGAGCGGGCCTGGTCGTCTCGGCGTACGCCTCGGACGGGACGGTCGAGGCGATCGAACTCCCGGACCGCGACCGGTGGGTCGTCGGCGTCCAATGGCACCCGGAACGCGACAAGGACACCCGCGTGACGTCCTCCTTCGTCGACGCCGCCACCGAACACGCCAACCGCCCCCACCCCTGACCCGGCCCCGCACCCACTCCCCACCCACCTCGACATCCTCCCTGTGATCACGTGTAGAGGGGTGTACGGGTGGGATTCGACGAGGAGTGGGCCCAACTGCGGGACGCGGCCATCGAGCGCGGGACGGCGCGGCCCAACGGGCCGACCGTCCCCCAAGTCGCTGTCGATCCGACCGAATCGGCTCGAACCGCGGCGCGGGAACGGCTCGCGGAGTTCCGCAACCGGGTGGTGTTGGTGCCGTTGGACGAGCGCGACGGCCTGTGGACGAGCGAGCTGGGCGGGTTGGGCTGGATCTGCGCCTTCTCCGGCGAGGAACAGCTCGCGCGGTTCGCCGAAGCGCGCGGGGAGACCGACCGGGAGTGGCACTACCGGCGCGTGTCGGGTGCGCGGCTGCTGGACGAGGTCGTCCCGACGCTGGGCTTCCCCTGCGGCGTGGCCTTGGACGCGGCCGGCCCCGACGGCACGGTGTTCCCGCCCCTGCGCGGGTTCGTGCCGGACGAGGCCGCCCTCGATCCGGAGGGGGCGCGGTGAGCAGCGACGGCGCCGACCTGGACATCTCGAAGCAGGCGTTGGGCCAGATCGCCAAGGGCATCACGGAGACCCTCGGCGAGCTGAGGGAACTGGGCGCGATCGGCTCGGCCGGCATGGGCCGGGGGTTCGCGGACCTTTCCATGTCGGGGATGGAGACCGGGCACGAGGGTCTCGCCTCCTCCTTCGAGACGTTCTGCGAACGCTGGGAGTGGGGCGTGCGCTCCCTGGTCCAACAGGGCAACTCGTTCGCGGCGAAGGTGGGCCTGTCGGCGGGTTTGATGCACGAGGAGGAGCAGTACATCCAAGGCAGCTTCAAGGTGTTGACGAACTCGGCGATGGGCAATCCGTACGCCTCCGAAAAGGACATCGTCGACAAGAGCTGGGGTGATGTCCTCTCCGACAACACGTATACCCAGATCCGTGACGCGGACTACAGCCAGGAGTCGGTCGACAGGGCCACCGAGACGACAAAGGAGGCGTGGAAGGGCGCCGTCCGGGACGTGAACAGCTCGGACATCTTCCTGCCCAACCAGATCATCGACCAGGCCGGACTGCGCGACGAGGTGGACGCCAAGGTGAACGACATGGTCGGTCCTGCCCCGCAGCCGGCGGTCGAGCGCTGATGCCGGACTGGGGCGGGCTCCTCGACAAGGGTCTGGGGAAGCTGGAGGACGGCTGGGACGCGACGAAGAAGGTCGTCGGCGAGGGTGTCGACAAAGCGACCGACGGGGTCGGCGATGCCTTGGACCACGTCGGGGCGCACGACTGGGCGGACAAGGTCGAGGACTGGGGCGACGACGTCGCCTCCGATCTCGGCGCGTCGATCGGCGAACAGCAGCTCGGTCAGACGGAGCAGGCGAACGAGCTGGTCCACGGAAAACCTTCGGTGATCCGGGAGCAGGCCAAGCACCTGAGCGACTTCAAGGGCGGCTTCGAGCGCGTCGGGCAGGGCATGAAGGCCCTGGACGTCGAGCACTGGAAGGGAGAGGCGGCCAACGCCTTCCGCGAGAAGTTCGCGATGCACCCAACCGACTGGCTGCACGCCTCGGACGCCTGCGAGAGCGCCGCCGGCGCCCTGGTCCAGTACGCGGAGACGGTGGAGTGGGCCCAGAAGCAGGCACAGCAGGCCGTCGACCTCTACAAAGCGGCGGTCAAGGCGGCTAAGGACGCGCACGGGGCCTACGTCACGAAGGTCGAGACGTACAACGCCACCGTCAAGGCCGGCGGGGATCCCGGCGCGGTTCCGACCGCGCCCGTCGACGTGGGCAAGGCCGACGGCACACGGGCCCACGAGATCCTGAACGAGGCCCGCAGACAGCGCGACGAGGCCGCGGGGAGCGCGCAGAAGGCCCTGTCGGCAGCGCTGGCCCACGCCCCGGCCGTGCCGCCGCCGTCCGAGCGGGCCCTCGCCGGGATCGCCGACTACGGCGCCGCCGAGCTGGTGGAGCTGAACCACTTCACGGGCGGGGTGGTCAAAGGCACGGCGGGGCTGCTGGACTTCGCGCGCGGCCTGAACCCGACGGACCCGTACAACCTGACGCACCCGGCGGAGTACCAGCAGAACCTCAACATGACACTGGCCGGCCTCGTCTCGACGGCCGCCCACCCTGAACGGATCCCGGGGGCGCTCCTGGACAGCTTCAAGGACGACCCCGCCGAGGGCCTGGGCCGCCTGGTGCCCGAGCTCATCGGCACCAAGGGTCTGGGCGGGGCCCGGACGGGCGTACGCGTCGCGGAGACGTTGGCCGCCAAGCCGTCGGCGTGGTCGCACCTGGCGCGTCCGACGAAGGGGGTGACGGAGCGTCGGGCGATCCACGCGGACTCCGTCGCCGTTGAGGACGCCGAGAAGTTCATTGACGACCAGTTCCCCTGGCTCAGGGACGTCAACAACACGGACATGCCCGGATATCAGTACAACTGCACGCACAATGTGCCCACGGTCGACAAGCGTCTCGACGGGATCGAGGTCTCGGCCGCGCCCAAGACAGGAACGGGTGACATCCCCTACGAGGAACTCGGGTCACTCCGGCTGCGAAGAAGGTCGTCAACAGCTACGACGACATCATCGAGGATCTGGAGAAACGGGGGCCCGACTCGCGCAGCGTGGTCGCCATTTCCCGCCACGGGATGCCCGGCCACGTGTTCAACGCCGTGAACACACCCCATGGGGTGGTCTTCCTGGACGGCCAGACCGGGACGCTGGCCAGACTGGAGACGTCGAACATCAGCGAGATCGCCCATGTCCCCTACCGATAGCTCTGTCAGGAACCGAACATGCTCACGTTGAACCAGGCCGTGGAAGCGGCGCGTCCCTACCTCCTCCAGGCTTACGCCTACGAGCCCTTGACGGTCGTCCTGCAGCCGCAGGCCAGCCGGGAGACCGACTTGGCCTGGATCGTCGGGTTCGACACTCAGGAGAGCATCGACACGAACGGCACGTCAGGGAACGTGCTGACGAGGGTGGTCCTCGTTCCCAAGGACGGCGCCGCGGTCCGTTTCCCTCCGAGTCACCTCCCGCTGGACGAGTACTTCGCCTTCGTACGGCACGGCGGATGGGAGGGGGCCGGGGCGGCAAGGACGGTGAAGGCCACGCCTTGGCAGAAGGCGTTGCAGTGGCTGCTCGACAACTATCACGGGCTGGTCGAGCTCGTGAGAATCGAGCCGGTCGCCGAGGACGCGGCCACCTGGCTGTTCGCCTGCCGCACTGTGAAGCAGCCGGGGTACCCGCGGACCCCGATGCTGACCGCGTCCGTGGTGGTTCCCAAGAAGCCTGGCACCCCCTTCCACCCGGCGGCCGACAATCCCTGGGGGGACGTCGCGGAATACACGCTGAACCCCGAGCGGCGCGACCCCGAGGCGCAGGCCCGCCGGCTCAATTCGCGGGGTTGCGTCGTCACCGTCGGCGCCGCCATCGCGGGTGCGCCTTCGTCGCCGCTGCCGTGGCAGCCGGCCCACGAGGCGCCGGGGTGGTGGCCGTTGCTCCTGCGGCGCTACTTCCCCACCGCCCGACAGCTGCGCTGCGCGAGCTGGGACGAGGTGATCGCGCGGGTCGAGGAGACCGGGCCGGGCACGCAGGGCGTGGTGTGGGTACGGCGCGCCATCGGCGGGGTCGAGGTCAGTGGCCACCTGCTCTACGCGCAGAACAACAACGGCGCCGCGGTCTTCCTGGACGGGATGACGGGCGGTCTGGCCCGGCTGGACGCCTTCGGACTGCTGGAGCTGATCTTCGCCCGGGTGGAGTCCGACGGCGGTACGCGGACCGCCGCCGACCTGCCCGCCGCCCGCGCCAAGGCCGGGGCCTGGCTGGGGCGCACCTACGCGGATCCCGTCGAGCTGGTCTCGCCCGACGGGGCCGACGAGACGGCCCGCGGCTGGCTGTTCGCCTGCCAGACCACGACGGCGCTGAGGAGCGGCGACTGGCGGCACTCGATGCTGGACGCGGCCTTGGTCGTGCCCAAGGGTCCCGAGGAGCCGTTCCTGCTGCCCAACTCCGACCCCTGGGGGTTCCTGGCCGCCTGGGACCGGGGCGACCCGGCCGGTCCGACGCCCCCGGCGGGGAACGCCGACTGGTTCGGCGCGACGATGGCCGAGCTGGGGCCGGTCATGGAGGTCGGCGAGTATCCGACCGTCACCGCCGCCGTCCAAGGGCTCGCTTCGCTGCCGGCAGGGGGCCGGGCCCTGGTGTGGGTGCGGCGCCTGGACGCGCGTGGGCGCGAGAGCACCGGGCTGCTCCTGACCGGGCTGCGCTCCGAGGCCGGGCACCTGGGGCTCGTGGACGGATCCGCCCGGGAGTTGCGCGACCTCGACGGGTTCGGCGAGTGCGGGGTCCGGGTGGTCCGCTACCGCTGACGGGGCGACGGTGCCCGGTCAGCGGGTCTCCTCAGCGTCCTCGGGTCAGGGACAGGAGGTCGCGGGCCGGGCCCGCCGGGCGGGCGCCCGTGGGCCAGACCGCGCGCAGGGCCCGGCCCAGCTCCGCCCCGGCGACGGGTACGGTCACCAGGCGGCGCCCGGCCAGCTCGTCCCCCAGGGCGAGTTCCGACAGCACGCACGGCCCCGCCCCGCTCACGGCGGCCGCCTTGACGGCGGTGGTCGAGGCCAGCTCCAGCAGGGGTTCGGCCAGGCCCCCGCACCCGGCCAGCGCCGCGTCGAGCACCTGGCGGGTCCCCGAGCCCCGTTCGCGCAGGATCAGCGGGGTCCGCGCCAGCTCCGGGGCCTCCACCGGGCGGGTGCGACGGGCCCACGGGTGCGAGGGGGCCACCGCCACCACCAGGCGGTCCTGGGCGATGACGACCGAGTCCAGCCCCTCCGCGACTGAGAGCCCCTCCACGAAGCCGAGGTCGGCCTCGTGCGCGAGCACCCGCTGGGCGACGTCCGCCGAGTTCCCGGCGTGCAGGGACACCGCCGTGCCCGGCCGGTCCCCGCGCAGCGCGATCAGCCACCCGGGCAGCAGGTACTCGGCGATGGTCATGCTGGCCGCCACCCGCAGCCGCGAGTCGCGTCGGCCCCGTAGCGCCTGCGCGCCCGCGTCGAGGGCTTCGGCCGCCTCCACCACCCGCCGGGCCCAGTCCGTGACGAGCGCGCCCTCCGCCGTCAGGGTGGACCCGCGCGGTGAGCGGTCCACCAGGGCCACCCCGAGCCGGGTCTCCATCGCCCTGATCCGACTGCTCGCCGCGGGCTGCGTGATGCCCAGTCGCCGTGCGGCCCCGCTCAGGCTGCCGACCCGCGCGACGGCGAGCAGCAGCTCCATCGCTCCCAGGTCGGGCACCCGGTGCGCCAGCGGTACCGGATTCGACTCGTCATTGGCCATAACATCAGTTTATGGCCTCATAGAGAGGTGCCCTCTGCCCCCGCCGCTCCCCGGGGACCAGGCTGAACACATGGCCACCACCCTCGCGGCACCCCGCACCACCCCCGCCGCCGTCCCCTCCGCCGCGCCCCGGACCCACAAGGTCCCCGCGCTGCGCCACCTCGGTCCCAACTGGTACGCCGCGGTCATGGGTACGGCCATCGTCGCCAACGCCGGCGCCGGCCTTCCCTACCAACTGCCGGGCCAGCGCGTGGCCTGCCAGGGCTTCTGGGCCCTCTCCGCCTTGGCCCTCGTCGTCTTGGTCGCCGCCCGCGCCGGACACTGGCTCCACCACCGCGACCAGGCCCGCGCCCATCTCCTCGACCCGGCCGTCGCCCCCTTCTACGGCTGCCTCTCGATGGCCCTGCTGGCCGTCGGCGCCGGCACCCTCATCGTCGGCAAGGACCTCCTCGGGGAGCCCGCGGCCATCGCCGTCGACGCCGTGCTCTTCACCGCGGGCACCGTGATCGGCCTGGTCATGGCCGTGGTGGTGCCGTATCTGATGGTCGTCCGCCACAAGGTCGAGGCCTCCCGGGCCACCCCCGTCTGGCTGCTGCCCGTAGTGGCCCCCATGGTCTCCGCCGCCGTGGGCCCCCTGCTGGTCCCCCACCTGCCTGCCGGCCAACCCCGCGAGGCGCTGCTGCTCGCCTGCTACGCCATGTTCGGCGTCAGCCTGCTCGCGACGCTGCTGCTGCTCCCCCTGGTCTTCGGCCGACTGATCGTGAGCGGCCCGCTGCCCCTCGTCCTGACCCCGACCCTGTTCCTGGTGCTGGGCCCCCTCGGCCAGTCCACCACCGCCGTGAACCAGCTCGCCGACGTGGCCCCCGGCGCCATATCCGCCCCGTACGCGGACGCGTTCGGCGCCTTCGCGGTCGTCTACGGGGTGCCCGTCATGGGGTTCGCCCTGCTGTGGCTGGCCCTGGCCTCGGCCATGCTGGTGAGGGCCGCCCGGGGCGGGATGCCCTTCGCGATGACCTGGTGGGCCCTGACCTTCCCCGTCGGCACCTGTGTCACCGGCGCCGCCGGACTGGCCCGCCACACCGGCCTGGACGCCTTCGCCTGGCTGGCCGCCGCCCTCTTCGTCGGGCTCGTCGTCGCCTGGGTCCTCGCCGCGGCCCACACCCTGCGCGGCCTGTTCAGCGGCCGCCTGCTCGCCGCGCCCCGCTGACCTCCAGGGCCCGGCCCAGTACCTCGGGCGCACGGGCCAGCGAGGGTCCGTACCAGGTCAGGTGCCGCCCGCTGACGAGGGCGGCGGGCAGTCCCGGGAAGGCCTCCGGGCCGTCCTCGGGGGTGAAGCGGTAGGGCTCGTCGGGCAGGACCACCAGATCGCAGCCGCTCGCCGTCAGTTCGGCGAGCGGCGCCCGCGGGTACCGCTCGGGGTGCGCGGCGTAGGCGTTGACCACCCCCAGGCGGGCCAGGAGGTCCCCGGCGAAGGTGTCCCGGCCCAGCACCATCCAGGGGCGCCGCCACACGGGCACGACGGCCGTGAGCGGGGCGAGCGGTTCCACGGCGGCCCAGGCCTCCTCGGCCCGGTCCAGCCACTGCGGGCGCTCCAGCCCCAGCGCTCCCACCAGCACCCGTTCCAGCTCGGTGAAGGCCTGCGGCAGGTCCCGGACCTCGGTGACGAGCACCTCCAGCCCGGCCGCGCGCAGCGCCGCCAGGTCCGGTGCCCGGTTCTCCTCCTCGTTGGCGATCACCAGGTCCGGGCGCAGCCGCACGACCGCCCGTACGTCGGGGTTCTTGGTCCCCCCGATCCGCGCCGCGCCCCCGAGGTCCGCCGGGTGGGTGCACCAGTCCGTCACGCCGACCAGCGCGCCGGGCGCGCTCACCGCCACCGCCTCGGTCAGGGAGGGCACGAGCGAGACCACCCGCACCGGACTCAGTGCTCCGGCGAGGGCGGTTCGGAGGTGGCGTGGATGTGCTCACCGACGGCGACGACCAGCAGCCGGGTGTCCTCGCCGGCGGCCCGCCAGCGGTGGCGCACCCCACCGGAGAGGAACAGGGCGTCCCCGGTCTCCAGCCGGTAGGCGCGGCCCTCGGCCTCGACCTGGCAGGAGCCCGAGACCACGTACATCAGCTCGTCGTTGCGGTGTTGGTACTCACGGCCCGCGTCCTGCTCCCCGGTGAACTCCAGCGCGTGCAGCTGGTGGTGTCCGCGCACCAGCGGGCGTACGCCCTTCAGCGGGGAGAGCGCGGAGTCGTCGCCGGCCCGTACGAGGTCCACCGTACGGGCCGTGTCGGAGGCGGCCAGCAGCTCGACGGCGGTGGTCTCCAGCGCGTCGGCGACCCGCTCCAGGGAACGCATGCTGGGGCGGGCCCGCTCGTTCTCTATCTGGCTCAGGAAGGGCACGGAGAGCCCGCTGCGCGCGGACACCGCGGCGAGGGTCAGGTGCAGCGCGCGGCGACGCTTGCGCACGGCGACGCCCACCCGGAGCGGCTCCTTGGAGTCCTTCTCCTTGTCGGAGCCCTCGTGCCCGTCGGGCCCGTGGGGTCCGTGTACGTCGGGTCCGTGTACGTCCGGTCCGTGCCCGTTCGGCCCGCGCCCGTCGGGTCCGGCCACGTCCGCCGGTCCGTGTCCGTCGTTGCCGCCGTCCCCGGCGACCGCCACGTGCTTGATGTTCTCGTCTTCCCTGTCGTTCATCGGGGCTGCCCTCCCCTGTCCGTCGTCGCACATCGATGTGCTGTATGCACCTTACGCAGCAACGGCCTCCGGATTCGCGTGCACGGACCCACCGGGCCCGACCCCGGTGGGTTCCCGTGGGGCGGGCGTCACTCTGGGTGAGCCGCCTTGCGGTCCTCGGCCCGCCAGATCTCCCGGTCCCCGTCGACGATCACCACGCCGCCGTCCCGCCTGACCAGCAGCCGGGCGCCCGGGTGCCCCTCGGTGCCGCTGCTCCACACGATCCGGCCGTTCTCGGCACGCACCGTGAACTCCCCGTCGCGGCCGAAGAGGGCGTCGTGCCCGGTGCCCGCCGTGCCGGCGCTCCACAGCCGCGAGCCATCGGGGGCGAGGACGGCGAGGTCGCCGTCGGCGCCGAGGACGAGCCGCGCCGCGCCCGCGTCGAGGACGTCGCCGGCCCGGAGCACGGTGCCGGCGTGCACCTCCACGGAGTCGTCGAGGTTGCCGTCGGCCAGGTCGCGCAGGGCGGGCAGTGAGGGGGTGAAGGCGTAGAGGGCGCCCTCGGTGCGCACGAAGCGGCCGAAGCGCAGGGTGGTGGCCCGGCTCCCGCTGTCCGACGCGGTCTCGAAGGTGATCGGGGAGTCCGGTCCGAGCACCGGGTCGGAGCCGACGGCGGGGTTGCGGCCGGCCGGGAAGTCGGCCTCGTTGAGCCAGCGCCTCTGGACGAACTCGAACTGCTGCACCAGGTCGGCCTGGTAGCCGACGAAGAGCAGCCCGCGCGGGGTGTCCGCGCCGTGCCCGGCCCCCCGCGCCGGGTCGTAGGCGGGTCCGTACGGGATGCCGCGCCGGATGATCCGACGGCCGTCCAGCTCGCCGGGGGCCAGCGGGGGGCGGCCCGGGGCCAGGTTCAGGCCGTCGCGCGGATTGCCCTTGCGGATGTGCGAGAAGAGCGGGGTGCGCCAGCCCTGCGGGTCGTCCACGTAGGTCAGGGCGACGTCGGGGTCCCGGCCCACCGGGCCCGGCACCTCGGCCAGCGGGCAGCCCGCGACGGGGGTCCCGCCGGGCCAGCGGCCCACCAGCCGGGCCGCGACCCAGGTCTCGGTGGCCTCGGCGGGCGCCGCGCCGGTCTTCTTCAGCTCGGCCAGCCGCAGCCGGGCCTGCTCCCACCAGCCGGGCACGTCCTGCGCGAGCCGCCGCACCACCTGGAAGGAGCCCCCGGTGGCCCAGGCCGGCAGCCCGGCGGGGCGCTGCCCGATCTTCTCCTGTCCTACGAGGAACTCCCCGGCCGGGACCAGCCTCGTCCCGGGCTTCCCCTGGACGGTGCCGCCGGTGTCGGGGTCGGGCGTGTGGAACCCGCGCACCCCGGGCTGACTGATGCCGTCGGCGAAGCCGAAGTGCTCGTGCCCGCGCAGGGTTCCGGTCAGGGTGGCCGCGTCCTGGCGGAAGACGACCACGCCCGTGGCGGGGCCCAGGGCCGACCGGTGCCGGGCGACGGCGGCGGACAGCTTGGCCGGATCGTCCGCCGACAGGCTGAGCACCGCGTGGACGGTGCGCCCGGCCGGCTCCTCCTGTTCGGCGCCGAACAGCCAGGAGTCGGGGCCGCTGGCTCCGGTGTCCCCGAGGGCCTCCGCACGCTTGGCGGCGCCCTGCGCGAAGGCCTCGGCGGTGCTCCCCGGCGCCACGGCGGGGAAGGGGTCGCGCCCGGCGAAGAACCGGAGTCCGGGGTGGGTCAGGGACAGCCCGGTCCAGGTCGCCGACAGGGAGGCCGGGTCGGCGCCGCCCGCTTTCAGGCGGGCCGCGCTGAAGGCGGCGTTGAAGCGGGCCATCTCCTCGGTGGTGGACAGCTCGGGCAGCAGCGCGGCGAGCCAACGCCGCGCCCGGACCGGGTCCGTGAAGCGCACGAGCAGCAGGCAGGCCTGGTCCTTGCGGGAGCCGGCCAGGATGTCGCCCTGGGTGGTGCGGTCGGCACGCAACGGCAACTCGGCGGCGGCCGCCGCCGCCCGGCCCGCCGCGCCGGGGGCGGCCGCGGGGGCCGGGACGGCCTCGGTCGCCGCGCTCGCGGCGGCGGCCCGGGGACACACCGCGAGGGCGGCGACCGCTCCCGCCCCGGCCATGAGGACGGTCCGGCGGGCGGGACTGGAGGTCTGGACGGCATCCATGGGAGGACTCCTCGTGGAGGTACGGGCGGGGGCGTTGCCGAGGTGCCGTGCCGGAGCCGGCGGTTCGGCTCAGCCCGCCCGACCCGACGCGATGACACCGGCAGCGTCAGCGTCGGCGTCCGGAACAGGCACAGGCGTAGGCGCAGGCGCGGGCGGGGGCGCAGGCAGAGGAACAGGCGCAGGCACACTCGACCCGGTGCGTCACCGGCTGCGGGGGTCTATGGGCTCGCCGGCCCCGGGCTCGTGGCCCGGCCGGGGAAGTCCGGGGGCGGGCATGGCGACGACGGCCGGGAGGGGGAAGGCGAGCATGGGCGTCCGAGACTCCTCGCGTGGGGGACCGGGCGGGCAGAACGTCCTGCCAGTGATCAACACCCTTCGGGAAAGATCGCGAACGCGCGCGCCGGGCAACCTGTTGGAGTGACGGGTTCACCACCACAGGTGAGCGCGGGGCGGTGCGGCATCATCGACAGCGTGACGACACGACGCCTGATGCTCCTGGACACCGCCTCCCTCTACTACCGCGCCTACTTCGGCGTGCCGGACTCCGTGAAGGCCCCCGACGGAACACCCGTCAACGCCGTGCGCGGGCTGCTCGACTTCATCGGGCGCCTGGTCCAGGACCACCGCCCGGACGACCTCGTGGCGTGCATGGACGCCGACTGGCGACCGCACTGGCGGGTGGAGTTGATCCCCTCCTACAAGGCGCACCGCGTCGCCGAGGAGACCGCCTCGGGGCCGGACCTGGAGGAGACCCCCGACACCCTCGCCCCGCAGGTCCCGATCATCGAGGCGGTGCTGGACGCCTTCGGCATCGCCCGGGTGGGCGTCGCCGGGTACGAGGCGGACGACGTGATCGGCACCCTCAGCACCCGCGCGAGCGGCCCCGTCGACATCGTCACCGGTGACCGCGACCTCTACCAGCTCGTCGACGACGCCCGCCGGCGCCGCGTCCTGTACCCCCTCAAGGGCGTGGGCAGCCTCCAGGTGACGGACGAGGCCTGGCTGCGCGAGAAGTACGGGGTGGACGGGCCCGGCTACGCGGACCTCGCCCTGTTGCGCGGCGACCCGAGCGACGGCCTGCCGGGCGTGCCCGGCGTCGGCGAGAAGACGGCGGCGAAGCTGCTGGACGCGTACGGGGACCTCGCCGGGATCATCGCGGCGATCGACGAACCGAAGTCGAAGCTCACCCCCACGCAGCGCAGGCGCCTCGACGAGTCCCGTCCGTACCTCGCGGTCGCCCCCAAGGTCGTCCAGGTCGCCTTGGACGTGCCGCTGCCCGCCTTCGATCCGACCCTTCCGCACCAGCCGTCACAACCCGAATTGGTGGATGCTCTCGCCCATCGGTGGGGTCTGGGAGGAGCAATGTCACGCCTGAGCAGCGCGCTGCGGTCGTGAGGTGCTAACTTAGGTAATCCTAAGCTTTGTAGTCAGGGGAGACGCCGTGGCAGAAGGACGCGCCCGCACAGTCGGCACCGCAGTCGTCGTACGCACCGAGCGGCTGACGCCGCACATGGTCCGGATCGTGCTGGGCGGTGACGGACTGGCCGACTTCGACGCCGGCGTCCACACCGACCACTACGTCAAACTCCTGTTCGCTCCCGAGGGCGTGTCCTACGCGGAGCCTTGGAACATGGAGCAGATCCGTGCCACCCACGGCCGCGAGGCCTGGCCCCGCCAGCGCGCCTACACGGTGCGCGCCTGGGACCCGGCCCACCGCGAGTTGACCCTGGACTTCGTCGTCCACGGCGACGAGGGCCTCGCCGGCCCTTGGGCGGCGCGCGTCCAGCCCGGCGAAACGGTGCACTTCCTGGGCCCGGGCGGCGGCTACGCCCCGGACCCGACCGCCGACTGGCACCTCCTGGCCGGCGACGAGAGCGCGCTGCCGGCGATCGCCGCCGCCATGGAGCGGATGCCGCGCGGCGCCCGGGTGTACGCCTTCGTGGAGATCGACGGCCCGGCCGACGAACAGAAGATCGCCACCCCGGACGGCATCACCCCGATCTGGCTCCACCGCGACGGCCGTCCCGCCGGCGAGCGCCTGGTCGAGGCCGTCACCGGCATGGCCTTCCCGTCCCCGGACGTCCACGTCTTCGTCCACGGCGAGGCGGGCTTCGTGAAGGAACTCCGCCGCCACCTCCGCCTGGACCGCGGCATCCCCCGCGAACGCCTGTCGATCTCCGGCTACTGGCGCCAAGGCGAGACGGACGAGGGCTGGCGCGCACAGAAGCGCGACTGGAACGCCTCGGTCGAAGCCGAACAGGAACTCCGCACCCCCGCAGCAGCCTGAACGATTCCCCACCCCGCCCCCGCCCCACTCCAGCCCCGCCGGCGCTTGAGGCGCGGGGGCCCGGGGCCAGAGCCCCCGCAACGACGCCGCACCAGACCCCAGCCCCACCCCAGCCCCCCATCCCAGCCCCGCCGGCGCTTGAGGCGCGGGGGCCCGGGGGCGGAGCCCCCGCAACGACGCCGCACCCAACGGGGGGTCCGGGCGCAGCCCGGGGAACGGAGGAAGGGCGGGGCGGGGAGCAAGCCCCGCGCAGCGGCACCCCCAACACCCGCACCCCGCACCCCGCCCCCCGGCGCCCACCACCCCCCGCCCGGCGAAGCCAAGGGGCACGCTCCCCCACCCGGAGCGACAATGTCCTCATGCGTAAGCTCCGCGCAGCGGTATGGGCCGGGGCCGCGATCCTCCTCGCCTCGGCGGCCACGGCCCCGGCAGGGGCCACGGCCCTCACTCCGACGCCCCCGGCCCCGACCCCCACCACACCGGCGGCGCCCCCCGCCCCGAAACCCCTCCTCACCGACGCCGCCGTCGCCAAGGCCGTCGCCCGCATCGACGCCACCGTCACCGACGGCATGCGCACCACCGGAGTCCCCGGCGTCGCCGTGGCCGTGGTCCACAAGGACAAGGTCGTCTACCTCAAGGGCTTCGGCCTGCGCCGCACCGGGGACAGCGCCAAGGTCGACCCCGACACCGTCTTCCAGGTCGCCTCCCTCTCGAAGCCGATCTCCTCCACCGTCGTGGCCGGCGCCCTCACCGACGCGGACGCCTGGGACGAGCCGCTGGGCGACTCCCTGCCCGGCTTCGCCCTCAAGGACCCCTGGGTCACCGCCCACGTCACCCCCGCCGACCTGTTCGCGCACCGCAGCGGCCTCCCCGACCACGCCGGTGACCTCCTCGAAGACCTCGGCTTCGACCGGTCGTACGTCCTCGACCACCTCCGCCTGGACCCCCTGACCCCCTTCCGCGCGAGCTACGCCTACACGAACTTCGGCCTCACCGCCGCCGCCGAGGCCATCGCCCGCGACCACGGCGTCAGCTGGCAGAAGCTCAGCGCCGACACCCTCTTCAAGCCCGCCGGGATGGCGCACACCAGCACCGAGTTCTCCGCCTTCGACCACGCCGCCGACCGCGCGTACGGGCACGTCAAGAACCCCGACGGCACCTGGAGCCCCCGGTTCGTCCGCGACCCCGACGCCCAGGCGCCCGCCGGCGGCGTCAGCTCCACCGCCCGCGACATGACCCGCTGGATGCGCCTCCAGCTCTCCGGCGGCACCCTCGACGGCAAGCGGATCATCCCCGCCGACGCCCTCGCCCGCACCCACCTCCCGCAGATCGTCGCGCAGGCGCAGACCCCGACGGGCCGCCCGCAGTTCTACGGGCTCGGCTGGAACGTGTCCTACGACGACGCCGGCCGGCTCCGCCTGAGCCACTCCGGCGCCTTCGCACAAGGCGCCAACACCAGCGTCACCCTGCTCCCGCTGGAGCAGCTCGGCATCGTGGTCCTGACGAACGGCGCCCCGGTCGGGCTCGCCGACGCCGTCGCGCTCGACTTCTTCGACACCGCCGAGCACGGCAAGCCCACCGCCGACTGGTTGCCCCTGCTCGGAGCGCTCTACGCGCAGGCCGACGACGCCGGACGCTCCCCGACCGACTACGCCCGGCCGCCCGCCACCGCCCGGCCGGCCCGCGCCGACAGCGCGTACACGGGGACCTACGAGAACGCGTACTACGGCCCGCTCACCGTCACCGCGAACCCGGACGGCAAGGGCCTGACGCTCTCCCTCGGCCCGAAGCCGACGCGCTTCGCGCTCACCCACTACGACGGCGACACGTTCAGCTTCGAGACCACCGGGGAGAACGCCGTCGGCCGCAGCGGGGTGACCTTCTCCGACGGCACGGTCCGCGTGGAACAACTGGACGCGAACCACCTGGGCACCTTCACCCGGAAGTAGCCGCCCCGGACACCTTCTACGCTGGTCCCCTGATGACCCGCAGCTCCCACATCCCGCCCGCGCCCCTCCCCCAGCGGTCCGGCATCGACCCGGTCCGCATGCGCCTGCCTCCCGACCCCGAGGGCCGCTGGGCCCTGCTCGGCGACTACCTGACCGAGCGCTACGCCGGCACCCGCGGCGCCGAGTCGATGGCGCGGCTCCTGGACACCGGCCGGGTGCTGGGCCCGGGCGGTCGCGTCCTGCGCGCGGAGGACCCGTACGAGCCGGGCGGCTGGCTCTGGTACCACCGGGACATGCCCGCCGAGCCGCGGGTGCCGTTCCCCATCCGGGTGGTCCACCGTGACGGGCACCTCCTGGTGGTGGACAAGCCGCACTTCCTGGCGACGACCCCGCGCGGCAGCCACGTCACCGAGACGGCCCTGGCGCGGCTGCGCCGGGAGCTGGACCTGCCCGCGCTCAGTCCCGCGCACCGCCTGGACCGGATGACGGCCGGGCTGGTGATGTTCAGCATCCGTCCCGAGGACCGCGGCGCCTACCAACTGCTGTTCCAGGAGCGCCGGGTCCACAAGCGGTACGAGGCCCTCGCCCCCCACGACCCGTCCGTCGACCTGCCCCGGACGGTGCGCAGCCACATCGAGAAGGTCCGCGGGGTGATGGCGGCGACCGAGCTGCCGGGCGTCGAGCCCAACGCGGAGAGCCTGGTCGAGCTGGTGGAGACGCGGGGAGCACTGGGCCGCTACCGGCTGACCCCGCACACGGGCCGCACCCACCAGCTGCGCGTGCACATGAACAGCCTGGGCCTGCCCATCCTCGGGGACCCGGTCTACCCGGTGGTGGCCGCGCCCACCGACCCGGCGGACTTCCGGCGCCCCCTGCAACTGCTGGCCCGCTCCCTGGCCTTCACCGACCCGGTGACCGGCGTCGACCACCGGTTGGAGACGGGGCTCACCCTCCGGGCGTGGGAGGACCCGACGGGCTGGGAGACCGGCCCGGAACCCGAGGGCGCCCAGGCCCCCTAGAGTCGCGTGACCCCGGCGATGCGGAGCGCCGCGTCGGCGGCGGCCTCCGCGAAGTCCGCCACCGGGCGGGCCGGGTCGGAGCGGCGGATCAGCATGACGCCCTCGATCAGCCCGAAGACGAGGTCGTTGCGCAGGCTCAGCCCGGCGGCGTCGGCGGCGAGTTCGGCGCCGACGGGGGTCTGGGCGAGCAAGGAGCGGTAGGCGTCGCGCAGTTCGTCGCGCATGCGCCGGAAGGGCGCGAAACGCGCGCCGCGCAGCTCGGGCAGCAGGTAGAGGGCGCCCAGGTTGTACGGGCCCCCGCAGAGCAGCAGGACGTCGGCGCGGCACAGCTCCCACAGCCGGCGGACGGCGGGCCGGTCGGGGTCGGCGAGGAGTGCGTGGGACAGGGCGAGCGAGGGCTCGACCGTCGATTCCAGGAGTTCGGCGAGGAGTTCCTCCTTGCCGCGGAAGTAGTGGTACATGGTGGCCTGGCGCAGACCGGCCCGTTCCGCCACCGCCCGGGTGGTGGTGGCCGCGTACCCCTTGACGGTGAAGAGTTCGGCCGCCGCGCAGAGGAGTTCCTCGCGCGGCGGCCGGTCGCTCCGCTGCCTCAGCCGGTCGGCACGGGGCCGACCGACGCGTCTCGGGCCTTCGGCCGTTCCCCCGCTCATGGTCCGATCGTCCCACAGGACCCATGGAATCGATCATGGCAAGAGATGAGATCTGCCCGCCGGACAGCTTGGAGGAACATCCAAAAGCAGCTACCCGCTTGGCTACCCGACGGAGCTGTAGGCCACCACGCCCCGCAGCAGGGACTCGACGGCCTTGCGGGCGTTGCGCGCCACCGTGCTCCCGCCGCCCGACGCGGCGGAGGAGGACGGAGCCGCAGCGGCGATCTGCCCCAGTACGTCGATGACCTGCTTGCACCAGCGCACGAAGTCGCCGGCCGGCATCTCGGCCTCCCGCAGCACCTCGTCCAGGCTCTTGTCGGAGGCCCACTGGTAGGCCGCCCACGCGAAGCCGAGGTCCGGCTCGCGCTGGCCCACGCCCTCCGCCTGGTTGATGTGGTGCTCCTCCTCCAGCGCGTCGAGCCGGCCCCAGATCCGGACCATCTCGCCCAGCGCCGCCTTCGCCGCGCCGTGCGGCACCTTCGGCGCGACCGCGTCATCGGACTGTCGGGCCTCGAAGACCAACGCCGATACGCAGGCGGCCAGTTCCGCGGGGCTGAGCCCCTCCCAGACCCCCTCGCGCAGGCATTCCGAGGCCAGCAGGTCGAGTTCGCCGTAGAGCCGGGCGAGCCTCTTGCCGTGCACGGTGACCTCGTCCTCGCGCAGGTAGTCCAGCTCGGTGAGCAGCGCGTGGATCCGGTCGAAGGTGCGGGCGATGGTGTTGGTGCGGCCCTCGATGCGGCGCTCCAACTGCTGGGTGTCCCGCTGGAGCCGCTGGTAGCGCTCCGCCCAACGGGCGTGGTCCTCGCGCTCGTCGCAGCCGTGGCAGGGGTGGGCCCGCAGCGCGGCGCGCAGTCGGGCGATCTCGCGGTCGTCGGCGGCCGCGGCCCGTCCGGGCCGGTGCCGTTCGGGGGCCAGGTGACCGGCCTTGGTGCGCAGCGCGGTCGCCAGGTCCCTGCGGGACTGCGGGGAGCGGGCGTTGAAGGTCTTGGGGATCCGCATCCGGTCGAGGGCCTCGACCGGGACCGGGAAGTCGATCGCGGCGAGCCGCTTGACCTGCCGTTCGGCGGTGAGGACCAGCGGGCGCGGGCCCTCGGTGTACTCGTACCCGCGGTGCCCGTTGACCCGCCCGGCCGGCACGCCCGGGTCCAGGACCAGGGCGAGGCCCGCGAACTTGCCCGTCGGCACGTGGATGATGTCGCCCGGCTTGAGCTTCTCCAGCGAACCGGCGGCCTGGGCCCGGCGCTGGGCCGCGCCCTGCTTGACCAGATCCGTCTCGCGGTCCTTGAGGTCGCGGCGCAGCCCGGCGTACTCCTCGAAGTTCCCGAGGTGGCAGGTCATGCCCTCGCGGTAGCCGTCGAGACCCTCCTCGTTGCGCTGCACCTGCTTGGAGATGCCGACGACGGAGCGGTCCGCCTGGAACTGCGCGAAGGAGGTCTCCAGGAGTTCGCGCGAGCGGTGCCGCCCGAACTGCTGGACCAGGTTGACGGCCATGTTGTACGAGGGCTTGAAGCTGGAGCGCAGCGGATACGTACGGGTGCCCGCGAGCCCGGCGAGCTGCACCGGGTCCATGGCCCGCTGCCAGAGCACCACCGCGTGGCCCTCGACGTCGATGCCGCGCCGGCCGGCGCGGCCGGTCAGCTGGGTGTACTCGCCGGGGGTGATGTCGGCGTGCTGTTCGCCGTTCCACTTGACGAGCTTCTCCAGGATGACCGTGCGCGCGGGCATGTTGATGCCCAGCGCGAGGGTCTCCGTGGCGAAGACGGCCTTGACCAGGCCGCGGACGAACAGCTCCTCCACGACCTCCTTGAACTTGGGCAGCATGCCCGCGTGGTGCGCGGCGATGCCCCGCTCCAGGCCTTCGAGCCACTCGTAGTAGCCGAGGACGTGCAGGTCCTCCGTGGGGATGGAGGCGATGCGCTCCTCGACGATCTCACGGACCCTCAGACGGGCCGTGTCGTCGTTGAGCCGCAGGCCCGCGAACAGGCACTGCTGGACGGCGGCCTCGCAGGCGGCCCGGCTGAAGATGAAGTTGATCGCCGGGAGGAGGTTGTCGTTGTCGAGGCGGGCGATGACCTCGGGGCGCGAGGGGGTCCAGATCCGGCCGCGGGAGCGCCGTTCGCGCTCGCGGTCGGCCTCGCGGACCATCTTGCCGCGGCGCCGGTCCTTCGGGCTGTAGCTGCGGCTGTTCTCCTCGCGGGCCATCCGCAGCAGGTCGGGGTTGACCTCACGGCGGCTGGAGCCGCGGCCTCCGTGGTCGGACTCCTCCTCGAAGAGGTCGTAGATCCGACGGCCGGCCATGACGTGCTGCCACAGCGGGACGGGCCGCTCCTCGGAGACGATCACCTCGGTGTCCCCGCGCACGGTGTCGAGCCAGTCGCCGAACTCCTCGGCGTTGGAGACCGTGGCGGACAGGGAGACCAGGGTCACCGACTCGGGGAGGTGGATGATCACTTCCTCCCAGACGGCTCCGCGGAACCGGTCGGAGAGGTAGTGGACCTCGTCCATCACCACGTAGCCGAGGCCGCGCAGGGTCTGCGAGCCCGCGTAGAGCATGTTGCGGAGCACCTCGGTGGTCATGACGACCACCGGAGCTTCGGAGTTGACGCTGTTGTCACCCGTCAGCAGGCCCACCTTGTCGGCGCCGTAGCGCTTGACGAGGTCGGCGTACTTCTGGTTCGACAGGGCCTTGATGGGCGTGGTGTAGAAGCACTTGCGCCCCTGTTGCAGGGCGAGGTGCACGGCGAACTCGCCCACGATGGTCTTGCCCGAGCCGGTCGGGGCGGCCACCAGGACGCCCTTGCCGGCCTCCAGTGCCTTGCAGGCCTCGATCTGGTACGGGTCCAGGTCGAATTCGTACATCTCGCGGAAGGGGGCCAGTGCGGTGGCTTCTTCGGCGGCGCGGATCCGTGCAGCGGCGTACCGCTCGGCGGGTGAGAGTTCGTCGGTCATCTTGTCTTCGAGCCTACCCGTCGGCTCCGACAACAGTCGCGATCATTTATACGAGGAGCCGCAGGGCGCCGGGTACGCATGCGGCGGTCAGCGGCAGCGGGGCCAGCGGCTCCCCGTCGGCGTAGGCGCCGAGCCCGGCCGACTCCAGGGTGACCTTCGCGGCCCGGTACACGGAGACCTTGGGGTGGCCGAGGTGGGTCCCCTTGTAGACCTGCGGGAACACCTTCAGCAGGGTGGCCCGGCCGCAGTCCCCCACCACCGTCACGTCGAAGAGCCCGTCGTCCGGCTCCGCGTCCGCGCAGATGCGCATCCCGCCCCCGTACGAGGTCCCGTTGCCGACGGCGACCAGGGTGGCCTCCGTGTCGAAGGCGGGCCCGTCGTCCAGGGTGATCCGGTACGGGAAGGGCTTGAAGGCGGCCGGCTCCATCAGGATGGCCAGGTCGTACTTGAAGCGGCCCAGCGGCAGCCGCATCCGGTTGCCCCGGTCGTTGACCCGCGAGTCGAAGCCGGAGCACAGCACGGTGCCGTACCAGGTGCCGGCCGCCCGGCCCAGGTCGATCTCCCGGATCCGGGCCCCCTTGAGCGCCTCGGCGGCCAGCCGGCCCGCCCCCGCGGGGTCCCGTACGGGCAGTCCCAGCGAGCGGGCGAAGTCGTTGCCGGTGCCCACCGCGACCACCCCGAGCGGGACCAGGGTGCCCGCGACGGCCTGGAGGGCGAGGGAGACCAGGCCGTCCCCTCCCACGGCGATCACCGCGCCGGTGCCCTCGCGGACGGCGGCGCGCAGCGGGCCAGGGCGTCCCCGGCGTCCGTCCCGACGACGGTCCGCACGGAGAATCCCGCGTCCCGGAGCGCGGAAGCGGCCGGTTGCGCGGCGTGCGCGCCCCGGCCGCGTCCGGCGGTGGGATTGACGAAGAGGGTGATCTCGGCGCTCACCCCCGGGAATCTACCGGTCAGGTCGCGTCGTCGTAACCGTTGATCTGGCGCCGTCCGCCGTCGGCCTGCTCGGGTACCGGGGAGGCGGTCGGCTCGGTGCCCGGAGAGGCGATCGGGGCCGGGGTCAGGTCGATCTCGGAGGCCTCGTCGTCGTCGAGACCGGCGTCCGGGTTGTCGCGCCGGCGGCGGCGGTCGTTCATGTGACAGATGCCGAGGGCGAGGAAGTACAGCGTCACGATCGGTGCGGCGAGCGTCAGCATCGTGAGCGGGTCACCGGTCGGCGTCGCGAACGCCGCGAAGACGGTGATGCCCAGGACCATGGCACGCCACCAGCTGCCCAGCCGCTTGGCGCTCAGCACCCCGGTGAAGTTCAGCAGCACCAGCATCAGCGGCAGCTCGAAGGCGAGGCCGAAGACCACGACCATGCGCGTGACCAGGTCGAGGTAGTCGTCGACGGGCAGCAGGTTCTTGACGTGGTCGGGGGTGAAGCCGAGGAGGATCTCCGCGGTCTGCGGGAGGATCTTGTACGCGAGGACGGCGCCGGCGAGGAAGAGCGGCGCGCCGACCGCGACGAAGCTCAGCGCGTACTTCTTCTCGTTGCGGTGCAGGCCCGGGGCGGCGAACGCCCACAGTTGGTACAGCCACACCGGAGCGGAGAGCACGATGCCGGCGGACAGGCCCACCTTGAGCGCGATGGAGAACGGCGCGGTGAGGCCGTTGGTCGTCATCTCGGCGCAGGGGGCGCCGTTGCGCTGGTGGGTGGCTCCGGCGGTGCACCCGACGGACGAGAGCATCGGCTCCAGCAGGAAGTCGATGATCGGTCGGTAGAAGTAGGCCGCGACGGCCGTGACCACGATGATCGCCAAGACCGACTTCAGCAGCCGGTTTCGCAGCTCACGCAGGTGCTCGACCAGCGGCATGCGCCCTTCGGCGTCCCTGTCCCGGTCCTGTTTCCCCTGCTTGCGGGCAGACTTGAGCAACCCACGTCCCTTGTCTCGTTGCAGTTGACTGGCGTGGCGGCCGTGACCGCCGCTCGTCAGGCCTGGGTGGTGCGGTTCGGCTCGTTCACCGGGCGGGCGCTGGTGACGTCACCGGGCGCGGCCTGAATGGTGCGCGGGGCCACGGGAGCCTGCGGGGCCTGGTCGGCGACCGGGGCGGCGGTGGCGGCGTCCTCGGCCTCGCCGTCCTTCTTCATCGCCTTGGCCTCGCTCTTGAGGATCCGGGCCGACTTTCCGAGCGAGCGCGCCATCTCGGGAAGCTTCTTCGCACCGAAGAGCAGCACGATGACAGCGATGATCAGGAGGATCTCGAGGGGCTTCAGGTTGCCGATCATGTGGGTCTTCCTTCTCACCGAAACGGCTGGTTGTGGTGGCCGGGGCGGGTCCGGACAAAAATCCGGTACACCCACTGACATGGATCGTAACCCCCGAGGGTTAACGGCCGGCAATCCCCCGGGGTATCCACGCCCTCGTGCGGGACCGACGGTACGGCCCGCAGCGCCGGGTTTCCATGGGTGTGCGGGCTACAGGTTCGTGGCCTCCGCGCGCGCCGCACGGGCCAGGTCCGCGGCGGCGCGCTCCAGATCCACCGAGGCCTCGGTGATCCGGCGGCTCGCCAGGTCCACCTGCCCGGCGAGCCGCCGGACCTCCAGGAAGACCCGTACGGCCAGTACGGCGAGGACGGCGACCCCGAGGAAGCCCAGGGCAATAGCGAGCATCGGCCACAGCATGGGAGGAGCCTATCCGGCCCGGTCTCACAGGCTGCGCAGGGTGCTCACGCCTCCACCGGTCAGCAGCTCCACGATCCGCTCACCGGCGGGTTTGCGCACCGGGGCGGCGCACTGCGGGCAGGTGAAGGAGTAGAAGGTGGTCCGCCGGCTGCCGCCGATCGCCAGCCGCAGGGCCTGCGCCCCCAGCTCGAAACTGCCCCGGCACTCGGGGCAGGCGGCCTTGAAGGTGACCGGCCCGGCCGCCGCGCCGGCCGCCACCGGCTCCGGGACGGGCCCAGAAGAAGGCGACATCGTTCCCCCGCGCCCTAGACCTGTTCCCCGTACCCCGCCAGCGCCTGCGCGGCGGCCTCGCGCGCACTGCGCGCCAGCTCCGGCGGCGACACGATCCGCCCGTCGCGGCCCAGTCGCAGGGCGAGCCGGCGCAGCGAGCCCGGGTCGGGGGTGCGCAGGATGATCCGCAGCCCCCCGCCGGCCCGCTCCTCGGCGCTGTCGTGCGGGTAGTACTCGGCGACCCAGCGCCCGCCGGGGCCGACCTCGACCACCACCTCCGGGTCCTCGGCGGCCGGCTGCACCAGCCCGACCGACAGGTCCCGGGGCTCGATCGCCGGCGGGTCGGAGCGCTCGTCGAGCAGCCGGATCTCGGCGACCCGGTCCAGCCGGAAGGTGCGCCGCGCCTCCGAGAGGTGGCACCACCCCTCCATGTAGGTGTGTCCGACCGCGAACAGCCGGATCGGGTCGACGGTGCGCTCGGTCAGCTCGTCGCGCGCGGGCGAGTAGTAGCGCAGCCACACCCGCCGCCGCTCCGCGATGGCCCGGTCCACGTCGGCGAAGACCCCTCCCTCGGACTCGAAGGTCACCGACAGCCGCGAGCTGGCCCCGGCCACCTCGCCGGCGGCCGCCTCCAGCTTGGCGGTGGCCCGCAGCAGCGCGTCCCGGTCGCTCTCGCGCAGCCCCGGCAGGGTGGCCACCGCGCGGGCGGCGACCAGCAGCGCGGTCGCCTCGTCGGCGGCCAGCCGCAGCGGTTCCGCGGTGGACTCCCCCGAGGCGTCGGGGTTGCGCCACCAGATGCGCTCCCCGTCGGTGTCGATGTCGAGCAGGTCCCCGCCGCGGAAGCTGGTCCCGCACATGGGCAGCACGTCGAGGTCCGAGATCAGCTCGTCCTCGGTGATCCCGAACGCGCGGGCGACGTCCGCGACGTGCGCCCCCGGGCGCTCGCGCAGGTACGTCACCAGGGACAGCATCCGGCGGGTCTGGTCGATGGCGTTGGCAGCCATGCTGGTACGTCTCCCCCTCAGGGCCTTGCTACGGATCTTGGCTCGCTGCCGACGGTCGCCGGCGCCCGGGTCAGGCCCCGGCGACGGCGCGCAGCCGGTCCACCACGTCGGCCCGCAGATCGGCGGGCTCCAGCACCACGACGTCGGGGCCGAACTCCACGAGCCAGGCGTCCAGCCCGTGCCCGTAGGGGATCTCCAGCTCGTCCCAGCCGTCCCCGCCCCCGCGCACCGCGGTGGCCTTGGCCCGCAGCGGGTATCCCGCGCCGGCCCGCAGCCGGATCAGCGCGGAACGCTCCGCGCCCTCCCCGGCCCAACTCGCCACGGTTTCCCGCACCGTCACCACGTCCGGCACCTCGGCGGTGTACTTCCCCGCGCGCGAACGGACCTTGCCCGTGATCCGCGACAGCCGGAACACCCGCTCCGCCCCGCGGTCGCGGTCGTACCCGGCCAGGTACCAGTGGCCCCGCCAGCACTCCAGCGCCCACGGCTCGACCTGGCGCGGCTCGGGCCGGGCCGCGTTGGACTTGCGGTACTCGAAGACCACCGGCCGCCGGTCCCGACAGGCCAGCATCAGCGGCTCGAAGGCCGCCTCGTGGACGGGGATGCGCGGCTCGATGGCGCTGTGCTGACCCTCGTACGAGTCACCGGCCTCCGGCATGCCGCCCGCCCGCAGCTTCTGCAGGGCGCCGTTGGCCGCGCCCGCGAGCCGGGCCTGCTGCCACACCTTGGCCGCCAGCCCCAGGGCGGCGGCCTCCTCGGCGTCCAGCGACACGGGCGGCAGCCTGTTGCTGTCGCGCCGGGCCAGGTAGCCGGTGTCGCCCTCCAGGTTCTCCACCGTCTCGATCACCAGACCGAGTTCACGCAGATCATCCTTGTCCCGCTCGAACATCCGGTTGAAGGACTCGTCGTTCCCGGCTTCGAGATACGCCTCGATGGAACCGCGCAGCTCACGCTTGCTCAGGGGACGGCGGGTCCCCAACAGACACAGCGCAAGATTCATCAGCCGCTCGGCCTTGGCAATCGCCATCGACGCCGTTCCCCCGCTCCTCGACACACCCTCGTGACCGTTGAAGGTACCGTCCCGGCGCGCCCGGACAAAAGCGAGGGCCCCCGCCTGACGGCGGGGGCCCACGTCGCTGAACGCCGTTGGATCAGGCGGCCATCAGGTCACAGACGAAGATCAGCGCCTCGCCCGGGGCGATCGCGCCGCCCGCGCCGCGGTCGCCGTAGGCGAGGTGCGCCGGGATCGTCAGCTTGCGACGCCCGCCGACCTTCATGCCCTGGACACCCTGGTCCCAGCCCGCGATGACACGGCCGGCACCGAGCGGGAACTGCAGCGCGGAACCGCGGTTCCACGAGGCGTCGAACTCCTCACCGGTGGAGAAGGCCACGCCCACGTAGTGGACCGAGACCATGGAACCGGCCTTGGCCTCGGCGCCGTCGCCCACCCAGATGTCCTCGATGACCAGGTCGGTCGGGACCGGACCCTCGGGGAATTCGATCTCAGGCTTTTCGAGCTTGTCGCTCACGGAACTGCTCCTCATACGTACGAACCGGTCAACCGGAACAGTCTTACACTGCTCCGAGGATGTCGACGACGAACACCAGCGTGGAGTTGGCCGGCAGGTCCTCACCCTTGGCCTGGTCCTTGTACGCCTGCTCCGGCGGGATCACCAGCAGGACGCGGCTGCCGACCTTCTTGCCCACGAGGCCCTTGTCCCAGCCCTCGATGACCTGGCCCTGACCGATCACGGTCGAGAACGGCTGGCCGCTCTTCCACGAGCTGTCGAACAGCTTCGCGGCGTCCTTGCCCTGGTTCGGCGTCCACGCCGCACCGCTGTACTGCATGGTGACGGTCTGGCCGGACTTGACCTCGGGACCCTTGCCCTCGATCAGGACCTTGTCGACCAGCTCCTTCGGAGGGTCGTTCTTCGGGATCGTGAGCGTCGCGGCCTCGTCCTTGTCCGCCTTCACCTGCGGGAGCTCGGACGGGATCGGGGCCTGCGTGCCCTCGACCTTCTTCGGCATGATCGAGTCGATGTCGAGGACGAACACCAGGTTGTCCTTCGGACCGACCCCCAGCTGTTCCTGGCCCTGAGCGCCGAACGCCGCCGCCGGAGGCGCCACGACCAGCACCCGGCTGCCCGCCTTCTTGCCCAGCACCGACTCGCTGAACAGCGGCAGGATCTGCTTCGAGCCGGCCGGCACGATCAGCGGCTGACCGTTCTCGTCGTAGGATCCGGTCAGGTCCTTGCCGCTCTTCCAGATCTTGCCCGTGTACTTCGTGACCACGAGATCGTCCTTCTTGATCTCCGGCCCGGTGCCCTCCTTGAGGGTGTTCACCACGAACTTGCCGCTGGGCTCGCCCTTGGGGACGGTGATCTCGGCCTTCTTGCCCGCCTCACCCGCCACCGTCGGCATCGGGTCGGCGGACACGACCGGCTTCGGGACGTCGGCGGCCTTCGAGGCATCGGCCGACGGAGACGCGGAGTCCTTCTTCCCGGAGTCGTCGCCCCCTCCGCAGGCCGCGGTGAGCATCAGAGCCGGCACGATGAGCGCGGCAGCAAGTCGGCGTCGCACAGTGGTCCTCAGGGTCGCTGGAATGGTCCGGCCTGGACGGCCTGGCGGCCCACTCTACGGCCAACCCCCTCCGAGACGGGGTGCAGGCGTGCGAAGGCCCCGCACGCCACTGCGTACGGGGCCCCCACCGCCGGATCACATCCCGGCGATCAGCTTCTCCACCCGGTCGTCCACCGACCGGAACGGGTCCTTGCACAGCACCGTGCGCTGCGCCTGGTCGTTCAGCTTCAGGTGCACCCAGTCGACGGTGAAGTCCCGCCGCTGCTCCTGCGCCCTGCGGATGAAGTCACCGCGCAGCCTGGCCCTCGTGGTCTGCGGGGGCACGGACTTGCCCTCGAAGATCTTGAGGTCGTTGCAGATCCGTGCCGCCTGCCCCTTGCGCTCCAGCAGGTAGTACAGCCCGCGCCGCCGGTGGATGTCGTGGTACGCGAGGTCTATCTGGGCGACCCGCGGGTTCGACATCGTCATGTTGTGCTTCGCCCGGTAACGCTCGATCAGCTGGTACTTCATCACCCAGTCGATCTCGGTGCCGATCCGGTCCAGGTCCTCCGCGTCGATCGCGTCGAGGGTGCGGCCCCACAGCTCCAACACCTGGTCGACGACGCCCTCACGGATGCCCCGGCGCTCGGCGAAGTCCACCGCCTTGTCGTAGTACTCGCGCTGGATCTCCAGGGCCGAGGCCTCGCGGCCGCTGGCCAGGCGCACCTTGCGCTGACCGGTGATGTCGTGGCTGACCTCGCGGATGGCCCGGATCGGGTTCTCCAGGGTCAGGTCGCGCATCACCGTGCCGGCCTCGATCATGCGCAGCACGAGGTCGGTGGCGCCGACCTTGAGCAGCATGGTCGTCTCGGACATGTTCGAGTCCCCGACGATGACGTGCAGGCGCCGGTAGCGCTCGGCGTCCGCGTGCGGCTCGTCGCGGGTGTTGATGATCGGCCGGGAGCGGGTGGTGGCGGAGCTGACGCCCTCCCAGATGTGCTCGGCCCGCTGGCTGACGCAGTAGACCGCGCCCCGGGGGGTCTGGAGCACCTTGCCCGCGCCGCAGATGAGCTGGCGCGTGACGAGGAAGGGAATCAGGATGTCCGCCAGACGGGAGAATTCACCGTGCCGGGCCACGAGATAGTTCTCGTGACAACCGTACGAATTTCCCGCCGAGTCGGTGTTGTTCTTGAACAGGTAGACGTCGCCCGCGATTCCCTCCTCGTGCAGGCGGCGTTCGGCGTCGACGAGCAGGCCTTCGAGAATGCGCTCGCCGGCCTTGTCGTGGGTGACCAGTTCGATCAGGTTGTCGCATTCGGGAGTTGCATATTCCGGATGCGATCCCACGTCGAGGTAGAGGCGGGCGCCGTTCCGCAGGAAGACATTGCTGCTGCGGCCCCATGACACAACACGGCGGAAGAGGTAGCGCGCCACTTCGTCAGGAGACAGTCGGCGCTGTCCCCTGAACGTGCACGTGACGCCGTACTCGTTCTCCAGCCCGAAAATGCGGCGGTCCATGACTGAACATTACGCCTTCTGCCCCCTTCTGAAACCGGCTTCGAAGGCGGCGTTCCGATCAGTTTTTGATCAACGGGTCCACGACGCCCTCCGCGGACCCCCGATCGGACCCCTCCGCGGAGCCCGCCACGGCCCGGCCGCGACCCCCTCCCGCCATCACGCGCTGAGTGGCCGTCAGGACCAGGAACGCCGCCACGCCCGCGCCGCCGGCCACCGCGAAACCGGCCGGGGTCCCGCCCAGTTCCACCGCCGGACCCGCCACGGCCGTACCGATCGCCGCACCCACCCCGAAGAAGGTCACCAGCCAGGAGAAGGCCTCCGTCACCGTGCCCGCCGGGGCGTGCCGGTCCACGACGATGAACGCGCACGCCAGCGAAGGCGCCAGGAACACGCCCGCCAACGCCGCCAGACCCGCCATCGCCACCGGACCCACCGTCAGCACCAGCGGCAGGTAACACACCGCCAGCAGCCCCACCAGCAGACGCAGTCGCCGCTCGGGCGCTCCCGCCCACTGCCGGGCCCCGTACGACACCCCGCCCGCGAGCGCGCCCAGGCCCAGGGCCGCCATCAGCCAGCCGTACACCGCCTGGCCGCCATGGTCGTCCGCGTACGCCACCGCCGCCACCGTGATCGACCCCAGGGCCGTCCCCACGAAGAAGAACGCGCCCAACAGCGCCAGCAGCCCCGGCGAGCGCAGCGCGCCCAGCCAGTGCGCCTCGCGCGGCTCGGACCGCCAGGCGCGGGAGGGCTCCGAGATGACCACGGACAGCGCCCCCAGCACCCCGATGCCGTTCAGGGCGACCAGCGCGACCGCCGGGGACCACAGCGCCACGAACAGGGTCACCAGCAGCGGACCGACCGTGAACATGATCTCCTGGGCCACGGCGTCCATCGCGTACGCCGCGTGCACGCGATGCTCCTTGCCTCCGAGCACCGACGGCCACAGGGCCCGCAGACCGCCCTCCAGCGGAGGCGTGAACAGGCCCGCGACCACCACCGCCGCGTACGCGGTGAGCGCCGAACCCGTACCGGCCAGCGCCAGCCACACCATGCCCAGCGCCGACACCACGGCCGCGGGCAGCTGTACGCGCGGCTGCCCGTACATGTCCACGGCCCGGCCCAGCAGCGGCTGCCCCACGGCGTTGGCGAGCCCGTACGCCGCGGCGAGCGCGCCCGCCAGGCTGTAGCTGCCGCCCTCGGCCCGGGTGAACAGGACGATCGCGATCGGTCCGGTGCCGTTCGGCAACCGCCCCACGAGCGTGCCCGCCAGCAGCCTCGCGGCGTGCCGGGTCCTGAGCAGCTCCGCGTATCCCGCGGCCATGTCCGCCCCCTTCTGCCCGGACTCCAGCCGGGAGTAAACAAGTAATACGTATAACGTGACTGGTCATACGTACCATGGCCGCAGTTCCCCGGTCCACCCCGCCGACCCCGCGCACCCCCCGCCACCTCGCACTTCAGGAGATCCGTGTGACGAGACCCACCAGCCGCGACGTCGCGAGCGCCGCCGGGGTCTCCCAGGCCACCGTCTCCCTCGTGCTCGGCGACAAATGGCGCGGCCGCGTCTCCGAACGCACCGCCGGCCTCGTCCGCGAGGCCGCCGCCGGCCTCGGCTACCGGCCCAACCTCGCCGCCCGCAACCTCCGCCTCGGCTCCACCCGCACCGCCCTCCTCGTCGTCCCCGCCCTCACCAACGAGTTCTTCGCCCGCGTCTACACCGGCGCCGCCCGCGTCGCGGCGGAACACGGCTTCGGCGTCGTCCTCTACCCCTCCCCCGACGGCACCGGACCCGCCCGCGACCCCTTCGCCTCCGCCCGCGCCGCCCTCGACGGGGTCATCGCCTCCTCCATGGCCGCCGACACCCTCGACGCCATCGGCGGCGACGACCTCCCCCTCGTCATGCTCGACAGCGACCCCGCCTCCGGCGCCGCGGCCGCCCACGTCAACCTCGCCATGGCCGACGGCATGCGCCAGGTCGCCGAACACCTTCTCGGCCACGGCCACCGCCGCTTCCTGCACCTCGCCTCCGCCGTCGACTCCTGGACCTTCGACGTGCGCGCCGAGGCCCTGGCCGCCCTCCTGCCGCTCGACGCCGAGCTGCGCACCGTACGGGCCCCCCTGACCGTGGACGCCGCCCGCACCGCCGTGGAGAGCGCCCTCGCGGCCCCCCACGGCCGACCCACGGCCCTCGTCTGCGACGACGACATCCTGGCCGCCGGAGCCTGCAAGGCCGCCCGACGGCTCGGCCTGCGCGTCCCCGAGGACCTCTCGGTCACCGGCTTCGACGACCTCGCGCTGGCCACCGCCGTGGAACCGGAGCTGACCACCGTCCGACTGCCCGCCGAACGCGTCGGGGAGCAGGGCATGACCGCCCTCCTCGCCGTCCTCGACGGCTCCCCCTGGACCTCCCGCGACCTCCCCGTCGAACTCGTCGTCCGCGACTCCTCGGGTCCCGCCCCCGCAGGCCCCTGAACGCGAAGGGCCCCGGCCCGCCGCGAACGGCAGACCGGGGCCCTCCCCGCAGGCGTACGCCTACTCGGCGTCGTCCTCCGGCACCTCGTCGTTGGACACGGCGTCGGCCCGCACGGCCGCCGTCACGTCCGCCTCCAGCAGCCGCGCCAGCTGCCGGCCCCGGATCCGCTTGAATTTCCGCTGCTGGGCCCGCGTACGGTCCAGCACCGCGACCTCCAGCCGCTCGGCCGGGATCGCCTTGTCCGCGCCGTTCGCCTGGCTGGACAGTGCCTGCACCGCCAGCTTGAGCGCCTCCGACAGGTTCATCCCGTCCTGGTGGCGCTGGTCGAGGAAGGTGCTGATCTGCTCGGCGTTGCCGCCGACCGCGACCGAGCCGTGCTCGTCCACGATCGACCCGTCGTGCGGCAGCCGGTAGATCTGGTCCCCGGCCGCCGTGGCCCCGACCTCCGCCACCACCAGCTCCACCTCGTACGGCTTCTCGCCGGCCGAGGAGAAGATGGTGCCGAGCGTCTGGGCGTAGACGTTCGCCAGCCCACGGGCCGTCACGTCGTCCCGGTCGTATGTGTATCCGCGCAGATCGGCGTAGCGCACGCCGCCGATCCGCAGGTTCTCGTACTCGTTGTACTTGCCGGCGGCCGCGAAGCCGATCCGGTCGTAGATCTCGCTGAACTTGTGCAGCGCGCGGGACGGGTTCTCGCCCACGAAGACGATGCCGTCGGCGTACTGGAGCACGACGAGGCTGCGACCGCGGGCGATGCCCTTGCGGGCGTATTCCGCCCGGTCGGCCATGGCCTGCTGGGGTGACACATAGAACGGAGTCGACACCGGCTGTCCGTCCCTTTCTTCTGGGCTCCTACGGGGCGGCGGATGGTCAGAGCAGGGCGGCGCGCGGACCGTCGGGCTGCTCCAGCCGACGGTTGGTGACCGTACGGGCGAGTTCCTGCGACTCTTCGTCGGTCAGCCTGCGGAAGCCCTCGTCGGTGATGACGGTGACGATCGGGTAGATGTGCCGGTACAGGTCCGGCCCGCCGGTCGCCGAGTCGTCGTCGGCCGCGTCGAACAGCGCCTGCACGACCAGGGTGGTGGCCTGCTCCTCCGTCAGATCGGGACGGTAGAGCTTCTTCATGGAGCCCTTGGCGAAGATCGAGCCGGAACCGGTGGCGGCGTAGCCGTGCTCCTCGGAGCGTCCGCCGGTCACGTCGTAGGAGAAGATCCGGCCCTTCTCCTTGGCCTCGTCGTACCCCGCGAACAGCGGAACCACGGCCAGACCCTGCATGGCCATGCCCAGATTGCTCCGGATCATGGTCGAGAGGCGGTTCGCCTTGCCTTCGAGGGAGAGGGTGGTGCCCTCGACCTTCTCGAAGTGCTCCAGCTCCAGCTGGAACAGCTTGACCATCTCCACGGCCAGGCCGGCCGTGCCGGCGATGCCCACCGCGGAGTACTCGTCGGCCGGGAACACCTTCTCGATGTCCCGCTGCGCGATCATGTTCCCCATGGTCGCCCGCCGGTCGCCGGCGAGGACGACGCCGCCCGGGAAGGTGGTGGCCACGATGGTCGTCCCGTGCGGCGCCTCGACGATCCCCTCGGGGAGCCTGCGGTTCCCCGGGAGCATCTCGGGCTGGTGCGCGCCCAGGAAGTCCATGAAGGACGACGACCCCGGCGTCAGGAAGGCTGCCGGTAGACGCCCTGTGCTATGAGTGTTGGGTTCCACAGGTTTCCTTCCACGTAAGCGGCTGCACGCCGTATGACGTCCGGCCGATCCTTGTACTGCACGGAGCTGCGGTACCGCCGAAGCCCGGTACGTCCCGGACCCTACCCGTCTGATGATCGTGATCAACATGCCCGGACGGACCCGTTCGAAAGATCCCGCGGACCCCTGCCCGGACCCACGATCATCCCGTCGTCCCGCGCCGCGGACGTCGAGGGGAACGGTCGGACGAGAAGGCCGCGGGCGAATCCCGCTCGTCGCGTCGCACGCGGCCTTCCCGTCCCCGCTCACCGCCCCCGGCTACACCTTCGCTTCGAAGGCGAGGGAGCCTACTGGCCACCCTTTTGCACGAAGGACCGCACGAAGTCCTCGGCATTTTCCTCAAGCACGTCGTCAATCTCGTCCAGCACGGAGTCGACGTCGTCGGAGAGCTTCTCCTGGCGCTCCTTGAGGTCGGTCGATTCCTCGACCGCCGCCTCCTCGACCTCCTCGGTCGAGCGCGTCGCCTTCTGCTGTCCGCCGCCGGTGTCCTTGGTCGCCATGACTACCTCACCCCGCTCGGTTCGCACGCTCATGTCGAAGGACCCCGGACCGGGATCCCTCTCAAGATCAGACCCTACGTCGGACCCTACAAGGAGGGCCCGACATTCGTCCCCGCAGTTGTTCAAAAGGGCCCGGCACGCATGTCCGGTCCTCCTCATGATTCCCGGACGGAGGCCCTTTCAGGCCCCTTCCGGCCCGCTCACTGTCCCGAGAGCACCCGTACCAGGTCCTCCGCCGTGCGGCAGCGGTCCAGGAGCTCCTTGACGTGGTTGCGGGTCCCCCGCAGGGGTTCCATGGTCGGGACCCGCTGGAGGGAGTCACGCCCCGGGAGATCGAAGATCACCGAGTCCCAGGAGGCCGCCGCCACGTCGTCCGCGTACTGCTCCAGACAACGACCGCGGAAGTACGCCCGGGTGTCCTCCGGGGGCTTGCTCTCGGCCCGCTCGACGGCCGGCTCCTCCAGGAGCCGCTTGATCTTGCCGCGGGCCACCAGGCGGTTGTACAGCCCCTTCTCGGGCCGGACGTCCGCGTACTGGAGGTCCACCAGGTGCAGCCGCGCCGCGTCCCATTCGAGGCCGTCGCGCCGCCGGTAGCCCTCCAGGATCTCCCGCTTCGCGATCCAGTCCAGCTCCCCCGACAGGCTCATCGGGTCGGTCTCCAGCCGGCCCAGCACGTCCTCCCACCGGGCGAGCACGTCCTTGGTCTGCTCGTCCGCGTCCGAGCCGAAGCGCTCGTCCACGTACTTCCTGGCCAGCTCGAAGTACTCCATCTGGAGCTGCACGGCGGTCAGGGTGCGGCCGCTGCGCAGCGTGATCAGGTGCTTGAGGTCCGGATCGTGGGAGACCTGGTGCAGGGTGCGCACCGGCTGGTCCACGGCCAGGTCCACGTTGATGAACCCGTCCTCGATCATGGACAGGACCAGCGCGGTGGTGCCCAGCTTGAGGTAGGTCGAGATCTCGGAGAGGTTCGCGTCGCCGATGATCACGTGCAGGCGGCGGTACTTCTCGGCGTCCGAGTGCGGCTCGTCACGGGTGTTGATGATGGGCCGCTTGAGGGTGGTCTCCAGCCCCACCTCGACCTCGAAGTAGTCCGCCCGCTGACTGATCTGGAAGCCGTGCTCACGGCCGTCCTGGCCGATGCCGACCCGGCCCGCCCCGGTGACGACCTGGCGCGAGACGAAGAAGGGGGTGAGGTGGCGCACGATGTCCGAGAAGGGGGTCTCCCGCTTCATCAGGTAGTTCTCGTGCGTGCCGTAGGAGGCGCCCTTGTTGTCGGTGTTGTTCTTGTAGAGGTGGATCGGCTGGGCCCCGGGGAGCTGGGCGGCCCGTTCCGCGGCCTCGGCCATGATCCGCTCGCCGGCCTTGTCCCAGAGGACGGCGTCGAGCGGGTTGGTGATCTCCGGCGAGCTGTACTCGGGGTGCGCGTGGTCGACGTAGAGCCGTGCGCCGTTCGTCAGGATGACGTTGGCGAGGCCGATGTCCTCGTCGGTGAGCTGGCTGTTGTCGGCGGCCTCGCGGGCGAGGTCGAAGCCGCGGGCGTCCCGCAGCGGATTCTCCTCCTCGAAGTCCCAGCGGGCGCGTCGCGCCCGGTGCATCGCCGCCGCGTAGGCGTTGACGATCTGGGACGAGGTGAGCATGGCATTGGCGTTCGGGTGCCCCGGAACGGAGATCCCGTACTCCGTCTCGATCCCCATTACTCGCCGTACGGTCATGCGGCCCTCCTTGCCCGGCGGCGCTCCCGTTCGGGAGCGGCGCTCAAGTACCGCTGGTGCTCCGGTGCGTCATGTGCGGTGTCCGTCCCCGCACTGCGGAGGAGGCGGTACGCAAGAGCCTAGAACCACTCCGCGCTGGTGGGGAGATCATTTCAATCATTGGATCCGCCGGTCGGCGGCCGAAAAGCGCGGGCGGTGGACGGGGGCGGTAAAGCGGGCGGCTGCGGTGCCCGGCGTGGGCATCCGCAGCCGCCCCGACCGTCAGAGGTACTGACCGGTATTCGCCACCGTGTCGATGGAGCGTCCGGTGTCCGCGCCTTGCTTTCCGGTGACGAGCGTACGGATGAATACGATCCGCTCGCCCTTCTTTCCGGAGATGCGGGCCCAGTCGTCCGGGTTGGTGGTGTTCGGCAGGTCCTCGTTCTCCTTGAACTCGTCCACGCAAGCCTGGAGGAGGTGGGAGACGCGAAGGCCCTTCTGGTTGTGCTCGAGGAAGGCCTTGATGGCCATCTTCTTCGCACGGTCCACGATGTTCTGGATCATCGCGCCCGAGTTGAAGTCCTTGAAATAGAGGACTTCCTTGTCGCCGTTGGCGTACGTGACCTCGAGGAAGCGGTTCTCCTCGGTTTCGGCGTACATCTGCTCGACGACGGTCTGGATCATGCTGTGGACCGTCTCGGCCGTGGAGCCCTGGTGCTCGGACAGGTCGTCCGTGTGCAGGGGCAGCGAGGCCTTGAGGTACTTCGCGAAGATGTCCTTCGCCGCCTCGGCTCCGGGGCGCTCGATCTTGATCTTCACGTCGAGCCGGCCGGGGCGCAGGATGGCCGGGTCGATCATGTCCTCGCGGTTGGAGGCACCGATGACGATGACGTTCTCCAGGCCTTCCACGCCGTCGATCTCGGCGAGCAGCTGGGGGACGATGGTGTTCTCCACGTCCGAGCTGACACCGGATCCGCGGGTGCGGAAGAGGGATTCCATCTCGTCGAAGAAGACGATGACGGGGGTGCCCTCACTCGCCTTCTCCCGGGCCCGCTGGAAGACGAGGCGAATGTGCCGCTCGGTCTCGCCGACGTACTTGTTGAGGAGTTCGGGGCCCTTGATGTTCAGGAAGTAGGACTTCCCGGTGGGCTGGCCGGTCACCTCGGCGACCTTCTTGGCAAGGGAGTTGGCCACGGCCTTGGCGATGAGCGTCTTGCCACAGCCGGGAGGGCCGTAGAGCAGGATGCCCTTCGGGGGCCGCAGTTCGTGCTCCTTGAAGAGGTCCGGGTAGAGGTACGGGAGCTCGACCGCGTCGCGGATCAGCTCGATCTGGTCGCCCAGGCCGCCGATCTTGTCGTAGTCGATGTCCGGGACCTCTTCGAGGACGAGGTCCTCGACCTCGCTCTTGGGGACCACCTCGTAGACGTAGCCGGAGCGGGGTTCGAGCAGCAGGGCGTCGCCGGGGCGGATGGTGATGTCCAGGAGCGGCTCGGCGAGCCTCACCACCCTCTCCTCGTCGGTGTGCCCGACCACCAGGGCGCGTTCGCCGTCCTCAAGGATCTCCTTGAGGGTGACGATGTCCCCGGCCCGCTCGAACTCCATGGCCTCGACCACGTTGAGCGCTTCGTTGAGCATGACCTCCTGGCCGCGCCGGAGGTCTTCCGGCTCGACACTGGGGCTCACGTTCACGCGGAGCTTTCGACCTCCGGTGAAGATGTCGACGGTGCCGTCCTCGTTGGCTTGCAGGAAGACACCGAAACCGGCCGGCGGCTGCGCGAGCCGGTCGACCTCCTCCTTGAGGGCCACGATCTGGTCGCGGGCCTCACGGAGGGTATTGGCCAGTCGCTCGTTCTGCGTGGAGATGCCCGCCAGATTGGTCTGCAGCTCGATGATCCGCTCTTCGAGAATCCTCGTGTGTCGCGGAGAGTCGGCGAGCTTGCGGCGCAGGACGGCGATTTCCTGCTCGAGATAGGCAACCTGGCCGGCGGGGTCCTCAGACCCTCGCCCGGGCCGGATGCCGCGGTTGATGTCGTCGTCGTGGGCTGCCACGGTCCTCACCTCCTCCAAGGGGAGCTGGACGCTTCCTGACCCTACCTGGGCTGGTGGTGATTGAAACCCCTAGATCACAAAGACGGTAGAGGTGTGTCCGATCTTCACCCTTGCGTACTCCCTCACCCCAAGGAAATACCCACGCTTCAACATCGGAAAGCAGCCGGTTGTAAGGTCGAACTGTTCAACACCCGTCCGAGCCCGCGCGACTTGCCGCGAGTCGCGCCGCCGGCGGATCACTCAGAGCGGGAAACGGCAGGAGATATGAGCGTGCAGCAGGAGGCCCCGACAGGCGGTTCCGGCGAGGCCGGAGCACCGCTGGAAGTCTGGATCGACCAGGACCTCTGCACCGGGGACGGCATCTGCGTGCAGTACGCACCGGAGGTGTTCGAGCTGGACATCGATGGTCTGGCGTACGTGAAGGGCTCCGAGGACGAGCTCCTCCAAGCCCCGGGGGCGACCACTCCGGTTCCGCTGACGCTGCTGCGGGACGTGGTCGATTCCGCGAAGGAATGTCCGGGCGACTGCATTCACGTAAGGCGCGTTTCGGACATGGTCGAGGTGTACGGCCCGGACGCCGAGTGACGGCTTAAACGCGTCCGGCGGTCGGATCCGTCAGCTCCTGGCGGAATTTCCCGGCGGTCCAACGCCACTTGGCGAGCCGCTTCACATCGGGGCTGTAGCGCGGGACCGAGGGCGACGAGTAGCCGAGCAACGTCGCCGTGACGTCGCCGTCGCCGACGGCGAGGTCGGTGACGGTCTGTCGGCGGCCGGCGTCGAGGAGCGTGGCGACGACCCGGGGCACGGAGCCTTCCGCCCGGTCCCGGGTGAGCACGTAGAGCGTGTGCGGCGGGGTCCCCGATCCCGCGTCGCAGCGCACGGCCGCCACCGTTTCGGGGCGGCCGTCGCCGTCGAGGTCGCCCTCTGCGGTGTCGGTGACGAGCTGTGGGGCGCCCTTGCAGTCCAGCGGGTACGTGACCGCGTGCGCGTCGGGGGCGGCGATCTCCGGGCGGGACACGGGCCCCGCCGCCGTGGCGACCTCCGCGGCTCCGGCGGTGCGGTGGGGCTCCAGGAACCCCGCGCCGGCTATGACGGCGGCCATGGCGCAGGCCGTGGCGAGCCAGTGGGCGGGTGTGGCGCCCCGGTGCGCCAGGTCTTCCGGGGCCTGCGTGGTGGGGCTGTGCGGCACGCGGGGTGTCTCCTGTGCGAAGGGTGACGGGGAGCCAGCATCGTGCCACACCTCACACGGGGGCGGAACGGCCGGGTCCGGGGCACTCCCGGGCACCCCGCGCGCGACAACGAGAAAGCGCCGTGGCGCAGTTCCCCGGTCGGTCCAGGGAACTGTGCCACAGCGCCTTCGTGTTGGGGCGGCCGGCCTGGGTCAGGCGGACCGGTCGCTGCCGGGGCCGTCGTAGTCATCGCCGTACGCGCCCTTGGAGGGGCGGCGACGGCGCATGGGGGGCTCGACTCCGTCGGCGAGACGTCGGGCGGTCACGAGGAAGCCCGTGTGTCCGATCATCCGGTGGTCGGGTCGGACCGCGAGGCCCTCGACGTGCCAGTTGCGGATCATCGATTCCCACGGCTGCGGTTCGGCGTAGCAGCCGAACTCGCGGATGGACTCGACGGTGCGCGACAGCTGGGTGGTGGTGGCCACGTAGCAGCAGAGGATGCCACCGGGGACGAGCGCCTTGGAGACGGCCTCCAGGCACTCCCACGGCGCGAGCATGTCGAGGATCACGCGGTCGACGTCCGTGTCGGACAGGTTGTCCTGGAGGTCGCCCACGGTCAGTTGCCACGCGGGGTGGGGGCCGCCGAAGTAGCGCTCGACGTTGGCCGTGGCGATCTCGGCGAAGTCCGCGCGGCGCTCGTAGCTGTGGAGCATGCCCTGGTCGCCGATGGCGCGCAGCAGGAAGCTGCTCAGGGAGCCGGAGCCCACACCTGCCTCCACGACGCGGGCGCCGGGGAAGATGTCGGCGAAGGCCAGGATCTGGCCCGCGTCCTTGGGGTAGACCACGGCGGCGCCGCGGGGCATGGACAGGACATAGTCGGGGAGCAGGGGGCGCAGCGCGAGGTACGCGACGTTCCCCGTGGTGCGGACAACACTGCCCTCGGGAGCACCGATCAGCTCGTCGTGCGGGAAGGAACCCTTGTGGGTGTGGAAATTCTTCCCTGCTTCGAGCGTGAACGTGTAGTGGCGGCCCTTGGGGTCGGTGAGCTGTACCTGGTCCCCGACCTCGAAGGGCCCGCGTCGGCGGGCGGCACCGGTCGGTTCGGACATGTGACCAGTGTATTGGCTTCAGGACTGGGGCCGCGCCATGGCCTTCACGAAGGCCTTCTCGACGTCGAGGGTCGACAGGACCCCGAAGATGCGGCCGTCGGCTTCGAGGACGAGGTACTCGGAGGCGGGGTTGGTGCGGAGGCGGTCGAGGAGTTCTTCGCCGGTGAGGTCGGCCGAGACCTTCATGCCGTCGGTGAGGTCCTGGGCGAGGGTGCTGACGGCGACCCAGGGACGGCGGTGTTCGGGGACCGAGGCGATGGCGCTCTCGCGGACGATGGCGGTGGGGTCGCCGAGACCGTCGACGACGACGAGGGCGCGGGCTCCGGCCTCGTTGGCGCGGCGCAGCGCTTCGGAGAGGGGGGTGGTGTTCTCGACGGGGACGGCGCGGCGGGTGAGGGCGCGGGCCTGGAGTTCGGGGAGGTGTTCGCGCAGGCGGGCCATGCGGAGGCTGTTGCCGGCTCCGGTCCAGATGATGGCGGCGAGGATGGCGGCCAGGAGGGCGTCCATGACGGTTTCCATCCCGCCGATCTCCTGGGTGGGGGTGCCGAGGATCCCGGTGCGGGTGAGGAGCGGGAGGCCGAGGAGGACGGTGACGGCGAGGGCGCGTCCGACCCAGGCGGCGGCGACGGTGCCGGTCATGGGCTTGCCGGTGATGCCCCAGATGACGGCGCGAAGCATGCGTCCGCCGTCGAGGGGGAGGCCGGGCAGGAGGTTGAAGGCGGCGACGAGGAGGTTGGAGATCATCAGGCCGCCGAGGAGGACGCCCGGGACGGTCGCGGGGTCGACGGCGTTCATGCCGAGGTAGAAGATCCCGGCGAGGGCGAGGGAGAGGAGGGGGCCGACGAAGGCGAGGACGAACTCGCGGCCCGGGGTCTCGGACTCCTTCTCGATCTCGGAGACGCCGCCGAAGAACTGGAGCTGGATGCGGCGCACGGGGAGTTTGAAGCGCAGGGCGGCGATGGTGTGCGCGAGTTCGTGGACGAGGACCGAGGCGTAGAAGGCGACGGCGAAGAAGAGGGACACGAGGTAGCGGGCGGGGCCGAGGTCGGGGAGGACCTGGTCGAGCTGGTTGCCGAAGACCCAGGTGATGAGGGCGGCGACGAGGAACCAGCTGGGCGAGACGTAGACGGGTACGCCGAAGGGGCGGCCCATGAGGATGCCGCCGCCCGGATCGGAGCGCTTGACGGGGCGCTCGCCGGTTTCGTCGGTGTCTGCCACGGCTTTCCTTCGTTCCTTGGGGTCCCCCCGGAGTGGGGCCGGGGGCCGGACGCTTCCACTGTGGTGCTTGTGGGGCGTGTGGTGCGGTAGCACCGTGTGATGCTCTGATCATGCAGTGCGAGGGTGCTCGGCGTCGATGGTATGCGCGTGCTGTCGGTCGCGGGCCGTAGGGTTTTACGCATGACGACGATCCCCGGTGCCGATGCCTCCTCGGCTGCCCCGACGAGTGCCTCCGCAAGCATCGGGGCGGGTGCCCCTTCGGCCGTCCCTCCGGCCCCTTCCGGGCCCACCTCCCTGTCCCCCTCGCGGGCCGGGGACTTCATGCAGTGTCCGCTGCTCTACCGGTTCCGGGTGATCGACAAGCTGCCGGAGAAGCCGAGTGCGGCGGCGACCCGGGGGACCTTGGTGCACGCGGTGCTGGAGCGGCTCTTCGATCATCCCGCGTCCGAGCGGACGGCGCCGCGCGCGAAGGCGTTGGTGCCGGGGCAGTGGGACCGGCTGCTGGAGGCGAAGCCGGAGCTGGCGGAGCTGTTCCCCGGGGACGACGAGGGGGCGGGGCTGGCGCGCTGGCTGACCGAGGCCGAGGCGCTGGTGGAGCGCTGGTTCACGTTGGAGGACCCGACCCGGTTGGAGCCGGTGGAGCGGGAGTTCTTCGTGGAGACGGAGCTGGAGTCGGGGCTGCGGCTGCGCGGGATCATCGACCGGGTGGACGTGGCGCCGACGGGCGAGGTCCGGATCGTCGACTACAAGACGGGCAAGGCGCCGCGGCCGCAGTACGCCGAGGGCGCGCTGTTCCAGATGAAGTTCTACGCGCTGGTGGTGTGGCGGCTCAAGCAGGTGGTGCCGCGGCGGCTGCAGCTGGTGTACCTGGGCAGCGGGGACGTGCTGACGTACGACCCGGAGCCGGCGGACCTGGAGCGGGTGGAGCGCAAGCTGCACGCGCTGTGGGAGGCGATCCGGGAGGCGACGGAGACGGGCGAGTGGGTGCCGCGGCCGACGAAGCTGTGCGGCTGGTGTGATCATCAGGCCGTGTGTCCCGAGTTCGGGGGGACTCCCCCGGTCTATCCGCTCGTCATCCGGCCCCGCGACGGGGAGGGGGCGGATCGCCCCGAGGGATCCTGATCGTCCCGTCAGGGCAGAATGGGCCGGGACCGCCGAGCCCGTCCGACGAATACGAGGTACCCCCGTGGCGATCCGCGTCCTGCTGGTCGACGACCAGCCACTGCTGCGCACCGGTTTCCGGATGATCCTGGAGGCCGAGGGGGGCCTGGTGGTGGTGGGTGAGGCCGGGGACGGTCTCCAGGCGCTGGACCAGGTGCGGGCGCTTCAGCCCGACGTGGTGCTGATGGACATCCGGATGCCGCGGATGGACGGGGTCGAGGCGACCCGCCAGATCACGGGGCCGGAGCGGAACGGGCCGGCGAAGGTGCTGGTGCTGACGACGTTCGACCTCGACGAGTACGTGGTGGAGGCCCTGCGGGCGGGGGCGAGCGGTTTCCTGCTGAAGGACGCCCCGGCGAACGAGCTGGTGCAGGCGATCCGGGTGGTGGCGGGGGGCGAGGCGATGCTCGCGCCGAGCATCACGCGGCGACTGTTGGACAAGTACGCGGGGCACCTGCCGTCGGGCGAGGACCGGATGCCGGACACCCTCGGGACGCTGACCGAGCGTGAGGTCGAGGTGTTGAAGCTGGTGGCCCGCGGGCTGTCGAACGCGGAGATCGCGGCGGACCTGTTCGTGAGCGAGACGACCGTGAAGACGCACGTGGGGCACGTGTTGACGAAGCTGGGCCTGCGGGACCGGGTACAGGCGGCGGTGTACGCGTACGAGAGCGGTCTGGTGCGTCCGGGCGCCCAGTAGCCCTCGGCCCGCCCTCCTCCCCCGCGCCGTACGACGAAGGGCCGGCAGCCGCTCCGCGCGGCTGCCGGCCCTTCGTCGTGTACCGCCCGGGCGACTAGCCCTTGCTGATCTCCCAGAAGCGGAAGACCGTGGAGGCGTCCAGGGACCACTGGAGGCCGGTGACGTTCTGGCGGGTGACGGCGTACTGCTTGCCCTGCCAGAGCGGGAGGATCGGGACCTCGTCGGCGACGATGTCCTGGAGCCGGTTGTAGTCGGTGTTGGCCGCGGCCCGGTCCGACTTCGAGGAGGTCGACGGGATGATGGTCCCGCTGATCTCCTTGTTGTCGTAGTTGTTGTGCAGGACGTTGTCCGGGCCGAAGAACGGCTGGGTGAAGTTGTCCGCGTCGGGGTAGTCGGGGACCCAGCCCTTGACGTAGACGCCGTACTTGCCGTCCTGGATGTCCTTGTCGTACTGCTCGAACTCGACGGACTTCACGTCGGCCTCGAAGAGCCCGCTCTCGTTGAGCTGCTTGGCGATGACCTGAAACTGCTGGTCGGTGGAGGGGCCGTAGCGGGACGGCGTGGACCACAGGGTCAGCTTGATCTTGCCGGTGATGTTGGCGGCCTTGAGGACGGCCTTGGCCTTCTCGGGCTGGGGGCTGCCCCCGTACCGGTCGAAGAAGGGCGTGGTGTGTCCGGCGATGCCGGCGGGGACGATCGAGTAGAGCGGGGCGGCGGTGCCCGCGTAGACGTCCTTGACGAGGGCTTCGCGGTCCACGAGGTAGGCGATGGCCTTGCGGACGGGGAGCTTGCCGACCACGGGGTCGTTCACGTTGAAGACCATGTGCTCGACCTCGGCGCCGGTGCCCTGGACGACCTCGACCTTCTCGTTGCCGGTCTTGGCGGCGGAGAGGGCGGCGATGTCCTTGGCGGCGAGGCCGCGGAACGCGAAGTCCACGTCCCCGTTCTCCAGGACGGTCTTCAGGGCGGCCTGGTCCCCGTTGAAGAACTTCAGCGTGACGCCGGTGTTCTTGGCCTTGGCCTTGCCGGTGTAGTTCCCGTTGACGGAGAAGTTGGCCGTCTTGTCGTTGATCGCGTCCAGCTTGTAGACGCCGGAGCCGACGGCCTTGCCGTCGGTGCGGAGCTTGTCGGCCGGGTACTGGCGGTGGTCGACGATGGAGCCGGCGCCGGCCGCGATCTTGCTGGGGAAGGTGGCGTCGGGCGTCTTGAGGTGGAAGACGACGGTCTTGTCGTCGGGGGCCTCGATGGAGCCGATCGACGCGAGCATGACGGCGGGGCCGTTCTCGTCATTGATCTTCAGGGTGCGCTCGAAGGAGTACTTGACGTCCTTCGAGGTCAGCGAGTCGCCGTTGCTGAACTTCAGGCCGCCGCGCAGCACGCACCTGTAGACCTTGCTCTCGCTCCCCTCGAACCCGCAGCTCTGGGCGGCGTCGGGCTCGGGCGTGGTGCCGCCCTTGGGGAAGGTGAGCAGGGACTGGAAGACGTTGTTGAAGAGCAGCCAGGAGCCCGGGTCGTAGCCCGACGCCGGGTCGATGGACTTCACCTTGTCGGATATGCCCATGACCACGCCCTTGCCGGTGCCGGCGGCGGAGCCGTCCTGCGAACCGCAACCGCTGAGCAGCGCGGCTGCGGTGGCCGCGCCGAGCGGGGCCATCAACCACTGGTTACGTCTCTTCACGCGAAAGTCCTTCACAGTCTCGTCTGGTCCTTGCGCCGGCCTGCGACGTCCGCCGCCGGTTGCTTCCGGTCTCAGCCGCTGATGCCCCGGCCGAGTTCCCACAGCTGGAGGTCGGAGATGGCGTTGACCGACCACTCCACCCCCGTGATCCCGTCGCGTGCGGCGACGTACTGCTTGCCCTGCCACAGGGGCAGGACGGGTACGTCCTCGGCGACGATGTCCTGCATCTCCGCGATCGGGGCGGCGGCCATGCTGCGGTCGGCCGCGCGCCGGGAGTCGGGGATGAGCCGGGTGCGCACCGCGGTGTTGGCGTACGGCGTGCCCAGGAAGTTGTCCTGCTCCAGGAACGGAGCGAGGAAGTTGTCGGCGTCCGGGTAGTCGGGGAACCAGCCGAGCCCGTAGGCGGCGTAGTCGCCCTTCTTCTGCGCGGGCCGGAAGTCGGCCCAGTCGTTGCCCTGGACGGTGATGTCGAACAGCTGGGTGGAGTTCAGCTGGGTCTTGAGGGCCTCGAACTCGGCGGCGGTGCCGTCGCCGTAGTGGTCCTTGGTGTAGTTCAGGGTGAGCTTGACCGGGGTCTTGATGCCGGCGTCCTTCAGCAGGCCCGCGGCCTTGGCGGTGTTGGCCTCGCCGTACTTGGTGAAGAAGGAGTTGACGTGGCCGCCGACCGCGGTGGGGACCAGCGAGTACAGGGGCTGCGCGGACTTGCCGTAGACCTTGGAGATGACGTTGTTGCGGTCGACGGCGGCGGCCAGGGCCTGGCGTACGGCCTTGTCCTTGACGACCGGGGCCTCGGTGTTGAAGCCGAGGTAGCGGATCTCCAGGCTGGGCAGGGCGACGAGCTTGACGCCCTTGGGGGGCTTCGCGGAGTACTCGGCGATCTGGGCGGGCGACAGGGTGCGGGAGACCATCTGGACGGAGCCGTCGGCGAGGGCCTTGCCCACGGCGGCCGAGTCGGTGAAGGTCCGCAGTTCGGCCCTGTCGTTCTGGAGCTTCAGGTCGCCCTTGTAGTGCGGGTTCTTGGTGAAGACGGCGCGGACGAGCTGGTTGTCCTTGACCTCCGCCTTCATCGTGTAGGGACCCGAACCGTCCACAGCGAAGCCGGCGCGGAGCTTCTTGGCGCCGTAGTTCTTCTCACTGACGATGCCGGCCGCGGGGGTGGAGAGCTTGTACGGGAAGGTCGCGTCGGCGCTCTTGAGGTGGAAGACGACGGTGTCGGCGCCCTTGACCTCGACGGTGTCGAGGTTGGAGAGCAGGGCCGACGGGCCGTTCTCGTCCTTGATCGCGCGGACGCGGTCGATGGAGAACTTGACGTCCTTGGCGGTGAGCGGGTCCCCGCTCGCGAACGTGAGGCCGGGGCGCAGGACGCAGCGGTAGCTCTCGTTGCCGGTGTCGGTGAAGCGGCAGTCGGAGGCCGCTTCCGGGACGGGCCGACCGCCGCCGCGCGGGGTGTGCATCAGCGTCTGGACGGTCTGGCGCAGGACGTTCCAGGCACCGGCGTCGTAGGCGTAGGCGGGGTCGAAGGGGGCGGGGGCGTAATCGGCTGTCTCGAACCGGTCGGTGGTCCCGACGACGATCGCTCCGGACGCTGCTCCTCCGCCGCTCGCGCTGCCGCAGGCGGACAGCGCGGGGGTGAGCAGGCCTATCGCGGCCGTCAGCACCATGGTCTTGCGGTTCATGCTGGAAGTACTCCCTCACCCGGCACTTGCTCAAAGCGGCGTAGAGGGCACTTCGCGGCGGTCGCCCGTTCAGGGCGGAACGATCGGGCCGGTGTTTGACGATCGGTCCACGCGGTACCGGCGCAGGGGTGTGCGAGCGGTACGGCAGAGGTGCGTGCGGAGTGCCCGCTTCGACAGTAGTGGGCCGGGACGGGATGGCTGGAACTGGCAGGAGTTGGGGCGTAATCGCACCGTGATGGGAGCGGACTGACCGCTCATGGCGGAGACTTCGCAGATGGGGTCAGGAGATGATCAATCCGGACACATGGGAAGGCTCCGGGGCATCCCCGAAGGACCGGAAGGGGTCCCTCGGGTGACCAAGCTCACCCGGTGCAACCGCCCCGGCGGGGATGGAATTTCGGCCTCCGGGGCGGACGACGGAAGATCCTCTCGCGGGACCTCGGAGCGGCCCCGTTCCGTTCGGTACGGAGCGTGCGCGCTCAGTTCATCGTGGTGATGAGGGAGCGCAGGAAGGGCAGGTCCACTTCCTCCAGCGAGCGCAGGATGGTGCGGCCCGGCGCGGGCTCGATCAGCCCCACGGACGGGATGGCCACGACCCGGCAACCGGCGGCCTCGGCGGCGGCGACACCGGTGGCGGTGTCCTCGATGACCGCGCACCGCGAGGGGTGCGCGCCGAGGGAGGCCGCGGCGAAGAGGTAGGGGTCGGGGTGGGGCTTCGTACGGGGCACCTCGTCGCCGGCGACGGTCATGGTGAAGCGGTCCCGTCCCAGGGCGAGCAGGACCCGGTCGATGACGCGGCGGTGGGAGGCGGAGACGAGGGCGGTGGGCACGTTGTGCCGGGCCAGTTCGCTCAGCAGGCGCTCGGCGCCGGGCATCAGGGGGACCTCGTCGGCGATGCGGGCCTCGAAGCGCTCGTTGAGCAGGACGCTCAGCTCGGCCAGGCCGATGGTGGCGCCGGTGGCCTCGATCAGGAAGCCGGCGCTGCGCGTCATGGGGCCGCCGACGACGATGTCCCGCCAGGTGTCGTCCAGCACGTGACCCAGCTCACGGAAGATCTCCGCCTCGATCTCCCACCAGAAACCCTCGGTGTCCACGAGGGTGCCGTCCATGTCCAGCAGCACCGCCTGCAGGGCGTGTCCGTCGGCCGTGCGGGCGACGGGGGCGGGAACTGTGCTGGTCATGCGGACGCCTCTCTTCGGGGACGACAAGGCCGGCCACCTCGACCCCGTGGGGATGACTCCCCTGGGGAACAGGTGACCGGCCTGTATGGGACCGACCAGTGTACGCCGGTCGGCCTCAGCGTGCGTTGAAGTACTTCGCTTCGGGGTGGTGGATGACGATGGCGTCGGTGGACTGTTCGGGGTGGAGTTGGAATTCCTCGGAGAGGTGGACGCCGATCCGTTCGGGTTGGAGGAGGTCGGCGATCTTGGCGCGGTCTTCGAGGTCGGGGCAGGCTCCGTAGCCGAGCGAGAAGCGGGCGCCGCGGTACTTGAGGTCGAACATGTCCTCGACGGCGGTGGGGTCCTCGCCGCCGAAGCCGAGTTCGGCGCGGACGCGGGCGTGCCAGTACTCGGCCATGGCCTCGGCGAGCTGGACGGACAGGCCGTGGAGTTCCATGTATTCGCGGTAGGCGTTGGAGGCGAACAGTTT
>NZ_JBIUTJ010000013.1:0-178909 GCF_044741845.1 Streptomyces sp. NPDC088097
GCAACGCCAACGGCACCCTGCTGAAGGTCGAGAAGGGCCACGCCGAGCCCGAGGAACTGGCCGCGATCACCGCGATCCTCCTCGCCCGCGCCGCCACCACCCCCGAGGCCGTCGCCACCGCCCCCTCCACGGCCGGCTGGCGCCGGCTGGAACGCAGCCGCGGCTTCCAGGCCCCGCACAGCTGGCAGGGCTGAGCAGAGCAGCACCGAAGGCCCCGCACCCGTCAAGGGTGCGGGGCCTTCCGCGTACCCGTCGTCGCCCCCGGCGCCGGGGGCGTGCGTACGGCGAAGGCCCCCGCGTCGGTGACACGGGGGCCTTCGGAAGTGCTGGGGTGACGCCGCCGTCAGCGCAGGCGGGCCATGAGGGCGTGCTCGACGAGCGTGATGAGCGCGCTCTTCGCGTCCCCGCGGTGGCGGGCGTCGGTGGTGATGATCGGGGCGTCCGGGCCGATCTGAAGGGCCTCGCGGACTTCCTCCGGCGTGTAGGGCTGGTGCCCGTCGAAGCCGTTGAGGGCGATCACGAACGGCAGACCGCTGTTCTCGAAGTAGTCCACGGCGGGGAAGCAGTCCGCGAGCCGCCGCGTGTCGACGAGGACCACCGCGCCGATGGCGCCGCGGACCAGGTCGTCCCACATGAACCAGAAGCGGTCCTGACCCGGGGTACCGAAGAGGTACAGGATCAGGTCCTGGTCCAGGGTGATGCGGCCGAAGTCCATGGCGACCGTGGTGGTCGTCTTGTCACCGGTGTGGGTGAGGTCGTCGATCCCGGCGGAAGCGCTGGTCATGACGGCTTCGGTGCGCAGCGGGTTGATCTCGGAGACCGCGCCGACGAACGTGGTCTTGCCCACGCCGAAGCCGCCCGCCACCACGATCTTCGCGGAGGTGGTGGAGCGAGGAGCCGCTCCGCCGTTAGAGCTTGCGAAGTCCACTGAGCACCCTTTCGAGCAGTGTCACATCTGGCTGGCCGCCGGCAGACTCGTCGCCGCCGGGCTGATGAATGGCGACAAGGCCCGCCTCCGCCAGGTCGGCGACGAGGATGCGGGCGACACCAAGAGGAATGGAGAGGAGTGCCGAGATCTCCGCGACGGATTTGATCTCTTGGCACAGGCGGCAGATGCGCTGGTGCTCGGGCAACTGCCCTTGCAGACGCGCGGGATCCGCCGTGGTACTGACCAGCGCCTCAATGGCGAGCTGGTAGCGCGGCCGGGTACGGCCACCGGTCATCGCGTACGGACGCACCAGCGGGTTGTGCGCCTTCGGAGCCTGCGGGTGCGTACCGCGCAAGGGCTGCTGTGAAGGACGCTGGGACTGCTGGGGCGGCTGGGGCTGTCCGTACGGCTGCTGCTGGTAGGGGTTGTGCTCCGGCCCGGGCCGGCTGGGGGAGGAGGGGAAGTTGAAGCGGTTCTGGTCGTGTCCACCCTGCGGCTGCTGGCCGCCATAAGGATGTCCTCCGGGTGTTGTCACGTTTCCTCCTCCGACTCCAAGAACGCAGTACTCCCTGTGGCACCGCGCCACCGCACCCTACGGTGCGATGACGCGAAACACACTGCCTGTCTGTCAGTTGAGCAGACTTCCCTGCAGCTCCGCGCGCAGGTCCGGAGTGAGGACACTGCCCGCTCGGTCCACGAGGAGGGCCATCTCGTAACCCACGAGGCCGATGTCGCACTCGGGGTGCGCGAGCACCGCGAGCGAGGACCCGTCGGAGACGGACATCAGGAAGAGGAACCCGCGGTCCATCTCCACGACGGTCTGGTTGACGGCGCCGCCCTCGAAGATCCGGGAGGCCCCGGCGGTCAACGAGGTCAGACCCGAGGCGACGGCCGACAACTGGTCGGCGCGGTCACGCGGGAACCCGTCGGACATCGCCAGAAGGAGTCCGTCGGCGGAGACCACCACCGTGTGGGACACCCCGGGGGTGTTGTCCACGAAATTGGTGATCAACCAGTTCAGGTTCTGTGCCGCCTGGCTCATCGGGCTCACACTAACGCTCCTGGTCATAGCTGTTACCTGACTGCTCGGAACCCGCGTTGCGTCCCTGCTGGACACCGCGTCGCAAGTTGCTCAACCTGCCACGGACGTCCTCCGGGGCGCGGGAGACCTGGGGGCCGCCCTGCGGGGTCGTCTCCGCTGCGCCCTCGACCAGGTTGGCCTTGGGCACCCGCCGAGGGAGACCGGACGGGGTGACCCCGCCCGCCTTCGGCTCACGGAGCTTGCCGGCCTGCTGCCAGCGGTCGTCGTTGCGCGAACGCCAGCTGGCGTCGCCCTCGGTCTCCTCGGGCTCCTGCTTCGGCGCGGCGGGCTGCTGCTGACGCGGCGACCGCTGCTCGAAGAGGGATCCTCTGGACTCCGCTTCCTGCTGTGCCGGCTGCCACTGCTGCTGGCTGCCACGCTTGGGCAGACCCGCTCCGGTCATTTCGTGACCGGCGTCTGCAGCGGCACCCGGACGGTCGAAGCCTACGCGTTCCTGGGGGAGTTCGGGAGCGGGCCTGGATTCCGATTCGGTCCCGTAGTCCTGCTGGTAGGGGGCCGAATAGGTGTTCTGCTCGGGCCACGCACCCTGCTGGGCCTGCTCCTGGTAGCCGCCGTCGTACGCCTGAGCGGGCCGGCCGTCGTTCTCGTAGCCGGACTCCGGATAGGTGTAGCCCTGGTCCGGGAACGGCTCGTAGGCCTGCGGCTGCGGCGGCTGCAGTTGCGGCTGCTGCTGGGGCTCGTACGGGGGTTCGTACCCCGGAGCCGCCGGCTGCTCGTAGCCCTGGTACGGCTGGTACCCGTGCTCCGGCTGAGGTTCCGGATACTCCTGGGAGGGGTGCCCGGGCTGCTGCTCCTGCGGGAAGGTGAGCTGCGCTTCCAGCGCGGCCCGACGCTCCTCGCGGCCCAGCGAGCGGACGACCGGGTCGAGCGGGGTGCCGTCGGCGTTCTGGCCGACCTGCTCGCCCTGGGCGTCGTAGCGCGAGTCGTCGAAGCCGAGCTCGGCGGCGGTCCGCAGCGGGGCGGCCAGCTGGGACTGCTGCTGCGGGATCATCTGGGAGACGGTGAAGTCGTCGTCCGGGACGCCCTCGCCACCGCCACCGTGGGTGATGGCGTCGGGGAGCATGACCAGCGAGGTCGTACCGGCCGCCTCGCCGGAGGGGCGCAGCTGGACGCGGATGCTGTGGCGGTCCGCCAGCCGGCCGACCACGAACAGACCCATGCGCTGCGAGATCGCGGCGTCCACGGTCGGCGGGTTGGCCAGCTTGTGGTTGATGTCCGCGAAGTCCTCGGCGGTGAGGCCGATTCCCTTGTCGTGGATCTCGATCATCACGCGGCCGTCGGGCAGACGCGTGGCGTTGACACGGACCTTGGTCTGGGGGGAGGAGAACGTGGTGGCGTTCTCCAGCAGCTCGGCGAGCAGGTGCACGAGGTCGGTCACGGCCTGGCCGTGGATCTCGGCCTCGGAGACGCCCGACAGCTCGATGCGCTCGTACTGCTCCACCTCGGAGGAGGCGGCCCGCAGCACGTCGACGAGCGGGACGGGCTGGTCCCAGCGGCGACCCGGGTTCTCACCCGCGAGGATGAGCAGGTTCTCGCCGTTGCGGCGCATACGGGTGGCCAGGTGGTCCAGGCGGAAGAGGTTCTCCAGCTGGTCCGGGTCGGCCTCGTTGTTCTCCAGTTCGGTGATCAGGCTCAGTTGGCCCTCGATCAGCGACTGGTTGCGCATGGAGAGGTTCGTGAAGATCGCGTTGACGTTCCCTCGCAGGAGCGCCTGTTCGGCGGCGAGCCGTACCGCTTCCCGGTGGACCTGGTCGAAGGCGCGGGCGACCTCGCCGATCTCGTCCTGGGAGTTGATCGGGATCGGCTGGACGCGGGTGTCGACCTTGCCCGGGTCGGTGCGCGAGAGCTGGTCGACGAGCGCGGGCAGGCGCTGCTCGGCGATGTCGAAGGCCGAGCTGCGCAGGCGGCGCATGGCGCGGCCCATCTGGCGGGCCATCATGCCGGCCAGGATGAAGGCGGCCAGCAGGGCCACGACCACGATGGCACCGGTCAGGATGGCGTCGCCGCGGGACTTGTCGGAGACCGCGACGGCGTCTTGGACGGCCTTGTCGAGGAGTTCCTTCTCGATCTCGGCGTAACCGTCGAACTTGGCGGTGGCCGCGGCCTGCCAGGCCGTGGCGGTGGTGCCGCCCAGGGCGAGCTTGGACGGCTTGTCGCCGCCGGCTATCGCCTCGGTCATGCCGGTGAGCGCGGAGCCGTTGACCACGGGCGGGGCCTTGAACGGGGTCCCCGCCTGCTCGGCGTCGCCCTTGGCCTTGGCCAGCTTGGCGGCGCCCTCGGTCGACTTCGCGCCCATGACCTCCTTGAGCCTGTTGGTGTCCTCGTCGGTGCCGGCGGCGACGTACTCGCCGATGGCTATCTCTTCGAGGTAGGCGTAGGAGGAGAAGGCGACGAGCTGGGCCTTGCGGACGTTGTCGTCCTCGTTCGGACGCACCAGGAGGTGGGTGCCGACCGAGCGCTGGAGCGAGTTGGCGGCCTTGGCCAGCTCGACCGCGTAGACCATGCGGCCGTAGCTGGTGACGTTCCCGGTGCCCAGACCCAGTTCGTTGGAGAACTGCATGAGGTAGTGCTGGACCAGCACGTACCCCTCTTCGGTCGGGATGGGGCCCGCGGCCGTCGGCAGGTTCTTCTTCGCCGTCTCGGGAAGCGCGTAGGCCGTCTTGCGGACCTGCTCCAGCTTCGGCTCCTCCTGGCGGAAGAGCTCCAGGCGGCGTTCGAGGCCCTGCTTCTGCGGCAGCGACTTCGCGGCCTGGGCGAACTTGGCCTTGGCCGCGTCGGTCGCCGCGTACGCCTTGGAGACGGCCTCGCTGTTGCGCTGGTTCTGGAGGAGGGGCTCCGCCGTCAGGTCGCGCTCGTTGAGGAGGGCCTGACCGTATTCGGCCGCCGCCTGGACGATGCGGGCGGTCTTCTCGGCGTCCTTGGCCTCGTTCCAGCTGTCGACCGAACCCTTCACCTGGAAGCCGCCCATGACCAGTCCGACGAGGACGGGTACCAGGAGGATGGCGTTCAGACGGGTCGGCACGCGCCAGTTGCGGGGCGAGAGCTTGCTGGTGCTGCCGCCGTTCGCGGCGGGTTCGACGGGCACGTCGACGGACGACATGGCCGCGCGTGGCGGCGGGGTGAAGTTGCCGCGCGCGGGTTCATCCGCGGGGCTGGAGTTGCTTCGCCTCACTCGACCAACAACCTCTCGGCGGTGCTACTAGCTAGTTCGTTGAATTCCAGCACGGTTGACGGCCGTGTTCCAAACAGTTGGAATCGGCCATTCCAAGAGCCTTATGCCCCACATAAATCGGACATAGGGACCGAGGGGCGCCAAAAATGGGGTCAGTTGTGCGCACAGTGACACCAGGTGAACGCACGCTGTGTCCAACTGGCGGCAATTCTCTGTCGAAACGTTATGAACGACAGGGGCGGGCCGTGTCGGATGACACAGCCCGCCCCTCCACATCGCCACGGGAACCGTGTTATTTGAGCCGTGCCATCAGCGCGTGCTCGACGAGCGTGATGAGCGCGCTCTTCGCGTCCCCGCGGTGGCGGGCGTCGGTGGTGATGATCGGCGCGTCCGGTCCGATCTGGAGGGCCTCGCGGACCTCCTCCGGCGTGTAGGGCTGGTACCCCTCGAAGCCGTTGAGGGCCACGACGAACGGCAGACCACTGTTCTCGAAGTAGTCCACGGCCGGGAAACAGTCCGCGAGACGGCGCGTGTCGACCAGCACGATGGCGCCGATGGCGCCGCGGACCAGGTCGTCCCACATGAACCAGAAGCGGTCCTGACCCGGCGTACCGAAGAGGTACAGGATCAGGTCCTGGTCCAGGGTGATGCGGCCGAAGTCCATGGCGACCGTCGTGGTCGTCTTGTCACCGGTGTGCGTGAGGTCGTCGATGCCCGCGCTCGCGGACGTCATGACGGCCTCGGTCCGCAGCGGGTTGATCTCGGAGACCGCGCCGACGAACGTGGTCTTGCCCACGCCGAAGCCGCCCGCCACCACGATCTTCGCGGAGGTGGTGGAGCGAGGAGCCGCTCCGCCGTCAGAGCTTGCGAAGTCCACTGAGAACCCTCTCGAGCAGCGTTACATCCGGCGTTCCGCCGGCCTCTCCATTGCCCGGCTGGTGGATGGCCACCATTCCGGCCTCCGCCAGGTCGGCGACGAGGATCCGGGCGACACCGAGCGGCATCGACAACAGTGCGGAGACCTCCGCGACCGACTTCACCTCGCGGCAGAGCGTGCAGATGCGCTGGTGCTCCGGCAGCAGGCCGGACAGGTGCATCGGATCGGCCGTGGTGCTGACCAGTGCCTCTATGGCGAGCTGGTAGCGGGGTCGGGTCCGGCCGCCGGTCATCGCGTACGGACGTACCAAAGGCTGGTCGCCTTCCGAGTACGAGTCTCCGTACGCGTCGGGATAGGCGGGGGGCGGGGTCATTGATCCTCCGGGCTGGACAGCAGTGGTCAGCGTGCCGTCTGACGGGGCGGCCGGTGGGGGGACATGACGGCCTGGCGGGGGTACTGGGGTTCCGGGTACGCGCCCCGGCCCCCCGGCCGGAAGTACCGTCCGGCCGGGAGGGTGGGAGTCAGATGAGCAGGCTTCCCTGCAGCTCCGCGCGCAGGTCCGGGGTGAGGACGCTGCCGGCGCGGTCCACGAGGAGGGCCATTTCGTAGCCCACGAGGCCGATGTCGCACTCGGGGTGGGCGAGTACGGCCAGCGAGGACCCGTCGGAGACGGACATCAGGAAGAGGAACCCGCGGTCCATCTCCACGACGGTCTGGTTGACGGCGCCGCCCTCGAAGATCCGGGAGGCCCCGGCGGTCAACGAGGTCAGACCGGAGGCGACGGCCGCCAGCTGGTCGGCGCGGTCACGGGGGAATCCTTCGGACATCGCCAGAAGGAGTCCGTCGGCGGAGACCACCACCGTGTGGGACACCCCGGGGGTGTTGTCCACGAAGTTGGTGATCAACCAGTTCAGGTTCTGGGCCGCCTGGCTCATCGAACTCAACTATCGCTCCTGCTGGTAAGTGGGGTCGACGTGGTAACTGCCGGTCGCGGGGCCGGTGGTGCCGGCCTGACGCCCCTGCTGGATACCGCGTCGGAGGTTGGTGAGACGCCCGCGGACGTCGTCCGGCGCACGCGAGACCTGCGGACCCGCCTGCGCTTCGGCCTGCTGCTGCGCCGTGCCGGCCACGAGGTTCGCCCGCGGGACCCGACGGGGCAGCCCCGAGGTCGTGATGCCGCCCGCGGCGGGCTGGCGCACGCGCTCGGCCTGCCGCATCAGCTCGTCGTTCGGGGACGACTTCCAGCTGACGGTGGGAGTGGTGCCGGTCACCGCCGCGGCGGGTTCGACCGCGAACTCCTGGCCCCGCTGCTGGAGACGGTCCTGCTGCGGCGCCGGCCGTTGCGGGGCGGACTGCTGCGGCTGGTGGGGCTGGTGGGGTACGCCCTGACCCTGCGCGGGGGCCTGCTCGGCCTCCTCGCGGAACCAGTTCGACTCCATGTCGTCGAAGATCGGGCTGCGGAACTCGCCCGTCTGCGAGGACGGGACCGCCGGCAGGGCCTCGGGCTGGTGGGCCTGGGGCAGCTGCGGAGCCTCGGCGCGCGTGGCGGGCAGCGGAGCCGGGGCGTAGCCGCCCTGCTGCTGCGGTGCCTGCGGCTGCTGGTACTGCTGCGGCTGCTGGGGCTGCGGGGCGTAGCCGCCGACACCGGGGCCCCCCGCGCGGGGGGCGTTGAGGTCCGGGCGGGCGAACTGGCCGGTCGAAGCCGGGTCCAGGGGACCGCCCAGCTGCGGACGCTCGAACTGCCCGGTGGTGGAGGGGTCCATGGAACCCCGTACGTCCGGACGCTCGAACTGGCCCGTCGTGCTGTTGCCCGGGTGCCCGCCGGTCTGGGGGCGCGGGGCGTTGAAGTCCGGGCGGGGGAAACCGGCCGTGGAGCCGGGGCCCGACAGTTCGTCGTGGCCGCGCGGGACCTCGGGGCCGGCCTGACCGGTACCCCAGCTGGTGGCCTGCGGGATCCCGGTGGGCGAAGTGCCCGCGCCCGGGAGCTCCGGCCGTGCGGCGCCGCCGCGCGGGGGCAGCTGGGGCCGCTTGCGCTGGACGGGAGCCTGGGCCGATCCCTGTGATCCGTGGGACTGCTGAGGTTGCTGGGGCTGCTGCTGGAGACCCGGCTGCTGCTGGGACTGCTGCGGCTGCTGGGACTGCTGCGACTGCGGCTGCTGGGGCCGCTCGAAGCCGTTGCCCTGCGGGAAGCCGTTGCCCTGCTGCTGGGGGAACCCACCCGGGCCGGAGCCCGTCGGGCCGCCCGCGGGACGGGCCTGCGGGCCGGTCGGACCGTTGCCGGGACCGGCGCTCAGGCCCGAGGCGAGCGTGCCGCTCTGGCCGCGCGTCGGCAGCGGAGCACCGCCGCCGAAGGCGCCCTGGCCGCCGGGCGCGCCCGGACCGCCCTGCGGACGCTGACCGGGACCCTGCTGGCCCGGACCGCTGTCGCGGCCCGGCAGCGCGGGGCGCTGGGCCCCGCCGGCAACCTGCCCGCGCTGCGGACCGGCGCCCACGGGGGGACGCTGGGCCGCACCGGGGATCGCGCCCTGGCCGCCGGGACCGCCCTGGCCGCCGGCCGAGGGGGCACCGGGGCCGCCCTGACCCGGCATGGGAGCCGGCTTCTTGCCGCCCTGGGCGACGTCCACCGGCAGCATGACGAGGGCGGTCGTACCACCCGAGTCGGAGGGGCGCAGCTGGATGCGGATGCCGTGTCGCAGGGACAGGCGGCCGACCACGAACAGGCCCATGCGACGGGAGACGGAGACGTCCACGGTCGGCGGCGACGCGAGCCGCTCGTTGATCGCGGCGAGGTCCTCGGGGGAGAGGCCGATGCCGGTGTCGTGGATCTCGACGAGCACGCGCCCGTCGGGCAGCGCGTGACCGGTGACCTTGACCTTGGTCTGCGGGGAGGAGAACGAGGTGGCGTTCTCCAGCAGCTCGGCGAGGAGGTGCACGAGGTCGTTGACGACGCGGCCGGCGACGTCGGTGCCGGGCACCGCCGAGAGTTCGATGCGCTCGTACTGCTCCACCTCGGACGCCGCGGCACGGAGCACGTCGACGAGCGGGACGGGGCGGGTCCACCGGCGGCCCGGCTCCTCGCCCGCGAGGACGAGGAGGTTCTCGCCGTTACGGCGCATGCGGGTCGCGAGGTGGTCGAGCTTGAAGAGCGAGGACAGCTGGTCCGGGTCGGCCTCGCGCGACTCCAGTTCGGAGATGAGCGAGAGCTGGCGCTGGATGAGGCCCTGGGAGCGGCGCGAGAGGTTGGTGAACATCGCGTTGACGTTGCCCCGGAGGAGGGCCTGCTCGGCGGCGAGACGGACGGCCTCGCGGTGCACGTCGTCGAAGGCCGCGGCCACCTGGCCGATCTCGTCGCGGGTGTGCAGACCGACGGACTCCACGGAGGTGTCCACGTCCTGCGGGTCCGACTCGGAGAGCTGCTTGACGAGCTCGGGCAGACGGTCCTGGGCCACGCGCGTCGCGGTGTCCTGGAGGCGGCGCAGCGAGCGGATCATCGAGCGGGCCATGACGAAGGCGCCGACGAGCGAGACACCGAGGACGAGCAGGATCAGCGCACCGTTGATGATGGCGTCCTGCTGCGAGGAGTTCTTCAGCTCGCGGGCCTTCTGCTCCATGTCCTGGAGCAGGGTCAGCTCGATGACCTCCATGGCCTGGAGCTTGGTGTCGTCGGCGTCGTACCAGTCCATCCAGGAGCGGTACTGCTGCTCCTTGGAGAACTGCCCCTCGGTGCTGAGGACGCGGCGGGTGAAGTGGTCCGCCTTGCCGATCTCGGGGTTGCCGTCGCCGAGCGAGGAGAGCAGGTCGTCGGAGGAGCCCTGGTAGACGAGTTCGAAGGTCTTCTTCGCCTGGCTCTCTCCGCGCAGCGCGGAGAGGCCGTAGAGACGGTCGTTCTCGCCGAGCTTGCCCTGCGGACCGCTGCCGTCGGAGAGCGAGGCCGCGATGATCGCGCGCTGGATGGACGCGTACTCCTTGGCGGACGAGAACGCCGCCAGGGCGCGCGTGCGCTTGATCATCTCGGGGCTGGAGGTGGCCTGCGCCATGTCCTGGGAGAGCGAGAGCAGCGAGACGATCAGCGCGTTGTACTCGGTGACGGTCTGCTGGGCGCCGTTGCGGTACGCGTTCTTGCGGATGTCGTCGATGCCCGTCAGCTGGCGGGCGATCTGCAGGGTGTTGTTGCGGATCGACTTGAGGGTGTCGTCCGTGTCCTGCGTGCTGTCGACCTTGTCGGCCGCGGCGCCGAAGGCCTTCGCGGCGCCGTCGGTCTGGTCGCGGACGCCCTGGACGAGGGTGTTCGGCTTGGGAGACGCCTTCTGATCGGCGGCCGAGAGGGGGCCCGCCGACTTGTCCCGCTCCTCCTGGAGCATGGCGGCCAGGTTGGTGGCCTGCCGGGTCATCGTCGTCAGCAGCTGCATGTGCTCCAGCTGCGCGATGTCGTTGAGCGAGTCGTTGATGCGGAAGCCACCGAGCGTGGTGGCGGCGACGACCGGAAGGGTCAGCAGCGACACGAGTCGCGTGCTGATGCGCCAGTTCTGCAGGGCGAGACGGGAACCGGACCCACTGGGGGCCTTGGGTATCGCTCCGCCGGGCGGTTCGGGCGTTTCGCCCTTGCCCTTGGCCCGGGCGGGCTTGCCGCCCTTCCCGCGCCCCTTCACGGCCTTGCCGGCCGCGGAGGTGTCGGGTCCCGCTCCTTCGACAGCCGGCCCGCGGTTCTGGGCGTGCTGGGGCGAGGCGCCACGGTCGGTCCCGCCGCGCGGCTCCTGCTCCGCCGCAGCGTCCCCACGGCCCTGGCGGGCCTGGGGAGACCCCTTGCCATCCCTCTTGAATCGTCCCTGCACTAGCGTCGCAACCTCTGGACCAGGCGTCCCCCCGGGTGAGCGGTGGGACGGTGTCGAGTCGTGGGGCACTGACGGCCCCATGGTGGTCGTCGGTGACCGGCGCGTCTCCCTCTCCTTGCCGCCGCGCTCGGCGCTGTGTCGCGCCACCTGCGCGCCGGCTGATACCCGCGGCGGTCCCGCGAATTCCAGCACAGTGGGGGATCTCCAACAAGGTGCGCGTGTCGGCCCGGCGAGCCGGTCACGGGTCGTGACGGACGGGCTACGCGACGTGGAGGCGCTATCGGGAGGAATCGGACTTACGCCAACCAAAGCTTGCGTCTGGCAAGGTGTCCCAGTCCTGATGATCAGGAGCGGAATGCCGCATTCAGTGGCGCAATGTCCGTTTGGTCGGGGGTAATTGACTGACCGTTATGACCGCAATGTCGGGCCCTTGGTGAGCAAACTCACACAGCCGTGGCCATTACTTCCCGACCGGGCCGGGGATTCAGATGTTTAGCCTTGCCTTTTGAAGGGTCGGCGCCACGGCCGGCGCATCCGACGACCCCCACCCCACGAGCGAGCCGAGGGCCCGAGACTCCGATGAAGACGACGATGATGTTCCGCAACATAGCCAACCCCCGTCGCACCACCCTGGCGCACCTCAAGGACGCCGAGGAGCTGCAGGCGGCCCCGGCCACTCCGGAGCACTCCGTCGACCTTCCGGGTCAGACCGCGAACCCGCGCCGCACCATCCTCATGGACGCCCCGGTGGCCGTTCCCGTTCCGTAGCCCCGAACGCCCCCGGCCGGAGCCGCCGCGTAGAAGAACGCGGAGCGTCACCGTCCGTCGCGTTAGCCTGGAGTCCACAGACTCCGGCCGTCGGCCGGCCGACGGACAGACAGAGGGGCAGACGCAACACGTGCGCATCGCCAGGTTCTCGATCGACGGCAACGTCGCCTTCGGCGCGGTCGAGGGCGACGCAGCCCCCGGCGCCGAGGGCGGACTCGTCCTCGACATCATCAAGGGCATCCCGTTCGCGGACTTCGAGCTCTCGGGCACGAAGGTCCCGCTGGACAAGGTCCGCCTGCTGCCGCCCGTGCTCCCCAACAAGGTCGTGGCCATCGGCCGCAACTACGCGGAGCACGCGGCGGAGCTCGGGCACGAGGTCCCCGAGGCCCCGATCACCTTCTTCAAGCCCTCCACCTCGGTGGTCGGCCCGGGCGACCCGATCGCGTACCCCTCCTTCTCCCAGGAGCTCCACCACGAGGCGGAGCTCGCCGTCGTCATCGGCCGCATGTGCCGGGAGGTTCCCAGGGAGCGCGTCAAGGACGTGATCCTCGGCTACACCTGCGCCAACGACGTCACCGCGCGCGACGTCCAGCGCCGCGAGCAGCAGTGGGCCCGAGCCAAGGGCTTCGACAGCTCCTGCCCCCTGGGCCCCTGGATCGAGACCGACCTCGACCCGAGCGACCTGACCATCCAGTGCACCGTGAACGGCGAACAGCGCCAGCTCGGCCGCACCAGCGAGATGGTCCGCTCCATCGAGGACCTGATCGTGCACATCAGCGAGGCCATGACGCTGCTCCCGGGCGACGTCATCCTCACGGGGACCCCGGCCGGAGTCGGACCCCTGAACGTCGGCGACGAGGTCGCCGTCACCATCGAAGGCATCGGCACTCTCACCAACAAGGTGATCAAGCGTGGCTAACGCGACCCCCCGCGTACGTTTCTGTCCGTCCCCGACCGGCAACCCCCACGTGGGCCTGGTCCGCACGGCCCTCTTCAACTGGGCGTTCGCCCGCCACCACGGCGGCACGTTCGTCTTCCGCATCGAGGACACCGACGCGGCGCGCGACTCCGAGGAGTCGTACGTCCAGCTGCTCGACTCGCTGCGCTGGCTCGGCTTCACCTGGGACGAGGGCCCCGAGGTCGGCGGCCCCCACGCCCCCTACCGCCAGTCCGAGCGCATGGACATCTACAAGGACGTCGCGCGCAGGCTCCAGGACGGCGGGTACGCCTACTCCTGCTACTGCACGACCGAGGAACTCGACGCGCGCCGCGACGCCGCCCGCGCGGCCGGCAGGCCCTCGGGCTACGACGGCCACTGCCGCGAGCTGACCGCCGAGCAGGTGGCCGCGTACGAGACCGAGGGCCGCTCCTCGATCGTCCGCTTCCGGATGCCCGACGAGACGATCACCTTCACGGACCTGGTCCGCGGCGAGATCTCGGTCACCCCCGAGAACGTGCCGGACTTCGGCATCGTCCGCGCGAACGGCGCCCCGCTGTACACGCTGGTCAACCCGGTGGACGACGCGCTGATGGAGATCACGCACGTGCTCCGCGGCGAGGACCTGCTCTCCTCCACCCCCCGCCAGATCGCGCTCTACCGGGCGCTGATCGAGCTGGGCGTCGCCAAGGGCGTCCCGGAGTTCGGCCACCTGCCGTATGTCATGGGCGAGGGCAACAAGAAGCTCTCCAAGCGCGACCCGGAGTCCTCGCTCAACCTCTACCGCGAGCGCGGCTTCCTGCCCGAGGGGCTGCTGAACTACCTCTCGCTGCTGGGCTGGTCCTTCTCCAAGGACCAGGACATCTTCTCCATCGAGGAGATGGTCGCGAAGTTCGACATCCCGGACGTCAACGCGAACCCGGCCCGCTTCGACCTGAAGAAGGCCGAGGCCATCAACGCCGACCACATCCGGCAGCTGGACCCCAAGGCCTTCGCGGACGCTTGCGCCCCCTGGCTCACGGCCCCGCACGCCAACTGGGCGCCGGAGGACTTCGACGCCGAGGCCTGGGAGCGGATCGCCCCGTACGCCCAGACCCGCGTCACCGTCCTGTCGGACATCACCGCAAACGTGGACTTCCTGTTCCTGAAGGAGCCCGTCGAGGACCAGCCGTCCTGGGACAAGGCCATGAAGGGCGAGCCCGCGGCCCTGCTGACCACCGCCCGCGAGAACCTGGCCGCCGCCGACTGGTCGGACCCGGAGTCCCTCAAGCAGGCCGTCCTGACCGCCGGCGAGGCCCACGGCCTCAAGCTCGGCAAGGCCCAGGCCCCCGTCCGCGTGGCCGTCACCGGCCGTACGGTCGGCCTGCCGCTCTTCGAGTCCCTGGAGATCCTGGGCAAGGAGCGCTCGCTGTCCCGCATCGACGCGACCCTGGCGAAGCTCGCCGCCTGACCCGCACCCCCGGAGGGGCGGCGGCCGATCCGGCCGCCGCCCCTCCGGCGTTGTCGGGTTGAGGCCCTAAGGTGCTCCAGTCGATCACCATGCCCCTCGGAAGGCCAGCGCCATGCCCATGACCGCCCCCGACTACGACCGGTACTTCACCCCGGGCCTCGCCTTCGCCTACGAGAGCGGGCAGACCGGCACGCTCCACGTGGCCGTCGCCGGCGAACTGTGGCTGCCCTCGGGGCGCGTCACCGCCTGCGACCCGTTCATCGGGCTCGGCGCGGGCGAGGCGGAGCCCTTCACCGCCGCCGTGGCCCCGGGCCGCTACCGGGTGGAGACGGCGATAGCCACCCTCACCACCCCCGACGAACCCGCCGACGAGGCCCCGCACCTGCGCACGGCGGCCGCCCGCGTGGTGGTCGGCGACGCCCTCACGGTCACGTGGGAGTTGGCCCTGGTGGCCGGCCAGGACCCCGCCGAACTCGACGAGGACGAGTACTTCGGCTACGGGGTCGACGCCGGCGCCGGCTGCTTCTACGATCCGGCCGCCGACGAGGCCTTCTCCGAGTGCCAGGGCGACGAGGGCCCGTTGTGGGACGCCTTCGAGGCGAACGACCACGGCCCCGGCCCCTACCTCATCACCGGTGAGTCGGGCCACACCCTCACGGCCTTCGGCTCCGGCTGGGGCGACGGCTCCTATCCGACCTGGGTCGGCCGGGACGCCCGGGGCGAGATCACCTGCTTCGTGACGGACTTCTTCGTCGTGCCTCCGGTCGGGGGCGACCCGGCGTAGGCTCGGCCGCATGCCGATCAGAGCCGTGCTGTGGGACATCGACGACACCATCTTCGACTACACGGGCGCCGACGCGGCAGGTCTCTCCCGCCACCTCGCGGACGAGGGGACGGACGGCCGATACGGGACCCCGTTCGAGGCCCTCGCCCTGTGGCGCCGTCTCACGCACCGGCACTGGGACCGCTTCTCGGCCGGTGAGGTGTCCTTCCGCGAGCAGCGCCGGGACCGGGTCCGCGAGTTCCTGGAGGAGCCGGCCCTGACCGCCGCGCAGGCCGACGCCTGGTTCGACCGGTACGTGGAGCACTACAAGGCGGCCTGGGTCCTGTTCCCGGACGTGATCCCCGTCCTGGACCTCCTGGCGCTCTCCCACCGGCACGGGCTGCTCTCCAACTCCTCCGTCGCCAATCAGGAGTCCAAGCTGCGGACCCTCGGGGTCCGCGACCGCTTCGAGGTGTTGGTCTGCGCCGCCGAGCTGGGCATCAGCAAGCCCGAGGCCGGCGCCTTCCTCGCCGCCTGCGAGGCCATGGGCCTGGAGCCCGCGGAGGTCGCGTACGTCGGGGACGAGCCGGAGATCGACGCCCGCGGGGCCCGCGACGCCGGCCTGACGGCGGTCTGGCTCGACCGGGCCGGCGGACGAGGGGAGGGGCCGAGCGGGGTGCACCGCATCGTCGGACTGGACGGCCTGCCCGAGCTGCTGGCCGGGGATACCCGTTTTGGAGCACGGTCAGGCATCCGGTAATGTTCTTTCTGTCGCCGCCGAGCGGGCCGAAAGGCCGGAGTCGGAGGCGCTAACCAAACGAAAGTCCCTCAGGGGCTTGAGTTTTGGTGGGCTATAGTGTAATTGGCAACACGAGGGTTTCTGGTTCCCTTATTCTAGGTTCGAGTCCTGGTAGCCCAGCGCAGTGCAGAAGTAACGCAGTGCTTTGCCCCCGTTGTGTAGCGGCCTAGCACGCCGCCCTCTCAAGGCGGTAGCGCCGGTTCGAATCCGGTCGGGGGTACAGATCCTTCCCGCGAGATCTCCAGGGTCGCACCCGGACTCTTGATGCAGGATCGCTAGGGCCCCCGTTGTGTAGCGGCCTAGCACGCCGCCCTCTCAAGGCGGTAGCGCCGGTTCGAATCCGGTCGGGGGTACGGTGTCTAGCTGGTCTAGACCATTGGGCTATAGTGTAATTGGCAACACGAGAGTTTCTGGTTCTCTTATTCTAGGTTCGAGTCCTGGTAGCCCAGCGCAGTACAAGCAGGCAGGCCCCCGTTGTGTAGCGGCCTAGCACGCCGCCCTCTCAAGGCGGTAGCGCCGGTTCGAATCCGGTCGGGGGTACAAGAGGAAGAGGCCCTCCGCGATCATCGCGGAGGGCCTCTTCGTCGTTTCCGGCGTGGGGCCGGTGCCCGTGGTGTTCGTGTGGTGCCCGGGTACAAGTGCGGGCCCGGAGGCGCGAGTCAGGACGTGTGCGGCGTCGTACGCGCCCCCGGACCCGGGGGTGGGTGGGGGAGGAGAGGTGTGGGGTCAGCCGGTGCGGCGCAGGGCCTCCGACAGGCGGGCGGCCGCGTCGATGACGGCCTGGGCGTGCATGCGCCCCGGGTGTCGGGTCAGGCGCTCGATCGGCCCGGAGACCGATACGGAGGCCACCACGCGGTTCGAGGGCCCGCGCACCGGCGCCGAGACGGAGGCCACGCCGGGCTCCCGCTCGCCTATCGACTGGGCCCAGCCCCGGCGACGGACGCCGGACAGGGCCGTGGCCGTGAAACGCGCGCCCTGCAGCCCGCGGTGGAGCCGCTCGGGCTCCTCCCAGGCCATCAGGATCTGCGCGGCCGAACCGGCCTTCATCGGCAGCGTCGAGCCCACCGGGACGGTGTCCCTGAGGCCCGACAGCCGCTCGGCCGCAGCCACGCAGATGCGCATGTCGCCCTGACGGCGGTAGAGCTGCGCGCTCTCGCCCGTCACGTCACGGAGGTGCGTGAGCACCGGTCCGGCCGTGGCCAGCAGGCGGTCCTCGCCGGCCGCGGCGGCAAGCTCTGCCAACCGCGGACCGAGGATGAACCGGCCCTGCATGTCCCTCGCCACCATCCGGTGGTGTTCCAGTGCCACGGCAAGGCGATGTGCCGTGGGTCGTGCGAGCCCTGTCGCCGCGACCAGCCCGGCGAGGGTGGCCGGACCGGACTCCAGTGCGCTCAGTACCAGAGCTGCCTTGTCGAGAACGCCGACGCCGCTAGAGTTGTCCATGAAACGATATTCGCGTCTCACACTGTGAAACGCAAGTTCAATTTTTCCAAGAACAAGCGAGTCTGTATGTGCGGGTCCACGAACCACTGGGTCCGAGCCTTCGTCCGCCGCGTGGGGTAGCGGACGGTCGGGCGCACCAGATCTCTAATAAGCGCCGGCACAACCGGCCGGCCGGAGGGAAAGCGATGGGTAGGACACTCGCGGAGAAGGTCTGGGACGACCACGTCGTCCGGCGCGCCGAAGGCGAGCCCGATCTCCTCTTCATCGATCTGCACCTGCTGCACGAGGTGACCAGCCCGCAGGCCTTCGAGGGTCTGCGCCAGGCCGGCCGCAAGGTCCGTCGTCTGGACCTCACCATCGCGACCGAGGACCACAACACCCCCACCATCGACATCGACAAGCCGATCGCGGACCCGGTCTCCCGGACCCAGCTGGAGACGCTGCGCAAGAACTGCGCCGAGTTCGGCGTGCGCCTGCACTCGCTGGGCGACGTCGAGCAGGGCGTCGTCCACGTCGTGGGACCGCAGCTGGGTCTGACCCAGCCCGGCACCACCGTGGTCTGCGGCGACTCCCACACCTCCACGCACGGCGCCTTCGGCGCGCTGGCCTTCGGCATCGGCACCAGCCAGGTCGAGCACGTGCTGGCCACCCAGACGCTGCCGCTGGCCCGCCCGAAGACGATGGCGATCACCGTCACCGGCGCGCTGGGCGAGGGCGTCACCGCGAAGGACCTGATCTTGGCGATCATCGCCAAGATCGGCACCGGTGGCGGCCAGGGTTACATCCTGGAGTACCGCGGCGAGGCCGTCGAGCAGCTGTCGATGGAAGCCCGCATGACCATCTGCAACATGTCGATCGAGGCCGGCGCCCGCGCGGGCATGATCGCTCCCGACCAGACCACCTTCGACTACCTCCAGGGCCGTGACCACGCCCCGGTGGGCGAGGACTGGGACGCGGCGGTCGCGTACTGGAAGACCCTGCGCACCGACGACGACGCCGTCTTCGACGCCGAGGTCGTCATCGACGCCGCGGCGCTGTCCCCGTTCGTCACCTGGGGCACCAACCCGGGCCAGGGCGCGCCCCTGTCGGCCAACGTCCCCGACCCTGCTTCGTACGAGGACGCTTCGGAGCGCCACGCCGCCGAAAAGGCCCTGGAGTACATGGGGTTGACCGCCGGACAGCCGCTGCGCGACATCCGTGTCGACACCGTCTTCGTAGGTTCCTGCACCAACGGCCGCATCGAGGACCTGCGCGCGGTCGCGGGCATCGTCGAGGGCCGCAAAGTCGCCGACGGCGTACGGATGCTGGTCGTTCCCGGCTCGGTCCGCGTCGCCCTCCAGGCCGTGGCCGAGGGCCTGGACAAGGTCTTCAAGGAGGCCGGCGCCGAATGGCGGCACGCGGGCTGTTCGATGTGCCTGGGCATGAACCCCGACCAGTTGGCGCCGGGTGAGCGCTCCGCGTCCACCTCCAACCGCAACTTCGAGGGCCGGCAGGGCAAGGGCGGTCGTACGCACCTGGTCTCCCCGCAGGTGGCCGCCGCCACCGCGGTACTGGGCCATCTGGCCTCGCCCGCCGACCTGTCCGACGCCCCCGCGACCGCCGGAGTCTGAACCATGGAAGCCTTCACCACCCACACCGGCCGGGCCGTCCCGCTGCGCCGCAGCAACGTCGACACCGACCAGATCATCCCGGCCCACTGGCTCAAGAAGATCACCCGTGACGGGTTCGAGGACGGCCTCTTCGAGGCCTGGCGCAAGGACCCGGAGTTCATCACGAACCGCCCGGAGCGCGCCGGCGCGACCGTCCTGGTCGCCGGCCCCGACTTCGGCACCGGATCCTCGCGCGAGCACGCCGTATGGGCCCTGCAGAACTTCGGCTTCAAGACGGTCGTCTCCGCCCGCTTCGCCGACATCTTCCGGGGCAACTCCCTGAAGAACGGTCTGCTGACCGTGGTCCTGCCCCAGGAGACGGTCGACCGCCTCTGGGCGCTGACCGAGGCCGACCCCACGGCGGAGGTCACCGTCGACCTGGTCGACCGCAAGGTCCGAGCCGAGGGCATCGAGGCGGAGTTCGAACTCGACGACAACGCCCGCTGGCGTCTTCTGGAGGGGCTGGACGACATCTCGCTCACCCTTCAGAACGAAGGGGACATCGACGCTTACGAAAGCACCCGGCCCTCCTACAAGCCGCGCACGATTCAGGCGTGATTCCTGCCTGATCAGCGCTTATTCACCCCCGGGTGATCGCATCGGCAACCCTGTGCCCCCCGCCTTCCGGCGGGGGGCACAGCCGTTTGTTGAGGCCCCGTGAGGCGACAACTCGCCCCAGATGGCACAATCTGTGCATGGAACGCGACAGTCAACTCAAGCTCTACGAACTCGTCGCCGACCGGTTGAAAGAAGCACACACAACGGTGCGCTCACTGCAAGTCCCGGAGGGCGTAAGGATGGCGCTGTCCCGGAAGCTGTTGGTCGTCACTGCCGTCGCGAAGCATGATCTCGGGGATGCGGCAAGACGCCTGGACAGGTTGATGAAGGACCTCGACGAGGGTCGATTCCCTGAAGGCGACTGATGCGAAGGAACTCCGTAACGGCCTACATCGTTGCGGCACTAGGGTGATTAGCCCGTTTCGTGTTTGATTTGCGGTATATATCCGCCTAACGTGCGAAATAAGCTTGAACACATTCGTTCTGGCGAAGTCTCCGAAGGGGAAGACGTGAACAAGGCGCAGCTCGTAGAAGCGATTGCCGACAAGCTGGGCGGCCGCCAGCAGGCCGCGGACGCTGTCGACGCGGTACTGGACGCCATGGTGCGCGCGGTCGTCGCGGGCGACCGGGTCTCGGTCACGGGCTTCGGCTCGTTCGAGAAGGTCGACCGGCCGGCCCGTTACGCCCGCAACCCGCAGACGGGTGAGCGCGTCCGGGTCAAGAAGACCTCCGTTCCCCGTTTCCGTGCCGGCCAGGGCTTCAAGGACCTGGTCAGCGGCACCAAGAAGCTCCCCAAGGGCGACGAGGTGGCCGTCAAGAAGGCCCCCAAGGGCAGCCTGACCGGCGGAGCTTCCGCCACGGTCAAGAAGGCCGTCGCCAAGAGGGCCACCACGGCCAAGAAGGCCGCCGCGAAGACCGCGGTGGCCAAGAAGGCCACGCCCACGGTGAAGAAGACCGCGGCGCGCAAGACCACGGCGACCGTCAAGAAGACGGCCGCGAAGAGCGCGGTCGCGAAGAAGGCCACCGCCACCGCCAAGAAGGCGGCTCCGGCCAAGAAGACGACCGCGACGGCCAAGAAGGCCACCGCCACCGCGAAGAAGACCGCCCCGGCGGCCAAGAAGGCCACCGCGACGAAGGCGCCCGCCAAGAAGACGGCTGTGCGCAAGGCCACCGCGAAGAAGACCACCGCCCGCAAGAAGTAGGGGCACGAGTCACACACGCCGGGCCGGCTTCCCCCTCGGGGGAAGCCGGCCCGCGGTGCTTCGCCGCAGGTGGCGGAGGTGCGAGAAAGGCGCGGGAGAGACGGGCGGGACCCTCAGAAGGTCTGCAGGGTCACCAGGGTGATGCGCAGGGCGGCGCCCTCGCCGTCCGTCTCGATGCGCACCCGCTGGCCGGGCCGCAACAGCCGCAGACCGCCCGCGTCGAAGGCCGCGGGGGCGAAGGGCACCGGGGTGCCGTCGTCCAGCAGCACGCTGCCGCTGTGGGTCTCGGGGTCGTACGTGTACGCGGTCGCCTGCATACGCGCACTGTATCGGGCCGTGTGCCACCCCACGCCGAGGGAGAGGGCGGTCCTCAGGTCCGCCCCCGTGTCCACGTCCCTGCGTACGCTCTCCACGTCCGCCAGGGCGATTTCCACCGCCCCCGACGCCGAATGGCGGGCTCGGGACGGGCCTCCGAACGAGGGTGCCAATTCCCGGTCCGGACCGGCGGAAAGCAGGGTCGTACCGATTCCTGCCGCATCCGCCAGAAATGCCCGGGGAAAATCGGCGGCACTTTCGAGCACGCGTAGCAATTCCGGCGCCCGCAGAGCGGGCAGATCCGCGTTCATGGCGGCCACCCTCGCCCCCGGACGCCCGGCCCGGACCGCCCTCGCCCCGTGGTCCAGAGCCGCGTTGAGCCCGGCCCCCGGCAGATCGGGCAGGACCCGCGCGCCCAGTCGCGACAGCTCCCGACGGGCCACGGCGTCGTCCGTGACGACCACCACATCGGCGACCGCCGGACAGGCCAGCGCCCCCGCCACGGTGTCCTGCGCGAACGCCAGCGCGAGCCCCTGCCGGGAGGCCCCGACGGCCACCGCCAAACGGCTCTTGGCCTGCGCCAAGGGCTTGAGGGGGACCACCAGACTCCAGACGGCGTTCGTGACGGACCCCTTCCCTCCGGTGCGCTCCCGCACCCGCTCCGGTCACCGACGGGCCAAGGCCCGGTCATCAGTCGGCCCATTGTCGCCCCGGACCGCTCACGGAGGGCCCCCGTGGTGCGAGCGGGGCGTACGGTGTCCTCGACAGAGACCGGCCCCGGGGCGACACTTGTCCGGCCCACAAGGTGCCCGAGCCACGCACCGGTCGTAGAGGAAGGTGTCCGAGTGTCCCGCCGCAGAATCGGCTTCTGGTACCGCCTGGCGGCGGTCATCGCAAAACCGCCGCTGGTAGTGCTCTTCAAGCGGGACTGGCGGGGAATGGAGCACATTCCGGGCGACGGCGGTTTTATCACCGCCGTCAATCACAACTCGTATCTGGACCCGCTCTCGTACGCGCACTTCCAGTACAACACCGGCCGGGTGCCCCGATTGCTCGCCAAGGCCGGACTCTTCAAGGTGCCATTCGTGGGCATGATCCTGCGCGGCTCCGGCCAGATCCCCGTCTACCGCGAGACCACCAACGCCCTGGACGCATTCCGGGCCGCCGTGGCGGCGATCGAGCGCGGTGAATGCGTGGCCTTTTACCCGGAAGGCACCCTGACCCGCGATCCGGAGATGTGGCCGATGGCGGGCAAGACCGGCGCGGCCCGAGTGGCACTGATCACCAGGGCCCCCGTCATTCCCGTGGCCCAATGGGGCGCGAACCTCGCGATGCCCCCCTACGCCAAGGAGAACAAGGTCCGACTGTTCCCGCGCAAGACCCTCCAGGTGCTTGCCGGGCCGCCCGTGGACCTCTCCGCCTACTACGACCGGGAACCGACCCCGGACGTCCTCAAGGAGGTCACGGAGGTCATCATGGCGGCCGTCACCGACCTCCTGGAGGAACTGCGCGGGGAGAAGGCCCCCGCGCAGCCGTACGACCACCGCCGGGCCAGGGCGCAGCAGCGGCGGGACGCCGCGGGGGAGGACTACAAGTGACACAGCCCGTCAAGGCGGTCGTGTTCGGAACCGGCTCGTGGGGCACGGCCTTCGGCATGGTGCTCGCCGACGCCGGCTGCGAGGTGGTCCTGTGGGGCCGCCGCGCCGAGGTCGTCGACGCCATCAACACCGGCCGGAGCAACCCGGACTACTTCCCCGGCGTCGAGCTGCCCGCGAACCTGCGCGCCACCACGGACGTCGCCGAGGCCGCACGGGGCGCCGACTTCGCGGTCCTCGCCATCCCCTCCCAGACGCTGCGCGAGAACCTGGCCGCGTGGGCCCCGCTGCTGCCGCCCGAGGCCGTGCTCGTCTCCCTGATGAAGGGCATCGAACTCGGCACCGCCAAGCGGATGAGCGAGGTCATCGAAGAGGTGGCCAAGGTCCCCGCCGAGCGCGTCGCCGTGGTCACCGGCCCCAACCTGGCGCGCGAGATCGTCGCCCGCCAGCCCGCGGCCTCCGTCGTCGCCTGTGTGGACGAGGACGTGGCCCGGCGCCTCCAGGCCGCCTGCCACACCCCGTACTTCCGCCCGTACACCAGCACCGACGTCATCGGCTGCGAACTCGGCGGCGCCGTCAAGAACGTCATCGGCCTGGCCGTCGGCATCGCCGACGGCATGGGGCTCGGAGACAACACCAAGGGATCGCTCATCACCCGCGGGTTGGCCGAAGCCACCCGGCTGGGCCTGGCGATGGGCGCCGACCCGCTGACCTTCTCCGGCCTCGCGGGCCTCGGCGACCTCGTCGCCACCTGCTCCTCGCCGCTCTCCCGGAACCACACCTTCGGCACCAACCTGGGCCGCGGGATGACCCTGGAGGAGACCATCGCGGTCACCCGGCAGACCGCCGAGGGCGTCAAGTCCTGCCAGTCCGTGGCCGATCTCGCCCGCCGCCACGGGGTCGACATGCCCATCACCGACACCGTGGTCGACATCGTCCACGACGGGAAGCCCCCGCTGGTCGCCCTCAAGGAGTTGATGGGCCGCAGCGCCAAACCGGAACGTCGCTGAGCGCGATCCGGACGCTTGAGCGGGTACCCTCGTGGCGATATGAGCAGCGAGAACCTCCCCCAGACCCCTGAGCAGCAGGGCCGCAAGCCCCGCGTGGCCGTCGTGTTCGGCGGCCGCAGCTCGGAGCACGCCATTTCGGTCGTCACCGCCGGCGCCGTCCTGCGCTCCATCGACCGCACCAAGTACGAGGTGCTGCCCATCGGCATCACCACGGACGGCCGATGGGCCCTGACGGCCGATGAACCCGAGCGGATGGCCATCGCCGACCGCACCCTCCCGGACGTCGCCGCGCTCGCGGAGTCCGCGGAAGGCAGCGTGGTCCTCTCCGTCGACCCCGCCAGCCGCGAGGTCGTCTACAGCGAGCCGGGATCCGTTCCCAAGGCCCTGGGCGAGGTCGACGTGGTCTTCCCCGTGATCCACGGCCCCTACGGCGAGGACGGCACCCTCCAGGGCCTCCTGGAGCTGTCCGGGATCCCGTACGTCGGCTCGGGCGTCCTCGCCTCGGCCGTCGGCCAGGACAAGGACTACATGAAGCGGGTGTTCACCTCCTTCGGGCTGAAGGTCGGCCCGTACGTGACCATCCGCCCCCGCGAGTGGGAGGCCGACGCGGCCGCCGCCACGGCGAAGGTCATGGACTTCGCCGAGGAGCACGGCTGGCCGCTGTTCATCAAGCCCGCCCGCGCCGGATCCTCCATCGGCATCACCAAGGTCGACGACCCCTCCGGCCTGGACGCGGCGATCCGCGAGGCCCGCCGCCACGACCCGAAGGTCATCGTGGAGGCGCTGCTGCGCGGCCGCGAGATCGAGTGCGGGGTCCTGGAGTTCGAGGACGGCCCGCGCGCCAGCGTCCCGGCCGAGATCCCCCCGGTCTCCAGCCACGACTTCTACGACTTCGAGGCGAAGTACATCGACTCCGCCTCCGGACTCGTGCCCGCCCCGTTGACCCCGGAGCAGACCGAGGAGGTCCGGCGCCTCGCGATCGAGGCCTTCGACGCCGCCTCCTGCGAGGGCCTGGTGCGCGCCGACTTCTTCCTCACCGAGGACGGCGAGTTCGTCATCAACGAGATCAACACCATGCCGGGCTTCACCCCGATCTCGATGTACCCGCGCATGTGGCAGGAGTCGGGCGTCGAGTACCCCGAACTGGTCGACCTCCTGATCCAGGCCGCCCTGCGTCGCTCCACCGGGCTGCGCTAGGTCGCACGGGGCCCCGTACAGCCGACCGCCCGCCGGCCCGCCGTCAAAGGCGAGGCCGGCGGGCGGCGGTGTGCGCGGGGAGCCGGAGCGGGTGGGGGAGCGGCTCAGTAGGAGGAGATGCCGACGGGAACGGCCTTGGCCACGGCCGTGGACAGACCGACCAGCATCCCCGCGTCCGTGGCATGCTCCTTGTCGACCCGGACCTCGGTGTAGGCCAACCGCGCCCCGGTGATGAACCGGAACCCGCCGTCGGACGTCTTCGCCAACAACCAGCCGACGCCGTTCACCTCCACGCCCTCCTGCTTCGGATCCGCCATCTCGGGGGGCTTGGGGATACCGCACCGCAGTACGATCGCCGAGCCGCCCCACGCGGCGGTCAGATCCGACACCGGCTCGGTGGTGGTCCGTGCCAGCCCGGCCACCGTGTCGGGCAGCTCCTCGTGCAGCGCCGCACAGAGCGACGCCACCTCGGCGGGCGGGGCCGGGGGAGGATCCGCCCGCACCCCGGAGCCGCTCGGGGAGCAGCCGGCGAGGGCCAGGACGGCCGAGGCGGCGGGCAGGACCAGCAGACGCAGCGGCCGGGGGTGCGAAGACATCACCGGCCAAGAGTAGACGGGGGCTACAGATGGACCACCGGGCAGGTCAGGGTGCGGGTGATCCCCTCCACCTGCTGGACCTTGGCGACCACCATGCGGCCGAGTTCGTCGACGGTTTCCGCCTGGGCCCGCACGATCACGTCGTACGGCCCCGTCACGTCCTCGGCCTGGATCACCCCCGCGATCTTCCCGATGGACTCGGCGACGAACGACGCCTTGCCCACCTCTGTCTGAATGAGGATGTACGCCTGTACCACGGAACCTCCAGGGCGGCCACGAGGATCATTTCCCCTAACCTTCGGATGGGCCCAGGGAGATCGGGCGGGCCCGGGGAAGAAGGGACGCCACGGTACCGCGTCCCCGCACACCACGGGGAGACCCTTCCCCTACGTGCCGTGGGCATAACCCACGGCTCCGGCGCCACGCTTGGCGGGGCGTACGTACAGAAGAAGTTGACGTATCTGTTGACGGTACCCAGAGCTGTGACGGCTCGCGACCGCAAGCGGACCTGCCTAGAAGGGGCACAGCGATGAAGGGCACTGTGGGCGAGCTGGGGGAGTTCGGGCTCATTCGAGAGCTCACCTCACGGCTCACCACCACCCCGGCGGTCCGGCTCGGACCCGGTGACGACGCCGCGGTGGTGTCGGCTCCCGACCGGCGGGTCGTGGCGAGCACGGACATCCTCCTGGAGGGCAGGCACTTCCGCCGCGACTGGTCCACGGCCTACGACGTGGGCCGCAAGGCCGCCGCGCAGAACCTGGCCGACATCGCCGCCATGGGCGCCGTGCCGACCGCCCTCCTCCTCGGCCTCGTGGTCCCGGCGGAACTGCCGGTCACCTGGCCCACCGAGCTGATGGACGGCATCCGTGACGAGTGCCAGGTCGCCGGCGCGGCCGTGGTCGGCGGGGACGTGGTCCGCGGCGACACCATCACCGTCGCCATCACCGCCCTCGGCGACCTGCGCAACCACGAGCCCGTGCTGCGCTCCGGAGCCCGGCCCGGTGACGTCGTCGCCGTCACGGGCTGGCTGGGCTGGTCCGCGGCCGGTTTCGCGGTCCTCTCGCGCGGCTTCCGCTCCCCGCGGGCCTTCGTCGAGGCCCACCGGCGCCCCGAGCCGCCCTACCACGCGGGCCCGGCGGCGGCCGGACTCGGCGCCACCGCCATGACCGACGTCAGCGACGGGCTGATCGCCGACCTCGGCCACATCGCCGAGGCCAGCAAGGTGCGGATCGACGTGCGTTCGGGCGCGGTGGACATCCCGACCCAGATGCACGACATCGGCCAGGCCGTCGGCGTGGACCCGCTCCAGTGGGTGCTCACCGGGGGAGAGGACCACGCCATCGTGGCCACCTTCCCGCCCGACGTGAAGCTCCCGGCCCGCTGGAAGGTCATCGGGGAGGTGCTCAACCGCTCCGCGCTGCCCCAGGTGACCGTCGACGGGGCCCCCTGGACCAGCACCGGCGGCTGGGACCACTTCGGCCCCGACCCGGCCGACGAGGACGCCCCGCGATGAGCACCGCCCCGCCGCTGTGCCTGACCGTCGCCGGATCCGATTCCGGCGGCGGCGCGGGCATCCAGGCCGACCTCAAGACGATGCTGGCGCTCGGCGTGCACGGCATGAGCGTCGTCACCGCCGTGACCGCCCAGAACTCCCTCGGCGTGCACGGCGTCTGGGAGCTGCCGCCCGAGGCCGTGACCGCCCAGTACCGGGCCGTCGTGGACGACATCGGCGTCCGGGCCGTCAAGACCGGGATGCTGTCCTCCGCCGTCCTCGTGGAGACCGTCGCGGAACTGCTGGCCGGCACGGAAGCGCCGGCGGTGGTGGACCCCGTGGGCGTCTCCAAGCACGGCGACGCGTTGCTCGCCGCCTCGGCCCTGGACGCCGTACGCGCGGAACTGCTGCCCCGGGCCACGGTCGCCACCCCGAACCTGGACGAGGTGGCGCAGCTCACGGGGATCGAGGTGACCGACGAGGACGGCATGCGCCGGGCCGCCGGGGCGATCCTCGACTTCGGACCGCGCTGGGCCCTGATCAAGGGCGGCCACCTGGCCGCGCACGGGGGCGAGGCGGTGGACCTGCTGACCGACGGCGCCGAGGAACGGTGGCTGCGCGCCCCCCGCTACGACAACCGGCACACCCACGGCACCGGCTGCACCCTGGCGAGCGCCATCGCGGCGGGCCTGGCCAAGGGCCTGCCCGTACCGGAGGCGGTCACGGCCGCCAAGGAGTACGTCACCGGCGCCATCGCCGCCGGCTTCGCGCTCGGCGGGGGCATCGGCCCGGTGGACCACGCCTGGCGCTCACGCTGATCCCGACGGGGCCCGGTCACCGGGCCCCGTACCGGACGGCCCGCGTAAGGCTTACGGGGAGGCGTCCGGGAAAACCGTTCGGGGAAACCGTTCGGGGAAAGCAAAAGTCCGGACCACCAGAGGTGGACCGGACTTTTGGGCAACCGGAAGGGCTGCGCTACGACGACGATGAGGCGTCAGCGCGAGACCTTGCCGGCCTTGATGCACGAGGTGCAGGCGTTGAGGCGCTTCGGCGTCCCATTGACCACGGCACGCACGCGCTGGATGTTCGGGTTCCAGCGACGCGAGGTACGGCGGTGCGAGTGGGAGATGCTGTTGCCGAAGCTCGGCCCCTTGGCGCAAACGTCGCAGTTGGCAGCCACAGGTCACTCCAAAGACTTCAGATGCACTTACAGTGAAATCCGGCGCACCGGAATCAGAGATCTGAAGTGGCTTGCCGGACGAATGAGCCCGACTCTCGCCGGGCAACCTGAGCAGCATACAACGACTGCTTCGGTCCAAGAAAACTACCATGACCGGGCCGGCCCCGGCCCCGGGGTCCCGTCGCCCGGACCACCCTTCGTTACCCTGCGGTGAACCCTGGCCCGCACAAGGAGGAACGCCCGGTGGCGCACGAGTCCGGACCGCACACCCTCGACGCCGAAGCGGTGCGCACCTGGAGTTCGCTGGCCCTGGCCGCACTGGGCCGGGCCCGCGAGGACATCGACGCGATCAACGTCTACCCGGTCGCCGACGCCGACACCGGTACGAACCTCTACCTGACCGCCGAGTCCGCGGACCGCGCGCTCGCCGAGACCTTCGCCGCCCCCGTGACCAAGGGCACAACGGCTCCGGTGTCCCTCGCCGAGGCGGTACGGGCCTACGCCCACGGCGCCCTCATAGGCGCCCGGGGCAACTCCGGGACGATCCTGGCGCAGCTCCTGCGCGGGGTGGCCGACGTGCTCGGGGCCGAACCGTCCCGCACCGGCGCCCCCGGCCCCCTCCTGGCCCAGGCCCTGACCCGGGCCGCCGAGGAGGCCTACCGGGCCGTCGCGCACCCTGTCGAGGGCACCATGCTCAGCGTCGCCGGAGCCGCCGCCCGGGCCGGATCCGCCGTCGAGGCCGCCGCCGGAACGGCCGCCGGGACCGCCGTCGAGGTGGCCCGCGCCGCCTACGACGGGGCCCGCGCCGCCCTCGCCGAGACCCCGGGACAACTGGCCGTGCTGGGCCGGGCCGGAGTGGTCGACGCCGGGGGCTGCGGGCTCGTCGCCGTACTCGGCGCGCTGTGGCAGGCCCTGTCCGGGCAGGCCCCCGCCCCCGAGCCGGTGCGCGGCCGGGCCGTGCCCGTACCCCGTACCGACGAGCCCTGCGCCGAGGAGCAGGGCGGCCCCGCCTACGAGGTGGTCTACCTCCTGGAGGCCACCGAGGAGGCCGTCGAGACCCTGCGCGACGGTCTCGACGGGCTCGGCGACTCCCTGGTGGTGGTCGGCGGCGACGGGCTCTGGAACGTCCACGTCCACGTCGACGACCCCGGCGCGGCCGTGGAGGCCGGCGTGGTCGCCGGGCGGCCGTACCGGATCCGGATCACCCACTTCGGCGACGAACGCCGCCGGGCCCGGGCCCCGCGCGCCCAGCGGGCCGTCGTCGCCGTGGTGGCGGGCGAAGGGCTGGCCGGCCTGTGCGAGGAGGCCGGGGCCACCACCGTCGCCGCCCGCCCGGGGGAGCCGCCCACCACCGCCGAACTCGTCGAGGCCGTCCACCGGGCGCACGCCCGCGAGGTGGTCCTGCTCCCCGGCAGCGCCGAACTGCGCACCGCCGCGTCCGCCGCCGCCGAACGGGCCCGCGCCGACGGGGTGCGCGTGGCCGTCATCCCCACCCGCTCCGCGGTCCAAGGACTCGCCGCCCTCGCCGTGCACGACCCCGAGGGCAGCTTCGACGAGGACGTCGTCGCCATGACCGCCGCGGCCGGCGCGACCCGCTACGGGGAACTCGCCGTCGCCGAACGGCAGTCCTTCACCTCCGCCGGCATCTGCCAGGCGGGCGACGTGCTCGGCCTCATCGACGGAGACGTCGCCCTCATAGGAACCGAACTGGCCGCGACCGCCGAGGCGGTCCTGGAGCGGATGCTCGGCTCCGGCGGGGAACTCGTCACCCTCGTCCTCGGCCCCGAGGTGCCCGACGCCCTCGCAGGCCGCCTGGAGACCTACGTCCAACACGCGCACCTGGCCGTGGACACCGTCGTCTACCGGGGCGGACGCCACTCGGCGCCGCTGCTCATCGGGGTCGAATAGGCGTCGCGGGGCGGGCTTTGTCGGCGCCATGGTGTGCAATGGAAGACGTGCCCGCGCTCGACGAAGACCTCAAGAAGACCCTCGGCCCCGCCACCGCGAAGGTGCTGGCCGAGCAGCTCGGCCTGCACACGGCCCTCGACCTGCTCCACCACTACCCCCGCCGGTACGCGGAACGCGGCGAGCTGAGCCCGCTGACCGACCTCGCCGACCAGCTCGACGAGCACGTGACCGTCGTCGCCCAGGTCGCCGACGCCCGCGTCCTGACCTTCAACGGCGGGCGCGGCAAACGCCTCGAAGTCACCATCACCGACGGCAGCGGCCGGCTCCAGCTCGTCTTCTTCGGCGCCGGTGTCCACAAGCCCCACAAGGACCTGCTGCCCGGCACCCGGGCCATGTTCGCGGGCAAGGTCGGCGTCTTCAACCGCAAGTTCCAGCTCGCGCACCCCGCCTACGAGCTGCTGAGCGCGGACGCCTCCGACCGGGACGCGGCCGCCGCCTTCGCGAGCCAACTCATCCCGATCTACCCGGCCTGCGCCAAGCTGGAGTCCTGGAAGATCTCCAAGGCGGTCGACGCGGTCCTGCCCGCCGCCGCGGAGACCGTGGACCCCCTGCCGGCCGCCCTGCGCGAGGGCCGGGCCTTGGTCCCGCTCACCGAGGCCCTCCTCAAGATCCACCGCCCGACGACCAAGGCCGACATCGAGGACGCCCGCCAACGCCTCAAGTGGGACGAGGCCTTCGTCCTCCAGGTCGCCCTGGCCCGCCGCCGCCACGCGGACTCCCAGCTCCCCTCGGTCCCCCGCCGCCCCACCCCCGGCGGCCTCCTCGACGCCTTCGACGCGAAACTGCCCTTCACCCTCACCGAAGGCCAGGTGACGGTCTCGCGCGAGATCTTCGACGACCTCGCCACCAGCCACCCGATGCACCGCCTCCTCCAGGGCGAGGTCGGTTCGGGAAAGACGATGGTGGCGCTGCGGGCCATGCTCGCCGTCGTCGACTCCGGCGGGCAGGCCGCCATGCTCGCGCCCACCGAGGTGCTCGCGCAGCAGCACCACCGGTCCATCACCGAGATGATGGGCGAGCTGGCCGAGGGGGGCATGCTGGGCGGCTCCGACCGGGGCACCAAGGTGGTGCTGCTCACCGGCTCCATGGGCGTGCCCGCCCGCCGCAAGGCACTGCTCGACCTGATCACCGGCGAGGCCGGGATCGTCATCGGCACCCACGCGCTGATCGAGGACAAGGTGCGCTTCCACGACCTCGGCCTGGTCGTGGTCGACGAACAGCACCGCTTCGGCGTCGAACAGCGCGACGCGCTGCGGTCCAAGGGCAAGCAGCCGCCCCACCTGCTGGTGATGACCGCGACCCCGATCCCGCGGACCGTCGCCATGACCGTCTTCGGCGACCTGGAGACCTCCGTCCTGGACCAGCTGCCCGCCGGCCGCTCCCCGATCGCCACCCACGTGGTGCCGGCCAAGGACAAGCCGCACTTCCTCACCCGGGCCTGGGAACGGGTCCGCGAGGAGGTGGAGAACGGCCACCAGGCGTACGTGGTCTGCCCGCGGATCGGAGACGACGAGGACGACCCCAAGAAGAAGAAGGCCGAGGAGGACGGGGACAGGCGCCCGCCGCTCGCCGTCCTGGAGATCGCCGAACAGCTGCGCCGCGGGCCCCTCGCCGGACTGTCCGTCGAGGTGCTGCACGGACGGATGGACCCGGCCGACAAGGACGACGTGATGCGCCGGTTCACCGCCGGCGAGGTCAAGGTCCTGGTCGCCACCACCGTCATCGAGGTCGGCGTGAACGTGCCCAACTCCACCGTCATGGTGATCATGGACGCGGACCGCTTCGGCGTCTCCCAGCTCCACCAGCTGCGCGGCCGCGTCGGGCGCGGCTCCGCACCGGGGCTGTGCCTGCTGGTCAGCGAGATGCACGAGGCCGCCCCCGCCCGGGCCCGGCTCGCCGCCGTCGCGGCCACCCTCGACGGCTTCGAGCTCTCCCGGATCGACCTCGAACAACGCCGCGAGGGCGACGTGCTCGGCCAGGCCCAGTCCGGCGTGCGGTCCTCCCTGCGCATGCTGGAGGTGATCGAGGACGAGGAAGTCATCGCCCAGGCCCGCGAGGAGGCCACCCGCGTGGTCGCCGAGGACCCGGAGCTGGAGCACCTCCCCGGACTGCGCACCGCGCTCGACGCCCTCCTCGACACCGAGCGGGAGCAGTACCTGGAAAAGGGCTGAGCGGCGGCCCCCGCGCGCGACGACCTATCGTGGGCCAGGGCGCCGCAACGCGCCCGTCCCCCTCACCTCCCAGCGAAGGACCCCAGATGACCCGCGTGATCGCCGGCACCGCCGGCGGGCGGCGGCTGGCCGTGCCGCCCGGCACCGGTACCCGCCCCACCTCCGACCGGATGCGCGAGGGGCTCTTCTCCACCTGGGAGTCGCTGCACGGATTCGAAGGGGCCCGGGTCCTGGACCTGTACGCGGGCTCCGGCGCCGTCGGCCTGGAAGCGCTCTCCCGGGGCGCCGCCCACACCCTGCTCGTCGAGCCCGACGCCAAGGCCGCCAAGGCGATCCGCGAGAACATCGAGGCGGTCGGCCTGCCCGGCGCCGAATTCCGGGCCGGCAAGGCCGAGCAGATCGCGGCGGGCGCCGCGCACGCCGAGCCGTACGACATCGTCTTCCTGGACCCGCCGTACGAGGTCGAGCACGGTGATCTTGGCGAGATCCTGCTCACACTCCGGTCCAATGGCTGGCTCACCGACGACGCACTCGTCACCGTGGAGCGCAGAACCAGGAGCGGCGCGTTCCCGTGGCCCGAGGGCTTCGAGGCGTTGCGCTCGCGCAAGTACGGCGAGGGCACCCTTTGGTACGGTCGCGCCGCCGCCGGCGAAGATTCATGAAGCCCGTACGGGATAGCGAGGGAGTTCAGTTGCGCCGCGCCGTCTGTCCGGGGTCGTTCGACCCCATCACCAACGGACACCTCGACATCATCGGCCGGGCCTCCAGGCTCTACGACGTCGTCCACGTCGCCGTGATGATCAACCAGTCCAAGCAGGGCCTGTTCACCGTCGAAGAGCGCATCGAGCTGATCCGCGAGGCCACGGCCGACTACGGCAACATCGAGGTGGAGTCCTTCCACGGGCTGCTCGTCGACTTCTGCAAGCAGCGTGACATCCCGGCCATCGTCAAGGGCCTGCGCGCCGTCAGCGACTTCGACTACGAGCTGCAGATGGCCCAGATGAACATGGGGCTGTCGGGCGTCGAGACCCTGTTCGTGCCGACCAACCCCACCTACAGCTTCCTGTCCTCCTCCCTGGTCAAGGAAGTCGCCACCTGGGGCGGCGACGTCGCCCACCTGCTTCCGGCGCACGTCCACGCCGCCCTGCTGGAGCGACTGCGCGCGAAGTGACCGCGCGCGGCCCGGCCGGGCGCCGGCCGGGCCGGGGTCGAGCGGTCCTTGCCGCTCACCGGTCCCGGGGGCTTACAGTCGTGCCGTCCGTCTCGGGAAACGCCCGGGGCAGAGAGAGTGCGAGCCCCCATGGACGTACAGAAGAAGCTCGACGAGATCGTCGCGGCCGTCGGCGGCGCCCGTTCCATGCCGATGTCGGCCTCCTGCGTGATCAACCGCGCGGAACTCCTGGATCGGCTCGCAGAGGTGCGCGAGGCGCTGCCCGGCTCCCTCGCCCAGGCGCGAGAGCTCATCGGCGGACGCGACCACATGGTCGAGGAGGCCCGGCGGGAGGCGGACCGGATCATCGAGTCCGCACAGGCCCAGCGGGGTTCGCTGATCTCCGACACCGAGATCGCCCGCCGCGCGCAGGCCGAGGCGGACCGGATCCTGCACGACGCCCGCCGCGAGGCCGATGAGATCCGGGCCGAGGCGGACGACTACGTCGACAGCAAGCTCGCCAACTTCGAGGTGGTCCTCGCCAAGACCATCGGGGCGGTGGACCGCGGCCGCGAGAAGCTGCTGGGCCGCGGGCCCGGCCTGGACGAACAGGGCTTCGCCGACACGGACGCCCCCGAGCCGAGCCCCGACCCCCAGGTCCGGCGCGGGCAGGCGGACGCGTACGTGGACACCAAGCTGGCCACCTTCGAGGCCGTCCTCGCCAAGACCCTGGAGGCCGTCGGCCGGGGCCGCCAGAAGCTGCTGGGCCGGGCCCCCACGGACGACCTCGGCGCGCACATGGCCGCCCAGGACGCCGCCGAGGCCCAGGGCGGGCGCCCGTCGAGCGACGCGGACTTCCTGGCCGGCCTCGCCGAACCGGGCCCCGAGGCGGTGCGCGCCCCGATCCCCGCGCAGGCGCAGCCCCAGCCGCAGTACGACGCGTACCCCTACCAGCAGCCCGTCGCGCACCAGGACGCCTACGCCCCCGCGGCCTACGCGGAGCCCTACGCGGACCCGTACGTAAGCCAGGGCTACGGGGGCGGTCAGCAGGATCCGTACGGGGCGTACCAGCAGCAGACCGACCCGTACGGCGCCTACCAGCAGCAGCCGCAGACCCAGGGGCAGGTCCAGGGGCAGGTCCACCCCCAGGCGCAGCAGCAGGCGGCCCTGGACGAGACCAGCTTCTTCGACACGAGCATGATCAACGTGGAGCAGTTGCGCCAGTACGAACAAGGGCGCTAAGGCCGGATTGGGCGCAGGGCCCCGTGGCGGGTATCCTGGCTCTTCGGTCGCGCGTATGCACCGCGATCCATGCTGCCCGTAAGTGAACATTATTACGGGGCAGGTTTTGATCTTCAGCGATTGTGAAAGCAGGAACGGCCCTGAATACCCGCCTCGACCACCGCAACCCCCTCGTGTTCGACACGCACGAGCTGGGTCGGCGTCCTGGTGCCATGCAGCGGCTGTCCCGTGAGATCGCGACTCCGGCGGACTTCGGTCTCGCCGGCGTCATCGGGGTACCGGAAGGCGCCCCGCTGAAGCTCAGCCTCCGCCTGGAGTCGGTCATGGAAGGGGTGCTTGTCACAGGCACCGCTCGTGGCCGTGCCGTGGGGGAGTGCGTAAGGTGTCTGGAGGCCGTCGAGCGTGAGCTCAAGGCGGACTTCCAGGAGATGTTCTCGTACCATGACGCCGACGACCGGAACCGCTCTCAGGCGGAGCCGGCCGACGACGCCGAGGACGACGAGGACACGCTCTTCCTCGAGGACGGCTTGTTCGACCTCGAACCCGTGCTGCGCGATGTGGTGGTGCTCGCACTGCCCATGCAGCCGGTGTGCCGGGAGGACTGTCTCGGACTGTGCCCCGATTGCGGGCTCAGCCTGAACGACGATCCGGACCACCACCATGACGCCGTCGACATCCGTTGGGCGGCACTGCAGGGACTCGTCACCGATCAGGGCGTCGAGAAGGACAACATGAGCGGCACTGCGTCTGACGGAGTTCAGAGCGCCGCCGAGAAGCAGGAGAAGTAGCCGTGGCTGTTCCGAAGCGGAAGATGTCGCGCAGCAACACGCGCCACCGCCGGTCGCAGTGGAAGGCTGCGGTCCCCACCCTGGTTTCGTGCGAGCGTTGCCAGGAGCCGAAGCTCCAGCACATTGCGTGCCCGAGCTGCGGCACCTACAACAAGCGCCAGGTCCTCGAGGTCTGAGCGGCTGGTGAGAGGCGCAATGTCTGAGCTGTCCAACGCTGAGAAGCAGGCAGTCAGTAACAACGCGGCCTCGTCCCACGTGCTTCTGGAAGGGCGGCTCGGGTATCGACTCGAGTCCGCCCTTCTGGTGCGTGCGTTGACCCACCGCTCGTACGCGTACGAGAACGGCGGTCTGCCCACCAACGAACGGCTGGAGTTCCTCGGGGACTCCGTGCTGGGCCTGGTGGTCACGGACACGCTGTACACGACCCACCCCGACCTGCCGGAAGGCCAACTGGCCAAACTGCGGGCCGCGGTAGTCAACTCGCGTGCACTTGCGGAGGTCAGCCGCGGCCTCGAACTCGGTCTCTTCATCCGGCTCGGCCGGGGCGAAGAGGGCACGGGTGGCCGGGACAAGGCCTCCATCCTCGCCGACACCCTTGAAGCGGTGATCGGCGCGGTCTACCTCGATCAGGGCCTCGACGCGGCCTCGGAGCTGGTTCACCGGCTCTTCGACCCGCTCATCGAGAAGTCCTCCAATCTCGGGGCCGGCCTGGACTGGAAGACCAGTCTCCAGGAGCTCACGGCGGCCGAAGGGCTCGGTGTACCGGAATACCTGGTCACCGAGGCCGGACCGGACCACGAGAAGACCTTCACAGCTGCGGCCCGCGTCGGTGGTGTCTCGTACGGCATCGGCACCGGACGCAGCAAGAAGGAAGCGGAACAGCAGGCGGCGGAGTCCGCGTGGCGCGGGATCCGCGCCGCCGCGGACGAGCGGATCGCGGCAGCAGCGGCTGCGGCTTCCGGCGTCGTCACGGTGACGGGCGACGGGCCGTCGACGCCCGTCGACCCGGCGCCGGACGCCTGACCGCTTTCTTTTACAGTGACCCCGTCGCACCTCGGTGCGGCGGGGTTTTCTGTTCCACGTCCAGGTCCACGTCGGCATTCACGTCCCGCGTCTCGTCCCACGTCCCCGTTCACGTCTACGCCCCTCACCTCACTCCTCCGGAGGAACACCGTGCCCGAGCTGCCCGAAGTCGAAGTGGTGCGGCGGGGACTGGAGCGGTGGGTGGCCGGGCGGACCGTCGCCGAGGTCGAGGTGCTGCATCCGCGCGCCGTACGCCGCCACCTCGCGGGCGGCGCCGACTTCGCCGCGCGGCTGACCGGGCAGACCATCGGGGTGCCGCGGCGGCGGGGCAAGTACCTGTGGCTTCCGCTGGAGGGGCGCGAGCTCTCCGTCCTCGGGCACCTCGGGATGAGCGGGCAGTTGCTGGTGCAGCCGGCCGACGCCCCCGACGAGAAGCACCTGCGCATCCGGGTCCGCTTCGCCGACGGGGGGCGCGAGCTGCGCTTCGTCGACCAACGCACCTTCGGCGGGCTCTCCCTCCACGAGACCGTGCCCGACAGCGCCGAGGGGTTGCCCGACGTCATCGCGCACATCGCCCGCGATCCGCTCGACCCGCTGTTCGAGGAGGGCGCCTATCACCTGGCGCTCCGCGCCAAGCGCACCACCATCAAGCGGGCCCTGTTGGACCAGTCGCTGATCAGCGGCGTCGGCAACATCTACGCCGACGAGGCGCTGTGGCGGGCGAAGCTGCACTACGAACGTCCCACCGCCGGCCTCCCCCGCCCCCGCAGCGTGGAACTCCTCGGGCACGTCCGGGAGGTCATGAACGCGGCCCTCGCCGCCGGCGGCACCAGCTTCGACAGCCTGTACGTCAACGTGAACGGCGAATCCGGGTACTTCGATCGGACCCTGGACGCCTACGGGCGGGAGGGCGAGCCCTGCCACCGTTGCGGCACGCCCATGCGGCGTCGGGCGTGGATGAACCGCTCCAGCTACTTCTGCCCGCGCTGTCAGCGGCAGCCGCGCGAGGCGTCGTAGGACTGCCGGGAGACCAGGACCTGGTCCATGTTGCCCTCCACGAAGTGGATCAGGGAGAGCAGGCGGTCGGCGACCTCGCGGCCCAACGCGGTCAACTCGTAGTCGACGCGGGGCGGGTTGGTCGTCTGCGCCTCGCGCAGGACGATACCGTCCCGTTCCAGCGCGTGCAGGGTCTGGGAGAGCATCTTCTCGCTCACGCCCTCGACCCGGCGGCGCAGCTCGTTGAACCGAACGGGGCCCTCGCGCAGGGCGCCGACCGTCAGGCTGCCCCAGCGGCCCGTGACGTGTTCCAGGGTCTCCCGCGAGGGGCAGGACCGGGCGAACACGTCGAAGGGCAGGTCGGACAGCCCGCACGACGGGGTCGGGGCGTCGGTGCCGGCCGGCGCGGTGGCTTCGGTGCGGGCGGAAGTGTCCATGAGGAGAGCGTACTCCCGGGTGGCGCACCCTGTCTGCCTGCGCTTACAAATTCACAGCGCTAACGAGGAGCTTGCACTTTCGAAAAGTTAGTGCTTTTCTTTCTCTCGTCGCACCGCGGCACATTTGGAACGCCTCCAGGGAGATCAGCCATGTCCGCAGTCCCGTCCGCCCCCGCCGTTTCGACCCCTGTCGTCTCGATCGCCTACCACTCCGGCTACGGGCACACGGCGGTCGTCGCCGAGGCCGTCGCGGCCGGCGCCGCCGACGCCGGGGCGACCGTGCACCTGGTGAAGGTGGACGAGATCGACGAGGCCGCCTGGGAGCTGCTCGACGGCTCCGACGCCATCGTCTTCGGCTCCCCGACCTACATGGGCACGGCCTCCGGCGCCTTCCACGTCTTCGCCGAGGCCACCTCGAAGCGCTGGTTCGGCGACGTCTGGCAGGACAAGGTCGCCGCCGGCTTCACCAACTCCGGATCCAAGAGCGGCGACAAGCTGCACACCCTGCAGTTCTTCCAGATCCTGGCCGCGCAGCACGGCATGAGCTGGGTCAACCTGGGCCTGAAGCCGGGCTGGAACTCCACCACCGGCAGCGAGAACGACCTCAACCGCCTGGGCTTCTTCGCCGGCGCGGCCGCCCAGACCAACTCCGACGAGGGTCCCGAGGGCGTCCACAAGGCCGACGTCGCGACCGCCGAGCACCTCGGACGCCGCGTCGCCGACCACACCCGCGTGGTCCTCGCCGGTCGCGCCGCCCTGGCCGTCGCGAGCGTCTGAGCCGGTCCTAGAAGCCGAAGTCCTGGGTCCACCAGGGGCCGCCGGAGCCGAGGTACACGCCGACGCCCAGGGTGCGGAACTCGCAGTTGAGGATGTTCGCCTTGTGGCCCGGGCTGTTCATCCAGGCCTGCATCACGGAAGCGGCGTCGCCTTGGCCGCGGGCGATGTTCTCACCGCCGAGGCCGGAGAGCCCCGCCTTGTCGGCCCGGGTCCAGGGAGTGTTCCCGTCCGGGTCCGTGTGGTCGAAGAAGCCCCGTACGGCCATGTCCTTGCTGAACGCTCCGGCCAGCGCGGCCAGCGGAGGGTTCGCCCGGACCGGGACGCAGCCCGCCTGCGCCCGCGCCTGGTTCACCAGGGTGAGGACGGCCGCCTCCTCGGCGGCGCGGCCGCCGTCGGGCGCCGGGGTCGAGGGCTTGGCGGCCGGGGGCTTGGGGACGACGGGCTTCGGGGTCACGGGCTTGGGGGCGACGGGCTTCGGAGCGGCGGGCTTCGGGGGCTGTGGGGCAGCGGGCTTCGCCGGCGCCTCGGCCTTCCGCGTCTCCTTCTCCGCCGTCTTGTCAGGTGTCGCCGGCTCGGTCTTCTCGGGCTCCTTGACGGAGGCCGAGGGCGACGGGGTCGTCGAGGGGGATGCCGAAGGGGAGGGAGTGGCGGAAGCGCTCGGGGAGGCCGAGGGGGCGCGCTTCGAGGCGGCGGGGTCGGGGACGGAGGAGGCCCGGCCGGACAGGTTGGCGAGACCGCCCTGCTGCTCCATCGAGGAGGAGCCGGGCGAGGACTTCTCCCCACCCGCCTCGGTCTTGGTCCCCGCGTCCGTGCCCACGTAGGGGAAGGAGCCGCCGACCGGGACGAACCCCGTGGTGACGGCCGCCGTGCCGAGGGCCACGGCGACGGACACGCCGAGCAGGCCGTTGCGCACGACGGTGCGGCGCCTGGCGCCGGGCCGCGGGGCGGCGTGGAGTCGGTGGCGTCCCATCGACGGCCTGCCTTCCCTTGCGAGATCAAACGCTGATCGCACGCTCTCACCCGAACGGATGAGGCATTGGTGGGGGACTGTAGTCCATGGGCGGAGGGGGGCGATGTGCTCCGAAAGTGTTTGCCCGGTTAGCGTTCATGCATGAATGAAGATGTCCGCATGACCGCGTGGGTGCGCGGCCGTGTACAGGGAGTGGGCTTCCGTTGGTTCACCAGGGCGAACGCTCTGGAGATCGGCGGCATGCTCGGCTTCGCCCTCAACTTGGACGACGGTCGAGTACAGGTCGTGGCCGAAGGTCAACGTGAGAATTGCCACCGGCTCCTGGAGTGGCTGCGCTCCGCCGACACGCCCGGGAGGGTGGACGGGGTGACAGAGATCTGGGGCACACCGCGCGGTGGCTACGACGCGTTCGAGATCCGGTGAGCGATCGACTGATCATGAACTGATCAGATCTCTGGATGGTCGGCAGGCGTCGGATCTGCGCATTCGTCGCCGGCGCGTTGCCTTCGCGGGTGATCCGTGGAAGGCTCGGAGACGAGGATGATCTCTCCGCCCCTTGCGCGGATCGGGCTGCCCGCCGATACGGGGCGTGATCGTGTTGACCGTCAAACTTTTTGGTGAGACGCTGGAAGCCCCGCGCACCTGAGCTGTTTGGCAGTGTTGGCAGTAGTAAGTGCAGTGACTGACAGTCGCTGTCGGACATCCGCGGGTGCGATTCCCTCACGACCCACACCGCTTCCGGTCGGTCACTCAGTGTGGAGGACCATCCATCATGGCAAAGGCGCTTCTCGGTTACGTCGGCGGTTCCGACCCGCGACTCCTCGCCGAGATGCGACGGCTTCAGCAGCGCGTTCAGGACCTCGAGTCCGAACTCGGACGGATCCAGTCCGAGAACGACGCGCTCAACGCCGCCGCCGCACAGCACGGAGACTCGCTGCTCGACAGCATCGACCTCGACGTACCCCAGGCGGAGCCTGCGCTCACCTGATCCGCGCTCACCCGTCAGTCGAACCCAGACCCGCATGATCTGCAAGGGACGCTCCGGCGTCCCTTCTTTCTTTCCGCTCCTCGTCCCCGGCCGGCCGCCGCCTGCCCCCTCGACCCGCCGCGACGGGCATTGGGCCAGGTGGGGGACCGATCCACCCGGGGATTCCCTCCACGTCCGGAGTGCCCCGCACCTTCACGGGCGAAACCGAACGTGAAAGGTAGAGTCCGGCGGCGTGCACCTCAAGTCCCTGACCCTGCGCGGCTTCAAGTCCTTCGCCTCCGCGACCACGCTCCGCTTCGAGCCGGGCATCACCTGTGTCGTCGGCCCGAACGGATCGGGCAAGTCCAACGTGGTGGACGCGCTGTCCTGGGTCATGGGCGAGCAGGGCGCCAAAACCCTGCGCGGCGGAAAGATGGAAGACGTCATCTTCGCCGGCACCACGGGCCGCCCGCCCCTGGGACGGGCCGAGGTCTCCCTCACCATCGACAACTCCGACGGCGCCCTGCCGATCGAGTACGCCGAGGTCACCCTCACGCGGATCATGTTCCGGGGCGGCAGCAGCGAGTACCAGATCAACGGGGACACCTGCCGGCTCCTCGACATCCAGGAGCTGCTCTCCGACTCCGGCATCGGCCGCGAGATGCACGTCATCGTCGGGCAGGGACAGCTCGACTCGGTCCTCCACGCCGACCCGATGGGCCGCCGAGCCTTCATCGAGGAGGCCGCAGGAGTGCTCAAGCACCGCAAACGCAAAGAGAAGGCGCTGCGCAAACTCGATGCGATGCAGGCCAATCTCGCTCGCGTCCAGGACCTCACCGACGAGCTGCGCCGGCAGCTCAAACCGCTCGGCCGGCAGGCGGCGGTGGCCCGGCGGGCCGCGGTGATCCAGGCCGACCTCCGTGACTCCCGGCTGCGGCTGCTCGCCGACGACCTCGTGACGCTGCGGTCGGCTCTGGACGCCGAGATCGCCGACGAGGCCGCGCTCAAGGAACGCAAGGAGTCCGCAGAGCGACGCCTCGCCGGGGCGCTGCGGCGCGAGGCCGAACTGGAGGAGGCCGTACGGGGGCTGACGCCCCGGCTCCAGCGGGCCCAGCAGACCTGGTACGAGCTGTCGCAGCTGGCCGAACGGGTGCGGGGGACCGAGTCCCTCGCGCGGGCCCGGGTCAAGAGCGCACTGGCCCCGGTGGAGGAGGAGCGGCGCGGGCGCGATCCCGAGGACCTGGAGCGGGAGGCCGCCCGGATCCGGGAGCAGGAGGCGGAGCTGGCGGCCGCGCTGGAGGCCGCCGGGCGGGCGCTGGAGGACACCTCCGAGCACCGGGCCGGACTGGAGCGGGCCCTCGCCGAGGAGGAGCGCCGGCTGCGGGACGCCGCACGGGCCATCGCCGATCGGCGCGAGGAGCTGGCCCGGCTGACGGGGCGCCTCGGCGCGGCCCGTTCGCGGGCCGGGGCGGCGCAGGCGGAGATCGACCGGCTGACCGCCGCCCGGGACGGTGCGGGGGAGCGGGCGAAGGCCGCGCGGGAGGAGTACGAGGCGCTGGCCGAGGAGGTCGGCGGCCTGGAGGACCCCGAGGTGGAGGGGGAGTACGAGGCGGCGCGGGCCGGGCTCACCGGGGCGGAGGCCGCGCTGGGCGCCGCCCGGGAGGCTCTGGCCTCGGCGGAACGGTCCCGGGCCGCGGCCGCGGCCCGACGGGACGCGCTCGCGCTGGGGCTGCGGCGCAAGGACGGCACCGGGGCGCTGCTCGCGGCGCGGGAGAGGCTCGCCGGGTTGCTCGGGCCGGCGGCGGAGCGGGTCACGGTGGCCCCGGGCTACGAGACGGCGGTGGCGGCGGCGCTGGGAGCCGCCGCCGACGCGGTGGCCGTGGCCTCCCCGGGGGCGGCCGCGGCCGCGATCCGGCACCTGCGGGACACCGACGGGGGGCGGGCCGCCTTCCTGGTGGCCCCGGTGGCGGTGCCCGGACCCGGGCCCGCCCCCGACGACGGGGTACCGGGGCGGGAGTCGGTCCCGGCGGGGGGCGCGGGCGCGGCGGTCCTGCCCGGGCAGGCACGCACCCCGCACCAGGAACCCCTCCCGGCGGCGGCCCCGGCCGCGGCGACGACCCCGACCCCGGCCGCGGCGGCGACCCCGACCGCGTCTTCGGTACCCGCACCCGCCGGCTCCGAGCCCGCCCTGCCGGCGGCGGCCCGCTTCGTCGGCGGTGACCCCGAGGTGCGCCGGGCCGTGGAGTGGGTGCTGCGGGACCACGTGGTGGTGGCGACCCTGACGGAGGCCGAGGCCGTGGTCGCGCGCCACACCGGCCTGGTCGCGGTGACCACCGACGGGGACGTGCTCGGCGCCCACTTGGCGCAAGGGGGCTCCGCCGGCGCGCCCAGCCTGATCGAGGTGCGGGCCGCCGTGGACGAGGCGGCGGCGGAACACGTGACCCTGGACGCGCTCTGCGAGCAGCTGGCCGGAGCCCTGGAGGACGCCCGCGAGGCCCGTGCCGAGGCCGCCGCCCGGGCCGAGGAACTGGCCGACCGCCGCCGCGCCGGGGAGCGGGCCCGGGCCGGGGTCGCGCAGCAGCTCGGCCGGCTCGCCGGGCAGGCCAAGGGGGCCCTCGGCGAAGCCGAGCGCACCGCCTCGGCGGTGGCCACCGCGCGGGACGCCCTGGAACGGGCGCGGATCGACGTGGAGGAGTGTGCGGAGCGGCTCGCCGCGGTGGAGGACATGCCGACCGCCGAGGAGCCCGACACCTCGGCGCGCGACCGGCTCGCCGCCGACGGGGCCAACGCCCGCCAGACCGAGATGGAGGCCCGCCTCCAACTGCGCACCCACGAGGAGCGGGTCAGGGGCCTGGCCGGCCGGGCCGACTCCCTCGACCGCGCCGCCCGCGCGGAACGGGAGGCCCGGGCGCGCGCCGAGCGGCGTCGGCTGCGCGCGCGCCACGAGGCCGAGGTGGCCGGGGCGGTCGCCGAGGGGGCGAGGCAGCTCCTGGCGCACCTGGAGGTGTCGATCGGCCGGGCCGAGCGGGAGCGTACGGAGGCCGACCGGGCCAAGGTGCTGCGCGAGGGCGAACTCGCCGAAGCCCGCGGCAGCGGCCGTGACGTCAAGGGCGAACTCGACAAGCTCACCGATTCGGTCCACCGGGGCGAGGTTCTCGGGGCCGAGAAGCGGATGCGGATCGAGCAGCTGGAGACGCGGGCCCTGGAGGAGCTGGGGGTGGAGCCCGTCGCCCTGCTGGCGGAGTACGGCCCCGACCAATTGGTTCCGCCGTCCCCGCCGGCCGAGGGCGAGGAGCTGCCCGAGGATCCGGAGCACCCGCGCAACCGGCCGGGGCCCTTCGTACGGGACCGACAGGAGAAGCGGCTCAAGGCGGCCGAGCGTGCCCACCAGCAGCTCGGCAAGGTCAATCCGCTGGCGCTGGAGGAGTTCGCGGCGCTGGAAGAGCGCCACAAATTCCTCAGCGAACAGCTCGACGATCTGCGCAAGACGCGGGCGGACCTCCTTCAAGTGGTGAAGGAGGTCGACCAGCGCGTCGAGGAGGTCTTCACCGAGGCCTACCGGGATACGGCGCGGGAGTTCGAGGGGGTCTTCTCGCGGCTCTTCCCCGGCGGCGAGGGTCGGCTGGTCCTCACGAATCCCGAGGACATGCTGGCCACCGGGGTGGACGTCGAGGCCCGTCCGCCGGGCAAGCGGGTCAAGCGGCTCTCGCTGCTCTCCGGCGGCGAGCGCTCGCTGACGGCCGTGGCGTTCCTGGTCTCCATCTTCAAGGCGCGCCCCAGCCCCTTCTACGTCATGGACGAGGTGGAGGCGGCTCTCGACGACACCAACCTCCAGCGGCTGATCCGGATCATGGAGGAACTCCAGGAGAGTTCGCAGCTGATCGTGATCACCCATCAGAAGCGCACGATGGAGGTCGCGGACGCGCTTTACGGGGTCTCCATGCAGGGCGACGGCGTCTCGAAGGTCATCAGCCAGCGGCTCCGTTAGCCCACCGGTGGACCCCGGTCCGAGAGTCTTGGCCCAGGCCGTTCAAGAAGTGAATCTCGGGGTACCCGGTTGGCGTTGAACACATCCTGACCCCACCTCTTGACTTCAAGAGTTGAACGCATAGGCTCACTCCGCTGTCCCCCTGCCTTCGGGTGGTGCCCGATCTTGACCTGTGCGCCACTGGGAGAACGGACGAAACCCCCACGGAGCACACCTTGACCAGCAGCACAGCGCAGGTACCGGCAGGAGGCGCGGGCGCGCCGCACCCCGACCACCTCGGGCACGTCATCTTCATCACCGCGGCCGCGGCCATGGGCGGATTCCTCTTCGGATACGACAGCTCCGTCATCAACGGCGCCGTCGAGGCCATCCGGGACCGCTTCGACGTCGGCTCGGCCGCCCTGGCCCAGGTGATCGCCGCCGCACTGATCGGCTGCGCCTTCGGCGCGGCCACGGCCGGCCGCATCGCCGACCGGATCGGGCGGATCCGCTGCATGCAGATCGCCGCCGTCCTCTTCACGGCGAGCGCCATCGGCTCGGCCCTGCCGTTCGCCCTCTGGGACCTCGCCTTCTGGCGCGTCGTGGGCGGCTTCGGCATCGGCATGGCCTCGGTGATCGGCCCGGCCTACATCGCCGAGGTCTCCCCGCCCGCCTACCGCGGCCGGCTCGCCTCCTTCCAGCAGGCCGCCATCGTCGTCGGCATCGCCATCTCACAGCTGGTCAACTGGGGCATCCTCAACCTCGCCGACGGCGACCAGCGCGGCGAGATCGGCGGCCTGGAAGCCTGGCAGTGGATGCTCGGAGTCATGGTCGTCCCGGCCGTGCTCTACGGCCTGCTGTCCTTCGTGATCCCCGAATCCCCGCGCTTCCTCATCTCGGCCGGCCGCATGGAGAAGGCCAAGACGGTCCTGCGCGAGGTCGAGGGCGACGGCATCGACGCCGACGCCCGGGTCCGGGAGATCGACAGCGCCATCCATTCGGAGCAGAAGTCCACCTTCAAGGACCTCCTCGGAGGCCGCTTCGGCTTCCTGCCGATCGTCTGGATCGGCATCGGCCTCTCCGTCTTCCAGCAGCTCGTCGGCATCAACGTGATCTTCTACTACAGCTCCTCGCTGTGGCAGTCGGTCGGCATCGACCCGAGCTCCTCGTTCCTGTACTCCTTCGAGACCTCGGTCGTGAACATCATCGGTACGGTGATCGCGATGGTGTTCGTGGACCGGATCGGTCGCAAGCCGCTGGCCCTGATCGGTTCCGTGGGCATGACGATCTCCCTCGCGCTCGCCGCGTGGGCCTTCTCCTACAAGGACACCAGCGGCGGCGACATCGCCCTGCCGCACACCCAGGCGCTCGTGGCCCTGATCGCCGCGAACTGCTTCGTCCTCTTCTTCGCCCTGTCCTGGGGCGTCGTGGTCTGGGTGCTGCTCGGCGAGATGTTCCCGGGCCGCATCCGCGCCGCGGCCCTCGGCGTGGCCGCCGCCGCCCAGTGGATCGCCAACTGGGTCATCACGGTCTCGTTCCCGACGCTCTCGGACTGGAACCTGTCCGGCACGTACGTCATCTACGCGGTCTTCGCCCTGCTCTCGATCCCGTTCATCCTCAAGTGGGTGCCGGAGACCAAGGGCAAGGCGTTGGAGGAGATGGGGTAACCACCCCCGCCAACACCCCCTCTCCTTCGCGGGTGCTGCCCCGGCTCAGTCCCTGAGTCGGGGCAGCACCTTTTCACAGAGCAGCCGCAGGCTGCGCCAGCCCTCGTCCAACGGCATCCCGCCGCACAGCGGGTGCAGCACAAGGTTCCCCGCCTCGCCCGCGCCGCGCGCGTACTCCACGGCCTGGTCCGGGGTCAGGATCCGGTACACGCCCTCCGCGCGCAGCTCCTCCACCGTCCGGGCGCCCGAACGGACCGCGCTGCGGATGTCCTTGGACTGCCAGGAGGCGTACATCCCGGCCTCGTGCAGGAAGTGCCCGCCGTACGCGGCCCACGCCCGGTCCGGGTCCTCGGCGATGTGCAGCAGCGGGGTCTCGGCCGCCGGCATCATGCAGAAGCCCTCGGTGCCGTACTCCGCGAGCTTCGCCTGGTAGTACGCCTCCAGCTCGGGCAGGTGCGCGCTGGGGAAGAACGGCAGCCCGAGCCGGGCCGCGCGCCGGGCAGCCGCCTCGGAGCTGCCGCCGACCAGCAGGAGCGGGTGCGGCTGCGTGAAGGGGCGCGGGGTGACCCGTACGGTCCGGCCGCGGAACTCGAACGGCTCACCGGTCCACGCCTTCAACAGGGTCTCCAGCAGCTCGTCCTGGAGCCGGCCGCGCCGGCCCCACTCCACGCCGTGCTGCTCGTACTCCTCGGGCCGGTAGCCGATGCCCGCCACCGTGACAAGCCGGCCTCCGCTCAGCAGGTCCAGGACCGCGATGTCCTCGGCGACTTTGAGCGGATCGTGGAGCGGGCCGATGATCGCCGAGACGGTGACCGCGATCCGCCGGGTGGCGCCGAAGACCGCGCCGGCGAAGGCGAAGGGCGAGGGCATCCAGTTGTTCGCGGCGCCGTGGTGCTCCTCGGTCTGGAGGGTGTCGATCCCCTGCTCGTCGGCGTACCTCGCCATCTCCAGCGCGGCCTGGTAGCGGGCGGAGAGGGACTCGGGGGTGCCGTTGGGGTCGACGAGATTGAACCGGGCCACGGTGATGGGCATGGAGAAGTCCCCCTTCGCCTGGGGTGGGTGGGCGGGCGAAGGGGGACGTTAGCTGACGGAACGTCAGTTGGACAGGGATCCGGCGCGCTCGCGCTCCGCGGCGGGCGGCTGCTGCCCGGCGGGGGCGGCGGGGTCCGGCGTGCGCGGCAGTACGGCGTACAGCAGGCCGGAGGTCACGATGCCGGCCGCCCAGCCCAGACCGTTCCGCCCGATCCAGGTGTCGGACAGGGGGCCCGCGAACCAGTCCACCTCGGTGAAGAGCAGGCCGACCAGCAGGGCCGCGCCCCAGGCCGTCATCGCCTGCCAGGCGAAGCCGCCCCGGTACCAGTAGGCGCTGCTCGGGGTGGTGTCCAGCAGCGCGGGGCCGTCGTAGGTCCGGCGGCGGAGCATGTCCACGCCGAAGACCCCGATCCAGGCGGAGAAGGCCACGGCCAGCAGGGTCAGGAAGGAGATGAAGGAGCCGAAGAAGCTGGTGGCCACCACCATCAGCAGGAAGCCGAAGACGAGGCTGATGACCGCGTTGACGCTGACGGCCCAGGCGCGCGGGACCTTGATGCCCAGGGTCTGCGCGGTGAACCCGGCGGAGTACATGGACATCGAGTTGATCAGCAGCATGCCGACGAGGGCGACCAGCAGGTACGGGACCGCGATCCAGGTCGGCAGCAGTTCGCCGATGAAGGAGACCGGATCCTGGGCGGTGGCCAGGTCCGGGGCGCCGACGGCCATCACGGCGCCCATCAGGACCATCGGCAGGACCACCACGCTCGCGCCGCCGATGGTCGCGCCGACCATGCCCCTGGAGGAGGCGGTGCGCGGCAGGTAGCGGGTGAAGTCCGGGCCCGAGGGGACCCAGCTGATGCCGCCGGCGGCGATGGTGCCGATGCCCGCGACCATCATCGCGGTCGAGCCGGCCGGCTTGCCGAGGACGGTGGACCAGTCGGTGGTGACGAGCAGGTAGCCCAGGACGAGCACGCTGAAGGCGCCGAAGAGGTACGTCGACCACTTCGAGCAGACCCGCAGCGCGTTGATCCCGAGCCCGGAGACCACGAAGGTGCAGCCCACGAAGAAGAGCAGCGTGACGACGATCAGGGCCGTGTTGCTCTTGATGCCGAAGAGCAGGTCGAGCACGGTGAGCACGGCGTAGGCCCCGCTGACCGCGTTGATGGTCTCCCAGCCCCACCGGGCCACCCAGATCAGGGCGCCGGGGAAGAGGTTGCCGCGCTGGCCGAAGACGGCCCGCGAGAGCGCCATCCCGGGGGCTCCGCCGCGCTTGCCGGCGATGGAGATCAGGCCGACGATCCCGTACGAGAGCACCGGCGCGGCCACCGCCACGACGAGCACCTGCCAGATGTTGAGCTTGTTGAAGATCACCAGGCCGGCGCCCATGGTGAGCAGCAACACGCTGATGTTGGCGGCCACCCAGGTCGGGACCAGCTCGCGGACCCGCCCGTGGCGCTCGCCGTCGGGAACGGGCTCCAGGCCGCGGGTCTCGACGGCGGTCTCGGCCGGGGCTGCTATCGCGCCTTCGGCGGGCTCGGCGGGCATGCGCTGCTCCGTGGGGGGAGAAGAAGGGGGAGTCGCCCATCATCGTAGATTCGCCACGAAAAGCACAAATAGAGGCTTAGTGCTCCGTGTGAAGCTCTGAAGGTCCGCCCCGTCGGTTCCGTTCCCGGTCCGCCGGCGTGACCGATACTGGGTGGGTTATGGAAATCCTGATTCTTGCCGTAGTCATCGCCCTGGTCGCGGTCGGCGCGATCAGCGGGCTCGTGGTCAGCAGCCGCAAGAAGAAGCAGCTGCCCCCCACGGCACCGTCGAGCACGCCGACCATCACAGCCCCGCCCGCCGAACCGCGGGTGGGGGAGGACGCCGCCCCCACGACGGACGAGCCGCGCCGCACGATCGAGGAGGTCACCCTCCCCGACGCGGCCACCGCCACCGATTCCCCCGTTGCCGTCGAAGACCCTGTGGTCGAGGCCCCGGAAGCGCCCGCGATCGAGGTGCCCGAGCCCACCGCCGGTCGCCTGGTCCGCCTGCGCACCCGCCTGGCCCGCTCCCAGAACTCCCTCGGCAAGGGGCTGCTCACGCTGCTTTCGCGCGAGCACCTCGACGAGGACACCTGGGAGGAGATCGAGGAGACGCTCCTCATCGCCGACGTGGGTGTCGCGCCGACCCAGGAGCTGGTGGACCGGCTCCGCGAGCGCGTCCGGGTGCTCGGCACCCGCACCCCCGCCGACCTGCGCGCCCTCCTCAAGGAGGAACTGGTCGCCCTGCTCGGTACCGACTTCGACCGCGCCGTGAAGACGGAGAGCGGCGTCGACACCCCGGCCGTCGTGATGGTCGTCGGCGTCAACGGCACCGGCAAGACCACCACCACGGGCAAGCTCGCCCGGGTCCTCGTCGCCGACGGCCGCAGCGTCGTCCTCGGCGCCGCCGACACCTTCCGCGCGGCCGCCGCCGACCAGCTCCAGACCTGGGGCGACCGGGTCGGGGCGCGCACCGTGCGCGGACCCGAGGGCGGCGACCCCGCCTCCATCGCCTACGACGCGGTCAAGGAGGGCATCGCCGAAGGCGCGGACGTGGTCCTCATCGACACCGCCGGCCGCCTGCACACCAAGACCGGCCTCATGGACGAGCTCGGCAAGGTCAAGCGGGTCGTCGAGAAGCACGGCCCGCTCGACGAGATCCTCCTCGTCCTCGACGCCACCACCGGCCAGAACGGCCTGACCCAGGCCCGCGTCTTCGCCGAGGTCGTGGACATCACCGGCATCGTGCTGACCAAGCTCGACGGCACCGCCAAGGGCGGCATCGTCATCGCCGTCCAGCGCGAGCTGGGCGTCCCGGTCAAGCTCATCGGCCTGGGCGAGGGCGCCGACGACCTGGCCCCCTTCGAGCCGGAGGCGTTCGTCGACGCCCTGATCGGCGACTGAGTCGCGGCTCCGCCCCCGCGCACCCGTGCCCCCGCCTCCCCCACCGGACGCGGGGGCACGGTCGTCTCCGGCGCGGGGGAGGTGGGGCCCGCCTGGCCTCAGCGGCGGAAGCGGTGGCAGATGTAGGCCAGGGTCCCCAGTAGCAACCGGGCCTGCGGCGGTCCGCCCGCGCAGTCCAGCGCCGGGCCGCGCAGCCAGGCGGCCGGGCCCAGGCCGGCGTGGTCCGAGGGCGGGGCCGTCAGGAAGGCGCCGGGGCCCAGGGCGCGCAGGTCCAGATCGGCGTCGTCCCAGCCCATCCGGTACAGCAGCTGCGGCAGCTCGGCCGCCGCGCCCGGGGCCACGAAGAACTGGGCGCGGCCGTCCGGGGTGGCGGTGACCGGGCCGAGCGGCAGGCCCATCCGCTCCAGGCGGACCAAGGCGCGCCGCCCGGCCTCCTCGGAGACCTCGATCACGTCGAAGGAGCGGCCGACCGGGAGCAGGATCGCCGCGCCGGGGTAATCGCCCCAGACTTCGGTGACCTCGTCCAGGGTGGCGCCCCCGGGGACGGTGGGAGCGAAGTCCAGCGGGTGCGCCCCCGGCGCACCGCAGTTCGTATGACCGCAGGAGCAGTCGCGGGACGGAGCCGCGGCGCGGGCCCCGGGGACCGCGTCCCAGCCCCACAGCCCCGTGTACTCCGCCACCGTCGTGCACTCCGACGTCCGGCCGCGGCGCCGGACGCCGGAACGGAACTCCTTGGTGCCGCGGCTGCCGCCGATCGTGAAGCCCATGACCATGTCCCCTCCAACGGGTCGGACGCGCCGGTGGTTACGACGTCGGCGAGACCTGTCACGGGCCGGGGGGTCGCGCCGCGTCCACCGGAGCCACCCGGCGCACTCCTCGCCGCGCGCGCCCCGTGCGCACTCCCGTCCAACCGTTCTGTTTCGCCGTCGTGTCAAGTGAATCGCGCCTGGCCGGTGGCGAGTTCATTCGAAGGGGTGGCGAATGGTGGCGTTTCCGGGATCGACCTCGCCCGAGGGGTGATCGTAGGATTACTTTCGGTTCACGAACCCTGAGAACGCACCGGCCGTGGTTATGCCGGAGGCAATCCGTGCAGGACCTGTGAAGGTCCCCGGCGGGAACGGCCACTGAGGCCAGGGTTCGTGTGGAGAAGCGACGCGGATGGGGGCGTTCCAGTGGGCGGCAACGGCGCAAGCGGAACGAGTGGGGAGTCCACCGACCGCAACGACCAGCTGACCTCGTGGTTCGTCCGCAGCGGCTGGTCCAAGGGCGAGCTGGCCCGGCAGGTCAACCGGCGGGCCCGCCAGATGGGCGCCCACCACATCAGCACCGACACCTCGCGCGTGCGCCGCTGGCTCGACGGCGAACAGCCCCGCGAGCCCGTCCCGCGGATCCTTTCCGAACTGTTCTCCGAACGCTTCGGCTCCGTCGTCGCCATCGAACAGCTCGGCCTGCGCACCGCCCACCAGACCCCGTCCGTCTCCGGCGTGGACCTGCCCTGGGCCGGACCGCAGACCGTGGAACTGCTCAGCGAGTTCTCCCGCAGCGACCTCATGCTCGCCCGCCGGGGCTTCCTCGGGACCTCGCTCGCCCTCTCCGCCGGCCCCGCCCTCATCGAGCCCATGCAGCGCTGGCTCGTCCCGGTCCCGGCCGCCGACCCCGGATCGCGCACCGAGGGCGGGCCGGCGGCCGTCCGCGGCGGATACCGCCCGCCCCGGCTCTCCGAACCGGAACTGGACCTCCTGGAAGCCACCACCGCGATGTTCCGGCAGTGGGACGCCCAGTGTGGCGGCGGACTGCGCCGCAAGGCCGTGGTGGGCCAGCTCCACGAGGTCACCGACCTGCTCCAGGAGCACCACCCGGCCCCCGTCATGAAGCGCCTCTTCAAGGTGGCCGCGGAGCTCGCCGAACTCGCCGGCTGGATGAGCTACGACATCGGACTGCACCCCACCGCCCAGAAGTACTTCGTCCTCGCCCTGCACGCCGCCAAGGAGGGCGGCGACAAGCCCCTCGGCTCGTACATCCTCTCCAGCATGAGCCGCCAGATGATCCACCTCGGCCGGCCCGAGGACGCCCTCGAACTGATCCACCTCGCCCAGTACGGCAGCCGCGACTGCGCCGGCCCGCGCACCCAGGCCATGCTGTATGCGATGGAGGCCCGCGCCTACGCCAACATGGGCCAGCCCAGCCGGTGCAAGCGCGCCGTCCGGATGGCCGAGGACACCTTCTCCGACGTCGGCTTCGGCGGCGCCGAGCCGGAGCCCGACTGGATCCGGTTCTTCTCCGAGGCCGAGCTGAACGGCGAGAACTCCCACTCCTACCGTGACCTGGCCTATGTGGCCGGCCGGAGCCCCACCTACGCCTCCCTTGCCGAGCCCGTCATGGAACGCGCCGTCGAGCTGTTCGCCAAGGACGAGGTGCACCAGCGCTCGTACGCCCTCAACCTCATCGGCATGGCCACCGTGCACCTCCTCCAGCGCGAACCCGAGCAGGCCACCGTCCTCGTGGACCAGGCCCTCGACGTGGCGCGAAAGGTGCGCTCCGAACGGGTGAACACCCGGCTGCGCAAGACCGTCGACACCGCCGCCCGTGAATACGGCGACGTCGCCGAGGTGGTCCGACTGACCGACCTCCTCGCCTCCAGGCTCCCCGAGGCCGCCGAGGCCGTCTGAGGGGGCCGGACCGACGGATCGGCCCACCCGTCCCCACCCGCCTGTTCATGGGCGCGTAACACGTCCGACCTCTTCGTCATCGGCGCGAAACACCCAGCGGCGCCGCCGGAAACCGGCCTGCGCGAATCTCAGGGCCAATAACCGGCCAGTCCCCAGGCCAGCCCCCCGGGCCTACGCCTTGCGCCGCTCAGGTTTTCACGATCGCCCGCACGCGACCGTACCGACGACGAGGAGACGCCGATGGCATCAGCCATCACGACCCTCGCTGCAGACGCCCCGACGCTGTCTGCCGCGAACACCGGGTTCATGCTCATCTGCTCCGCCCTGGTCATGCTGATGACCCCGGGACTCGCCTTCTTCTACGGAGGCATGGTCCGCGTCAAGAGCAGCCTCAACATGCTGATGATGAGCTTCGTCAGCCTCGGGATCGTCACGATCCTGTGGGTGCTCTACGGCTTCAGCCTCGCCTTCGGCACCGACTCCGGCTCCCTCATCGGCTGGAACTCCGACTACGTCGGCCTCAGCGGCATCGGCATCACCGAGCTCTGGGACGGCTACACCATCCCGGTCTACGTCTTCGCCGTCTTCCAGCTGATGTTCGCCGTCATCACCCCCGCCCTGATCAGCGGCGCCCTCGCCGACCGCGTCAAGTTCAGCGCGTGGGTCCTCTTCTCCGCGCTCTGGGTCACCGTCGTCTACTTCCCCGTCGCCCACTGGGTCTGGGGCGCCGGCGGCTGGCTCTTCGAGCTGGGCGTCATCGACTTCGCGGGCGGCACCGCCGTCCACATCAACGCCGGCGCCGCCGCCCTCGGCGTCATCCTGGTCATCGGCAAGCGCGTCGGCTTCAAGAAGGACCCGATGCGCCCCCACAGCCTCCCCCTGGTGATGCTCGGCGCCGGTCTGCTCTGGTTCGGCTGGTTCGGCTTCAACGCGGGCTCCTGGCTCGGCAACGACGACGGCGTCGGCGCGGTCATGTTCGTCAACACCCAGGTCGCCACCGCCGCCGCCATGCTGGCCTGGCTCGGCTACGAGAAGCTGCGCCACGGCTCCTTCACCACCCTGGGCGCCGCCTCCGGCGCGGTCGCCGGCCTCGTCGCCATCACCCCGGCGGGCGGCGCCGTCAGCCCGCTCGGCGCCATCGCCGTCGGCGTCATCGCCGGTGTGCTGTGCGCCATGGCCGTCGGCCTCAAGTACAGGTTCGGCTACGACGACTCCCTCGACGTGGTCGGCGTCCACCTCGTCGGCGGCGTCACCGGCTCCCTGCTGATCGGCCTCTTCGCCACCGGCGGCGTCCAGTCCGACGTGGCCGGACTCTTCTACGGCGGCGGCCTCACCCAGCTCGGCAAGCAGGCCGTCGGAGTCTTCGCCGTCCTGGCCTACTCACTGGTCGCGTCCGCCATCCTGGCCTTCCTGCTGGACAAGACCATCGGGATGCGCGTCCCCGAGGACGTGGAGGTCTCCGGCATCGACCAGGTCGAGCACGCCGAGACCGCCTACGACTTCAGCGGCGCCGGCGGCGGCATCTCCGCACGGCCCGCCGCCCCCGCACCCGTAGCCGCGAGCAAGAAGGTCGACGCATGAAGCTGATCACCGCGATCGTCAAGCCGTTCAAGCTGGACGACGTCAAGGAGGCCCTCCACACCTTCGGGGTCCAGGGCCTGACCGTCTCCGAGGCCAGCGGCTACGGCCGCCAGCGCGGACACACCGAGGTCTACCGGGGCGCCGAGTACACCGTCGACCTCGTACCGAAGATCCGCATCGAGGTGTTGGTCGAGGACGACGAGGCCGAGGAACTCATCGCCGTCATCGTTCGCGCCGCCCGCACCGAGAAGATCGGAGACGGCAAGGTGTGGAGCGTCCCCGTGGACTCGGTCGTCCGGGTCCGCACCGGCGAACGCGGCGCCGACGCGCTGTAGGTCCACCCGGGGCGCCCGCGTACGACCCCGTACCCGGGCACCCCGCCACCCCCGGCCGCCGCACCACCCCTCCCGGCGCCCGGCTCCACATCACGGACACCCCACAGCCGACGGGAGCCCCTGGGTTGACGAGCGTCGAAGAGACCAACGACGGCGGGCGCGAGCCCGCCGGCCCGGGAGCCGGCGGCTACGCCGCGGCCCGGCTGCGACTCCTCCAGGAGGAGACGCGGTCCGGGCCTTCGCGCCGTTCCGCGCTGGCCGCGCTGACCGACGGGTGGCTGAACTCCCTGTTCACCCTCGCCGTCCGGGAAACCGGCGTCCGCGGCGCCACCCTCGTCGCCGTCGGCGGCTACGGGCGCGCCGAGCTCTCCCCCCGCAGCGACCTCGACCTGGTCCTCCTGCACGACGGCAAGGCCGAACCCCGCGCCCTCGCCGCCCTCGCCGACCGGCTCTGGTACCCCGTCTGGGACCTCGGCCTCGCCCTCGACCACTCCGTGCGCACCCCCGCCGAGGCCCGCAAGACCGCCGCCGAGGACCTCAAGGTCCACCTCGGACTGCTGGACGCGCGCGTCGTCGCCGGAGACGCCGGAACGCTGGCCGGGCTGCGCACATCCGTCCTGGCCGACTGGCGCAACCAGGCCGTCAAACGGCTCCCGCAGCTGGACGCCCTGTGCCGGGAGCGGGCCGACCGCGCGGGAGAGCTCCGCTTCCTGCTGGAACCCGACCTCAAGGAGGCCCGCGGCGGGCTCCGCGACGCCACCGCCCTGCGGGCCGTCGCCGCGTCCTGGCTGGCCGACGCCCCGCGCGAGGGGCTCGCCGAGGCCCGGCGGACCCTGCTCGACACCCGCGACGCCCTCCACCTCGCCACGGGCCGGGCCACCGACCGGCTCGCCCTCCAGGAACAGCCCCAGGTCGCCGCCCGACTGGGACTGCTCGACCCGGACGCCCTGCTCAGGGAGGTGTACGGGGCCGCGCGGGTGATCTCGTACGCCGGTGACGTCACCTGGCGCGAAGTCGGCCGGGTCCTGCGGGCACGCTCCTCGCGCCCCCGGCTGCGCGGTCTGCTGGGGGCCCGGGGCGCCCAGGCCGCCGAGCGGGCACCGCTGGCCGAGGGGGTCGTGGAGTCCGAGGGCGAGGCCGTCCTGGCCCTGGCCGCACGCCCCGACCGGGACCCCGTCCTGCCCCTGCGGTTCGCCGCCGCGGCCGCGCAGGCGGGCCTGCCCGTCTCCCTGCACGCCGTGCGCCGCCTCGCCGCGCAGGCCCGGCCGCTGCCGGTGCCCTGGCCGGCCGAGGCCCGGGAACAGCTGATCACCCTGCTCGGCGCGGGGGAGCCCATGGTGGGGGTCTGGGAGGCGCTGGAGGCCGAGGGGATCATCACCCGGCTGCTCCCCGACTGGGACCGGGTGCGCTGCCGGCCCCAGCGCAACCCCGTGCACACCTGGACGGTGGACCGGCACCTCGTCGAGACCGCCGTGCGCGCCTCGGAACTGACCCGGCGCGTCGGTCGCCCCGACCTGCTGCTCGTGGCCGCCCTGCTGCACGACATCGGCAAGGGGTGGCCCGGGGACCACTCCGTCGCCGGCGAGACCATCGCCCGCGACGTGGCCGCCCGGATCGGCTTCGACGCCGAGGACACCGCCGTGCTCGGCACCCTCGTGCGCCACCACCTCCTGCTGGTCGACACCGCGACCCGGCGCGACCTCGACGACCCCGCCACCGTCAAGGCCGTCGCCGACGCCGTCGGCTCGACCGGGACCCTGGAGGTGCTGCACGCCCTGACCGAGGCCGACGCCCTCGCGACCGGCCCCGCCGCCTGGAGCACCTGGCGGGGCTCCCTCGTCGCCGACCTCGTGACCCGGGTGGCCGCCGTGCTGAGCGGAGCCCCGCCGGCCGCCGGCGCACCGGAGATCCCGAGCACCGCGCAGGAACGCCTCGCCGTGGAGGCCCTGCGCACGGGCGAGCCGGTGCTCGCGCTGCACGCCCGCCAGGAGGAGGACGACGCGGTGGGGGTCGAGCTGGTCGTCGCCGTTCCCGACCAGCCCGGGGTGCTCCCGGCGGTCGCCGGGGTGCTGGCCCTGCACCGGCTGACCGTGCGCGCCGCCGACCTGCGCTCCCTGGAGCTGCCCGACCACCTCGGCGAGGTGCTCGTGCTGCGCTGGCGGGTGGCCGCCGAGTTCGGGGCGCTGCCCCAGGCCGCCCGGCTGCGGACCGACCTGATCCGGGCCCTGGACGGTTCGCTCGACGTCCCGGCGAAGCTCGCCGACCGCGAGGCGGCGTACCCGCGCAGGCGCGGGGTCGTCCCGCCGCCGCCCCGGGTCACCGCCGTCCCCGAGGTCTCCTCCCTGGCCACCGTCCTGGAGGTGCGGGCGCCCGACGCGGTGGGCCTGCTGCACCGCATCGGAAGGGCCCTGGAGAGCGCCGGCGTCCGGGTGCGCAGCGCCCACGTCTCCACCCTGGGCGCCAACGCGGTGGACACCCTCTACGTGACCACCCCCGACGGCAAACCCCTGGACGCGCCGGACGCGGTGGCCCTGGCGGCACGGCTGGAGGGGGGCCTGCGGTAGGGGGAGCGCCCCACGTCAAGGGAAATCCGCCCGCAGGGTCGGGCAGGCGGCGTGGCCCGATACCCTGGGGGACGACCACCACGCCCCCGACCCGAGGAATCGCGACCACCGTGTTCGATACGCTTTCCGACCGCCTCAGCGCGACCTTCAAGTCCCTCCGGGGCAAAGGCCGCCTCTCCGAGCAGGACATCGACGCTGCGGCGCGGGAAATCCGTATCGCCCTCCTTGAGGCCGACGTCGCGCTCCCCGTCGTCCGTTCCTTCATCGCGAACGTCAAGGAGCGCGCCCGGGGCGAAGAGGTCTCCAAGGCCCTCAACCCCGGCCAGCAGGTCCTGAAGATCGTCAACGACGAGCTGGTCTCGATCCTCGGCGGTGAGACCCGCCGCCTGCGCTTCGCCAAGACCGCGCCCACCGTGATCATGCTCGCGGGCCTCCAGGGTGCCGGTAAGACCACTCTCGCCGGAAAGCTCGGCCTCTGGCTCAAGGGCCAGGGACACGCCCCGCTGCTCGTCGCCTGTGACCTCCAGCGCCCCAACGCCGTCAACCAGCTCTCCGTGGTCGCCGAGCGCGCGGGCGTCGCGGTCTACGCGCCCCAGCCGGGCAACGGCGTCGGCGACCCGGTCCAGGTCGCCAAGGACTCGATCGAGTACGCCCGTACGAAGCAGTACGACGTGGTCGTCGTCGACACCGCCGGTCGCCTCGGCATCGACCAGGAGCTGATGCGGCAGGCCGCGGACATCCGCGACGCCGTCAGCCCCGACGAGATCCTGTTCGTCGTCGACGCCATGATCGGCCAGGACGCGGTCAACACCGCCGAGGCCTTCCGTGACGGAGTCGGCTTCGACGGCGTCGTGCTCTCCAAGCTCGACGGCGACGCCCGCGGTGGCGCGGCGCTCTCCATCGCGCACGTCACCGGCAAGCAGATCATGTTCGCCTCGAACGGTGAGAAGCTCGACGAGTTCGACGCCTTCCACCCGGACCGCATGGCGGGCCGGATCCTCGACATGGGTGACGTGCTCACCCTGATCGAGCAGGCCGAGAAGACCTTCAGCCAGGCCGAGGCCGAGAAGATGGCGGCCAAGCTGGCGAAGGGGCCGAAGGAGTTCACGCTCGACGACTTCCTGGCCCAGATGGAGCAGGTCCGCAAGATGGGCTCCATCTCCAAGCTCCTCGGCATGCTGCCGGGCATGGGTCAGATCAAGGACCAGATCAACAACATCGACGAGCGCGACGTGGACCGCACCGCCGCGATCATCAAGTCGATGACCCCGGCCGAGCGCCAGGATCCGACGATCATCAACGGCTCGCGCCGCGCCCGCATCGCCAAGGGTTCCGGCACCGAGGTCAGCGCCGTCAAGTCGCTGGTCGAGCGCTTCTTCGACGCCCGCAAGATGATGTCCCGCATGGCGCAGGGTGGCGGGATGCCCGGCATGCCCGGCATCCCGGGCATGGGTGGCGGCCCCGGCCGGCAGAAGAAGCAGATCAAGCAGGCCAAGGGCAAGCGCAAGAGCGGCAACCCGATGAAGCGCAAGGAAGACGAGGCGGCAGCGGCCGCCAAGCGCGAGGCCGGGCCCCAGGACGACGCCCCGGCCGGCGGTGGCAACCCGTTCGGCCTCCCGACCGGCGGCGGCCGGCCGGGTCAGGACTTCGACCTGCCGGACGAGTTCAAGAAGTTCATGAAGTAGGCACGGGAGTACACGCCGCAGGGCACACGGAGGGGCCCCGGACGCGACCACGCGGCCGGGGCCCCTCCGCGTACCCGGGGCAGCTGGTCGGTTTGTCGCTTATGGTCGGCCGGGAGGACGGCATAAGGAGGCCCCCGTGCCCAGCCCCACCCCCGTACCGCCGCGCGATCGGGCCGACACCCCCTGGCGCTCGGAAGGCGCTCCGCCCAGCCAGCCGCCGAAGAAGAAGATGCCCGGCGGCTGGCGCGGGCTGATCCTCGCCGCGCTGATCGTCTACCTGGTGACGAACGTGGTGCTCTCGTTCTTCAACGAGGGCGACGAGCCGACGATCTCGTACACGGAGTTCAGCAAGCAGGTCACCGACGGCAACGTCGAGAAGATCTACTCCAAGGGCGACGCCATCCAGGGCCAGCTGAAGGCCGAACAGCCCCTGACCGGCGGCAAGGACCACTACACCAAGTTCGTCACCCAGCGTCCCGCCTTCGCCGACGACCAGCTCTGGGCCAACCTCACCGCCAAGGGCGTCACCGTCACCGCCTCCCCGGTCGTCGTGCAGCGCAGCTTCCTCTCCAACCTGCTGATCTCGCTGGCCCCGATGCTGCTCCTGGTCGGCCTGTGGGTGCTCGTAGCCCGCCGGATGGGCTCCGCGATGGGCGGCGCCGGAGGCCTCGGACGCAAGGCCCCGCCCAAGCCGGTGGAACTGGACGGCGCCCAGCGCACCACCTTCCAGGACGTCGCCGGCATCGACGAGGTGGAGGGCGAGCTGAGCGAGGTCGTCGACTTCCTGAAGAACCCCGAGCCCTACCACCGCATGGGCGCCCGGATGCCCGGCGGCGTCCTGCTGGCCGGCCCGCCGGGAACGGGCAAGACCCTGCTCGCCCGCGCGGTCGCGGGGGAGGCCGGCGTGCCCTTCTTCTCGGCCTCCGCCTCCGAGTTCATCGAGATGATCGTCGGCGTCGGCGCCTCCCGGGTGCGCGAACTCTTCTCCGAGGCCCGCAAGGTGGCCCCGGCGATCATCTTCATCGACGAGATCGACACCATCGGCCGGGCCCGCGGTGGCGGCAACGCCATGGGCGGCCACGACGAGCGCGAACAGACCCTGAACCAGATCCTCACCGAGATGGACGGCTTCTCCGGCTCGGAGGGCGTGGTCGTCATCGCCGCCACCAACCGGGCCGACGTCCTGGACCCCGCCCTGACCCGGCCCGGCCGCTTCGACCGGACCGTCTCCGTCTCCCCGCCCGACAAGGGCGGCCGCGAGGCGATCCTGCGCATCCACACCCGCGAGATCCCCCTCGCCACCGGCGTGGACCTCGCCCAGGTCGCCCGCACCACCCCCGGAATGACCGGCGCCGACCTCGCGAACCTGGCCAACGAGGCCGCCCTGCTGGCCGTCAAGCGCGACCAGCGGGCCGTCACCCAGGCCGACCTCTCCGACGCCCTGGAGAAGGTCCAGTTGGGCGCCGAGCGCCCCCTGGTCATTCCCGAGGAGGAACGCCGCCGCACCGCCTACCACGAGGGCGGCCACGCCCTGCTCGGCATGCTCCAACCGGGCGCCGACCCCGTACGCAAGATCACGATCGTGCCGCGGGGCCGGGCCTTGGGGGTGACCCTCTCCACCCCCGACGCCGACCGCTACGCCTACACCGAGCCGTACCTCCGCGGCCGCATCATCGGCGCGCTCGGCGGCATGGCGGCCGAGCACGTGGTCTACGACGTCGTCACCACGGGCGCCGAGAGCGACCTCGAACAGGTCACGAGCATCGCCCGCGGCATGGTCGGCCGCTGGGGCATGAGTGAGCGCGTCGGGCGCCTGACCGCCATCCCCTCCGACCCCCAGGGCGCCTACGGGCTCTCCGCGGCCCCCGCCACCCTCGACGCCGTCGACCACGAGATGCGGCGCATCGTCGACGAGTGCTACGAGGAGGCCTGCCGTCTGCTGCGCGAGCACCGCCCGCAGCTCGACGCCCTGGCCGAGGCCCTCCTGGCCAACGAGACCCTGGACGAGAAGGCGGCGTACGCGGCCGCCGGCGTCCCCCGCCTGACGAAGTAGCCGCCGGCGGGGGCCCGGTTCGCCGGGCCCCGTTAGGCCACCCGGGCGATCACGTACCGGAAGATGTTCGGCAGCCACACGGCTCCGTCGGGACGCTCGAACGGGTGGAGCGCCTCGCTCAGCTCCTTCTCCGCCAGCGCCGGATCGGCCGCCGCGTCGTAGAGCCCGGTGGACAGCAGGCCCCGCAGGGCGCTGTCCGCGTCCGCGTACCCGAAGGGGCAGAACACCCGCCCCGACCCGTCCGGAACCAGCCCGGCCCGGGTCACCAACGCGTCCAGGTCCCGGGCCGCCGGGCCGCCGCCCAGCACGGCCGGAACGGTGCAGCGCTCCGCCGGGCCCCAGTCGGCCAACACCACCGCCCCGCCCCGCCGGACCGCCGGCAGGGCCGCCTCCAGGGCGCCCGGGCCGGGCGAGAAGGCCAGCAGGACGTCGTAGGGCCGCGCGGGCGCCACCGGAGCCGCCGGGGGCGCCGCGAGCACCTCCAGCAGCCGTTGGCGGGCCAGCTCCCGCCGGGCCGGATCCGCCTCCACCCCGGTGGCGGCCGCGCCGCGGCCCGAGGCCAGCAGGAGGGGCAACCCGGCCCCGCATTCGAGGCCGAGCAACCGGTCGCCCGGTCCGACCTCCAGCCGGTCGTAGACCGCCTCGTACAGCGGTACCAGCATCCGTTCCTGGATCTCCGCCCAGTCCCGTGCGACGAGCGTCGCCGTCGGCGTCGATGTCATCGAAAGAGCGCTCCTGATTCCGTTTCGCCCCCTTGCCCCCGTTGCCAGGGAACTCCCCATTCGCCCCCGCGTCCAGAGGAGCGCGGCACCCGATTCACGCATCGCCCCCGTGGCGCCGTACCATTCGCGCCATGGCAAAGGCACCCGTTCTCACCCCCCAGGCGGAGGATTTCCCCCGCTGGTACCAGGATCTGATCAACAAGGCCGAGCTGGCCGACAACGGTCCGGTCCGCGGCACGATGGTCATCCGGCCGTACGGCTACGGCCTGTGGGAGCGGATGCAGCAGGAGATGGACGCGCGCATCAAGGACGCGGGCGCCCAGAACGCGTACTTCCCGCTGTTCATCCCGCAGTCGTACCTGACGAAGGAAGCCGAGCACGTAGAGGGCTTCGCCCCCGAGCTGGCGGTCGTCACGCACGGCGGCGGCAAGGAGCTGGACGAGCCGATCGTGGTCCGTCCCACCTCCGAGACGATCATCAACGACTACTTCTCCAAGTGGGTCCAGAGCTACCGCGACCTGCCCCTGCTGATCAACCAGTGGGCGAACGTGGTCCGCTGGGAGATGCGTCCGCGCATCTTCCTCCGTACGAGCGAGTTCCTCTGGCAGGAGGGCCACACCGCCCACGCCACGTACGAGGAGGCCCGCGAGTACGCCGCCCGGATCCACCGCGACGTCTACGGCGACTTCATGACGAACGTGCTCGGCATCGACGTCGTGCTCGGCCGCAAGACCGCCAAGGAGCGCTTCGCGGGCGCCATCAACACCCTCACCCTGGAGGGCATGATGGGCGACGGCAAGGCCCTCCAGCTGGGCACCAGCCACGAGCTGGGCACCAACTTCGCCAAGGCCTTCAACACGCAGTACCTGTCCAACGAGGGCAAGCAGGAACTCGTCTGGCAGACCTCGTGGGGCGTCTCGACCCGCATGGTCGGCGGCCTGATCATGTCCCACGGCGACGACAACGGCCTGCGGGTGCCGCCGCGGCTGGCCGCCGTCCAGGTCGTCGTCATGGCGATCAAGGGCGACGAGGCCGTGGCGAAGGTCCGCGAGCTGGGCGCGCGGCTGAAGGCCGCGGGCATCCGCGTGCACATCGACGACCGCATCGACACCCCCTTCGGCCGCCGCGCCGTGGACTGGGAGCTCAAGGGCGTACCGGTCCGCATCGAGATCGGCCCCCGCGACCTGGAGGCCGGCACCGCGATGCTGGCCCGCCGGATCCCGGGCGGGAAGACCCCCGTGCAGATCGACGCCCTCGCCGACCTGCTGCCCAAGGTGCTGGAAGAGGACCAGGCGCAGCTGCTGCGCGAGTCCCGCGAACGCCGCGAGTCCCGCACCAGCGACGTCGCGACCATCGAGGAGGCCGCCGAGGCCGCCATCGCCGGTGGCTGGGCGCGCATCCCGTGGGCCGACCTGGGCCCCGAGGGCGAGGCCAAGCTGGCCGAGCAGGCCGTCTCCGTGCGCTGCCTGATCGCCGCGGACGGGTCGGTCCCGGAGGCGGACGACGCCCCCGGCACGCTCGCCGTCGTCGCGCGCTCGTACTGATCCACCGACACGCCCCCGGCGCGCGGCCACCGGCCGCGTACCGGGGGCGTACTCGTCCTTACGTACCGACTCCTCCGGAGATGGACGCACCCGTCCTCGTCAGGACGCATCAGAGTGAACTGACTGGTACGTGCAAAAAATTTGGAATGGCCCGGAATCGGAACACCGGGGCACCCCGGCTCGTTGTCACGACGTGAGCACGACACCACCTGTTCTCGCCGCAGAGCTGGCGCAGGCGTGGGCCGATATTCAGCGGTACCACCCCGAGCTGCCTGACCTTGCCGCGCCCGAGTCCCTGATCGGAGAGTCCTCGTCCGCCTGTGGCGGGGAACTCTCCTTCGAGCGTCTGCTCCACGAGGCAGTCCACGGCATCGCCGCCGCCCGCGGAGTCCGTGACACCTCGCGAGCGGGCCGCTACCACAACCGTAGATTCCTCGCGATCGCCGAGGAGATGGGGCTGGACCACTCCGAGGAACCGCACGCCAGCAGCGGCTTCTCCCTGGTCACCCTCAACCCCGAGGCCAAGAAGCGCTACCGCCCCACCATGGAGCGGCTCCAGCGCGCCCTCAAGGCCCACACGGTCGCCACGGCGGCCGACACCAAGCGCAGCTTCCGGGGGCCGGCCGCCCGGCACGGCTCCTCGGGCGGGGGCGTCCGGGTCAAGGCGGTCTGCGACTGCGGCCGCAACGTCCGGGTGGTCCCCTCCGTACTGGCCCAGGCCCCGATCGTGTGCGGCGGCTGCATGAAGCCGTTCCGCATCCCGGAGGTCGCCATCGCGGCGGCTTCCTGACCCCGCGGCGGGGCCGTACGCGGCCCCGACGTCGGGTGGGCCCTCCGCGGCCGAGCGTGTCGCGGGCGTATGGCACAATGGACAGCTGTACTCGACAGTCGCATAGGACCCCTCTCTCCTCCGGCTGACGCGTCCATCGGGCACCCGAGTACCGCAACCCCACGTGGCATCTCATGTGCCCAACCACGTCAAGTTCAGGAGACACCACTCCAGTGGCAGTCAAGATCAAGCTCAAGCGCCTCGGCAAGATTCGCCAGCCGCACTACCGCATCGTCGTCGCCGACGCCCGCACCCGCCGTGACGGTCGCGCGATCGAAGAGATCGGTATCTACCACCCGACGTACAACCCGTCGCGCATCGAGGTCAACGCCGAGCGTGCGCAGTACTGGCTGTCCGTGGGCGCCCAGCCCACCGAGGCCGTCCTCGCCATCCTGAAGCTGACCGGTGACTGGCAGGCGCACAAGGGCCTTCCGGCCCCCGCGCCGCTGCTGCAGCCGGCGACGAAGGAGAGCAAGCGTCGCACCTTCGACGAGTTCGCCAAGGCCCTTGAGGGCATCGGCGAGACCAAGGGCGAGGCCATTACGCAGAAGGCGAAGAAGGCCGACAAGAAGGCGGACGAGGCTGAGGCCACCGCCGAGTCGACCGAGGCCTGAGCATGCTCGAGGAGGCTCTTGAGCACCTCGTGAAGGGCATTGTGGACAACCCCGACGAAGTGCAGGTCGCCTCGCGCGACCTGCGCCGCGGTCAGGTGCTCGAGGTCCGGGTCCACCCGGACGACCTCGGGAAGGTGATCGGCCGCAACGGCCGCACCGCACGTGCACTGCGTACCGTCGTGGGCGCCATCGGCGGCCGGGGGATCCGCGTCGACCTCGTCGACGTGGACCAGGTTCGCTGAGAAGTTGAAGTACCGGCACGGGCCGGGGAGGGCGATCACGCCCACCCCGGCCCGAGTCGTTTCCGCCCTGGGCGGGGCGACCATTGACGGCAGAGACCACGACGGGGGACCACCCCGCGCGAGCGGCGGCGGTCCGGCCGCGAAGACGGAGAGAGACACAGTGCAGCTGGTAGTCGCGCGGATCGGCCGCGCCCACGGGATCAAGGGTGAGGTCACCGTAGAGGTGCGGACCGACGAGCCGGAGCTGCGGCTCGGGCCCGGCGCCGTGCTGGCAACGGAGCCCGCGTCGGTGGGACCGCTGACCATCGAGACGGGCCGGGTCCACAGCGGCCGGCTGCTGCTCCGCTTCGCGGGCTGCAAGGACCGCACCGGGGCCGAGGCCCTGCGCAACACCCTGCTCATCGCCGAGGTGGATCCCTCGGAGCTGCCGGCGGAGCCCGACGAGTACTACGACCACCAGCTGATGGACCTCGACGTCCTCCTGGAGGACGGCACCGAGATCGGTCGGATCACCGAGATCTCCCACCTGCCCTCGCAGGACCTCTTCATCGTGGAGCGCCCGGACGGCACCGAGGTGATGATCCCCTTCGTCGAGGAGATCGTCGCCGAGATCGACCTGGACGAGCAGCGCTGCGTCATCACCCCGCCGCCCGGGCTGATCGACGACCGTGCGGTGATCGCCTCCACGCGTGACGCGGACGCGGAGACGGACGCGGAGACGGACGCCGACACGGACGCGAAGGCCGACACGGACGCCGATGTCGCCGCCGACGCCGAGCAGTCCGAGGCTGGGCCGGAGAAGACCGAGGGCGACGCCTGATGCGGCTGGACGTCGTCACGATCTTCCCCGAGTACCTGGAGCCGCTGAACGTCTCCCTCGTCGGCAAGGCGCGGGCGCGCGGGCAGCTCGACGTCCACGTGCACGACCTGCGCGAGTGGACGTACGACCGGCACAACACGGTCGACGACACCCCGTACGGCGGCGGCCCCGGCATGGTCATGAAGACCGACCCGTGGGGCGAGGCCCTGGACTCGGCGCTGGCCGACGGCTACGAGAGCGGCGCCCACGGCCCGGTCCTCGTCGTCCCCACCCCCAGCGGCCGGCCCTTCACCCAGGAACTCGCCGTGGAGCTCTCCGAGCGCCCCTGGCTGATCTTCACGCCCGCCCGCTACGAGGGCATCGACCGGCGCGTCATCGACGAGTACGCGACGCGGATGCCGGTGTACGAGGTCTCCATCGGCGACTACGTCCTGGCGGGCGGCGAGGCGGCCGTCCTGGTCGTCACCGAGGCCGTGGCCCGACTGTTGCCCGGTGTCCTGGGCAACGCCGAATCGCACCGCGACGACTCCTTCGCGCCGGGGGACATGGCCAACCTGCTGGAGGGCCCCGTCTACACCAAGCCCCCGCAGTGGCGCGGGCGCGGCATTCCCGAGGTGCTGGTGAGCGGCCACCACGGCAAGATCGCCCGCTGGCGTCGGGACGAGGCGTTCCGTCGTACGGCGGCCAACCGCCCCGACCTGATCGAGCGTTGCGAGGCGTCCTCCTTCGACAAGAAGGACCGGGAGATCCTCAGCATCCTCGGCTGGAAGCCCACCTCCGACGGCCGATTTTGGCGTCGGCCCGCTGCCGTGGAAGAATAGGCGGCTGCTGTGTGCTCGCGTGCGCCCCTGCCACAGGGGGACCGTCGCAGGCGAAGTGACCCGGCTCCCGAATACTCTACGGAAATCCGCACCGGCGACCTGTGGCGTCGTGCGAAGAAAGCAGACGAAGAACATGTCTCACCTGCTCGATGGCGTCAACGCCGCCTCCAAGCGCACGGATGTCCCGGCGTTCCGCCCCGGTGACACCATCAACGTCCACGTCCGCGTGATCGAGGGCAACCGCTCCCGTATCCAGCAGTTCAAGGGCGTAGTCATCCGTCGCCAGGGCGCCGGCGTCTCCGAGACCTTCACCGTTCGCAAGGTCTCCTTCAGCGTCGGCGTGGAGCGTACCTTCCCGGTCCACTCCCCGATCTTCGAGAAGATCGAGCTCGTCACCCGCGGTGACGTGCGTCGCGCCAAGCTGTACTTCCTCCGTGAGCTCCGCGGCAAGGCCGCGAAGATCAAGGAGAAGCGCGACCGCTGATCTCCTCTCCGGCTCCAGGGGACGGCCGGATAGGCTCGCCCCCGATGGACACCGAAGCAGAGCTCACGCAGCGCGGCCACTCCTCTCCCGAGCAGGGAGAGGGGAGGCCGCGTTTCGCGTTTTCCGGGTCTGCGGGTAGGCCCGGGTCTGCGGGGAGGCCCGGGTCCGGCGGGAGGTCCGGCTCCGGGCGGAGGCCCCCGTTCGGTTGGGTGTCCCTGTCGAGCTGCTCCTGGCGGCGTGCCGGGCTGCTCGGGGTGGCCTGCACCGTCTTCCTGCTGCTGCTCAGCAATTTCGTGCTCCAGCCCTTCCAGATCCCGAGCCGGTCGATGGAGCCGACCCTGCGGGTCGGCGACCGGGTCCTGGTGAACAAGCTGGCGTACCGTTTCGGCGACGTGCCGCGACGCGGGGACGTGGTGGTCTTCGACGGGACGGGCTCCTTCGTACGGGAGAGTTCCGGCGGCGGGAACCCGATCGGGGACGCCCTGCACGGAGCGGTCTCCGCCCTGGGGCTGGCGGAACCGTCCGACACCGACTTCGTGAAGCGGGTCGTGGGCGTCGGCGGCGACGACGTGGTGTGCTGCGACGCCGGCGGACGGATCGCGGTCAACGGGGTCGCGGTGGAGGAGCCTTACCTCAAGCCCGGTGACGCTCCCTCGAAGGTGCCCTTCCGGATCGTCGTCCCGCTGGGGACCCTGTGGGTGATGGGCGACCACCGGTCCCAGTCCCGCGACTCGCGGGACCACCTCGGGGAGCCCGGCGGGGGGATGGTGCCGGTGGAGAAGGTGATCGGGCGGGCCGACTGGATCGGTTGGCCGGTCTCGCGCTGGCAATCCGTGGCCGGGGGCGGGTCCCATGGGTAGCCGGGGACGACGCCGGGGCGACGGCGGCCGGGGGCGCGAGCCCGAACCGGAGCCGTTGTCCTGGCTGGATCAGGATCCCGAGCCCCTGCCGCCGGCCCCGTCCGGGCCGGCGTCTCCGTCCGGGTCCGGGTCGGCGCCCGGGTCGGCGTCGGCGTTCCCGGTGGGGGAATCCGGGTCGGAGCCGGAAGTGGCGGCTCCGGCGGAGGGTGGTGGACGGGCCGAGCGGCGCAGGCTGGCCCGTAAGGTCCGGCGTCGCCGGCGCACCCGCCGTGCCGGCGAGCTGCCGCTCCTCGTGGTGGTGGCCCTGTGCATAGCCCTCGTGCTCAAGACCTTCCTGGTGCAGGCCTTCTTCATCCCGTCCGGCTCGATGGAGCAGACCATCCGGATCGGCGACCGGGTGCTGGTCGACAAGTTCACGCCGTGGTTCGGCTCCAAGGTCGAGCGGGGCCAGGTCGTGGTGTTCCGGGACCCTGGAGGCTGGCTCAAGGCCGAGACGGCCCGCTCCGCCCCGGACCCGGTGGTCGTCAAACAGGTCAAGGAAACCCTGACCTTCATCGGCCTGCTGCCCTCCGCGGACGAACAGGATCTGATCAAGCGGGTCATCGGCGTGGGCGGCGACACCGTCAAGTGCTGCGACGACCGGGGGCGGGTCACCGTCAACGGGACGCCTCTAGATGAGCCTTACGTGTCACCGGGGAACGCGCCCTCCGAGATCCGCTTCGAGGTGCACGTGCCACAGGGGCGGATCTTCGTGATGGGCGACCACCGGGCGAACTCGGCCGATTCCCGCTACCACCTCGACGAGGCCTTCGAGGGCACCATCGACGAAGAGGGCGTGGTCGGGCAGGCCGTGGTGATCGCCTGGCCGTACGACCACTGGCGCAGGCTGGAGCAGCCGGCCACCTTCCTCGCCGTACCGGATCCCGTGCGCCGCGGGCGGCGGCGCGGGCCCGGTGGGCGTCGACGGGGCGTGCCGTTCGCATAGTGTGGCCTCCGTCTCCCGCGCCTTCGGGAACTCCCGCTCGTTAAGGGAGGGGAGGGCCCGTGCCGTGTCCGGCGCGGGCGGTGGTTTTCCGAGTGAGGAGTGGATGTGGGGGACGTGGCGGTAGGCGCGCGATCCGGACGCGACGAGGGCGAGGAGCGGCCGGACGAGGGCGTCGAGCGCGAGGCCGAGGCGCAGGACGAGGACGAGGGCGCGGAGACGCACAAGCCCCGTTCGTTCTGGAAGGAGCTGCCGCTCCTGATCGGCATCGCCCTGCTGCTGGCCCTGCTGATCAAGACCTTCCTGGTGCAGGCCTTCTCGATTCCTTCCGACTCCATGCAGAACACCCTGCAGCGCGGAGACCGGGTGTTGGTGGACAAGCTGACCCCGTGGTTCGGGTCCGAGCCCGATCGCGGTGAGGTCGTGGTCTTCCACGACCCGGCGAACTGGCTGGCCGGGGAGCCCACCCCCGATCCCAACTTTGCCCAGCAGATCCTCAGCAAGATCGGCCTGATGCCCTCGGCCGACGAGAAGGACCTGATCAAGCGGACGATCGCCATCGGCGGGGACACCGTGGAGTGCAAGAAGGGCGGGCCGGTCGTCGTCAACGGCAAGGCCCTGGACGAGCCGTACATCTTCCCCGGCAACACCCCTTGCGACGACGCCCCGTTCGGCCCGATCACCGTGCCCAAGGGCAAGATCTGGGTGATGGGCGACCACCGCCAGAACTCGCAGGACTCCCGCTACCACATGCAGGACTCCACCCAGGGCTTCGTGCCGGTCAAGGACGTCGTCGGGCGGGCCTTCGTGGTCGCCTGGCCCGTGACCCGCTGGTCGACCCTGCCGATCCCGGAGACCTTCGACCAGCCGGGCATCGGCAACCAGGCCAAGGCGACCGCGCTCGGGCTCGGAGCCTCCGGACTGGCCCCGGTCGGGCTCGGTCCGGCCGCCCTCGGGCTCGTCGGCGCGGTGCCCGTCGTACTGTGGCGCCGGCGGAAGCTGACCCGGGGGCGTACCGCCGGGTAGGGTGCCGCCCAGGTCGACGATCTCCGAGGTGTGGGGGCGCTGCTATGGGCGGCACGCAGAGGACGCAAGCAGGCGGTACCAATTCCATACGACGTGGCACGAGTGGCAGAGATGGCCGCGGCGGGCTCGGCAACGTGTTGTCGGGCATCGCCGTGGCCATCGGTTTTGCGCTGTTCCTCGGCGGCTTCGTCTGGGGCGCGCTCGTCTACCAGCCGTACACGGTGCCGACCGACTCGATGGTGCCGACGGTGAAGCCCGGCGACCGCGTGCTGGCGCAGCGGATCGACGGCGCCGAAGTGCGGCGCGGGGACGTGGTCGTCTTCACCGACACCGCGTGGAGCAACTCGCCCATGGTCAAGCGGGTCGTGGCCATCGGCGGGGACACCGTGTCCTGCTGCGGCCAGGGAGGCCGGTTGACCGTGAACGGCAAGGAGCTGGACGAGCCGTACCTTGACCGCGCGGGCGTCGAGGCGGTGGGTACCGGGACGACCTTCGAGGTGAAGGTGCCCGAGGGCAACCTCTTCCTGATGGGCGACCGGCGCGGGGCCTCGCTCGACTCCCGGGCGCACCTCCAGGACGCAGGACAGGGGACGGTACCCCGCTCGGCGGTTGAGGGGCGGGTCGACGCGCTGGCGTGGCCGTCGATGCGGATGGTGGACCGGCCGGGGAACTTCTCCGCCCTGCCCGGCGGGACCTCCGCTCCCGGCCCGCTGCGGCTCCAGGTGGCCGCGGTGGTGGCCGGAGCGGCCCTGGTGGTCCTGGGGGCGGCTTACGGGCCGGTGGCGCGGGTCCTGGGGCGCGGACGGCGCAGGGGGCCCGCCGGTGCCCGCTGAGCCGTCGGGCTTGGAGCGGAGGAAGGTGTCCCGGGTGATCCTTCTGGACCCCCGGGACCGGATCCTGCTGCTCCACGGCTGCGAGCCGGCCGATCCCGCCGACGACTGGTGGTTCACCCCCGGCGGCGGCCTGGAGGGCGCCGAGACCCGGGAGGAGGCGGCGCTGCGCGAACTCGCCGAGGAGACCGGGATCACCGAGGTGGAACTGGGTCCGGTGCTGTGGCACCGGCAGTGCGCCTTCCCCTTCGACGGGCGGCGCTGGGAGCAGGACGAGTGGTACTTCCTGGCCCGCACCGACCGGACGGCGACCGAGATGGGCGGGCTCACCGAGCTGGAGCGGCGCAGCGTCACGGGCGCGAGGTGGTGGACTTCCGAGGAACTCCTCGCGGCGCGTGAGACGGTGTACCCGACCAGACTCGCCGAGCTGCTCCGTACGCTGCTCGACGACGGCCCTCCGGGTGCTCCGGTGGCGCTGCCCCCGGAAATCGTTTAGGGGCGCACGGCACTGGCGCACAATAGGGGGACGCACGGCTGAAGGGGAACATGCCATGAGCGCCGAGGACCTCGAGAAGTACGAGACCGAGATGGAGCTGAAGCTCTATCGCGAGTACCGCGACGTCGTCGGGCTGTTCAAGTACGTGATCGAGACGGAACGTCGTTTCTACCTCACCAACGACTACGAGATGCAGGTGCACTCGGTCCAGGGGGAGGTGTTCTTCGAGGTCACGATGGCCGATGCCTGGGTCTGGGACATGTATCGGCCCGCCCGGTTCGTCAAGCAGGTGCGGGTGCTGACCTTCAAGGACGTGAACATCGAGGAGCTGAACAAGAGCGACCTCGAACTGCCGGCGGGCTGATCGCCCTTCGCGCGTGGCCCGCTCACCCCTGGGAGTGAGCGGGTTTTCCACAGCGCCCGGGTTGTCCACCAAGATCCACGAGGTGGGCGGCGAAGCGGGATCGTCGGTGCCGGAGGTGGTGCCCGATGAACGCCAAGGGCGTGGCACAGCAGGCATTGGGGCGGTACGGCGAGGACCTCGCGGCGCGACGGCTGACCGAATCGGGGATGACGGTGATCGCCCGGAACTGGCGCTGCCGCGCCGGTGAGGTCGACATCGTCGCGCGGGACGGGGACGCCCTCGTCGTGTGCGAGGTCAAGACGCGCCGGGTCGGGGGCTTCGAGCACCCCATGGAGGCCGTCCGCACGGCCAAGGCGCAGCGTCTGCGGCGCCTCGCCGAGCGCTGGCTGGCCGACCACGGGGGACCACCGCCGGGCGGGGTGCGCATCGACCTGGTCGCCGTCTCGCTGCCGCGGCGCGGGGCGCCCGTGGTGGAGCACGTCAGGGGGGTGGCCTGATGGGGTTCGCGCGGGCCTGCTCGGTGGCCCTGGTGGGCGTCGAGGGCGTCCTCGTCGAGGTCCAGGCCGACCTGGAGCCGGGGGTCGCCGCCTTCACGCTCGTGGGGCTGCCCGACAAGACGCTGGTCGAAAGCCGGGACCGGGTGCGGGCCGCCGTGGTCAACTCCGGTGCCCAGTGGCCGCAGAAGAAGCTCACGGTCGGGCTCAGCCCGGCCTCCGTCCCGAAGGCCGGGGCGCATTTCGACCTGGCCGTCGCGGCCGCCGTCCTGGGGGCCGCCGAGGTGGTGGACCCCGCCGCCATCGCCGACCTCGTGCTGATCGGCGAGTTGGGGCTCGACGGCCGGGTGCGCCCGGTCCGCGGGATCCTGCCGGCGGTGCTGGCCGCCGCGGACGCCGGGTACCGACAGGTGGTCGTCCCGCAACAGTGCGCCGCCGAGGCCGCCTTGGTCCCGGACGTGTCGGTGCTCGGAGTGCGCAGCCTGCGCCAGCTCATCGCGGTGCTGACCGGCGCCGAGGTGCCCGAGGAGGAGCCGGTCGGGCGGGACGGGCGGCCCGACCCGATGCTGGCCGGGCTCGTCGTGCCGGGAGCCGGGCTCGGGACGGGGCTGTCCCGGGTCGGGGAAGAGGCGTCGGACTTCCCCGACCTCGCCGACGTGGCCGGCCAGCACGGCGCCCGCAGGGCCCTGGAGGTGGCCGCCGCCGGGGGGCACCACCTCTTCCTCAGCGGGCCCCCGGGGGCGGGCAAGACGATGCTGGCCGAGCGACTGCCGTGGATCCTGCCCCCGCTGAGTCGGCAGGACTCCGTGGAGGTGACGGCCGTCCACTCCGTCGCGGGGATCCTCCCTCCCGGCGAACCCCTGGTCGGCAGGGCCCCCTACTGCGCTCCGCACCACTCCGCCACCATGCAGTCCCTGGTCGGGGGTGGTGCCGGGATCCCCCGGCCGGGCGCGGTGTCCCTGGCTCACCGCGGGGTGCTTTTTCTGGACGAGGCCCCCGAGTTCGGCTCGAAGGCCTTGGACGCGCTGCGCCAGCCCCTCGAATCCGGGCACGTGGTCATCGCCCGGGCCGCCGGAGTGGTGCGGCTCCCGGCCCGCTTCCTGATGGTGCTCGCCGCCAACCCCTGTCCGTGCGGGCGGCACACGTTGCTCGGCGCCGGATGCGAATGCCCCGCGTCGGTGGTCCGGCGCTACCAGGCCCGACTCTCGGGGCCGCTGCTCGACCGGGTCGACCTGCGGGTCACGGTGGCTCCCGTCACCCGTTCCGACCTGCTCGGGCGCGGTGGTCGGGGCGAGAGCAGCGAGGCCGTCGCGGGCCGGGTGCGGGAGGCCCGGGAGCGGGCCGCCGCCCGGCTCGTCGGGACCCCATGGCGGCTCAACTCCGAGGTGCCCGGGCACGAGCTGCGCACCCGCTGGCCGGCCGGTCCCGGGGCGCTGGGCGTGGCCGAGCGGGACATGGAGCGCGGGCTGCTCACCGCCCGGGGGCTGGACCGGGTGCTCCGCGTCGCCTGGACCGTCGCCGACCTGCGGGGCAACGACCGGCCGGACCCGCTGGACGTGGCCGTCGCGCTGGAACTGCGCACCGGGATCGCCCGCGGGGCGGCCCTGGCCGTGGGGGAGGGGCCGTGAGCCCGCCGGAGCACGGGCCGTCGGAGCAGGCGCCGTCGGAGCACGGGCCGGAGGTGGTGGCGCGGGCCGCGTTGACCCGGGTGCTGGAGCCCGGGGACGAGCACGGCGGGCGCTGGCTGGAGCGGTTCGGGGCCGCCGGGGTGATGCGGCTGCTGACCGGCCCCGAGGCGGAGTCGGGTGCGCTGAGCGGGGTCCGCGCCGAGCGGCTCGCCGGATACCGCAGACGGGCGGCCCTCGCCGATCCCCGCCGGGACCTGGCGCTCGCCGCCGGGTCGGGCGGCCGGTTCGTCTGCCCCGGTACCGCGGAGTGGCCCACCCAGCTGGACGACCTGGGCGACGCGCGTCCCGTCGGACTGTGGCTGCGGGGCGGGCCGGACCTGCGGACCTGGGCCCTGCGTTCGGTCGCCGTGGTCGGGGCGCGGGCGTGCACCCCGTACGGGGCCCACATGGCGCAGACCCTGGCCGCCGGGCTCGCCGAGCGCGGCTGGGTGGTCGTGTCGGGCGCCGCGTACGGGATCGACGGCGCCGCCCACCGGGGCGCCCTCGCCTCGGGCGGGGCCACCGCCGCCGTCCTGGCCTGCGGGGTGGAGGTGGCCTACCCCCGGGGGCACGCCGGCCTTCTCGGGCGGATCGCCGGCTCGGGGTTGGTGTTGGGCGAGCTGCCGCCCGGCAGTCACCCCACGCCCAGCCGGTTCGTGCTCCGCAACCGGGTCATCGCCGCCCTCACCAGGGGCACGGTGGTCGTCGAGGCCGCGCACCGCAGCGGCTCCCTGGTCACGGCCCGGTACGCCAGGGAACTGGGGCGCCTGACCATGGGCGTGCCCGGTCCCGCGACGAGCGGCCTGTCGTCCGGAGTCCACGAACTGCTGCGCGGCGAGGCCGTGCTCGTCAGCGACGCGGCCGAGGTGATCGAGCTGGTCGGGGACATGGGCGAACTCGCCCCCGAGCGGCGCGGTCCCGTCTTGGCCCGGGACCTCCTGAGGCCCGATTCCGCGCGGGTGCTCGAAGCACTTCCGGCGGGCCGCCCGGCGCACCCGGACGAGATCTCCCTGGCCGCGGGCACCGGTACCGATGAAGTCATCGGCAGACTGTACGAACTTCACTCTCTGGGGTTCGTCGAACGGCAGGGCGACGGCTGGCAGTTGACCAGGTACACCCGAGGAGGGGAGGTCGAATCCGGAGCGACCCGGCGAGGCGGTCGTTGACCTGGGGCGTTCCGGTGAAAGAGTGACGGCGATGAGAGACGCGGTCTTCCCGGTGGCGGTCGCCGGGACCGTGCGCCAGGCGCCGGTTCCGGACCTCCCGCGCGAGTACGGACGCCTTCGGGCCCCCGTGCCATCCCGTACTCTTCGCGCACCGCGACACTTCCGTCACGCTACGCTCCCAAGGAATCCCGCTCCGGCAAAGGCGAAGCATGCCCCAGCACACCTCAGGGTCCGACCGCGCTGCGGTGCCCCCCGCTGCCCGTGGCAGCGTGCGGTCCACCGCGCCCTCGTCCCTGGAGGTGCTCTGGCGCTCATACAAGGACTCGGGTGACGAGCGGCTGCGGGAGCAGTTGATCCTGCACTACTCGCCCCTGGTGAAGTACGTGGCGGGCCGGGTCAGTGTCGGTCTGCCGCCCAACGTCGAGCAGGCCGACTTCGTCTCGTCCGGGGTCTTCGGACTCATCGACGCGATCGAGAAGTTCGACATCGAACGCTCCATCAAGTTCGAGACGTACGCGATCACCCGCATCCGCGGCGCGATGATCGACGAACTGCGGGCGCTGGACTGGATCCCGCGCTCCGTGCGGCAGAAGGCCCGGGCCGTCGAACGGGCCTACGCCACGCTGGAGGCCCAACTGCGACGCACCCCGACCGAGCACGAGGTCGCGGGCGAGATGGGCATCGGGGTGGAGGAACTCCACACCGTGTTCAGCCAGTTGTCCCTGGCCAACGTGGTCGCGCTGGAGGAACTGCTGCACGCCGGCGGGGAGGGCGGCGACCGCCTCTCGCTGATGGACACCCTGGAGGACCACGCCGCCGACGATCCGGTGGAGGTGGCCGAGGACCGCGAGCTGCGCCGGCTGCTCGCGCGGGCCATCAACACGCTCCCCGAACGGGAGAAGACCGTGGTGACCCTCTACTACTACGAGGGGCTCACGCTCGCCGAGATCGGGAACGTCCTGGGCGTCACCGAGAGCCGCGTCAGCCAGATCCACACCAAATCGGTGCTCCAGCTGCGCGCGAAGCTGGCGGACGTCGGCCGCTGAGGCTCCGGTCCCCGACGCGGTGGCCGGTGACGGGCGCCGAGCCTTGCGCGGGCTCCGTACAGTGGTCGTGTGCCCAGGATTCGAGCGGCCTCCGTGGCCGAGCACCGGTCGATGCAGCGCGGCGCCCTCTTGGACGCGGCGCGCTCCCTGCTGTCGGAAGGCGGGACCGATGCCCTGACCTTCCCCGCCCTCGCGGAGCGGACCGGCCTCGCCCGGTCCTCCGTGTACGAGTACTTCCGGTCGCGCGCGGCCGTCGTCGAAGAGTTGTGCGTCGTGGACTTCCCGGTCTGGGCCGCCGAGATCGAGGCGGCCATGGAGGCCGCGCCGACCCCGGAGGAGAAGATCGAGGCCTACGTCCGCAGCCAGCTCGGTCTCGTCGGCGACCGCCGCCACCGCGCGGTGGTGGCGATCTCGGCCGGCGAGTTGGACGCGGGGGCGCGGGAGAAGATCCGCGCCGCGCACGGTGGCCTGGTGGCGATGATCGTCGAAGCCCTCGCCGCCCTGGGCCAGGCGGAGCCGCGCCTCTCCGCGATGCTGCTCCAAGGCGTCGTCGACGCGGCGGTCCGCCGCATCGAGCTGGGCGCCGCGGAGGATCCCGTCGTGGTCACCGAGGCCGCCGTCGCCATGGCCCTGCGGGGCGTGCGGGGCTGAGAGCTGTCGGTCGCCGCCGCCGTGGGCAGGAGCCGGGGGGTGGGGCGGGGGAGCAGGGTCAGCGGGTCGAGGTAGGTCCGCTCGCCTGCGATCAGTCCCCAGTGCAGGCAGGGCCCCGCGCAGTGGGAGCCCGCCGCGAGTTCCGCCACCACCTGGCCGGCGACGACCTCCTCCCCCTCCGCGACCAGGGGTCGCACCGGCTCGTAGGTCGTGCGCAGCCCGCCGGGCAGGGTCAGCGAGAGCACCCCGCGGCCCGCCACCGGCCCCGCGTGGTGCACCCGACCCGGCCCCACCGCCCGCAGCGGCGCCCCCACCGGGGCCGACAGGTCCACCCCGCGGTGCCCGGCCGCGTAGGGGGTAGGCGGCGGATCCCACCAACGGGCCACGGTCAGGGGCGCGGGCAGCGGCCTGACCCGCACGGCCGGGTCCGGGGCGCGCGGGTCGTGGGCGGCGTGCCGGGCGGCGGCGGGCGCCGCCGTGGGGAAGAAGGCCTGGGACAGCGCCAGCAACAAGGTGAGCAGCAAGGTCGTCATGTCCCACAGGTTCCCGCGTCGCGACCACGGCTGGTCGGTGCCTGTGGACGGCGGCGGGGGTGTGGACAAGCGCGTCACCCGGCACGTGCCGGGTCCCGTACACTTCTTGTGGCGATCCGGGTCACCGGGTCGACTTCGCACGCCCCAGCACCGGCCCGAAACGGCCTGGTGAAAGCGTCTCTCGGTCCCTTCACGGGGCAGGGCGCGTCGGGGCGTCAGGAACCAAACCGAGAAAACAAGGAGATGGCCATGGCCGTCGTCACGATGCGGGAGCTGCTGGAAAGCGGCGTCCACTTCGGTCACCAGACCCGCCGTTGGAACCCGAAGATGAAGCGCTTCATCTTCACGGAGCGCAACGGCATCTACATCATCGACCTGCTGCAGTCGCTGTCGTACATCGACCGCGCCTACGAGTTCGTGAAGGAGACCGTCGCCCACGGCGGTTCCATCATGTTCGTCGGTACCAAGAAGCAGGCGCAGGAAGCCATCGCCGAGCAGGCGACGCGCGTCGGCATGCCGTACGTCAACCAGCGGTGGCTGGGTGGCATGCTCACCAACTTCTCCACCGTCTACAAGCGCCTTCAGCGTCTGAAGGAGCTTGAGGCGATCGACTTCGCCGACGTCGCCGCCTCGGGTCTCACCAAGAAGGAGCTCCTGGTCCTCTCTCGCGAGAAGATCAAGCTGGAGAAGACCCTCGGTGGTATCCGCGAGATGTCGAAGGTTCCCAGCGCCGTCTGGATCGTCGACACCAAGAAGGAGCACATCGCGGTCGGTGAGGCGCGCAAGCTGCACATCCCCGTCGTCGCGATCCTCGACACCAACTGTGACCCCGACGAGGTCGACTACAAGATCCCGGGCAACGACGACGCGATCCGCTCCGTCACCCTGCTCACCCGCGTGATCGCCGACGCCGTCGCCGAGGGCCTCATCGCCCGTTCCGGTGCCGCGACCGGTGACTCCAAGCCGGGCGAGAAGGCCGCCGCCGAGCCGCTCGCCGAGTGGGAGCGCGACCTGCTCGAGGGCGAGAAGAAGGCCGACGAGACCGAGGCCCCCGCGGCTGACGCTCCGGTCGTCGAGGCCGCTGCCGAGACCGAGGCCGCCGCCGAGACCGAGGCTCCTGCCGAAACCGAGGCCCCCGCGGCCGAGGCCGAGGCCGTCGTCGAGGCTCCGGCCGCCGACGCCGCCGAGCAGGCCTGACCCACTGAGAGAGCCCGGCGTTCATCCGCCGGGCACTCGCAGCACGGACGATGACGGCGGGGGAGCCGCGCCACGAGCGCGACTCCTCCGCCGTTCACCCGTAGATCTACGACTTCGAGAGAGAATCACAGACTCATGGCGAACTACACCGCCGCTGACGTCAAGAAGCTCCGCGAGCTCACCGGCGCCGGCATGCTGGACTGCAAGAACGCGCTCGTGGAGGCCGACGGTGACGTCACCAAGGCCAACGAGATCCTGCGCGTCAAGGGCCTGAAGGGTGTCGCCAAGCGCGAGGGCCGTTCCGCCGAGAACGGTGCCGTCACCTCCCTGATCGCCGCCGACGCCACCTCCGGCGTGATCGTCGAGCTCAAGTGCGAGACCGACTTCGTGGCCAAGAGCCCGAAGTTCCTGGCCGTCGCCGACCAGCTCGCCGCCCACGTGGCCGCGACCGTCCCCGCCGACATCGCGGCGCTGCTGGCGTCCGAGATCGAGGCCGGCAAGACCGTCCAGGCGTTCGTGGACGAGGCCAACGCCAACCTCGGCGAGAAGATCGTCCTGGAGCGCTTCGCGGCGTACCAGGGTGCCTTCGTGGCCTCCTACATGCACCGCACCATGCCCGACCTGCCCCCGCAGATCGGTGTCCTGGTCGAGCTGGACAAGGCCGACGCCGAACTGGCGAAGGGCATCGCCCAGCACATCGCCGCCTTCGCGCCGAAGTACCTCACCTCCGAGGAGATCCCGGCCGAGATCGTCGAGTCCGAGCGCCGCGTCGCCGAGGAGACCACCCGCGCCGAGGGCAAGCCCGAGGCCGCGATCGCCAAGATCGTCGAGGGTCGCGTCAACGGCTTCTTCAAGGACGCCACGCTGCTCGGCCAGCCGTACGCGCTGGACAACAAGAAGTCCGTCCAGAAGGTTCTGGACGAGGCCGGTGTCACCCTGAAGCGCTTCACCCGCATCAAGGTCGGCATCTGAGTCCGTCCGTACGCGACGGACACCGGACCCCGGTAGGGTCTGAAGCAGTCGCCCGCGTTCGCGCAGGACGACCGCAGATCTGACGAGGAGGCCATTGCCGTAGAGGGAACCGCGAGGACCCACCGGCAATGGCCTCCTTCGTATGTGCACGAGGAGATCTCCATGAATCAGGGCGTGGACCCCCACACCGCTTCCGACGACAAGAGCGACCACGAGAAGAAGGGTCGCCGCTTCATGCTCAAGCTGTCCGGCGAAGCCTTCTCGGGCGGCGGCGGGCTGGGCGTCGACCCTGACGTCGTGCACGCCATCGCCCGCGAGATCGCGGCCGTGGTCCGTGACGGCGCCGAGATCGCGATCGTGATCGGCGGCGGAAACTTCTTCCGCGGCGCCGAGCTCCAGCAGCGCGGCATGGACCGCGCGCGGTCCGACTACATGGGCATGCTCGGCACCGTCATGAACTGCCTCGCCCTCCAGGACTTCCTGGAGAAGGAAGGCATCGACAGCCGCGTCCAGACCGCCATCACCATGGGCCAGGTCGCGGAGCCGTACATCCCGCTCCGCGCCGTGCGCCACCTGGAGAAGGGTCGCGTCGTCATCTTCGGCGCCGGCATGGGCATGCCCTACTTCTCCACCGACACCACGGCCGCCCAGCGCGCCCTGGAGATCGACGCCGAGGCCCTGCTCATGGGCAAGAACGGCGTCGACGGGGTCTACGACTCCGACCCGAAGACCAACCCGGACGCGGTGAAGTTCGACGCGCTGGAGTACAGCGAGGTGCTGTCCCGGGACCTCAAGGTCGCCGACGCCACGGCCATCACGCTGTGCCGCGACAACCAGCTGCCGATCCTCGTCTTCGAACTGCTCGCCGAGGGCAATATCGCGCGCGCCGTCAAGGGTGAGAAGATCGGCACGCTCGTGAGTGCCCAGGGAACCCGGGTCTGAGCCCCGCCGACCGGGCCCCCGCGGGGCCCGGTCAGGGCGGCCCGGGCCGCCCCGCCCGCCTGAACCATCCACATCTGACATGCAGGAGCACGTGGTGATCGAAGAAATCCTCCTCGAGGCCGAGGAGAAGATGGAGAAGGCCGTCATCGTCGCCAAGGAAGACTTCGGCGCGATTCGCACGGGTCGTGCGCACCCGGCGATGTTCAACAAGATCGTCGCCGACTACTACGGTGCCATCACGCCCATCAACCAGCTCGCGTCCTTCGCGGTGCCCGAGCCGCGCATGGCGATCGTGACGCCGTTCGACTCCTCGGCCCTGCGCAACATCGAGCAGGCCATCCGCGACTCCGACCTCGGTGTCAACCCGAGCAACGACGGCCGCATCATCCGGGTGACCTTCCCCGAGCTGACGCAGGACCGCCGCAAGGAGTACATCAAGGTCGCGCGCACCAAGGCCGAGGACTCCAAGGTTTCCATCCGCGCCGTCCGCCGCAAGGCGAAGGACGCCCTCGACAAGCTCGTCAAGGACAAGGAAGCCGGCGAGGACGAGGTGCGTCGCGCCGAGAAGGAGCTCGACGACACCACCGCGAAGTACGTCGCGCAGGTGGACGAGCTGCTCAAGCACAAGGAAGCCGAGCTCCTCGAGGTCTGATGAACGACTCTCCCTGGGCCACGGAGCCGGCAGCGGCGGGTCCCGCATACGATGCGCTGGTGGGCCCGCACACTCGGCCCATGCCCATCGTGACCGATGCCGCCGGCCGTGACTTCGACGACCGGGAAGCACGCGATCGGGGGGCCGCCGTGGTCGGCGGTCCCCCCTTCCGCGCCGAGACGCCGCCGCAGGAGCCCATGCCCAGCCCTCCGCCCTCACAGGCCCCGCAGGACGCGTCGCCCCCGCCGCAGAAGAAGCGCGCGGGGCGGGATCTGCGTGCCGCCATAGGGGTCGGTGTCGGCCTCGGAGCGGTGATCTTCGCCTCGCTCTTCGTCGTCAAGGCCGTCTTCGTCGGCGTGGTCGTCGTCGCCGTCGTCGTGGGCCTGTGGGAGCTGACCTCCCGGCTCCAGGAGAAGAAGGGCATCAAGGCGCCGCTGGTACCGCTCGCGGTCGGCGGCGCGGCGATGGTCATCGCCGGCTACGTCCGGGGCGCCGAGGGCGCCTGGGTCGCCATGGCGCTCACCGCGCTCGCCGTCCTCGTGTGGCGGATGACGGAGCCGCCCGAGGACTACCTCAAGGACGTCACCGCGGGCGTCTTCGCGGCGTTCTACGTGCCGTTCCTGGCCACGTTCGTCGCGATGCTGCTCACCGCCGACGACGGCCCCCAGCGGGTCACGACCTTCCTGGCGCTGACCGTGGTCAGCGACACGGGGGCCTACGCGGTGGGCTGGCGCTTCGGCAAGACCAAGCTCGCGCCGCGCATCAGCCCCGGCAAGACCCGCGAGGGGCTCCTCGGGGCGGTGGCCTTCGCGATGGTGGCCGGCGCGCTGTGCATGGAGTTCCTGATCGACGGGGGCGCCTGGTGGCAGGGACTCCTGCTGGGCCTCGCCGTCGCCGTCAGCGCCACCCTGGGCGACCTGGGCGAGTCGATGATCAAGCGGGACCTCGGCATCAAGGACATGGGCACCCTGCTCCCGGGCCACGGCGGCATCATGGACCGGCTCGACTCGCTGCTGCCGACCGCTCCGGTGGTCTGGCTGCTGCTGGCGGCCTTCGTGGGCACCGGCTGACCTGCGGGAAGGCGCCGTAAGACGCCGGGCGGTTACTCTTGAAAGGCGCGCTGCTTCTGCGGCGCGCCTTTCGTCTTACAAGGAGTACCTGCCATGGCCCGCCCCGTTCCGGGAGAGCTCACCTTCGTCGCCCCTCGCGGAGCCAAGAAGCCGCCCCGGCACCTCGCCGACATGACCCCGGCCGAGCGCCGCGAGGCGGTGGCCGCGATCGGTGAGAAGCCCTTCCGGGCCAAGCAGCTCTCCCAGCACTACTTCGCCCGCTACACGCACGACCCGGCGCAGTGGACCGACATCCCCGCGGCCTCGCGCGAGAAGCTCCAGCAGGAGCTGCTGCCGGACCTGATGAACGTCGTGCGGCACATCAGCTGCGACGACGACACCACCCGCAAGACCCTGTGGAAGCTGCACGACGGCACGCTCGTCGAGTCCGTGCTGATGCGCTACCCGGACCGGGTGACCATGTGCATCTCCTCGCAGGCCGGCTGCGGCATGAACTGCCCCTTCTGCGCCACCGGCCAGGCGGGTCTGGACCGCAACCTCTCCACCGCCGAGATCGTCCACCAGATCGTCGACGGCATGCGCGCCCTGCGCGACGGCGAGGTCCCCGGCGGTCCGGCGCGACTGTCCAACATCGTCTTCATGGGCATGGGCGAGCCGCTCGCCAACTACAACCGCGTGGTCGGCTCCATCCGCCGGCTCACCGACCCGGAGCCCGACGGCCTCGGTCTGTCGCAGCGCGGCATCACCGTCTCCACGGTCGGCCTGGTCCCGGCCATGCTGCGCTTCGCCGACGAGGGCTTCAAGTGCCGCCTCGCCGTCTCGCTGCACGCCCCGGACGACGAGCTGCGCGACACCCTCGTCCCGGTGAACACCCGCTGGAACGTCCGCGAGGTGCTGGACGCGGCCTGGGAGTACGCGGAGAAGTCCGGCCGACGGATCTCCATCGAGTACGCCCTGATCCGCGACATCAACGACCAGGCCTGGCGCGGCGACCTCCTCGGCCGGCTGCTCAAGGGCAAGCGCGTACACGTCAACCTGATCCCGCTGAACCCGACGCCCGGCTCCAAGTGGACGGCCTCGCGCCCGGAGGACGAGAAGGCCTTCGTCGAGGCCATCGCCCGGCACGGCGTGCCGGTCACCGTCCGCGACACCCGCGGCCAGGAGATCGACGGGGCGTGCGGCCAGCTCGCCGCCTCGGAGCGCTAGGCCGTCTCTTTCGGATCTTGGTGGGTGAGCCGGGCCCGCCAAGACCCGGACGGGACGACCTGGGCCACCGGCGCTGATCTCGGACTTTCGGTCAAGACCGATCGCATTCGGCCACGGGGTACCCTGTGGCCGAACCAATTTCATATTCCGACAGGGGAGCGCCACAGCGCTGAGAGTGCGGTCCGTCACCGCAGACCCTCTGAACCTCGCCCCGGTCATTCGGGGTAGGAAGTTCGGTCATTCACTCAAGCTGTTGCGCCCTGCCCGGCGTCCGCTCCCACAGAGCGCCGGGCGGGGCCGCGTCTTCTCCTGGTCATCCCAGGAGGAATTCACCAGTGAGCACCACCAAGAAGATCGCGGGCGCCGTGCTCGCGGCCGCGCTCGGCGTCACCACGCTCGGCGCATGTGGCGGCACGGACGCCAAGGACAAGGCGGCCGGGGCGAGTGACGCCCCGAAGTCGAAGACGATCACGCTGGTCTCGCACGACTCCTTCAACGTGACCGACGCGGTCCTCAAGGACTTCGAGAAGCAGAGCGGCTACACGGTCAAGGTGCTGAAGTCCGGGGACGCCGGCGCCGCGCTCAACCAGGAGATCCTCACCAAGGGCTCCCCGCGCGGCGACGTCTTCTTCGGCGTGGACAACACCCTGCTCTCGCGGGCCCTCGACAACGGGATCTTCACCCCGTACGAGGCCAAGGGCCTGGCCGACGTCAAGCCCGAGTACGTCCTCGACAAGGAGCACCGGGTCACCCCGATCGACTCCGGTGACATCTGCGTCAACTACGACAAGGCCTACTTCGCCGACAAGAAGCTGGCCCCGCCGCAGACGCTGGACGACCTGCTGAAGCCCGAGTACAAGAACCTCCTCGTCACCGAGAACGCGGCGACCTCCTCGCCCGGCCTCGGTTTCCTCCTCGCCTCCGTCGGCAAGTACGGCGAGGACGGTTGGAAGGACTACTGGACCAAGCTCAAGGCCAACGGCGTCGAGGTCGTCGACGGCTGGGAGCAGGCCTACAACGAGCGCTTCTCCGGCTCCGCCGGCGGCAAGAAGGCCAAGGGCGACCGCCCGCTGGTCGTCTCCTACGCCTCCAGCCCGCCGGTCGAGGTCCTCTACGGCGAGCCGCAGCCGGCCGAGGCCCCCACGGGCGTCTCCACCGGGACCTGCTTCCGCCAGGTCGAGTTCGCGGGCCTGCTCAAGGGCGCGAAGAACGAGGAGGGCGGCAAGGCGCTGCTCGACTTCCTGGTGAGCAAGAAGTTCCAGGAGGACATGCCGCTCCAGATGTTCGTGAACCCGGTCCTGAAGGACGCGAAGCTGCCGGAACTCTTCACGAAGCACGGCGTGGTCATCGAGAAGCCGGAGACGGTCGCTCCCGACACCATCGCGAAGAACCGTGAGCAGTGGGTCAAGGCATGGTCCCCGCTCGTCGTGAAGTAGTGCGCGACACCACCCCGAAGGAGAGCGGGCGCGCCACGGCCGTCAGGTTGGCCCTGATGGCCGTGCCGCTCGCCTTCTTCGGGCTGTTCTTCGCCTATCCTGTGGCCGCCATTGTCGGCCGCGGGCTGAAGACCGACGAGGGCTGGCAGTTCGGCCGGATCGGTGAGGTCCTCGCCCGGCCCGACATCGGCGACGTGCTCTGGTTCACGACCTGGCAGGCGGTCGCCTCCACCGTGCTGACCCTGCTGATCGCCCTCCCGGGCGCGTACGTCTTCGCCCGCTTCGAGTTCCCGGGCAGGCAACTGCTGCGCGCCCTGGTCACGGTGCCCTTCGTGCTGCCGACCGTGGTCGTCGGCACGGCCTTCCTGGCCCTCGTCGGGCGGGGCGGGTTGCTCGACGAGCTGTGGGGCGTCCGGCTGGACACCACCGTCTGGGCGATCCTGCTCGCGCACGTGTTCTTCAACTACGCCGTCGTCGTGAGGACGGTCGGGGGACTCTGGGCGCAGCTCGACCCGCGCCAGGAGGAGGCCGCCCGGGTGCTGGGCGCCGGCCGCTTCGAGGCCTGGCGGCGGGTGACGCTGCCCGCGCTGGGACCGGCCGTGGCCGCCGCCTCGCTGATGGTGTTCCTGTTCACCTTCACCTCCTTCGGCGTCGTGCAGATCCTCGGCGGGCCCGCGTACTCCACCTTGGAGGTGGAGGTCTACCGGCAGACCGCGCAACTGCTGGACCTGCCGACCGCCGCCGTGCTGACCATGATCCAGTTCGCCGCCGTGGGCCTGATCCTCGCCGTCCACGCCTGGACCGTCCGCAAGCGCGAGAGGGCCCTGCGGCTCGTCGACCCGGCGCACACCGCCCACCGGCCGCGCGGGTGGGCACAGCGCACGCTGCTCGGCGGGGTCCTGCTCACCGTGCTCCTGCTGATCGTGGCGCCCCTCGCGGTGCTGGTGGAGCGCTCCTTCGACGCGCCCGGAGGGTACGGGCTCGGCTTCTACCGGGCGCTCCAGGACGCGGGCGCCGGGGGCGGAACCTTCCTGGTGCCGCCGCTGGAGGCCATCTGGAACTCCCTGCGGTACGCGCTGGTGGCCACCGCCATCGCCCTGCTGATCGGCGGCCTCGCCGCCGCCGCGCTGACCCGGCGCGCGGGCCGCTTCGTCCGGGGCTTCGACGCGCTGCTGATGCTGCCGCTCGGGGTGTCCGCCGTGACGGTGGGCTTCGGCTTCCTGATCACCCTGGACAAGCCCCCGTTGGACCTGCGGACCTCCTGGATCCTGGTGCCGCTGGCCCAGGCGCTGGTCGGGGTGCCGTTCGTCGTACGGACCATGCTGCCGGTGCTGCGGGCGGTGGACGGACGGCTGCGGGAGGCCGCCGCCGTGTTGGGCGCCTCCCCGCTGCGGGCCTGGCGCGAGGTGGACCTGCCGATGGTGCGCAGGGCGGTGCTGATCGCGGCCGGCTTCGCCTTCGCGGTGTCGTTGGGCGAGTTCGGCGCGACCGTGTTCATCGCCCGGCCGGACCGTCCGACGCTGCCGGTGGCCGTGGCCCGGCTGCTGGGGCGCGCCGGCGAGATGAACTACGGGCAGGCCATGGCCCTGAGCACGATCCTGATGCTGGTGTGCGCGGCGTCCCTGCTGGTGCTGGAGCGCCTGCGCCCCGACAAGACCTCCGGAGAGTTCTGATGACCCTGCTCCAGCTCGAAGGGGTCACCGTCCGCTTCGGTGACCGCGCGGTCGTGGACGCGGTCGACCTGGAGGTCGCCGAGCACGAGACCGTCTGCGTACTGGGCCCCAGCGGCAGCGGCAAGTCCACCCTGCTGCGGGTGGTGGCCGGGCTCCAGCCGGTGTCCGCCGGGCGGGTCCTGCTCGGCGGGGCCGACCAGACCGGGGTGCCGGTGCACCGGCGGGGCCTCGGCCTGATGTTCCAGGACCACCAGCTGTTCCCGCACCGGGACGTCGGCGGGAACGTCGCCTTCGGCCTGCGCATGCGGGGCTCATCCGGCTCCGGCAAGGCCCCCGGGAAGGCAGTCCGCGAGGCCCGGGTCGCCGAGCTGCTGGAGCTGGTCGGGCTCCCGGGCGCCCGGGGCCGGGCCGTGGCCTCCCTGTCGGGCGGCGAGCAACAGCGCGTCGCCCTCGCCCGGGCCCTGGCCCCCTCGCCCCGGCTGCTCATGCTGGACGAACCCCTCGGTCAGCTGGACCGGGGCCTGCGCGAGCGTCTGGTGGTCGAGCTGAAGGGGCTGTTCACCCGCCTCGGCACCACCGTGCTGGCCGTCACCCACGACCAGGGCGAGGCCTTCGCGCTGGCCGACCGGGTCGTGGTCATGCGGGACGGCCGGATCGCGCAGGCCGGGACCCCGCTGGAGGTGTGGCAGAAGCCGGCCTCCGAGTTCGTGGCGCGCTTCCTCGGTTTCGAGAACGTCGTCCCGGCGACGGTGACCGGCGGGGCCGCCGACACCCCGTGGGGGAAGGTCCCGGTTCCGGCCGGCGCCCCCGCGGGGGAGCGGCGGCTGTTGATCCGCCCGGCCGGGGTCGTGCTGGGGGCGGGGGAGGGCGGCCTGCGCTGCGAGGTGACCGCGCGCACCTTCCGGGGCACCCATGTCGCGCTCCGGCTGCGGCCCGAGTCGGGGCCGCAGCTGGAGGCCGAGTGCGAGTTGGCCGGCGCCCCGGCGGTCGGGGACCGGGTGGCGGTGGCCTTCGCCCCGTCCGAGGTGGTGGTGCTGCCCACCGCCGCCTGAACTCGGCGGCGGTCGGGCGGCGGTCGGACGGCGACCGCGGGGCGGTCAGGCGGCGCGGATCCCGTCCACGGCGATCGGCAGGTGGCGGGGGCCGCGCAGGACCGCGTTCTGCCGGTACGGGGGCGGGTCCTCCAGCAGGCGCGGGTTCTCCAGCCTGCGGGCCAGCTCGCTCAGCGCGATGTGTGCCTCCTGCCGGGCCAACGGGGCGCCGAAGCAGCTGTGGATCCCCGTGCCCAGGCCCAGGTGCTGGATGTCGGGGCGGTCGGGGTCGAAGCGGTCCGGGTTCTCGAAGCGGTTCGGGTCCCGGTTGCCCGAGGCCAGGATCAGCCACATCGAGGCGCCCTTGGGGATGGTCACCCCGCGGACCTCGATGTCGGCGAGGGTGGTGCGCTGTGGCAGCAACTGCACCGGGGGCTCGTAGCGCAGCAGCTCCTCGACCAGCGGCACCGCCAGCCGCGGCTCGCTGCGCAGCCGTTCCAGGACCTCCGGGTGGCGCATGAGCGTGAGCATGCCGTTGGTGATCAGGTTGACGGTGGTCTCGTGGCCGGCGATCAGCAGCAGCGCGGCCGTGCTGAGCACCTCCATGGTGGTCATGGCGCCGTCCGGGCCGTCGCCCGTCGCCAGTTGCGAGAGCATGTCCTCGCCCGGGTGCTTGCGGCGCTCCTCGATCAGCCCGGCCAGGTACATGCCGAGCTCCATCCGGGCGTCCTGCGAGTTCTTCCGACCGGCGCCGGCCTCCCGGTCCGGGTCGGGGTCCAGGCTCGCGGCGATGGCGTCCGCCCAGACATGGAAGCGGGGCTCGTCCTCGCTCGGTATCCCGAGCAGCCGGCAGATCACCGTCACCGGGAACGGGTACGAGAACTCCTCGACGAGGTCGATGTGGTTCGGGTCGCCGTTCTCGACGATCCCGTCGATCAGGCCGGACACGATGCCGCCCAGCTCACCGCGCATGTCGTAGACCCGGTGGGGGGCGTGCGGCGGCCCGAAGGGGCGGTTGGTCATCCGGCGCAGCCGGTCGTGGTCGGGCGGGTCCAGCCGCAGGAACGACGGCGGCAGGGCCGCTTCCCCGTCGCCGGAGTCCTCGGCGAGCGGGTCGCCGGCGGTGGAGCCCAGGTTGCGGGCGTCGGAGCTGATCCGGGGGTCGTGCAGCAGGCTCCGGATCTCGTAGTACGTGCTGACGACGAACGGTCCGTCCGCGTCCTGCGAGACCGGGTTCTTGCGGAGCTCCTCGTACAGCGGGTACGGATCGGCCCGGCTGGAGTAGTCGATGATCTGCCGGAGGATGTCTTGAGACATGGCGTGTCCTCGTGCGGCTCGGGGGCGGGGCGTGGGCGGGCGCGGGATTTCAGTGCCGCGCGGGGGTGAACGTCATGCGCCGGTCGGCGGGTGAGTAGCCGCTCAGCGTGATGGTCGGCCCGTGCGTGGGCACCGACGGGTCCGGGAAGTCCGCCGGCAGCGGCTTGTTCCCCTCCGGTCGCCGGTCCATGGTGGGGAACGGCGGCGGGAAGGGCGCGGTCTCCTCGATCTGCTGCTGGTAGAACTGCAGCCAGCGGCAGTTGTCGAAGGTGACCGCCCCGATGACCCGGCCCTGATAGCCGTAGACGCCGGTGAACCTGCGCTCGTCGCGCGAGCCCTGGGCGATGAGGATCTCGGTGCCCATCGAGGGCACCCCGACCGATTTGATGTTCACGCCGAACTGCGACGACCAGAACGCCGGAACCCACAGGTGGGGGCGCCGGTCCACGCTCTCGCTGAGCATGTTGTGCGCGGCCGTCTCGGCCTGGGCGACCGCGTTGCCCCAGTGCTCCAGGGAGAGGAACTGGTAGCCGAACAGGGCGTGCGGGGAACGTGCCACGTCACCCGCCACGTAGATGTCGTCGGTGACGATGCCCCGGACGTCGAAGGCCCGGCAGCCCGCGTCGCAGGCGATGCCGCGCGGACCCGCGCCGAGTCCGGACCCGGCCAGCCATTCGGTGTTGCGCATCGCGCCGAGGGAGACGACGACCACGTCCGTCTCCAGCGTGGTGCCGTCCGACAACTGGGCTGCGCGGACCCGGCCGGTGGAGTCGCCCTCCAGGGCGGTCACCATGATCCCGGTACGCAGGTCCACCCCGTGCTCGCGGTGCATGTCGGCCGCGACCTCGCCGATCACCCCGCCGAGGGCGCCGACCAAGGGCGCCGCGCCGCGTTCGGCCACGGTGACCTCCAGGTCGCGCTCGCGGCAGGCGGAGGCGATCTCCGAGCCGGTGAATCCGGCCCCGATCACCAACACCCGGCGCGGGCCGGCCGCCAAGGCGCGCTCCAGCCCCACGGCGTCGTCGCGCGTGCGCAGGATGAAGACCCCGCCCAGGGCGGCCTGGTCCTCGTGCGGCCAGGGCCGGGCGCGGACCCCGGTGGCGATCAGGAGCCGGTCGTACTCGACCGCGTCGCCGTCGGCGAGGAGCACCTTGCGCCCGGCCATGTCGAGGCCGTTCGCCGCCACGCCCAGGCGCCACTTCGCGTCGATGTCCCGACGGCGGGGGAGCAGGGTGTGCTCGGCGGTCGCCTTCCCAAGGAGCACCTGCTTGGACAGCGGAGGCCGGTCGTACGGTTCGTACGGCTCGTCGCCGATCATCGTCAGGGACCCGGCGAAGCCCTCGTCGCGCATGGTCTCGGCGGCCCGCAGGCCCGCCAGGGAGGCCCCGACGACGACGATGCGCCCCTCACGCTTGAGCCGGTCCAGGGAGGTGTCACCGCTCACGGCTCGCCTCCGGTGTGGACAGGACCGGGGCCCCCGGCCCCGACAGCGACCCGTTCATGGTGTCCACGAGGATGGCCCGGACCGGGCACGCGTGGACGGCGCGTTCCACGTCCTCCCGCTGACTGTCATCGGCCTGCGGATCGTAGAGCAGCGACTCGTCGCCGTGCATGGCGAACACTTCGGGTGCGAGGAACGCGCACTGCGCGTACCCCTGACAGCGGTTGAGGTCGACGACAAGCCTCATGAGGCATCAGCCCTTCCGTGGCCCGATCACCCCCGTGATCCCCCGATTTCCAGCATGCACGTGCCGGACGGGGGCCGCCTGCCGGGAGGGTCAGTGCCTGCTCGCGCGCAGGATGTAGAGGCTGACGACGAGAGCCCAGGCGGGGAAGACCAGCTCGGTCCACGGAACCGCGGACCCGGTCAGGATCAGGACGAGCCCCACCGCGTAGCCGAGCAGGGTGAGCGGGCGCGGGAAGACGCCCAGGCGCCGTCCGATGGTCGAGGTGGCCAGGACGAACACGGCCGCCATGCGCATCGCGTACGTCGTCAGCATCGTGTACGCGAAGGAACGGCCGAAGTCGGTGGGCGGCGAGGCCTCCTGAAGGACGGTGCCGGCCGCGGCCCCCGCGACGAACATGGTGGCGGTGAAGACGAACCCGCTGCCCAGGAAGACGGTCGCGAAGAACCGGTCCTCGGCGTCCCCGGTGTGCTCGCGCAGGGCGCCCATGAACCAGAGGAAGAAGATCCCCGCGAACGGCACGATCTCCAACGCCGTGCGCACGGCCCACCGCCGGTCGGACGGCACCGGGCCGTGGGCCGGGTCCGAGGCGGGGACGGCGTAGCGGATCAGGACGATCGACGCGGCCAGCAGCAGCGCGAACAGGATCCCGGCCGCTCCGGCGGCGCGGGGCGTACCCATCCGAGCGGTCGTGGTCTCCATCCATCCAGCAAGCGGCAGCGGCCGCGGCCCCGCCACCCGGCGCACCCGTGGGGGTGAACCGGGAGCGGGCCCGCGGCCGCCGCCGGGCCGGAGGTCAGCCCACCGGCTCCGGGACCGGTTCGGAACGCTCCGCTTCGGCGCCCTCGTGGTTGCCGAACGAGGCCACCGCCACCGCGCCGGTCACGGCCAGCACGAAGCCGAGTACGGCCAACCACGCCAGGCCCGGCCGGGAGGCGTCGCCGAGCCACAGCACGCCGATCGCCCCGGGCAGGACGGTCTCGCCGACCACGAGGGCGGCGGTGGCCCCGTTGACCGAGCCGATCTGGAGGGCGATGGTGTGCAGGTACATGCCGCCCGCGCCGGCGAGCACGATCGCGTAGAGGGCGGGGTCGCCCAGCAGCGAGCCGAACTCGAAGGGCTCTACGCCGTTGAGGATCCGCACCCCGACGCCGAGCGCGCCGAAGGCCAGGCCGGACAGCAGACCGGCCAGGATCGCGGCGCGGCCGCCGAGGAGGCGCACGGCGACGGTGCCGCCGAAGATGATCAGCGCCGTCACGGCCAGCAGCCACCAGTGCGTGGCCATCGGCGCGTGGTGGCCGCCCTCGTGCCCGGCGGCCGTGGCGAGCAGCACCAGCGCCGCACAGACGACCCCGATGGAGGTCCACTCCTTGCGCGTCAGCCGGATGCCGAGCATCTTCACGCTCAGCACTGCCGTGATGACCAGGTTGGCGCTGATGACGGTCTGGGAAAGGAACAGCGGCAGCATCCGGGCGGCGAGCGCCCCGAGCCCGAAGCCGATGAAGTCGAGGATGGTGCCGACGATGAACTCCCAGGTCATCGCGGCTTTGGCGGTGGATGTGAGATTCGGTCCGCCGTGCGCGGTGACCCCGGCGGCGGCCGGCGACATCCGGGCGGCCCGACGTGATCCCACGGCTTGCAGGACGGATCCCGTGCCGTAGCAGATCGACGCCGCGACAGCGGTCAGCAAGCCTATGAGCACAGAGGGCTCCGTTCACGTCTGGCAGGTTCTGCGTACCTCTGCCAGACGCGCGAACGCGGCCCGAAGTTGCCTCGCGGCGTCAGCCGGTTGCCGCGGCCATCGCCGCGAGCGCGGCGGGCACCTCGTCCACGGAGTCCACCAGGGCGATGCGCGACTCCATCGACCGGCCCCGGGCCAGGGCCCGCAGGAGGGGCCAGGCGGGCAGTTCCTCGGTCCAGTGCGCCCGGTCGACGAGGACCATCGGCCTGGGCTCGCCCCGGGAGGAGTAGTAGTTGGGCGTCGCGCAGTCGAAGATCTCCTGCACCGTGCCGGCGGCGCCCGGCAGGAACACCACACCCGCGTCGCACCGGGCCAGCAGCCCGTCCTCGCGGGTGGCGTTCGCGAAGTACTTCGCGATCGAGCCGGCGAAGGCGTTCGGCGGCTCGTGTCCGTAGAACCAGGTCGGGATGCCGACCGAGTTCCCGCCGGCGGGGAAACGCTCCCGTACGGCGAAGGCCGCGCGGGCCCACTCGGACACCGAGGGTCTGAAGGAGGGGGCCTTCGCCAGTGTCTCCAGGGCTTCGCCGAGGGCCTCGTCCGGGGCGGGCGCCAGGTAGGCGCCCAGGTTGGCGGCCTCCATCGCGCCCGGGCCGCCACCGGTGGCCACCGTCAGCCCGGACCGGGACAGGCTCCGCCCCAGCTCGGCCGCGCCCCGGTAGTCGGCGTGGCCCCGGACCATGGCGTGGCCGCCCATGACCCCCACCACACGGGCGCCGACGAGGTGCTCGTCGAGGGCGTCGGAGACGGAGTCGTCGTGGAGGGAGCGCAGCATCGAGGAGTAGACGTCCCCGTCGGCCTGAGTCTCCTGGAACCAGGCGTACGCCTGGGCGTCCGGGGTGGCCTCGTAGCCGTCGGCCAGGCCCGCGAACAGGTCCTCGGGCGAGTAGAGCAGTCCCCGGTAGGGGTCGAACGGCAGGTCGGGGACCGGCGGGAAGACGAGGGCGCCGTCCGCGCGGACCTTCACCGAGGCGTCCGGCTCCATGGCGCAGCCGAGGAACACCGCCGCGGAGGTGTCCGCGGACAGCAGGGCGAAGGTCCGCTCCAGCAGGTTGAGGGACTGGACGCGGTAGCCGCTCAGCGAACCGCGTGCGACCACGCGGTCGAATTCGGCGAGCGTCTCGATCTCGATGTCTGCGTTGACCATTCGGCCCACACTAAGGGCTCATCCGGTCAGCGGGTCAGCGCCAGCGACGTCAGCTGCGCCACACCCCAGCTGAGGGGTACGCACACGGCGAGCAGGGCAGAAGCACGCAGAGTTGCCGCCGTACGCAGCACCGTTCCGGGTGCGCCGAGGTCAAGCAGCATGGCCCGGGCGGAGGAGCGTTCCTGCCGGGCCTCGACCGCGGATGTGAGCAACGTCGCGGCCGCGCACAGGGCCACCAGGACGGCGGCCGGCCCGGTGAGCGGGCCCAGCGGTGAGAGGGGTCCGACCCGCTCGCGCAGGGCCACGGCGGTCAGGGCCGCCGCGCCGATGGCGCAGAGCACCCCGAGCGGCCGGCCGAGCCGGGGCGCCTCCTCCTGGAGGGCCCGCCCGGCCAGCAGCCGCAGCGCGCCCGGGCGGACGGCCTGGACCAGGGCTCCGCAGGCGTAGGCCAGTCCGGGACCGGCGAGGGCGAGGCCGGCCACGATCAGGGCCCAGCCGGCCGGCATGGCGGCGCCGTCCGGTCCGGCGTACGCCTCGACGGTGAGCCCGCTGGCGGTGAGCGCCACCCCCCACGGCACGCCCGTCTGGGGGGACGGGGCGGTGCGGGGGGCGGGCCGGGGGCGTACCGCGAAGGCCGTCGCCGCGGAGGCGGTGAGGGGGATCAGGGTCAGCAGGGTGAGGGCGCCGGCCACCGGAAGGGGCTGGTCGGCGTGCAGGAGCCGGGCTCCTGCGCCGTCGAAGGGAAGCCCGGCGAGGTCGCCGCGCAGGTGCAGGAACGCCGCCAGGGCCAGGGCGGCCCCGAGGGCGCAGGCCACGGCGGTGGAGACGGCCGCGACCAGACCGAGGCCCACGGGCCCGAGCCCGACGGCGTCCATCCCCTCGCGGGGGCGGGTCGCCGGGTCGGTCCGGGCCACCGCCACGGCGAGGTGGATGGTGGCGGCCAGCGGCACCAGGGCCCACAACAGGCGGGGGAACGATCCGGCGGGCCGGGCCGTCGCCTCCGCGAGGACGTACAGCAGCAGGAATCCGGTACCGGCCGCGGCGGCGGCGACGAGCAGCCGGCGCACCTGGACCAGGGGCCGGGAGCCGCGGGCTAGGCGGAGAGCGAGCACGCTGCCTGGTCCTCCGTGGTCCGGGGGGAAACGGCGGCCTCGGAGGTGTCCGGGCGCCCGTCGAGCAGGGGCAGGCTGCGGTCGGCCGCGGCCGCGGTCTCCTCGTCGTGGGTGGCGAGGAGCACGGTGATCTCGTGGGAGCGGGCGGCCGTGGTGAGCGTACGGAGCAGCAGCGCGCGCTCGGCGCGGTGCAGCGGGGCCGTGGGCTCGTCGGCGAAGAGCACCGCGGGCTGTCCGGCCAGGGCCCGGGCGAGGGCGACCCGCTGGGACTCGCCGCGGGTGAGGGCGCCGGGGCGCTTGCGGGCGAAGGCGCCGATGTCGAGGCGCTCCAGCCATTCGCAGGCGGCGTTGCGGGCGGCCCGGTGGGGGACCCCGGCGATCAGCAGGGGCAGGGCGGCGTTCTCCCAGACCTTGAGTTCGGGCAGCAGCTGCGGCTCGGGCCCGATCCAGGCGAAGCGGTCGCGTCGCAGGCGATCGCGGGCCACCGCGCTCAGGGTGTGGACGGGGATGCCGGCGAAGGAGACCTCGCCCTGTTCGGGGACGAGCTGTCCGTTGAGGCAGCGCAGCAGGGTCGTCTTCCCGCTGCCGCGCGGGCCGGTGACGGCCACGATCTCGCCCTTGCGGACTCCTGCTGAGACTCCGATGAGGCCGGGTGAACCGTTGTGGGAGTAGTGAAGGGACCGCGCCCACAGGACATCGTCGCTGTCGGGTGGGGCAATGTCCGGAGCCACCATGGCGTACACCTCCGTCCGGGGGAACGAAGCGGAGCCCTTTCGGTCACTGGCGCCGCAATGAGATGTAAAGAGATGAACGTCTTGGATGGTGACAGCACGCGGCCCGGACCCCCACGTTCTCACTCGAACGGAGGATCCGGGCCGTCTGGTCGGACGTGCGCGAGGCCTGGAAGGGCCTCGTTCAGTGCTGTGCCTACAGCTTGGTCCACGCCTCGGTGAGCACCGAGCGCAGGATCCCCTCGATCTCGTCGAAGGTGCCCTGGTCCGCGATCAGCGGCGGGGCCAGCTGGATGACCGGGTCGCCACGGTCGTCGGCGCGGCAGTACAGGCCGTTCTCGAAGAGCGCCTTGGAGAGGAAGCCGTAGAGCACGCGCTCCGTCTCCTCGTCCGTGAAGGACTCCTTGGTGACCTTGTCCTTCACGAGCTCGATGCCGTAGAAGAAGCCGTTGCCGCGGACGTCGCCGACGATCGGAAGGTCGTGCAGCTTCTTCAGGGTGTTGAAGAAGTTGCCCTCCTGATCCAGCACGTGCTGGTTCAGGCCTTCCTTGTCGAAGATGTCGAGGTTGGCCAGCGCCACCGCGGAGGACACCGGGTGTCCGCCGAAGGTGTAGCCGTGCAGGAAGGTGTTGTCGCCCTTGTAGAAGGGCTCCGCGAGGCGGTCCGAGATGATGCAGGCACCGATCGGGGAGTAGCCCGAGGTCATGCCCTTGGCGCAGGTGATCATGTCCGGGATGTAGTCGAACTTGTCACAGGCGAACATCGTGCCCAGACGGCCGAAGGCGCAGATCGTCTCGTCGGAGACGAGGAGCACGTCGTACTCGTCGCAGATCTCGCGCACCCGCTGGAAGTACCCGGGCGGCGGCGGGAAGCAGCCACCGGCGTTCTGTACGGGCTCCAGGAAGACGGCGGCGACGGTGTCGGCGCCCTCGAACAGGATCTCCTGCTCGATCTGGTCGGCGCACCAGCGGCCGTAGGCCTCCGGGTCGTCTCCGTGGATCGGGGCGCGGTAGATGTTGGTGTTGACCACCTTGTGCGCGCCGGGGACCAGCGGCTCGAAGGGGGCCTTCAGGGCCGGCAGACCGGTGATGGACAGGGCGCCCTGCGGGGTGCCGTGGTAGGCCACCGCGCGGGAGATCACCTTGTACTTGGTGTGCTTGCCCTGGAGCTTGAAGTACTGCTTGGCGAGCTTCCAGGCGGTCTCGACGGCCTCGCCGCCACCCGTGGTGAAGAAGACCTTGTTCAGGTCGCCGGGGGCGTAGTGGGCGAGGCGCTCGGCGAGCTCGACGGCCTTGGGGTGCGCGTACGACCAGATGGGGAAGAACGCGAGTTGCTGCGCCTGCTTGTAGGCGACCTCGGCCAGTTCCTTGCGGCCGTGACCGGCGTTGACCACGAACAGGCCCGCGAGGCCGTCCAGGTAGCGCTTGCCCTTGTCGTCCCAGATGTAGGTGCCCTCACCCCGGACGATGGTGGGGACGGGCGAGTTCTCGTAGGACGACATGCGGGTGAAGTGCATCCACAGGTGGTCGTACGCGGTCTTGGAGAGGTCCTGGCTCACGGTTATCTGGTTCCCCACATGTAGGTCTGCTTCTTCAGCTTCAGGTAAACGAAGCTTTCGGTTGATCGCACGCCGGGGAGCGTGCGGATCTTCTTGTTGATCGTCTCCAGCAGGTGGTCGTCGTCCTCGCAGACGATCTCCACCATGAGGTCGAAGGACCCCGCGGTCATCACGACGTACTCGCACTCGGCCATGTTGGTCAGTGCGTCGGCGACCGGGTCGAGGTCGCCCTCGACGTTGATGCCGACCATGGCCTGGCGTCGCAGGCCCACGGTGAGCGGGTCGGTGACGGCGACGATCTGCATCACGCCCTGGTCGAGGAGCTTCTGGACGCGCTGACGTACGGCTGCCTCGGACAGGCCGACGGCCTTGCCGATCGACGCATAGGGACGGCGACCGTCCTCCTGCAGTTGCTCGATGATCGCCAGGGACACAGCATCGACCGAAGGGGACGGTTGTCTGTTCCTGGAATCTGCGCTTCGACTGACCACGACCTCACTGTGCACGAGGAGTCGTCTGTTCCGCAACCCTTGAGCGATGAAATCCGTTGTTCGAGGGATCCGGGAGAACGGATTTCGTAGTTCAGGCTGTCCCGCTCTGTCGAAAGCGTCGGCCGAGGGGCTAGGCTTGAGTGGTTGTCTCAATCGTTGGACATGTGATCAGGAGAGTGGCTGTAGTGACCACCGAACTGCGTCGTCTGCGCAACTACATCGGCGGAGAGTTCAAGGACGCCGCCGACGGGCGGACCACCGACGTGGTCAACCCCGCCCTCGGCGAGGTCTACGCGACCGCCCCGCTGTCCGGCCAGGCCGATGTCGACGCCGCCATGGCCGCGGCCGCCGCGGCCTTCCCGGGCTGGCGCGACACCACCCCCTCCGAGCGGCAGAAGGCCCTGCTCAAGATCGCGGACGCCTTCGAGGCGCGCGCGGAGGAGCTGGTGGCCGCCGAGTCGGAGAACACCGGCAAGCCGCTGGGCCTGACGGCCAGCGAGGAGCTGCCGCCGATGGTGGACCAGATCCGCTTCTTCGCCGGCGCCGCCCGCCTGCTGGAGGGCCGCTCGGCCGGCGAGTACATGGACGGCATGACCTCGATCGTCCGCCGTGAGCCGGTCGGCGTCTGCGCCCAGGTCGCGCCGTGGAACTACCCGATGATGATGGCCGTCTGGAAGTTCGCCCCGGCGATCGCCGCGGGCAACACCGTCGTCCTGAAGCCCTCGGACACGACCCCGGCCTCCACCGTGCTGATGGCCGAGATCATCGACTCGATCCTGCCCAAGGGCGTCTTCAACGTCGTGTGCGGCGACCGCGAGACCGGCAGGGCCATGGTCGAGCACTCCACCCCGGCGATGGCCTCCATCACCGGCTCGGTGCGCGCGGGCATGCAGGTCGCCGAGAGCGCCTCCAAGGACGTCAAGCGCGTCCACCTGGAGCTCGGCGGCAAGGCCCCCGTCGTGGTCTTCGAGGACGCCGACCTGGCCAAGGCCGTGGAGGACATCGCGGTCGCCGGCTACTTCAACGCCGGCCAGGACTGCACCGCCGCCACCCGTGTGCTGGTGCACGAGTCGATCCACGACGAGTTCGTGGCCGCGCTCGCCAAGGCCGCCACGGACACCAAGACCGGGCAGCCGGACGACGAGGACGTGCTGTACGGCCCGCTGAACAACCCCAACCAGCTCAAGCAGGTCGCGGGCTTCATCGAGCGCCTCCCCGCCCACGCCAAGGTCGAGGCGGGCGGCCACCGGGTCGGTGAGAAGGGGTACTTCTACGCCCCGACCGTGGTCTCCGGCCTGAAGCAGGACGACGAGATCATCCAGAACGAGGTCTTCGGCCCCGTCATCACCGTCCAGTCCTTCACCGACGAGGCCCAGGCCCTGGAGTACGCGAACGGTGTCGAGTTCGCCCTCGCCTCCTCCGTGTGGACCAAGAACCACGGCCGCGCCATGCGGATGTCCAAGAACCTCGACTTCGGCTGCGTGTGGATCAACACCCACATCCCGCTCGTCGCCGAGATGCCCCACGGCGGCTTCAAGAAGTCCGGCTACGGCAAGGACCTCTCCGCCTACGGCTTCGAGGACTACACCCGCATCAAGCACGTGATGACCTCGCTCGACGGCTGAGCGGGCGGCGGCGGTGAGGTGCTCCGCGCACTGACCACCGCAGGGCCTTGAAGGGGCGGGCAGTAGACACCTTGTCTATTGCCCGCCCCTTCGCGTTGTCCGAGGCTGTGCCCATGCCTGAACTCGCCTTCTCCCGCCGCGCGGCGCTGCGCGGCCTCGGTGCCGCGGGCCTGCTGGCCGCCCTCGCCGGCTGTGGTGTCCCCGCCGCCTACGTCCCGGAGGAGCGCCGCCAGGGCCAGGACCTCTCCGGCCGGGACCGAAGCCTCGCCTTCTCCAACTGGCCGCTCTACATCGACACCGACGAGGAGGACGAGGAGCGCCGGCCGACGCTGGCGGCGTTCACCGAGCGGACCGGCATCGAGGTCCGCTACACCGAGGAGATCAACGACAACGACGAGTTCTTCGGCAAGATCAGCCCGGCGTTGATGAACCACCAGACGACGGGTCACGACCTCGTGGTGGTCAGCGACTGGATGGCGGCCCGCTTCGTCCACCTGGGCTGGGCCCAGAAGATGGACCGCTCGAAGCAGTCCAACGTGGCCGGGAACCTCGACCCGCAGCTGCGTTCCCCCGCCTTCGACGAGGGCCGCCTGCACACCGTGCCCTGGCAGTCGGGCATCACCGGCATCGCCTACAACCGCAAGGCCCTGGGCCGGGAGATCAAGTCCGTCAAGGACCTGTGGCAGCCGGACCTCGCGGGGAAGGTGACCCTCTTCTCCGGGCTCGACGAGTCCTTCGCCCTGCTGATGCAGGGCAACGGCGTCGACGTCACGCGCTGGACCGAATCCGACTTCCACCGGATGTGCGACCAGGTCGAGAGCATGGTGAGGAAGAGGCACATCCGCCGCTTCACCGGGAACGACTACACCTCCGACCTCAGCAAGGGCGACGTCCTGGCCTGCCAGGCCTACTCGGGCGACGTCATCCAGCTCCAGGCCGACAATCCCGACATCGAGTTCGTCGTTCCCGAAGAGGGCGCGGAACTCTGGGCGGAGAGCCTGCTCATCCCCAACCTGGCCCGTCACAAGGCGAATGCCGAGGCCCTCGTCGACTACTACTACGACCCCGCCGTCGCCGCCGAGCTGGCCGCCGCCGTCAACTACGTCTGCCCGGTGCCGGCCGCCCGCGAGGTCTTGGCCGCCTCCCCGGACAAGGAGACCGCCGAACTGGCGGAGAACCCCCTGATCTTCCCCGACGACGACATGCGCGAGCACCTCGTCGTGGCCCGGGACATCTCCTCGGCCGAGCGGCAGTCCTTCGCCAAGCGTTGGAACGCCATCGTCGGGTTGTGATCACGGTCCGGACACAGAACTGAACATGTTCAGAGAATTGGCTGAACGTGTTCAGTTCCTCGGCGTACGCTTCCCTCCATGAGCGAGAGAAGCGCCCTCCTGCGGCGGATCCGTGCCTGGCTTGCCCTGTTCCTCGTCTGCCTCGTACTGAGCGGACTCACCGCCTTTCCCCTGGTCGGCGAAGTGCACTGGCTCAACACGCTGGTCTCCAACGACTGGTTGCGGCGGGTGGGCGACGGGCTCGACCGGGCCGACGCCGAGTACCCCTTCCTCCTCTACGGCACCGACTGGCTCGCCTTCGCCCACCTGGTGATCGCCGTCTTCTTCTACGGCGTCCACCGCGACCCGGTACGCAACATCTGGATCGTCGAAGCCGGCATGGTCGCCTGCGCCGGGATCGTCCCGCTGGCCCTCATCTGCGGCCCCCTCCGGGGCATCCCCGTCGGGTGGTCGCTGATCGACATCTCATTCGGCGTCTTCGGAGTGATCCCGCTGCTGATCCTGCGACGCATGATCAAGCGCCTGGAAGCCCTGCCGGCCTGAGTCGGCCCCGCTCCTCGGGGAGTGCCCCGCTACTCGGCGAAGGCCGCCAGGACAATGGCCTGGGCCACCTCGTTCATCTCCCGCCCCTTGGCATCGGTGGAGTTCACCGAGTAGACGAGGGTTCGGGACAGGTCGCGGGTGGCGCCGATGACGGTGTTGTAGCCGTAACGCCCACCGGTCTTCCCCCAGGCCACCTTCCCCCCGGGCAGCACGAACCTCTTCAAGCCGGCCGTCTGGTCCGCCGGAGGTCCGTCCTGCTGGTCCAAAGGGACGTTCGGCTGGTAGATCGACACCTCGGGCACGGTGAACATCTCCTCCAGCAGGGGCTTCGGCACCACCTCCCCGCCGAACAGCGCCACGGTGAAACGCTCCAGATCGGCCGTCGTCGATATGAGGTCCCCGGACGCCCAGTTGGGTGTCGAGTTCCACTCCGTCACGTCGACCGGCGAGCTGCTCCCGTCGGCCTGACGCACCGCCTGGTAGCCGCGGTTGTGCGGACCCGCGATCCAGGTCTGGGTCCGCGCCGGGAACGAGGTGTGGCGCAGGCCCAGCGGCTTGAGGATCCGCGCGGCCACGGCCTTCTCGTACGTCGTGCCCGTCACCTTCTCGATCAACAGGCCCAGGACCGTGTAATGGATGTTGCCGTAGTCCTGCATTGTGCCGGGGTCGAAGGCGGGCCCTTGGGCCGCCGCGTCGGCGATCAAGGCGTGCGGGTCCACCACGTCGAAGCGGTGGGCGTACGCGTCGGAGAAGGCATCACCCGACGCGTCCCCCGAGGCGGCGTCACCCGGCCCGTCGGGGGACCGCAAGCCGCTCGTGTAGTTCAGCAACTCCTTTACCTTGATGGGCAGGAAGCCTCCCTCGCCACCGGGCAACAGCCCCGGCAGGTACTCCTGCACCGGCCGGTCCAGGTCCAGCCGGCCCTCGTCGGCCAGCTGGAGCACCACCGCCGCCGTGAAGGTCTTCGTCACCGAACCGGCCCGGAACCGGCCGTCCTCGATCGCCTCGCGTCCCTTGCGGATGTCCGTGACACCGGCATGGCCGTGCCACCCGCCGCTCGTCCCGCCGACCCGGACCAGAGCCGCCGTGGCGCGCTCGTCGTGAGCCCCCACGCCCGCGATCGCGTCGCGCAGGGCCCGGGCGTCGGGTGGGGAGGAGAAGACGGGCGGGGCGACGCCGATCGAGACGGGCGCCGGCGACGGAGCGGCCGCGGCGACCGCCACCGGTCCGGTGACGACTCCCAGAACCAGAGCGGCGGCGGCGATCCACGTGCGGGTGCGAGCCTTCATGGTGGTGATCCCCCTGTGTGCGGTCCGCGGGGCCCACCGCCCCGATGACCGCAATGTTGCCGGTCACAGGGGTGCTTGCGGATCACCGTCAAGAGGGGTCTTTACCGGTACGACAACTCGCCGGCGCGGGGGAGGCGACACGCCGCCCCCTCACTTTCCAGAGGGAGTACCCGCGGCGATCAGACCCGTCTCGTACGCGCAGATCACCGCCTGGATCCGGTCCCGCAGCCCCAGCTTCGCCAGCACGTTGCCCACGTGCGACTTCACCGTGTGCTCGCTGACCGTCAGAGCGACCGCGATCTCCGCGTTCGACGACCCCCGTCCCAAGTGCAGCAACGTCTCCCGCTCCCGGACCGTCAGCACCTCCAGCCGGCGCGCCGACAGCTCCCGCGCCGCCGCGGGCGGCCCGGCCGTGGCCGCCGTGTACTCCTCGATCAGCCGCCGTGTCACCGAAGGCGCCAACAGGGACTCGCCCTCCGCCACCACCCGTACCGCGTGCACCAGGTCGTCCCGCCGCACGTCCTTCAGCAGGAACCCGCTCGCCCCCGCGTGCAGCGCCTCGTACACGTACTCGTCCGAGTCGAAGGTCGTCAGCATCACCGTCCGACAGCCGCCGCCCGCCGCGATCCTCCGGCAGGCCTCGATCCCGTCCAGCACCGGCATCCGCACGTCCAGCAGCGCCACGTCCGGAGCCAGCCGGGCCACGGCCTCCACCGCCGCCGCCCCGTCCCCGACCTCCGCCACGACCTCGATGTCCTCCTGGGCGTCCAGGATCATCGCGAACCCGCTGCGCACCAGTTCCTGGTCGTCGGCCACCACCACACGGATCGTCAACTCCCCACCTCCAGCGGCGAGGTTACAAGGACCACCCGCAACGCGTAGCCGACCCCGCCCGGCCCCGGGCCGGTCAGCGCCGTCCCGTTGTGCGCCGCCGCCCGCTCGCGGATCCCGATCAGCCCGTGTCCGCCCGACGCCGGCCCCCGCCCCGACGCCGGCCCCCGCCCCGGCGCGGGCCCCCGCCCGTCGTCCGTCACTGTCACCGTGAGCGCGTCCGGCCCGTACTCCAGACGTACCGCCACCCGCGAGGCTCCCGCGTGCCGCACCATGTTCGTCAACGCCTCCTGCACCACCCGGTGCACCGTCGCCTCCAACGCGGCCGGCAGTTCGCGCACCTCGCCCGCCCGCGCGTACGACACGCGCGTCCCGCTCGCCCGCACCCGGTCCAGGAGCGCCGGCACCCCCGCGATCCCGGGCTGCGGCGTCCGGGGGGCCGGCTCCTCGTCCGTGCGCAGCACCCCCAGCATCGTGCGCAACTGCGCCATCGCGTCCCGACCCGTCTCCGCGATCGCCTCGAAGGCGGCCTCGGCCCGCGCGGGGGCCCGGCGCACCGCCACCGGACCGGCCTCGGCCTGCACGATCATGATGCTGACGGCGTGCGAGAGGACGTCGTGCATCTCCCGCGCGATGCGGGCCCGCTCCCGCGCCGCCGCCTGCTCGGCCTCGAACCGGTTCGCCCGCTCCAGTTGCGCCGCCCGCGCCTCGACGGCCTCGGTGTAGGCCTGCCGGGTGTGTTGGAGCCGGCCCAGGGCGTAGGCCGCGCCCGAGACGAAGAGGACGAAGAGCAGCTCCCGCGGTGTCCCGGTGTCCCATGCCACCGACAGGGCGACCACCCCCGACGCGGCGATGCCCACCCCGACGCGGATCCGGGCGGGGCACGACAGGGCGACGGTGTAGAAGGCGATGAGCCCCGCGTACGGAAGGGGCTGCCCCGGACCCTCGAAGGCCACCTGGTAAGCCCCGCCCGCGGCGAGCACCGCGGCCAGGGTCAGCACCGGGGCCCGGCGCCGCCAGACGAGCGGGAGCACGGCGAGGGTGGTCATCCCGTACGAGGCCCAGGTGGCGGCGGGCAGGTCGGCGGGCCGGGGCACGACGAACGGCATGGTGACGGCAAGCTGCACCAGCAGGGTCAGCCCGAGGTCCCGCCACCGCGGGTCCGCCCCGCGGACGCGCCCGGCCAGGGCGCGTATCACCGTCCGGCCTCGGCCCGCACCGCCACCAGCGTGTCGACGCGGTTGGTGGTCACGGCGTCCGCCCCCGCGGCGATCATCGCCCGCATCGAGCGCTTGGTGTCCGCGGTCCAGGCCGACACCAGCAGCCCCTCGTCGTGCAGGGCGTCCGTCAACTCGCGGGTGACCAGCCCGAAGCGGTAGTTGAGCCAGCGCGGCCCCAGCGCGTCGACGAGCACCCGGCGCGGCGGGTTCAGCGTGGTCCAGGTCAGCGCGATCTCGGCGCCCGGGTCGGCGGCGCGGACCGCGAGCATGGCGCTCGGCCCGGCGCAGTAGTACGTGCGCTCGCGGGCCCCGCACTCCCGCACGAGGCCGACGACGGCGCGCGCGGACTCGGTCGTCGCCCCCGGCAGGTCGAGCATCAGCCGACCGGCCCCGGCCTCCGCCAGCGCCTGCCGCAGGGTCGGGACACCGCCCTCCGTCAGCTCCTTGAGCTGCGCGGCGGTGACCTCGTCCAGGCGCACGTCGTAGCCCCACAGGCGCCGGAGGTCCTCGTCGTGGAGCAGGACCGGCACTCCGTCGCGGGTCAACCGGACGTCGACCTCCACCGCGTCCGCCCCGAGGGCGAAGGCGGAGCGGACGGAGGCGAGGGTGTTCTCACGGACTCGGTAGGCGTCGCCGCGGTGGCCGACGACGGTAAGGGTGCTCATGCCCCCATTCTCGGGGGACGAGGTCACCGACGGGTGATCAGCGCGCCAACCAGCCCTCGGTGTAGGCGTCGATCTCGGCGGTGAGCGCCGCCTTGCCGGCCGGGTCCAGGAAGGAGGCCTCGACCGCGTTCTTGGCCAGCTGCGCGAGCCCGCGCTCGTCGAGGTCGAGGAGGCGGGCGGCGACCGCGTACTCGTTGTTGAGGTCCGAGCCGAACATCGGCGGGTCGTCGCTGTTGATGGTGACGAGCACGCCGGCCGCCACCATCTCCTTGACGGGGTGCTCGTCGAGGTTCGCGACCGCGCGGGTGGCCAGGTTGGAGGTCGGGCAGACCTCCAGCGCGATGCGGTGCTCGGCGAGGTAGGCCAGGAGCTCAGGATCCCGGGTGGAGCTGGTGCCGTGGCCGATGCGCTCGGCGCCCAGCTCCCGGATGGCGTCCCAGACCGTCTCCGGGCCGGTCGTCTCGCCGGCGTGCGGCACGCTGTGCAGGCCGGCGGCGCGGGCCGCGTCGAAGTAGGGCTTGAACTGGGGGCGCGGGACACCGATCTCGGGGCCGCCCAGACCGAAGGAGACCAGGCCCGCCGGACGCAGGTCCACGGCGAGGCGGGCGGTCTCGGCGGCGGCTTCCAGGCCGGCCTCGCCGGGGATGTCGAAGCACCAGCGCAGGATCACGCCGAGTTCGGACTCGGCGGCCAGGCGGGCGTCCTCGATGGCGGCCATGAAGGCCTTCTCCTCGATGCCCCGGCGGGTGGAGGAGTAGGGGGTGATGGTGAGTTCGGCGTAGCGGATGTTCTGCCGCGCCATGTCGCGGGCCACTTCGTAGGTGAGGGTGCGCACGTCGTCGGGGGTGCGGACCAGGTCGACGACCGAGAGGTAGACGTCGATGAAGTGCGCGAAGTCGGTGAAGGTGAAGTAGTCGGCCAGCGCCTCGGGGTCGGTGGGGACCTTCGAGTCGGGGTGGCGGGAGGCGAGTTCGGCCACGATGCGGGGGGAGGCGGAGCCGACGTGGTGGACGTGCAGTTCGGCCTTGGGCAGCCCCGCGATGAAGGGGTGCAGGTCGGGCATGGATTGCCTCCGGTGGGACACGGGTGCGGTCAGGTCGGCTTCATCGTAGGCAGAGCCCGGAGCCTGTCGGTGGCACCGCTTAGCATGGCCGTACGAGAGGGGGGCGCCGTATGACCGACCAGAGCCCCGAGCCGAGGGACCCGTGGGCGCCGCCCGAGCAGCCGGCGGTGGACCTGGGCAAGACCGGACCCGCCCCGGCCGCGCCCGGCACGTGGGGGCCGCCGGGCGCCGCGCCCGCGCACGAGCAGCAGACGGTCACGGGCCTCCCGGCCGCGCAGCCCGCCCCGGGCCCCGCTCCCGCCGCCCCGCCGTACGGGCCGCCCCCGATACCGGCGCCCGCGCCCGGCCCGGCGGGAACCCCCGCCTACGGCTACCCCGCGCAGCCCGATCCGGCCGGGTACGGGTACCCGGGCGGTCCCGGGGTACCGCCCGGGTTCCAGACCGGAGGCCATCCCGGCTTCGTGGGGTACCCGGGCTATCCGGGCTACCCCGGCCACCCGGCGTCCCCGTACCCCGCCCGCAACGGCTTCGGGATCACCGCCCTCGTGCTCGGCATCATCTCGGTGGTCGGCTGCGTCCTGATGGTCGGCTCCGTCGCCCTCGGCATCGCGGCGATCGTCTTCGGCGCCCTGGGCCAACGCCGGGTCAACCGCGGCGAGGCGACGAACGGTGGCATGGCCGTGGCCGGCATGATCGTCGGCTCGGTCGGACTGATGCTGGGCGCCGTCACGACGCTGCTCGTGTTCTACGGCTCCTCGCTCGACGACACCCACGACGACGACGGCCCGCCCTCGATCTCCCGGGTCGACGACCAGCCCCGCGAAAGGGTCTGACCCGGCGCTCACCCACGACCCGGAACCGGGCGCCGCGCCGGCCCGCCCAGCCCGGCGAGGGCCGGGCCCGGGCCCGGCCCGACGGATCGGATCAGGCGGGGACGGCCGACAAGAGGGTCGCCACCATGTACGACCCGTCCACCGCGTCGCGCGCCACCGGCACCCAGACGAGCCCCACCATCCGCGGACAGTCGCACTCCAACTCCGGGTCCACCCCGAGCCGCGGCTCCCCGGGCGCGACCTCCACCCGGAAGCAGGAGGTCCACCCCGAGGGATAGGGCGCCTCGTAGGCGAAGCGCACCTCCAGGGCCCGCAGCCCGGTCTCCTCGGCGACCTCCCGCCGCACCGCGGCCTCCAGGTCCTCCCCGGGCTCCACCCCTCCGCCCGGCAGGGTCCAGTACGAGGCCCCGTCGTGGAGCCCGGAGGGGCCCCTGCCGCGCTCGCGGACCATCAGGACCCGCCCCTCGCGCACGATGACGGCCGCCACGCGCCGGCGCCGCTCCCGGGGCCGCGACCCGGAGTCGTCCGGACCTCCGGCGCCCTCCCCGCCCCCGGGGCTCACGCGGTCTGCTCGCGCAGCCGCTCGCGGGCCTCCATCAGGGCGAAGCCCAACAGGTTCAGCCCTTGCCAGCGCGCCGGGTCCAGGGCGCGCTCGTCGTCGGCGGCGAGGCCTATGCCCCAGATCCGGTCCAGGGGGCTCGCCTCGACCAGCACCCGCGAGCCCGTACCGAGCAGGTAGGACCGCAGGGCCGGATCCGAGCCGAACTTGTGCACGCTGCCCTCCACGACCAGCGCGAACCGCTCCCGCTCCCACACCTCGTCCCGGAAGCCGCGCACGAGCCGCCCGGCCCGCTTCGCCTGCGCCGGACTCGGCGCCTCCAGGGCCGCGCGCTCGGCCTCCGGGTCCCCGAACAGTCGTGCCTTGCCGGCCATCATCCAGTGCTCGGCCGTCGCGTAGCGGTCGTCACCCACAGTGAACGCGGACGGCCACCACTGGCTCATGCAGCTCGGTCCGAGCGTCCCGTCGGCCTTCGGCCGGTGCCCCCAGAAGGGCAGGTACTTCACCCGTTCACCACGGTTGACCTGCCCGATCAACGCCTCGATCAGCTCCATGCACGCGAGTCTGGCAGCCACCACTGACACTTCGTACGGGATTTCGTGCGAGCCTCGACACATGGTCGACCGATTCCGTCGCGTAATCAAAAGGCAACAACGGAATCCCTTGGCTGGGGCCTATGCCTCTGCCAGGATCGGCACTCAATTCGAGCTGTAGCTACGGAGAGCGTGAGAGCGTGATGGGTAACCGCTTCCAGGTCAAGGACCGCTTCGCAGACGGCGCGCAGTACATCGACGGCCGGCTTCGGTCCGGTACCTCGGGACGGTCGCACACCGTCGTCGATCCCGCCACCGGACAGGAGGTGCTCACCTACGAACTGGCGAGCACCGCGGACGTGGACGAAGCCGTCGCCGCCGCCCGACGGGCCTTCCCGGCCTGGTCGGCGGCCACCCCCGGCGAGCGTTCCGACGCCCTGCACCGGCTGGCGGCCGTACTGGCCGAGCAGGCGGAGGACTTCGCGTACGCCGAGTCCCTGCAGTGCGGCAAGCCGCTCAAGCTGTCCACCGAGTTCGACGTACCGGGGACCATCGACAACACCGCCTTCTTCGCGGGCGCGGCCCGCCACCTCCAGGGCCAGGCCGCCGGCGAGTACTCGGGGGACCACACCTCGTACGTACGCCGCGAGGCCATCGGCGTCGTCGGCTCCATCGCCCCCTGGAACTATCCGCTCCAGATGGCCGCCTGGAAGATCCTCCCGGCCATCGCCGCGGGCAACACGATCGTCCTCAAGCCCGCCGAGCTGACCCCGCTGACCTCCCTGATGTTCGCCCAGGCGGCCAAGGAGGCGGGCCTGCCCGACGGCGTGGTCAACATCGTCACCGGCGCCGGCCGCGACGCGGGCGAGCACCTGGTCGGCCACCCGGACGTGGTCATGACCTCCTTCACTGGTTCCACCGCCGTCGGCAAGCGGGTCGCGGAGATCGCCACCGCCACCGTCAAGCGGCTCCACCTGGAACTGGGCGGCAAGGCCCCCTTCGTGGTCTTCGACGACGCCGACCTGGAGGCCGCCGCCCACGGCGCGGTCGCCGCCTCGCTGATCAACACCGGCCAGGACTGCACGGCGGCCACCCGCGCCTACGTCCAGCGCCCCCTGCACGACGCCTTCGTCGCCCGGGTCGCCGAGCTGATGGACACCGTCCGCCTGGGCGACCCCTTCGCGCCCGGCACCGACCTCGGCCCGCTGGTCTCGCACGCCCAGCGCGACCGGGTCGCCGCCTTCGTCGAGCGCGCCCGCGCGTACGCCACGGTGGTCACCGGCGGCGAGATCCCCGGCGGCGAGTTGGAGGCGGGCGCCTACTACCGGCCGACCCTGATCTCCGGCGCCGCCCAGGACAGCGAGGTCGTCCAGTCGGAGATCTTCGGCCCGGTCCTGGTCGTGCTGCCCTTCGACTCCGACGACGAGGGCCTGGCGCTGGCCAACGACACCCCCTACGGGCTCGCCGCCTCCGCCTGGACCCGCGACCTCTACCGCGCCCACCGCGCCACCCGCGAGCTCAAGGCGGGCTGCGTCTGGGTCAACGACCACATTCCGATCATCAGCGAGATGCCCCACGGCGGCTACAAGGCGAGCGGCTTCGGAAAGGACATGAGCTCCTACTCCTTCGAGGAGTACACGCAGGTCAAGCACGTGATGTTCGACAACACGGCGGTAGCCGCGAAGGACTGGCACCGCACGATCTTCGGGGACCGATAGAACAGTCCGCTCGACCGGCGGCACACCCATCCCGAAAGGGCAACGCGCATGGAGCAGTTCGAGCCCGACCACCTCTCGGCGGCGCAACTCGCCGCGATGCGGCGCAGCCTCACCAGCGGGCGCGGCGCCCTCACCCGCCGCTCGCTGCTGCGGGCCTCCGGAGTCGGGGCGCTCACCCTGGGCGGCCTCTCCGCCCTCACCGCCTGTGGCATCCCGCCCGCCAAGCGCGAGGGTGGGCAGGCGGAGGCGTCCGACGACCACTCGGACCGGGAGAAGGAGATCAACTTCTCCAACTGGACCGAGTACATGGACACCAGCGACGACGAGAAGTCCCGTCCGACGCTGGAGGAGTTCACCAAACGGACCGGGATCAAGGTCAAGTACACCGAGGACATCAACGACAACGTCGAGTTCTTCGGGAAGATACGTCCGCAGCTCGCGGCCGGCCAGGACACCGGCCGCGACCTGTTCGTCGTCACCGACTGGCTCGCCGCCCGCATCATCCGCCTCGGCTGGGCCCAGAAGCTGGACCCCGCCCGCCTCCCGCACGCCTACGCGAACCTCTCCCCGCAGTTCCGCACCCCCGACTGGGACCCGGGGCGCGCCCACAGCTACCCCTGGACCGGCATCTCCACCGTCATCGCCTACAACTCCAAGGCCACCGGCGGCAGGAAGGTCGACTCCGTCACCCAGCTGTTGGACGACCCCACCCTCAAGGGCCGGGTCGGCTTCCTCACCGAGATGCGCGACAGCGTCGGCATGACCCTCCTCGACCAGGGCAAGGACCCGGCGAACTTCACCGACGCGGACTACGACGGAGCCGTCGGCCGCCTCCAGAAGGGCGTCGACACCAAGCAGATCCGCCGCTTCACCGGCAACGACTACACCGCCGACCTCGACAAGGGGGACCTGGCGGCCTGCCTCGCCTGGGCGGGCGACGTGATCCAGCTCCAGGCCGGCAACCCGGACATCAAGTACGCGATCCCGGCGGCCGGTTACATCACCTCCAGCGACAACCTCCTGGTCCCCGTCCAGGCGCGCCACAAGGCCAACGCCGAGAAGCTCATCGACTACTACTACGAACTCCCCGTCGCCGCGCAGCTGGCCGCCTTCATCAGCTACGTCTGCCCCGTCGAGGGGGTCAAGGACGAGCTGGCCAAGATCGACCCCGCCCTCGCGGAGAACACCCTGATCGTCCCGGACAAGGCGATGACGGCCAAGTCCCACGCCTTCCGCTCCCTCACCAGCGAGGAAGAGACGGCGTACGAGGAGAAGTTCGCCAAGCTCATCGGAGCCTGACGCCCTCCCCGCGTCGCACGGCGCCCGGTCCCGCACCCGCGCCCCGTTCCCCCTTCCGACGACACACCACCGAAGGCCCAGGCCCATGACTGACAAGACCGCGAGCGGCGACGTCCGGCTCGCCGGGATCAGCAAGCACTACGGCTCCTTCACCGCCGTGCACCCGCTGGACCTCACCATTCCCCAAGGTTCCTTCTTCGCCCTGCTCGGCGCCTCGGGCTGCGGGAAGACCACCACCCTGCGCATGATCGCCGGGTTGGAGGAGCCCTCCACCGGCACGGTCAGCCTGGGCGAGCGCGAGGTGACCCACCTGCCGCCGTACAAGCGCCCGGTCAACACCGTCTTCCAGAGCTACGCCCTGTTCCCGCACCTCGACATCTACGAGAACGTCGCCTTCGGACTGCGCCGTCGCGGCGTCAAGTCCGTCAAGAAGCAGGTCGACGACATGCTGGAGCTGGTCCAGCTCGGGCAGTTCGCCCGGCGCAAGCCCCACCAGCTCTCCGGCGGCCAGCAGCAGCGCGTCGCCGTGGGCCGCGCCCTGATCAACCACCCGCAGGTGCTGCTCCTCGACGAGCCGCTCGGCGCCCTGGACCTCAAGCTGCGCCGGCAGATGCAGCTGGAGCTCAAGCGGATCCAGACCGAGGTCGGCATCACCTTCGTGCACGTCACCCACGACCAGGAGGAGGCCATGACCATGGCCGACACGGTCGCCGTGATGAACGGCGGTCGCGTCGAGCAACTGGGCGCCCCCGCCGAGCTGTACGAGAACCCGGGGACCACCTTCGTCGCCAACTTCCTCGGCACCTCCAACCTCATCGAGGCGCAGGTCGTGGAGGCCACCGGCGCGGAGGTCACCGTCAGCTCCGCGGGGACGCGGCTCAGGCTGCCGGCCCAGCGATGTTCGACCACACCCCGTGCGGGCGGGAAGCTGCTGGTCGGCGTGCGCCCCGAGAAGATCTCCCTGGTCCACGTCGAAGAGGAGCACACGATCGCGGCCGGCCGGAACAAGATCGCGGGCCGGATAGCCGACTCCTCCTTCATCGGAGTCTCCACCCAGTACGTCATCGACAGCCCGGTCTGCCCGGAGCTGGAGGTGTACGCGCAGAACATCGAGCGCGACGCCCGCCTCGTGCCCGGCGCCGAGGTCGTACTCCACTGGAACCCGGACCACACCTTCGGCCTCGACGCCGCCCAGGACATCGACGCGGGGATCGAGACGGTCGAGGAGGGCGCGTGAGCGCCACCGCGGCGCCGACCGGGGCGCCCGCCGCCGTCGCCCCCGCCGAACCGCCGGTGCACAAGCCGTCCCTGCGCAAGCGCCTGATCCCGTACTGGCTGCTGCTCCCCGGCATCCTGTGGCTGCTCGTCTTCTTCGTGCTGCCGATGGTCTACCAGGCCTCCACCTCGGTGCAGACCGGCTCCCTCGAAGAGGGATTCAAGGTCACCTGGCACTTCCAGACCTACTGGGACGCCTTCACCGACTACTACCCCCAGTTCCTGCGCTCCCTGCTCTACGCGGGTACCGCCACCGCGCTCTGCCTGTTGCTCGGGTACCCGTTGGCGTACCTGATCGCCTTCAAGGCGGGCCGTTGGCGCAACCTCGTGCTGGTCCTCGTCATCGCCCCGTTCTTCACCAGCTTCCTGATCCGCACCCTGGCCTGGAAGACGATCCTGGCCGACGGCGGCCCGGTGGTCGGCGCCCTCGACGCGGTCGGCTTCCTCGACGTCACCAGCTGGCTCGGGATGACCGAGGGGAACCGCGTCCTCGCCACACCGCTCGCGGTGGTGTGCGGTCTGACGTACAACTTCCTCCCCTTCATGGTCCTGCCGCTCTACACCTCGCTGGAGCGCATCGACACCCGCCTCCACGAGGCGGCCGGCGACCTGTACGCCCGCCCCGCCACGGTGTTCCGCAAGGTGACCTTCCCGCTCTCGATGCCGGGCGTGGTCTCCGGGACCCTGCTCACCTTCATCCCGGCGAGCGGCGACTACGTCAACGCCGAACTGCTCGGCTCGACGGACACCCGGATGATCGGAAACGTCATCCAGTCGCAGTACCTGCGGATCCTCGACTACCCGACGGCGGCCGCGCTGTCGTTCATCCTCATGGCCATCGTGCTGATCATGGTCACCATCTACATCCGCCGAGCGGGGACGGAGGACCTGGTCTGATGAACAAGCCCCTTGCCTGGCTTCGCCGCAACTTCGTCGTCATCGCGGGACTGGGCACGCTCGCGTACCTGATCCTGCCGAACGTCGTCGTGACGGTCTTCTCCTTCAACAACCCCACCGGCCGGTTCAACTACGCCTGGCAGGAGTTCTCCCTCGACGCGTGGAAGGACCCCTGCGGGGTCGCCGACCTGTGCGGCTCCCTCTCGCTCTCCCTCCAGATCGCCCTGTGGGCCACCATCGGAGCGACCGTGCTGGGCACGGCCATAGCCTTCGCGATGGTCCGCTACCGGTTCCGGGGGCGCGGCGCGGTCAACTCGTTGATCTTCCTGCCGATGGCCATGCCCGAGATCGTCATGGCCGCCTCCCTGCTCGCGCTGTTCCTGAACATGGGCATCCAGCTCGGCTTCTGGACCATCCTCATCGCGCACGTCATGTTCTGCCTCAGCTTCGTCGTCGCCGCCGTCAAGGCGCGGGTCCTGTCGATGGACCCGAGGCTGGAGGAGGCCGCCCGCGACCTGTACGCCGGACCGGTGCAGACCTTCGTGCGGGTCACCCTGCCGATCGCGGCCCCGGGCATCGCGGCGGGCGCGCTGCTCTCCTTCGCGCTCTCCTTCGACGACTTCATCATCACCAACTTCAACTCGGGCAACACCGTCACCTTCCCCATGTTCGTGTGGGGCTCGGCCCAGCGCGGGACGCCCGTGCAGATCAACGTCATCGGCACGGCGATGTTCGTCATCGCGGTGCTGGTGGTCCTCGCCGGCCAGTGGGTCGGCAACCGCCGCAAGAAGGCACAACCGAAGTAATCAGTTCAGTTCCGTAGGGAGTTGGAAGACATGGCCCCAGTCGCCATGCGTAGTGTCGCGAAATCCCTTTCCGAAGCGAAGCCGGTCTCGTACTGGCTGGACGACCCCGGCAAGCCCGCCGCGCAGCCCGCGCTCACCGGGGACGAGCGCTGCGACCTGCTGGTCGTCGGCGGCGGGTACAGCGGCCTGTGGACCGCGCTCCTGGCCAAGGAGCGCGACCCCGCACGGGACGTCGTCCTGATCGAGGGCAAGGAGGCGGGCTGGGCCGCCTCCGGCCGCAACGGCGGCTTCTGCGCGGCCTCCCTCACCCACGGCCTCTCCAACGGGCTGTCCCGCTGGCCCGACGAGCTGGAGAAGCTGGAGGAGATGGGCGCCCGCAACCTCGACGCCATCGAGGCGGCCGTCGAGCGCTACGGCATCGACTGCGACTTCGAGCGCACCGGCGAGATCGACGTGGCCACCGAACCCCACCAGGTCGAGGAGCTGCGCGAACTCCACGAGGAGGCGCTCCGCCTCGGCCTGGCCGACGGCTCCGAATGGCTGGACGGCGAGGCCCTGCGCGCCGAGGTGGACTCCCCGACCTTCCTCGCGGGCCTGTGGGACCGGGGCGGCGTCGCCATGCTGAACCCGGCCAGGCTGGCCTGGGGCCTCAAGCGGGCCTGCCTGGAGCTGGGTGTACGGATCTACGAGAACACCCCCGGCCTGAAGATGGCCCCGTCCGGGCCCGGGATGGCGGTACGGACCCCGTACGGGGTGATCCGCGCCCGTCGGGTCGCGCTCGGCACCAACATCTTCCCGTCGCTGGTCAAGCGGATCCGCCCGTTCACCGTCCCGGTGTACGACTACGCGCTGATGACCGAGCCGCTCGACGAGGAGCAGCTCGCCGCCATCGGCTGGAAGAACCGGCAGGGGCTCGGCGACAGCGCCAACCAGTTCCACTACTTCCGCATCACCAAGGACCACCGGATCCTGTGGGGCGGCTACGACGCCATCTACCCCTACCGGGGCCGGCTCGACGCGGAGTACGACCACCGCCCCGAGACCTACCTCAAGCTCGCCGAGCACTTCTTCACCGCCTTCCCGCAGCTGGAGGGCCTGAACTTCACCCACGCCTGGGGCGGGGCCATCGACACTTGCTCGCGCTTCTCGGCCTTCTTCGGCACCGCGCACGCCGGCAAGGTCGCCTACGCCGCCGGCTACACCGGCCTCGGCGTGGGCGCGACCCGCTTCGGCGCGGACGTGATGCTGGACCTGCTCGACGGGGTCGAGACCGAGCGCACGCGCCTGGAGATGGTGCGCTCCAAGCCGTTGCCCTTCCCGCCCGAGCCCTTCGCCTGGACCGGGATCACCCTCACCAAGTGGTCGCTGGCCCGCGCCGACGCACGCGGCGGACACCGCAACATCTGGCTGCGGACGTTGGACCGCCTCGGGCTCGGCTTCGACAGCTGAGGAGCCCCGGCGGCCGGGTGCGCCCGGCGCACGCCCGTGATCACCGCGTGACCCGATTCACTACCATGGAGTAACGAAACCCGCGTCATAACCGCGCCCGGCCCCGCTCTCTCCCGGTGAGGACTCCTCACCGCACACGAGACGAACGGAGGCCGGGCGATGACGTACCCGGGCAGTAAAACGGCAGTGGAATGGCTGGTGTCGGTGGCGCCGGACCCGGAGGCCTGCCGGTGGGAGTGGGAGCGCAATCCCCTCGGGGTCACCCTGTTGCCCGCCGGCCGGAGTTGGGACGTGCTGATCCTGCCGGGCGGGCTGGGGCACGCCACCCTCGAGGTACTGCATCTGCTCCTGGACCGGCCGGGGCCGGTGCTCGCCGACTTCGGCGACTCCCGGCTGGGCTTCTTCGTCCCGGCGGGCACCGCGTCCCGGTGGATCGGCACGGGCGTACGGGGAGCCGGGCGCGGCAGCTGGATCGTGGTCCCGTACCCCGGCCGGGCGACGGGCGGGGTGCGCTGGCTGGTCACCCCGGACGGTCTGGGCACGCTCACCGACCCGGTCGTGTTGGAGCTCGCGATGCACGAGGCGGCGGCGCACGTGGTGGCGCAGGAGGGTCGGAAGCCTTGACAAGAGCATTGGTCTGGACCATCTTTGGCGCCGCTGACCCCCTCCATCCCCCCATGCCCCGGAGGCAGTTGTGCGCAGAGCCTGGTCCATCCTTACCGCCGCCGCCCTGGCGACGGCCGGCTTCCTCGCCGCCGGACCGCCCGCCGCGGCGGCCGACGCCGACCTCGTACGCAACGGCGGCTTCGAGGCCGGCCTCACCGGCTGGAGCTGCTCCGCCGGCAGCGGAGCCGTCGTCACCACCCCCGTCCACGGCGGGACGTCCGCCCTCAAGGCCACCCCGGCCGGCCAGGACAACGGCCGCTGCTCCCAGGCCGTCACCGTCAAGCCCGACTCGACGTACACCCTCACCGCCTGGGTGCAGGGCGCGTACGTCTACCTCGGCGCGACCGGCACCGGCACCACCGACGTGTCCACCTGGGCCCAAACCCCCGGCGCCTGGAAGCAGCTCACCACGAGCTTCCGCACCGGCGCCGCCACCACCTCCGTCACCGTCTACACCAACGGCTGGTACGGACAGCCCGCCCACCTCACCGACGACGTCAGCCTCGTCGGCCCCGACCCCGGCGGCTCGGTCCAACTGCCCGCCGCCCCCACCGGCCTGACCGCGGCCACCCCCACCTCCACCTCCGTCCCGCTGAGCTGGCAGCCCGGCGCGGGCGCCACCGGCTACCGCGTCTACCGGGGCGACACCCTGGTCGCCTCGGTCACCGGGACCTCGACCACCGTGACCGGACTGACCCCCGCCACCACCTACGGCTTCCAGGTCAGCGCCACCAACGCCGCGGGGGAGTCCCCGAAGTCGGCCGTCGTCACAGCCACCACCGGGCCCACCGACCCCGGAGGCCCGGGGGACGGGGGCGGCCAACTGCCCCCGCACGCCCTCGTCGGCTACCTCCACAGCAGCTTCGCCAACGGCTCCGGCTACCTCCGGATGGCCGACGTCCCCGCCTCCTGGGACGTCATCAACCTCGCCTTCGGCGAACCCACCTCGGTGACCTCGGGCGACATCCGCTTCCAGCTCTGCCCGGTCTCCGAATGCCCCGGCGTGGAGACCCCGGCCGAGTTCAAGGCGGCCATCAAGGCCAAGCAGGCGGCCGGCAAGAAGGTGCTGATCTCCATCGGCGGCCAGAACGGCCAGGTCCAACTCGCCACCACCGCCGCCCGCGACACGTTCGTCAGCTCCGTCAGTAAGATCATCGACGAGTACGGGCTCAACGGCCTCGACATCGACTTCGAGGGCCACTCCCTCTCCCTGGCCACCGGCGACACCGACTTCCGCGCCCCCACCACCCCGGTCATCGTCAACCTGATCTCCGCCGTGAAGACCCTCAAGGCCAAGTACGGCGCGGGCTTCGTCCTGACCATGGCCCCCGAGACGTTCTTCGTCCAGCTCGGCTACCAGTACTACGGCTCCGGCCCCTGGGGCGGCCAGGACCCGCGCGCGGGCGCGTACCTCCCGGTCATCCACGCCCTGCGCGACGACCTCACCCTGATCCACGTCCAGGACTACAACTCCGGCTCCATCATGGGCCTGGACAACCAGTACCACTCCATGGGCGGCGCCGACTTCCACATCGCCATGACCGACATGCTGCTCACCGGCTTCCCCGTCGCGGGCAACACCTCGCGGGTCTTCCCGCCGCTGCGCCCGGAGCAGGTGGCCATCGGCCTGCCCGCCACCACCAACGCGGGCAACGGCCACACCGCGCCCGCCGAGGTGAACAAGGCCCTGGACTGCCTGACGAAGAAGCAGAACTGCGGCACCTACCAGACCCACGGCACCTGGCCCGCCCTGCGCGGCCTGATGACCTGGTCGATCAACTGGGACCGCTTCGGCGGCTGGGAGTTCAGCCGGAACTTCGACGGCTACTTCGGCGGCTGATTGACCACCGCCCGCCGCACGCGGGCCGCCGCCTCCCGGCCGCGGCCCGCGTGCGGCGGGCACCGGGTCGGCGCGCGAGGTCACCGGGGTCGCCGACGCGGCCCTCCTACGGTCCGGCAGGGCGACGGTGACCGGTGGCCCGGCCGACGGCGAGCAGCAGGGGGGCGCACAGCAGGAGGCTGGCCAGGACGTCCAGGGGCCAGTGGAAGCCGCGCAGGACCAGGCCGCTCGCGGTGAGGGTGGTGAGGGCGGCCGCGAGCCACAGAGGCCAGGGGCGGCGGGCGTACGGGCGTACCAGCAGCGCCGCGGCCGTGTAGGCCACCAGGGCCGTCGCGGTGTGGCCCGAGGGGTAGTAGCCGGCGGCCCAGGGTTCCAGGGGGCCCGGGCGGCCCGTCCACTCCTTGAGGGGGACGATCAGCGCGGGCACGAGGGCCAGGGCCGCCCCTGCCGCGAGGGCGGCGCGCCACCGGCCGCGTCGGGCCGCGTACGCCATGGCCACGGCGAGGACGGGCACGGCGATCGGGATGTTGCCCAGGTCCGCGAGGCGCTCGGTGACGGAGTCCGGGACCGTGCGCACCAGGATCCGGCTAAGGGCGTGATCGGGCGTCAACAGCGGGCCGGACGCCAGGACCTGCCAGGTGATCAGCGCGAAGAGGCCCCAGCAGAGGGAGGCGACGCCCACGAGGCGGGAGAGAGTGGCCGGCCGTCCCGGAACAGGGGGGGTGGTTCCGGGACGGCCGCCCGGATCGGGTTGCCGTGCGCCCCGGGGGGTTTGGGGCGAACGGCCGTCCGATCGGAGAAGAGTGTGCGCGAACGCATGCCCAGTGCGGCGCTGGGGAAGCCCGGTACCGGAATCGCTCACGGTTTCCCGGGAGCGGTCTGTTTCACTCATCTGCAGAAACCGTACGCCAACGGGCGGGGGGCCGACAGCGGGAACGCGCTCCCGCCATCGGCCCCCCACAGCTTCTTCACAGCGCCCGACCGTTACCGCTGGTAGCGATCGAGCGTGCCGCGAGCACCTGTTCCCGTCGTTCGAACCGGACGTCGGTCCGGAGTCGTTTCGAACGTCGCTCCGTACGTCGACTCGTGGGCCCGAGCCGGGCGTCGAGCCGGGGTCGGCTCAGAGGGCCGCGAAGGCGGCCTCGATGACGTCCAGGCCCTCGTTGAGGAGGTCCTCGCCGATGACGATCGGGGGGAGGAAGCGGAGCACGTTGCCGTAGGTGCCACAGGTGAGGACGAGGACGCCCTCGGCGTGGCAGGCCTTGGCGAGCGCGCCGGCCGCCTCCGGGAAGGGGGTCTTGGAGACCGGGTCCTTCACGAGCTCGATCGCGATCATGGCGCCGCGGCCGCGGATGTCGCCGATGATGTCGTACTTCTCCTGCATGGCCGTCAGGCGGGTCTTCATGACGGACTCGATCTTCTTCGCCGCGGCGTTGAGGTCGAGCTCCTTCATGGTCTCGATGGAACCGAGCGCACCGGCGCAGGCCACCGGGTTGCCGCCGTAGGTGCCGCCCAGGCCGCCGCCGTGGACCGCGTCCATCATCTCGGCGCGGCCGGTCACCGCGGCGAGGGGGAGGCCGCCGGCGATGCCCTTGGCGGTGGTGATCAGGTCCGGGACGATGCCCTCGTCCTCACACGCGAACCACTGGCCGGTGCGGCAGAAGCCGGACTGGATCTCGTCGGCGACGAAGACGATGCCGTTGTCGTTGGCGAACTTCACGAGGGCCGGCAGGAAGCCCTTGGCCGGCTCGATGAAGCCGCCCTCGCCGAGCACCGGCTCGATGATGATCGCGGCGACGTTGTCGGCGCCGATCTGCTTGCTGATCTGGTCGATCGCCTGCGCGGCGGCCTCGGGGCCACAGTTCTCGGCGCCGGTGGGCCAGCGGTAGCCGTAGGCGACCGGGACGCGGTAGACCTCGGGGGCGAACGGACCGAAGCCCTGCTTGTACGGCATGTTCTTCGAGGTCAGCGCCATCGTCAGGTTCGTACGGCCGTGGTAGCCGTGGTCGAAGACGACGACCGCCTGGCGCTTGGTGTACGAACGGGCGATCTTGACGGCGTTCTCGACGGCCTCGGCGCCCGAGTTGAACAGGGCCGACTTCTTGGCGTGGTCGCCAGGGGTCAGCTCCGCGAGGGCCTCGCACACCTCGACGTAGCCCTCGTAGGGGGTGACCATGAAGCAGGTGTGCGTGAAGTCGGCGAGCTGCGCGGAGGCGCGGCGCACGACGGCCTCGGCGGAGGCGCCGACCGAGGTCACGGCGATGCCGGAGCCGAAGTCGATCAGGCGGTTGCCGTCGACGTCCTCGATGATGCCGCCGCCCGCGCGGGCCGTGAAGACGGGGAGCACGGAGCCCACGCCGCCGGCCACCACACCGAGGCGGCGGGCCTGCAGCTCCTGCGACTTGGGGCCGGGGATCGCGGTGACGATGCGGCGCTCCTGCGGGACAGAGGTCATAGGGGGCTCCTGGGGGGTGTTTTCGGACGCACTTGTGTCTTTGTCCGCAGGCTAGGCCCGGGGGAGGGGGTAGGGCATGCGCCGTTCGGGAGTGGTCCCCGCGCGTCCTTGTCCGTGACGGCCATAGGAAGGGAGGGCGGCGTGTCTCGTGGATCACGACGGGGTGCGGGGTCGTGGGCGGGGTCGGGCACTACATTGAGCGCCGCAGGGCTTCGCACGGGCAGGGGGCAGGGGTTCATGGACACCGAGGGCACGTACGACGGACAACCGACCCGAGCGGGTCACGTCCCGCGACCGGCGGGCCCTCCGCCGATGCCACCGACGGCCCCCCCGATGCCGACGACCGCACCCCACGTCCCGGCCCAGGGGGCGGCGTCCCCGCTGGCCGACTGGGTGCGGACCCCGCGACCGCGGGCGGACCCGGGGATCTGGCGCCTGGGCTACCGGCCGCGCCGCGCCGACGAGGCCGACCCGGCCACAGCCCGTTCCCTGCTGACCGGGGCGGCGATCTCGTTCCTGGCGTGCGTGCTGCTGTGGTCGCTGGTCACCAATCGCTACATCCCTTACATCGACGTGCCCCTCAAGCTCTTCACACCGAACGACTGGTGGAAGCTGGGCGACCCGGTGGACGGACGGGGGGCCGCAGCCCTGCAGGCCTACATGCTGCTGGTGACCGTGGCGCTGGTGGTGTGGTTCAGCCGGCTCGGATCCTGGGGACAGGCTTTCGACCGGCTCGTCGCCGCGCGCGGTCCGGGGGCCCGGGCCTTGGGGGCGATGGTGGGCGCACTCTTCGTCATGATGCTGATCTTCACGAACACGCTGACCCTCCTCGGCCTCGTCGGGGACCACCTGCCCTACGAGGACATGGGAGTGGAGACGCGCAACCTCGTCACGTACCTCGTGTACCTGGTCGTCACCATTCCCGTCCTCCTCTTCTTCGTCCGTCTCGCGCGCAAGCCCGCCTCCGCGGAGAAGCCGAGGATCCCGCGCGCCGCGCAGGAGCCCGCGGGGCCCGACCCCGTCGCGTGGTCCGAGGTGCGGGCCGTGGGGATGGGGGGTGTTGCCGACCGGTTGGAAGGGGAGGTTTTCGGCGGGCGGATGAACGACGTCGACTACGCGCGGATCCGGCGGGCCTGGGAGTCCGTGCAGGCCGATCCCTCCCGGCGGGAGGCCTTCGGGGAGGCGGTGCGGGCCAAGGGGGGCGGGGCCTGCGTGCACCCCTCCGGGGACCGGGACCTGCCCGTGCGGGCCGCCCGGCACGATCTGCTCGCCCGGCAGGTGCTCCTCGGCACCGTCGAGGACGGCGAGCGCAACCCCTACGCCCGTCGCGGCACCGACCTCGCCCTCGACCCCGAGGTCCTCGGGACCTCCCTGTTGGCCGTCGGGCCCTCCGGGACCGGGAAGACCGCCCGCCTGGTGCGGCCCGTCGTCGAGTCCCTCGCGCTGCAGGCCCTCGCCGGTCAGGCCGCCGTCATCGCCGTCGGCGCCGCCGGGGCCGGGCTCGGCCCCGACGCCGGCTTCGACGTGGTCGTCAGGGTCGGCGACCCCGAGTCCGTCCACGACCTCGACCTCTACGGCGGCACCGCCGACGCGGACGAGGCCGCCGCCCTCCTCGCGGAGGCCTTCGTCGGCGACGTCCCCGGCCTCGACCTCCGCCGGGCCACCACCGCCCTCGCCCAGCTGCTCGGACCCTTCCGCGCCGCCTACGGCCGCTTCCCCGCCGTGCCCGAGCTGCGCGAGCTGCTCGACGAGGTCCCCTCCGCCCTCACCACGCTCCGCCAGGCCCTCGACGGCACCGGCCGGCAGTCGATGCTCCGCGAGCTGGACGCGCGCCTGCGCCAGCAGGGAGCCCCCGGCGACCCCGGCCCGATGCTCGCCGACCGGGTCGCCCTGCTCGACCGGCCCGCCTTCGCCGGCTTCTTCGACCCCACCGGCCAGGGGCGCCCCTTCTCCATGCGGGCCCTGGAACACCCCATCCGGGTCCGCGTCGACCTCCCCGAACGCGGCCACGCCGACGCCTCCCGGATGCTGGCCCGGCTGCTCCTGGCCCAGTTCAACGCCGCCACCGCGGCCCGCGCGGACCGCTCGCTCTTCGCCTTCCTCGCCTTCGACGACGCCTCCCACACCCTCACCCCAGAGACGGTGCGCGGGGTCCAGCGGCTGCGCTCGGCGCATGCCGGGGTGCTGCTCACGCTGCGCACGCTGGACGACGTACCGGAGGCCCTGCGCACCCCGCTGCTCGGCGCCGTGGGCTGCCGGATGGCCTTCGCCGGGGTCACCACCTGGGACGGCAAGCGCTTCGCCGAGGCCTGGGGCACCGAATGGGTGGAGACCCGCGACGTCACCCACCGCACCGTCTTCGCCGACCAACCGCTGACCCGGGCGATCCACGCCTTCCGCAAGCTCGTCACGGGCAAGGCGGTGACCACGGACGCGGTGACCGTACGGCAGGTCGAGCGCGAGCGGTGGTCGGCCTCCGAGCTGGCGCACGCGGTGCCGGCGGGCTGCGCGGTGCTGTCCTTGACCTCGGTACGCGGGGAGCGGGCGGCCCCGCTGCTGGTCCGACTGGCCGGAACGGGCTGAGCGGACCCGTACGGGGTGGCAGAATCGAGAGGGGCCGTTCATACGACACGGCGAAAAACCCCCGGGGCCCCCGTGGTCCCGTAAGCCCTGCCCCTTCCTCCCGTCTAAGGCCGCTGGTACCCGATGCCGCTCACCCTCGCCTCGCTCGTCCAGCACTCGGCGCTGAAGCTCAGCGTCCGGGCGGGGGAGGGCCGTCTCGACACCCCCGTGCGCTGGGCCCACGTCAGCGAGCTCGCCGACCCCGTCCCCTACATGGAGGGCGGCGAGCTGCTGCTCGTCACCGCCATGAAGCTGGACGCGGACGACCCCGAGGAGATGCGCCGCTACGTCCGTCGCCTCGCGGCCGCGGGCGTCGTCGGGATCGGCTTCGCGATCGGCGTGAACTACGAGGCCGTCCCGGAGGCCCTCCTGGCCGCCGCCCGGGAGGAGGACCTGCCGCTGCTGGAGGTGCCCCGGCGCACCCCGTTCCTCGCGATCAGCAAGGCCGTCTCCGCCGCCCTCGCCGCCGACCAGTACCGGGCCGTCACCGCCGGCTTCGAGGCCCAGCGGGAACTGACCCGGGCCGCCCTCTCCGCCGACGGGCCCGCCGAGCTGCTGACGAAGCTGGCCGCGCACGTGCACGGCTGGGCGGCCCTCTACGACACCTCCGGGGCCGTGGTCGCCGCCGCCCCCGACTGGGCGGCCCGCCGGGCCGCCCGGCTCACCCCCGACGTGGAGCGGCTGCGGGAGCGGCCCGCCCCGGCCAGCGCCGTGGTCGGCGGTTCCGAGGACCGGGTCGAGCTGCAGTCCCTCGGCACCGGCCGGCGGCCCCGGGGCGCGCTGGCCGTGGGCACGGGAGCCCCGCTGGGCACCGCCGAGCGCTACGCCGTGCACTCCGCCGTCGCCCTGCTCACCCTGACCACGGAACGCTCCCGCTCCCTGCACGACGCCGAGTCCCGCCTCGGGGCGGCCGTGCTGCGCATGCTGCTGGAGGGGCAGGCCGAGCACGCCCGGGCCGTCGCCGGTGACCTGTACGGGGCCCTGCTGGAGGCGCCGTTCCGGATCGTCGTCGCCGAACCGGCCCTGCCCGGGACGGCCCAGCCGGAGGGCCTCGCGCTGCTGGCCGACGCGGTGGAGTCGGCGGCGGCCCGCACCGGGGAGACCCTCCTCGTGGTGCCGGAGCCCGGACGGCTCGTGGTCTTGGCCGCCGACGGCGGAGCCGCCGTCCAGGCCTGCGCCGACCACGCCGAGGCGCTGGAGTCCCGGCGCGGCAGGGACTCCACGGGGCCCGAACCGGACGAGCTGGTGATCGGCCTCTCGGCGCCCGCCGTCCCCACCGGGGTGGCGGCGGCCCTCAAACAGGCCGACCAGGCACTCGCGGTGGCCCGGCGCCGGGGGCGCCCGTTGGTCGAGCACGAGGACCTCGCGGCCGGATCCGTGCTCCCGCTGCTCGCCGACGACGCCGTACGCGCCTTCGCGGACGGCACCCTGCGGGCCCTGCGGGACCACGACGCGACCGGACGCGGGGACCTCGTGGCCTCCCTGCACGCCTGGCTCTCCCGCCACGGCCAGTGGGACGCCGCCGCCGCCGACCTGGGCGTCCACCGGCACACCCTGCGCTACCGGATGAAGCGCGTCGAGGAGATCCTCGGCCGCTCCCTGGACGACCCGGACGTCCGCATGGAGCTGTGGCTCGCCCTCAAGGCCAGCCCGCCCGAGACGCCCTGAGCCCCGCACCGGCGCTCCCGCACGTTCGGCCGGGGCCCGCACCGGCGCTCCCGCACGTGCGGCGGGAGTCGCGACACTGACAAAGCGGCGAACCGCCGGCCCGTGTCGCTCCATGCCGGACAAACGTCGAAACCCCCGCGGAGTCCTACGGTGGTGGGGACAAGGACCCCACCGCACAACCCGAAGGGCCGGGATTCGCATGACTTCCACCCACGCCTTCTGGCTCGCCGGCCGCCAGGCCACCGGCGAGGACAGCTTCGACGTCCACAACCCGTGGGACGGCCGGCTGGTCGCCGCCGTCAGCGTCCCCACCGACGCCCAGGTCGAAGAGGCCGTGGCCGCGGCGCACGCCGTGACGGCGGAGTTCTCCGCGACCCCCGCGCACGTGCGTGCCGCCGCCCTGGACCACGTGTCGAAGCGGCTCGCCGAGCGCACCGAGGAGATCGCCCTGCTGATCTCCGCGGAGAACGGCAAGCCCGTCAAGTGGGCCCGCGGTGAGGTCGGCCGTGCGGTGTCCGTGTTCCGCTTCGCCGCCGAAGAGGCCCGCCGCTTCAACGGCGGAGACGCCCAGCGCCTGGACACCGACGCCGGTGGCGTCGGCCGCCTGGCCCTGACCCGCCGCTTCGTCAAGGGCCCGGTCCTCGGCATCGCGCCGTTCAACTTCCCGCTGAACCTGTGCGCCCACAAGGTGGCCCCCGCCATCGCCGTCGGCGCGCCGATCATCCTGAAGCCGGCCCCGGCCACCCCGCTCTCCGGCCTGATCCTCGGCGAGCTGCTCGCCGAGACCGACCTCCCGGCCGGTTCCTGGTCGGTCCTGCCGGTCGCCAACGAGAAGATGCCGGCCCTGGTCAAGGACGACCGCCTGCCCGTCATCTCCTTCACCGGCTCCGACACCGTCGGCTACGCCATCCAGCAGTCGGTGCCCCACAAGCACTGCACCCTGGAGCTCGGCGGCAACGCCGCGGCCGTGGTCCTCGCCGACTGGTCCTCCGAGGCCGACCTCGACTGGGCCGCGACCCGTATCGCGACCTTCTCGAACTACCAGGCCGGTCAGTCCTGCATCTCCGTGCAGCGCGTGATCGCCGACGCCTCCGTCTACGACCGCCTCGCCGAGAAGATCGTCGAGAAGGTCCGCGCCCAGGTCACCGGCGACCCGTCCGACGACGCCACCGACGTCGGCCCCCTCGTCTCCGAGGTCGCCGCCCGGCGCGTGGAGACCTGGGTCGAGGAAGCCGTCTCCGCCGGCGCCAAGCTGCTCACGGGCGGCAAGCGCGAAGGCGCCACTGTGGAGCCGACCGTCCTCGCGGACGTTCCGGCCGGCGTGAAGCTCGCCACCGAAGAGGTCTTCGGCCCGGTCCTGACCCTGCTGCGCGTCGAGAACACCGACGAGGCCTTCGCCGCCGTCAACGACTCGAAGTTCGGCCTGCAGACCGGCGTCTTCACCCGTGACATCCAGGTCGCCTTCCGCGCCCACCGCGAGCTGGAGGTCGGCGGCGTGATCATCGGCGACGCCCCCTCCTACCGCGCCGACCAGATGCCCTACGGCGGCGTCAAGCAGTCCGGTGTCGGCCGCGAGGGCGTCCGCTACGCGATGGACGACTACACCTACGAGCGCGTCCTGGTCCTCACGGGCCTCGCCATCTGACCTGCTCGTACGGTCCCAGACCGACGGCCGGAGCCTACTGTGCGGGGGCTCCGGCCGTCCCCCATTTCCCGGACGCTTCCCGCGTGGCCCCTTTTCCCGGGGGCCCCGAGCGGGTACGACTCACTGGTAGCACCGATCGGCAGTCCCCCGATACGGCGAGGTGAGCACCCGGATGTCAGCGACACAGCCCGTGCGGCCCAAGGTCAGCGAGCGCGAGGCGCGCCAGGTCGCGGAAGCGGCCCGGGAACAGGACTGGGGCAGGCCCAGCTTCGCCAAGGAGCTCTTCCTCGGGCGGTTCCGGCTCGACCTGATCCACCCCCATCCCCTCCCCGCCCCCGAGGACGTCCGGCGCGGCGAGGCCTTCCTCGCCCGGCTGCGGGAGTTCTGCGAGAACGAGATCGACGGGCGGCGCATCGAGCGCGAGGCCAAGATCCCCGACGAGACCGTGCGCGGGCTCAAGGAACTGGGCGCCCTCGGGATGAAGATCGACCCCAAGTACGGCGGCCTCGGGCTGACCCAGGTCTACTACAACAAGGCGCTCGCCCTCGTCGGCTCCGTCAGCCCCGCCATCGGCGCCCTGCTCTCGGCGCACCAGTCGATCGGCGTCCCGCAGCCGCTGAAGATGTTCGGCACCCAGGAACAGAAGGACGCCTACCTCCCGCGCTGCGCCACCACCGCCATCAGCGCCTTCCTGCTGACCGAGCCCGACGTGGGCTCCGACCCGGCGCGCCTGGCCACCACCGCGGTCCCCGACGGCGACGACGCCTACGTCCTCGACGGGGTGAAGCTCTGGACCACCAACGGGGTCGTCGCCGACCTCCTCGTGGTGATGGCCCGGGTCCCCAAGAGCGAGAACCACCGCGGCGGGATCACCGCGTTCGTCGTCGAGGCCGACTCGCCGGGGATCACCGTCGAGCACCGCAACGCCTTCATGGGCCTGCGCGGCCTGGAGAACGGCGTCACCCGCTTCCACCGGGTCCGTGTCCCCGCCGACCAGCGCATCGGCGCCGAGGGCGCCGGGCTCAAGATCGCGCTGACCACCCTCAACACCGGCCGGCTGTCGCTGCCCGCGATGTGCGTCGGCGCCGGGAAGTGGTGCCTGAAGATCGCCCGAGAATGGTCCGGCGCACGCGAGCAGTGGGGCCGACCGGTCGCGCGGCACGAGGCCGTCGGCGCCAAGATCTCCTTCATCGCCGCCACCACCTTCGCCCTGGAGGCCGTGGTCGACCTGGCCTCCCAGATGGCCGACGAGGAACGCAACGACATCCGCATCGAGGCCGCCCTCGCCAAGCTCTACGGCTCCGAGATGGCCTGCCTCATGGCCGACGAGCTGGTCCAGATCCGCGGCGGACGCGGCTTCGAGACCGCCGAGTCCCTCGCCGCCCGGGGAGAACGGGCCGTCCCCGCCGAGCAGATGCTCCGCGACCTGCGCATCAACAGGATCTTCGAGGGCTCGACGGAGATCATGCACCTGCTGATCGCCCGCGAGGCCGTCGACGCCCACCTGGCGGTGGCCGGCGACCTCATCGACCCCGACAAGGCACTGGGCGACAAGGCCAAGGCCGGCGCCCGCGCCGCCGGTTTCTACGCCCGCTGGCTGCCCAAGCTCGCCACCGGCGCCGGCCAGGTCCCCGGCACCTACCGGGCGTTCCACCCCGACGACCACCCCGACCTCGCCACCCACCTGCGCTACGTCGAGCGCGGCTCCCGCAAACTCGCCCGGTCGACCTTCTACGCGATGTCCCGCTGGCAGGGCCGCATGGAGACCAAACAGGGCTTCCTCGGCCGTGTGGTCGACATCGGCGCCGAACTGTTCGCGATGAGCGCCGCCTGCGTGCGCGCCGAACACCTGCGGGCCGCGGGCGAGCACGGACGCGAGGCCTACCAGCTCGCCGACGCCTTCTGCCGGCAGTCCCGGCTGCGCGTCGAGGAGCTCTTCGGCCGGCTCTGGGACAACACCGACGACCTCGACCGCAAGGTCGTCGCCGGAGTCATGTCCGGCACCTACACCTGGCTGGAGGAGGGCATCCTCGACCCCTCGGGCGACGGCCCCTGGATCGCGGACGCCGCCCCCGGCCCCTCCACGCACGAAAACGTGCACCGTCCGCTGCGCTGACCTGCGATCATCGGCAGCAGTCGGATGGATGTACGAGCACGGGTACGGGTACGAACGCGAGGTGGGCTGCGATGTCTACGGCCATGGAAGACCGTGCGAGCCGGCGTCTGGCCCCGTGCGTGGCGCTGGTCCTGCGCCACGCACCGGACCACATCGCCCTCGACCTCCTGGGCCGGCTCGACGGCCCCACCCGCAAGTACCTCTGCCGCGACGAATGGCTGCCCGCCTCGACCGTGACGCTCCTGCTGCGCCACGGCACCGATCAGGACCGGCACTACGTCGCGCGCAACCCCCGGGTCCTCGGCCGGCCGCTGCCCGGCCTGCCCGGTCCGGCGCGCTACGCCGCCCGCCCCGGCCCCTCGCCCGAGCTGCTGGCGGACATCGGCCCCGGCCCCTTCGACCCCGACGAACTGCTCGCGCTCCTGCGGCGCTTCGGAGGCCGTCCCCGGATCCCCCTCACCCTGCTGCGCATGCCGCACGAGCCCCTCGACCCCGAGACCGTGCTGCGCGAGCACGCCCGCTCGCCGCTGCCGCCCGGGGCCGTCGAGGCCCTGTTGCTCGTCGGCGGGCTGACGCCGCAGACCGGGCGGGCGCTGCTCGACACCGGCCGACAGGAGCACCACCGGCGCTCCTGGCACCGCCCCGCCGTACGGGCCGTCCGCATGGGGCTGCTCACCTTCGACGAGCTCGTCGCCCACGTCGCCCCCGCGCACCGGACCCTGACCCTCGCCTACCCGCCCGAGTTCCGCAGGGGCCTGCGCTGGAACCTGCCTGAGTGGACGGGCATGCGCACGGCCGTCGCCCGGGCGCTGCGCCCCCTCGGCGACGACCCCCGGCTCTGGGCCGAGCTGCTCCGCCGGGCCCGGACCTCCCCGCTCTCCCTGCCGCGGCTCGTGGCGGCCCTGACCGGCGCCACCCCGGCCGGCGCCGCCACCCTGCCCGAGCCGGCGGAGAGCCCGGAGCCCCCCGGTCTGGAGCCCCCCGGTCTGGAGGCGGCGGTTCGTTCGCTGGCCCCGGGCTACGATCCCGCGCCGCCGGACGACGTGGAGCGCGAGCTGGCCCTGGTGAGCCTCGGGGTGCCGATGGAAAGCGTCGCGGAGGACATCCGCTGGATACGGGGCTGCCTCGGAAACCGGCTGATCAGCGGCGTGGACGTGATCCGGCACAAGGTGCCCGCCTGCTGGGCGCTGGACGAGGACCAGTGGCTCGGGGACCACGGCGCGAGCAACGCCGCGGACCGCCACGACTGGGCCGGCCCCGTGCTGGCCGCCCGGGCGGAGGCGGACCGGCTGTTCGCGCTGGCCCTGCGCGAGGACCCTGAGGCCTGGTGGCGGGTGGTCCGTACGCTCCCCGACTTCGCCGGTACGCTCCCGCACCTCCTCCTGCGGGTCACCGACGGGGACTCCGTGTCCACGCGCCCCTGAGTTGCGGCAACAATGGGGGGCATGAGCGACAGTCCAGCCCCCCTCGCCGACCCGCACCTCCTCTTCGACGCCGCGGCCGGCCGCCGGGACATCGTCATCCTCGGGTCGACCGGATCCATCGGCACCCAGGCCATCGACCTGGCCGTGCGCAACCCGGACCGGTTCCGGGTCACCGCCCTGTCCGCCGCGGGCGGGCGCGTCGGGCTGCTGGCCGAGCAGGCCCGGCTGCTGCGGGTGAACACCGTGGCCGTCGCGCGCGAGGACGTCGTACCGGCCCTCAAGGAGGCGCTGAGCGAGCGGTACGGGCCGTCCGAGGCGCTGCCGGAGATCCTGGCCGGACCGGACGCGGCCACCGCACTCGCCGCCTCCCCCTGTCACACCGTCCTCAACGGCATCACCGGCTCCATCGGCCTCGCGCCCACCCTCGCCGCGCTGCGCGCCGGCCGCACCCTGGCCCTCGCCAACAAGGAGTCGCTGATCGTCGGCGGTCCGCTGGTGAAGGCCCTGGCGAAGCCCGGCCAGATCATCCCGGTCGACTCCGAGCACGCCGCGCTCTTCCAGGCGCTGGCCGCCGGTACCCGCGCCGACGTCCGCAAGCTGGTCGTCACCGCCTCCGGCGGGCCCTTCCGCGGCCGTACCCGCGCGGAGCTGGCCGCGGTCACCGTCGCGGACGCCCTCGCCCACCCCACCTGGGCCATGGGCCCGGTCATCTCGGTCAACAGCGCGACCCTGGTCAACAAGGGGCTGGAGGTCATCGAGGCGCACCTGCTCTACGACATCCCCTTCGACCGCATCGAGGTCGTCGTCCACCCGCAGTCCTACGTCCACTCGATGGTCGAGTTCACCGACGGCTCCACCCTCGCCCAGGCCACCCCGCCGGACATGCGCGGACCCATCGCCATCGGCCTGGGCTGGCCCCAGCGGGTCCCGGACGCGGCGCCGGCCTTCGACTGGACCAAGGCGTCGAGCTGGGAGTTCTTCCCGCTGGACACCGAGGCCTTCCCGGCCGTCGGCCTGGCCCGCCACGTGGGCACCCTGGGCGGGACCGCGCCCGCCGTGTTCAATGCGGCGAACGAGGAGTGCGTGGAGGCGTTTTTGGCCGGTCGGATGCCGTTCACAGCAATCATGGATACGGTCTCTGCCGTGGTGGACGAACACGGCACACCGGAAGCGGGAACCCCGCTGACGGTCGAGGACGTCCTCGAAGCGGAGACCTGGGCCCGGGCCCGGGCACGGGAGCTGGCGGCGCGTGCCGCCGTGGAGGCGAGCGCATGACCCTGCTGCTGACCCTGATCGGCGTACTCGTCTTCGTCGTCGGGCTGCTCTTCTCCATCGCCTGGCACGAGCTGGGCCACCTCTCCACGGCCAAGCTCTTCGGCATCCGCGTGCCCCAGTACATGGTCGGCTTCGGCCGGACGGTCTGGTCGCGGAAGAAGGGCGACACCGAGTACGGGATCAAGGCGATCCCCATGGGCGGCTACATCCGCATGATCGGGATGTTCCCGCCCGGCGAGGACGGGAAGGTCACCGCCCGTTCCACCTCGCCCTTCCGGTCGATGATCGAGGACGCCCGCTCGGCGGCCTACGAGGAGCTCCAGCCCGGCGACGAGTCGCGGCTCTTCTACACGCGCAAGCCCTGGAAGCGCGTCATCGTGATGTTCGCGGGCCCCTTCATGAACCTGGTGCTCGCGCTGGCGCTCTTCTTCGGTGTCTGGATGACCTTCGGGATCAACCGGACCACCACCGAGATCGCCAGCGTCTCGCCCTGCGTCATCAAGCAGACCGACAAGCGCGACGTCTGCAAGCCCGGTGACCCGGTCGCTCCCTCGAAGGCCGCGGGCCTGCTGGCCGACGACCGGATCGTCGCCTTCAACGGCAAGAAGATCGCCGACTGGGCCTCCCTCCAGCAGCACATCCGCGACACCCTCGGACCGGCCACCGTCACCGTCGTGCGCGACGGCCGGCAGGTGACCGTGCCGGTGACCCTCATCGGCAACCAGGTCGCCAAGAGCGACGGGCACGGCGGCTACGTCAAGGGCGAGTACGTGACGGCCGGCTGGCTCGGCTTCAGCCCCAAGAACGAGATCGCGGCGCTCTCCTTCGGCGAGTCCGTCGACCACATGGGCGAGATCGTCGAGAGCAGCGTCCAGGGTCTGGTCAAGCTCCCCGCGAAGGTCCCCGCCCTGTGGAACGCGGCCTTCAGCGGCGCAGAGCGCGAGCCCGACTCCCCGATGGGCATCGTCGGAGCGGCCAGGATCAGCGGCGACATCGCCGCCCTGGAACTGCCGAGCGAGCAGAAGATGGCGATCCTGCTGAACGTGCTGGGCATGTTCAACCTCTCGTTGTTCCTGTTCAACATGCTGCCCCTGCTGCCCCTGGACGGCGGGCACATCGCGGGCGCGCTGTGGGAGTCCCTGCGGCGCCGGGTGGCCCGGCTCTTCCGGCGCGCCGACCCCGGCCCCTTCGACGTGGCCAAGCTGATGCCCGCCGCGTACGTGGTGGCCGGTGTCTTCGTCTGCTTCACGCTGCTGGTTTTCGTGGCCGACGTGGTCAACCCGATCAAGATCACCTAGTGTCCGGCGGCCCCCGCGGGCCGCTACACCACGGGATGCGGAGCCGGACACACATCGTGTCCGGCTCCCTACGTTCGGGTGGCACACCCCCTCGGATGCGAGGGGCACGCGTGGGTTGGCGTAATCTCGAAGCCTGGAGCCCGCCGATCTCGGGACCTTGATCCACACCTTGGGGTTGCACCGCAGATGACTGCCATCTCTCTCGGAATTCCGCCCGTGCCGACGAAGCTTGCCGACCGCAGGGTCAGCCGCAAGATCCAGGTCGGCAAGGTGGCCGTCGGCGGCGACGCACAGATCTCCGTGCAGTCGATGACCACCACCAGGACGTCCGACATCGGGGCGACGCTCCAGCAGATCGCCGAGCTGACCGCCTCCGGCTGCGACATCGTCCGTGTGGCCTGTCCGACGCAGGACGACGCCGACGCGCTCGCCGTGATCGCGAAGAAGTCGCAGATCCCCGTCATCGCCGACATCCACTTCCAGCCGAAGTACGTGTTCGCCGCCATCGACGCCGGCTGCGCCGCCGTCCGCGTGAACCCTGGCAACATCAAGCAGTTCGACGACAAGGTCAAGGAGATCGCGCGCGCCGCGAAGGACACCGGCACCCCGATCCGCATCGGCGTGAACGCCGGCTCCTTGGACGCGCGCCTGCTCAAGAAGTACGGCAAGGCCACCCCCGAGGCGCTGGTCGAGTCCGCGCTGTGGGAGGCCTCCCTCTTCGAGGAGCACGGCTTCGGCGACATCAAGATCTCGGTCAAGCACAACGACCCGGTCGTGATGGTCAACGCCTACCGCCAGCTCGCCGCCGCCTGCGACTACCCGCTGCACCTCGGCGTCACCGAGGCCGGCCCCGCCTTCCAGGGCACCATCAAGTCCGCCGTCGCCTTCGGCGCGCTGCTCTCCGAGGGCATCGGCGACACCATCCGCGTCTCGCTGTCGGCCCCGCCGGTGGAGGAGATCAAGGTCGGCATCCAGATCCTGGAGTCGCTGAACCTCAAGCCGCGCCGCCTGGAGATCGTCTCCTGCCCCTCCTGCGGGCGCGCCCAGGTCGACGTCTACAAGCTGGCCGAGGAGGTCACGGCGGGCCTGGAGGGCATGGAGGTCCCGCTGCGCGTCGCGGTCATGGGCTGCGTGGTCAACGGCCCCGGCGAGGCCCGCGAGGCCGACCTCGGCGTCGCCTCCGGCAACGGCAAGGGTCAGATCTTCGTGAAGGGCGAGGTCATCAAGACCGTCCCCGAGTCGAAGATCGTGGAGACCCTCATCGAAGAGGCCATGAAGATCGCCGAGCAGATGGAGAAGGACGGCATCCCGTCCGGCGAGCCCACCGTCGCCATCGGCGTCTGAGGACTCCCTCCACCCGCCCGGGCCCCGTTCCCCCAGCTGGGGGGCGGGGCCTGCGGTTTTGCCCGACCCGGGGACGAGGCATCCTCCGGCGCCGCCGGGTACAGTGCGGAGATCAGCAGACTTGCATGGTGAGGCCCCAGTGTTGACGCAGACCACCACCCGGGTCCTTGAACCCAGTGATCTCGACGCCGCGCTCGACATCCTCGGACGCGAGCCGGTGCAGAACGCCTTCGTCACCTCCCGGGTCCAGATCGCCGGGCTCGACCCCTGGCGCCTGGGCGGCGAGATGTGGGGCTTCTACGCCGACGGCGAGCTCCGGTCCCTCTGCTACGCGGGCGCCAACCTGGTGCCGGTCTGCGCCGACCGCGACGCCGTACGGGCCTTCGCGGACCGGGCCCGTCGCACCGGCCGCCGCTGCTCCTCCATCGTCGGCCCCGCCGACGCCACCCGGCTGCTGTGGCAGCTCCTGGAACCCTCCTGGGGACCCGCCCGCGACGTGCGCTCCCGCCAGCCGCTGATGACCATCGAGGCACCGTCCGCCACGGTCAGGCCGGACCCCCTGGTCCGGCGCATCCGCCGGGACGAGGTGGAACTGATCATGCCCGCCTGCGTGGCCATGTTCACCGAGGAGGTCGGCATCTCCCCGCTCGCCGGGGACGGCGGGATGCTCTACCAGGCCCGCGTCACCGAGCTGGTCGGCGGCGGCCGCTCCTTCGCCCGCGTCGAGGACGGCAGGGTCGTCTTCAAGGCCGAGATCGGCGCCGCCACCCACCGGGCCTGCCAGATCCAGGGAGTCTGGGTGGACCCCGAGTTCCGCGGCCGCGGGCACTCCGAGACCGGCATGGCCGCCGTCGTCGAGTACGCCCTGCGCGACGTGGCCCCCGTGGTCAGCCTCTACGTCAACGACTTCAACACCGCCGCCCGCGCCTCCTACCGCCGCGTCGGCTTCCGTGAGGTCGGCGCCTTCATGAGCGTGCTCTTCTAGGGCGTCCCTTCCGGATCGCGGCGGTCAGCCCGGATCCGCGTCCGGCTTCCGTCCCACGGGGCGTACCGCCCCGGCCCTACCCCGAAGTAAGGTCACGGCATGCTGCTGCCCACTCCCGGGGGAGACGACCCCGAACGGCCCGCCGGACTCCGCATCGGGCCCCTCGACCTCGCCGCCCGCGTGGACGAGGCCCTGCGCGTGCAGGCGGTGGCCTTCGGGCTCGGCGAGGAGGAGGTCGGCATCCGGCGCTACATCGTCCAGCGCCACATGACCTGCCCCGGCGCCCGCGCGCTCGGTGCCTACACCGACGACGGCGCCCTGGCCGGCTTCGTCTACGGGATGCCCAACGACCGCTCCCACTGGTGGTCCACCATCGTCGAGCCCCACCTGCGCGCGGGCGGCGAGGACCAGTGGCTCGACGGCTCCTTCGTCATCACCGAACTGCACGTCCACCCCGGCTTCCAGGGCCGCGGGGTCGGCCGCACCCTCATCACCGAGATCACCGACGGCGCCGAGGAGACCCGCTCCATCCTCTCCGCCATCGACACCGACAGCCCGGCCCGCGGGCTCTACGCCGCCCTCGGCTACCGGGACCTGGCCCGCCGCGTCCTCTTCCCGAGCGCGAGCCTCCCGTACGCCGTGATGGGCGCGCAGCTGCCGCTGCGCCGCCGCCGCTGAAACGGTTTCCGGCGGCCCGGCGGGTCCCGGTAGCCTCCCGGCATGTCTACGCAACACGTCCAGCGCATGTCCCGGCTCATGGCCAAGACCCTCCGCGAGGACCCGGCCGACGCCGAGACCCTCAGCCACCGCCTCCTCGTCCGGGCCGGCTACGTCCGGCGCAGCTCCGCCGGCGTGTGGAGCTGGCTGCCGCTCGGCAAGCGGGTCCTGGACAACGTCTCGCGCGTGGTCCGCGAGGAGATGGACGCCATCGGCGCCCAGGAGGTGCTGCTGCCGGCGCTGCTGCCCAAGGAGCCGTACGAGGTCAGCGGCCGCTGGACGGAGTACGGCGACCTGCTGTTCCGGCTCAAGGACCGCAAGGGCGCCGACTACCTCCTCGGCCCCACCCACGAGGAGGTCTTCACCCTCGTCGTCAAGGACCAGTGCACGTCCTACAAGGACCTGCCGGTGATGCTCTACCAGATCCAGACCAAGTACCGCGACGAGGCCCGACCCCGCTCCGGGGTGCTGCGCGGGCGCGAGTTCCAGATGAAGGACTCGTACTCCTTCGACGTGTCCGACGAGGGCCTGGCCGAGTCCTACCGGCTCCACCGCGCGGCCTACGTACGGATCTTCGAGCGGCTCGGCCTCGACCACCGGATCGTGTCCGCCGTCTCCGGAGCCATGGGCGGCTCCGCCTCGGAGGAGTTCCTCGCCCCGGCCGCGGCGGGCGAGGACACCTTCGTGGACTGCCCCTCCTGCGACTACGCGGCCAACACCGAGGCCGTCACCTTCGCCCTGACCCCCGTCGCCGGGGAACACCCGCCCGTCGAGGAACTCGACACCCCCGACACCCCCACCATCGAGTCGCTGGCCGCCCTCCTGGACGTACCGGCCTCCGCCACCCTGAAGAACCTCCTGGTCAAGGTCGACGGGGAGATCACGGCCGTCGGCGTGCCCGGCGACCGCGAGGTGGACCTCGGCAAGCTGGGCGAGCACCTGGCCCCGGCCGTGGTCGAGTTGGTCACCGCCGAGGACTTCGCCGACCGCCCCGACCTCGTACGCGGCTACGTGGGCCCGCAGGGCCTGGACAAGGTCACCTACATCGCCGACCCCCGCGTCGCCCCCGGCACCTCCTGGGTCACCGGCGCCAACCGGCCCGACACCCACGCCCGCAACGTGGTCTGCGGCCGGGACTTCGAGGTCGACCGCCACCTCGACGTGGTCGTCGTCCGGCCCGGCGACCCCTGCCCCAACTGCGGGGCCGGACTGCGCCTGGACCGGGCCATCGAGATCGGCCACATCTTCCAGCTCGGCCGCAAGTACGCGGACGCCTTCGGCCTCGACGTCCTCGGCAGGGAGGGCAAGCCGGTCCGCGTCACGATGGGCTCCTACGGCATCGGCGTCTCCCGCGCCGTGGCCGCCCTCGCCGAACAGAGCGCCGACGAGCGGGGCCTGTGCTGGCCCGCCGCCGTGGCCCCGGCCGACGTCCACGTGGTGGCGGCGGGCAAGGCCGTACCGCTCGCGCTGGCCGAGCGGGCCGCCGGGGCACTGGCCGAGGCCGGCCGCCGGGTCCTGCTCGACGACCGGCCCGGACTGTCCCCGGGCGTCAAGCTCACCGACGCCGAACTCATCGGAGTGCCCTGGATCCTGGTGGCGGGTCGCCGCTCCGCCGACGGGATCGTCGAACTCCAACACCGCGCCACCGGGGCCCGCGAGGAACTCCCGCTGGAGGAGGCCCTGAGCCGACTGGTCTGACCGTCGGGGCTACCCGTCCGGACCGGGCGGCAGCGGCGGGACCGGCGGAGGACCGGGCAAGCGCTCGGGCGGCGGTTCGGGCGCGAGCTCCGGCGCCGTGTCCGCCGGGGGCTCCGGCAGGGATTCCGGCGGGGGGCCCGCCCGGGCAACGACCCCGGGAGCGGGCGCCGTCGGGGCGCCCGCCGGAGCCGGAGCGGCCGGTGTGGACCGTTCCAGGAAGCGCAGCAGCTCCACCGGGAACGGCAGCACCAGCGTGGAGTTCTTCTCCGCGGCCACCGCCACCACCGTCTGGAGCAGCCGCAGTTGGAGCGCCGCCGGCTGCTCCGACATCACTTCCGCCGCCTCGGCCAGCTTCTTCGAGGCCTGGAGTTCCGCGTCCGCGTTGATCACCCGGGCGCGGCGCTCCCGGTCCGCCTCCGCCTGGCGGGCCATCGAGCGCTTCATCGTCTCGGGGAGGGACACGTCCTTGATCTCGACCCGGTCGATCTGTACGCCCCACCCCACCGCGGGGCTGTCGATCATCAGCTCCAGCCCCTGGTTGAGCTGCTCCCGATTGGACAGCAGGTCGTCCAGATCGCTCTTGCCGATGATCGACCGCAGCGAGGTCTGCGCCATCTGGGAGACCGCGAAGCGGTAGTCCTCCACCTCGATGACCGCGGCGGCCGGGTCCACGACCTTGAAGTAGACCACCGCGTCCACCCGCACGGTGACGTTGTCCCGGGTGATGCCCTCCTGCGCGGGGATCGGCATCGTCACGATCTGCATGTTCACCTTGTACAACCGGTCCACGAACGGCACCACCGTCGTGTAACCGGGCCCGCGCACCCCCGTGCGCAGCCGGCCGAAGCGGAAGACCAGGCCCCGCTCGTACTGCTTGACCACCCGGGACGCGGCGCCCAGGTACACCGTGATGCCCGCGGCCGCCGCGGCGCCCGCGGTCAGGAGTTCCTCGATCATGACGGCCACCCCCTGCCGGAGTTTTTCGTCCTGGTGGGGTTATGCCCCTACAGCCAGGCCGCGAACTCCAACAGCAGCTCCGCGTCCCGGCGCCGTCCGGCGGCGAGGGCGCGCCGACCCGATTCCACGGCCCGGAAGACCGTCCAGCCGCGCAACCGGTCGCGGTCCACCTCCAGGGAGTCGGCCAGCTTGTTCACCCGGCGCCTGGCCCCGGCCGCCCCCGCCGAGGTGGCCACCTGGTCCTCCAGCCGGTCCCGCACCAGTCGGGCCAGGTCGTAGGCCCGCTCGCCGACCAGCGGCTCCGGCCCCACCGTCAGCCACGGGGCCCGCTCCCCGGCCAGGACCTTGCCCTGCCGGAAGTTCCCGTGCAGCAGCAGCTCCTCGGCGGGGGCGGCCGTCAGCTCGGCGCGCAGCGCCAGCGCGGTGTCGACGAGCGGCCGCAGCTCCTCGGGCGCCGCGCCCATGGCCTCGCCCTCGCGCGCCGTGCGCTGGGCCACCGTCTCGAAGCCGTGCCCGGCCGGCGGCTCCACCCACAGCCGCCGCAGCGTTCCGCTCGCCTCCAGGAGGGCCTTCGCCTCCGGCAGCGAGCGCAGCGACACTTCGGGGTGGAGGCGCTCCAACAGCAGCGCCCCGTCCTCCTCGTGGTGGCGCGAGTCGAGGACCCGTACGGCCCCGAAGCCGCCCCAGTGGGCCAGTGCGGCCAGCTCCCGGTCGGGCCGGGTGGCGGGCGGGGCCAGCTTGAGGGCGGCCGGGGTGCCGTCGGCGTACCGGACGAGGACCACCAGACTGCTGCGGCCGCCCGGGGCCTGGACCCGCTGGGCCACCACGTCCCGCCGGGCGAGCGCCTCCTCGGCGAGCCCGGGCAACCGCCCGAGCCACGCGTCGTCGCGGGCCGTCTCCGGCAGTTCGCCGAGCGCCCGTACGAGCCGCTGCGGCGGTTCGAAAGCCATGCGTGGGTGATCCCTTTCAGCTGGTCCGGGCCCGCTCGGCGCGTTCCGCGAGCCCAGGGAAGGCTACGCCGCCCCCGCGCCAGCGCGCCGCGCGCACGGCGGCGGCGCCCAACGCGTCGGCCGCCTCGCGGCGCAAGCGGCCGTCCGCCGCCCGGACGAGGTCCGAGTACGCGCCCGCCACCCGGTCCTCGACCTCGGCTGCCAGTCGCTCCACGTCGCCCGGGGTGCGCAGCTCGAAGGGCAGGGCGTACGCGGCCTCCGAAGGCCGGGGCGCGCCACCCAGTTCCCGGACCGTACGGGTGAGGGCGTCACGCCGGGCCAGGTGCGCGCCGTACGCCTCGCGGGCCTCGCCCGTCCGGGCGGTCGCGGTCCGGGCGCCGATCACCCCGTAGGCGTAAGCCGCCGCGTGCTCGGCGGCCAGGGCGGCCTGGGCGGCCTGGAGCGGGTTGCCGGCGGCGGACGGTTCGGGCTTCACGAGGGGGCTCCCGGGTTCGTGGTCAGCAGGTACACGTGGACGGCGCCGCAGGCCGCCACCGAGGCCAACATTCGGGCCAGCTCGCCCGGCGCCCCGGCCAGGGAGGCGTTCCGGGCCTCGGACAGGCTCCGCTCGGAGTCGGCCAGGTCGGTCAGTGCCTCCTCCGGCTTCGGCGGTACGGCGTCGCGACCGGCCGCGGGCGCGCCTGACGGCGTACCGCTCGGGCCGGCGGACGGCGCGGCCGGACCGGGCGAGCCGGAGGGCCCGCCGGAGCCGGAGGGGGCCGGGAGGGCGAGGGCGGCGGTGTGGGCGGCGACGGCGGCGCGCAGCGGCGCGAGGCGCCCGGCGAGGCCGGGATGGACGGCGAGGGTGGCGTCGTAACGTTCCAGCAGTCGTTCGCTGTCACGAACGGCCGCCTCCCGCATCCGCCGTTCGAGTGGAATCCCGCGGCCTGCGTCGGCCGGATCGCCCCCACCGGTGCACCCGGTGAGCAGCGTGCCCCCCGCCACTGCGGCCGCTCCGGTGAGCAGGCTCCTTCGCGAGGGCCTCAAGGGCTGGGTCCAGGGCACGGCGACGTCCTCGGGGGTGATGTCGGGGCAGGTGTGATCACGGTACCCGGGGGTCCTGACCGGGGCATGGGCGCCAACACCCTCCGCGACCGGATACCCTTTGAAACACACAGCGGACATCACAACAGCACACGCGGCCGAGGAGTCACCCGGATGAGCACGACCCAGAGCGACAGGCTGCGCGTACTGCTGGAGCCGCTCGCCGCCGGCAAGGGCCTGGACCTCGAAGAGATCGAGCTGTCCAAGGCGGGCAAGCGCCGGATGCTGCGGATCGTCGTGGATTCCGACGAGGGTGTCGAGCTGGACGTCTGCGCCGAGCTGAGCCGTGAGGTCTCCGACCTGCTCGACGCGTCCGATGTGATGGGTGAGGACGAGTACGTCCTCGAAGTCGGCTCCCCGGGCGCCGACCGCCCGCTCACCGAGCACCGTCACTACGTTCGGGCGATCGGCCGTCTCGTGAAGTTCCAGCTGACCGACGCCGGGGAACTCATCGCCCGCGTCCTCGACGTGGACGACGAGGGGCTCGACCTCGAAGTCCCGGGCGTGAAGGGCCGCAAGGCCACCGCCCGCCGCATCGCTTTCACCGACATCGCCAAGGCGCGTGTCGAGATCGAGTTCAACCGCAAAGACAAGAACGACGGCATCAACGACGGCATTCAGGAAGAAGAGGAGGCGTAATCGTGGACATCGACATGAGTGCCCTGCGGGGTCTGGTCCGGGAGAAGGAGATTTCCTTCGACCTCCTCGTCGAGGCGATCGAGTCGGCCCTCCTCATCGCGTACCACCGCACCGAGGGAAGCTTCCGGCGCGCCCGCGTCGTGCTCGACCGTGCCAACGGTCACGTGATCGTGTGGGCGACCGAGGACCCGAGGGACCTCGAAGAGGGACAGGAGCCCAAGGAGTTCGACGACACCCCGTCGGACTTCGGGCGGATCGCCGCGACCACCGCCAAGCAGGTGATCCTCCAGCGTCTGCGCGACGCCGAGGACGACCTGACCTTCGGTGAGTTCGCCGGCCGCGAGGGCGACGTCATCACCGGCGTCGTCCAGCAGGGCAAGGACCCCAAGAACGTCCTCGTCGACATCGGCAAGCTGGAGGCCATCCTGCCGGTGCAGGAGCAGGTTCCCGGCGAGGAGTACACCCACGGCCTGCGCCTCAAGGCGTACGTCGTGCGGGTGGCGAAGGGTGTTCGCGGTCCGTCCGTGACCCTGTCGCGCACCCACCCCAACCTGGTGAAGAAGCTCTTCGCGCTGGAGGTTCCCGAGATCGCCGACGGCAGCGTCGAGATCTCGGCCATCGCCCGCGAGGCCGGCCACCGCACCAAGATCGCCGTCCGGTCCACCCGCTCCGGCCTGAACCCGAAGGGCGCCTGCATCGGCCCGATGGGCAGCCGCGTGCGCAACGTCATGGCCGAGCTGCACGGCGAGAAGATCGACATCGTCGACTGGTCGGACGACGCGGCGGAGATGGTCGCGAACGCCCTGTCGCCCGCACGGGTGAGCGCGGTCGACGTCGTGGACTGGGACACCCGCTCCGCGCGGGTGACCGTGCCCGACTACCAGCTGTCGCTGGCCATCGGCAAGGAGGGCCAGAACGCCCGCCTCGCCGCCCGCCTCACCGGCTGGCGCATCGACATCCGGCCCGACACCGAGCCGGACGCCGACGGGGCCGACGGGGCCGGCAACCGTGACCGCGGCTCCGACCGAGGTGCCGAACGCGGCGCCGAACGTCCCGCCGAACGCGACGCGGGGCGCGGTTCCGACCGCGACGCGGGGCGTGATGGCGGCCGCGACCACGGCCGCGGTCGGGAATAAACCGGTACCGGCCGGTGGTTGCCGGCCGGTAGACAGGGGCTCCGAAACACCGGAGTCCCCGCAGGATCACAACGACATCCGTTCGATTTTTCACCTGAAGGGGTGAGGTCGCTACGGGGAGGTAGACTTAAGCGTGTCTGGCCGGACGCAAGCCCGCGCATGCCCCGAACGAACCTGTGTGGGGTGTCGGGAGCGAGCGGCCAAGAGCGATCTGCTGCGCATCGTGGCGATCGAGGACGAATGCGTCCCTGATCCACGCGGTACGCTGCCCGGCCGGGGTGCCTACGTGCACCCCGCCGAGGTCTGCCTCGACCAGGCGGTCCGCCGCCGCGCGTTCCCCCGGGCCCTCCGGTCCGCCGGAGCGCTCGACACGGCGGGACTGCGCAGCGCATTGGCCGTACCGGCCGAGGCGGCACCGTAAGCAGCAAGAAGAACGGCACGGGTTCCCGTGCGGTCAGGTACCTCGCGAGTTGGAAGTAGGTCGAGATTGCGATGAGCACTCGATGAGTACGCGATGAGTACGCCCATGAAGTAGCGACGGTCCGGCGTAACCCGGACCTAAAAGGAGCGAAGTGGCTAAGGTCCGGGTATATGAACTCGCCAAGGAGTTCGGAGTTGAGAGCAAGGTCGTCATGGCCAAGCTCCAGGAACTCGGTGAGTTCGTCCGTTCGGCGTCCTCGACCATCGAGGCGCCGGTCGTACGCAAGTTGACCGACGCACTGCAGGGGCCCGGCGGCAACGCCGGCAAGTCCGCTGCGAAGCCGGGCGCGCCCCGTAGCGCCGCGCCGGCAAAGCCCGGGGCTCCCACCCCGGGTGCCCGCCCCGGTGCCCCGAAGCCCGGCGCACCGGCCCCCAAGCCGGTCGTCGCCGAGGCTCCGGCCGCCCCCGCGGCGCCCGCACCGGTGACTCCGGCCGCATCCGGCCCGCGTCCCGGCCCGAAGGCCCCGGCCGCCCCGAAGCCCGCTCCGGCGGCTCCCGTGGCGACCGAGTTCTCCGCGCCTCCGGCGGCTCCGGCCGCGCAGGCGGCGGCTCCGGCCGCCCCCGCCCCGGCGCGCACCGAGCGTCCCGCCGCGGCCGCTCCCGGCCCGCGTCCGGCGCAGCAGCAGCGTCCGGCCCAGGGTCAGGGTGGCCAGGGCGGTGCCCGTCCCGGCGCCCCGCGTCCGGCCGGCAACGCCCCCGGTGGCCAGGGACAGCGTCCCGCCGCCGGTGGTGCCCAGTCCGCGCGCCCCCAGGGCGCCCGTCCGGCCGGTCCCCGTCCGGGCAACAACCCCTTCACCTCTGGTGGCTCCACCGGCATGGCGCGCCCGCAGGCGCCCCGTCCGGCCGGCGCTCCCCGCCCCGGCGCCCCCGGCGCCGACCGCGGCCAGGGTGGCGCTCCGCGTCCGCAGGGTGGCCCCGGTGGCGCTCCGCGTCCGCAGGGTGCCGGTGCGGGTCGTCCGACCCCGGGCGGCATGCCCCGTCCGCAGGGCGGCGCCCCGCGTCCCGGTGGTGCTCCCGGTGGTAACCGTCCCAACCCGGGCATGATGCCGCAGCGTCCCGCTGCCGGTGGTCCCGGTCCCCGTCCTGGTGGCGGCCCCGGTGGCCGTGGTCCCGGTGCGGGCGGTGCCCGTCCCGGTGGCGCCGGTCGTCCCGCGGGCGGCGGCTTCGCCGGTCGTCCGGCCGGTCCGGGCTCGCGTCCGGGCGGCGGCGGCTTCGGCGGCCCGCGTCCGGGTGGCGGCGGCTTCGGCGGCGGTCCGGCCGGTGCCGGTGGCGGCGGTCGTCCCGGCTTCGGTGGTCGTCCCGGTGGTCCCGGTGCCCGTGGTGGCACGCAGGGTGCCTTCGGTCGCCCCGGTGGTCCGGCCCGTCGTGGTCGCAAGTCCAAGCGTCAGAGGCGCCAGGAGTACGAGGCCATGCAGGCCCCGTCCGTCGGCGGCGTGATGCTGCCGCGCGGTGGCGGCGAGACCGTGCGCCTGTCGCGCGGTGCCTCCCTCACCGACTTCGCGGAGAAGATCAACGCCAACCCGGCGTCGCTCGTCGCCGTGATGATGAACCTCGGCGAGATGGTCACCGCCACGCAGTCCGTCTCCGACGAGACCCTCGAAATGCTGGCCGGCGAGATGAACTACATCGTTCAGATCGTCAGCCCGGAGGAAGAGGACCGCGAGCTCCTCGAGGGCTTCGACATCGAGTTCGGCGAGGACGAGGGCGGCGAGGAATACCTCATGCCGCGTCCGCCGGTCGTCACCGTCATGGGTCACGTCGACCACGGTAAGACCCGCCTCCTCGACGCCATCCGCAAGACGAACGTCGTCGCGGGCGAAGCCGGTGGCATCACCCAGCACATCGGTGCCTACCAGGTGGGCACCGAGGTCAACGGTGAAGAGCGCAAGATCACCTTCATCGACACCCCCGGTCACGAGGCGTTCACCGCCATGCGTGCCCGTGGTGCCAAGTCGACCGACATCGCGATCCTCGTGGTCGCGGCCAACGACGGCGTCATGCCGCAGACGATCGAGGCGCTCAACCACGCCAAGGCCGCCGGCGTCCCGATCGTCGTCGCGGTCAACAAGATCGACGTCGAGGGTGCCGACCCGGTCAAGGTGCGCGGTCAGCTCACCGAGTTCGGTCTGGTCGCCGAGGAGTACGGCGGCGACACGATGTTCGTCGACATCTCCGCCAAGCAGGGTCTGCACATCGACTCCCTGCTGGAGGCCGTCGTCCTCACCGCCGACGCCTCGCTCGACCTGCGTGCCAACCCGGAGCAGGACGCTCAGGGTATTGCGATCGAGTCCCACCTCGACCGCGGCCGCGGTGCCGTCGCCACCGTCCTCGTCCAGCGCGGTACCCTCCGCGTCGGCGACACGATGGTCGTGGGCGACGCCTACGGCCGAGTGCGCGCCATGCTCGACGACAAGGGCAACAACGTCGAGGAAGCGGGTCCCTCGACCCCCGTCCTGGTCCTGGGTCTCACCAACGTCCCCGGCGCCGGCGACAACTTCCTCGTCGTCGACGAGGACCGCACCGCCCGTCAGATCGCCGAGAAGCGTGCTGCGCGTGAGCGCAACGCCAACTTCGCCAAGCGCGTTCGCCGGGTGTCCCTGGAAGACCTCGACTCGGTCCTCAAGGCCGGTCTGGTCCAGGAACTCAACCTCATCATCAAGGGCGACGCGTCCGGTGCGGTCGAGGCCCTCGAGTCCTCGCTGCTCCAGCTCGACGTCGGCGAAGAGGTCGACATCCGCGTCCTGCACCGCGGTGTGGGTGCGGTCACCGAGTCCGACATCTCGCTGGCAATGGGCTCCGACGCCATCGTCATCGGTTACAACGTCCGTGCGGCCGGTCGCGCCGCGCAGATGGCGGACCGCGAGGGTGTCGACGTCCGCTACTACTCGGTGATCTACCAGGCCATCGAGGAGATCGAGGCGGCCCTCAAGGGTCTGCTCAAGCCGGAGTACGAAGAGGTCGAGCTCGGTACGGCGGAGGTCCGCGAGATCTTCCGCTCGTCCAAGCTGGGCAACATCGCGGGTGTTCTCATCCGTTCCGGCGAGGTCAAGCGCAACACCAAGGCGCGGCTCCTGCGCGATGGCAAGGTCATCGCCGAGAGCCTCACCATCTCCGGTCTGCGCCGCTTCAAGGACGACGTCACCGAGATCCGCGAAGGGTTCGAGGGCGGTATCAACCTCGGTTCCTTCAACGACATCAAGATCGACGACGTCATCGCGACGTACGAGATGCGCGAGAAGCCCCGCGCGTAAGCGCGAGGCGGTTCGCACCGTGTCGTAACTCGTAGTACCGGGGCCGGTCGGCGGAATATCCGTCGATCGGCCCCGGCCGTTGCGTGTACGGTTCTGGTGACCCGGCCGCACACGGTCGGGTGAACCTTCCGGGCGAGGGCCCGGCGGGCCACCTAACCCGAACCGGCGGGACATCCGGAACTGCATGTACGTGGGGACTCTGTCCTTCGATCTCCTCCTCGGCGACGTTCACTCGCTGAAGGAGAAACGCTCCGTCGTCCGGCCCATCGTCGCCGAGCTCCAACGCAAGTTCAGCGTGAGCGCGGCCGAAGTGGGAGACCAGGACCTGCACCGCAGGGCCCGTATAGGGATCGCCCTGGTGAGTGGGGACGCGGGGTTCGTATCGGACGTGCTCGACCGCTGTGAGCGGCTGGTCGCGGCGCGTCCGGAAGTGGAGCTGTTGTCCGTGAGACGACGGCTGCACGGTGATGAAGACTGATTGCTTGTCTGCAAGGAAGAAGGAGAAGGACCAGTGGCCGACAATGCGCGGGCGAAGAAGCTGGCGGACCTCATCCGGGAGGTGGTGGCCGAGAAGCTGCTGCGCGGAGTCAAGGACCCCCGCCTCGGTACGCACGTGACCATCACGGACACCCGGGTCACCGGCGACCTGCGGGAGGCCACGGTCTTCTACACGGTCTACGGTGACGACGAGGACCGGGCCAGCGCCGCAGCGGGCCTGGAGAGCGCCAAGGGCGTACTGCGTTCCGCGGTCGGCCGGGCGGCGGGAACCAAGTTCACGCCCACCCTGACCTTCGTCGCGGACGCCCTCCCGGAGAACGCCAAGACCATCGAGGACCTCCTCGACAAGGCGCGCTCCTCCGACGCCCAGGTGCGCGAGGTCTCCTCGGGCGCCCAGTACGCCGGCGAGGCCGACCCGTACAAGAAGCCGGGCGACGAGGACGACGACGAGGACGCAACCGCGGAATGAGCACCGAAGCAGGGAAGACTCCGGACGGCCTTGTCATTGTCGACAAGCCGTCCGGTTTCACTTCGCACGACGTGGTCGCCAAGATGCGCGGGATCGCCAAGACCCGCCGCGTCGGCCACGCAGGCACGCTCGACCCGATGGCGACGGGCGTCCTCGTCCTCGGCGTGGAGAAGGCCACCAAGCTCCTCGGCCATCTCGCGCTGACGGAGAAGGAGTACCTCGGGACCATCCGTCTCGGGCAGTACACCCTCACGGACGACGCCGAGGGCGAGATCACCTCGTCCACCGACGCCTCCGCGGTGACCCGCGAGGGCGTGGACGCGGGGATCGCCAAGCTGAGCGGCGCGATCATGCAGGTCCCGTCCAAGGTCAGCGCCATCAAGATCAAGGGCGTGCGGTCCTACAAGCGCGCCCGCGACGGCGAGGACTTCGAGATCCCGGCCCGACCGGTGACCATCTCGTCGTTCCAGGTGTACGACATGCGCGAAGCAGAGGCCGAGAACGGCACCAAGGTCGTCGACCTCGTCGTCTCCGTCGTCTGCTCCAGCGGTACGTACATCCGCGCCCTCGCCCGCGACCTGGGCGCCGACCTGGGCGTGGGCGGCCACCTCACGGCGCTGCGGCGCACGCGGGTGGGCCCGTACAAGATCGACAAGGCGCGCACGCTCGACCAGCTCCAGGAGGAGCTGACCGTCATGCCGATCGGCGAGGCGGCCGCGGCGGCGTTCCCGCGCTGGGACCTCGACACCCGGCGGGCGTCGCTGCTCGCCAACGGCGTCCGGATCGAGATGCCGGCCGAGTACCCGGACGGGCGCACGGTCGCCGTGTACGGCCCGCAGGGCCAACTGCTCGGGCTCGTGGAGAGCAAGGGCGGCAAGGCGAAGTCCCTGGCGGTCTTCGTCTGAACCGGTTCCGTCGGCGTCGTTGCGCCCGCCCGGTTCCGCCTCGCGTCGTTCCGCCTCGCGGGCGGCGGGCGGCGGGTGGCGGACGTCGAACGGCATTGACGTGGAGCGGTGAGCGCACGAAGTCTGCTGCTCACCGCTCCACGACCCCCCTCGGGTAGGTCTCTATCCACCCGCAGCCCCTTATTCACCCGTCCGAGCAGGCGCTCGGAGTGAATGGAGGGAGCGTAAGGGGGCGCGTTCGCCTCGCGTGCTTCTCCTGCCGATCTTCACTTGCCTAACGTCGTGACCACGGGTCCCTCGACGGGGGAGTGGGTGCGGCGATGGTGAACGAGGTCGGCTTCGGAGTCACGTACGAGGTCAGGAGCGGGACGGGTACCGCGGGCATGGCGGACGCCGTGCCCGGGCCGCCTGGCGTGCCGGGTGAGCCGGGCGCGCCGGGTGCGTTGGGCGTACTGCGGGCGCCGCAGCTCGTGAGGATCTGCGACGCGGCCGGCCGGCCGCGCGGCAGCGGCTTCGTCGCCGACCACCGCGGCACGGTGATCACCAGCCACGAGGCCGTCGACGGGCTGACCCGGGTGGTGCTGCACGCCCCCGGGGAGCGGACCTGGTCGGCGGGGGCCGACGCGGTGACCGCCCTTCCCGAGCTGGGTCTGGCACTCGTGCGGACCGAAGGCCTCGGGGTACGACCGCTGCCCGTCGCGATGGCGGAGGTGATCCCTCCGGGGACGTACGTCCGGCTCCCCGCGCGGGGCTGGCGCCAGGCGCGGGTGCTCGGGGCGGGGGCGGAGGTCGGCCACACCACGGGCGGACACCTCCACGTCCTGCCGGCCACGGTCGAGCTGGCCATCGGCACGGACGGCCGGGACGCCCTCAGGCTCGGCGGGGAAGCCTGCGGCGGGCCGGTCCTGGACGCGGAGACCGGAGCGGTGCTCGCGGTCCTGGGCACCGCTCTGGAGACGGAGCACCGTCGCGGAAGCTTCGCCGTACCCCTGCGCGCGGCCGCTGCCGCGTCCCCCGGCGGCCCCCTCGCCGCCCTGCTGGAACTCAACGGCGCCACGGTCCCGGGCCACGGGGTCGACCTCAACCTCGCGGGCGCGCTGGAACTGACCGGCATCACCGTCGAATCCGCCGTTCCCGCGCTTGCGCCGCCGTCGGAGCCCACGCCCGGTGGGGCGGCGTTGCGGGGTGGGGCTCGGGGGTCGGGTGGGTCGGGGGGGTCCGGGGGTTCTGGGGGGTCCGGTGGGTCTGGTGGGTCCAGTGGGTCGGAGGGGGCCGGCGAGCCGTGGGGATCCGTCGGGCGGCGGGGTTCGGTCGGATCGCGGGGCGCCGACGGCGCGTCGGAGCGCGTCGGGCTGGGGGAGCGAGAGGACCCGCTGGGGCGCGTCGGGCATCCGGCGGCTGCCGGGGCCGTGCGACCGGTTGATCCGTCGACGTCGGCTAAACCCCTAGGGCCTGGTGATCCGTCGAGGGCTGATGGGCCCTCTGAGCCTGGTGATCCGTCGAGGGATGGTGGGCCCTCCGGGCCTGGTGAACGGTCGGGGGCTGTTGGGCTGCCCGGTCCTGTTGAGCCGTCGAGGTCTGTTGTGGCGCCGAGGCCCGTCGGACCCTCCCAGACCGTGGGGCCCCTGCCGCCCGTCGGGTCTCCGGGGCGTGTCGGTGGGCCGGAGCCTGTCGAGCGCTCGGAGCGAGTGGCGGGCTCGGATCCTGTCGGGGGTTCCGGGCGCGTAGGGGCCTCGGATCCTGGAGGGCGGCTGGAGTCTATGGGGGCCTCCGCGCCTGTTGAGCGCCCGGAGCGAGTGGCGGGCTCGGAGCCTGTCGGGGGTTCGGGGCGCGGGGGTGGCCCGGAGCCCGTTGAGCGTCTCGGGCTCGCCGCCGCGTTGGCCGTCTTCACCGCCGGGGAGCGGCCCGTGCTCGGGCTGGTCGGCAACCCCGGTACCGGGCGGACCACCGCCTTGGCCGTCCTGGCCGCCGACCGGGCGCGCGGCCCCCGCCCCGCGCCCACGCTGTGGCTGCGCGGGGCCGACCTGCGCGACGGGGACCACTCGCTGGCCGACGCCGCCGAGCGGGCCCTCGTGGAGGCGGAGCGCATCGCGCTGGCGGGCTCGTTGGCGGGCTCGACGGGGTACGGCTCGGGGACCTCGGCGGGGTACGGCTCCGTGCGGGAAGCGGCGGTGCGCGAAGCGGCGTACGGAGCTGCCGGGCTCGTGGTCCCGGGCCCGCGCCCGGCGCCCGAGGCGTCCGGCGTCGGCGGGTCGGCGTCGGCGGGGTCGGGAGAGGGGACCGCGGACCGGGTGGCCCGGCTCGCGGGCGGCGTCGGGCGGGGCCTCCTCGTGGTGCTGGACGACCCCGAGGCGATGCCGCCCCGGCTCGCGCGGCACCTCGGGCCCTGGACCACGGCCACCGTCGGCTGGCTGCGCGCGACCGGGGCCCGGTTGGTCGTCGCCGCCCGCCCCGAGTTCTGGGAGGGGGCCGGGGCCCTGTACCCGCCCGGGGCCCTGCACACCCCGGCCCACCCGGCCCGCCGACTCCCGCCCGCGCTGCCGATCGGGGACCTGACACCGGCCGAGGCCGAGACGGCCCGGGCCCGCCTCGGCATCCCCGAAGGCGCTGTGAGGGAGGCCGACGCGCGCCATCCCCTCACCCTCACCCTGCTCGCCGGGATCCGCGCCGCCGGGGTCACCGCCGGCCGCCCCGGCCGTGACGAGGTGTTCTCGGCGCACCTGGACCTGGTGACCCTGCGCGTGGCCGTCCGCATCGCGGCCAGCGCCCCCGCCGCAGCTCCCGCCCTCGACCCCGCCCACGCCCTCGACCCCGCTCCGAGCCGCCGCACCCTGCACGGCCCCGGTGTGCGCAGGCTCGCCGCACGGGTGGCCGGGCGGGTGCACCGGGCCGCCCGGCAGTGTCTGGGCCCCGGCCAGGGCCGGCTCGACCGGGCCGCCTTCGAGGAACTGTTCCCCCGGCGTGCCGGCTGGGGCTCCGCCGTGCTCGCCGAGGGGCTGCTCGTCCCCGCCGGAGACGGCTACTGCTTCGCCCACGAGGAGCTGTCCGACTGGCTCCAGGCCGGCCATCTCGACGTCCCGACCGCCCTGGACGCCCTGGTCCACTCCGGCCGGGCCGCCCCCGGCCCACCCGTGCCCCGGCACCGCGCGGGCCCCGTCACGGAGGCGGTGCGCCGGCTCCCTACGGACGAGACCCGGACCCGGCTGACCCGGCTCGTCGACGCCCTGAACGAGTTCGCCGAGCAGCCAGGGGGAGCTGCCGACAGCCCCGGTTCCGAAAGCAGAGCTGCCGGAACCGGGGCTGTCGAAAGCAGAGCCGCCGCGCAACCCGCGGGCCCCGTAGGCCCCCTGGACCCCGACCGGGTCTGGTGGGCCTCCCGGCTGCTGCGCTCCACCCTCCTCGCGGCTCCCGACGCCCGCCCCCACCTGCCTGTCCTGCACGCCCTCGCCGAGCACGTGACACGGGCCGGCTCCCAGGACTTCGGCGGCTGGTTCTGGAACAGGCTGCGGCTGCCCGAGTCCGACCGCCTCGACCTGCTGCGCCGGCTCCTGCCCTGCGACCACCTCTACCTCGAAGCCGCCGGCCGCCGCCTCGCCCGGGCCCCGCAGCGCGTCCAGCCGCTGCTCTGCGCCTGGTTCGCCGACGAGCGCCGACTGCGCGGGCGCCCCGGAGCCACCGTGGCCACCGCCGCCCAGGCCCTCCTGCACACCCACCGGGCCCTCGCCGTGGACGACCTCACGGAGGCGTTGGTCTCCGCCGCCCACCCGCGCGCCGACGAACTGCTCGGCGTGCTCGCGGAGGACGAGCCCTCGGCCCTGGCCCGGGCCGTGGACCGCTGGGCCCACGACGAGCGGCCCGGACGTCGGGTGGCCGCCGCCGCGTACGGGCTCGCCACCGCGCCCCACGTGCGCACCCCCGCCGACCGGGAGCTGCTGCGCTTCGCCGCCCGGGCCCTGCTGGCCCGCCCGGGGGACTCCACCCTGCACGGCAGCGCCCTCGGGATCCTGCTCCGCGACCCCCAGGAGCGGGCCCGCTGCCTGCCCGAGGCGTTGGCCTGCTTCCGCGACCCGGGGCGCGGCTCCCCGCCGCCCGCCTCCGCGTTGGTCGCGGCGCTGCCCGTACTGCCGGAGCCGGAACCGGTGTTCGACGCCCTGCGGGCCCGCGCCGGCGCCGAGGTGCTCCGGGCACTGGCCGCGCTGACCACCCCCGGGCTGGCCCGCCGCGCCGCCGACCTCGTACGGGACCACCTGGCGGGTCGCCCCGAGGACGCCGCGCACGCCGCCGCGTTCGTGGACCGGCGCCTCGATCAGGGCCCCGCCGCCGGGCCCGTGCTGCGCCCGCTGGTCCTGGACCTTTTGCGTGGCGCCCCGGTCGGGGTTCGGGCCGCGCTGGCCGGCGTACTGGCCCTGCCCGGCGCGGAGTCCTCGCAGCCGCTGCGGGGCGAGCTGGCCGGCGTACTGCTGCGCGAGGAGGGCGACCCGGCCGTCCTCGGGGCCTTCCTCGACGCGCTCGCAGCCGCCACGCCGACCCGCCCGGAGGAGCGCACCCGCGAGCTGCTGCGGCGTACCGGCCGCCAACTGTTGCGCGTCCCCGGCGGGCCGGCCGTCTTCGAGCACCGCACGGTGGAGCTGAGCCGGGCCGATCCGGTCTTCGGGGCCCTGGTCGCCCGCTGGCTGGCCGGGTCGCGGGCGGAGGCGGCGGCCCTCCTCGGACCGGGGGCCCGTCGTACGGTGGAGACCCTCAGCAGGGCCGCCCCGGACGTGACCTGAGGCGGGGCGGAGGCGAGCCGGAGCCGATGCGGGGCCCCGGCCGCGGGCATGGCAGTCTTAGACCTGCAATGGGCAATCGGCAATCGGTACAAGGCCTACAAGGGTTCGGGCGAGGAGCGGTCAGAGTGCAGCGCTGGCGTGGCTTGGAGGACATCCCCCAGGACTGGGGACGCAGCGTCGTCACCATCGGCTCCTACGACGGCGTGCACCGGGGTCATCAGCTGATCATCGGGCGCGCCGTGGCGAAGGCCCGTGAGCTGGGCGTCCCGTCGGTGGTCGTGACCTTCAGTCCGCACCCGAGCGAGGTCGTGCGCCCCGGCAGCCACCCGCCGATCCTGGCCCCGTACGACCGCCGGGCCGAACTGATGGCCGGTCTCGGAGTGGACGCGCTGCTGATCCTCCCCTTCACGGCGGAGTTCTCGCAGCTGTCCCCGGCCGACTTCATCGTGAAGGTGCTCGTCGACAAGCTGCACGCGCGCGCCGTCATCGAGGGCCCCAACTTCCGCTTCGGCCACCGCGCCGCCGGTAACGTCGCGTTCCTGTCCGAGCTGGGCGCCACCTACGACTACGAGGTCGAGGTCGTGGACCTGGTCGAGCGCGGGGAGGCGGGCGGCGGAGTGCCGTTCTCGTCCACCCTCGCCCGCCGGCTCGTCGCCGAGGGCGACATGGACGGCGCCGCCGAGATCCTGGGCCGGCCGCACCGGGTCGAGGGCGTCGTGGTGCGCGGGGCCCAGCGCGGGCGCGAGCTCGGCTACCCCACGGCGAACGTCGAGACGCAGCCGCACACCGCCATCCCGGCCGACGGGGTGTACGCGGGCTGGCTGACGGCGGACGGCGAGCGCATGCCGGCGGCCATCTCGGTCGGCACGAACGTGCAGTTCGACGCGACCGAGCGGACGCTGGAGGCGTACGCCATCGACCGGGTCGGTCTGGACCTGTACGGGATGCACGTGGCCGTGGACTTCCTCGCGTACGTGCGGGGCATGGCGAAGTTCGAGTCGCTGGACGGGCTGCTGGAGGCCATCGCCGACGACGTGAAGCAGGCGCGGACGCTGACCGAGTCCTACGACGCGCAGCGCTGACCCGCCGCCGCCGGCGCCGAAGCCTCGGCAGGAGGCAGGACCGCTCGCGCGAAGGGCCCGTACCGTCTCCGGACGGTACGGGCCCTTCGGCGTTCCCCGGCTCAGCCGAGGCGAGGGTCGTACGGGGGCTGCTGCGGTTGCTGCGGCTGCTGCCAGGGCTGTCCCGGCTGGGGGTAGGACTGTCCGTACGGCGGCGGGGGCTGCTGCTGGTACGGACCGGCCGGCGGCTGCGGCTGGTGCGGCGCCGGGGGTGCCGGGGGTGCCTGGTGGGGCTGTTGCGGCTGCTGAGGTGCGTGCGGCTGCTGCGGGGCGCCCCAGTGGGCCTGGGCGGACTGCTGCTGGGCCCGTACGAAGTCCTCCGCGACCAGGGCGGAGAGGTTGAAGTACGCCTCGCGCGTCTTGGGGCGCAGGAGGTCGAGGTCCACCTCGGCGCCGGCCGCGAGGTGCTCGTCGAACGGGACCACGACGACTCCGCGGCAGCGGGTCTCGAAGTGCTGCACGATGTCCTCGACCTTGATCATCTTTGCGGTCTCGCGGACCCCGGAGATGACGGTGAGGGAGCGCGAGACGAGATCGGCGTACCCGTGGGCGGAGAGCCAGTCGAGGGTGGTGCTCGCGCTGCTCGCGCCGTCCACGGACGGGGTCGAGATGATGATCAGCTGATCGGCCAGGTCCAGGACCCCGCGCATGGCGGAGTAGAGGAGACCGGTGCCCGAGTCGGTGAGGATGATCGGGTACTGGCGGCCCAGCGTCTCGATGACGCGGCGGTAGTCCTCGTCGTTGAAGGTGGTCGAGACCGCCGGGTCCACGTCGTTGGCGATGATCTCCAGCCCGGAGGGCGCCTGTGAGGTGAACCGCCGGATGTCCATGTACGAGTGCAGGTACGGGATCGCCTGGACCAGGTCCCGGATCGTCGCCCCCGTCTCGCGGCGCACACGACGACCGAGGGTGCCGGCGTCGGGGTTCGCGTCGATGGCCAGGATCTTGTCCTGGCGCTCGGTGGCGAGGGTGGCGCCGAGGGCGGTGGTGGTCGTGGTCTTGCCGACGCCGCCCTTGAGGCTGATGACGGCGATCCGGTAGCAGGACATCACCGGGGTGCGGATCAGCTCCAGCTTGCGCTGCCGGTCGGCCTCGGCCGCCTTGCCGCCGAAGCGGAAGCCCGAACGGGTCGGCTTGGGCTTCTGCTTGTTGCGCAGCAGGCGATCGGAGGACAGCTCGACGGCGGCGGTGTACCCGAGCGGCGCGCCGGGGCCCTGGCCGGGCTGTTGCGCGTGGGGGGCCTGCTGCTGCCACTGGGCCGGCGCGGGGGGCTGCGGTTGTTGCTGCTGCGTCGGCTGGTGTTGCGGCGGCGGCTGGTGTTGCGGGAAGTCGTGGCCCTGCGGGGGCTGCGGTGCGCCGGGGCCGACGGGCGGAAACCCGTAGCCCTGAGGGGGCTGTCCCGGGCCGGGCTGCGCGGGGGCCTGCGGTTGCTGCTGCGCCGGCGGGTGCTGGGGGAGCCCGTATCCCTGCCCGTAGCCCTGCGGGGGCTGCGGAGCCTGGTCCGGGCCGACCGGCGGGAAGCCGTACCCCTGCGGGGGCTGCGGCGCACCCGGGTCGACGGGCGGGAAGCCGTACCCCTGGGGCGGGGTCGAGGCGGGGAACGCGTACGGAGGCGGCGGCAGTTCGGGCGCCGGCTCCGCGGCGGGGGAGTCCTGCGGGGGAGTCCGGACGGGTTCCCCCGCGCGGGGGTCGTGTCCCTCGAAGGGGTGGGGCGCGGGCGGCGCCACGGGGGCGGCCGGCGGCGGGACCTCGCCGAACGGCAGCTCGGCGGAGTCGGCGGCCGCGAAGGGCGTTGCCGCCGGCGGCCGCTCCGGCAGGGGAACGCCCTGCGGCGGCGTCGGCGTGCGTACGGCTTCGGCCGCCGGCGGGGCGTCCTCCACCGGGAACGCGGGCGCGCTGATCGGCGCGACGACCGGTACCGCGAACGGGGCCCCGGCGGGCTCGCGTCCCTCGAAGGGGTGGGGTACCGGGGGCGCCTCGGCCTCCGCCGGGGCCGTACCCACGTACGGGTCCTCGGTCGACTCCCGGGCGGCGTACGGAGCGGCCACCTCGACCGGAGCCGAAACCGGAGCCTGCACGGGGCCCGAAACCGGAGCCTGCACGGGGCCCGGAACCGGAACCGGCTCCGGGGCCTCCGCCGATGCCTCCGCCCGCGCACTCCCGGCGAACGGGGCCTCGGCGGCCCGGTGCTGCTCCCCGAAGGGCGCGGGCACCTCCGCCGGGGCGGCGGGCCGCGCGTAAGAGTCCTGAACCTGCTCCGGTGCGGCCGGGGCCGGACCCGGGTCCGCCGCGGGCTCCTGCGCCGCGTACGGCGCACGCGCCGAGTCCGGTGCGGCCGGGACGGGCCCGGGGCCCGCCGCGGGCTCCTGCGCCGCGTAAGGGTCCTGGGTCCGCTCCGGGGCGGCCGGGGCCGCGCCGGAGCCCGTCACAGGCTCGTGCGCCTCGTACGGCGCGGCGGCCTGGTGCGGGAGCGCCGGGATCGGGGTCGGGGCCTGGGGGGCGGCATACGGCGCGGCCGGCGGGCGGGGAGCCTGCGAGGCCGGCGGGGTGATCCGCATGGTCGGGGGCGACTCCACGTCCGAGGCACGGTGCGGCTCGAAGCCGCTGCCCTCGGGCAGCCCGGGCACCCCCGGAACGGGCCCGGCCTGCGCCGGAGCGCCCTGGGTGTACCAGGCCGGCGGGGTGTAGTCGATGGTGAACTCGCCCGTCACATCGGACTCCGCGTCGGACTGATCGTCCGTCGGGACGTCCCACGTCCCGCCGCGCCTCTCGTTCCGATCGCCGCTCACTGGTCCTCCTGGTTCGTCGAACACCGGTCAGGCGCCCACCTCGGCGCCGCGCCCTCACTCAGCCTAATCGCGCCCGGCCGGCCACGGCTCCCGAGGTCACGCCGCCCCGTTCGCGCCGCACCTCAACCGACCGCCCGCCAGGCCGTCACGTCTCAGTCGATGCGCCGTGCCGCGCCCAACAGGCCCGTCTCCGTCTCCGTGCCCTGCGTCATCACGAACGTACGGTCCCGGGGCGTGCACCACAGGGTCACCCCGTCGCCCAGCGTCGGCAACGAGTCCACCGCCGCCCTCGGCAGCCGCATCAGCGCGCCGATCCGCTCCGCCTCGTCGGGGGACACCCGCTGCACCCCGACCAACGCGGAGTTCCGCACCAGCCGCGGCGCCGCCGGGCTCAGGTACGGCAGCAGGGTCAGCACCGACTGCCAGGGTCCCGCCACGACCCGACCGCGGGGCGGCCGCATCCCGCAGTCGCGGACCACCAGCACCGGACTGCCCGCCGACGCGCCCTGCGGCGGCACCCGGCCCACGTCGTGCAGGGTCACGCACTGCTGGCCGCCACCGGCCGCCTGGGCCAGTCCCGACCAGACGGCCCCGCGTCCGGTCTCCACCGCGATCCGGGCCCCGGTCGCCGCCGTGCGCAACGCCAGCACCTGCGCCGTCCACAGACCGCCGATCAAGGTGATCTCGTACGGCGTCGGCCGGTTCACACCGAGCACGGCCGGGGCGCCCTGCGCGTCCACGCCGATGACCACCCCGTCGTCGCCGACGGGCAGCGCCAGCTCGCCCAGGTCCGCGGCCGGCACCACGTGCCGCTCCCGCCGCGGCCCGATCAGGCCGAAACCACCCCGCACCGAGGCGCGCGCCGTGCCCCGCGCGGGTCCCCGCGCCGTCTCCCGGGCAGAGTTCCTCATCGCGTTCCTCCCAGCGGCAGTGAGGCCAGCAGCCCCGGCACCTGTTCCCGGTCGAGCCGGACCAGCCCGGCCCGCACGCCGCGCGCGGTGCGCTCCAACTCCCGGCGCGCCAAAACCAGTTCCTCGTCGCTGCGCCCGGTCACCCGGACGTGCCCGGTCAGCGTCACCCCCTGCCGCTCGGCGGGGGCCATCGTCAGGCTGAAGTTCGTGGCCAGGGTCGGCAGCGAGGTCAGCAGCGCCACGAACTGGGGGAGCCCGGCCGCCCCGGAGCCGCCCAACTGCGGCCAGCGCCCGATCCAGTACGTGGTGTGCCGCCGGTCGTCACAGCGCCAGGCCCGCGCGGTCTCCTCGGTCCGCCGCCCGGTGCTCGCCGAGCGCCCGGCCTGCGTGATGGCCATCGGGTTCGCACAGGAGGAGGTCGCCAGCGCGCCCGTCAACTCCTGCTCGGTCAGCACGGTGGCCCTGAACCCGGCCCCCGTCAGCCGGCTCGCCAACTGGTCCGCCACCCGCACCACACAGCGTTGCGCCCCGGCCAGGCCGCCACCGCGCGCGGTGACCGCCTCCGGGCACAGCTCGGGGTCGAGCTTGAGGGCGATCCAGGTCAGTCGTACCGCGGGGGTGCCCGTCCGGGCTTGGAGCGGCGCGTAGTTGAGGGTGGCCATCGAGCGGGCCGGCAGGTGCGGCGCCGGAGCGGGCTGCGTGTGCTGCACCAACTGCGCCGACTCCATTCGGATCCCGTCCACTTCCAGGACGTCCCGTATCAGGCCCAGCGGCAGCGGTCGCGCCCCGCGGTCCGGCCTCAGCGCCGTGGCGTCCGTGTCCACCTGGACCACCACCGTCAGGAAGGTCCCGTCGCCCACCATGCCGACGGGCCGCCGATCGCGGTCGCCGAAGGTGAGGGTCCGCAGCGCCGGCTCGGCCTCGACCAGCGGGGCGAGGCCCGGCTCGGTGCCGACCGGAAGGGTCGCGGACGCGGCCCGGCGCCTGCGGGAGCGCAGGGCCAGGACACCGCCGACCCACTCGGGCAGCGAGCGCCGGTGGCGGCGTACGACGGCGAACAGCACCAGCGGCACGGCCAGTACGGCGGCCGGCACCAACAGCATCCGGTCCACGACCCAGGCCACGAGCAGCGCGGCGGCGGCCAACTGGAGGAGGACGAGCTGTTGCAATCGGAACGGGCCGAACCGCCCCGGGCTCGACTGCGGATGCGGCGTCACCCCGCCCCGCGCGGGTGGCGCGGGGGCCTCGGTCGCCCGCTGCTCCGTCTCGGTGGCACTCACTCGCGCACCTCCCCTTCTGGGGGGTGGTTCGGGCCGGTCCCGCCACCGCGCGGCGACCGCCGCCCGGCCCCGGAAGGTCCCCCGATCCACCCCGACAAGCCCTGATTACCCCGGTCCGGAAGGAACTGAGGAGACGCCGGCAGGCAACCGCAGCCTACCCGCCCCCTGTCGACCGTCCGTCAAGAGGCATAGTAGGTCCCCGGTCCGACATCCAAGGCCCGGGGAGCGGCCCCACCGACCGGGCCGTGCGGGGAGAAGCAGGCGGTCATGGCATCACGACGTGATGAACTCAACGCGTACACCTTTGCGAAGCGGCGCACCGTGGCCGCGTTCCTCCAGCCGTCCGCCACGGGGTCCGAGGAAGGCGCCCCCAGACCGCTGCGCGCCGTCCTGCCGAGCCTGGTGACGGGCGCGCTGGTGCTGGCGGGCTTCGGGGCCCTGGGGATGTTCAAGCCGCAGGCGCCCAAGGGCTGGTCCGAGCCCGGGACCGCCGTCATCGTCGGCAAGCAGTCGACGACCCGTTACGTGGTCCTGTCGACGAAGGTCAACGGCAAGGACCAGAAGCGGCTGCACCCCGTGCTGAACCTGGCCTCGGCGCGGCTCCTGCTCGACCCGAAGAAGTTCAAGGTCGTCCAGATCGACGACAAGGTCCTGGACGGGGGCAACCCCCCGCGCGGTCCCATCATCGGCATCCCGTACGCCCCCGACCGCCTCCCCACCCCGAAGGACGCGGCGAAGGCCAAGCGTTGGGCGGTCTGCCAGCAGCCCGGCGGCAACGGACGCGGTGTGCAGACGGCCGCCTTCGTCCTCGCCGACCGCGAAGCCGGTCTGATGGACGACAAGGCGCGGCGCACCTCCGACACCCAGGTGCTGTACGTCCAGAGCACCGGCGGGGCCAAGGAGCGCTACCTGGTCGACGCGGCCGGCAGGAAGTACCGGTTCCCCGAGGGCAAGCCGGACTCCGGGACCCTCACCACGGCGCTCGTCGGCACGGGCGCCACCCCGCAGCCCGTCACCGAGGAGTGGCTCGCGACCCTCAACCGGGGTGACGACCTGGCCTTCCCGCAATTGCCCGGCGCCGCGGGCGCGAACGCCGACGTCCAGGGCCTGGGCAGCGCCGACAACAAGGTCGGCATGGTGCTCACCGCCGAGACCGGCTCCGGCACCCAGCACTACGTGGTGCTGCCCGGACGGGTCGCCCCCGTCTCGGAGTTCGTCGCCTGGCTGCTGATCTCCGCGCCCGCCACCGACACCCTGAACATGCACGGCAAGGCCCGCCAGGTCGACCTCCAGGCCCTGAACCCCGACGCCACCCCCTTCAAGGACGAGGCCAAGTGGCCGCGCCGGCGCGGAGCCCAGGTCAACCGGGTCGCGGACACCCCCGGCGCCGCACAGGGCGCCGAACGCCGCGACACCGTCTGCAACGTGCTGCGCTCCGTCGACGGCCAGGGGGGCCAGACGCTGAGCACGTGGGCCGGCACCGGATTCCCCGTCGACATCACCGCCAGCGGCACCAGCTCCTACGTCACCCCCGGCTCGGGCCTGCTCTACACCCAGGTCCAAGGCCGCCAGACCACCGCCGGCGGCGCCCTGTTCCTCGTCACCGACACGGGACTGCGCTACGCCGTCCAGGCCAACGGGGACAGCGACGCGCAGCAGTCGAAGATCGGGGCGTCCGACCCGCAGGCGCAGGGCGCCGGCGACGGCCGGCCCGAGGCCAGCCAGGCACAGATCCGGCTCGGCTACGGGGAAGTGGTCCCCGCCATGGTGCCGATCGCCTGGTCGGAGTTCCTCTCCAAGGGCCCCCGGCTGGACACCAACGCGGCCCGGCAGCCGCAGGGTTCGTGAGGAGGCCGCCGATGGAACCCGTACGGATCCTCCGGGCCCCCGCCCGGCTCGGCGCCGCCCTCGCCCTCGCCGCGCTGTGCGCCGGCGCCTCCCCGGCGGCGGCCGCGGGACAGCCGGCGCACCCGTCCCCGTACGCCCTCGGTCTCGACGGCGCGGGCGAGTGCACCTTTCCGATGAAGAAGCAGATCGCCGACCGGCCCTGGGCCCTCCAGCGGCTGATGCTCGACGCCCTGTGGGCGCGGACCAAGGGCAAGGGCGTACGGGTCGCCGTCATCGACACCGGCGTCGACCGCGCCAACCCGCAGTTGTCCGGGGCCCTCGACATCGGCGCGGGCCGGGACTTCCTCGATCCCAAGGGCGGCGACGGCACCAACGACACCGTCGGGCACGGCACCAAGGTCGCCGGGCTGATCGCGGCGCGACCCCAGGAGGGCACGGGCTTCGTCGGCCTCGCCCCCGAAGCCACGATCATCCCCGTCCGGCAGAACGACGGGCAGGGCAACGGCAAGGTCGACACGCTGATCCAGGCCATCGACCACGCCGTGGCCAAGGGTGCCCAGGTCATCAACATCTCCCAGGACACCGACGTCCCGCTGGCCCCCGACTCCGACCTCGGCAAGGCCGTGCGGCGGGCCCTGGACGCCAAGGCCGTGGTCGTCGCCTCCGCCGGCAACGACGGTCTGGGCGGCCAGAAGCGCCGGACCTACCCGGCCGCGTTCCCCGGCGTGCTCGCGGTCGCCTCCTCCGACCGCAACAACGAGCGTGCCGCCTTCTCCCAGCCCGGGGACTTCATCGGGATCGCCGCCCCCGGCGTCGACATGGTCTCCACCGTCCCGGGCTTCGGCCAGTGCGTGGACAACGGGACCAGCTTCTCGGCCCCCTACGTCGCCGGGGTCGCGGCCCTGCTGCGCGCGGAGCACCCCGAGTGGTCCCCGCAGGAGGTCGTCTGGCAGATCCAGAACACCGCCGAGCGGTCGGTCAACGGTCGTGACGACTATGTGGGTTGGGGCGTCGTCGACCCGGTGCGGGCCGTCACCCAGGACCGTGAGAAGCCCAGGCCCCCCACCCCGGACCCGGGCCCGCCGCCGGCGGCCGCCCCGGAGGTGGCGCGGCTCGCGCTGACCGAGAGCGCGCAGGAGCGCGAGGAGCGGCTCGGGACGTACGCCCTCGGCATCGCGGGCGTACTGATCGCGGTCATCGCGGGGACGGCCACGGTGGTCCGCGAGGCCCGTTCCCGCCGGCGCCGTTTGCAGTGAACGGGCGGGCTCCGTCCGCAGTGGCGCCTGACCGGTGTTGGGCCTGTCAGACGAACTGGCTAGAGTGGCGGCAGGCTTCACGACTGTGATCGGGGATGGGCGTGAGGCGGAGGGGGAACTCCCGGGGGGCGTGGCTCGTTTCCGCCCCCGGAACATCCGCTCCGCTACCCAATCCACCGGCTCTGACGGGGAATTGAGAAGTGAGGAGCTTCGGATGACTAACAATTTCGGACTTGCGGACGATCCGGTCGTCAAGGCGGCCAACAAGATCTCCGAGACCTCGGAGGCGGTGACCACCCAGGCCCGTGAGCTGGCCGACATCCTGGCCACCGCGAGCGCGGGTTGGACCGGTGTGGGCGCCAACGGCTTCGCCGTCGCCCAGACCCAGCTCAACGAGAACCACGACAACATCCGCCGGCTTCTCGGCGTCCTGCACAACGCGGTCGTGCAGACCAAGAACCTCACCAACGCCCAGGACGACGAGGTCAACGCGACGTTCTCGCGCGGCGTCTCGGGCCTCGACGGCATCTGATCCCGTCCGACCCACACCCCCACCACCCCAGCGCGAAGGAGAAGAGCATGTCGGGCAACGACGGCGGCACCCGGGTTCGGTACGACAGCGTCCAGCAGATGGCGGACCGCATCCGCATCGTCTCCAACAACATCCAGAAGGACCTGGAGGAGATGGAGGCGGCGGTGAAGGTGGTCACCGACACCTGGGACGGTGAGGCGCACCTCGCGTACGTCGACCTCCAGCGCAAGTACCACGCGAGCGCCGACACCATGCAGCGCCAGCTCTCCGACACCGCGGTGAAGATCGAGCAGGGCAAGGGCTCCTACCGCGCCACCGACGTGAAGGCCTCGCGCCTGTTCACCGAGGCCTACTGAGCCCGCACCGCGCACCGCGCACGAAGGGGGCGCGCCCGCACCGGGCGCGCCCCCTTACGCGTACGACGGCCCCGTCCGACGACTGCCTCGTCCGACCGCCTCAGGTGAGGTCGAACTCCCCGTCCCTGGCGCCGAGTACGAACGCCTCCCACTCGGCCGCCGTGTAGCGCAGGACCGTCTCGCGGTCGAGCGAGGACCGCATCGCCACCGCGCCCTCGGGCAGCTTGGCGATCTCGACGCGCTCCTCGTCCGGGCTGGTCCCGGGCGGGCCCTGCCATTCGACGCCGCTGATGTCCAGCGCGTACAGCTCGTCCTTCTCCTGCTGGGTGCCCATGTGCGGCCCTTCCCTCGGCGGTGCGGTGCTCCCGCGATCTTCCCCGACGATTATCGATGCTGCGCGCCGCCGCCGGGAGGGTTTCCCGACACCGCCACCGGGGACCGCCCGGCGCCGGCCTCCGCCTCACAGCCTCCGCCTCACAGCCCCGGCATCCGGCCCAGCTGGACCAGCGACGTACCGCGCTTGCGGGACACGTAGGAGCCCCGGCCCGGCGGCATCGGCCGCGGCCGGACGTTGCCCAGCAGATCGCCTTCGGACGGATCGCCCGACAGCACCACGCCCTGCGCGCCCAGCTCCTTGATCCGCTGCATGAAGGGCTCGTACAGCGCCCGGGAGGCACCCGCCGAGCTGCGCGCGATGACGAACCGCACGCCCGTGTCCCGGGCAAAGGGCAGGAACTCCACCAGTTGCGCCAGCGGATTGCCCTGGCTGGTGGCGACCAGGTCGTAGTCGTCGATCATGATGAACACGTCCGGGCCCGTCCACCAACTGCGGTCCCGCAACTGCTGTGGGGTCACGTCGTCGGGCGGCTGGCGCCGCGAGAACACCCCGCCCAGGGCCTCCATGTGCGTCTGGAGCGAGTTCGCCATCGGCGCGTACTCCAGCAGGTACTCCTCGGGCAGCGCCCCCAGCAGCCCGCGCCGGTAGTCGCCGACGACCAGCTTGGCCTGGTCGGGGGTGTACCGCTGTGCGATCTGCTGGGCGATGAGCCGCAGCAGGTTCGTCTTGCCCGACTCGCTCTCGCCGAACACCACGAAGAAGGGGTCGGTCTCGAAGTCCACGAACACCGGCTCCAGGGCCGTCTCGTCGATGCCGATCGAGATCCCCCGCTCCGGGAACTCCCCGCCCTTGGGCAACCGGTCCGCGTGCAGCAGCCGCGGCAGCAGCCGTACGCCCGGAGCCGCGGGCCCCGACCATCCCGCGCGGACCGCCGCGACGAACTCCGCCGTCGCCTCCGAGAGGGTCTCCGGGTCGTGCGAGCCGTCGATCCGCGGCAGCGCGCCCAGGAAGTGCAGCTTCTCCGGGACCTGGCCGCGCCCAGGCATGCCCGTGGGCACGTTCGCCGCGACCTTGCGGTCGAACTCGGAGTCCATGACGTCGCCCAGGCGCAGCTCCAGCCGGCTCAGCATCTGGTCCTTGAGCGAGGAGCGGACCTCCATGTACCGGGCCGCGGTGACCACCACGTGGATGCCGTAGCCCAGGCCGCGGGCCGCGATGTCGTTGACCACCGGCTCCAGGCCCTCGTACTCGGCGCGGAAACCGCCCCAGCCGTCGACGATCAGGAACACGTCGCCCCAGGCCTCGCCGGGCAGGTCGCCCGCCGCCCGCCGCCGCCGGTAGGTGCCGACGGAGTCGACGCCGTTCGCCCGGAAGAACTCCTCGCGGCGGTTGAGGATGCCCGCCACCTCGGCGACCGCGCGCCGGACCCGCTCGGGGTCCAGGCGCGAGGCGATCCCGCCCACGTGCGGCAGCTCCGACAGCGACGACAGGCTGCCACCACCGAAGTCCAGCGCGTAGAACTGCACCTCGCGCGGGGTGTGCGTCAGCGCGAAGGAGGAGATCAGCGTCCGCATCAGCGTCGACTTGCCCGACTGCGGACCGCCGACCACCATCATGTGGCCCGCCGCACCCGAGAAGTCCCGGTAGAGCACCTCCCGGCGCTGCTCGAAGGGCTTGTCGATCAGACCGAGCGGGACGACGAGCCCGCCGGGCCGCGTGTACCCCTCGGCGTGCAGACCCCGCGCCTCGCTCGGCGCGAGCGCGGGCAGCAGCTGGTCCAGCGGCGGGGCCTGGTCCAGGGGCGGCAGCCACACCTGGTGCGCGGGCACGCCCTGCCCCTCCAGTCGGCCCACGATCACGTCGAGGACCGTGTCCGCGAGCGCGTCGTCCCCCCGTGCCTCCTGCGCCGCCGCCAGGTACGCCGGGTCCGGGGCCGCGTACACCACCGGCACCGGGAGCGCCGTGAACAGCGCGGGTCGCCGCTCGACCGGGAACACCCCCACCGACAGGTCCCGCCCGCCCGAGCGGTAGGTCCCCGAGACGTACGCCGCCTTGAAGCGGGTCATCTCGTCCGTACCGAACTTCAGGTAGCCCGAGCCGGGCACCGAGGGCAGGTGGTAGGCGTCCGGCACGCCGATCGCCGTGCGGGACTCCGCCGCCGAGAAGGTCCGCAGACCGACCCGGTACGACAGGTAGGTGTCCAGGCCGCGCAGCTTGCCCTCCTCCAGCCGCTGCGAGGCCAGCAGCAGGTGCACGCCCAGCGAACGGCCGATGCGGCCGATCTGGATGAACATGTCGATGAAGTCGGGCTTCGCGGTGAGCAGTTCGGAGAATTCGTCGATGACCAGCACCAGCGAGGCCAACGGCTCCAGCGGGGCGCCCGCCGCGCGGGCCTTCTCGTAGTCGTGCATGTTGGCGTAGTTGCCCGCCGAGCGCAGCAGCTCCTGACGGCGCTGGAGTTCGCCGCGGATCGAGTCGCCCATGCGGTCGACGAGCGTGAGGTCGTCGGCCAGGTTGGTGATGACCGCCGCCACGTGCGGCAACTGCCCCATGCCGGTGAAGGTCGCGCCGCCCTTGAAGTCGGCGAGCACGAAGTTCAACGTCTCCGAGGTGTGCGTGACGGCCAGCCCCAGCACCAGCGTCCGCAGCAGCTCCGACTTGCCCGAGCCGGTCGCGCCGACGCACAGCCCGTGCGGGCCCATGCCCTCCTGGGCGGCCTCCTTGAGGTCCAGCATCACGGGGGCGCCGTCCTCGCCCACCCCGATGGGCACGCGCAGCCGCTCGCCGGCCGACCGGGGCCGCCAGGTGCGCGAGACGTCCACCTGGGCCGCGTCGCCCAGGTTCAACAGGTCCGTGAAGTCGAGGTTCGCCAACAGCGGCTCGTCGTCGTCCCCGCCGCCCGTGCGCAACGGCGCCAACTGCCGGGCCAGGGCCTCCGCCGCCGGCAGCGACAGGGTGTCCGGGACGCCCTCGTACGCGACGCCCGAGCCCGATTCCAACCGCAGCCGGCCTGGCCGCACCACGACCGACAGCCCACCGCGCCGCTCGTCGAGCTCGCCCGGGACCACCTCGACGATGGTCACCCCCTGGAGGCCCTCGGCCGCCGCGAAGGCGGAGTCCGGCGGCACCATCCCCCCGTCGAGGACGACCACCAGGTGCGGCTGGTCCAACACCGGCGAGGACTCCCGACCGAACCGCGGCCGCCCCTCCAGCCGGGGCCCCAGCAGCCCCTCCAGCTCACCCAGGTCATCGCCGAAGAGCCGCTTCGTGCCCGCGCCGTCGTAGGCGTCGGCCACACCCGAGAGCTGCGCGTGCGGAAGCCACTTGACCCAGTCCCACGCCGGTACGGCGCCCGGCGCGGCCACCACCGCCACCGCCAGGTCCTCGGGGGAGTGCAGCGTCACCAGCTGCGCCACCAGCGCCCGCGCCGCGGAACGCGCCGACTCCGCCTCCCCGGACACCGTCACGTGGTAGAAGGCGCGGATCGACACCGCCACCGGCAGCCCGTCGAGCGAGGAGTGCACCTTCAGGAACCGCTGCATCGCACCGGCCGACAACGGCTCCAACTCGTCCACCGGGGCCGTGTCCGGCGCCACCAGCGCGGTCGCGAGACGCTGCGCCCCCAAGCCCAGTCGGGCCTGGCCGAAGTCCGGATCGCCGACCCGCCGTTCCCACAGCCGCGAGCCCTCCGCGACCACGGACCACAACTGCTCCGGCGCCGGGTGCAGGTACAACTGGGCGTCGCGCTGCGCCCGCGCGGTCCTGCGGACCTGACGGCGCGTCTGCGCGAGGTACTTGAGGTAGTCGCGCCGGGCATCGCCCATTTGCCCCTGCGTACCGCGCCGGTGGCGCACCAACTGCGCGATCACCATGCCCACCGTGGAGACCAGCATCAGCACGCCCATGATGCGCATGAACGGATGCGCGCCCGGCATGAAGAAGAAGACGACCGATGAGCCCATGCCGAGCATCGGCAGGAGCTGCATCAACATGCCCTCCTGCTGACCGCGCGGCAGCTCGGGCGGTGCCTCCAGCCTCAGCTCGTCCGAGGGCACTTCGGGCGGCAGGGACCGGGGCGGGCGTTTGACGACGATCTGGCTCACCGGAGCATCAATCCCTCGAAAGCGGACGGGACGTCGCAACCGGCGCCCCCAAGTCCCGGGCGCGGAGGGGGTCTCCACCGCGCGACGGTGATCCTACTTGCCGACAGTCCGCCATATGCCCGGTAGGGTGGCGCGCGCAGCATGCGCATCCGCGAATCGGCCGCCGCCACGGGCGCCAACCAGGGGAGTCACACAGGTGAGTACGGCCGAGGCGACGGGGTTCTGCAGGGTCACCGTCGTGGCTCCCGACAGCCGCATCGACGTGGCGCTCCCCGAGGACATCGCCGTCGCCGACGTCTACCCCGAACTGCTGCGCCTCACCGGCCAGACCCAGCCCGTCGGCGCCCCCACCGGCTTCCACCTCGTACGCCGCTCCGGCACCGTCCTCGACGGCGCCCGCACCCTGGCCGCCCAGCGGGTCCTCGACGGCGAGGTGCTCAGCCTGCGCCCCTTCGCCGAGTCCCTGCCGCCGGCCGTCTTCGACGACGTCTCCGACGCGGTCGCCTCCGCCGTGGTCCGCGACCGCCACCGCTGGAGCGACGACATGCTCCGCGGGGCGGGCCTGGCCGGCGCAGCCGTCCTGCTGGTCCTGCTGGGCTTCGTCCTCTGGTACGCCGACCCCGTCCACCACGACATGCACGGCCTGCCCGGCGTCATCGCCGGCGCCGTCGGCGTCCTGCTCACCGCCGCCGCCGGGGTGCGCGCCCGGGTCTACCGCGACCGGGGCTCCGCCGTCGCCCTCGGCCTCGCCGCGCTCCCGCACCTGCTGATCGCCGGCTCCGGGCTCGTCGCCGCCGGGGCGGGCCAGGGACCGGGCAAGCTCCAGTTCCTGCTGGGCTGCGCCTGCGTCCTCGTCGCCTCCGTCGCCCTGGTCGCGCTCACCCCGCAGGGCGACGCCCCCTTCGTCGCCGCCACCTTCCTCGCCGCCACCGGGACCCTGGCCACCTTCGCGGCCATCGCCTCAGGGGGCTCCGCCACGGCCACCGCCGCCGTCTGCGCCCCCGTCGCCATCGGGCTCGTCGCCTTCCTGCCCGGCCTCTCCGCCCGCTTCGCCCGGCTCCCCATCGGGTACGCCGCCCCGCAGAGCGCCGTGGAGGGCTACGAGACCCCGGACCGCCACGACGGCGCCCTCGACCCGGAGCACGCCGAGGCCCCGGAGGCGGGCACCCCCCTGGACGCCGACCGGATCGCCGCCCAGGCCCGCCGCGGCCACGAGATGCTGCTCGGGCTCGTCGGCGGCTGCGCGGCGGTCGCCGTGGGCTCCGCCGCCGTCCTCGGTTTCTCCGACGACACCTGGGGCCGGCTGCTGGCCCTGGCCACCGGGCTGGCGATGCTGTTGCGCTCCCGGCTCTTCCGCTACACCTCGCAGGTGGTCTGCGCCCTGGCCGCGGGCCTGGCCTCCGTCGGCCTGCTGATCCTGGGCCTGGCCCTGAACCCGCCGGCCGACCTCCTGTTCGAGCTGGTCCGCTACCACGACCGCGGCGGCCTGGACCTCCGTACGATCTGGCTCTCGGCCGCCGTGATCGCCGGCGCGGCCCTCCTCGTGGGAATCTCGCTTGTCATTCCCCGCAAGGGCCTGTCACCCTTCTGGGGAAGGCTCCTCGACCTCACCGAGGCCGCGGTCCTGCTCAGCCTGGTCCCGCTGGCCCTCGCCGTGCTGGACGTCTACGGCCGCGCCCGCTCTCTCACCAGCTGAGATCCGCGACCCGGCAGCCTGGTACGCTGTGTGACGGCCGTTTGTGTACGCGTCCCCCGGACTCCTCGACAGAGGGTCTGTGGACTGCGCTCAGCGGACCCCGCCTCCCGAGTAACGGAAGCTCCCCAGAGAATTCGACCTGGGGCACTCGGTGGCAACGAAGACCTATTACGAGGAGTACGCGTGCCGCTCGACGCCGCAACGAAGAAGCAGCTCATCGCAGAGTTTGGTGCCAAGGAGGGCGACACCGGCTCCCCCGAGGTCCAGGTCGCCATGCTGTCCCGCCGCATCTCGGACCTGACCGAGCACCTGAAGCTCCACAAGCACGACCACCACTCCCGTCGTGGTCTGCTGATCCTGGTCGGCCAGCGTCGCCGCCTTCTGCAGTACCTGGCCAAGAAGGACATCCAGCGCTTCCGCGCCCTGGTCGAGCGCCTCGGCATCCGCCGCGGTGCGGCCGGCGCCAAGTAAAGACGCTGTGAAGGGAGCGGTTCCCACACCGATGGGGCCGCTCCCTTTGCTGTACGTGCGCGACGTACCCGACGCTTTGTAGTCTGGGAACCGCACGACCGAAGAGGAGGAGCGCCCTCCCTATGCCGCCGGTCCTCGGTAGTGGCATCCGGAAAGCCCCGCGACGGGGCCCAGAAACCGGGTGCTTCGATCGAAGACCGGCCCGCACGCCAGGAGCGCTTCTCCGCAACCGTCCACCACCACACGGGTGGCGGACGGAGACGACGAAAATGGAGAAAACGCTAGTGGAGAACGAGACCCACTACGCCGAGGCCGTCATTGACAACGGTTCCTTCGGCACCCGCACCATCCGCTTCGAGACGGGCCGTCTGGCCCGCCAGGCCGCCGGCTCCGCCGTTGCCTACCTGGACGACGACACGATGGTGCTCTCCGCGACCACCGCGTCGAAGAAGCCCAAGGACCAGCTCGACTTCTTCCCCCTGACGGTGGACGTCGAGGAGCGCCAGTACGCGGCCGGCAAGATCCCCGGTTCCTTCTTCCGCCGCGAGGGTCGCCCCTCCGAGGACGCGATCCTCACCTGCCGTCTGATCGACCGCCCGCTGCGCCCGTCCTTCAAGAAGGGCCTGCGCAACGAGATCCAGGTCGTCGCGACGATCATGGCGCTCAACCCGGACCACCTGTACGACGTCGTCGCGATCAACGCCGCGTCCGCGTCCACCCAGCTGGCCGGTCTGCCCTTCTCCGGCCCGATCGGCGGCGTCCGCGTCGCGCTGATCCGCGGCCAGTGGGTGGCCTTCCCGACGCACACCGAGCTCGAAGACGCCGTCTTCGACATGGTCGTCGCGGGTCGCACCCTCGAAGACGGCGACGTCGCGATCATGATGGTCGAGGCCGAGGCCACCGAGAAGACCATCGCCCTCGTCAAGGGCGGCGCCGAGGCGCCGACCGAAGAGGTCGTCGCCGCCGGTCTGGACGCCGCGAAGCCCTTCATCAGGGCCCTCTGCAAGGCCCAGGCCGACCTGGCCGCGAAGGCCGCCAAGCCCGAGGGCGAGTTCCCGGTCTTCCTGGACTACCAGGACGACGTGTTCGAGGCCCTCTCGGCCGCGGTCAAGGGCGAGCTCACCAAGGCGCTGACCATCGCGGGCAAGCAGGAGCGCGAGGCCGAGCTGGACCGCGTCAAGGAGATCGCCGCCGCGAAGCTCCTCCCGGCCTTCGAAGGCCGCGAGAAGGAGATCTCCGCCGCCTACCGCAGCCTGACCAAGGCCGTGGTCCGCGAGCGCGTGATCAAGGACAAGGTCCGCATCGACGGCCGCGGGCTCACGGACATCCGTACCCTCGCCGCCGAGGTCGAGGCCATCCCGCGCGTGCACGGCTCGGCGCTGTTCGAGCGTGGCGAGACCCAGATCCTGGGCGTCACCACCCTCAACATGCTCCGCATGGAGCAGCAGCTGGACACCCTCTCCCCGGTGACCCGCAAGCGCTACATGCACAACTACAACTTCCCGCCGTACTCCGTCGGCGAGACCGGCCGCGTGGGCTCCCCCAAGCGCCGCGAGATCGGCCACGGCGCGCTCGCCGAGCGCGCGATCGTGCCAGTCCTCCCGACGCGCGAGGAGTTCCCCTACGCGATCCGTCAGGTGTCCGAGGCCCTCGGCTCCAACGGCTCGACCTCCATGGGCTCGGTCTGCGCCTCGACCATGTCGCTGCTGAACGCCGGTGTGCCCCTCAAGGCCCCCGTCGCCGGTATCGCCATGGGCCTGATCTCCCAGGAGATCGACGGCAAGACCCACTACGTCGCCCTCACCGACATCCTCGGTGCGGAGGACGCGTTCGGTGACATGGACTTCAAGGTCGCCGGCACCAAGGAGTTCGTCACCGCGCTCCAGCTCGACACCAAGCTCGACGGCATCCCGGCCTCCGTCCTGGCCGCGGCCCTGACGCAGGCCCGCGACGCCCGCCTCCACATCCTCGACGTGATGATGGAAGCGATCGACACGCCGGACGAGATGTCCCCGAACGCCCCCCGGATCATCACCGTCAAGATCCCGGTGGACAAGATCGGTGAGGTCATCGGCCCCAAGGGCAAGATGATCAACCAGATCCAGGAGGACACCGGCGCCGAGATCACGATCGAGGACGACGGCACCATCTACATCGGTGCCTCCGACGGTCCGGCCGCCGAGGCCGCCCGTGCCACGATCAACGCGATCGCCAACCCGACCATGCCGGAGGTCGGCGAGCGGTACCTGGGTACGGTCGTCAAGACCACCACCTTCGGTGCCTTCGTCTCCCTCATGCCCGGCAAGGACGGTCTGCTGCACATCTCGCAGATCCGCAAGCTCGCCGGTGGCAAGCGTGTGGAGAACGTCGAGGACGTGCTCGCGGTCGGCACCAAGGTGCAGGTCGAGATCGCCGAGATCGACCAGCGCGGCAAGCTCTCCCTGATCCCCGTGATCGACGGTGAAGCGGCCGGCGCCGACTCCGACACCGACAAGGACGACTCCGACAAGTGACGTCGCGTAGTTCGCGTGTGACGGCCCGCCCCTCTTCGGAGGGGCGGGCCGTCGCCCGTACCCAAACACTGCTCAAGGGCCAGGACGGCGTCGGCACCGTCCGCCGCACGGTCCTGCCCGGAGGGCTGCGCGTCGTCACCGAGACGCTGCCCTCCGTACGCTCCGCCACCTTCGGCATCTGGGCCAACGTGGGCTCGCGCGACGAGACGCCCGCTCTCAACGGCGCCACCCACTACCTGGAGCACCTCCTCTTCAAGGGCACCGCCACGCGCAGCGCCCTCGACATCTCCTCCGCGATCGACGCGGTCGGCGGAGAGATGAACGCCTTCACGGCGAAGGAGTACACCTGCTACTACGCCCGGGTGCTCGACACCGACCTGCCGCTCGCCATCGACGTGGTCTGCGACATGCTCACCGGCTCGCTGATCCGCGAGGAGGACGTCGACGCCGAGCGCGGCGTCATCCTCGAAGAGATCGCGATGACCGAGGACGACCCGGGCGACATGGTGCACGACCTGTTCGCGCAGACCATGTACGGCGACTCCCCGCTGGGCCGCCCCGTCCTCGGCACCGTCGAGACGATCAACGCCCTCGGCGCCGATCGGATCCGCCGCTTCTGGAAGAAGCACTACGACCCCACCCGCCTGGTCGTGGCGGCCGCGGGCAACGTCGACCACAACAAGGTCGTACGCCAGGTCCGCGCGGCCTTCGAGAAGGCCGGCGCCCTCGGGCACACCGACGCCGTCCCCGTCGGCCCGCGCACCGGCACCAAGCGCCTGCGCACCGCCGGCCGCGTCGAGCTGGTCAACCGCAAGACCGAGCAGGCCCACGTGGTCCTCGGCATGCCCGGCCTGGCCCGCACCGACGAGCGCCGCTGGGCACTGGGCGTACTGAACACCGCCCTGGGCGGCGGCATGTCCTCCCGGCTCTTCCAGGAGGTCCGCGAGAAGCGCGGCCTGGCCTACAGCGTGTACTCGTACACCTCCGGGTTCGCCGACACCGGCCTCTTCGGCGTGTACGCGGGCTGCCGGCCCAGCCAGGTCCACGACGTGCTGCGGATCTGCCGCGACGAACTGGACAAGGTCGCCGCGGACGGGCTCACCGACGACGAGATCCGGCGCGCCATCGGCCAGCTCTCCGGCTCCACGGTCCTCGGCCTGGAGGACACCGGCGCGATCATGAACCGCATCGGCAAGAGCGAGCTGTGCTGGGGCGACCAGATGTCGGTCGACGACATGCTGGGCCGCATCTCCCGGGTGACCCCGGACGAGGTCCGCGAAGTCGCCCGCGATGTACTGGCCCAGCGCCCTTCGCTCGCGGTGATCGGCCCGCTCAAGGAGAAGCAGGCCGCCCGCCTCGACGAAGCGGTCGCATAGCCCCATCCGCAACCCCGCCCGTCTGCACGTAAGGAAGCGACATGAGCAAGCTGCGCGTGGCCGTCCTCGGCGCCCAGGGCCGCATCGGCTCCGAAGCGGTCAAGGCCGTCCAGGCCGCCGAGGACTTGGAACTGGTGGCCGCCCTCGGCCGCGGCGACAAGCTGGACACGCTGGCCGAGGCCGGCGCCCAGGTCGCCGTGGAGCTGACCACCCCCGCCTCGGTGATGGAGAACCTGGAGTTCCTCGTCCGCCACGGCATCCACGGAGTGGTCGGCACCACCGGTTGGACCGAGGACCGCCTCGCCCGGCTCGACACCTGGCTGGCCGCCTCCCCGGAGACCGGGGTGCTCATCGCCCCGAACTTCTCCATCGGCGCCGTCCTCACCATGAAGTTCGCGGCCCAGGCCGCGCGCTACTTCGAGTCCGTCGAGGTCGTCGAGCTGCACCACCCGAACAAGGTCGACGCCCCCTCCGGCACGGCCACCCGTACGGCGCAGCTCATCGCCGCCGCCCGCGCCGAGGCCGGCCTCGGCGCCCAGCCCGACGCCACCGCCACGGCCCTGGACGGCGCCCGCGGCGCCGACGTCGACGGCGTCCCGGTGCACGCCATCCGCCTGCGCGGCCTCCTGGCCCACCAGGAGGTGCTGCTCGGCGGTGAGGGCGAGACCCTGACCATCCGTCACGACTCCCTGCACCACAGCAGCTTCATGCCGGGCATCCTGCTCGGCGCACGCCGCGTGTCGCAGACCCCGGGCCTCACGTTCGGCCTGGAAAACTTCCTCGAACTCGGCTGATGAGCAGGCAGTAGTCCCATGCGCGCGAAGATCACCTACTTCCTCACGGCCGCCGTCCTGGTCGTGTACTTCGTCCTCGTCGGCAGCCGCGGCCTGATGCTGCTCCAGCAGGGCACCTGGCTGACCGTCAGCTTCGGCGTGGCCGTGCTGATCCTGCCGGTCATCGGCATCTGGTTCCTCTGGATGAACACCCGCTTCGTCACCCGGGCCAACCGGCTGGCGAACGAGCTGGAGGCCGAGGGCGGCCTGCCCGTCGACGAACTGGAACGGGACGCGCACGGCCGGATCCTGCGGGATTCCGCCGACGAGGTCTTCGCGCGCCGCAAGGCCGAGACCGAGGACGCGCCGGGGGACTGGCGCAGCTGGTTCCGTCTCGCCGTCGCCTACCACGACGCCCGCGACACCCCGAGGGCCCGCAAGGCCATGCAGCGGGCCATCGCCCTGCACACGGCCACCCCCGGATAGCAGGAAGGGCCCGTACGGGTCTGATCCCGTACGGGCCCCGCCCGCGACACGCCCGGCCCGGGCCGGCTCTTTCTAGGCCGGTACGGCCCGGTACTCCTCGGCCCAGGCCTCCACCACACCGGCGGCCCGGTCGAAGGCCTCACCGCGCGCCAGGAAGTCGGCGCTGTGGTCGGTCAGCAGCACAGGCAGCGGGGCCCCGCCGCGCGCGGCGACGGTCAGCGCCTGGCCCTGCACGGTCCTCGGCAGCCCGAGCCAGCGCACGGGCTGCTGGACGGTACGGATCCCGTCGACCTCGCTCCAGGGGATCGACCGGGTCCGGAAGAACCCGACCCTCCGCAGCCCCGACGGGCTCACCCAGACGCCCGCACGCAGGATCTGGAGGGCCGCGCCGATCACGGCGAGGGAGGGCACGAGGGCCGCGGCGGCTCCGGCCCACGTACCGGCGAAGGCGATGATCACGGTGGCGAGCAACATGAAGGCGGCCAGCAGCAGCAGGATCGCCGCGGCGGCCACCCGCCAGGGCCCGGGCCGGTAGGGGCGCCGCCAGCGCTCGGGGTCCCCGTGCGGGAGGGCTTCGTCCTCGTCCGCGTCGAAAACGCCGTCGGCCGTCAAGAAGGGCAGGGGCACGGCTGGACCTCACTCACATGCACGTTCGGTTGGGCGGTGCCGTGAGGTTACCGCCCCTCGGAGGCCTCCGACTGCTGCGCCTTGTCGGTCGCCTTGTGCGGCTGCAGTGCGGGCATCCCGAAGAGCAGCGAGCCGACGAGCCCCGCCACCACGGTCAGTCCGACCAGACTACGGGCGGCGATCTGAGTCTTGCTCAGACTCTCGCGCGGCGGCGGAGTGACGTTACTGCGAAATCGGTCGGCCTCGGCGACGAAGGCGAACGGTACGGGTTCGCGTCGGCGAAACATGGGAGCGACTCTCCTCACGGTGGGGCCACCCGAGCGGTGGCGGTGGAATGGACGATGCTCTACCGGTTAGGACGAACGGAGCCGCCGATCGGTGCCGAAATCCGGGGAATCGACCAATTTTCGTGGCTGTCCGTCAGCTGTTCGGGTGAGATGCGCGCCCCCGCGCCGGCGCCGGGACCTGTCGGGCGCGTACCCGCCCGCGCCGTAGAGTGGGCGCGCCCCAGGTAAGACCGTTCGGAAGGACCCCGTGTGAGCGACACCGCCGCATCAGACCTGAAACCCAGCTTCCGCAGTGACGTGACGGTGGAGCTGGTGAAGCACGCCGCCACCGACTCCGACGTCCTGTGGGCCGCCCGGGTCTCCACGGCCGGCGAGCAGTCCCTGGAGGAGCTCCAGAAGGACCCCGAGCGCTCCAAGGGCCTCATCAACTACCTGATGCGCGACCGCCACGGCAGCCCCTTCGAGCACAACTCGATGACCTTCTTCATCAGCGCCCCGATCTTCGTGTTCCGCGAGTTCATGCGTCACCGGGTGGGCTGGTCCTACAACGAGGAATCGGGTCGCTACAGGGAGCTGCAGCCGGTCTTCTACGTCCCCGACGCCGAGCGCAAGCTCGTCCAGCAGGGCCGCCCCGGCAAGTACGTCTTCGTCGAGGGCACCGACGCCCAGCGGGAGCTGACGGGCCGGGTCATGGAGGACTCCTACCGTCAGGCCTACGAGTCCTACCAGGAGATGCTCGCGGCGGGTGTCGCCCGCGAGGTGGCGCGCGCGGTCCTGCCGGTCGGCACGTTCTCCTCGATGTACGCCACCTGCAACGCGCGCTCGCTGATGCACTTCCTCGGCCTGCGCACCCAGCACGAGCTGGCGACGGTTCCGTCCTTCCCGCAGCGGGAGATCGAGATGGTCGGCGAGAAGATGGAGCAGCACTGGGCGCAGCTCATGCCGCTGACCTACTCGGCCTTCAACGGCAACGGTCGCGTTGCCCCGTAAGGCCCGATGCACGCGCGGCGTACAGATGTACGGGAACAAGTCCCAAGTGTCCGTATTGCGGCGTTTCGTAAAGTTCATCTAGGCTGATCAAACGGACCCGGCACTGCCTGAACCCCCGAGCAGGCAGTGCCGGGCTCCACACCCCCTCCCGGCCGCCGCCGGGAGGATCACCCGTTGACGTCCCCCGAGGGGACACCACGAGCGTGGCAGCGAGTAGCGTGTTACCCATGGCTCCGATCTCGACTCCGCAGACCCCCTTCGGGCGGGTCCTCACCGCCATGATCACGCCCTTCGCGGCTGATGGCGCACTCGACCTCGACGGCGCGCAGCGGCTCGCCGTCCACCTGGTGGACGCAGGCAACGACGGCCTGATCATCAACGGCACCACCGGTGAGTCCCCGACGACCACCGACGCGGAGAAAAACGACCTCGTACGAGCCGTACTCGAAGCGGTCGGCGACCGCGCCCACGTCGTGGCCGGCATCGGCACCAACGACACCCGACACACCCTTGAGCTCGCCCGCCAGGCCGAGCGCACGGGTGCCCACGGCCTGCTCGCGGTGACCCCGTACTACAGCAAGCCGCCGCAGGAAGGCCTCTTCCAGCACTTCACGGCCATCGCGGACGCCACCGAGCTGCCGGTCATGCTCTATGACATCCCCGGCCGGAGCGGCGTCCCGATCAACACCGAAACCCTCGTCCGCCTGGCCGAGCACCCCCGTATCGTGGCCAACAAGGACGCGAAGGGCGACCTCGGCCGCGCCAGCTGGGCCATCGCGCAGAGCGGTCTGGCCTGGTACTCCGGTGACGACATGCTGAACCTGCCGCTCCTGTCGGTCGGCGCGGTCGGCTTCGTCTCGGTGGTGGGCCACGTGGTCACCCCCGAGCTGCGCGCCATGCTGGAGGCCCACCTCGGCGGCGACGTGCAGAAGGCCACCGAGATCCACCAGAAGCTCCTCCCGGTCTTCACCGGCATGTTCCGCACGCAGGGCGTCATGACCACCAAGGGCGCGCTGAACCTCCAGGGCCTGCCCGCCGGACCGCTCCGCCTCCCCCTCGTCGGTCTTTCCGACGAAGAGACGGCACGGCTCAAGAGCGATCTTGCCGCCGGCGGGGTACAGCTCTGACAACAGACTTCACAACTGAACAAGCACAAAAGAGCGTAAAAACAGACAACGGCAAGTGCACGATTGACACGCCCGCCACGTGCCCTCACGGCACGTGGCGCGCGTGGTGAAGGAGATACTTTTGAGCCATCCGCACCCTGAACTGGGCCCGCCGCCGAAGCTCCCCAAGGGCGGCCTCCGGGTCACCCCCCTGGGCGGTCTCGGAGAGATCGGCCGAAACATGACCGTCTTCGAGTTCGACGGTCGTCTGCTGATCGTCGACTGCGGCGTCCTCTTCCCCGAGGAGGAGCAGCCGGGCATCGACCTGATCCTGCCGGACTTCACGTCCATCCGGGATCGGCTCGACGACATCGAGGGCATCGTCCTCACCCACGGGCACGAGGACCACATCGGCGCCGTTCCGTACCTCCTGCGGGAGAAGCCGGACATCCCGCTGATCGGCTCCAAGCTGACCCTGGCCCTCATCGAGGCGAAGCTCCAGGAGCACCGCATCCGCCCCTACACCCTTGAGGTGAAGGAGGGCGAGCGCGAGGCCCTGGGCCCCTTCGACTGCGAGTTCATCGCCGTCAACCACTCCATCCCGGACGCCTTGGCCGTGGCCATCCGCACCGGCGCCGGCATGGTGGTCTGCACCGGCGACTTCAAGATGGACCAGCTGCCGCTGGACAACCGCCTCACCGACCTGCACGCCTTCGCGCGTCTGAGTGAAGAGGGCATCGACCTCCTCCTCTCGGACTCGACGAACGCCGAGGTCCCGGGGTTCGTTCCGCCCGAGCGCGAGATCTCGGGCGTCCTGCGCACGGTTTTCGCGAACGCCAACAACCGGATCATCGTGGCGAGCTTCGCCAGCCACGTGCACCGCATCCAGCAGATCCTGGACGCCGCCCACGAGTACGGCCGTCGGGTCGCCTTCGTCGGCCGCTCCATGGTCCGCAACATGGGCATCGCCCGTGACCTGGGCTACCTGAAGGTCCCCGCGGGTCTCGTCGTGGACGTGAAGACCCTCGACGACCTGCCGGCCCACGAGGTCGTCCTGGTTTGCACGGGTTCCCAGGGCGAGCCGATGGCGGCCCTGTCGCGCATGGCCAACCGCGACCACCAGATCCGGATCGTCCCCGGCGACACCGTGATCCTGGCGTCGTCCCTGATCCCGGGCAACGAGAACGCGGTTTACCGCGTGATCAACGGCCTGACCCGCTGGGGCGCCAACGTCGTGCACAAGGGCAACGCCAAGGTGCACGTCTCCGGCCACGCCTCCGCAGGCGAGCTGCTGTACTTCTACAACATCTGCAAGCCGCGGAACCTGATGCCGGTCCACGGCGAATGGCGCCACCTGCGTGCCAACGCCGAGCTGGGCGCCCTGACGGGTGTTCCGAAGGACCGCATCGTCATCGCGGAGGACGGCGTCGTCGTCGACCTCATCGACGGCAAGGCCCGGATCTCCGGCAAGGTCCAGGCCGGCTACGTGTACGTGGACGGCCTCTCGGTCGGCGACGTCACCGAGGCCTCCCTCAAGGACCGCCGGATCCTCGGTGACGAGGGCATCATCTCGGTCTTCGTCGTGGTCGACAGCACCACGGGCAAGGTCGTCAGCGGCCCGAACATCCAGGCCCGCGGCTCCGGCATCGAGGACTCGGCGTTCTCCGCGATCCTGCCGAAGATCGAGGAAGCCATCGCCCGCGCCGGCGCGGACGGCGTGGCCGAGCCGCACCAGATCCAGCAGCTCATCCGTCGCACGATGGGCAAGTGGGTCTCGGACGGCTACCGTCGCCGCCCGATGATCCTCCCGGTCGTCGTCGAGGTCTGACCTCGACTCCCGTAGCGACCACACCGGAGCGGGGCAACCGGATTTGCATCCGGGGGCCCCGCTCCAGTACGTTTACGTCTCCACCTCGCACAGACCCGGGCACACATGTGTGTCCCTTGGCGCGTGCGAGCGGGCGGGAATCAGCACTCAGGGAGACCTGATAAAGTTTGATTCGCCCGAAAGGGAAAGGCCCTCCGAAGGCCGTCGGAATTCCAATCCAGCCGGGAACGGCAGGGAAAAAGAATCTGATAGAGTCGGAATCGCCGGAAAGGGAAAACGCGAAAGCGAATAACCTGGAAAGCACCGAGGAAGTCGGACACGAAAGAGTCTGATAGAGTCGGAAACGCAAGAACAGAACGAAAAGCCCGGAGGAAAGCCCCAGTAAGTGTTACTGAGGGTGAGTACAAAGGAAGCGTCCGTTCCTTGAGAACTCAACAGCGTGCCAAAAATCAA
>NZ_JBIUTJ010000014.1:0-170656 GCF_044741845.1 Streptomyces sp. NPDC088097
CATCTCCGCCGGCCCGGTCGCACAGTTCAAACCGATCATGTCGATACCCAGCGGCTCCAACGCGGTCAGCGCCGCCCCGATCTCCGAGCCGAGCAGCATCGTCCCCGTCGTCTCCACCGTCACCGAACAGATCAGCGGAACGTTGATGCCGAGCGCGTCCATCGCACGGCGGGCACCGATGATGGAGGACTTGGTCTGCAACAGGTCCTGGGTGGTCTCCACCAGGAGGGCGTCGGCGCCGCCGGTGATCAGGCCCTCGGCATTGATCTGGTAGGCGTCACGGATCTGCGCGTAGGTGATGTGACCCAGGGTGGGCAGCTTGGTACCGGGGCCGATGGAGCCGAGGACCCAGCGCTGCTGACCGGTGGAGGCGGTGAACTCGTCGGCGACCTCGCGGGCGATGCGCGCACCGGCCTCCGACAGCTCGAAGTTGCGGTCCGCGATGTCGTACTCCGCCAACGCGGCGTAGTTCGTACCGAAGGTGTTGGTCTCCACACAGTCCACACCGACCGAGAAATACTCCTCATGGACGGAGCGCACGATGTCGGGGCGGGTGATGTTCAGGACCTCGTTGCAGCCCTCCAGCTGCTGGAAGTCCTCCATCGTGGGGTCCTGGGCCTGGAGCATGGTTCCCATGGCTCCGTCGGCGACGACCACGCGGGTGGCGAGCGCCTCTCGGAGGGCGTCGGCCCGGGTCTGGGTGTCTGCGGGCGGGTTCGGCAACGAGGCCATGGTTGAGCTCCCTGGGATGCGACGGCTGTCGGCTTTGCACCCCCTCTGTGTCAAGGGTGCACGCGGTCAGGGTAACCGCGCGGCGCCGGCCCCGGTGGGGCCGTCCCACGTGGCGGACTGCATTCTGTGCGCGGGGGTCCGTACGGGGAGCGGCGATCTCGCGCCGCCCCGGAAAGTGCCCGCACATGCACGAGGTCGACATCGACCGATAGTGTTCAGCATTGTCGAACTACGTCAGCAGGAGGCTGCGCGATGGCACGGAACATCCAGTCGCTCGAACGAGCAGCTGCGATGCTGCGGCTCCTGGCGGGCGGGGAGCGCCGGCTGGGTCTCTCGGACGTGGCGTCCTCCCTGGGCCTGGCCAAGGGCACGGCGCACGGGATCCTGCGCACCCTTCAGGCCGAGGGCTTCGTGGAGCAGGACCCGGCCTCGGGCCGTTATCAGTTGGGCGCCGAGCTGCTGCGGCTCGGCAACAGCTACCTGGACGTGCACGAGCTGCGCGCCCGCGCCCTGGTCTGGACGGACGACCTCGCCCGGGCGAGCGGGGAGAGCGTGTACGTGGGGGTGCTCCACAAGAGCGGGGTGCTGATCATGCACCACGTGTTCCGGCCGGACGACAGCCGCCAGGTGCTGGAGGTCGGGGCCATGCAGCCGCTGCACTCCACCGCCCTGGGCAAGGTGCTGTCGGCCTACGACCCGGTCGCGCACACCCAGGTGGTGGAGGTGGAGCGGGAGGCCTTCACCCCGCGCACGGTCACCGATCCGGCGGGCTTCGAGGAGGTGCTGGCGCTGATCCGGGCGCGCGGCTGGGCCTCCGACGTCGAGGAGACCTGGGACGGCATCGCCTCGGTGGCCGCGCCCATCCACGACCGGCGCCGGATGCCCGTGGGGGCGGTGGCCGTCGCGGGCGCCGTGGAGCGGGTGTGCGGGGAGTCCGGGGAGCCGCGGGCGGCCCTGGTGGCCTCCGTACGGGACTGCGCACGGTCGGTTTCGCGCGATCTCGGGGCGGGCCGGTTCTGAGCTTGATCTGACCGATCTGGTCCACCCGATGGCCGCTCCGACTGCCATTTGGGTGGACTTTTTCGTTTCCAGACTGACCAGTGGCTTGATTTGTTCGATCGTACCGCGTGGTAACGATCCGGTTCTTTGACCTGGCGGACCCTTGACGCGTTCTTCACCCAGGCGGAAAACTGCCGTTCACCGGTCGGCATTGTCGAACACCTAACGGCAATACGCGTTAGGGTATGGCGAGGCCAAGGACCGGTGCAGCACTCACCGAGTGCGTGGACCACCGGAGGGACCCGGTGTCCGCCCACCCCTGGACGTAAGACAAAGGAGTCGCGGGTGTCCAGCTCCGACATCTTCATCGGCGAGACCATCGGTACCGCCCTGCTCACTCTGCTCGGCGGTGGCGTCTGCGCCGCGGTCACGCTCAAGAGCTCCAAGGCCCGCAACGCGGGTTGGCTCGCGATCACCTTCGGCTGGGGTTTCGCCGTCATGATCGCCGCCTACGTCTCCGCTCCGCTCTCCGGGGCGCACCTGAACCCCGCGGTCACGGTCGGCATCGCCGTCAAGACCGGCGAGTGGGGCGACGTGCCCGTCTACTTCGCGGGCCAGCTGCTCGGCGCCATGCTGGGCGCGGTCCTGATGTGGGTCACGTACTACGGCCAGTTCCTCGCACACCTGTCCGACCCGGAGCACATCCGCGACGCCAAGCTCGGCCCGGAGGACCCGCACCCGCACGACACGGCCGGTCCGGTGCTCGGCATCTTCTCCACCGGCCCCGAGATCCGTAATGTCGTGCAGAACCTCGCGACCGAGATCATCGGCACGGCCGTCCTGGTACTGGCCATCCTGACCCAGGGCCTCCAGGACGACGGCAAGGGGCTCGGTGTCATAGGCGTCCTGATCACCTCGTTCGTGGTCGTCGGCATCGGCCTCTCGCTGGGCGGTCCGACCGGTTACGCCATCAACCCGGTGCGCGACCTCGGTCCCCGCATCGTGCACGCCCTGCTCCCGCTGCCCAACAAGGGCGGCTCGGACTGGGGGTACTCCTGGATCCCGGTCGTCGGCCCGCTCGCCGGTGCCGCACTCGCCGGCGGTCTGTACAACATCGCGTTCGCCTGATCAGCATCGGCCTGATCGCAAGATCCGCACCGACCTCCTGATTCCGCCTACTCACCAGACCCGCCAGGAGCAGCCACCATGACCAGCAGCACCGGCCCCTTCATCGCCGCGATCGACCAGGGCACCACCTCCTCCCGCTGCATCGTCTTCGACCGCGACGGCCGCATCGTCGCCGTCGAGCAGAAGGAGCACGAGCAGATCTTCCCGAAGCCGGGCTGGGTCGAGCACGACGCCACCGAGATCTGGACCAACGTCCAGGAGGTCGTGGCCGGGGCCATCGCCAAGGCCGCCCAGGACATTCCGGGCTTCACCACCGCCGACGTCAAGGCGGTCGGCATCACCAACCAGCGCGAGACCACCCTCCTGTGGGACAAGAACACCGGCGAGCCGGTGCACAACGCGCTGGTCTGGCAGGACACCCGCACCGACGCCCTGTGCAAGGAGCTCGGTCGCAACGTCGGCCAGGACCGCTTCCGCCGCGAGACCGGCCTGCCGCTGGCGAGCTACTTCGCCGGCCCGAAGGCCCGCTGGCTGCTCGACAACGTCGAGGGCCTGCGCGAGCGCGCCGCCGCCGGCGACATCCTCTTCGGCACCATGGACTCCTGGGTCATCTGGAACCTCACCGGTGGCGCGCAGGGCGGTGTGCACGTCACGGACGTCACCAATGCCTCGCGCACCATGCTGATGAACCTGCACACCCTGGAGTGGGACGAGAGCATCGCGCGGTCCATGGAGGTGCCGCTCGACCTCCTCCCCGAGATCAGGTCCTCCGCGGAGGTGTACGGCCACGTCAAGGAGGGCGTCCTCGCCGGTGTCCCGGTCGCCTCGGCGCTCGGTGACCAGCAGGCCGCCCTCTTCGGCCAGACCTGTTTCGCCGAGGGCGAGGCCAAGTCCACGTACGGCACCGGAACGTTCATGCTGATGAACACCGGCGACAAGATCATCAACTCCTACAGCGGCCTGCTGACCACGGTCGGCTACAAGATCGGCGACGAGAAGCCGGTCTACGCGCTGGAGGGCTCCATCGCCGTCACCGGCTCGCTCGTCCAGTGGATGCGCGACCAGATGGGCATGATCAAGACCGCTGCCGAGATCGAGACCCTCGCGTCCTCGGTCGAGGACAACGGCGGCGCCTACTTCGTGCCGGCCTTCTCCGGTCTGTTCGCCCCGTACTGGCGCTCCGACGCCCGCGGTGTGATCGCCGGCCTCACCCGGTACGTCACCAAGGCGCACATCGCCCGTGCCGTCCTGGAGGCCACCGCCTGGCAGACCCGCGAGATCACCGACGCCATGACCAAGGACTCGGGCGTCGAGCTGGCGGCCCTCAAGGTCGACGGCGGCATGACCTCCAACAACCTGCTGATGCAGACCCTCTCCGACTTCGTGGACGCCCCCGTGGTCCGTCCCATGGTCGCCGAGACCACCTGCCTCGGCGCCGCCTACGCCGCCGGCCTGGCCGTCGGCTTCTGGCCCGACACCGACGCCCTGCGCGCCAACTGGCGCCGCGCGGCGGAGTGGACCCCGCGCATGCCCGCCGAACAGCGGGACCGCGAATACAAGAGCTGGCTCAAGGCCGTGGACCGGTCCATGGGCTGGGTCGACGACGAAGACGTCAGCTGACCGCACCAGCTGAGTCAATCGACGAGGAGCTAAGAGAGATATGAGCAGCCTGCAGAGCGTTCCCGCCCTGGGTACGCACCCGACCGCCGGCACGAACGCGAGCCGCGCCGAGACCCGCGAGCAGCTGGCCAAGGCCACGTACGACCTGCTGGTCATCGGCGGTGGGATCCTGGGCACCTCGGTGGCCTGGCACGCCGCGCAGTCGGGCCTGCGGGTCGCCATGGTGGACGCCGGCGACTTCGCCGGCGCCACCTCCTCGGCCTCCTCCAAGCTCGTCCACGGCGGTCTGCGCTACCTGCAGACCGGCGCGGTCAAGCTGGTGGCGGAGAACCACCACGAGCGCCGGGTGCTGGCCAAGGACGTGGCCCCGCACCTGGTCAACCCGCTGACCTTCTACCTGCCCGTGTACAAGGGCGGTCCGGTGGGCGCGGCCAAGCTGGGCGCGGGCGTCTTCGCCTACTCCGCCCTCTCGGCCTTCGGCGACGGCATGGGCAAGGTCATATCCCCCGCCCGCGCCGCCGCCGACAACCCCGGTCTGAAGACCGACAACCTCAAGGCCGTCGCGGTCTACTACGACCACCAGATGAACGACTCCCGCATGGCCGTGATGACGGTCCGCGCGGCCGTCGAGTCCGGAGCGGTCGTCCTCAACCACGCCGAGGTCACCGGGCTGCGCATGACGCGCGGCCGGGTCTCCGGCGCCGAACTCAAGGACCGTCTCGACGGCACCGAGTTCGGGGTCGACGCACGCGTCGTGCTCAACGCCACCGGCCCGTGGGTGGACCACCTGCGGCGCATGGAAGACAAGCACTCGATGCCGTCGATCCGCCTCTCCAAGGGCGCGCACATCGTCATGAAGCGCAAGTCGCCGTGGAAGGCCGCCATGGCCACCCCGATCGACAAGTACCGCATCACCTTCGCCCTCCCCTGGGAGGACCAGCTGCTCCTCGGTACGACCGACGAGGTCTACGAGGGCGACCCGGCGGACGTGCGCGCCACCGAGTCCGACATCGACCAGATCCTGGACGAGGCGGCCTTCTCGGTGAAGGACGCCGATCTGGACCGTTCCCTGATGACGTACGCCTTCGCGGGCCTGCGGGTGCTGCCCGGCGGCCCCGGCGGGGTCGAGAAGGCCAAGCGCGAGACCGTGGTCTCCGAGGGCGCGGGCGGCATGCTGTCGGTGGCGGGCGGCAAGTGGACCACGTACCGGCACATCGGTCGCGTGGTCATGGACAAGCTGGCGAAGCTGCCCGGCAGCCCGCTGACGGAGGACATGGAGCCGCTCAAGTCGCTCGTGCGCCGGATCGCGCTGCCCGGTGTCGCCAACCCGAACGCGGTCGCGCACCGCCTGCTGGTGGACCGTGAGCCCGGCTCCCGGATGGACCCGTTGACGGCCCGCCACCTGGCCTCGCACTACGGCTCGCTGGCCTTCGACATCGCCCGTCTGGCGAACGAGGACCCGGCGCTGGCCGAGCGCATCCACCCCGACGGTCCGGAGATCTGGGCGCAGGTCGCGTACGCCCGCGACAACGAGTGGGCCGAGACGGTCGACGACGTGCTGCGCCGCCGTACGACGGTGACGGTCCGAGGCCTGGACGACGAGGCCGTACGGGCCCGGGTCCAGGAGATGCTGGGCCGGAAGGCGTAGCCGTAGTTCAGATGGGGAAGAGGGGCGGTTCCGAGAGGAACCGCCCCTCTGTCGTGGGCTGTGGCCGGTGCCCCATGAAGGCTTAGGCTGACCCCCGTACGCAAGGGAACTTCGGAAGGAGACCTGGGTGATCGAGCTTGAGGGCGTGCCCGAGCTGATCGACCCGGTCATGGTGGCCGCGTTCGAGGGCTGGAACGACGCGGGTGACGCCGCCTCCGGTGCGGTCGCGCACCTTGACCGGGAGTGGAAGGGCGAGGTCTTCGCGGCTCTGGACGCCGAGGACTACTACGACTTCCAGGTCAACCGTCCGACGGTGTGGCTGGACAACGGGGTCAGGAAGATCACCTGGCCGACGACCCGGCTGTCGGTGGTCCGGATCGGCGGTGCGAAGCCGCGGGACCTGGTGCTGGTGCGGGGTATCGAACCGTCCATGCGCTGGCGGTCGTTCTGCGAGGAGATCCTGGGCTTCGCCGTCGAGTTGGGCGTGGAGATGGTGGTCATCCTGGGCGCGCTGCTCGGGGACACCCCGCACACCCGGCCGGTGCCGGTGAGCGGGGTGACCTCCGACGCGGACCTGGCGCGGACGATGGACCTGGAGGAGACCAAGTACGAGGGGCCGACCGGGATCGTGGGCGTGCTCCAGGAGGCCTGCACCCATGCCGGGATGCCGGCGGTGTCCCTGTGGGCGGCGGTGCCGCACTACGTGTCGCAGCCGCCGAACCCGAAGGCGACCCTCGCCCTGCTGAACCGACTGGAGGACCTGATCGACCTGCGGATCCCGCTGGGCGAACTGCCCGAGGACGCGCGGGCCTGGCAGCTCGGGGTGGACCAACTGGCCGCCGAGGACAGCGAGGTGGCGGAGTACGTCCAGACGCTGGAGGAGGCGCGGGACACCGCCGACCTGCCGGAGGCCTCCGGCGACGCGATCGCCCGGGAGTTCGAGCGCTACCTGCGGCGCCGGGATCCCTCGGCCCCGTCGACCGGGGAGCCCGGTGACGGCTCGTACCTGCGGGACACCTCGGGCGGGCTGACCCTGCCGCCGAAGCGGAAGGCCGATCCGGCCGCCGCGCCGGAGGAGCCGGAGCCGTCGCCCGCGGCGGATTCGGGGTCCGAGCCGGGTTCGGGGTCCGAGCCGGAAGCGGGGCCCTCGGCGGATTCGGCGCCCGAGCCGGAAGCGGGGCCCGCGAAGCCGGGGCCCGCGGCCGAGTCGGGGCCAGTACCGGAGCAGGAGTCCGGGGCCGCGGCCGAGCCGCCGGCGGAGGCCGGGCCGGAGGAATCCGGCGACGACGCCCCGCCGCACCCCGACACCCCGGGGTCATAGCCCGGGCGGGCCCGGTTCGGACCCGGGCCGCGAACGTGAGAACGCCGGACCCGCCGCCTGCGCGGCGGGTCCGGCGTTGCGTCGTTCGGGGTCGCTCCGTGTCGCTCCGGGGCGGGTCGGTTACAGGGCCACGCCCAGGAGGGCGTCGACCGTACGGGAGACCAGGCCCGGGGCCGATTCGTCGTCCCCGCCGGAGGCGAGCTGGAGCTCGGCCCAGCGGTCCACGGCCGCCAGCGCGGCCGGGGCGTCCAGGTCGCGGGAGACGGCCTCTCGGACCTCTTCGACCAGGGCGTCGGCCGCGATCCCGTCCGGGCGGGAGACCGCCGCGCGCCAGCGCTCCAGCCGGGCCAGGGCCTCGTCGAGGACGGCGTCCGTCCACTCCCAGTCGGCGCGGTAGTGGTGCGCGAGGAGGGCCAGCCGGATGGCGGCCGGGTCGACGCCCGCGCGGCGCAGCGAGGAGACGAAGACCAGGTTGCCCCGGGACTTCGACATCTTCTCGCCGTCCAGGGCGACCATGCCCGCGTGGACGTACGCCTTGGCCATCGGGAACTCGCCCGTCAGCGCCTGGGCGTGCGAGGCACCCATCTCGTGGTGCGGGAAGGCCAGGTCGGAGCCGCCGCCCTGGATGTCGAAGCCCATGCCCAGGTGGTCCAGGGCGATGGCCACGCACTCGATGTGCCAGCCCGGTCGGCCGCGGCCCAGCGAGGCCCCGTCCCAGCTGGGCTCGCCCGGGCGGGCGGCCATCCACAGCATCGGGTCGAGGGGGTTCTTCTTGCCGGGGCGCTCCGGGTCGCCGCCGCGCTCGGCGGACAGCAGCCGCATCGCGTCGGCGTCGAGGTGGGACACGCCGCCGAAGTGCGGGTCGGACTCCACGGAGAAGTAGACGTCGCCCTCCAGCTCGTAGGCGGCGCCCGCGTCACGGAGCCGCTCCACCAGCGGCACGATGCCGGGTATGGCCTCCACGGCACCGATGTAGTGCTTCGGGGGCAACATCCGCAGGGCGGTCATGTCCTCGCGGAAGAGGGCGGTCTCGCGCTCGGCGAGCTCGGTCCAGTCGTGCCCGTCGCGCAGGGCCCGCTCCAGGAGCGGGTCGTCCACGTCGGTGACGTTCTGGACGTAGTGGACCTGTCGCTTGTTGTCGAGCCACACGCGTTGGACGAGGTCGAACGCGTTGTAGGTCGCCGCGTGACCGATGTGGGTCGCGTCGTACGGAGTGATGCCGCAGACGTAGAGACGGGCGACGGGACCGGGGGCGAGGGTGATCGTCCCTTGGGTCGCGGTGTCGTGGATCTGGAGGTCGCGGCCCTTGCCAGGAAGGGCGGGGACCTCAGAAGCGGGCCAGGCATGCATGCTTCGAGACTAACCGGACGCGTGTTCCGGAAACGAACCGGACCTGCACTGTTGGCCTGATGGGCGGTCTTGCGATCCGGCCGCGAGTGTGCCTCGCGCCCGGATCCGGCTCAGACCGGTGGCCAGGGGATCGCGGGCCACTCACCGGAGGGCTGCGGATGCCTCCCGGTACGCAGCAGGAGGGCCACACGGGCCCGTACGGCGGCCAATTCGACGGGGGTGATCAGTTCGGCCAGTCGGGTGGCGAGGGGCCCTTCGGGGGCCAGCTGCGTCTCCAGGGAATCGAGGACGGCGCGGGCCTCCTCGGTGAGCGGCTCCCCCGCCCATCCCCAGAGGAGGGTGCGCAGCTTGTCGTCGGTGTGGAAGGTCACTCCGTGGTCGATGCCGTAGAGCCGGCCGTCGGGGGCGGGCAGCAGGTGGCCGCCCTTGCGGTCGCCGTTGTTGATCACGGCGTCCAGGACGGCGAGCCGGCGCAGTCGGGGGTCGTCCGCGTGCACGAGCAGCGCGGTGCGGCCCTCGCCGACCTCGGCGAAGGCGACCGGCTTCCAGCCCTCCCCCGCCTCCTCGCCGTCGACGAGGGCCAGCAGGGAGGCCTCGGGGGACTCCCCGGCGTCGATCCAGTGCTGGACCATGCCCTCGCCGTAGGGGCCGTCGCGCAGCACGGTGGTCGGGACGAGCCCCCAGCCGGTGGCCTCGGAGACCAGGTAGGCGGCGCGTTCGCGCTGGGCGAGGTTGCCGTCGGGGAAGTCCCAGAGCGGCCGTTCGCCCTTGACCGGCTTGTAGACGCAGTCCACGCGGGCGCCCTCGTGCGTCACGGTGCACAGCAGGACGGCGTTGGACGCCTCGGCGATGCGGCCTCGGACGGTCAGCTCGCCTCGGGTGAGCAGCTCCTCGATCGGGGTCCCGGGGCTCACGCCTGGCGCCGGTACCCGTTCTGGCGGGGGCACACGTGCCCCTCCGGGTCCAGCGGCAGGCTGCACAGCGGGCACGGCGGCCGGCCGGCGTTGACCACGTCGAGGGCGCGCTTGGCGAAGGCCCGGGCCTGGGCGCCGGAGAGGCGGACGCGGAGCATCGGCGGGCCGTTCTCCTCGTCCTGGAGGAGCCGCTCCTCCGCCTCGGCGAGGTCCTCGTCCGAGCCGGCGTCGAGCTCGACGAGCGCCTGGGCCTCGACGATCATGCGCTGTTCCTCGCCGTCCCAGGCGAGCGCCATGGTGCCGACGCGGAACTCCTCCTCGACGGGGACGTCGAGCGGGGCGGTGTCGGCGGCCTCGGTGGAGGCGACGGCGGGGACCGGGGCGTTGCCGCCGGTGCGCCGTACGACCTCGTCGAGCAGCTCGTCCATCCGTTCGGCCAAGGCCGCGACCTGGGTCTTCTCCAGGGAGACGCTGGTGACCCGGGGGCCGGTGGAGGCCTGGAGGAAGAACGTACGGCGTCCAGGCAGACCGACCGTGCCGGCCACGAAGCGGTCCGGGGGGTCGTAAAGGAACACCTGACGGGGCACGTCCAGTCTCCAAGTCTCAGGCAGGGCAGGGCCGCGCGGTGGCGCCGACCCTGCCACCCTACTGCGCCGTTCGATCAGGCCGCGCCCGCGCCGCCCCCCACGACGGCGTTGCCCTCCCCCTCGGCGTCGTCGCGCGCGGGGGCCTGCGGGTGCGGCACCAGCGGGGCGAAGTCACCGGTGTCGCCGAGGCGGATCAGGAAGGGCCGGGTGGGGGTGTAGCGGATCACGGTGACCGAGCAGGGGTCGACGTGGATCCGCTGGAAGAGGTCGAGGTGCATGCCGAGGGCGTCCGCGACGAGGGACTTGACGATGTCGCCGTGCGAGCACATGAGGTAGACGGCGTCGGCGCCGTGCTCCTCCTCGATCCGCGCGTTCCACTCGCGTACGGCCTCCACGGCGCGGGCCTGCATCGCGCGCATGGACTCGCCGCCCGGGAAGGTGACCGCCGAGGGGTGCTGCTGGACGATCCGCATCAGGGGGTCTTCGGACAGCTCGGAGAGCTTGCGGCCGGACCAGTCGCCGTAGTGGCACTCCCCGATCCGCTCGTCGGGGTGCACGGCCAGGTCGGGGCGGGCCGCGAGGAGCGGGGCGAGGGTCTCCCGGCACCGCTGGAGCGGGCTGGTGACCACGGCGGCGAGGGGGATCCCGTCGAGGCGTCCGGGCAGGGCGGCGGCCTGTTCGGCGCCGCGTTCGTCGAGGGCCACTCCCGGGGTCCATCCGGCGAGCAGACCTGCGGTGTTGGCGGTGGACCGCCCGTGTCGTACGAGGATCAGCGTGGCCATGGGGGCAGCCTAAACGGTGCCGTGCGGTGGGAGCGCGGGCCGGTACGGAAGAATGCGCCGGGTGATTGTCGACTGCGCGATGTACCGGGACGGCCGCCGCTCCGAGGCACCCGAGGACTTCTCGGACGCCCTGGACGAGGCGAGGGCCATCGGTGACGCCTTCGTCTGGGTCGGCATGCACGAGCCGACGGCCGAGGAGTTCGACCACGTGAGCCGGGAGTTCGGGCTGCACGCGCTGGCCGTGGAGGACGCGCTGACGGCGCACCAACGGCCGAAGCTGGAGGTGTACGACGACTCCCTGTTCGTCGTCCTCAAGCCGGTGGTCTACGACGACGACGCGGACACGGTGAGCACGGGCGAACTGATGGTCTTCATCGGCGACTCGTTCGTGGTGACGGTCCGGCACGGCGAGGGGGCGGCGCTGTCCGCCGTGCGCCACCGGCTGGAGCGGGAGCCCGACGTACTGCGGCACGGTCCGACGGCGGTGCTGTACGCGGTGTGCGACGCGGTGGTGGACCACTACATCGAGGTGGCCGCCGAGCTCCAGGGGGACCTGGAGGAGCTGGAGGCGGAGGTGTTCTCCCCGAACGCGTCGAGCTCGAAGAACACGGCCGCCCGGATCTACGCGGCCAAGCGCCAAGTGCTGGAGTTCCGCCGGGCGATCAGCCCGCTCCTCCAGCCGATGGACCGGCTGGCCTTCGGTCAGGTGCCCTTCGTCCACGACCACGCCCAGCCCTTCTTCCGGGACGTGGCCGACCACCTGACCAAGGCGAACGAGTACATCGAGGGGCTGGACCGGCTGCTGTCGGACGCGCTCGCGGCGCACCTGGCGCAGATGGGCGTGCGGCAGAACGACGACATGCGCAAGATCTCCGCCTGGGCGGCGATGGCGGCCGTCCCGACGATGGTCGCGGGCATCTACGGGATGAACTTCGACCACATGCCGGAGCTGCGGCAGGGCTGGGGCTACCCGGCGGTGGTGGCGCTGATGGCGGGTCTGTGCTTCGGCCTGCACCGCATGTTCAAGCGGCGCGGCTGGCTGTAGCCGGCACGAGGGGGACGCCCTAGGCGTACTCGCGCACCGGCTTCGGCAGGCCGCCCAGGGCGTCGGGGCGCGTCGGCGGGCGCAGGCCGATCATCCGGTGCCAGCCGCCGAAGCGTTCGTAGGCGTACGTCGCGCGGATCCCGGCGGCGAGGGCGGCGGCCTTGGGAGCGGGCCAGCGCAGCAGGCGCCCCATGTGGTCCATGACGGCGAGGCTGACCTCGCGGTAGACGGCGATCTCGGCGAGCGCGCTCTCGCGCAGCACCCCCTGGATGGTCCGGCCGTGTCCGGCCCGGGCCAGGCGCAGGAGTTCCTCGTGGCAGTAGGCGAGGTGGTTGTCCTCGTCGTCGCTGATCATGCGGACGGCCCGGCCCAGGTCGGGGTCCGTGCCGAAGTGGCGCACCAGCATCCGCATCTGCTCGGAGGCTCGCTGTTCGGTGACCCGGCTGTGGGCGAGGTAGACGACGATGTCCCGCTCGGTCAGGGGCTCCTCGCGGCGCAGCGTCCCGTGGGCGAGGCCGATGCCCCGGCGTTCGAGCAGCATCGTGTAGTCGGTCTCGGGCGGGACGGGGACGGCGGTGAGGCCGCGCTTGTGCAGCAGGGCGCGGAAGATCCGGCCGTGCTTGTCCTCGTCGGCGCCGTGCCGGGTGATCTTGGGGGCGAGGTCGCGCATGCCGTCGGGCACGAGGGCGGCGATGCGGGCGTTCTCCCAGCCTCCCTGGGACTCCCCGCTCGCGGCGATGGAGCAGAACAGCTGGAAGGACTCGTCGTGCTCGACGATCTCCTGGAACAGGCTGCGGGCAGAGAGCATGCAACGAGTCAAAAGCGGATCCGCCGGCCGGGCAACCGATGCGCCGCGCCGCTCGGCCGAATGAGCGAGTACGACGGCCGCGCCCCGGGGCGTAACCCCGGGGGCCGGCCGCGCGTTGTTGGCTGTGTCGGCCGTGGCGGGGAAGACCCCCCGAGCCCCCACCACGGCCGCAGACCTCCCCCGGCGCACGCCGCCCTCCCGACCGCCGCGCGCGGCCCGCGGGAGGGTGGCGGCGCGGTGGATCAGGCCAGGCCGGCGAGTTCCATGGCCTCGGTGCCGGCCCGCAGGGCGGTGAGCCGCTCCTCGCGGGTGAATCCCGCCGGGGCCAGCGTCAGGGTGGTGACGCCGGCTTCCGCGTAGGCCTTCATCCCGTCGGCGATCCGCTCCACGGAGCCGAGCAGGGTGGTCGAGTCGATCAGGGAGTGCGGGACGGCGGCGGCCGCGCCCGTCTTGTCGCCGCCCAGGTACTTGGTCTGGATCTCGGCGGCCTCCTTCTCGTACCCCATGCGCTGGGCGAGCTGGTTGTAGAAGTTCTGCTTCGGGCTGCCCATGCCGCCGACGTACAGGGCGGTGTAGGGGCGGAACATGTCGGCCAGCGCCGTGACGTCCTCGCCGACGGCGAGGGGGACGGTCGGGCAGACGTCGAAGCCGTCCATGGTCAGACCGGCCTTCTCGCGGCCCGCGCGGACGTGCCGCAGGGCCGTCTCCTCCAGGTGTTCGGCCGCCGGGAAGATCAGCAGGGCTCCGTCGGCGATCTCGCCGGTCTGCTCCAGGTTCTTCGGTCCGATCGCGGCGATGTAGAGCGGGATGTGCTCGCGCTCGGGGTGCACGGTCAGCTTGAGCGGCTTTCCGGGTCCGCCGGGCAGCGGGAGGGTCCAGTGCTCGCCGTCGTAGGAGAGGCGCTCGCGGGTCATCGCCTTGCGGACGATCTCCACGTACTCCCGGGTCCGGGCGAGCGGCTTGTCGAACTTCACGCCGTACCAGCCCTCGGAGACCTGCGGGCCGGAGACACCGAGGCCGAGGCGGAAGCGGCCCTTGGTGAGGGAGTCCAGGGTGGCGGCGGTCATGGCCGTCATCGCGGGCTGGCGGGCGGGGATCTGGAAGATGGCGGAGCCGACGTCGATCCGTTCGGTCTGGGCGGCGACCCAGGCCAGGACGGTGGCGGCGTCCGAGCCGTAGGCCTCGGCGGCCCAGCAGACGTCGTAGCCCAACCGGTCGGCCTCCTGGGCGACGGCGAGGTTGTCGGCGTCCATGCCAGCACCCCAGTAGCCGAGATTGATGCCGAGCCTCATGTGTCGTCCCCTTACGGTCGCGCCTTGCGGTGTACCCATCAGTAACGTGAGTCTGCGGGGACTGTAGCGCGCCCGGCGGCCCCGCGGCAGTGCCCCAGTACTCTCAGCGCTCATGGAGCAGAGGCATCTCGGCCGCACCGGACTGCGCGTCTCCCGGATCGGCCTCGGCACCCTGACCTGGGGCCGTGATACCGGCGAGGAAGCCGCCGCCATGCAGTTGAAGACGTTCTGGGAGGCCGGCGGCACGCTCGTCGACACCGCCGACGTGTACGGCGACGGGGAGGCCGAGTACCTCCTCGGGCGGCTCGTGGGCTCCCTCGTACCGCGCCGGGACCTCGTCATCGCCACCAAGTCGGGCAGCGTGCCCGATCCGGACCGGCGCTTCAACGGCTCGCGCAGGCACCTGCTCGCCGCCCTGGACGACTCCCTGGACCGCCTCGGCACCGACCACGTGGACCTCTGGCAGGTGCACGCCTTCGACCCGGCGACCCCGCTGGAGGAGACCCTCCAGGCGGTGGACCTGGCCGTCAGCAGCGGGCGGGCCCGGTACGCGGGGGTGTCCAACTTCAGCGGCTGGCAGTTGGCGAAAGCCGCGACCTGGCAACTGGCCGCTCCCGGGACGCGGACCCGGCTGGCCTCGACCCAGATGGAGTACTCGCTGCTCCAACGGGGTGTGGAACGGGAGGTGTTGCCGGCGGCGTTGGACCTGGAGGTCGGCCTGTTGCCGTCCTCGCCCCTGGGACGCGGGGTCCTGACGGGCAAGTACCGCGACGGGACCCCGGCCGACTCCCGGGGCGCCTCGCAGTCGCTCGCCGCCCTGGTGGAGCCGTACCTGGACGAGGCGGCCCGGCTGATCGTGGACGCCGTGGTGACCGCGGCCCAAGGCCTGGCCGTGACCCCGCTCCAGGTGTCCCTCGCCTGGATCCGCGACCGGCCGGGGGTGGTCGCCCCGATCGTCGGGGCGCGGACAGCGGAACAGCTCTGCGCGGCGCTGTCGGTGGAGGCCCTTACTCTTCCGGAGGAGATCTGCCGGGCTCTGGACGATGTGTCGGCGCCCGTGCACCGCTATCCCGACCAGGACTGGAGCACGTTGTGAGTACGGACCCCGAGGCCGCCACCCCCGCTGCCGCGGAGGAAGCGGAGGCCCAGGCCGCCGGTGCCGCCACCCCCCGGCCCGGTCCGAGCGAGCCCCCGACCCCACGACCCGACGAGGACCCGGAGGCCGGGGAGGACCCGCAGGCCGGAGATACCGCCGAGGGCTCCGCCGATGTCGAGGCCTCCGAGGCGGACACGGGAGCGGACGCCGAGGTCGGGGCGCCGGTCGAGGCGGAAGGGGACGTCGAGGCGCCGGTCGCGGACGCCGAGGGCGAGGCGGAAGCGGAAGCGGACACCGAGAGCGAAGCCGACGCGGAGGCCGGCCCGGACGCGGAGACCGACCCCGACGCAGAGGCCGTCGGCGGGGCGGACGCTGACTCCGAGGCCGGTGCCGCCGAGGCGGAGGCCGTCGCCGCCACCCCCGCCGCGCCGGGCCTCACCGAGGCCCAGGCCGAGCTGGCCGCCCAGAAGGTCGAGCGGGAGCGCATCGCGCGCCGCAAGGCCGAGCGCGAGGCTCCGGTCGACGCGGGCGCCAAGCTCAGCGGTACGGCCGCAGACCTGCTGGCGGCCGTACGGGCCGTGGAGGGCGGGGGCAAGGCCCCCTCCGTCTACTTCGACGACGCCCCGGCCGCCCCCCGCACCCCGGCCCCCGCTCCCCCGGCGCCCCGCGCCGCGGCCGCTCCCGCCGTCGCCACGCCCCCCGCCTCGGTCGGCGACGTGGACGCCGTACGCGCCGTCCTGACCCGCGGGGGCGCGCCGGAGGCCCTGGCGGCCGCGACCGCGGAGGCGCTCGGCGAGGGCGCCGCCGAGCAGCTCGCCGAGGACCCCTGGCGCCTCTTGGCCGTCCCCGGCGTGCGCCCGACGCAGGCCGACGGCTTCGCGCAGGCCCTCCTCGGCCCGGAGGCCGGCCCCGCCGACGAGCGGCGCGGAGCCGCCCTGGTGGGCTGGCTGCTGGACCAGGCCGCCGTGAAGGGGCACACCGCCCTGGAGGCCCCGCTCCTGGAGAAGGCCCTGGCCCAGTACGGCGTCCCGACCCCGGCCGAGGCCCTGGAGGCGGCCATCGGGGACGGCGCGGTGCTGGTGTTCCACGAGCCGCTGGGCGAGCCAGTCGGGGAGGACGAGGAGCAGCCCGTACGCGTCCTCGTGGGCCTGGAGGAGTACGCCCTGGCGGAGGAGAGCCTGGCCGACGGGCTGGCCCGACTGTCCGCCGGCTTCGACGCCCCGGCGGACTGGAGCGCGGCGGCGAGCGGCCCCGGCGCGGAACTGGTCCGGGCCGTGTCGGCGCACGGCCTGGTCACCCACACGGGTGGTGAGGCCGCCCGCGCCGAGCCCTTGGCCCTGCTGGCGGCGGCGCGCGGGCTGGGCCTGCGGGCCTGCCTGGCCGCGCACGTCCCGGCCGGGGACGCCGTCACCGTGTCCGATCTGCTCTCGGGTGCGAAGGGCCCCGGGCGGGACGCCGACGGCCGCTTCGACCTCGACCTCCTCGTGGTGCTGGACGCCCCCCAGTTGGACGTCGAGACGGCCGCGGCCCTGGTGGAGTCGGTGCCGGACGGCGCCCGTCTGGTGCTGTCCGGCGATCCCGGGGTGCTCGGGTCGGCCGGGCCCGGGCGGGTGTTCGCCGATGTGCTGGCGGCCAGGGCCTGCCCGCAGGTGGTCTCCCGCGTCCCGGATCCCGGCCCCGTCGGCGAGCTGGTCTCGGGCATCGGGATCGGAGAGCTGAACCAGGTGGCCGCCCCCGGCAAGGAGGTCGTCATCGTCCCGGTGCGGGACGCCGGGGAGGCCGTCCACCGCACCGTGCAGCTGGTCGCCGAGTCGGTGCCCCGCGCCTTCGGGATCCCCGCCGAGGCCGTGCAGGTGATCACCCCGGGTCACGGCGGCTCGGCCGGGACCCGGGCGCTGAACGCGGCCCTGAAGGAGCGGCTGAACCCGGGCCCCGGCCGGTTCGGGGGCTTCGACCCCGGCGACCGCGTGGTCCACGTGCCCTCGCCCGGTCGGGCCGTGCCGGCCCGGGTGGTGACGGCCGACGCGGAGGGTCTGCACCTGGAGGACGCCGCGGGCGCGCGGATCGTCGTACCGAGGGAGCGGGTCGAGGCCCGGGTCCGGCACGGCTGGGCGGTGACGGCGCACCAGGCCGTGGGCGCGCGCTGGCCGGCGGTGGTCGTGGTCCTTCCGGGTGACGCGGCGCAGGCCCTGTCCCGGGACTGGGTGTACACGGCGTTCGGTCGGGCCGGGCGGCACCTGTCGGTGGTGCACGGGGTCGACCAGGCCTTGCCGCAGGCGGTGGCGGAGGGGCTCCCGAAGCCCCGCACGACCCGGCTGACGGGGCTCCTGCTGGCCCTGACGGCGGCCCAGGAGGAGCGGCCCGCCGAGTGACCCGCGCGGGCGGGCCCCTCGCCGCGCTCGTGGCGAGGGGCCCGCCGTGCGCTCAGGCGGGCGTCACGCCGGCGTCAGGCCCGGCGCGGCGCTCTGCCGTCCGGCGGCCTCCCCGCCGCCCACGCCGTCACCCTCGTGCCCCGCCCCGTTCCCGTGCCCGTCCTCGTCCTCGTCCTCGTCCTCGAAGGGTTCGTCCTCCTCGTCGAAGACGGAGCTGACGTCGAAGCGGTGCAGCACGTCCTGAAGGTCGGTCTCGCCGAAGGGGGCGCCCAGCCAGTCCCCCGGCTCCGCAACCTCCTCCAGGGCCGCGATCCACAGGGTGGAGTCGCCCTCCTCCAGCCCGAACTCCTTGTAGCGGGAGGCGATCTCGTCGGGCTCGTACTCCCCGAAGAGCACGCCCAGCGCGCCCGCCGTGCCGCCGTCCTCGACGAGTTCGGCGTCCCGGTCGTGCGAGGCGACCCGTTCGGCCTGGGCGATCAGCCGGGCGGGCTCGACGACCGCGTAGTCACGACGGATGAGCACGCTGAACGCGGCGGGCTCGACGGGGCCGGTGTAGGCGACACCGTCCTCGGGCGTGGGGATCTCGAAGGGGGTGACCTCGTCGTAACGGTCGTAGAGGAGTTCGTCGTACTCCTCGGCGGCGGCGGCGAGTTCGTTGAAGGCGGCGTAGACGGCCGGGTCCTCGTCCCCGATCCTGCTCTCGACCGCGGCGAGGTGACGGTCGAGAGCGTCCTTGACCGCCTCGGCGGCGGCGCGTACCTCGGCAACAGTGGGCAGAGCGGCATCAGACATAGTGCAGACGCTATCCGTAGGCGGGCTCCGCCCGCACAATAGATGCGATGCCGGAATACGAATTTGTCGACGTGTACGTGCCTCGCGGGACCTCCCGCCAGGAGGCGACCCGCCTGTTGACCGATCATGCCGAGTACGGGCACTGGGAGCTGGACCGACTGTCCCTGTACCGGAACGGCAGCCGCCGCGTGCGGTTGCGCCGCCGGATCATCCGCCAGGTCCGCGCGACCTGGTGACACACGAAGACGCGGGCCCCGGCTGCGGGGCCCGCGTCGTGAACTTCCGTCAGGCGGCGTTGCGGGCCCGGCGGTAGAGCACCGCGCCCCCGAGCAGCAGGCCGCCGGCGAGCGGTACGCCCGCCGTCAGCGCGCTGCCCGCGCCGGTGGCGGCGAGGGCGGGCGTACCCGTTCCCTGGCCGGTGTGGGTGACCGGGGTGACGGATCCGGTACCGGTGCCGGGAGCCGTGCCCGTACCGGGGTTGCCCGTGCCGGGGGTTCCGGGGTTGCCGGGGGTCTGGCCGCCCGGGGTGCCGGGGGTCTGGCCGCCCGGGTTGCCCGTGCCCGGGGTTCCGGGGTTGTCGCCACCGGGGGTCCCACCGCCCGGAGTGTGGCCCCCGCCGGGGGTGTGTCCGCCGGGCGTCCCCGGGTTCTGACCGCCCGGGGTGTGACCGCCCGGGGTGTGGCCTCCGCCGCCGGGGTGGTGACCGCCCGGCGTGCCCGGGTTCTGGCCGCCCGGGTGGGCCGGCTCGTCCTCGCAGGGCTCGTCGTCCCCGCCCTGCGGGTGCTGCGGCGGCCTGCCGGCTTCGTTGGCGCAGCGGTTCCCGAAGGCCGGGTTGAGGCCGCCCACCACGGTGATCGTGTTGCCGCAGGCGTTCACCGGCACGTCCACCGGCGCCTGGACGTTGTTCCCGGACAGGAGGCCCGGGGAGTTCGCGGCGTGTCCCGAGGCACCGGAGTCCGCCTGCGCGTAGCCACCGCCGAGCGCGAGAACACCCCCCGCGGCCGCCATGGTGATCAGTGTCTTCCTGGTGACCTGAACCGGTCGTCGCATCTGTACTCGTCCCCTGGTGTGTACGTGATCGCGACCGTCTCTCGACGGCCCGGCCGTCCGGGCTCCCCCGCCCGGTACGCCGAAGATCGAAGGTTTTAGGGCCGGAAAGTCCGGCGGCCCCGGAGCGCTGGAATGCGCTCCGGGGCCAAAACTTCAGATGCGTCAGGCGTTGACGCAGGTGTTGCCGAAGGCCGGGTTCAGCAGGCCGATCACGGAGATCGTGTTACCGCAGACGTTCACGGGCACGTGGACCGGGACCTGGATGACGTTGCCGGACGCGACACCGGGCGAGCCGATGGCCGCACCCTGCGCGCCCGCGTCGGCGACGGCGAGGCCGGCACCCGCGAGAACCAGACCACCGGTAGCAGCCGCAGCGGCGACAACCTTCTTGAGCATTGTTCCTCCTAGTAGGCAAGTGCGGTCCCAGCCGCGGACCGCACCACCTGTAACGAGGAGGGATCACCAGGGCTACGAGCGTATGAGCGCATTCACTCTTCTCAGTGGAATCCGCACGTCTGCCCGATTCTTCGACCTCAGGCGTTGTCGATGAACCGGTCGAGGACCCGGACCCCGAACTTGAGCCCGTCGACCGGCACCCGCTCGTCCACCCCGTGGAACATTCCGGCGAAGTCCAGCTCCGGCGGCAACTGCAGCGGGGCGAAGCCGAAGCAGCGGATCCCGAGGTCGTCGAAGGACTTCGCGTCGGTCCCGCCGGAGAGCATGTACGGGACCGCGCGCGCGATCGGGTCCTCGGCCCGGAGGGCGCCTTGCATGGCGTCCACGAGGCGGCCGTCGAAGTCCGTCTCCAGGGCCTTGTCCCCGTGCACGTCCTCCCGCTTCACCCGCGGTCCGAGGATCCGGTCGAGGTCGGCGAAGAACTCGTCCTCGTAGCCCGGCAGGAAGCGGCCGTCCACGTGCGCCGTGGCCTGCCCGGGGATGACGTTGACCTTGTAGCCCGCGCCGAGCATGGTCGGGGCCGCCGAGTTGCGCAGCGTGGCGCCGACCATCTTGGCGATGCCGCCGAGCTTGGCGAGGGTGGCGTCCATGTTGTCGGGGTCGAGGGGGGTGCCGAGCGCGTCCGAGAGCTCGTCCAGGAAGGACCGTACGGTCTTGGTCACGCGCACCGGCCACTGGTGGCGGCCCAGCCGGCCCACGGCCTCGCACAGCTCCGTGATGGCGTTGTCGTTGTTGGTCATGGAGCCGTGGCCCGCGGTGCCCTCCACCGTGAGCCGCATCCAGTGCATGCCCTTCTGGGCGGTCTCCACCAGGTAGAGGCGCAGGTTCTCGTTCACGGTGAAGGAGAAGCCGCCGACCTCACCGATGGCCTCGGTGACCCCTTCGAAGAGGCCGGGGTGCTTGTCGACGAGGTGCCGGGCCCCGTAGACGCCACCCGCCTCCTCGTCGGCGAGGAACGCCAGCACGATGTCGCGCGGGGGCTTGCGGCCGCTGCGCATCCGGTCGCGCACGACGGCCAGCGTCATCGCGTCCATGTCCTTCATGTCGACCGCGCCGCGGCCCCACACGCACCCGTCGGCGATCTCGCCGGCGAAGGGGTCGTAGGTCCAGTCCGCGGCGTTGGCCGGCACCACGTCGGTGTGTCCGTGGATCAGCAGGGCCGGCCGCGAGGGGTCCTCCCCCTCGATCCGGGCCACGGTCGAGGCCCGCCCCTTGTGCGATTCGAAGATCTGGGGCTCCAGCCCGACCTCGGCCAGCTTCTCGGCGACCCACTCGGCCGCCTTGCGCTCGCCGGGGCCCGAGTGGTCCCCGTAGTTGCTGGTGTCGATCCGGATCAGGTCCCGGCAGAGGTCGACGACCTCGTCCTCACCGGAGACACCCTTGCCCGCGCCCGCTTCGCTCACGCTGCTTCCTCCCACTGATCGGTACCGACTGCCTCCCCATCCTCGCCCCCCGGACCGCTCTCCCCAAGGGCGACCTCCGGTCACCGGGGGGTGTGATCGAGGACCCCGGAATGTTTGGTAATGTTTTCCACGTCGGAACGGCCCGCGAGGGACGCGAGACAGACACCTTGTCCGGGTGGCGGAATGGCAGACGCGCTAGCTTGAGGTGCTAGTGCCCTTTATCGGGCGTGGGGGTTCAAGTCCCCCCTCGGACACAGAAGAGAAGGACCCCGCTCCGGCGGGGTCCTTCTTCGTTTCCCCATGCAGTCGAGGGCCCCGTTTCCGATCTTGGGGATTCCGTTCACGCGCCGTGACGGTGCGTGTGAGGATGTGCCCATGTCGAGCACATTGGCGCTGCGTCACTGGCTTCAAGGGATACCGCCGGGACACTTGAGCGCCTTGCTGAACAGGCGCGAAGAGGCCCACGGCCTGGACTCACTCCGATTCTCCGGGGGCCCGGTCGACGGGAGGCTCCGCAAGCCTGCGGTCTCGCGAATCTGGGTGACCAAGGCCCCTCCAGGACTACTGAAGGACCTCGCCGTATGCGGAACCGGGATGGCCCGGTCCAGGCTCCAGCAGCTCGGATACAGCGACGCCGAGCTCTCGAACCCCGACCTGGCCACGCTCGAGCGCATGATGGCCTCCCTGCACCCCGCATGGGCGGGCCTGGCCCTCTACGGTATGGCCTTGGAAACGCGTTTCCCCGTGTCCCCGCTGGTACACGAGCACTGGGGCAGGCTCTGGTCCGCGGGACTGTCGGCCGCAGACGAACCCGCCGGCGATCAACGCACGGCAGTACTGTCGGACCACCACAGCGCTCTGCACATACCCGACGAGGCCACAGTCCCGGGAACACATTCCCCCGGAGCGGAGGGCGAGGTCCCGGACCTCGGGGCAGCCGAGCAGGCCACCGCTTCACTCAAGGACAACGGAGAACTTCTCGCGGCGAGTTTGACGTCCCTCGCGGACACCGTGCGGTCCGGTACCACGCAAAACACCGCTGCGGTCGGGGAGGAGATCGCGGAGTGGGTGGCCGAGCGGGACATGCTGTCCTCCCTCATCGACCGACTGGACCCTGATACCGGACCCTGGCGGCAGCAGGACGGGTACGTCTTCGTCGAGCAACTCCTGTCCCGCCTCAAGGTCCAGCAGGAGGAGGCGTCGGAGCGCAATGCGAAAGTGGACGCGCTAACGGCGCGGCGCGCCACATACCGACAGATGTTGGACGGTGCCGTCAGCGAGATAGAACGGCGCCAGCTCCAGTCGATGATCGACGGGTTCACGGCCGAAATGGCGACGCTCCGGCCCGATGGCGCCGCCCCGTCAGTGGAGTGTGTTCCCGAACCCGAGGTTCCTGCGGCGCGGAAGGCAACCACCGAAGCCGCCGTGGTTCCGCAGGCGCACCCCGAAGAGCCCGTGACGAGACCCATCGCCGAGCCGGAGGGCAATCCACCGTTGGCACCGGCGGTCGCCCAGTCACAGTCCGGGGCTCCGTCCGCGGTACCGGCCCCCGCCGACGAACCTGACGCGAACAGCACTCCGCCCCTCTCCTGCGAAGGCCCGTTCGACCGATCCGCCCGGGCCGACGAATCCAGGAAGCTTGATTCCTCCATCAGCGTCTGGAGCGGGGCCCTGCCCCCTGTACAGATGTTGATCGGGCAAGGGCGTCTGGCCGAGGCCTACTGGATCACCCTCGCGGCCAGGGAGCCCGCCCACCGGGCCCAGATTCTCGGCTTCGCGAACGCCGCCTTCCACAGCCCGCATGAGCAGGGCCAGGTGTTCGAGCTCCAGATCGCTGCGGAGGACCAGGAGATACCGGCGACCTCCGAGGACCGGGAGGCCTATCTCGTCGCGCTGGCCGCCAGCTTGCGTACCGGCCTGGTCGCCGGCTGGCCCCTGCGGATCGTGACAGAGTTCGTGCCACTGCAAGGGATGCCCGCCGCCTGGTCCGGTCTTCTCGATGCGCTCGTCGGGACGGTGCGGCAAACCATCCGCGTATCGCCGGGTGAGGTGTTGCGCACCTCTGCCGGCAATGGCAGCGCGCTGCGGCAGAAGATCGGCGCTCAGGCAGCGCAACTGAGTGAGGAACTCCCTCAGCGCACCATCAAACTCGCGCGGGGAACGCAGGTACTCCAGATCCTCGCCCGTGACGGGGCCCTCGCGCGCACCCTGCGTCTCGTCCGGGACTGGTCCGAGGGGCAGGTGGCCGCGGAGGCCTTGGCCGCCGATATGGAGCAGAACTACCGGCGCTCCGATGCGGCCGATCGGCTCATCCTCGCCGCCGACCGCCAGATACGGACCCCGAAACAGGCGAAGCAGGACATTCACTCGGCGGCGAGGGATCAACTGCGTCAGCACATCAAGTCTGTGGTGGACCTGCTGCGCGAGGCACTGACCGTCGCCGAATCGCCGGCCGGCAAGTACCAGACGCGCGGCCTCGGATCGGACCTGCCGAGGGCCGTGGCCGCCGCCCGGCAGGCGGCACCCCTGCCCGGTCCGGGCGGTGCGGCCCTGAGTCTGCTGCTCCAATGGTTGTGCGGAAAGGACCAGCTACGTCCTCAGGCGCTGGGATTGTCTCCGTCCAGTGATTGTCTGCTCGCCGTCCAAGAGCTCCGCTGGCCTGAGGAAGAGGGCCCGGACGCCTGGGCACCCGTGTGGGACGCCACCGACGTCTCGGCCTTGGTCGAGGCATTCGACCGGCCTGCCGCCGCTCCGGACGCGGTGGACGCGCACCTTCGGCGCGGGGACGTACATCTGGCACGGCGCCTGCTGGACTCCGTGGAGCAAGGCGAGCTGTACGGGGTCGCCTTGCCTGAGACGGACCAGTCAGGTCAGCTCAGGCGGCTGATCGACGACGCCGGAACCGAGTGGCAGTCCCGCCTGGCCGCACAGTTGGACCGTGCCTCCGCACTCCTCGCCCAGATCAGAGCCCAGAACCTTGTCTCGCCAGAGCAAGAGCGAACGCTGACCGCGCGCCTCCTTGACCTCGGCCGTGGCGACACCGAACGTTACGGCGCCTCCATCGCGGCGGCCGAGGCCGTCATCACGGACCTGCGGACGCTCGTCGATGGCAAGACCCGACGTCTGCGCACCGACCTGGCGGCCCTGACCCTGGAGGCGGACGCGAACCACAGGATCGGCACACTTCTCGACGCAGGAGACACGGTCACCGCGGAGGAATTGCTGTCTTTCGCCCGTCAAGGTAGCCGGCTGCCCGACTGGCAAGGGGCGAACGGTTCGGAACTCGACGAGTTTCTGGCCGGAGTCGGCCATCCCGGTGCCCCACAGACGGGCCAGCCTCACGGAAGCGCCGGCTGGTGGGCGAAGCACTATTCACAGGGGCAGCCACTGGTCGACTTCGTCGTGCCGTCCCTCGAGGCCTGGGAGGAGCTCCGCAATCCACACAGCCGCAGTGGAGCCTTCCAGAAGCACGTCCCCAGCGTGCTACGCCTGCTCGGGCTGCAGACGATCGGCAAAGTGGTCTTGGAGGAGGAAGGCCGCCGCAAGGACTGGAGCGTGCTGCGACTCCAGGTGAGGGCCACCATTAGCGAGAGCTTGCCGGGGTACGTCGCGGGTCTCGGCTCCCGGGCGCGAGGGTCTTATAAGATCCTCGTGATCTCGGACGAACAGCGCGGCGACGGCCCTCTTCGACACCTTCCCGACTCCGCCTTGGGCGCCAACATCATCCTCTACCTCCAGCCGTTGGGAGCCGAAGGGCGGCGCCGGCTGGCCGACCGCTCGCGCAGCCGACCGCAACAAGCGCTCGTCGTGGACCCGACGGTGATCGGCTGGGTCGCGGCCAAGGAGCCACGTTCTTTCCGTGCGGTGCAGCGGGTGACGCTCCCGTGGACCGGCTGGAACCCGTACACGCCCTACGAGGCGGGACTGGTCCCACCGGAGGTCTTCAAGGGTCGAGATGAGGAGAAGAGCGCCCTGATGCGGCGCGACGGGAGCCTCTTCCTCTACGGAGGCCGCCAGTTGGGGAAGTCCTCCTTGCTGCGGCAGGTCGCGGACATCTTCAAGCGGGACAACGGATCCGATCACGTCGCGGTCTACATCGACCTCCTCAAGGCCGACATCGGGCACGCCGAGCCGCCGGAACGTATCTGGACGGCGCTGGTGGCCGAACTGAAGCGCCAGAACGTCCTCGGTGACCGGGTCTCGGACCACGCTTCCCCCGAGGAGATCGCCGATCACATCCGACAATGGTTGGGGGTGGTCCCCACCCGTCGGATGCTGGTGCTCGCCGACGAGGCCGACGCCTTCTTGAACGCCGACTCGCGAACCCTCTACACGGAGGGTGGGCAGTCCAATTTCCGTACGGTCAAGCGCCTCCAGCGCCTCATGGACGACACCGACCGCGGGTTCAAAGTCGTCTTCGCAGGCCTCCACCAAGTACAGCGCTTCAACCACCTGACAAACGTCGTCACCGCGCACGGTGGTCCCGGGATCCAGGTCGGACCACTCAAGCCCAACGCGGCGGTCGAGCTGGTGACCGAACCGCTGGCGGCCGTCGGCCTGGTCTTCGCGACTCCCGAGCTCGTATGGCGCATCCTGGCCATCACCAACTACCAGGCCAACCTGGTGCAGATCTTCTGCAGCGAGCTGGTCAAGGCCATGCTGGGCCGAACCCTCACCACCGACGGACACCGGCCGAAGATCACTGCACAAGACGTCCAGGGGGTCGCCGCTTCCAGCGAGGTCCGCCAGCGCATCGCCGAGCGGCTGCGCTTCACGCTCAACCTGGAGGATCGCTACCGGGTACTCACCCTGCTGATCGCCTTGAGCAGCCTCCGCGAGAGCTACTCTCGCGGCTACAGCCCGCAGGAACTGTTGGGAATGGCCCGAGAGGTATGGCCAGAGGGGTTCCCGCTGCACAGCGTGAACCAGGTGCGGATCGACCTGGAGGAGATGGAAGGGCTCGGGCTCCTCATCCAGCTCAGCGGCGACCGCACCTTCGCGATGCGCAGCCCGAACGTAGTCAACATGCTCGGCACCTATGAGGAGTTGGACGCCGAGCTGAGGGCCACGGAGTTCAGCTTGCCCTACGACTACAATCCGCGTTCGGCCCGCCGCTCCCTGCGCAACGACAGGTACGGCATCCAGCGGATGAGTCCCCTCACCGAAGGGCAACTGCGCGAGATGCTCGAGGCGGGCACCGCCCTCGTGGCCGCGTCGGACGGTCTGGGTGCCGCGCTCGTAGGTCGCGCCGTGCAGACGTTCGTCGAAGGGCATCAGGTCAAGGTGCTGCCCTACGGGCCGGGCGCCGATGTCTCCCGAGCCATCGCCGAGCACGTGCGGCTGAGGCATCACCACCTGTTGCTGCTCGACATGCGGGGCGAGGCCGCTTCGACCGTACGCGCCGCCGTCGCGAAGCTGGCAACGTACACGTCGGGCGACCGGCGCGAGCGAGCTGGGGCGAGCGGGGCCGGGAAGCCCGAAGCGACGCGGAAACTGGCTGTGGTGGTTGCCGATCCCATGCCGTCGGGCGTCGTCGAAGGGATCGGAGCCGTCCTCGTGCAACCGGAGCGGTGGACGGTGATGGGCCTGCGGGCCTGGCCCGAGTCCCCGTTCTCCTCCCCTGAGGAGCGACGGGCCCTGTTCGAGGCCACCGGGGGCTGGCCCTCGATGGTGGAGCGGGCCATCCACCTCGTCCGCGAGCGCGGTGAGACCCACGATGCCGCGTTGGCCTCATTCCGCTGGGAGAACCCGACCGAGGAGTTCCTGCAAGGCCACTTCCAGCGCAGCGGACTGGAACAGGACAGTGTGCGGATACTCGGCGAGTGGGCCGAGTACTACTCGGAGAAGGAACGCCGTGACGGGCTTGCGCTGCTGACTCCGCAGGACCTCGCGGACATCCTGGGTGCCGATCTCGCAGTCGCCGAGGAAATGCTCGACAAGCTGGACACACTCGGTGTCCTGGACGAGTTGGCCGAGGGAGTCACGATCGACCCGGTTACCTTCCGATGCCTGCGCGCCTCGCGGGTGGAGGGCACGGCATGACCTCTCGGGCCCCGGCTGGTGCGTTCCTTCGCCTGTCGGGGCTGCGGCAGCACCTGGCCGGTATCGAACGGGACCTGCGCGACGGGCTGAGCTGTCTGTGGATTCTGCCCTCTTCCCTGGTGGAAGGGACGGCAGCCGACCAGTATGTGGAAGAACTTCGAGCGGCTTTGGAGAACGTGGTGGAGGTCCCCGGCCCCGCAGGGGCCGGATCCGGCCCCTCCTCCCCCAGAGCCGCCGCCGCGCCGCCTTGTACGGCTTCCTCAGGCGATTGGTACGACGACGGACCGGATGACGGCTTCCTCGACGACTACGACGACGGGCTGGGCGATCCGCACTGGCCTTCCGGCGTGACAGTCTCCCGGCCTCCGGATCCGCACACCGGCTCCGCACTCGAGGAGCGGCTCGCTCGGGAACTCGGCGTATTCGGCGACCCAGTGGACTACCTCACCTCCGAGGAGGCCGCTGGTGCTCCCGTCATCATGGTCCGGGGGTGGTACGAGGAGGACAAGGAAAGCTTGGCCCGACTACTGCGCAGGCTCACAGCCGCCGTCAAGGGGAGCGGTCTGCCACCGGAGCGTCGCCCACGGTTGTTCGTCGCGGCACGCGTGGACGATCTGGCCGGTGACGTGCACGAGTCTTTGGACGCCGCCTTCGGCCGAGTGCACTGGTGGTGGTCCGTCTGGGGTCGACTGGACACCGCAACGGTCATCGCCGAAGCGGCCACGACCCCTCTGTCTGGCGTCGGCCCGGGCAGTCCCTTGAAGCGGATCCACGACGCTGTGCGTGCCGAGACCGTCACCGAGGTCAGCGGTCCGGACATGGGATTGGCCGTCGGGCTGACCGGGGACTGGGATGGGCTGCCGTCGTCCCTGCGCGCGTGCCTGGTCACCCTGTGCCCCGCCGAAGAAGGTTCCCCGGCGGACGTACCCACGTGTGCGCAGGCCGTGGGGCCGGCGGCGACGGCCTACGCCGCCGCGCCGGCCCCGAGCGTGCGCGGTCAGTGGAGTGCCGGACTCCTCGACGGATGGGAGGGACAGCTCAGGCTTTCCGTCCCGGTGTGGATCGCCGGTGCGGGCTCCCAGGCCCAGCTCGACAAGCTCGTTTGGCAATCTCAGAACCGGGTCTTGCTCCCCCTCATCGACGACGCTCGGGCGGAGCTCGCCTCGCGCCTCCACGAATTCGCGCCGCACGGCATACGGCGCCTCCACCTCCTCTACCAAGACCGGTACGCGACGGTGGCCGACCTAGGCTCCATGGAACTCGGGGACATCTGGTCCGGGGTGAAGCAAGGTTGCATCCGAGTGAGCGGCATGCAGTACGACCGACTCAAGACGCTGCGCCACGCTCGCAACGAGCTCGCACACAGACGCCCGCTGAACGACAGGAGCCTGGAGGCAACGGTGCGGGTCCTGGCACAACACAGGTAGACGCCGCGGGCCCCTGGGCAGAGCACCTCGGTCGGCGGTGAGATGCGGTCAGCGGCGGGAGGCCGCTATTTCGGCCACGCGGCCGCGGACCAGGAACCAGCCGCCGACCAGGGCCGCCGCGATGACCGGGACGAAGAGGACCGTGGTGCGGCCCACGCCTCCGTCGGACCACATCAGGACCAGCACCGTGACGAGGAAGACCAGGGTCACGATCTGGGTGTACGGGGCCCAGGGCAGCCGGTAGGAGGGGCGCTCCAGGAGGCCCTGGCGTGCGCGGCGCCAGAAATGGAGGGAGCAGAGCATGACCATCGCCCAGGTGCCCAGGATGCCGAGCGAGGCGAAGTTGAGGACGATCTCGAAGGCGTCCTTGGGCATGAAGTAGTTCAGGCCCACGCCCGCGACGCCGAAGGCGGCGGTGAACAGGACGCCGCCGTAGGGGACCTTGCCCTTGTTCATGACGCCGGTGAACTTGGGGGCGGATCCGGACATCGCCATCGAGCGCAGGATCCGGCCCGTGGAGTAGAGGCCCGAGTTCAAGGAGGACAGGGCCGCCGTGAGGACCACCAGGTTCATGACGCCCGCCGCGCCGGGGACGCCGAGCTTGTCGAAGACGGTGACGAAGGGGCTCTGGCCCTCGGAGTACGAGGTGTACGGGAGCAGCAGGGCCAGCATGACCACGGAGCCGACGTAGAAGACGCCCACGCGCCACATGATCGAGTTGATCGCCTTCGGCATGATCTTCTCGGGGTTCTCGGTCTCGCCGGCGGCGACTCCGCACAGCTCGACGGAGGCGTACGCGAAGACGACGCCCTGGATGACCAGGAGCATCGGGAGCATGCCGACGGGGAAGAGCCCGCCGTTGTCCGTGATGGAGGACAGGCCCGGGGTGTGGCCGTCGATGGGGTGGCTGGTGGCGACCAGGTAGATGCCGACGAGCAGGAAGATCGTCAGGGCGGCGACCTTGACCAGGGAGAACCAGAACTCCATCTCGCCGAAGTACTTCACCGAGATCAGGTTCGCGGTGAGGACGACGGCCAGGGCGATGAAGGCGAGGACCCACTGGGGGACGTCGGTGAACATCGACCAGAAGTGGGCGTAGGTCGCGGCGGCGGTGATGTCGGCCACCGTGGTGGTGGACCAGTTGAGGAAGTACAGCCAGCCCGCCGTATAGGCGCCCTTCTCGCCCATGAACTCGCGCGCGTAGGAGACGAAGGCTCCGGACGAGGGGCGGTAGAGGACGAGCTCGCCGAGGGCGCGGACCACGAAGAAGGCGAAGATCCCGCAGACCGCGTAGGCGATCGCGAGGGAGGGGCCGGCGCCCGCGAGGCGGCCTCCGGCACCGAGGAACAGGCCGGTGCCTATCGCCCCGCCGATGGCGATCATGTTGATGTGGCGGGACTTGAGGTCCTTGCTGTAGCCCTCGTCACCGGCGTCGACGTGGCGGTTCGACGCCTCGGCGGGGGCCGTGGTCAAGGTGCGGTCACTCATACGGGACTTCGCCTTCGTGGGTCGGACAGGCAGGTCCGGATGCCGCGTGCGGGAGAGCTGGGTGGTGTCTCCCGTGCGCGGTTCCGGTGATTTTGTCGCCCCAGGAGACCATGGGGGTCCGCTACCCGCCAAAATCGGGCCCCTACGCGCGAAGGCCCCCGTCGACCATGGAAAGGGTCTTCGGGGGCCGTTTGGGAGGACGAATCCGAGGCCGACGGCCCGGTTCCGCGCGGGGGGGGTCAGTCCTGCTCGGTGGTCTCCGCGGCCTGGTCGAGGCGGAAGGCCTCGTTGCCCAGGCCGATCCGGGCGTGGACCGCGGGGCGGCGGGACTTCAGCAGCAGCCCGTGGACCAGGCCGGCCAGCGCGGCCACCGCGATGATGCCGGGCAGGAGCCAGCTGAGCGCGGAGCCCTTCTCGGCGCCGACGAGGACGGCGAAGTCCTTGACGGTGTAGAGGGCGATGCCGACCAGGGCGACGCCGGCCAGGCCGGCCGCGACGAGCCGCCAGACCTGGGCGCCGGCGGTGCCGCGGCGCACGAAGAAGGCGATGACGGCGAAGGAGGCGGCGGCCATGAGGACGGTCACGCCGAGGGCGCCGACGCTGCCCATCCAGGTGAACAGGTGCAGGACGGGGGTGGTGGGGTCGCCCGCCGGTCCGGGGTCGGTCAGCGCGAAGACCAGGACGACGAGGGCCGCGATGACCGTCTGCAGGAGGGAGCCCGTGGCGGGGGCGCCGGTGCCGGGGTTGGTCCGGCCGAAGCGGGACGGGAGCAGGCCCTCGCGGCCCATGGCGAAGGCGTAGCGGGCGACGACGTTGTGGAAGCTGAGCATGGCCGCGAACATGCCGGTGACGAAGAGGACGTGCAGGACGTCGGTGAAGCCGGCGCCGAGACGGCTCTCGGTGAGGGTGAAGAGCAGGCCGGGACCCGCTTCCCCGGCCGCCTTGGTGATCTGGGCGGGGCCGGTGGCGACGGTGAGGGCCCAGGCGCTGAACGCGAAGAAGAGGGCGACGAAGCCGACGGCGAGGAACATCACGCGGGAGACGACGATGTGCGGCTTGCTGGTCTCCTCCGCGTACACCGGGGACTGCTCGAAGCCGACGAAGGCGGCGATGCAGAAGCACAGGGCGGTGCCGAGTCCGGCGCCGGAGAGGGCGCCCGGGTCGAAGGCGCTGAGCGAGAGGCCTTCGGGACCGGGCTTGCCGAGGGCGGCGACGTCGAAGACGACGACGAGGGCGCACTCGATGAGGAGGAGGACGCCGAGCACCTTGGCGTTGAGGTCGATCTTCAGCCAGCCGAGGGCGCCGGTGGCGGCGACCGCGAGCAGGGCCGGGATCCACCAGGCGACCTCGGTGTCGAGGTAGGTGGCGAAGAGCCCGGATATCTCGAAGCCGAGGATGCCGTAGACGCCCACCTGCATGGCGCTGTAGGCGACGAGGGCCACGAGCGAGGCGGACGCTCCGGCGGTGGGGCCGAGGCCGCGGGCGATGTAGGCGTAGAACGCGCCGGCGTTGTGGACGTGGCGGCTCATCTCGGCGTAGCCGATGCCGAAGAGGGCGAGGACGACGCCGAGGATCACGAAGAGCAGCGGCTGGCCGACGATGCCCATGACTCCGAAGATGGTGGGCATCACCCCGGCGACGACCATCAGGGGCGCGCTGGCGGCCAGCACGGACAGCAGGAGTCCGGCGGTGCCGAGCCGGTCGGCGCGCAGGGCGCGGTCCTCGCCCTTGTACGTGCGGATCTCGGCCTCGGCTTGGAGCGTGGTGGATCTGCCCGTCGGCATGGCGGGTCCTTTCGGCGGATGTCTGACCGGCTGGTCCGACTGGTCGACTGGTCTGGGGTCAGGCGGTGCCGAGCGCGGCGTTGCGCGCGGCGAGGAAGGCCTTGTGCGGGTCGCGGTCCGGATAGGACCAGGGGGCGCGGGTGGCGTGGCTGCCGATGCGGTGGAACAGGGCGGCGGCCTCTGCGGGGCGGCCTTCGCAGAGCTTGGCGTGGGCGAGGAAGTTGAGGTCGACGCGGTTGCGCGGGTGGTCCTCGCGTTCCCACTCCAGCCACCAGTCGAAGGCGGAGCGCAGCACCTGTCGGGCGCGGCGGCCGGTCCAGTGCTCGACGGCGGCTTCGGGGGTGGTGTGGCCGTGGGCGGCGGAGAGGACCCGGTAGCGCTCGGCGTGGGCGATGACGGGGAGCACCGCGAGCGGGGAGTCGGCCGGGGACTCCTCGGCGGCCCAGGCCGCGAAGTCGTAGACCTCATGGAGGGGGTCGTGGCCGGAGGCCGGGTCGCGTTCGGCGAGCTTGGCGACCATCAGGTGGTGGGCGTGGTGGTGCTCGCGGTGGCGGGCCCGGACCTGGTCGAAGTGGCGGGTGAACTCCTCTTCGGTGCCGAAGGCGCGGGAGAGCATGAGGAGGCCCAGCCAGGGGGTGGGGTCGGCGGGCAGCAGGGCGGCGGCGCGGCGGCAGGCCTCGTCGGCGGCCTGCGGACTCCCCTTGCCGCGCAGGGCGGTGAGGACGGAGGCGCAGGCCAGGAGGGTCGCGGCGTCGGCGCTGCCCGGTTCGGCGAGCAGCCATTCGCCGGCCCAGGCGGTGGCGGCCGGGGTGTCGGCGAGGACGACGACGCGGTGTCCGCGGCGGTCCCAGTCGTCTCCGGTGCCGACGAGGAGGGTGCGCGCCTTGGACCAGCGACCCTGGGTGAACTGGGTTCGTACGGCCACGAGTTCGAGGTCGCACAGGGCCGGGTCGAAGAGCTGGGCGTCCCGTTTGCGGGCACGGCCGAGGGGCGGCGGAGGCGGGGACATCCGCTGGTTCCCTCCATAACGCGGGCGCGGGTGGACGACGTACGCGGGAGCACGCACGGGTGGCACCGGGGCGGTGCGGGGTACTGCGTGGTGTTTCGGGCCGATCATGCGCGTGAGCGATACGGATGATCACGCACAGCAAACCGGTACGCACAGCTCCGAGTCAAGGTCCGGCCAAATCCGTGGCGAGTTTCAACTGGTGCGGCACTTGGTCGAGTTGGGGTGCTCGTGGCGGTTCGTGGGGGATCGAGGGGCGCGTCGGGCGGCCTCGTGGGGCGGGTGCGCGGCTACCTTCGAGGACGTTTCCCCGTACCTCCCGGGACTGCCCGGCCCGCGGCGCGCTCAGCCGGTGGCGGCCGTGCTGAGCGGGGCGAAGGCCACGACGGCGGCGCTCTCGGAGGAGTACGAGGCGCAGGGCGAGGCGTTGCCGGAGGCGGGTGCGCGCCCGGTGTCGGTGGGCTCCGGCGGGCGCCGGTAGGCCGTCGTGGAGGTGACGGGGGTCCGCGTGGTGCGGCCGGCCGAGGTGGAGCCGCGGCACGCGCCGGACGGGGGCGAGGGTTTCGCGACCGTGGCCGAATGGCGCACCGCGCACGAGCGGTGCCGGCACGGCGGACCGCTCGGTGCGGCGGCGATGGACGGCCCTTCGACACCGGCCGGCGCGGCCCTCGGCCCACCGCTCGCGCGCCGGCGCGGCCCTCAGCCGCCGGCCGGCGCGACCCTCAGCCCACCGCCTCCGCGGCGGCGCGGCCCGCCGCGCGGCCGGAGAAGATGCAGCCGCCGAGGAAGGTCCCCTCCAGGGCCCGGTAGCCGTGGACCCCTCCGCCGCCGAAGCCGGCCGCCTCGCCGGCCGCGTAGACACCGGGGAGCGGTTCGCCCGCGGGGGTCAGGACGCGGGAGGAGAGGTCGGTCTCCAGGCCGCCCAGGGACTTGCGGGTCAGGATGGAGAGCCGGACGGCGATCAGCGGGCCCGCCCCGGGGTCCAGGATGCGGTGCGGGGCGGCGGTGCGGATCAGCCGGTCGCCGAGGTACTTGCGGGCCCCGTGGATGGCCGTCACCTGGAGGTCCTTGGTGAAGGGGTTGGCGATCTCGCGGTCCCGGGCGACGATCTCGCGCCGGACGGTCGCCTCGTCGAGGAGGTTCTCCTTGGTGACGGCGTTCATCCCGCGCACCAGGGCGGAGAGGTCGCGCTCGACGACGAAGTCGGCGCCGTTGTCCATGAAGGCCTTGACCGGGCCGGGCACCGCCTGGCGGGCGCGGTCGATGACGCCGCGGACGGACTTCCCCGTCAGGTCGGGGTTCTGTTCCGAGCCGGAGAGGCCGAACTCCTTGCCGATGACGCGCTGGTTGAGGACGAACCAGGTGTGGTCGTGGCCCGTCCTCATGATGTGTTCCAGGGTCCCGAGGGTGTCGAATCCCGGGAAGAGCGGTACGGGCAGTCGCTTGCCGGTGGCGTCCAGCCAGAGGGAGGACGGGCCGGGCAGGATGCGGATGCCGTGGCGGGCCCAGATCGGGTCCCAGTTCTCGATGCCCTCGGTGTAGTGCCACATCCGGTCCTTGTTGATGTGGCTGGCGCCGGCGCCCTCGGCGATGCCCAGCATGAGGCCGTCCACGTGCGCCGGAACCCCGGACAGCAGCCGCTCCGGCGGGGTGCCGAGGCGGGCCGGCCACTGGCCGCGCACGAGGTCGTGGTTACCGCCGATGCCCCCGCTGGTCACGATCACCGCCTGGGCCCGGAGGCTGAAGGCCCCGGTGGCCTCGCGGCTGCTCGCGGAGCCCCGTACGACGTCGGAGGGGGCCAGGACCTCCCCGGTGACGGTGTCGACCGTGCCGGCGGTGGTGGTGAGGCCGGTGACGCGATGCCGGAAGCGGAGTTGGACCAGGCCCCGGGCCACGCCGGCGCGGACCCGGCGCTCGAACGGCTCGACCAGACCGGGCCCGGTGCCCCAGGTGATGTGGAAGCGGGGTACGGAGTTGCCGTGGCCGTTCGCGTCGTAGCCGCCGCGCTCCGCCCAGCCGACGACGGGGAAGAAGCGGACCCCCTGGGCGTGCAGCCAGGGTCGCTTCTCGCCGGCCGCGAAGTCGACGTACGCCTCGGCCCAGCGGCGCGGCCAGGCGTCCTCCTCGCGGTCGAACCCCGCGGTCCCGTGCCAGTCCTGGAGGGCGAGGGCGTGGCTGTCCTTGATCCGCATCCGGCGCTGTTCGGGCGAGTCCACGAAGAACAGGCCGCCGAAGGACCAGTGCGCCTGGCCGCCGATGGACTGCTCCGGCTCCTGGTCGAGCAGGATGACCTTGCGGCCCGCGTCGACCAGCTCGGCGGTGGCGACGAGCCCCGCCAGGCCCGCTCCGATCACGATCACGTCGGCGTCGTACGTCGTCATGGGTCTGCCCGTCCTCCGGTCGGTGGTGGGGCAGATCCTTTGCTACGGAGCGGTAACCAGTCAACAGCGGTGGTTGGATGGATCGCGTGAGTGCCGCTGATGAAGTACTGGACGTGGTGGACCGGGACGACCGGGTGATCGGACGGGCCCCGAGGGGCGAGGTGTACGCGCGGGGGCTGTTGCACCGGTGCGTCTTCGTGCTGGCCCGGGACGCGCGCGGGCGGGTCTTCGTACACCGGCGGACCGACTCCAAGCTGGTCTTCCCCTCCCACTACGACATGTTCGTGGGCGGGGTGCTGGGCGCCGGGGAGGACTACCCGGACGCGGCCCTGCGGGAGGCCGAGGAGGAGCTGGGGGTGAGCGGGCTGGAGCAGCCGGTACCGCTGTTCAAGTTCCTGTACGAGGGGCCGGGCGGCGCCTGGTGGTCGTACGTGCACGAGGTGCGCTGCGAGCTGCCGGTGGCCCCGCAGGTCTCGGAAGTGGACTGGCACACCTGGCTGGCGCCGCCGGAACTGGAGCGGCGGGTCGCCGACGGGACGTGGGCGTGGGTGCCGGACGGGCTGGAGGCCTACCGGCGACTGACCGCGTTCCGGGCGGGTGGCGGCTGACCTCTCCACGGGGTGGCGGGGTGGCTCCCGGGCGCGTCGCGGGGTGGCGGCCGGGCGCATCGCGGCCGGCGCCGGGGCGGTCCCGGGTCTGGGGGGCGGGGCCCCGTAGATTGGTGTGATGATCGGTTTCGTCAAGGACGTGCGCCTCTGGTTCTCCCCGCGGGAGCTGAGGGACGAGGGCGAGACCCCGGACTACCGCTTCTCGCTGGCCAACGAGCGCACGTTCCTGGCCTGGATCCGGACCGCCCTGGCGCTCGTCGGCGGCGGTTTCGCCGTGGACCAGTTCCTGCCGGACCTGCGCTGGGGCGTGCGGGTGTCCATGTCCATCGTGCTGCTCGCGGTGGGGGCGGCGTGCGCGGTGCGCGCGGTGAACCACTGGGTGCGGTGCGAGCGGGCGATGCGGCGGGGCGAGGACCTGCCCCTGTCACGATTCCCGGTGGTGCTCAGTCTGGGGGTGTCCCTGGTCGCCCTGGGCATGATCGTGGTCGTGCTGCTGGGCTGGACCACCGGTCGGTGAGCGCCCCCGGGACGGCGGACGGCGAGCGGGACGCGGGGCTCCAGCCGGAGCGGACCCGGCTCGCGTGGCGGCGTACCACGCTGGCCTGCTCGGTGGCCGCGGTGCTGGCGCTGCGGCAGGCGCTGCACGGGTCGGGGTCGCCGCTCAAGGTGACCGGGGCGGCGGTGATCGCGCTGATCTGGGTGACCTTCCTGTGGCTGTCGCACCTGCGGATGCGGGAACTGGCGGCCGCGCGCCCGCCTGTGCTCGCGCCCCGGCGTGCGCTGGCGCTGGTGCTGTGCACCGTGGGGCTGGCCCTGTTCGCGCTGACGGTGATCCCCTGAGGTCGATGCCGGTCGACGCCGGTCGACGCCGATCGACGCCGCGCATGACATGCGGCATGCGGCGCGCGGCGACACAGAAGCGGACACAACGGGCGTTCGGGGGTGTTTCGCACTAGCCTCTGCGCCATGACGACCCTGCACCACGAGCACCCCACGCACGAGCACACCCACGGCCCGACCTGCGGGCACCGGGCGGTCGAGCACGGCGACCACGTGGACTACGCGCACGACGGACACCTCCACCGGGAGCACTCCGGGCACTGGGACGAGTGCGAGACCCCGGCCCACACCGCCCACGAGGACCACCCGCACGCGCACGGCGCGGACTGCGGGCACGAGTCGGTCGCACACGGCGACCACGTCGACTACGTCCACGACGGGCACCGGCACGCCGAGCACGACGGCCACTACGACGACCACTGACACCTCCCGCCCCTCCCCCGCTCTCCCCCGGCGTCACGACGACTGACAGGATGCCGACGGCCAGTCAAAGTGACCCGGGGAGAGCCTCCATGACCGTCGAAGCGCCGTACGTCGTCCAGCCCGCCCCCGGGGTGTACGCCTACGTCCAACCGGACGGGGGCTGGTGCCTGAACAACGCCGGATTCGTCAGCGACGGCGGCCGGACCCTGCTCGTCGACACCGCGGCGACCGAGCGGCGGGCCCTGGCCCTGCGCGAGGCGGTCGTCGCGGCCGGAGCGGCGCTGCCCCGCACGGTCGTCAACACCCACCACCACGGCGACCACACCTACGGCAACACGGTGTTCGCGCCGGAGGCCGTGATCGTCGGCCACGAGGCGGCGCGGGCCGAACAGCTCGCGGCGGGGCACCAGCTCGAACTGATATGGCCGGGCACCGACTTCGGGGCGATAGAGATCACGGCGCCCGACCTCACGTACAGCGAGCGGCTGACCCTCCACGTCGGGGAGACGGAGGTGCGGGTGCTGCACCCGGGCGTGGCACACACCACCGGGGACTCGGTGGTGTGGCTGCCGGAGAGCCGGGTGCTGTTCACCGGCGACCTGGTCTTCGCCGGAGGTACGCCCTTCCTGGCCATGGGCTCCCTGTCCGGGTCGCTGCGGGCGCTGGAGCTGCTGCGCTCGCTGGACGCGGAGACCGTCGTACCGGGCCACGGGCCGCTGACCGATCCGTCCGCCTACGACTCCACCGAGCGGTACCTGCGCCGGGTCGACGAACTCGCCCGGGAGGGTTGGGACGAGGGCCTCCCCCCGCTGGAAGTGGCGCGCCGGGCCGACCTCGGGGAGTTCGCGGCCTGGCGGGAGAGCGAGCGGCTCGTGGCCAACGTGCACCGGGCGTACGCGGAGCTGGCCGGGGCGGCGGAGGGGGCTCCGCTGGACATCCTGGCCGTGCTGCGGGACATGACGGCGATGAACGGCGGGACTCCGATCCTCTGCCACGCGTGAGACCCCGGCCGCGCGGGGGCGAGGGCCGGGAGCCAGGGCCGGTGCCGGTGCCGGTGCCGGTGCCGGTGCCGGGAGCGTTCTCCCGGCCTGCCCTCTGGACGACATACCGACTGGTCGGCATGATGGCTGCGAGCAACCCCCACCGTCCACTCCGTACGGAGGTGCGCACCATGACCGCAGTCCCGCCGGACCCGCCCGCCCCTCAGGACCCCGCCCCACAGGACGCCTCGCCCCGGGGCCTCGACCTGGAGCGGCTGCGCGGTCGTCTCGACGCCGCGCTCCCCGGGCTCGTGGCCGGACCGCTCAGCGGCCGACTGATCGAGGGGGGCCGGTCGAACCTCACGTACGCGGTGACCGACGGCTCCTCGCGCTGGGTGGTGCGCCGGCCGCCGCTGGGCCACGTCCTGGCCACCGCGCACGACATGCGGCGCGAGCACCGGGTGATCGCGGCCCTGCACGGGACGGCCGTGCCGGTGCCGGAGCCGGTGATGCTGTGCGAGGACGCGGAGGTGCTGGGGGCGCCGTTCTACGTGATGGAGTACGTCGAAGGGGTCCCGTACCGGACGGCGGAACAGCTGGCGGGGCTCGGCCCCGAGCGCACCCGGCGGGCGGTGCTGGGCCTCGTGGACACCCTGGTCGATCTGCACGCGGTCGATCCGGAGGCGGTGGGCCTGGGCGACTTCGGCCGACCGGAGGGCTTCCTCGACCGGCAGTTGCGCCGCTGGGGCAAGCAGCTCGCGGCCTCCCGGGGCCGGGAGTTGGCGGGGATCGACGAGCTCCAGGCCGCCTTGGGCCGGTCCCTGCCCGTCTCCGGCGCCCCAACCGTGGTCCACGGGGACTTCCGGCTGGACAACGTCCTGATCGGCGGCCCCGACGACGCGATCCGGGCGGTGCTGGACTGGGAGATGTCCACGCTGGGCGACCCGTTGACCGACCTCGGGCTGCTGGTGATGTACAGCTCCGACCTGGGCCTGGGCGATTCCCCGGTGAGTACGACCAGTGGCGCGCCGGGCCATCCGGCGCCCGCCGAACTGATCGAGCGCTACGCCGCCCGGTCGGGGCGCGACACCGGGGCGATCGCCTGGTACACGGCCTTCGCCTGGTTCAAGCTCGCCGTGATCCTCGAAGGCATCCACTACCGCTACACGCTCGGACAGACCGTCGGCGCGGGCTTCGACCGGATCGGCGAGCTGGTGCCGGTCTTCATCGAGCACGGCCTGACCACCCTCACGGAACTTCAGGAAGGCTGAGGCGCTCCCCATGGACTTCGCATTCGACACCCGGACCGAGGAACTCCGCGAGCGCCTGCTCGCGTTCATGGAGGAGTACGTGCACCCGGCGGAAGCCCTCGCCGCCGAGCAGCGCGCACGGCTGGCCTCGCCCTGGGACACCCCGGCCGTGTTCGGCGAACTGAAGGCCGAGGCGCGCCGCCAAGGCCTGTGGAACCTCTTCTTCGTGGACCGGGACGACCACTCCGACCGACGGTACGGGGCCGGGCTGACCAACCTCCAGTACGCCCCGCTGGCCGAGATCACCGGGCGCAGCCCGCACCTGGCCCCCATGGCGACGAACTGCGCCGCCCCGGACACGGGGAACATGGAGCTGCTCGCGCAGTTCGGGAACGACGAGCAGCGCAAGCGGTGGCTGGAGCCGCTGCTGGCCGGGGAGATCCGGTCGGCCTTCGCGATGACCGAGCCCGAGGTGGCCTCCTCGGACGCGACCAACATCGAGACGCGCGTCGAGCGGGTGGGTGACGAGTATGTGATCACCGGCCGCAAGTGGTACATCTCCGGGGCGATGAACCCGGACTGCAAGGTCTTCATCGTGATGGGCAAGACGGACCCGGAGGGCTCCGACCCGCGCCGCCAGCAGTCGATGGTGTTGGTCCCGCGCGACACCCCGGGCGTGGAGGTCCGCCGAGCGATGACGGTGTACGGGTACGCGGACCACGATCACGGCGGGCACGCCGAGGTGGTCTTCCACGGCGCCCGGGTGCCGGTCTCGCACCTGATCGGCGAGGAGGGTGGCGGCTTCGCCATCGCCCAGGCGCGGCTCGGCCCGGGGCGGATCCACCACTGCATGCGGCTGATCGGCATGGCGGAGCGGGCGATCGAGCTGATGTGCCGCCGCGCGGTGGGACGTACGGCCTTCGGGAAGGAGCTGGCGGCGCAGGGCGTCGTCCAGAACTGGATCGCTGACGCCCGGGTCACCGTGGAGCAGCTGCGGCTGCTGGTGCTCAAGACGGCCTGGCTGATGGACACGGTGGGCAACCGCGGCGCCCACACCGAGATCCAGGCCATCAAGATCGCGACCCCGCGCGCGGTGGTGGGGATCCTGGACCGGGCCGTGCAGTTGCACGGGGCGGGCGGGGTCAGCCAGGACACCCCGCTGGCCGAACTGTGGGCGGCGGCGCGGACGCTGCAACTGGCGGACGGGCCGGACGAGGTGCACCAGCGTTCGCTGGCGCGGCGGGAGTTGCGGAAGTACGTCGACCGGGGCTGACCGCGGTCGGGGACGAACGTGGAGCATTCGTGCGGGAGTTCGAGCGAGGATGTGTGCATGGTGAAGGTGGTGCGGGGAGCCTTTTAAGAAACCTTGTTGAATATCCCCGGAAGGCGGGTGCGATCTTGATTTGCGCCTGTCAATCGGAACAGGGTTCTCCAGAAGGTTCGACGCCCCACACGTCACCACGAGGAGACCCCTCCACATGTCAACTCACAAGCGCTCCAACCGTTTCCGGTACGCGGCAGTCGCCACGGGAGTCGCCACCGCGGCAGCCGTGACCCTGTTCGCCACCCCCTTCGCGGGGGCGGCGGCGCCGCCGGAGGGAACGGTCTACGGACTGAACGCGCCGGGCGCGATCAGCGGGAGCTACGTCGTCATCCTCGACGGTTCCGCGGACAAGCAGCAGCTCGCCAACAAGTACGGAGGCGAACTGCAACGCACCTACGGCTCCAAGGTCAACGGCTTCTCGGCCTCGGGGCTCAGCGAGACGGAGGCCAAGCGGCTCGCGGCGGACCCGGCCGTCGGCAAGGTCGTGCAGAACAAGAAGTTCAGCGTCAACTCCACCCAGCCCAACCCGCCGTCCTGGGGGCTGGACCGCATCGACCAGACCGCGACGGAGGGCGACAAGAAGTACGACTATCCCGACAGCGCCGGTGAAGGGGTGACGGCCTACGTCATCGACACCGGCATACGGGTGACGCACAAGGACTTCGGAGGCCGGGCGACGCACGGCTTCGACGCCGTCGACAACGACGACAGCGCGGACGACGGCAACGGCCACGGCACGCACGTGGCCGGGACCATAGCGGGGACCTCGCACGGGGTCGCCAAGAAGGCGAAGCTGGTCGCGGTGCGGGTGCTGGACGACAACGGCTCGGGCACCACCGAGCAGGTCGTCGCCGGCATCGACTGGGTCACCCAGCACCACTCCGGACCCTCCGTGGCCAACATGAGCCTCGGCGGGGGCGCCGACGAGGCGCTCGACGAGGCGGTCCGCCGGGCGATCACCTCGGGGGTCACCTTCGCCGTCGCGGCGGGCAATGAGTCGGCCGACGCCGGTCAGGGCTCCCCGTCCCGCGTCACGGAGGCGATCACCGTGGCGTCGAGCACCATCGACGACGCCCAGTCCTCCTTCTCCAACTTCGGCTCCGTGGTGGACCTGTACGCGCCGGGTTCGGACATCACCTCGGACTGGAACGACAGCGACACCGGCACCAAGACCATCTCCGGCACCTCCATGGCCACCCCGCACGTGGTGGGCGCGGCAGCCGTCTACCTCGCCGGGCACCCCTCCTCGACCCCCGCGCAGACCGCGGCGGCGCTGACCGCGGCGGCGACGGCGGGCGCGGTGACCAACCCGTCCTCCGGCACGGCGAACAAGCTGCTGAAGGTGACCCCGTAACGGATCACCTCGGGTGACACCGGCCCGCCGCCCGGCCGCCCCACCAGGGGCGTGCCGGACGGCGGGCCGGCCGTCGTGCCGGGACGCCCCGGGGCCGTCCCGGGGGTCGGTCGGGCGGGTCGGCGGGTGACCTTCGGCCCGCGAGGTCCCGTACGAGGTGGGCGGAGGGGGCCGGGCGGGTGGGCTATATTCGGGATATCCCCCCACCGAAGGTGCATATCGCCATGCCCAGCTCGACCCTGAACCCGGCCGCCGCCGCCCCGGCCGCCCCCACCGCGGCCGTCGCCACCCCGATCGCCGCCCCGGCGACCTCGGCCGCCACCGTCCCGCAGGCCCCGGCGCCGCGCCTCGCCAACCCCGGGCCGCTCGGCCTCGCCGCGTTCGCGCTGACCACCTTCGTGCTCAGCCTGTTCAACTCCGGCCTGGTCGAGAACGCCGCCCTCAGCGCCGTCGTCCTGCCCCTGGCCCTGTTCTACGGCGGCCTGGCCCAGTTCGTGGCGGGCGTGCTGGAGTTCCGCCGCGGCAACACCTTCGGCACCACGGCGTTCGTCTCGTACGGCGCCTTCTGGATGTCCTTCGCGGGCTACGTGAAGTTCGTCGTCCCGACCCTGCCCGCCGACCAGGCGCACATCGCGACCGGCTGGTTCCTCATCGCCTGGTTCGTCTTCACCGCGTACATGTCGATCGCCGCACTGAAGCTGGACCTGGCCCACCGGGCGCTGTTCATCGTGCTGGCCCTGACCTTCCTCTTCCTCGCGCTCGGCGACCTCTCGCAGGTCACCGCCCTCGGCCACGTCGGCGGCTTCCTCGGCCTGCTGTGCGCGGGCATCGCCTGGTACGTCTCCTTCGCCGGGGTGGCCGAGGAGACCTGGGGCCGCAAGGTCCTCCCGCTGGGCTGAGGCCGCCCTGAGGGCTGTCCCGTAATCCCTGGTGGGCGCGCTCAGCTTCCCGCGCGGACGTCGGGCCGTACGGTGTCGCGGCCCGGAGCCCCGTGGGGCGCCTGGGCCTCCTGCGTCATGTGGGGCGCGTGGGTCGCCAGGCCTCCCGACGCCGTGCGGATGACCTCGTCCAGCACGTCCCGCGAGCGCACCAGATCGCCGATCATCCGGTCGATCCGGTCCCGCTCCACGGCCAGTTCCGCCGGCAGCGCCGGAGTGGCGCGCACCGACGGGCCGCCGTCCTCGTCCCGCATGCAGGGCAGGATCCGCGCGATCTTCGTGCTGTGCAGGCCGGCCGCGTACAGCTCCTGGATCCGGATGACCCGGTCGACGGCCCGCTCGGAGAAGTCGCGGTGGCCGCCGGGCGTGCGGTCGGAGACCAGCAGGCCCTGCTCCTCGTAGTAGCGCAACGAGCGCTCGCCGACCCCCGTGCGCGCCGCCAGTTCGCCGATCCGCATGCCCGCCCACCCCTTGAACCTGACATCAATGTGAGGTTTTACGGTACGCGGCATGACGCAGACACCGCAGGCCCCCGCCGCTTCCCGCCTCTTCGAATCCGCCCGCCTCGGCCCCCTGGACCTCCCCAGTCGCCTGGTGATGGCGCCGCTGACCCGCAACCGCGCCGGGGCCGACGGCGTCCCCGGGCAGCTGATGGCCGACTACTACGCGCAGCGCGCCTCGGCCGGCCTGATCATCGCGGAGGGGACCACCCCGAACGCCGTCGGCCAGAGCTACCCGTACATCCCCGGCATCCACACGCCGCGGCAGGTCGCCGGTTGGCGCCGGGTCACCGAGGCGGTGGGGGCGGCCGGGGGACGCATGTTCCTGCAGCTCCAGCACTCCGGCCGGGTGGGGCACCCGGACACCAGCGGGTACGTCCCGCTCGCCCCGTCGGCGGTCCGCTTCCCGGAGCCGCTGCACACGCCCGGTGGGCTCCGCGACGGGGTCACGCCCCGCGCGATGACGGCCGAGGACGTCGAGGCCACGATCGGGGACTTCGCGACGGCCGCCCGGCGCGCCGTCGAGGCGGGATTCGCCGGGGTGGAGGTGCACTCCGCCAACGGCCACCTGGCGCACCAGTTCCTCGCCCGGAACACCAACCTCCGCACCGACGCGTGGGGAGGGTCCGTCGAGCGCCGGATCCGGTTCACCGTCGAGGTGGTCCGGGCCGTCGCCGAGGCGGTGGGCCGCGACCGGGTCGGCGTACGGATCTCCCCCGGACAGAACGTCAACGGCATCGACGAGGGCGACACCGCGGAGATCTATCCGGCGCTGGTCACGGCCCTCGCGGAGCTGGAGCCGGTCTACCTGCACCAGGTCCACGCCGACCCGGACGACGCCCTCTTCGGCCGGATCCGCAAGGCCTGGCCGGGCACGCTCATCGCCAACCCGGTGCTGTCCCGCGAGGAGGTGTCGGCCGACGGCGGCAAGGCGCGCGGCGAACTCCTGCTGGCCGGGGGCGCCGACCTGATCGCCCTGGGCCGGGGCTTCCTGGCCAACCCGGACTTCGTGGAACGCCTGCGCACGGGAGCCCCCCTCAACGAGGTCCGGCCGGAGTTCCTGATGTACGTCCAGGGACCGGAGGGCTACACGGACTACCCGACCCGGACCGGACGGGACCGCGCGGTCACCCGGTAGGACTACGCGGACGCGGGGGCGCGGGCGGCAGCGCGGTGGGCCGCCTCGTCCGCGCCCGCGAGCCGGAAGTACACCGGCGGCAGGACCAGTTCGAGCACCGTCAGCGCCACCTGGAGCCCGTCCGGCCACCCGTGGACGGCCAGCGACAACAGCCTCCCGAACCCGCCCAGCAGGAACACTCCGGCCAGCCACCGGACCACGTTCGCCGGGATCGGCGACTGCCGGGCCGCCCAGATCCAGGCGAGTCCGTAGCCCGCGAACGTCGCGCCCAGGAAACGACCCAGGCTGTCGACGGTGGCGCCGGCCCCGCCCGTGCCGGGGACCGCGGCGTTCCCGAGCAGCACGTGCGTGACTCCGATCGCCACGCACACCGCTCCCAACGTCAGCGCGAGCCACTTGAGGGTCTTGCTCATGTGCCGACCTCCCACCCCTGGTAAGTAGACGTATGTCCACTAGTAGGGACCCGTTGGTGGACGTGTGTCAACTAGGATCGGCGTCGTGCCACCTCCCCGCCGACGCCTCGGCCCCGACGAACGCCGCGCCCAACTCCTCGCCGTCGGCGCGCTCCTCTTCGCCCGACGCCCCTACGAAGAGGTGTCAATGGGAGGGGTCGCCGAGGAGGCCGGGATCTCCCGCGCCCTGCTGTACCGCCACTTCGCCGGCAAACAGGAGCTGTTCGCGGCCGTCTACCGGCAGGCGATCGACGGGCTCTTGGAACGGGTCCCGCTCGACCGGCCCGGCGACCTGGTCGGGCAACTCCTCGACGGACTCGACGTCCACCTCGACTACTTCGTCGCCCACCGCAACACCGTGCTCGCGGCGAACCGCGTCCTCGCGGGCGACCCGGTCGTCCAGACGATCATCGACGGCGAGCTGGACGTCCTGCGCAACCGGCTGCTCGACGTCCTCCCGCTCACGGACGACTCCGTACGGGCCGCCGTGGCCGCCGTCCTCAAGAGCTGGCTGGTGTTCGTCCGGGTGATCTGCCTGGACTGGCTCACCGAGGAGACCTGCACGCGCACGGAGTTGCGCGACGCCTGCGCCGGCGCGCTGCTCGGCGCGCTGCGGCCGTTCGTCCCGCCGTCCGTCCCGGCGTCCCTCCCGCCGGCGTCCGTCCCGCCGTTCCTCGACCCGGGCTCCGTGAGCCCGGGCTGAGGACATCAGGGGCGCAGCGAGCGCAGCAGGAGGTCCGCGAGGTGGTCGCCGACCTCGGCCGGGGTGAGCGGGCCGTCGGTGCGGTACCAGGTCGACAGGTGGTGGACCGAGCCGAAGTAGTAGTCCACCACCAGGTCGGCGGGGGTGGCCGTGGAGAACACGCCGGTGCGCTGCCCCTCCTCGACCAGGGCGCGGAAGCGCTCGTGGTAGCGCCGGCGCTCGGACCGCACCTGCTTGTACTTCTCGGGGCTGAGCTGGTGCATCGACCGGAAGAAGATCATCGCGTCGTCGAGGTTCTCGATGGTGGTGACCACGACGTCGGCGGCGGCGGCCCGCAGCCGTTCCTCGACGGGGGCATCGGATCCGGCCACCGCGTCGAGCCGCTGCTGCTGGAGGCGCAGCATGCGCGCGTACACCTCGTGCAGCAGATCGTCCTTGGATCCGAAGTAGTGGTAGAGGGCGCCCTTGGTGACCCCGGCCGCCTCGACGATCTCCTGGACGGAGGTGCGGTCGTAGCCCCGCTCGGCGAAGAGCCTGGTGGCCACGGCCAACAGCCGCTGCGGAACCGGGGTTTCCGGGTCGCCCTCCGCGGGCCCCGTGGTGGTCCTGGCGGCCATGGCGCTCGCCTTCCTTTCCTGATGCCTCGCCCGCGCGCCGCGCTGTCCGACCGCTACGGCCACTCTGCCGTAGTGATGGTTTTCAGCCGCGTTCACGCAGTTCCCGTCGCAGGATCTTGCCACTGGTGGTCTGGGGAAGAACAGGCAGGACCTCGACCTGGCGCGGGTACTTGTACGCGGCGAGCCGCTCGGCGCAGTACGCGGACAGTTCCGCCGCCCCGACCGAGGTCCCCGGGCGCAGGCTGACGTACGCCTTCACGCTCTCCCCGCGGTACGGGTCGGGGATCCCTACGACGGCCGCCTGTCGGACGGCGGGGTGGGAGTAGAGCACGTCCTCCACCTCGCGCGGCCAGACCTTGAAGCCGGAGGCGTTGATCATGTCCTTCTTGCGGTCGACCACGTAGAGCCAGCCCTCGGGGTCCATGAAGCCGATGTCCCCGGTCCGCAGTTCCCCGTCGGGTAAGGCCGCCGCGGTCTCCTCGGGCAGCCCCCAATAGCCGGGGACGACCTGGGGGCCCCGGACGGCGATCTCGCCGCACTCCCCGAGGGGGACCTCGGCTCCCGCCTCGTCGAGGATCCGTACGAGGGTCTGCGCGCCCGGGAGTCCGACGGACAGGGTGCCGGAGGCGGGGTCGACGGGGGCCTCCAGGTGCACGGGGACCGAGGCGCAGGGGGCGGTGCACTCGGTGAGGCCGTAGCCGTTGCGGAGGTAGAAGCCGAAGGAGGCGCGGAGCCGTTCGACGAGCGCCGGCGGGAGCGGGGCGCCGCCGGAGGAGACCACCTTCAGGGAGGCGAAGTGGTCGCGGGTGGCTCCGGGATGGGCGGCGAGGGCCATGAAGGCGGTGGCCGGGCCGACGGTGTAGTCCGGGCGGTGTTCGAGGAGGGCGTCGAGGACGACGGCGGCGTCGAAGCGGTGGGCGAGCACGAGGGTGCCGGCGTTGACGAAGGCGGCGGCCAGCTCGCAGACCAGGCCGGTGATGTGGAACAGGGGCGCGAGGGCGAAGTAGCGGGAGCCCTCGGGGAGGGGGTGGCCGGTGACCTGGCGGGTGGCGTTGTAGGTGAGGGCGCCGTGCGGGTTCAGGGCGCCCTTGGGGGTGCCGGAGGTGCCCGAGGTGTAGCTGATGAGGGCGGTGTCGGTGGCGGTGAGACCGGGGTCGGGCGGCGCGGGGAGCCCCCGGCGGGCGACGGTGGCGAGGTCGTCGGGGGCGCTGGGGGTCCCGGAAGCGGCGGGGCTCGCGGGGCCGGTGGGGGTCCCGGGGGCGGCGGGGGTCCCGGGGGCGGTGGGGCTCGCGGGGGCGGTGGGGCTCGCGGGGCCGGTGGGGGTCGCGGGGGTGGTGGGGGTCCCGGGGGCGGCGGGGCTGTCGGGGCCTGTGGATGTGCCGGGGGCGGCGGGGGTCCCGGGGGCGGCGGGGCTGCTGGGGGCGGCGGGGCTGCTGGGGGCGGTGGAGGTCCCGGGGGCGGGCGTGGTTCGGGGGGACGGGAAGACGCGGGGGTCGTCGCGGGTCTGGAAGTCCCGGTCGTCGGCGGTCAGGGTGACCCGGACTCCGGTCCCCCGGACGGCCTCGCCCAGGTACTCCACCCAGGCGCGGGCCCCGCAGACGAGCGCGGCGGCGCCCGAGTCCCGCAGGACGTGCCCGACCTCGGCGGACTTGTACATCGGGTTCAGCGGCACGACCACCGCCCCGGCCTTCCAGGCGGCCAGCACGGCCAGCACGAAGTGCGGGGTGTTCTGGAGCATCACGGCGACCCGGTCGCCCCGGCCCACACCCCGGGCGGCGAGGTGTCCGGCGAGGGAGTCGGACAGGGCGTCGGCCTCCGCGTAGCCGATCACGCCGTCGAAGTACGCGAGGGCCGGGCGCTCGGGGGCCCGGGCGACGGCGGCCCGGAAGGCGGCCGCCACGCTCGGCGCCGGAGTGACGGGGGCGAGCTGCTCCGGGCTCAGCCGGCCCAGCCAGGGGCGGGCCGCGTACGGCGACGCCGCGGGCGGCGCGGGCACCTGCGGCAGGGGGAGCGCCGGGGGCAGGGGACGCGCCGGGGGCACCGGCGCCGTCACGCGGTCTCCCATTTGCGCTGGAGGTGGTTCATTCCGCTCAGCCAGCGGTCGGGGTCCGTGGCGCGCGCGACGGAGAAGTCCGCCACCTCGGGGTGCGGGAGGATCAAGAACCGGCCCTTCTCCATGCCGTCGAACAGGGCGTCCGCGACCGCGTCCGGCTCGATCGCGGTCGGCGCCAGGACGAGTTCGCCCGCCGAGCCCGCGGCGGTCAGCATGTCGGTGCGCACGCCCTGCGGGCAGATGGCGTGGACCTGGACCCCCCGGTGGCGGTAGGTCAGCGAGAGCCATTCCGCGAAGGCGAGGGCACCGTGCTTGGTGACACTGTACGGCGCGGCTCCGATCATGGTCAGCAGCCCCGCGGCCGAGACGGTGGACACGAACCGGCCGCTCCCCCGCTCCAGCCAGTCGGGCAACAGGGTCCGGGCCGCGCGCACGTGCGCCATGACGTTGGTGTCCCAGGCCGCGTCCCAGACCGCCTCGTCGGCGAAGGCGTCCCCGCCCGAGGCCAGGCCGGCGTTGGCGCAGTAGACGTCCACGGTGCCGCCGAGGGCCTCGCGGGCCGAGGCCGCCACCGTGGAGGCGTCGCCGGGGAGGGCGATGGCGCGGGCGCCGATCTCCCCGGCCACCGAGGCGGCCCGGGCCGGGTCGAGGTCGTTGACGACGACGGTGGCGCCTTCGGCGGCGAAGCGGCGGGCGAGGGCCGCGCCGATTCCGCCGCCCGCGCCCGTGACGACGACTCGCTGGTCCTGGTACGCGCTCACGGGGGTCACCTCTCGTCGCCGACTGACGGGTCCCGGGCAGACTAACCAGTCGGTATGTCAGGGCGGAAGGGGGTCGCGCCCTAGCGTGTCCGGATGACGCTGACGCGACGCGGGCTGCTGGGACTGGCGGGGGCGATGGGGGCGGCGGGGGCTGTGGGTGTCGCGGGGGTGACCTCGGCCGCGACCGGCGAGCGGGTCCGTACCGGGTTCGAACGGCTCGCCGCCGACGGGTACGCGGAGCTCTCGGGGCAGCGGATCGGCGTGGTGACCAACCCGACGGGCATCACCGCCGACGCCCGCCACCTGGTCGACGTCCTGCACGCCGACGACCGGGTGGACCTGGTGGCGGTGTTCGGGCCGGAGCACGGCTTCCGGGGCACGGCGCAGGCCGGCGGATCGGAGGGGTCCTCACGGGATCCGGCGACGGGCCTGCCCGTGTACGACACGTACGACAAGAGCGGCCAGAAGCTCGCGGACCTCTTCACGGCGGCGGGCGTCGACACGGTCGTCTTCGACATCCAGGACGTCGGGGCGCGGTTCTACACCTACGTGTGGACCCTCTACGACTGCATGCGCGCGGCAGCCCTGGCCGGCAAGGCGGTGGTGGTGCTCGACCGGCCCAACCCGGTGGGGGGACGGCGGGCCGCCGGGCCGGTGTTGGAGCGGCCGTACGCGAGCTTCGTGGGCCGGGAGCCGATCGCGCTGGCGCACGGGATGACGGCGGCCGAGCTGGCGCTTCTGTTCAACGGGGAGTTCCTCGCGGCGGCTCCGGTCCGGCTGCGGACGGTGTCCATGTCGGGTTGGCGGCGGGCGTCCCTCTTCGGGGAGACCGGGCTGCCCTGGGTGCCGCCGAGCCCGAACATGCCGACGCCCGCCACGGCCCTCGCGTACGCCGGGACCTGCCTGTTCGAGGGGACGAACCTCTCCGAGGGGCGGGGTACGACCACCCCCTTCGAGCTGATCGGCGCGGAGGGCGTCGACCGGGGCTGGGCGGAGGCGGCGAACGGGCTGGGACTGCCCGGGGTGTGGTTCCGGGAGGCGTGGTTCACCCCCGCCTTCTCCAAGCACTCCGGGAAGTCGTGCGGCGGGGTCCGGCTGATCGTGCACGACCCGGTGGCCTTCGATCCGGTCCGGGCGGGGATCGGGCTGCTGGTGACGGCGCGCCGGGCGTGGAGCGGCTTCGGGTGGCGGTCGGACCACTGGATCGACCGGCTGACCGGCTCGGACCGGGTGCGGACGCTGGTGGACGCGGGTGCGGGGGTGGAGGAGATCGCGGGCGACTGGGCGGCGGGGCTGGCGCGCTTCGCGGCGGTACGGGAGAAGTACCTGCTCTACCCGTGATCGGAGCCGCCGGGGGGCTGGTCCCGGGGCCGCCGCGGCGGGATGCTGCGAGCACCGCGACGGAACGCGCCGCGGGCTCGGGGTGAAGGGGGCGTCATGGCGCGCACGGGTGGCGGACCGGTGCCGGGGACCACGACCGGAGCGGGGGAAGCGACGGGGCCGGGACCGGGAACCGGGGCGGGGGCAGGGACCGGGGCGGGAGTGGCGGCCTTCGGGCCGTTCGGGCCGTTCGGCGGCGGGTCGGGGTCCTTCGGACCGTTTCGGGCCGCGCCCTCGGCGGCCGGGGCCGGGATCGGGGTGCGGCCGTACCAGGAGCTGACCTTCGACTCCCAGGGGGACGTGGACCCGGCGACCAGGGAGGCGGTGGCCCGGATCGAGGCCACCGACCTGCTGGTCTTCGCACACGGCTGGAACAGCGACCGGACTACGGCGACCCGGCTCTTCGACCGCTTCTTCGCCCCCTTCCCAGACCTGGTCGGCACGGGCGTGCGCCTCGGGTACGTCGGGGTGGTGTGGCCGTCGATCCGCTTCTCCGACGAGCCGATACCCGACTTCGAACCGCACGGCGCCGCTCTCGACGCGGCCGCGGCGGGGCCCGCCCTGGACCCCGCCACGCGGCGGGCCCTCGGGGAGTTCTGGCCGGGTCGGGAAACGGAGTTGGACCGGGTCGCCGAGCTGCTGGCCGAGCGACCGGACACCGAGGCCGCCTTCGTCGAGTTCGGGGCGCTGGTACGGGAGCTGGCCCAGGTCGACCGGGCCGCCACGGCGGCGGCCGCGCAGGTGCCGGAGCTCTTCTCGCGGGACGTCCTGGAGGTGTGCCGAGTCCTGACGCGGACGCTGGCCCGCGCCGAGGCGGAGGCGGACGGGCGTTCGACGGATGGGGCGGAGGTCGCGGAGTTCTCCCTCGGAAGTGGAGCGCGTTCCCTGTGGGGCGGCGCGAAGGAGCTGTTGCGCCAGGCGACGTACTACGAGATGAAGAAGCGGGCCGGAGTGGTCGGCGAGCACGGTCTCGGCCGGGTCCTCACGGACCTCGCGGGGCGCCGGCCGGCCCTGCGGGTCCACCTGATCGGGCACAGCTTCGGCGGCCGGGTGGTGTCCTTCGCCCTGCGCTCCGTACCGGACGGGAACCGCTCGCTGAAGTCGCTGACCCTGCTCCAAGGGGCCTTCTCCCACTATGCGTTCAGCGGGCGCCTGCCCCACGATCCGGACCGCGGCGGAGCCCTCGGCGGGCTCCAGCGCCGAGTGGCGGGACCGGTCGTGGCCTGCCATTCCGTACACGACACCTCGCTGGGGCTGTTCTATCCGCTGGCCTCGCGGATGGCGGGGGATTCGGCCGGTCTGCTCGGTTTCGACGAGCGGTGGGGCGCTGTCGGGCACGATGGGGTGCGCGCGGTGCCCGGAGCCCCGCGCCTGACCCTGGAGGCGGCCCTGCGGGACGGGCTCCCGGAGGCCGGTTGCGTCAGTGTGGACGCGGGTTCCGTGGTGCGTTCCGGCGGAGCCCCGTCGGGGGCGCACAGCGACATCTGCCACGAGGAACTCGCCCGGCTCGTGGTCGGCGCGGGGCGCATGGGGCGCTGAGTTCCGGCCATGTGCCACCCGCACGCCTCGACCGCCCCCGCATGCGCCCGCATCCGGCAGGGCATGTTGGGCACGTCGGGGCGGGCTGCTTCGTTCGACGGAGTAGCACGGGCACGGATGTGAGCGGGGGCATGGCGGAGGTGAAGGTGCGATGGCGGGATTCCGAAGTCTGGCCTACCAGGTGCGTGACGCGCGCAATGACCGGGCCCTGCGGCGCCACTCGCTGCGCCGCTGCCTGGAACGGTTCGCGCCGTACGGGCACCGGGCGACGTGGTGGCACCTGTGCGACCGGCACGGGATCGCCCCCGAGGACCGGGGCGCCGACCCGCTGCGTCTGGTAGCGGCGTTGGAGGAGCTGGAGGACGCGCGGGCGGTCTGGTTGGAGTACGAGAGGCAGTTCGCGGAACGACGCAGACGGGAGAAGCACGACGGGGTGCGCCGCCCGGAATGGGCGTGGGGCGGCACCGGCGACGCGGTGGTGCGGTGCGCCGATCCGGGGGTGCGGCCGGACGGGACCTTGGGCGAGGTCCTGCGGCGGCTGGTGCGGGCGTTGGAGTCGGAGCCGGGGACGGGGTGCCCGGTGTGCGGGGATCGGGAACTGCGCTGGCCGACCTCCCTGGCCGGGCGCGGGTCCTGGGCCGGTGAGGGTGCCTGGGCCTGGGACGGGCCGTTGTGCGCGGGGTGCGGGATCGTGGTGCCGCGACCGGCACTGGCGGGGGCGACGGTGGTGGATCCGGCGGCGGCGGGAGCGGCATGAGTTTCGGGACACGGGTCGGGGACGGCGTGTTGCAGGTGGCGCTGAACGGCTCGCGGGACGCGGCCGAGGGGGCGGCGGTGCCGATGTCCCCGCGGGACCTGGCGGAGGCGGCCCTGTCTTCGGTGGCCGCCGGGGCCGGGGAGGTCCTGGTGCATCCGCGGACCCCGTGCGGGCGCGAGAGCCTCTCGCCCCGGGTGGTCGGTCCGCTGTTGGAGGAGTTGCGCGGCGCGGGGGTCCGCGTACCTCTGACGGTGCCGGCGGACGTCGCGGCCGAGCCTGATCCGGAGGGGCGCCTGGAGCGGGTGCGGTCCTGGACGGTGTTGCCGGACCGGGCGTCGGTGCGGTTCTCGGAGCCGGGAGCGCGGGAGTTGGGGCAGGCCCTGCTGGAGCGGCGGGTCGCCGTGGACGCCGTGGTCCCGCTGGGCGGCGGGGTCGGGCCGGAGCCGCTGGCCCGGTTCCTGGAGTGGGCCGTGCCGGACCGGGGGCGGGTCCGGCTGGTGGTGGAGCTGGCCGAGGCCGATCCGGCGCTGGTGGCGGGGCTGCGCTGGCTGCCGCCGGTCCCGATCGTGCTGTTCGGGCGGGACGAGGCCGCCTGGCCGGTGCTGCGGCTGGCCGCGCGGTGCGGAGCCGGAGCGCGCATCGGCGTCGCGGAGGTGCTGCGGCTTCCGGACGGGCGTGTGGCCCGCTCCAACGCTCAGCTGGTCGAGGCCGCCCGCGCGGAGGTCGTCGCTCGCGCCGGCGGGGTCCGACCGGGCGCTGGCGGCTCGACTCCACGGTGACGGCGCCCGGGGCACGCCGCTCTGGGCGGAGCGGCACACCCGGACCGGGCGGGGCCCTCAGAGTCGGGAGCCGCTGCTGCGTTCGCCGAAGACGTCGTCCGGGTTGGACAGGGCGCAGGTCTTCAACGACAGGCAGCCGCAGCCGATGCAGTCGGACAAGTGGTCGCGCAGGCGGCCGAGTTGGGCGATGCGCTGGTCCAGCTCGGCACGCCAGTTCTCGGAGAGTCGCGCCCAGTCCTGTGGGGTGGGCGTGCGCTCCTCGGGGAGTTGGGCGAGCGCGTCACGGATGTCCGCGAGCGGTATCCCGACCCGCTGGGCGGCCCGCACGAAGGCGACCCGGCGCAGCGCCTCCCTGGTGTAGCGGCGCTGGTTGCCCGAGGTGCGGCGGCTGCTGATCAGGCCTTTGGCCTCGTAGAAGCGCAGGGCGGAGACGGCGGCCCCGCTGCGCGCGGAGAGCTGACCGACGGTGAGTTCGTGGACCTTCTCGGGAATCTGCGGCACTCGGCCGAGCCTAGTCGGAGGTCCGTTGACACGGGGATGTGGCCCCCCGCATGCTGAGCAAACGCTTATTCGTCAGATCGGGCAGCGGAATCCGCGCGCACCACGGGAGACAGGGGCAGGGCATGGCCGAACCGAGGATCTTCACCTCCGCCGAGGAGCTGCGCGCCGGCATCGGCGAGCCGCTCGGGCCGAGCGGGTGGCTGGAGGTGGACCAGAAGCGGATCGACCTGTTCGCCGACGCCACCGGGGACCACCAGTGGATCCACGTGGACCCCGAGCGGGCGGCCTCCGGCCCCTTCGGCTCCACCATCGCGCACGGCTATCTGACGCTGTCGCTGCTGCCGAGCCTGGTGCCGCAGATCATGCGGGTCGAGGGCATGCGCATGGGCATCAACTACGGGGTGAACAAGGTCCGTTTCCCGGCCCCCGTGCCCGTCGGCTCGCGGCTGCGCGCCACGGCGGTGATCACGGAGGTCACCGAGGCGGGGGGCGGGGTCCAGGTGTCGGCGACCGTCACCGTCGAGGTCGAGGGCGGCGAGAAGCCGGTCTGCGTGGCGGAGTCGGTGTCCCGCTACTACTTCTGAGCCGGGGTCGCGGTCGCCCCCGGGGCGGGTCGGGCCTCCGGTCGAGCCGCCGGTCGGGCGGCCACCATGCGGAGCACGAGGTCGGCGTAGAGCGCGCCGACCTCGTCGGGCGTGCGGGGGCCGGCGGTACTGAACCAGCGGGCCACGTCGATGCACAGGGACAGCACGGCGAGGGTGGTGCCCGGCACGTCCGGGACCTCGAACTCTCCGGCCCGCACGCCCTCGACGACGATCCGGCGTACGGCGGCGTCACTGCGGCGGCGCAGGGCGACGATCTCGGCCCGGTGCTCGGGGGCGAGGGCGTCGAGCTCGTACTGGACCACGCGCGCGGTGGTGTGGTGGGCGGCGTGCCAGCGCACGAAGGACCGTACGGCCGCGTCGAGGCGCTCGGCCGCGCTCCCGTCGCCGGCGGCGGCGGTCTCCAGGATCTCCAGGGCCTTGTCGTGCCCGATGCGGCTGATCCGGTGGAGCAGCTCTTCCTTGGTCTTGTAGTGGATGTAGAGCGCGGCCGGACTCATCCCGGCGCGGCCGGCGATGTCGCGCGTGGTCGTCGCGTGGTAGCCGCGCTCCGCGAAGGCCTCGACGGCGGCGACGAGCAGCCTGCGCGCCGCGTCGGGGGTGACCTCCGACCACGGCTGGTAGCCACCGGTCTCCGCCGCGCTGTCCATCGCTCGCTCACCCTCGTCGTCTTGTAGGAATGCACATCCTACCGGAGGGGGTGAGCAAGCGCTTAGCGATCCTGGGCCGTGGGCTGCTTGGGCGCGAAGGGGTCGTAGGAGGTGATGAGCTTCTCCATCCGGGCCTGGTCGACCCGGCTGACGATCTGGGTGACCTCCTGGCGGTCGCGCACCACCTTGGCGAGGGTGAAGGCCGAGGTCGTCAGGTACAGGACGGCGATCCCCAGGAAGGCGCGCACCCAGCCGGTCGCCTCCAGGTTGTAGATCCCCAGGGCCACCGCGCCGATGGCGATGCCGAAGGAGGCGACGGCCTGGCCGTAGTAGGCCCCCGTGTTCTGCTGCTTGACCGGTGTCTCGTTCATGGATCCAGAGTGGGCCCGGCGCGGCGGGCGCACATGGGCGCGGGTACCCATGTACGTACTCAACCCGTCGAAATGCCCGCGTGGCGTCCGGCCCTTCGGGCGTCTCAGAACGCGGAGACCCCGGTGCGGGCGCGGCCGATCAGCAGCTTCTGGATCTGACTGGTGCCCTCGTAGAGGGTCATCACGCGGGCGTCGCGCAGCAGCTTCCCGGCCGGGTACTCGTCGATGTAGCCGTAACCGCCGTGCACCTGGAGGGCGTTGCTCGCGGCGCGCACGGCGGCTTCGGAGGCGAAGAGCTTGGCGGTGGAGGACTCGGTGGCGAAGGGCTTCCCCCGGTCGATGAGGTCCGCGACCCGCCAGGTCAGGAGCCGGGCCGCGTCCACGTCCACCGAGATGTCGGCGATCAGCTCCTGGACGAGTTGGTGGTGGGCGATGGGCTTGCCGAACTGCTCGCGCTGGGCCGCGTAGGAGACCGCCGCGTCGAGCGCCGCCTGGGCGATGCCCACGCAGCCGGCGGCCACGGACATGCGTCCCTTGGCCAGGGCCGACATGGCCACGGAGAAGCCCTTCCCCTCGGGGCCGAGCATGGCGGAGGCGGGGACGCGGACCGCGTCGAGGGTGAGTTCGGCGGTGGCCTGGCCGCGCAGCCCGAGCTTGCCGTGGACCTCGCGGTGAGTGAGCCCGGGGCTGTCGGTGGGGACGAGGAAGGCGGAGATGCCCCGGTGGCCGGGCTCGTCGTTGGTCCGGGCGAAGAGGAGCACGACCTCGGCCCAGGTGCCGTTGGTGATGAACATCTTGCTTCCGCTGACGACGTACGCGTCCCCGTCGGGCGTGGCACGCGTGGTGAGGGCGCCGGCGTCGGAGCCGGTCTCGGGCTCGGTCAGACCGAAGCAGCCGAGCGCCTCCCCGGAGCACAGGCGGGGCAGCCAGGCGCGCTTCTGCTCCTCGGTCCCCCAGGCGGCGACGGTCTTGGCGACCAGGCCGAGGGAGACGGAGACGATGCCGCGCACCGCGGAGTCCCCGCGCCCGAGCTCCTCGGTGACCAGGACGTACGCGAGGTGGTCGCCCCCGGAGCCGCCGTACTCCTCGGAAACGGTGAGCCCGAGGAAGCCGACCTCGCCCAGCTTCTTCACGATGGACCGGTCCACGCTCTCGGCGCGGTCCCAGGCGGCGGCGTACGGGGTGATCTCACGCTCGGTGAAGGTACGAGCAAGGTCGCGGACGGCCTCCTGCTCCTCGCTGAGCTCCAGGTTCACGGGGTCCTCCGGTTTAACTAGCGTCGGTAGTTTATGGCGGGCGGGCCCTACTATGTGGCGCATGGCCAGACCGCGCAAGCCCCTCCTCAGCAGAGACCGCATCGTCGAGGCAGCGGGCACGCTGGTGGACGCGGAGGGCCTGGAGGCGGTGTCGACGCGGCGGCTGGCGGCCGCGCTGGGCGTGAGCGGGCCCTCGCTCTACAACCACTTCCGCACCAAGGACGCCATCCTGGAGGCGGTCGCGGACGCGGTGAGCGCGCGGGTCGACCTGTCGATGTTCGACGGGTCCCGGGACTGGCGGGCGGCCCTGCACGACTGGGCGCACTCCTACCGGGACGCCCTGGCCGACCACCCGAACATCGTCCCGCTCCTGGCCCGGGGCCCGGGTCGGCGCCCGGCGGGACTGCGACTGGCGGACGCGGTGTTCGGAGCCATGACGGCGGCGGGCTGGCCCCCGGCCCACGCGACCCGGATCGGCGCGCTGATGCGGTACTTCATCCTCGGCTCGGCGGTGGCGTCGTTCGCCGGAGGTTTCGTCGACGACGAGACCGCGTACGACCCGGCGGACTACCCGCACCTCGGCCAGGCCCACCTCTTGGCGGAGCGGCGCCGCGAGGTGGACGAGGGCGCCTTCGAAGCCGGGCTGACGGCCCTCCTGGACGGCCTGACCCTCCAGTTCGAGGGCGTCCAGGGGGCCGCCGGGGGCGTCGAGGACGGCCGGGGTGGCGAGGACGGCCGGGGTGGCAAGGACGTCCAGGGCGGGCTTCGCGGGTCCGCCTAGAACACGACCAGCGAACGGCCGCCCTTGCCCGCGAGCATCGCTTCGAACGCGGCGGGAATGCCGTCCAGGGTGATGCGGTCGGTGACGAGGGCCCCGAGGTCCAGTCGGCCGGCCCGGACGTGGTCGGCGATCACCGGGAGGTCGCGGGCCGGGTCACTGTTGCCGTAGACGCAGCCGGTGAGGGTGCGGGCGAAGTGGAAGATCTCCAGGGCGTGGAAGGTGATCTGCTGCTCCTTGCCGCCGATCCCGACCACCGTGGTGCGCCCGCCCCGACGGGTGGAGTCCCACGCAGCCCGGATGGTCTCCGCGCGGCCGACGCACTCGACGGCTACGTCCGCCCCCCGCCCCGAGGTCAGGGCGCGGACCTGCTTGGCCGTGCTCTCGGAGGCGAGGACGAACTCGTCGGCCCCGGCCGCGCGGGCCAGTTCCTCCTTGGCCGGTGAGGCGTCGACGGCGACGATCGGGCCGGCTCCGGCGATCCGCGCCGCCTGGAGGGCGGACAGGCCGACCCCGCCGACTCCGAACACCACCACCGACTCGCCGGGGCGGACCTGGGCGCTGTGGTGGACGGCCCCGTAGCCGGTGAGGACGGCGCAGCCGAGCAGCGCGGCCTCGGCGAGGGGGATCCCGTCGGGCGCGCGCAGCACGCAGTTCGCCGCGACGACGGTCTCCTCGGCGAACGCGGCCACGTTGAGCCCGGGGTGCAGTTCCGTGCCCTGGGCGTCATGGGCGTGGACGGCGCCCACCCCGGCCAGGGCCTTGGCGCAGAGCCACACCTCACCGATCCGGCAGTGGTGGCACTCCCCGCAGGAGGGCGCCCAGTTGAGCACCACCCCGTCTTCCGGGGCGACATGGGTGACGCCTTCGCCGACGGCCAGGACCGTGCCGGCGCCCTCGTGGCCCAAGACGGCGGGGACCGGCACCCGCATGGTGCCGTTGGTGAGGGAGAGGTCCGAGTGACAGACCCCGGCTGCGGCGAGCCGGACCCGGACCTGTCCGGGACCTGGTTCGGGGAGCACGATGTCCCGGATCTCCAGCGGGGCTCCGACGGCGGGCAGGATGGCGGCGCGGACCATGGTCGTCGTCTCCGTGTCTGAGGGGGCGGGGCGGGGGTGTGGGGGGGGTGGCGGGGTTGGGGTGGGGCGAGGTTGGGATGCGCCCGCTCAGAACTGCATGGACTTGGTCTGGAGGTACTCCCCCAGGCCGTGCGGACCCAACTCGCGACCCACGCCGGACTGCTTGTACCCACCGAAGGGCGCGAGCACGTTGAACCGGCCCCCGTTGATGTCCACCTGCCCGGTGTCCATGCGGCGGGCGAACGCCACGGCCGTCTCCTCGTCGGCGGCCCAGACCGCGCCGCCCAGGCCGTAGACGGTGCCGTTGGCGATGCGCAGGGCGTCGTCCTGGTCCTCGTAGGAAAGGATCGCCAGCACGGGGCCGAAGATCTCCTCTTGGGCGATGGTCATGTCGGGCGTGACGTCGGCGAAGACGGTCGGCGCGATGAAGTACCCGCGCTCACGCGGCGCTTCGATGCCACCCGCCACGAGGCGCGCGCCTTCCTCCACGCCCTTGGCGATGTACGCGCGCACCCGGTCGCGTTGGGTGGCGTTGACGACCGGTCCGAGGCGGGTCGCCGGGTCGAGGGGGTCGCCCGCCACGTACTTGGCCGCGGCGGCGGCCGCGAGGGTGACGGCCTCCTCGTACTGGTCACGCTGCACGAGCATGCGGGTGAGCGCGTTGCAGCTCTGACCGGTGTTGTTCATGACGTGTCCGACGCCCACCGCGACGGCCTTGGCCAGATCGGCGCCGGGGAGGATGACGTTCGCCGACTTGCCGCCCAGTTCGAGGGCGACGCGCTTGACGGCGGCGCCGGCGATGGCGCCGATCTTCCGGCCGACGGCGGTCGAGCCGGTGAAGGAGATCAGGTCGACCCCCTCGTGTTCGGCCAGCGCCTGGCCGGCGACGGGGCCGGTGCCGGTCACGAGGTTGAAGACCCCGGCCGGGATGCCCGCCTCGTGCACGGCTTCGGCGAAGAGCTGTGCGGTCAGCGGGGTGTCCTCGGCGGGCTTGAGGACGACGGTGCAGCCGGCGGTGAGAGCGGGTGCCACCTTGGCAACGACCTGGTGCAGCGGATAGTTCCAGGGGGTGATCGCCCCGACCACTCCGACGGGCTCCAGCAGCACGGTGGAATTCCCGATCCGCTCCTCGAAGGCGTACGTGGCCCCGAGTTCGGCGTACGAGGCGGACACCGCGATGGGCGAACCGACGTGGACCGCCTCCGCGAAGCCGAGCGGGGAGCCCAGTTCGGCGGTGACGGTCTCGGCGATCTCGCTCTTGCGGGCGGCCAGCACCGCGCTCAGGGCGCCGACCAGGGCGGCCCGCTCGGCCGGAGCCGTGGCCGCCCAGCCGGGGAAGGCCGCGCGGGCGGCCCGTACGGCCGTGTCCACGTCCTCGGCCGTACCGGCCGGGACCGAGGCGATGACCTGCTCGTCGGCCGGGTTGACCACCTCGATCCGGCCGGTCCCGGCGGCGGGCCGCCATTCCCCACCGATGTACATCCCGTCATGAGCCTTCATCGCATTCCTCCCGAGCACGTACGAGCACGTGGACCTGACCTCGCCGACACCCTACAAACTAGCGTCGGTAGTTTTATGTGCGCCAGGGGCCACGGGGATCAGATGATGCCGAAAAGCATCGCCGCCGCGAGTACCACGAGGGAGGTCAGGACCGCCCACTTCACGGTGAAACGGGTGTGGTCGCCGAACTCGACCTTGGCCATGCCGACGAGGACGTAGACGGCCGGAACGAGCGGGCTGGACATGTGCAGGGGCTGGCCGACCAGCGAGGCGCGCGCGATCTCCAACGGGGACACCCCGTGGGCCGCCCCTGCTTCTGCCAGCACGGGCAGGACGCCGAAGTAGAAGCCGTCGTTCGACATGAAGTACGTCAGGGGCAGGCTCAGCAGGCCCGTGACCAGGGCCATGTGGGGTCCCATGCCCTCGGGGATGGCGCCGACCAGCCAGTCGGCCATGTGCTTCACCATGCCGGTGCCGGTGAGGACACCGGTGAAGACGGCCGCGGCGAAGACCATGCCCGCGACGTTGAGGACGTTGTCCGCGTGGGCGGCGATGCGGGCCCTCTGATCGGGCATGTGGGGGAAGTTCACCGTGAGGGCGAGGGCCGCGCCCAGGAGGAAGAGGACCGGAATCGGCAGCAGCTCCATGATCATCGCGGTGAGCAGGGCGACGGTGAGGCCGGCGTTGAACCAGTAGAGGCGGGGGCGCAGGGTGGCGCGGTGCGGGTCGAGTCCCTGGAACCCGTCACCGTCGCCACCCTCGGAGCCGCCACCGACACTCCCGTCGGCCGCGCCGGGGGCCGGGGCCTTCCCGCCCTCGCCGACGGCCCCGTCGGGACCGAAATCGGATACGGAACCGGAACCGGCAACTGCTTCGACGCCGGCGCCGACCCCCGTACCGCTGCCGGATCCCGCACCGGCGACCGCGCCACCGCCGGCCGCGACCAGGGTCTCCTGCTCGATCCGCTCGCCGGGGACGACCAGGGAGCCGACCCGGCGGCGCTCCCTGATGCCGAGCACGTAGGCCAGGACGAAGACGCAGAGCAGGCCTGCGGCCAGGGCGGGGATCATCGGGACGAAGACATCGGCCGCGTCGAGCTTGAGGGCGGTCGCGGCGCGGGCCGTGGGACCGCCCCAGGGCAGGGTGTTCATGACGCCGTTGGCGGTCGCGGCGACGCCCGTCATCACCACCAGACTCAGGCCGAGCCGCTTGTACAGCGGGTACATGGCCGAGACGGTGATCATGAAGGTGGTCGAGCCGTCCCCGTCGAGGGAGACGATGGCGGCGAGGACGGCCGTGCCGACGACGATCCGCATGGGGTCGGCCTTGCAGAAGCGCAGGATGCCCCGGACGATCGGATCGAAGAGACCGACGTCGATCATCACGCCGAAGTAGACGATGGCGAACATCAGCATGGCGGCGGTCGGTGCGAGCTTGCCGACGCCGTCGATGACGTAGTCCCCCAGGTGCGCGCCCTTGCCGGCGAACACGCAGAAGAGCGCGGGGATGAGGACGAGCGCCGCGATGGGCGACATTTTCTTCAGCATGATCAGGACCAGGAAGGTCGCGATCATGGCGAAGCCGAGGAAGGTCAGCATGCAGGGAACGTAGGTGCCGTCTCCAGGGGCCAACAAGACGTCAACGCGTGAGCAATACGAGCAAAACCCCAGCTCAGGAGAGGGGTGCCAGTTCGACGGGGAAGCCGTTAAGCACCGCGGTGCCCGACAGCGGGTCGAGGCGGGTGCCGTCGAGGAGCTGGTTGACGTTCGCGCCGGGGTCCGTGGCGGCCACCGACAGTCGGGTGCCGGCCCGGTCGTGGCCCCAGCCGTGGGGGAGGCTGACGACGCCCGTACGAATGGTGTCGGTGACCTCCACCGGTACGTCGAGGCTGCCGCCGTCCGCGGTGATCCGGGCCCGCCCTCCGTCGGCGAGGCCGAGGCGCGCGGCGTCCTCGGGGTGGACCTGGAGCGTGCAGCGGTTGGAACCTCCGACCAGGGCGGGGACGTTGTGCAACCAGCTGTTGTTGGACCGCAGGTGGCGGCGGCCCACGAGCACCAGGGCGGCGGGGCGTTCGGCGAGCGCCGCGCGCAGCCTGGGGAGCTCGGCCGCGATCGGTTCCGGAAGCAGCTCGATCCTGCCGCTGCGGGTCCGCAGCACGCCCGGGAGCCGGGGCCGCAGCGGGCCCAGGTCGATGCCGTGCGGGTGCGCGAGGAGCCGTTCCAGGCCGAGGCCGGCTTCCACCCCTCCCCCGGCCGGGGCTTCGGCCTGTCCGAGCACGCCGAAGTGGTCGCCGTACGGACCGAGTCGGAGCATCAGGTCGAGGCGGCGCTCGGGGCCGTTCTCACCGAAGAGGAGCGACGCGAGACGGACCGGGTCGGCTCCGTGCAGCGGGGAGTTCCGATCGGCGGTCTCCTTGGCGAGGGTGGCGCGGATGGCCTTGTCGTCCACCGCGGGCGGCTCGGCGGTCGCATGCGCGGCGGAGACCGCGAGCACGAGACGGGCGTGGATCTCGCACTCGTCCATCCGACCCTCTTCCAGGGGGACGGCCGCGCGGGTGTAGCGGACCTGGTTGCGGACGGCCAGGCCGTTGAGGGCGAAGTCGTGGTGTGCGCTCTGGGAGGGCGGCGGCGGAGGCAGCACGACGTGCGCGTGGCGGGAGGTCTCGTTGAGGTAGGGGTCGACGCTGACCATGAAGTCGAGCCCGGCGAGCGCGGCGTCGAGCCGGCGGCCGTCGGGGGCGGAGAGCACGGGGTTGGCGGCGATGGCGATCAGGGCACGGACGCGCCCCTCGCCCGGGGTGTCGATCTCTTCGGCCAAGGAGACCATGGGCAGTTCGCTCTTGGCCTCGGGGTGTCCGCCGACCCGGCTGTGCCAGCGGCCCAGGGCGAATCCCTTTCCGGGCCCGGCGGGGCGAGGGCGCGGGCCGGCGGCCGGGAGCGGGAAGAGGGCCCCGCCGGGGCGGTCGAGGTTGCCGGTGAGGATGTTCAGTACGTCCACCAGCCAGCTGGCGAGCGTCCCGTACTCGACGGTGCAGCTGCCGATGCGCCCGTAGACGGCGGCCGTGGGCGCGGCCGCGAGTTCGCGGGCCAGGCTGCGGATCTCGGCGGCGGTGAGGTCGCAGGCGGGGGCGACGGCCTCAGGAGTGAAACGGGCGAGGGCCTCGGTGAGTTCCCCGAGTCCTTCGAGGTGTTCGGTGAGGGCTCCGGGGTCCGTGAGCCGCTCCGCGACCAGGGTGTGGGCGAGGGCGGCCAGCAGCAGGGCGTCACTGCCGGGGCGCGGGGCGAGGTGACGGTCCGCCAGGCGGGCGGTGCGCGTACGGCGCGGGTCGACGACGACGAGCGTGCCGCCCCTGGCCCGCAGGGCCTTGAGCCGGCCGGGGAAGTCGGGGGCGGTACAGAGGGAGCCGTTGGATTCCAACGGGTTGGCGCCGAGCAACAGCAGGAAGTCGGTGCGGTCCAGGTCCGGCACGGGGATGGCGAAGGGGTCGCCGAACAGCAGCCCGCTGGAGACGTGTTTGGGCATCTGGTCGAGGGTGCTGGCGGTGAAGAGGTTGCGGGTGCCGAGGGCCTGGACGAGCAGCGGCGGGTAGAGGGCGCCGGCCATGGTGTGGACGTTGGGGTTGCCGAGCACGACGGCGACGGACTGGGCTCCGTGCTCTTGGACGAGGGCGGGTACGGCGGCGGCGATGGTGTCGTAGGCCTCCTCCCAGCCGGCCTCCCGCAGACGCCCGTCGCGGCGGACGAGGGGGGCCCGCAGCCGGTCGGGATCGGAGTCGAGGGCTCCGAAGGCCGCGCCCTTGGGGCAGACGAAGCCGCGGCTGAACACGTCGTCGCGGTCGCCCCGGGCGCCGGTGACGGTGGTGCCCTCGATGGTGAGGGTGAGGCCACAGGTGGCTTCGCAGAGCGGGCAGATGCGCGGGGCGGTGCGGGGCATGGGCGCTCCTGGGGGGCGGCGGCGCGGACCTGACGGCCCGCTCGCGCGGGGTGGCGCGGCGCGGGCACGCGGGAGCGCCGAGCATACCGACCGGTAGGCACGTCGGGGAGGGGGCGGCGGGCCCGAATCCCCTTGCCGGTACGGGAGACCGGGCCGAAGCCGGGGGGAGGACGGGGCAGGGGCGGGTCCGGGGCAGGGGCGGGGACCGGCCCTCGGTAGGTCAGTCGAGCACGCGGGCGAGGTAGGCGTGCATCATGGCGCGGGTCTCGGCGACGATGTCCGGATCCCCGGCCGGCGCGGCCCGGAAGGCCAGCTGGATCAGGGCGTCGGTGGCCTCGACCGCGACCAGGACCGCCCTGCCCAGGGTGGGGTCGGGTTCGAGGCCGAGGTGGGTGCGGAGCAGCTCCGTCAGGCGTACGGCGACCAGGTGGTTGGGGTCGGCGGCGGGCCCCTCGGGGGGCGGGGCGGGGATGCCGAAGTCGACGAGGGCGAAGCCGGGGACGGTCCGCTTCATGGCCAGGTATTCGTCGAGGACCGCGTCCACCACGGGTCGCCAGTGGGTGGTGGGGAGACTAGCGAGCCGTTCCTCGATGCCGGCGGCGTACCGGTCGAGGTTGCGGTGGGCCAGGGCGACGGCCATGGCCCGCTTGTTGCCGAAGAAGCGGTACACCGAGCCGATGGGCACTTCGGCGCGCACGGCGACGGCGCGGGTGCTGAGGTTCTCGTAGCCGGTCTCGTCGAGGAGTTCGGCGCAGGCGTCGAGGATCCGGGCGAGGCGGTCGGCGCTGCGCTGCTGGACCGGCGTCCGGCGCATGGGGTGGGCGGGAGGCACGGGGTCCATCATGCCGCTCCTGGTGCTTCGGTCCAGCGGTGCGGTCCGAGGTTCCTCAGTTGAGGAGCAGGGTGAGCCCCCCGAGGGTGTACGTGATCATCAGCGCGAGCAGGGGGAGCTGTCCGGCGACGGCCTTCGCGGGCGGGAAAAGTCGTACGGAACGATCGTGGGCGGCGATCACTCCTAGTACGTGTCCGGCGACGACAGCGATCACTTGGAGAGCGGCGAGGCCACCGGGATCCAAGGGAGGGCTGGGCTCGGGGGCACTGTCAGCGCCGAGCGCCATGATTACTGTGCGTGGTCCTGTGGTGGCGAGGAGGGAGAAGTAGTGAGCGATGAGATAGCCGAGCGCGATCGGCACGAGTGAGTGCGCGAAGGCGGTCAACGGGCCGGGGTGCGGGCCGCTGACGAGGCGGGTGGCCGCCGCGCACAGGCAGTAGAGGGCGGCGACGAGGGCGATGGAAACAAGCAGTCCGAGGGTGGCCGTGGGGGTGCGGCCCAGGGGGGAGGTCTGAAGGGTGTTGATCCAGGCAGGGCTGTCGGAGTAGCCGTCGTAGGCGGTGGAGCCGAGCAGGACGCAGACGGTGGCGACGAGTCCGGGCCGCTCGGGCGTCGCGTCGAGTCCGTGGAGGGGGTTGCGGAGCACGAGCCGGCCGTCGTGGCGGCGACCGAGCGGGGAGAGCCGGGCCAGGAGGTCGGAGTAGGCCTCGAAGGCGTCGGCGTGGGAGAACCAGCTCTCGCCGTAGCGGGCGGCGAGCAGCAGGTGGACGGCGGCGTAGACGGTGAGGGCGATCAGGAGGGAGGTGCTGGACGCGGGATCGGGAGAGGCCAGTTCGAGCCAGGTGAAGCCGAACAACCCGGCGGCGGCGGGCCATTGGCCCATCCGGTTCGGCAGGGGGCGGCCGGTCCCTACCGGATCGGGTGGGCGGCGGCGAAGTCCGCGGAGCAGGCGGTGCAGGGCGCGCAGCGGGTTGAGGAGGCGCCAGACGGGGCCGAGGAGGAGGGAGGCGGGTACGAGTCCGACCCACAGCAGGACGTAGACGGCGCCGGGGGCGGGGTTGCGGGCCGGGTCGTCGGGACCGAGGAGGAGGTGGAGGAGTACGGCGAGGGCTGCGGCGAGACCGAGTCCGCGCAGGGCGGTGCGGGTGGCCGGCGCGTCGGCCACCCGCTGGATCCCGGCGGGCAGGGCGATGCCGGAGCGGTCGCCGCGGAAGCGGGAGGCCGACCAGAGCAGGCCGAGGGCGAGGAAGGAGACGAAGAGCGCGGTGAAGGCGCCGGCGAAGGCGTAGAAGGGAGAGATCGGCAGGTCGTGCTGGGATCCGATGCCGTGGGCGAGCAGGGTCGAGGGGTCGGCCGGGTGAAGGACCACGCCCTGGCCGGACCCCGACCCGGGGCCCGTTCCCGGCGGTGGGGTCGGCAGCCTCAGGGATACGGGCGCCTCTCCCGGCGCCGACCACGCGCTCGGGCCCGGCGCGGGGCGGCTTCCGGGGAGCGCCGGCCGGCTCAGGGCCGCCGCCACGAGGCCGGACGTCATCGGACGAGGAGTTGGGTCAGGACGAGGCCGGACTGGTGGGTCTCGACCTCGAAGAGGCCCGTGCGGTCGACCGTCAGGACCAGGGTGGCCTCCTGGCCCGCGGTGAGGGCGAGTCCCTTGTCGTAGCCGTGGACGTGCAGGGTGTCGGCGCGGTCACTGGTGACGCGCAGGGCCAGGCGCTCGCCGCGCTTGAGCTCGGTGCGGCCGACGGCGGGGACCACCTTGCCGTCCTTGACCGCGAGGGTGACGGTGCGGTCGGCCTGCGGGGTCCCGGTGGGTGCGGGAGATCCGCTCGCGGTGGGGGTGTCGTGGCTGTGGGTGGTCTGGCCGGCGGGCACCGCGGTCAGGGGGACGGCGGCTTCGACCGGCTTGCCGGCGACGGCCCAGGCGGTGTGGTCGTCGGCGTAGAGGCGGACGGTCAGGGTGTGGGTTCCTTCGGGGACCTGGGCGGCGGGCAGGTGGAACCAGGGGCCGTAGATCCGGGCCAGCTTGCGCCCGTCGAGGTACAGGTGTGCGTGGCCGGCGCCCGGGAGGGCGGCGCCGCCGGTGCTGTCGGGGGTGAAGCGGAAGGCGTTCACGGCCAGTTGGAGGTTCCAGCCGTCCTCGGAGTCGGGGCGGGCGGTCAGCTTCACCTCCGGCGCGCCTTTCGCCGAGACCTCGCGCAGGTGGTGGCCGCCGCCGTCCTGGGCGTCGAGCAGGGTGCCCACGTTGCCGGAGGCCTGCTCGTGGGTGGTGCCGGGTTTGTGGTGGGTGGTGGCCCGGCCGCCGCAGGCCGTCGCCGCACCGCCCACGAGGAGGAGCAGGAGGGCCACCAGCGCCGCCGTGCGGGTGGCACGGCGGACCTTGAGGGCGGGGGGCAGGCAGGCGTCGCACCGGACGCGGTCCTCCGGGGGGACGTTCACGACCGACCTCCGATGCGGGTGCGGGTGCGGGTGCGGGTGCCCATGCGAGTGCGGGTGCGGGTCGCCGCAGGGCGGGGACGGCCGGTCATGCGGCGTCGTCCGGACGGGCGGGCTCAGGAGTGGCGGCCGTCGCGCTCAGGGCCGGGGCGGGCCCTGCCGGGACGGGGGCCCGGTCGCCGGCCGGATCCCCGCCGGGGCCCGCCGAGCTCGCCGGGGCGCCGCCCGGCCGGGCGGAGGCGATGACCGCCCACAGCACCCACACCACCGCGACCAGGGCCCGCGCCCAGGCGGGGCTGAGCGGGATCCAGGGGACCATCAGCACGGCCTTGTCGAAGGCGTCCAGCAAGGTCAGCGCCCCCAGGAGCAGGGTCAGCCGGGCCAACCAGGGGCGTTGCGGTCGCAGGGCCACGCCGGTCCCCGTCCACCACAGCCCGAGCAGCAGCAGCGCGAGCGCCGGTACGAAGGTGTCCGTGAGCGGCATCGTGGATCCGGCCACGTCCAGGGCCAGACCCGCCAGGCCGAGCAGTGCGGCCACCGTGCCCAGCCGCGCCCCTCTCAGCCGGCGCGCCCACAGCACCCCGCCCACCAGCAGGAGCACGGCCGCCACCGCCAGCGCGGCCTGCGTCTCGACCCGCTCCAGGCCCCGCGCCCCGTACCAGTCACAGCCGGCCGGGAGTTTGCGGGCCTGCACGTTGTAGTCGGCGCAGACGAGGAGTTGGGCCAGCTTGACCGGTTCGCCGACCAGCCGGGCGGAAGCTCCGCTGATCTCGCCCCGCGCCTTCCCGCACTGGGGCAGGGTGCCGGGCGTGGACCCGTCGGGGCCGTCCTGCCAGCAGTTACCGCCGCCCTGGCCGTCCCACCACACGTCGGCGCCGTTGGGCCGGGAGGCCCCGGACCTGTCCTTGCCGAGGACGTTGCCGGCGTACCGGTTGTGGTGGGAGGTGTCGGTCTGCTTGGACCACGCCTCCTCGCCCCGGATGAAGGCGGGGACGGCGCTGAGGAAGAAGCCCGCGCGCTCGTGCCCGTAGACCCAGTTGTTCTCGTAGAGGTTCCAGTTGCCGCCGGCGGTGATGATCCCGGTGCCCGGGGGCATGGAGATCTGCGGGCAGACGACGCCCTGCTCGTAGCCGCGCTCCACGGACGGCTTGGCGCAGGTGCCGTCGGCGACGTTCGGGTAGTAGTCGGCGTTGTTGTCGTGGATCAGGTTCCGTTCGAACTTCGCGTGGTTCTGCGGGAGCCCGGGGTGGCCGGGGAAGGCGCTGTCCATCGAGGCGCCGCCCATGTTCTGGTCGAACTCGTTGTCGTGCACCCAGACCGAGTCCCCGGCGGTGCCGGAGTAGCCGACCATGTTGTGGTGGCTGCGGCAGCCGGTGACCTCGATGGAGTAGCGGGGCACGTCGTAGCCCCGCCCGTCGTTGATGTTGGAGGCACTGCCGGGGTAGATGCCGGAGTCCCCGTTGCCGTAGGACTCGCAGTTCTTGTACAGCCCGTGGTCGCTGGCGAAGGTCAGGAAGCCGTACTCGTCGTTCCAGCGGGTCAGGACGTCGTCGATCACGAAGCCGTCGCCGGCGAGGACGTACAGCGAGTTGAAGGTGGTGCGCTGGGCGGTGAAGTTGCGGAAGTAGATGCCGTCGGACTTGTCGGCACGGATGGCGTTCAGCTTCTGGTACTTGGCGTCGACGACCACGTCCAGGCGCGAGGCGCCGGTTCCCTCGATCTGTAGGTCCGTCTTGCCGAGGATCGCCACGAGGTTCTGGTTGTGGCGGCAGGCCACCTGCTGTTCGTAGGACAGGATCTGGTAGCCGAGCGCGGAGTCGGGGGCCTTGAGGCGGGCGCACTCCCCGGTGGGCTTGGGGAGGGAGGGCTCCTCCTCGTAGAGGCCGGGGAGGATCGCGATGTTCATGCCGGGGCGGTCCACGGCGTCCACGGCTTCCTGGAGATGGCGGTAGCCGCTCTTCTCACAGCGCTCGTAGAGGGCCAGGTTGCGCTGTCTCAGCTCGTCCGGGAAGGCGGATATCCGGCGTTCGAAGGCGGGTCGGTCCGTCTTGCAGACCAGCAGGTCGGGCTCGCCTGCCCGGTACCTCGGTACGGATCCGGAGCCGTCGGGGAGGGTGACGGGGCGCTCCTCGTGCGCGCGGGCGGCGGGCGCGGCGACGAGGAGGGACAGGAGGGCGAGAAGGGCGGCGAGGAGCGCCGCCGGCACGGCAGGGAACCTGCGGGTCCACGACATGCGCGAGAGAGTAGAGCAATGTTCATCTTTTGGGAGCCCCCCGTGCGTGAATCCGGCCGAGGGGCGGGGGTGAGGCCGAGGGGCCGAAGGGCTGCCCCGCCGGTCACATCGCCCGTCACACCAACGGCCGCGCCACGCCTCCGAGGAATCGGCCAGGCGGCCGTAAGCCGCCGTTGACGGGCGGGCTCCGGAATCCTACTGTCAACCATAGGATTCCATCGACGGAGCGGGAGCAGTCATGAGCGAGCAGGCCAGGAAGACGGCGGAGGCGCTGGAGTACCTCACCGGCTTCGGCAACGAGCACAGCTCGGAGGCCGTGCCCGGCGCTCTCCCCCACGGCCGCAACTCGCCCCAGCGCGCCCCCCTCGGCCTCTACGCGGAGCAGCTCAGCGGCAGCGCCTTCACCGAGCCCCGCCGTCACAACCACCGCTCCTGGCTCTACCGGATCCGGCCCTCGGCCGCCCACCCGGCCTTCACCCGCACCGAAAACGGCGCCCTGCGCACCGCACCGTTCACCGAGGCCGTCCCGGACCCCAACCGGCTCCGCTGGAACCCGCTGCCCGACCCGGCGCCCGGCACGGACTTCCTGGACAGCCTCTGGACCCTGGGCGGCAACGGCGACGCCGCCCAGCGCACCGGCATGGCCATCCACCTCTACGCCGCCAACGCACCCATGACGGACCGGGTGTTCAGCAGCTCGGACGGCGAGCTGCTGATCGTCCCCGAGCGCGGCCGGCTGCTGCTGCGCACCGAGCTCGGCCTGCTCTCCGCCGGCCCCGGCGAGGTGGCCCTGATCCCGCGCGGCGTCCGCTTCCGCGTCGAGCCGCTGGACGTCGACACGGACCCCGACACGGACCCCGGCACCGGCACCGGCACCGGCACCGGCACCAGGGCCGGGACCGGGGCCGCCGGCGTCGCCGCCCGTGGCTATGTCTGCGAGAACTACGGCCGCCCCTTCGAGCTGCCCGACCTCGGCCCCATCGGCGCCAACGGCCTCGCCGCCGCCCGCGACTTCCGGGCGCCCGTGGCCGCGTACGAGGACGTCGACCGCCCGACCGAGGTGATCAACAAGTTCTGCGGCAACCTCTGGACCGCGACCTACGACCACTCCCCGCTCGACGTCGTGGCCTGGCACGGCACGCACGTCCCGTACGTCTACGACCTGCGTCGCTTCAACGTCATCGGGTCCATCAGCCACGACCACCCCGACCCGTCGATCTTCACGGTGCTGACCTCGCCCTCCGACACCCCGGGGCTGGCCGGAGTGGACTTCGTGGTGTTCGCCCCGCGCTGGCTCGTCGGCGAGGACACCTTCCGCCCGCCCTACTTCCACCGCAACGTGATGAGCGAGTACATGGGCCTCATCGAGGGGGCCTACGACGCCAAGGCCGAGGGCTTCGTCCCCGGCGGCGGCTCGCTGCACAACATGATGTCGGCGCACGGCCCCGACCGCGAGACCTTCGACAAGGCGAGCGCCGCCGAGCTGAAGCCGCAGAAGATCGACGACGGTCTGGCCTTCATGTTCGAGACCCGTTGGCCGATCACCGCCACCCCCCAGGCGGCCGGAGCGGACCACCTCCAGAGCGGATACGACGACGTATGGAAGGGTCTCCAGCGCCACTTCCGTGCCTAACATGCGCTGGGCCGCGCCGCACCACCCGGACGGCGCGGCCCAGCGCCCGCGCGGGGGTGCGGCACCGCGCCGCTCCACCTGAAGTCCTGCCATCCGTACGGAGAACCACCCGTGACCGCCTTCGCTCCCGACTCCCTGGTACTGAACCGGAAGCTGCCCCTCTGGTACCAGGTGTCCCAGTCGCTGCGCGCCTCGATACTCGGGCGCACCCCCGACGCCTCGTTGCGGCTGCCGACCGAGGAGCAGCTCGCCGAGCACTACGGCGTCAGCGTGTTGACCATGCGCCAGGCCCTCAAGGAGCTGGAGACCGAGGGGCTGATCAGTCGGCACCGGCGGCGCGGCACCTTCATCGAGCCGGGGGCCCGGCGCGGCGCGCCCGTGCGGCTGCTGGGTTCGGTGGACGCGATCGTGGCGCAGCAGTCGGGCGAGCGCACGACGATCCTGGGCCGCGAGCGCACCCCCGTCTCCGGGGAGTTGCTGGAGCACTTCCCGGACGTCGCCGAGGTGGTCACCTACCGCAGGCTGCGTCACGACGAGGAGAGCGGCGAGCCCACCAACTGGGCGGAGAACGCGGTGCGCCCGGAGCTGGCCTGCTCCGTGGACCTTGCCGATCTGGTGCGCTGGCCGATGACGAAGGTGCTGCGGGACGTGGTCGGCGTCCGCATCAGCCGGATCACGGACACCGTCGAGGCGCGCCTCGCCGATCCGGTCACGGCGGAGCTGTTGCAGGTGCCGCTACTGAGCCCGATCCTGCACTACACGGGCGTGACGTACGACGAGGACGGGCGCGTGGTGGACGTGGCCCGGATCCGCTACCGGGGCGACCGGTTCTCCTTCACGGTGACCGTCGACGCGCCCTGAGCCCCGTCTCCGCCCCGGCGCCCCGCCCTCCTCCGCTACTTCCCGTCCTCCTCCGCCCCCCGCTCGCCCTCCGCCTGGGAGGGCGTGGTGCGCTGCGTCTGCGCGTGGCGCTGCTTCCTCTGGGCCTCGTCCATGTCCTCGTCGAGCCGCTCGCCCTCGGCCTGCGAGGGCGTCGAGTACTCGTCGTACTGGCTCATGGTCGGCTCCTCGTTCTCGACGACTCGGTCTCCGGCAAACCACCAGAGATCAGCTCATAAGGAGCGTAACGCTTCGGCCTGGACGCGGCCCGGCCGCAGCGGCCCGTCGCTACCATCTGCCGGGTGAGCGATGACGTACCGCTGCTGGACGATCTGATGCCCTGGGCCGTCGGCGGCCTGCGCCTGGGCCGGGACTGGGTGGCCGCTCCCGATCCGGCGACCCTGCGTACCCGCTGGACCGCCCTGACCGGCGCCGAAGGCCCCGAGCGGGAGCGCCTGTTCCGCCCGACCCGAACCCGTACGCCCTCCTCGGGGGCGGCCGCGCTGCCGGGGCAACGCTCGGTGACGGCCCGGTTCGCGGACGTGCCCGGCCCCTTCCCCGACCCCGTACGGGTGCTGCGCGCACCCTTCGACGAGCAGTGGCTGCTGCCCGACCAACGGCTCATCGACGCCGCCCGCCCCGAGCTGTGGCGGGTCCGCGACGCGCAGCAGCTGTTCCTGGTCGGGGTTCCGGAACCACTGGTCAGCGCCCACCTCCCGGCCGGGCGCCTGGGCCGGATCCGCCCGTTGCACCGCCGCCCCGGCGGGGCCGAGCCGAACCTCGCGCCGGGCCTGCTGCCGCTGCTGGGGGCCCGCTACGGGGGCTGGGTCACCCCGGAGGACGTCCTGTGCTGGATCCTCGCGGCCGGGCGGCCCGGACCCCGGGGGTACGAGGTCCCGCTGACGGCCGATCCGGAGCGCTGGCGGGCCGGGCTGGAGCTGGGTCACCGCCTGCTGACCGTCCAGCTGCGCGGGGCGCGCGGCGGGGAGCCTCCCCGGCTGCCGGGCGGGCGGCGACCGTACGTCCGGGCGGCCGTGACGGCCTGGCCCCAGGGGCTCGACCACGACGCGGAGACCGAGACGCTGACCTTGGGGGACGGGGTGATCTCCCCGGTCCCGACCGGGGCCTGGGAGTACGAGGCCCAGGGCGCCCGGGTGCTGGAGACCTGGTTCGCCGCCCGGAGCGCGCACCGGGATCCGGCCGCGCCGGGTTTGGCGGCCCTGGGGCCGGCGCGGTGGCCGCAGGCCTGGACCTCCGAGCTGCTCGCCCTGGTGACCACCCTGGCGTTGCTGGCCGATCTGGCCCCGGAGCGGGCCGCGTTCACCCCCGGACCGCTGCTCCCTGCGGCCGAACCGGCGGCTGCCGGGGTGCTCCCCCCGCCCCGCTGGTCCCGCCGGCCCGCCTCGGTGCTGGACCACCGGGAGGAGGGCCCGGGCGGCCAGTTCGCGCTGCTCTGACGGTGGTTGCGGAGGGGAGGCCGCTCACGTGGCCTCCCTCCCGGAAGCCCCACGCCTACGCCCCCGCACCTACGCCTACGCCTACGCCTACGCCTACGCCACCCAGGCTTACGTCCCCCAGGCCTACGTCCCCCACGCTCCGAGCAGGCGGGACAGCGACCGGTCGAACACCGCGTCCATGTCGACGGTCGGCGCCCCGTCCGCCCCCACCGGCGCCCCGTCCCCGCCCGCCGCCGGACCGTCCGCCGTGAGCGCCGCCGCGAGGTGCGGGTAGTGGCCCGTGGCGAGCCGGGAGCCCAGCCAGGCCGTCCGTGCGCGCCGCTCGTCGGCCTCGCTCCAGGGCAGGGAGCGGGCCCGCTCCGCCAGGGCCAGTTCGCTCGCCACGAAGGCACCGACCGTGCCGTTGACGGCGGCCACCAGCTCCAGCTTCTCGCCGCCGGTCGCGTCGAGGGGCTCCAGGCAGCCGAGGCTGTGCTCCAGGTAGGCCAGGGCGTGCGGGCTGAAACCGTGGACCGGGCTCAGCAGCCGGGGCAACCAGGGGTGCCGGTGCATCAGGGCCCGGGTCTGGCGGGCCAGTGCCAGCAGGTCGGCCCGCCAGTCACCCCCGGGCGGGGTCAGGTCGTACTCCGCGCTGACGGCGTCGACCATCAGCTCGTAGAGGTCCTCCTTGCGGGGGACGTAGTTGTAGAGGGACATCGTCCCCGACCCGATCCCCGAGGCGACGCGCCGCATGGAGACGGCCTCGATCCCCTCCGCGTCGGCGATGCGCACCGCTTCGGCCGCGATCGAGTCGCGGCTGTGCGCGGGGCGCGGCCCGCGCCCCGCGCGCGGCGGACGGCTCCAGATCACTTCGGGTTCAGCGGGGCGCCCGTCGGCTGCCATCGGCATCGGTCACATCACCTCGTCGTCTCGACACCATCTTAGTTACGTACGCCGTACGTAGTGCGATAGGGTGCGACACATGACAACTGCGTACGCCGTACTTAGTGAAGGTCTGGAGAAGCACTACGGGGAGGTGCGCGCCCTGCGCGGCCTCGATCTGGCCGTTCCCGAGGGGGCCGTCTGCGGGCTGCTCGGCCCCAACGGCGCGGGAAAGACGACCGCCGTGCGCATCCTCACCACGCTCACCACACCCACCGCCGGGCGCGCCCTGGTCGCCGGGATCGACGTCACCCGAAACCCGGCCGCCGTCCGCCGCGCCATCGGGGTCACCGGCCAGTACGCCCGCGTCGACGACGACCTGACGGGCCGGGAGAACCTGCGCCTCTTCGCCCGCCTCTGCGGACTGCGCGGTCGCGCGGGCCGCGCCCGCGCCGACGAACTGCTGGAGCGCTTCGGTCTCGACGAGGCCGCCGACCGGGTCGCCTCCACCTGGTCGGGCGGGATGCGGCGACGGCTCGACCTGGCCGCTGGGCTGCTCGCGCGCCCCCGGGTGCTGTTCCTCGACGAACCCACCACCGGCCTGGATCCGGCGGCCCGCGAGCAGATCTGGACGGCGGTACGCGCGCTCGCCGACGAGGGCACCACCGTGTTGCTCACCACCCAGTACCTGGAGGAGGCCGACCGGCTCGCCGAGGACGTCGTGGTCGTCGACCGGGGGCGGGCGGTCGCCGGGGGCAGCCCGACCGCGCTCAAGGCCCGCCTCGGCTCCCACGCCGAGGTCACCCTCGCCGCAGCCACCGACCTGCCCGGCGCGGCCGCCGTCCTGGACCGGCTGACCGGCGGCCGACCCCGGCCGGACGCGGAGCGGCTCACGGTCGGCGTAAGCGTCGCGGACGCCTCGATCACCCTGCCCGCCATCGTCCGCGCCCTCGACGCGGCCGGGATCGCGGTGACCGACGCGAGCCTGCGCCCGCCCACCCTCGACGAGGTGTTCCTGCGGCTGACCGGAAGCGGAGCCAACACCCTGCCCCACCCGAACACCGAGCCCCACCCGACCAATCCGACCCACCCGACCCACCCCACCGCCCCGCGGAGCCCCTCCGGGGGCCTCCCCGGCCCCGGCGCCACGAAGGAGAACGCCGCGTGACCTCCCTCCTCGCGGACGGCTCGGCCGTCCTCACCCGTCAGATGCAGAAGGCCCGCCACTCCCCGGGCCTGCTGATCCTGACCCAGACCATGCCGGTGACGATGCTGCTGTTCTTCGGCTACGTCTTCGGGAGCGCGCTCGCCGTGCCCGGCGCCGAGTACCGGGAGTTCCTGGTGCCCGGCCTGCTCGCCGCCACCGCCGCGAACGGGCTGATGGCCGGGATGTTCGCGGCCTCGCAGGACGCCCACCGCGGCGTGACGGATCGTTTCCGCACCCTGCCGATGAGCCGGGCCGCCGTCCCCCTGGGGCAGACGGCCGCCGATCTGCTGACCACGGCGGCGGCCATGGTGCCGCTGGTGCTGGTGGGGCTCGCGATGGGGTGGCGGGTCGAGAACGGACTGCCCGGCGCGCTCGGGGCCTTCGGGGTGCTGCTGTTGTTCCGCTTCGCCACCGCCTGGGTGGGCACGTACCTCGGCCTGCTGAGCGGCAGCGAGGAGGCCGCCGGCCAGGTGGCGGGCGCCACCTTCGTACTGCCGATGCTCTCCAGCGCCTACCTGCCGACGGACGGCCTGCCCGGGTGGCTGCGCGCCGTCGCCGAGTGGAACCCGATCAGCGCCGTCGCCGGGGCCGTACGCCGGCTGTTCGGCAACGCGGGCGGTACGGCCGCCCCGGACGCGGCCTGGCCGGCGGTCCATCCGGTGGCGGGAGCGGTGCTGTGGTCGCTGCTCCTCCTGGCCGTGTTCGCGCCGCTCGCCACCCGGCGCTTCGCGCGCGGCCGGGACTGATCCGGTCGCCGGCCTCGGGGCGGGTCACCGGGGGACGGAGAGGGGGGTGACAGACCGGGGTCCGGCGGGATAGGGATCGGTGTCATGGACAACCGCGCCCCCGGCACCCCCGAGACCCCCGACAGCGCGGACGGCCCGGGCGAGCCCGGCCGTTCGTACGCCGAGCCGCTGCCCCTCCCCCTCGCCGGTCTCACCGTCGTCGCCGTCGAACAGGCCGTCTCGGCCCCCTTCGCCACCCGTCAGCTCGCCGACCTCGGCGCCCGGGTGATCAAGGTCGAGCGGCCCGACGGCGGCGATTTCGCGCGCGGCTACGACACCGCCGCCGGGGGCATGGCCTCGCACTTCGTGTGGGCCAACCGGGGCAAGGAGTCCCTCGCCCTCGACCTGAAGGACCCGCGCGGGCGCGAGGTGCTGCACGGCCTCCTCGCGGACGCGGACGTCTTCGTGCAGAACCTCACCCAAGGGGCCGCCGCCCGGCTCGGGCTGGACGCGGCGGCGCTGTGCGCCCGCTACCCCCGGCTGGTCGCCGTGGACATCTCCGGCTACGGCCCCGAGGGCCCGTACGCCCACAAGCGCGCCTACGACATGCTCGTGCAGTGCGAGGCGGGCCTGGTCTCCGTCACCGGGACACCGGAGCGGCCGGTGAAGGCGGGCATTCCGGCCGCCGACATCGCCGCCGCCATGTACGCCTTCTCCGGGGTGCTCGCCGCCCTGCTGCGGCGCGGGACGACCGGGCGCGGCGGCCCGGTGGAGGTCTCGATGCTGGACGCGCTCGCCGAGTGGATGGGGCATCCCCTGCACCACACGATGCACGGCGGGGAGCAGCCCGTACGGACCGGCCTCGCGCACGCCGTGATCGCGCCGTACGACGCCTACGCGACGGCCGACGGGGACCGGGTGCTGCTGTCGGTGCAGAACGACCGGGAGTGGCGGCGCCTCGCGCTGATGGTGCTGGAGCGGCCCGACCTGGCCGAGGACCCGGCGTACGCGACGAACGCGGCCCGCACGCGGGGTCGGGAGAAGACGGACGCGGTGGTGGCCGAGGCACTGGGGCGGCTCGGCGCGGACGAGGCGATCGGGCGGTTGGAGGCGGCGGGGATCGCCTGCGCCCGGCTGAACTCGGTGGCGAGGCTGGCGGCGCACCCGCAGCTGGAGGCCCGCGACCGCTGGCGGGAGGTGGCTTCGCCCGTGGGACCGCTAAGGGCGCTGCTGCCGCCCATCGTCCTGCCGGGCGGCCCGCAGCCGTGCATGGGAGCGGTGCCGGGGCTCGGCGAGCACACCGATGCCCTGCTGCGAGCCCTGGGGATGACGGACGCGCAGGTCTCGGCACTGCGCCGGGACGGTGTGATCGCCTGAGGGCGGGGTGCCACGCGGGGTGCGTGAGCCAACGAGACGGGTGCGTGCGCTGACGCGAGGGCGGCGCGCGGTGGCGCCGTTCTCACGCCGCGCTCACGCCGTCGTGGCGCCGTCCAGGGCACCGCCGCGACGGGGGACGGCGGGCCTGGGGCGGCGGACCGGGAAGGGGTGCCGGGGTGCAGCCGGACCGGGCCGGCTGCGCTACGGATCGACGACGGGTACGGATCGGAGGTGGGAGAGGGGCAGTTACGAGCGGCGGCTGCCGAAGAGGGTGCGCCGCAGCCTGCGCAGCGGGGCGAAGAGGGCGACGCGCGCGCTCCGGCTCCGCTGGACGTGCGTGTGGTCGCGAGCGGTGAGTTCGCGCATCAGCAGGGTCGCCTCGGCCGACTCGTGGTGCGGGACGGCTGGGCCGCCCAACACGGCGAGATGGCGGTCGAGGCGCGAGCTGGTCGCGTTGCTACCGCAGGTGATGGCAGGCACGCGAGGCGGCCTGCTGCGCATTGCTATCTGTTCCATGATCTCTCCCCACCCGTACGAGGGCACCCGGCCCGGGCAGGTTAACCCTATCGCCCTCGCGTCACCCTCGGGTATCCCGGTGGCGTGAATTACCCCTATGGGTATGGATAGTTGACGATTACTCAGCGCAGTTGCCCATTACTCTCCGCACATCCGGGCCGACGTGGGAACCCCTCGGTGACGACTCCGTCACGACAGGGGTCACGGAGCACACCCTGCGCTAACTTGGAGTGATCACCCGGTGACGCATGGGGGGTTCGCGTGAGTGGGAACGACGACGGGCGACACGCCGGGGAAGTCGGTGACGCCGCGCGTGTCGTGGCGGGTCGTTACCGACTGCTCGGCCCGCTGGGCCGCGGCGGCATGGGCATCGTGTGGCGGGCCCGGGACGAAGTGCTGGGGCGCGAGGTGGCCGTCAAGGAGGTACGGGCTCCCGCCGGCATGGATACGGCCGAGATCGAACGCATGTACCGACGCCTGGAGCGGGAGGCATGGGCCGCGGCCCGGGTCTCGCACCGGGGGGTCGTGACCGTCTACGACGTGGCGAGCGAGGACGGCCGGCCCTGGATCGTGATGGAGCTGGTGCGCGGGCTCTCGCTGGCCGAGGTCCTGGAGGCCGAGGGCCCGATGAGCCCGCAGCGGGCCGCGCACATCGGCGAGCAGGTCCTCGCCGCACTGCGTTCCGCGCACGAGTCGGGGGTCCTGCACCGGGACGTGAAGCCCGCCAACGTGATGATCGCCAACGATGGGCGGGTGGTGCTGAGCGACTTCGGGATCGCGAGCCTGACCGGCTCCTCGTCGATCACCATGACGGGCGAGATGGTCGGCTCCCCCGAGTTCCTCGCTCCCGAGCGCGCGTTGGGACGTGAGCCCGGACCGGAGTCGGACCTGTGGTCGCTCGGGGTGCTGCTCTACGCCACCGTGGAGGGAGTCTCCCCCTTCCGTCGGGACAGCGCGCTGTCCACCCTGCAGGCCGTCGTGGAGCGGGAGTTGCCGCCGTCGGAGCGGGCGGGGCCGCTGACCCCGGTGCTGGAGGGGCTGCTGCGCAAGGATCCCGCGACCAGGCTGTCCGCCGCGGAGGCGACCCGGATGTTGCGGATCATCGGCGCGGGCGGGACCGTACGGGATCCGGACGGGCCGCTGTCGCAGGCCCGGGCGGGGGCGACGGCGACGGCGACGACGGTCCCGAACGGGGACCGGTACGGGGCGACCCCGCCGATGCCGATGCCCGTACCCGTACCGCCGCGCGACCCCGCGCCGGGTCCCTCCCTGGCCGCCGCCCAGGCGCAGGGGTCGGCCGGGGTCGTGCTGACCGTCGGGATCGTGTTGCTGCTGCTGGCGCTGGCCGCGCTGGGGTGGCTGCTGCTGCGGGACCGCCCGGCGGGCGGCCCGACGGGCCCGGCGCCCTCCGACTCCGCCCCGACGAGCCCGTCGCCCACCGCTTCGGCCTCGACCTCCGCGTCGGCGTCCGCCTCGTCGACCGCGGGCCCGGCACAGTCCGTCACCGTCTACGTCCACACCCTGCGCGGCGCGTACAGCGGGACCTGCCCGCCGCCCGAGTACGCGGCGCCGGCGTTCACCGGGACCCTGGAGGTGGCCCGCGTCCCGGCGTTGGTCGAGTACCGCTGGGTGGCGCGCGGCGGGAGCGCCGCAGACACCCCGTGGCAGAGCCTCGCGTACGAGGCGGACGGGGCCCGCACCCGCCAGCTCAACCACTCCGAGCCGGGCGGCCTGCCGGGGACGACGGTGAACGACGCGGTACGGCTGGAGGTGCGCGGGCCGGTCGAGGCGGCCTCGCCGTGGCTGGAGTACTCGGTGGCGTGCTCGGCGCCGACCCCGTCGGGCGGCGCCTCGTCCCCGGCCCCCTCGGACTCGACCGGGCCTGAGCCCACCCCGACGCCGACCCCCTCGGCGACCCCGAGCGCGACGCCGACGCCGTCGACGGAGACGGATACCGGTGCCTGACGGTCGGGCGCGGACACCGGTGCCTGAAGGTCGGGCCCGGACTCCGGTCCCTGACGTGCGGGACCGGCGCCCAGGTCCGACCGTTCTCAGGCCTTGCCGCTGAAGGCGGGGAGGTAGCCACCGGACTGTCCGGCGGCCGTGGGGTGGTAGGACTCGCCGATGTTGGTCCAGTTGACGCTGTGCAGCCAGGCGTCACCGGAGCAGATCTCGTGCCCGGTGAAGGTCCCGGCGACGGAGGCGAAGGCGTAGCCGTGGTCGGCGGCGCGCTTGGCGAGGGCCGTGTTCAGGTGGTCGGCGGCGCCGTTGATGGCGGAACGTTCTCCTTCGGTGAGTCCGGCGACGCAGTTCCCGCCCAGCTTGTAGAAGCGGGGGTAGCCGACGACGACCACCTTCGCGCCGGGGGCCCTGCTGTGAATGGCGTCGTAGACCTGGTCCAGTTGACCCGGAAGGGTGGAGTCCACGTACGCCTTGGCCTGGTTGACGCGGCTGACGCAGGTGGACTCCGACTGGAGCACACAGGTCGTCATGACGTCGGAGAATCCGGCGTCGTTGCCGCCGATGGTGATGCTGACGAGGTCGGTGCCCGAGTTGAGCGGGGCGAGCTGGTTGGCGAGCACGTCACCCGTACGGGCGCCCGAGCAGGCCGTGAAGGAGAAGGTCTGCGGGGAGTGCGCGGCGGCCCAGAGGGCGGGGTAGGCCCGGGTCGTGCGCTTGCAGTTGCCGCTCGCACCGTCGTAGTTCCCGGCGCCGACTCCGGAGGAGTAGGAGTCTCCGAGGGCGACGTAGCCGAAGTCGGCCTGGGCTGCGGTGGCCTGGCCGGCGCCGAACAGGGCGGCGCCGGTGGCGAGTACGAGGGAGGAGGTGAGGGCGGCGAAGCGCGACAGGGTCCTGCTCATGTGTGCGGCTCCTTGTGGGGAAAGGACCGGAGGGTTACTCCTGAGTCCGTGGTACAAGCAGCCGGGGCTTGTTGGAAGTGTCCATGCCAAGAATTTTCGGAGTGGACCTGTCACCCGAACCTTCACTCCCCTCGCGTTTGAAGAGGCGACCCGGACACCCGATCCGGCGAAACACGGGTGCGTGGGGCAGGTTCGTGCCGGATCATGGGCGCCATGCCTGCAGACCCGCATGACGTGCTGCCGATCCGGCTCAACGTGGACGACAGTGACTCACCGTCGGATGTCGTCGACGCGCTGTTCCTCGGGCGGTTCGCGACGGGGGAACAGCCGTACGCCCAGAGCGTGACGATCGAACGAGTGAAGGCGGAGGCGACGTTGTTGCCGCCGGCGGCGAAGGTTCTCCGCTCGGCGCGCGACACCGACCGCAGCGCGACCCTGGCCGAGGGCGAGGGGTGGACGGTCCTCGTCTCCCGCTGGAGCCGGGGCGCGGACGTGACCGTGACGGCGACCACCGAGGACCTCGCCACGACGGTGCTCGGGGCGGCCACGGAAGGGGCGCAGGACGAGCCCGAACCGCAGCCCGACAACGTCACGATGGGCTTCTGGTACGTCTCCCCGCGCCGCGGGCCCTACCGCACGACCCGTCAGATCTCGGCGGGCACCTGGCCGGAGGTGCGGCCGAACTACACGGCGCCGGTGGCGGAGGCCATGGACCGGCTGATGAAGGTGACCCCGGACGACATCGCGGGACGGCTGCTCCTGCTGCACGGGCCGCCCGGCACCGGGAAGACCTCGGCACTGCGCACGCTGGCCCGCTCGTGGCGGGACTGGTGCCAGGTGGACTGCGTTCTGGACCCGGAGCGGCTGTTCAACGACGTCGGCTACCTGATGGACATCGCCATCGGCGAGGACGAGGGCACCGCCAAGGGGCGTTGGCGGCTGCTCCTGCTGGAGGACTGCGACGAGCTGATCCGGGGCGAGGCCCGGCACACCGCCGGACAGGCGCTGTCACGGCTGCTGAACCTGACGGACGGTCTGCTGGGCCAGGGCCGCAACGTGTTGGTCGGCGTCACCACCAACGAGGACCTGGAGCGCCTGCACCCGGCCGTCGTGCGGCCGGGCCGCTGCCTGGCCCGCATCGAGGTGGGCAGGCTGACCCACCGGGAGTCCGTGGACTGGCTCGGCGCGAGCGAGGGCGTCCCCCGCGAGGGCGCGACCCTGGCCGAACTCTTCGCCCTGCGCCGCGGCACGGGCCCGGCGGCCGTGCTCCCGCTCCAGCCCCACACCTCCGAGGCCGGGCTCTACCTCTAGGGCGCCGCCGGCCTAGCGCGGACCGTAGCGGGCGCGGAGGGCGGTGGTGGCCGCCGAGAGGGCTTCGGCCTCCGTCAGGCCCAGGCGCTGCGCCCGTTCCGCGTACGCCTGCGCCGCCGCGGCGGCCTCCCGCGAGGAGCCTTCCGGGGCCGCGACGAAGGTCCCGTTGCGCCCCCGGGTCTCGATCACCCCGTCGGCCTCCAGGGCCCGGTACGCCTTGGCGACGGTGTTCGCGGCCAGCCCGAGTTCCTCCGCGAGCCCGCGCACGGTGGGGAGTTTGAAGCCCGCCGGCAGCTTCCCCGTCCGGGCCCGGTCCGCGATCCGCGCGCGCACCTGTTCGTACGGGGCGGCCGCGCCGGCAGATGCGTCGATGGCGATCTTCAGGGGTGTCGAGGTCACGTGGCCGATTCTCCCCCATGCCCGCTCAATGGGCGGCGCCGCCGGTTAATGGGAGGCGCCGCCGGGGGCCCAGCCCGTACGGTCGCGGACATGACCGGTACGAAGACGCTGATCCGCGACGTGCGCCCCGACGACCCGCGTGACGCGGGAGCCGTCGCACGGGTGCGGCGCGTCGCGCTCCCCTTCATGGTGAACACCCCGGCGGGCGTGGCGTACGAGGTCGCCCGCGCCCACCCCGGGAGCCACCTGCGGGTCCTGATCGCCGAGGACCGGGACGGACTCGCCCTCGGCACCGCCCGGGTGGGGATCGCCCACGACAGCCCCGAGCCCGGCCAGGGCTTCGTCAACGCCTACGTCGACCCCGCGCACCGCGGGCTCGGCGTGGGGACGGCCCTGCTGCGGGTGGCCGAGGAGCACCTCGTGGCGCGGGGCGCGGTGGACTCGTACGCCTGGGTCCTGGACGAGCCGGCCCACCGGGCCTTCGCCGAGCGCCACGGCTACCGGCCCAGCCGCTCCGCGCACTTCCTCGGCCTCGACCTGGCGTCGGCCGTCCTGCCGCCCCGCCCGGAGGCCGCGTCACTGCCGGCCGGGGTGGAGCTGCGTCCGGGCTCGGCCTTCGCCGCCGACCCGCGTCCGCTGTTCGAGGCGGACGCCGAGGTGAGCGCCGACGAGCCGAGCGACCTGCCGGTGGAGCTGGACGACTACGCGGACTGGTTGGACGGCGTCTGGAACGATCCGACCCTGGACCACGAACTGACCACGGTGGCCCTCGTGGACGGCGTCGTGGCCGCCTTCTCGGCGGCCCGCACCGACGGCGTCGACCGCTACTCCTCGGCGATGACCGGCACCCGGCGGGCCTTCCGGGGCCGCGGTCTGGCCAAGCTCGCCAAGACCGACTCGCTCCACCGGGCCCGCGAGGCCGGCTACACGCTGGCCTTCACCGGGAACGACACGGGCAACGGGCCGATGCTTGCGATCAACAGGTGGCTCGGGTACGAGATCCGCGCGACCGAGATCCGCCACGCCAAGACATCGGGAGCCGTGCGATGACCATCGGATGGACCGTCACCCTCACCAAGGCCGGACGCACCAAGATCAGCTATCCGGCGACTCCGGTCGCCGACGACGGCGACCGGATCACGGTGCGCGCACCCTGGGCGGCGGACGGCGTACGGGACTTCGGGTTCGTCCGCTTCGAGCCGGGCGACGTGTTCGTGGAGCACTTCTGGCGCACGCGCTGGTACGCGGTCAAGGAGGTGTGGAGCGGCGAGGGCGTCCTCAAGGGCTGGTACTGCGACATCACCCGACCGGTCGTGATCCGCGGCGCAGAGATCCTGGTCGACGACCTGGACCTGGACCTGTGGGTGTCGGCGGACGGCGCGTCCGTGCTGCGCCTGGACGAGGACGAGTTCGCGGCGAGCGGCCTGACGCGCACCGACCCCGAGGCGGCCGCCCGCGCGGTGCGCGCCCTGGACGACCTGGACGACCGGGCCCGCGCCCCGGGGGGCCTGCCGGCGCTGCTCGGCTGACGGCCGGGTCACCCGGCGGGGTCCGGGTCGCCGCGCTCGACGCCGGCGGGCCGCAACCGCAGCTCCTGGACCTGGTAGCAGTCCGAGTGGAGGGTGGCCACGACGGCGCCGCAGGCGCAGACCAGGTTGGGGCCCCATTCGCCGTCCATCCCGCAGCAGTGGCCGCGCCGCATCGCGGGGTCCGGGTGTTCCCGGAGGCCGGCGCCGTCGGCGGGGTTGAGGACGACCGTGCGGCGGGGTCCGGACTCCAGCAGCAGGCCGGACGCCTCGTCCCACGCGTAGGGCGGACCGGACGACTCGGGGTCGACGGCGAACGTCCCCGGGGCATCCGGACGATCGGTGCGTCGGTGTGCCCGCGCGCGTCCGCCGGCGCGGCCTGCGGCCGGTGCCACCCTTCGTCCGTGTCCGGGTCCGGCAGGGGCCGTTCGGTGACGGGCCGCGTCACCGGCAGCCGGCAGCCACGGCAGTGGAAGACCGTCATCGGGGCACCTGATGTCTCTGCTCGTGGGCCGTGCGGGGCCCGTTCCTGAGGGGCCTCTTACCCCGACCTTAACGGGACCCTAAGGATGCGGCCCAGGGCCCCGGACAAGGCCGGAGGGGGCTTCGGGCGGGCTAGCTTGGCGGTGCCAGGGAGGGCCGGCCGCGGCGCCGGGGCCCCGATTCGGGGAACGGCGCCGCACTGCCCGGACCCGTTCCACTGGCGCACCCCCGCCTTGCGCCCGAAGGAGATCCACCCATGCCCGCACCCCGTCGCCGTACCGCCCTTCGCATCGCCGCCGTCGGCTTCGCCCCGCTCGCGGTGGCCGCGTACGCCGCCGTTCCCGCGGCCGCCCACGGATCGATGACGGACCCGGTCAGCCGGGTGGCGGCGTGCTACGCGGAGGGTCCGGAGGCCCCGAAGTCGGCCGCCTGCAAGGCGGCCGTCGCGGCGAGCGGAGCCCAGGCCTTCTACGACTGGAACGCCGTGAACATCGCCAACGCGGCCGGCCAGAGCAAGAAGCTGATCCCGGACGGGCAGCTCTGCTCGGCGGGCAACAGCAAGTACAAGGGGCTGGACCTGGCCCGCGCCGACTGGCCGGCCGGCCCGATGACGTCCGGCGCCCACACCTTCCGCTACAAGGGCACGGCCCCGCACAAGGGGTCCTTCGAGCTGTACGTGACGAAGGACGGCTACGACCCGACGAAGCCCCTGAAGTGGTCCGACCTGGAGCCCGCGCCCTTCGCGAAGGCCACCGACCCGGGCATGCAGAACGGCGACTACGTCTTCTCCGGCACCGTCCCGAAGAAGAGCGGCCGCCACCTGATCTACAGCGTCTGGCAGCGCTCGGACAGCCCGGAGGCCTTCTACTCCTGCTCGGACGTGGTCTTCGGCGCCGACAACGGCGGCACGGGCGGCACCGGCACCGGCACCGGCGGTACGGGCACCACCCCGAGCGGGAAGCCCACCACCGGCCCCACGACCGGGGGGTCCGGCGGACGGCCGAGCGGGAAGCCCACCACGCAGCCCTCCGGCAAGCCCGGCACGGGAGTCCCCGGTACGGACGAGGACTGCCCGCTCGCCAAGCCGCCGACGGACCGGCAGATCGCCGACGGCGCCTCCAAGTCCTCGGTGGAGCACCACGGCCACGGGGACAACGACCCGAAGACCAACGGCGTGGCCGGTGCCTCCCCGATCGCCGTCGCCCCCGCCTCCGACTCCTCGCCCTCGCCGTTGGGCGGGCGCGACGAGAACCTCGCCGAGACGGGCGGCAGCAGCGCCACCCCGATGATCGCGATCTCCGGGGCCGGCGCCCTGGCCGCGGGCGCGGCCGTGCTGTTCGCGATGGCCCGCCGCCGGGCGACGACGGGCCGCCACGGCCGCTAGGTCGTCGCCTACGGGTTCTGGTTGGGCCCGGCCCGACCGATCGGACCGCCCGTGCCTCAGTCGAAGACCGAGGCGCAGGTGGTCCGTTCGGCGTGCGCGGGGTCGAGCGCGTTGAGCGCCTCGTGCCAGGCGATCCGGTCGGTCAGGCCGATGGCCACGTGCTCGGAGAGGTCGACCGCGCACAGGTCCTGGAGCAGGACGTTGCGGACGTTCGGCCCGTCGAGGAACTGGGTCCGGTACGGGGTGACCACCTCGTCGTAGCGGGTCGAGATGACGGTGTACTTCACCCCGGGGACGGTGTCGCCGCCCGCGTTGAGCTTGTTCTGGAAGGGGGAACCGGCGATCTGGTCCGCAAGGCCCGGGGTGGCGGTGCTGATCAGGTCCTCGGCGCCGGGGAAGTAGGGCAGCAGTTGGGTGAGGCCCAGCAGGGTGGTGCCGTGGTTGTCGGGGGCGAGGCCGACGAGGGCGTTGACCTTCCGGTCGCCGCCGAGGAACTTCAGGTAGTAGCGCGGCATCATGCCGCCCTGGGAGTGTCCGACGAGGTCGGCCTTGGGGGCGCCGGTGGAGGCCAGCACCCGGTCGACGAAGACGTCGAGCTGTCCGGCGGACTTGTCGATGGGTCCGAGGCCGTTGAAGAGGGGCACGCCCGGCAGTTGGCCGTAGTCGAGGGAGTAGACGCAGTACCCGCGGTGGACGAGGTACGGGGCGAAGCCGAGCCAGTTGTCCACGGAGTTCCCGAAGGTGCCGTGGACGAGGACGACCGGGCGGGGGTGCGCGGCGGAGGGCTTGCAGGACCAGTTGTTCCAGCCGCTGCTGGGAGCGGACGCGGCCTGCGCCGCGCCCGTGGGGGCGAGGAGTGCGGCGGCGGCGAGGGAAAGGACGACCAGCGGGCGGAGCAGGCGTCTCCAGGGCAGCATCGTGTGATCTCCTTGCGGGTCAAGGGGAATGGGTGGGGGGTGCGTCCCGTGATCCGGATCACAAGGGGAGCTGCTGCCGCCAAATTACGGGCGAGTAGCAAGACAGGGAAGTTACGCGTCGGTAAAAACTCGCGTGTCGAGCCCGGCTCCGGTCCCGCTCCGGCTCCGCTCCGCGACAATGGGCGGCCCCGGGAGGCGACTTGAGGTGATCACAGGCATGTGGAACGAGGCTCCCGGCGCCGGTACCGCGCTGGCCACCCCGTCGGCCCTGGCCGGGGACCCGTTGGTCGCCGCCGTCACCGAGACCGCCGTACGGATCCTGCGGCCCGAGGCGGAGCGCACCGCCGGGGCCGGGGTTCCCCGGTCGCACCTGGAGGCGCTCGCCCGCTGCGGCGCGTACGGGCTGACCGTGTACGAACCCGGTCCGGCGAGCGGGCTCACGGCCCGTCAGGTGGTACGGGAGGTGCACGAGGTGCTGGCGGCGGTGGACCCGTCGACCTGGTTCGTGTGGACGCAGCACGCCGCGTCGGTGAAGGCGGTCCTGAAGGCGGTCGGCCCCGAGGGGGACGCGCTGCGCACGCGGTGGCTGGCGGCGCTGACCGGCGGGGAGCACCTGGCCACGGCCGGGTTCGCCGTCCTGCGCCATCCGCGGCCGCCGGTCACCGCGGAGCGGGCGCCGGGCGGGTGGCGGCTGTCCGGGCGGCTGCCGTGGGTGACGGGCTGGGGCGCGGCCGACACGCTGTACGTGGGCGCGGTCACGGCGGCCGACGAGGCCCTCTTCGCCCTGGTCGACTGCGCCCCGGGCGGCGGGCTGGAGAGCGTGGCGTCGGATCCGTTGTGGGCGATGGCCGGTACGCACACGGCCGCCGTCGAACTGCGCGGGGTGTACGTGCCCGACGCGCGCGTGACGGGCCTGGAGCCGCGCGCCGACTGGATCCGGGCCTACGACCTGGACAACGCCGACGCCCAGCCGGCCGTCTTCGGGCAGCTGCGGGCCACCGTCGACTTCCTGCTCCGGTCGCCGCCGTTCGAGGAGCTGGGCCTGCGCCTCGCGCGGAAGGCGGCCGAGCTGCGGGCGCGGGCCTACGCCCTGCGGGACGAACTCCCGCCGGGCGAGGCCGCCGAGACCCGGCTGGCCCTGCGGGCCGCCGCCCTGGACCTGGCCGTACGGGCGGGCGCGGCCTGCGTGACGGTGGCGGGCGGGCGCGCGATCCAGTACGGCCACACGGCGGGCCGCCTCTCCCGGGAGGCCCAGTTCCACCTGATCCAGGCCCAGACGACCCCGCTGCGCGCGGAGACGGCCCACCGGATCCTGTCGGACGTCTGAGGGCTGTCCCGCGGGCCTTCTCTTTCGGGCCCCTCCGCCCCGGGTCAGCCCGTCGGCGCCCCGGCGGCGAGGCGGGCCTCGAAGAAGGCCGACGCCGGGGCGACCGTGCCCGGGCCGAAGCGGGCGTTCGCGCGGTCGACGGCGGCCTCGACCGTGAGGCGGGCCTCGCGGACCGGGTCGAGGGTGAGCTGGCGGGTGAGGCCGGCCGCGCCGGTGAGGTCCTCGGCGCGCAGCACCATGCCGGTGAGGCGGGCGCGTTGCAGGCCGGCGGCGTCCATGAGGCGGTAGGCAAGGGTGCGGAGGTCCTCCTCGTGGGCGGAGGCCTCGGTCAGGCGCCGGGTCTTCTCCCAGCGGGTGCCGCCGACGAACTGGAGGGTCAGCGAGAGGGCCCGGGCGGCCTGCCGACGGCCGCGCAGGCTCGCGCCGAGCCGGACGACGAGGCCGAGGAGGGCGGCCCGGGTGTGGGGGCCGTCGAGTTCCTGGCGGGTGAAGCGGGTCCGTACGGAGGCGGAGCCGGGCAGGTCGCGGGGGGTGACGGGGCGCGGGTCGATGCCTCGGGCGCGCTCGGCGGCGAGCCGGCCGGCCCGTTTGCCGAGGATCCGTTCCGGGATGCCGGGCGCGACTTCGGTGAGGGCTCCGATGGTGTGGAGCCCGTATCCGCGCAGGGCTTCGGCCTGGCGGGGGCCGAGTCCGTGGAGCGCTTCGACGGGGAGCGGGCCGAGGAACGCCGCGACGGATCCGGGGTCGGCGGGGACGGCGAGGATCCCGCCGGGGCCGGGGAGGTGCGCGGAGGCCGTGGCGGCCACCGCCCAGGTGGACGCGACCCCGATGCGGAGGTCGGTGCCGAGGCGGGCGACCGCGCGCAGCCGGACCACCTCGGCGATGCGCGCGGGGTCCGCGCCGAAGTAGCGCCGGGCGCCGCGCGCGTGGACGAGGGCGGCGCGCGGGGGCAGGGCCTGGACGAGCGGGGAGAACTCGCGCAGCAGCTCCAGCACTTCGCGGTAGCCCTCGGAGGTGAGGGTGGGGGCGCAGCGGACGTGCAGGATCGCGGCCGGCGCGGCATCGGCGGAGCCGGGGGTGTCGGAGGTCTCGGGGGTGTCGCGGGTGTCGGAGGTCTCGGGGGTGCTCATCCGGCGCTCCCGGGGCTGGAGTGCCACAGCTTGCGGCCGGTGGCGGCGCGGTCCCCGGGCGGTTGGAGGTCGGCCCAGGGGTTCATCTCGTAGCCGGTCGGGAGGTGGATGCGGCGGCCGGTGTCGCCGGGGCCCGTGGGGAGGGGCTCGGCGAGTCGGGCGGTGACGGCCTGGAGGCCTTCGCCCGCGCGGAGTTCGGCCAGTTCGGCGAGGTTCCAGGCGGCCGAGCCGACGATGCTGAGGCTCTGCGGGCCGCGCCGCTGGACGACTCCGCGCACGAGGAGGAGGAAGGAGTGGAAGACGGTGTGCGCGCAGGCTTCCTGGCTGTCGTCGAAGAAGGCGAGGTCGACGAGGCCGGTGCCGTCGTCGAGGGTGCTGAAGATGACCCGCTTGCCGGAGCGGATCGGCGGGGTCTGGGTGGCGGCCTTGGCTCCGGCGACGAGGACGGTCCGGCCGTGTTCGACGGCGCGCAGGCGTCGGGCCGGGGTGACGCCGAGTTCGGCGAGGAAGGCGTGGTGGTCCCCCATGAGGTGGCGGGAGGCGTCCATGCCGAGGACTCCGAGTTCGGCGCTGAGCCGTTCGGCGTCGGTGAGGTCGGGGAGTCCTACGGAGGCGGTGGAGCGGCCCCCGTCCAGGGGGAGTTGGGCTCCGCGCACCTTCGTCGCCCGTCCGGCGCCGTGGAGTTCGCTCACGTGCAGGAGCAGGTCGCGGCGGTTCGCGCCGAAGGCGTCCAACGCGCCGACCTGGGCGAGGCGTTCGGCGACGGGGCGGCCGGGGTGGGCGCGGTCCCAGAAGTCGCGCAGGGAGGCGTAGGGCTGTTCGGTCTCGATGCGCAGGGCTTCCGGTTCGCTGATGCCGTGGACGTCGGCGAGGGCGAGCCGCAGGCCCCACCGCTCCGGGTCATCGGACACCAGTTCGATACGATGGGCGACCGCCGAGCGGTTCACGTCCAGCGGGAGGACGGGCACGCCCCGCCGGCGGGCGTCGGCGAGCAGCAGCCGCTTGGGGTACATCCCGGGGTCGTGGGTGAGGAGTCCGGCGTAGAAGGCGGCCGGGTGGTGGGCCTTGAGCCAGGCCGACTGGTAGGTGGGCACGGCGAAGGCCACGGCGTGCGCCTTGCAGAAGCCGTAGCTGCCGAAGGCCTCGACGATCTCCCAGGTGCGGGCGATCACCTCCGGCGCGTAGCCGCGCCCGGCGGCCGTCGCCGCGAACCAGACCTTGATGCGGCCCTGGGAGTCCGGGTCGGAGAGTCCGCGCCGGACCCGGTCGGCCTCGTCGCGACCGCAGCCGGTCATGACGTGGACGATCTCGATGATCTGCTCGTGGAAGACGACCACCCCGTACGTCCCGCGCAGGGCCTCGGCCAGGTCGGGGTGCGGGAAGCGGACGGGGGCGCGGCCGTGCCGGGCCTCGATGAAGGGGCGGACCATGTCGGCGGCGACCGGGCCCGGCCGGAAGAGGGAGATGTCGACGACGAGGTCGTCGAAGACGGCGGGCAGGAGCCGCCCGACCAGGTCGCGCTGGCCCGGGGACTCGATCTGGAAGCAGCCCAACGTCTCGGTGGAGCGGATCAGTTCGTAGGTGGCGGGGTCGCCCGGCGGGACCTGCGCCGGGTCGTCGAGGTCGAGCTCCTCGCCCGTCGCCCGGCGCAGCTCGGCGACCGCGTGGGCCATCGCGGACTGCATGCGCACGCCGAGCACGTCGAGTTTGAGCAGGCCGAGGTCCTCCACGTCCTCCTTGTCGAACTGGGACATGGGGAAGCCCTCGCCACTGGTGGGCACCACGGGGGTGCGGGCGAGCAGCGAGGCGTCGGAGAGGAGTACTCCGCAGGGGTGCATGGCGGTTCCGCGCGGCAGCGCGTCCAGTGCCTCGACGAGGTCCCACAGCCTCCCGTACGCGTCCCCGCGCGCCTCGCGGACCTCGCGCAGCTCGGGCAGTTCCGCCAGGGCGGCGCGGGCGTCCCGGGCGCGGATGTGCGGGAAGGCCTTGGCGAGCCGGTCGACGGCGGCCGGGTCCATGGACAGGGCGGCTCCGACGTCGCGGATGGCGTGGCGGACCCGGTAGGTCTCGGGCATGGAGACGGTGGCGACGCGTTCGGCGCCGAAGCGGTCGAGGATGCGGCGGTAGACCTCCAACCGGCGGGCGGATTCCACGTCGATGTCGATGTCGGGCAGGACGCGGCGGCGCTTGGACAGGAAGCGTTCCATCAGCAGTCCGTGCGCGACGGGGTCGGCGTGCGCGATGCCGAGGAGGTGGTTGACGAGGGAGCCCGCGCCGGAGCCCCGGGCGGCCACGCGGATACCCATCTCCCTTACGTCGTCCACGACTTGGGCGACGGTGAGGAAGTACGAGGCGTAGCCGTGGTGGGCGATGATGTCGAGCTCCCGGTGCATCCGCTCCCAGTACGCGGGCTCGCCCGCGTAGCCGCGCAGCACCATGCCCGCCGAGGCGCGGGAGGTCAGCACCCGTTGGGCGGTGCGGTGGGCGGCGCCGACGAGGCGGGCCTCGGGGAAGTGCACGGAGCCCAGGCCCAGGTCGTCCTCGGGGTCGACGGAGCAGGCCTCGGCGGTCTCGCGGGTACGGGCGAGCAGGCGGCGGGCGTCGGCGGGGCGCAGCCCGGCGGCTTCGGCGATCCGCTCGGCGGCCCCGGCCATGGCGGCGGGGTCCTTGAGCCAGCGCTCGCCGGTGTCGAGGGGGCCCCGGGGGTCGACGGGGACCAGGCGCCGGGCGGCGTCGAGCACGTCGGCGACGGGGCCCTGGCCGGGGTCGGCGTACCGGGCGGCGTTGGTGAGCACGGCCGTCACGCCCTGCTCGGCGGCGAAGCCGACGGTGCGGGCGGCCAGCCGGAGCGAGCCGGGGCCGGTGCCGGTGCGGCCGTGGTGGACGGCCTCCAGGCGCAGGGCGTCCCCGTAGACCTCCCGCCAGGGCGCGAGCAGTCGGGCGGCGCGGTCGGGGCGGCCCGCGGCGAGCGCCCGGCCCACTTCGGAGCCGGGGCCGAGCAGGACGAACACCCCGTCGCCGCGCAGCGCCTCCCGGGGCAGCAGCGGCGCCCCGGCGGCGGATCCCGGGGCGGGTGCGGGAGCGCCGGGTCCCCCTGAACCGGCGCTCCCGTCGACCGGGCCGTCCCCCCGGGCGGCCCGGGCGTGGGCGGCGGTGACCATCCGGCACAGCTCCGCCCAGCCGGTGGCGCCGTCGCGGGCCAGGAACACGGCCCGCGGGGCGGATTCGTCGACGAAGGCCCCGCCCTTGACCGGGACGCGTCGCCGGTGGGAGGCCTCGCCGGGGCCGCTCGCCGCGGACGGCGCCGGGGCGGCGGGGGCGACCGCCAGGTCCACCCCGAACAGCGGCCGGATCCCGGCCGAGGCGGCGGCCTTCGCGAAGCGGACCGTGCCCGCGAGGGTGTCGCGGTCGGTCAGGGCGAGGGCGTCCATGCCGCGCTCGGCGGCGCGTACCGCCAACCGTTCCGGGTGGGAGGCTCCGTACCGCGCGGAGAACCCCGAAACGGTGTGCAGATGCGTAAAACCAGGCATCCGCGGCCTCCTGCTTCGCTCGAACCATCACCTCCCCCTCGCTCCACCATAGAGCAATTCGAATATCTGTGCGAAACGCTTGTTCGATCATCCATTCGGCCCTCCCCTGCTGCGGCGGGCCCCCGCCACGCCGAGCGTGAGGGACATGACCCAGCGCACAGCGAGCAGCGACCCAGGCCCCTCCGGCAGCTTCCTCGCCGAGATCAAGGACGCCGTGACCACCCGGGCGGCCCTGCTGGTCCTCGGGGTACTGGCCCTCCAGCTGGCCTTCATCACCTCCTACATCGGGGCCTTCCACCATCCGAAGCCGAGCGGGATCCCGATCGCGGTGGCCGCCCCGGTCGACCAGGTCGCCCGGCAGTCCGTCCAACGCCTCGACGCGCTGCCCGGCAAGCCCCTCGACCCCCGCGCGGCGGAGAACGAGGTGGCGGCCGTCACCCTGATCCAGAACCGGGACGTGGACGGCGCGCTGATCATCGACCCGGCCGGCACCACCGACCGGCTGCTCGTCGCCGGGGGCGCCGGGGCCTCCCTCGCCCAGGCCCTGGAAGAGGTGGTCGGCACGGTCGAGAAGGCGCAGGGTCGCACCGTCCGGGTCGTCGACGTGGCCCCCGTCGCGCAGGGCGACGGCCGCGGGCTCAGCTCCTTCTACCTGGTCGTCGGCTGGTGCGTGGGCGGCTACCTGTGCGCCGCGATCCTCGCGATCAGCGCCGGGGCCCGGCCCGCGAACTCCGCCCGCGCCGTCATCCGGCTCGGCGCGCTGCTGCTGTACTCGATCGTCGCCGGACTGCTCGGCGCCGTCATCGCCGGCCCGGTGCTGGACGCGCTGCCCGGCCCGCTCGTGGGCCTGTGGGGCCTGGGCACCCTCGTCGTCTTCGCCGTCGGCGCGATCACCCTGGCCTTCCAGGGGCTCGCGGGCGTGGTCGGCATCGGCCTGGCCATCCTGCTGGTCGTGGTGCTCGGCAACCCGAGCGCGGGCGGCGCCTACCCGTACCCGCTGCTGCCGCCCTTCTGGAAGGCCATCGGCCCGGCCCTGCCGCCGGGCGCGGGCACCTACGCCGCCCGCTCCATCGCGTACTTCAGGGGCAACGGCGCGGGCGGACCGATGTGGGTCCTGGCCGCCTGGGCGGTGGCCGGTTCCGCCGTCACCCTGGCCTGCGCGGTCCTGCGCCGGGGCAAACCCGGAGCCGCCGTGGGCAGCGGCCTGCCCGACGACTCCCCGTCCGTGCCCCGCTTCGCGGGCGGCGAAGGCGCTGAGGTCCGGTGAACAACCCCGTGCTCCGCAACCGCCAGGGGCCGGCCGAACAGGCCGTCTCCGTCAAGCGGATGGAGCCCAGCGCCCAGGCGCAGCTGGGCGCCCTCGGGCTGACCGGCTTCATCGTGGTCACCGTCATCGCCACCGGCATCGACGCGGGCGTCTTTCCCGAGAAGCTCGGGCACTCGGTGCTGCCGCTGGTCGGCTTCTTCATCGGCGGGCTGGCCCAGCTGTTGGCGGGGCTGTTCCAAGCCCAGCGCGGCGACACCTGGCACGCGACGGTGTTCGGCGGCTTCGGCCTGTTCTGGATGGCGAAGGCCTGCCTCCTGCAGTGGGTCCTGCCGGCCACCGATCCCTCGCTGCGCGGTGACGTCAGCGGGCTGTTCACCCTGCCCTGGGTGTTCGTGGTGTTCGTGCTGTGGATCGGCAGCTGGCGGATCCACCTGGTGCTGCTGTCCACCTTCACCTGCGTGCTGGTCGTCTTCGTCGCCATGACCGTCAGCGGTTTCACCGGCTCGGTCGTCTGGAACCGGATCACCGGCTGGAGCGGTCTGCTGGCCGCGCTGGGGGCGACGTACCTCCTGGCCGGCCAGATCATGGCCAGCACCTGGGGCCGCCAGGTCCTCCCGATGGGCCGCTTCCTCGCCCCCGAGGAGCACCCGGAGTCATGACCCGGCGAGGTGCGGCCCGGCACGGCGTGACCCGACGGGACGGGTCCCCACGGAGGCCGCCGGCCGCGAGGGCCCGCTGGTACCGGCCGCAACGCCGAGGCCCCGGCCCGACCGCACGGGCCGGGCCGGGTCGGGGCGGGCGCCCGGGGTCAGGCCGTGTGGACGATCTCGCCCGCCACCACCACCGTCTCGGCGACCGTGCCCGGGATCCGCTCGGCGGGAACGCGCAGGATGTCCCGGGACAGCACGACGAAGTCCGCCGCCTTGCCCACCGTGAGGGAGCCCCGCTCCGTGTCGAGGAAGTTCGCGTGGGCGGAGCCCATCGTGTAGCCGTACACCGCCGCCTCGACGTCGACCGTCTCCTCCGGCTGCCAGGCCTCCCCGCCCGCCAGGGGGCGGCGGGTCACGGCGGTGTAGATGCCGATCATCGGGTCCATCTCGGCCACGTTCCAGTCGCTGGAGAAGGCCAGCACCGCTCCCGCCTCGCTCAGGCTCCGCATCGGCCAGGCCTTGTGCCAGCGCCCCTCCCCCACGTTCTCGGCCCAGTCCTGGCCGGGCCCCGCGATCTCGGGCGCGCAGTGGCGCGGCTGCATGCAGGCGACCACGCCCAGCTCCGCGAAGCGCGGCACGTCGGCCGGGTCCAGGCACTCCACGTGCACGACCTGGTGGCGGGCGTCGCGCGGGCCGTTGACCGCACGGGCGTGCTCGACGGCATCCAGGACGGTGCGGATGCCCCGGTCCCCGGTGGCGTGGACGAAGCACTGGAAGCCCCGCGCGTCCAGCTTGGCCAGCAGGTCGGCGAACTCCTCCGCCGGGTAGAAGGTCTCGCCCCGGTGCTTGCCGCAGCCCGCGTACGGCTCCAACAGTGCGGCCGTACGGGGCTCCACCACGTCGTCGATGTACAGCTTGAGCGGGCCCACCCGCAGCCGGTCCCCGGCGAACCGGCGGGCGGCATCGGCGAATTCGTCCAGGTCGGCGTCACCGGTGCCGCGCGGGTGGAAGAGCGCGGCGACGATCCGCGAGCGCAACCGGCCCTCGGCGCGGGCCCGTTCGTAGAGTTCGAGGTCGTCCAGGGAGTTCTGCGGCTCCACGACGGTGGTGATGCCGAAGCCGATGGCGTCGTCGAGGCTCTTGGCGAGGCGCCCGTACTGCCGGTCGGGCGAGGCCCACGGCACGCCCAGCTCGCGCAGGGCCCGGTGGCCGTCCCGGGACAGGCCCTTGACGGCGAAGTCCTTGACGAAGCCGGTGGGCTCGCCGGTCTCCGGGTCGAGTTCGGCCGTGCCGAAGGGCAGGTCGACGCGGTCGCGGGAGATCCCGAGGCGGCGCACGGCGGCCGTGTTCAGCCAGGCCGTGTGGACGTCGTAGGACAGGACGAAGGCCGGTACGTCCCCGGTGACCGGGTCGAGGTCGGCGGCGCGCGGCATCCGGCCGCCCGGGACGGCGGAGTAGTCGAAGGCCTCGGCCTCGATCCACTCGGCGTCGGGGTGCTCGACCAGCCAGGCCCTCATCCGCTCCTGGATGCCCTCCAGGGTGCGCACCCCCGCCAGCTGGACGCAGTCGGCGTCGGAGCCGAGCCGGACGTGGTTGTGGGCGTCGATGAACCCGGGCAGCACCAGCCGGCCCCCTGCGTCGACGCGCTCGGTGTCCGGTCCGGCCCAGGCGTCGGCTTCCGTGTCGGGGCCGACCCAGACGATCACCCCGTCGCGGACGGCGAGGGCCTGCGCCTCGGGCAGGGCGGGGTCCACGGTGTGGATCCGCGCTCCGGTCAGCAGCAGGTCGGCGGGGAGGGGGCGGGACATGGGTGCTCCAGGGGGCTGGGAGGTGTGCGGTGGCACCGGCGGGGGGGCGGGAGGGGGGTCAGGCGGCGGGGGCGTACGCCGGGACGCGGCGCCGGGCGAGGGCCCAGTAGACGAGCCCGGAGACCACCGAGCCGAGCAGGGTGAGGTCGGCGCCGCCGAGCGGAGCCACGAGCGGGCCCGTCCACAGCTCGGAGTCGCAGGTCAGGGCGGCGAAGACCAGGCCGGAGAGCAGGGCGACCATGCCGGCGGGGTGGTAGCCGGCGCGGTACCAGTAGGCGCCGGCCTCTCCGGCGTGCAGGGCCTCGGCGTCGTAGCGACAGCGGCGCAGCAGCATGTCGGCGAGGAAGACACCGCCCCAGGGCGCGAACACGATGATCAGGAGAGAGAGGAAGGAGAGCAGGGAGGTGGTGAAGTCCGTGAGGAAGAGCGCGGCGAGCGAACCTACGGCGGTGACGGCGGCGCTGATGGCCAGGGCGCGGGCGCGGCTCCACGGAATGCCGAGGACCTGGAGGTTCAGGCTGGAGGAGTAGAGGGTGATGATCGAGTTGGTGACGGAGCCGCCGAGGACCAGGAACAGGAACAGCGGCTGGAACCAGCCGGGCAGCAGGCCCTCGGCTCCGGCGACGGCGTCGGTCATGTCGGTCTGGGTGGCGGCGGCCACTCCGGCGATGCCCAGGGCCACCGAGGAGACGATCCCGCCGAGGGCGCCGCTCCAGGTGATCGACTTCAGCGAGGTGGTGCGCGGCAGGTAGCGGGTGTAGTCGGCGGGCATCGGCAGGTACGAGAACGGCCCGGCGAGCATCACCACGAAGGCCAGGCTCCAGCCGGACAGCCCGGCCGCGGCGGTCGGGGCGGAGGTGTCGGCGCCGGGCAGGACGAAGACGAGGAGCGCGCCGAAGCCGGCGGCCAGGACGTACGCCGCCCAGCGCTCGGCGAACTGCACGGTGGCGTGGCCCCACAGGGTGACGGCGAAGGTCAGCGCCAGGGTGACGGCGAGCGCGAGGGCGCGGGCGGGCGTGCCGCCGACCAGCCCCGTCTCGGCGAGCAGCAGTTCCAGCGCCAGGGTGCCGACGACGGTGTTGACGATGGTGTAGCCGATGCTCACCACCCAGTTCAGGACCCCGGCGGGCCAGTTCCCGCGGACCCCGAAGGCGGCGCGGGAGATGACGAGGGTGGCGGTGCCGGTGCGGATGCCGCTGAGGCCGGCCGCGCTGATCGCGAAGAACGACAGGGCGCTGAGCACGACCACGGCGGTGGCCTGCCAGAAGGAGAGCCCGAAGGCGACGGCGAGGGCGCCGTTGATCACGTAGGTGAAGGTGAGGTTGGAGCCGAACCAGAGCCAGAAGAGGTCCTTGGCGCTGCCGTGGCGTTCGTCGTCGGGGATGGGGTCGATCCCGTGGGTCTCGACCCGGAACACCTCGTCGACGTCGGCTGTCTCCTGCTGCCCCATGGCGGACCCCTGACTCTGGCGGCAAACCTTGAACGACGTTCTAGGTTCTTGAATGGCATTCAAGATGCGATGCCGACCGGGGCCCCGTCAAGACCCTGTCCGGGATAAGGTCTGGCCAGGGAAGATCGGGAAGGCGGGACCGGTGGCGGGAGCGGCACGGCGGCGGGACGGGCAGATCGCCCAGGAACGCATGCTCGAAGAGGCCATGACGGCGATCGCCGAGGACGGGCTGGCCACGCTCACGATGTCCGCGCTGGCCGAGCGGCTGGGGACCAGCGGCGGCCACATCCTGTACTACTTCGGCAGCAAGGACCGGCTCCTCCTGGAGGCCCTGCGCTGGAGCGAGGAGCAACTGGCCGTCGAACGGCGCGCCCTGCTCGGTCGCCGACTCACCGCCCCGCGCAAGCTCGCGCTCTACCTGGAGCTCTACCTCCCCGAGGGCCCGCGCGACCCCCGCTGGACGCTGTGGATCGAGCTGTGGGCCCGCACCGCCTCCAATGAGCCGCTCAAGGCCGCCCAGGAGGAGATCGACGAGGGCTGGCAGCAGGACCTGGAGGCGCTCCTGACCCGGGGCGTGGAACAGGGCCGCTTCGCCCCGCTGGACGTACCCGCCCGCGCCTCGGAGCTGCTCGCGCTGCTGGACGGGCTGAGCACCCGGGTGGTCCTCGGCCAGCGCGGCGCGGACCGTGCCCGGGCCCTGACGCGGGCCCGCTCGGCGACCGCCCTGCTGATCCCGACCCCGCCGCGGGTCCCGGAGGCGTAGACCCCCGGGCACGCGCGAAGCCTCGTAGGCCTCACGCCCGGGCACGACGCGCGGGCCCCGCGCCACGTACGAAGGCTCGTAGGCCCCCGGGCACGCGCGAAGGGCCCGCCCCGGGCCTTGACGGCCGGGGCGGGCCCTTGTCCTTCCGCGTTCTCAGGTCACTTCTTCTTGGCGGCCTTCTTGGCCGGCGCGCCCTCGGGGTTGCCGTAGTAGGCCTGGCGCATCAGCTGCCGCATGTCGTCGATCATCGGCATCCGCGGGTTGGCGGGGGCGCACTGGTCGGCGTAGGCGTTCATGGCCTGGGTCGGCAGGGCCTCGACGAAGGCGGCCTCGTCCACACCCTCCTCGGCGAAGGAGGCGGGGATCCCGCACTTGGTGCGCAGCTCCTCGACGGCCTTGGCGTAGGACTCGACGCCCTCGGCGGCGGTGGCGGCCGGCAGGCCCAGCATCCGCGCGATCTCCTGGAAGCGCTCCGGCGCCCGGTAGACCTCGGCCTTCGGCCACGGGGTGGCCTTGTGCGAGACGGTGCCGTTGTGACGGATCACGTGCGGCAGCAGGATCGCGTTGGTCCGGCCGTGGGCCACCTTGAAGGTGTTGCCCAGGGTGTGGGCCATGGCGTGCACGAGGCCCAGGAAGGCGTTGGCGAAGGCCATGCCCGCCACCGTCGAGGCGTTGTGCATCTTCTCGCGGGCCTCGGGGTCGTTCGGACCGTCCACGACGCAGCGCTGGAGGTTCTCGAAGATCAGCTTGATCGCCTGGAGGCAGAGGCCGTCGGTGTAGTCGTTGGAGTACGCGGAGACGTACGCCTCGGTGGCGTGGGTCAGGGCGTCGAAGCCGGAGTCGGCGGTCACCGTGGCCGGCAGCCCCATCGGGAGGACCGGGTCGACGATGGCGACGTTCGGAGTCAGCGCGTAGTCGGCGAGCGGGTACTTCTGGGCGGCGGCCGGGTCGGAGATCACGGCGAAGGGGGTGACCTCGGAGCCGGTGCCCGAGGTGGTCGGGATGGCGACCATCTTGGCCTTCTCGCCGAGCGAGGGGAACTTGTAGGCGCGCTTGCGGACGTCGAAGAACTTCTCCTTCGTGTCCCCGAACTCCACCTCCGGGCGCTCGTACATCAGCCACATGATCTTCGCGGCGTCCATCGGGGAGCCGCCGCCGAGGCCGATGATCGTGTCGGGCCGGAACTCGCGCATCATCGCGGCGCCGGCCCGGACGGTGGACAGCTCCGGGTTGGGCTCGACGTTGTCGATGACCTGGATGGCGACCTTGCCGGGACGGGAGTTGAGGATGTCGGTGACCCTCTGGACGAAGCCGAGGGCGACCATCGTCTTGTCCGTGACGATCGAGACGCGGCCGATGCCCTCCATCTCGCCGAGGTAGCGGATGGAGTTGCGCTCGAAGTAGATCTTCGGCGGGACTTTGAACCACTGCATGTTGTTGTTGCGCCGTCCGATCCTCTTGACGTTGATCAGGTTGACCGCGGTGACGTTGTTGGACACCGAGTTGTGGCCGTAGGAGCCGCAGCCGAGCGTGAGGGAGGGCAGGAAGGCGTTGTAGACGTCGCCGATGCCGCCGAAGGTGGACGGCGAGTTGGCGATGACCCGGATCGCCTTGACCTTCCTGCCGAACTCCTCGACGAGGTCCTCGTCCTCGGCGTGGATGGCGGCGCTGTGCCCCAGGCCGTGGAACTCGACCATCGCGGCGGCCAGTTCGAGGCCGTGCTCGGTGTCGGAGGCCTTCAGGGCGGCCAGGACCGGGGAGAGCTTCTCGCGGGTCAGGGGCTCGCTGTCGCCGACCTCGTTGCACTCGGCGAGCAGGATGGAGGTGCCCTCGGGGACGGTGAACCCGGCCTGCTCGGCGATCCACTGCGGGGACTTGCCGACGACCGCCGGGTTCAGCTTGGCTCCGGCGCAGTCGGCGGCGTAGGCCGTCGTACCGAAGACGAACTGCTCCAGCTTGGTCTTCTCGGCGGCGGAGACGAGGTGGGCGCCGAGTCGCTTGAACTCGGCGATGCCCGGCTCGTAGACCTCTTGGTCGAGGATGACGGCCTGCTCGGAGGCGCAGATCATGCCGTTGTCGAAGGCCTTGGAGAGCACGATGTCGTGGATCGCGCGGCCCAGCTTGGCGCTCTTGTGGACGTACGCGGGGACGTTGCCCGCGCCGACGCCCAGGGCCGGCTTGCCGCACGAGTAGGCGGCCTTGACCATCGCGTTCCCGCCGGTGGCCAGGATGGTGGAGACGCCCGGGTGGTTCATGAGGGCGCCGGTGGCCTCCATGGAGGGGACGGTGACCCACTGGACGCAGTTCTCCGGGGCGCCGGCGGCGATCGCGGCGTCGCGCACGATGCGGGCGGCCTCGGCGGAGCAGTTCTGCGCGGAGGGGTGGAAGGCGAAGATGATCGGGTTGCGGGTCTTGAGGGCGATCAGGGCCTTGAAGATGGTGGTCGAGGTGGGGTTGGTGACCGGGGTCATCGCGCAGACCACGCCGACCGGCTCGGCGATCTCGGTGATGCCGTTCAGCTCGTCGCGACGGATGACACCGGCGGTCTTGAGCCCGCGCATCGAGTTCACGACGTGCTCGCAGGCGAAGAGGTTCTTGACGGCCTTGTCCTCGAACAGCCCGCGACCGGTTTCCTCGACGGCGAGCTTGGCCAGCTCACCGTGACGGCTCAGGGCGGCCAGCGAAGCCTTCTTGACGATGTGGTCGACCTGCTCCTGGTTGAACGACTCGAACCGGCCGAGCGCCGCGAGCGCTCCCTGGACCAGTCCGTCCACCATCTCGTTGGCCTGCATGGCAGGAACTCCTTCATTTCGAACCCGGCCCGAACAACCGGCGACCCGTTTTCCTGATGGCTCAATTCGACACCCAAAAGCGGAAGCCGCGCCGCCGAAAAAGCCCCTTTCCGTAGGGCCGAAGGTCCGTTCACACCGGTTCACCGCCTCGCGATCATGGCTCTGACCTGCGTGAACGTGGGGGGACTTTGGACCCCTGTGCGCTTGTGAAAACTTTCACAAGAATTTCGAGCGGAGTGCGCCCTACCGCATTCCACGAGCCGAGAGCACAATCGGCCTGACCGCCGTTGGCGTCGGAGACGAAGGAGGGAACGCGTGCGCAAAGAGGTGCGCACCCCGGACGGACGCACCCTCGTGGCGGAGCGCTGGGGAGACCCGGACGGCAAGCCCGTCTTCCTGCTCCACGGCATGCCCGGCAGCCGGCTGGGCCCGGCCCCCCGCGGGATGGTCCTCTACCAGCGGCGGACGCAGCTCATCGCCTACGACCGGCCCGGCTACGGCGACTCCGACCGCCACCCGGGCCGCACCGTCGCCGACGTGGCCCGGGAGGTGGCCGCCGTCGCCGACGCCTACGGCCTGGACACCTTCGCGGTCGCCGGCCGCTCCGGAGGCGGCCCGGGCGCCTTGGCCTGCGCGGCGCTGCTGCCCGACCGGGTGACCCGGACGGCCGCCCTGGTGCCCCTCGCCCCGCGCGACGCGGAGGACCTGGACTGGTTCGACGGGATGGCCGACTCGAACGTGCGCGAGTACACGTACGCCTCCGACGACCCCGACGAGCTGGTGGCCCGGCTGATCCCCCGCGCGGCCGGCATCCGCCGGGACCCGGGCCGCCTCCTGGAGGAGCTGCGCCGGGAGCTGACCGCCGACGACCGCATGATCGTCTCGGACGCGGGCCTGCGGGCGATGCTGCTGCGCAACTACCGCGAGGGGGTGCGGACCTCCGCGTGGGGTTGGATCGACGACATCCTGGCCTTCAGCCGCCCCTGGGGCTTCGACCCCGCCGACATCCGCTGCCCGGTGCTGATCTGGCACGGGGAGCTGGACGTCTTCTCCCCCGTGGGCCACTCCCGCTGGCTGGGCCGCCGCATCCCGGGAGCCACCACCACCATCGACCCGGCCGCCGCCCACTTCGCGGCCCTGCACGCCCTCCCGAACATCCTCACCTGGCTCCTGCGCGACCCCCTGATCGAACAGCAACCGGCGTAGTCCGTCCCGCCGGGGCGGGCGTTCACGGGGGACGGAGATCCCGGTCGACCTTCGGGAACCGGAGTCCGTGACGCTCCATCCGTCCGGCGGCGCGGAGAAGCTCGACCCGCGTGATCGAACCGGTCCTGGTGTCGTCGGCGACGGCCCGGCGGCGCCCGCCCTTCGCCGGGGCGGGAGGCAATCGCCCTTTCGGTCGTGGTCGGGAGCCCGTGGGCCCCGATCGCGCTCGGTCGCCCTCAGCCCCCTTCGGGGACGGTCATCGCCGTGGCCAGGGTGGTGAGGGCTGCCGTGAGGCGGGTGAGGGCGGTGGGTGCGGTGAGGAGACCGGCCGGGGAGAGAGGTTCCCCGGCCACCGGGATCCGGACGCAGGCCTCCTCCACGATCGCGGCGCCCGTGTACCCGAGCACCGTGCGCAGCGCGGCCTCCGCGCCGCCGCCCCGGCCGGGGGCGGCGGCGTTCACCCAGGCGACCGGCTTGTCGCAGATCTCGGTGCCGCCGACCGTCCAGTCGAGCAGGTTCTTGAAGGAGCCCGGCAGCGAGCCCGCGTACTCGGGGGTGCAGACCAGCACCCCCGAGGCCCCGGCGATGGCCGCGCGCAGGGCGGCGACCGGGGGCGGGAGGGGGTCGGTGTCCTCGTCGGGGTTGAAGTGCGGGAGGGCGCCGAGGCCTTCGTAACGCTGCGTGCGCACCGGGGCGGCGCCCTCGGCCGCAAGGGCCTGCGCCGTGCGCAGGACGGTTTCGTTGGAGGAACCGGCGCGCAGGCTTCCGGACAGCAGCAGGATCAGTGGGGTCGTGGGCATCCGCCCACCGTACCGACCTGCGCCGATGCCTTTCGTGGCCGTCTCCGGGGAATTCGATCTTGATGGTGCGCGAACGCCCGTATACGGGCCCGTGAGAATTGCGCCACGCTTTCGATAGAACGCTTGACCAGGCGTCATGTCTCGGTTGCCAATGGGGTGTGGGCGAGTAAAGTCCACGCTTGACGGCAGCGACGCGCTGGCGCCATTCCCCTCCATCCCTTCCCCCTTCGGATGGCCTCCCCCGAGGACGGTGTCGTGAACACTTCCGCAACCCCCCCGACCTGCACGAACAAGGGCCGTCGGGTTCCGCTCGCGCAGCTCGACGTCCGCAGTGCTTCCGCCGCCGCGACGCTCGGTCGGGTGCTTCCGTCGGAATCCGGTCGTCACGTTCAGGCACCGATCTTCAACTCCGCGCTCTGACGGAGCGTCACGAGCTCTAGACTGGAGCAATGACCGGCCTGATCGCATTCCGCGAGATCGTCCTGAAGGTTCACAGCAGATGCGATCTCGCTTGTGATCATTGCTACGTCTACGAACACGCAGATCAAAGCTGGCGGGCCCGACCGAAGGTGATCTCCCCCGAGGTCATTCACCAGACCGCGTCGCGACTCGCCGAACATGCCCGTGACCATGAACTCCCCTCCGTCACGGTGATCCTCCACGGAGGGGAACCCCTGTTGGCGGGCACGGCCCGGCTCCGCCTCGTGTGCGAGGAGTTCACCCGCGCCCTCGCCGGTACGGCCGCCCTGGACCTGCGGATCCACACCAACGGGCTCCAGCTCAGCCCCCGTTACCTGGACCTCTTCGCCGAGTACGGCGTCCGGGTGGGGATCTCCCTCGACGGGGACCGCGCGGCCAACGACCGTCACCGCCGCTTCGCGGACGGCCGTACGAGCCACCCCCTGGTGCTGGCCGCCGTCGAACTGCTCCGTTCGGAGTCCTACCGCCACCTCTACCAGGGCCTGCTGTGCACCGTCGACGTGGCGAACGACCCCGACGCCGTGCTCGACGCCCTGGCCGAACTGGAGCCTCCCCGGGTGGACTTCCTGCTCCCCCACGCCACCTGGGAGACCCCGCCCGCCCGGCCCGGGGACGCGCCCGACGCGTACGCCCGCTGGCTGCTGCGGATCTTCGACCGCTGGGAGCACCTCGAACGACCCTTCCCCGTACGGCTCTTCGAGTCCCTGCTGTCCACCCTGGGCGGCGGCCCCAGCCTCACCGAGGCCCTCGGGCTCGCGCCGACCGACCTGGTGGTCGTGGAGACCGACGGGCAACTGGAGCAGGTCGACTCCCTCAAGAGCGCCTACGAGGGGGCCGCGGCCACCGGCTTCAACGTCTTCGACCACACCCTGGACCAGGTCGCGGCCCATCCCGGGGTGCGGGCCCGGCAGCTGGGCCTGGCGGGTGTCAGCGGGGCGTGCCGCCGCTGCCCGGTCGTACGTTCGTGCGGCGGCGGGCTCTACACCCACCGCTACCGGCCGGACAGCGGCTTCGACAACCCCTCCGTGTACTGCACCGACCTGCGCGAACTGGTCGACGGGGTCGAGGCGCGCACCGCCTCCCGGCAGACCGCCCCCGAGCTGGCCGACCCCGCCGAACTGGCACGATCCCACGACGAGTTGACCCGGCTGCTGTTGGCCCGGCTGCACGGGGAGCTTGCCGCGGACCCGGACTGGGCCCGGTCCTGGGAACTGCTCGCCGAGGTGGAGCGGGCCGGGGTGGCCGGCGCCGACGCGCTGGACGCCGTACTGGGCCACCCCTTCACCCGGACCTGGGTCCTGGAGGCCCTCGAAGCCGCTCCCGGAGGCCGCTCGGACGCCCCCGGAGCGGCCCGCAGGCTGGCCGCGCTGGCGGCGGCGGCCGTGCTGCGGGGCGGGCTGGACCTGCCGGCCGAGGTGGCCTACCGGGACGGCGAGGTGTACCTGCCGACGTTGGGGCTGCTGCGCCTCGGGGAGCCCGGCACCGACGGCCGGGCCGCGCTGCGCGCCACCGACGAGGGGTACGCCGTGCGCGACGGGCGCGCCGAGCACCGCTTCGGCCCGGCGGCGGGGGACGCGCGCTGGCTGCCCGTACGGACCTGGTCGCCCGGACCGGACGCGGCTCCGGTGGCCCTGGAGGACCTGGACCCGTACCGCAACTGCTTCGCCCGCCCGCCCCGGCTCCGGCTGGGCGCGGGCGAGGCCGACGAGCTGCGGGGCCGCCTGGACACGGCCTGGGCCCTGCTGCACCGCACCGTCCCGGGGTTCGCCCGGGCGACCGCCGACGGACTGAGCACGCTGACCCCGCTGGCGGGCGGGCCGCGGGCCGGAGACTGGGGCGAGGCCGGGCGGCACGGGCCGGGGGCGCTCGGAGTGCCGTACGGGGCCGGCGCCGGCGAGACGGCCCTGGCACTGCTGACCGGGCGGCGCCGGGCCCGGCTGCGGGCGCTGACCGAGGTCACCGACCTGTACGCCCTGGACGGGGCCTGGCAGCACCCCTCGCCGTGGCGGGAGCGCCCGGTACCGGTGTCGCGGCTGCTGGCGGACGTGCACGAGCGGGTGGCCGTGGAGGCGTACCACCGGGCCACGGACGGGCACGAGCCGGACGGGGCCGACCGGATCCACCGGGCCCTGGACCGGTTGGCGGAGGCCGCCGAGCTGACGGTGACGGGCAAGCGGCTGGTGGAGGAACTGCGCTGGGAACTCAAGTCGGTGGACGCGTGAGCACCCCTCCCCCCGGCAGCCCGCCCCGCGCCGCCGCCACCCCTCCCCCCGGCAGCCCGCCCCGCGCCGCCGCCGCTCCCCCAAGCAGCACCCCCGCCATCCGCACGCCCCCCAGCCGGCTCGCGCTCGCCGCGCAGCTGCGCCTCCTCGGCGTCCGGCCCCGCGCCCGCCTGCTGGTCCACGCCTCCCTGAGCGGCACCGGGCTCCGCGCCGAGACCCTGCGCGACGCCCTCACCGGTACCCTCGGCCCCGCCGGGACCCTGGTGGTGCCGGCCTTCACCCCGGCGAACTCCCTGACCTCCGGCGCCCATCTGGCCCGGATCGCGGGCCTCGCCCCGCCGGAGGTCGCCGCCTTCCGGTCCCGGATGCCCCCCTTCGACCCGGACCTCACCCCGAGCCAGGGCATGGGCGCCCTCGCCGAGGCGGTCCGTACGGCTCCCGGCGCGGCCCGCAGCGCCCACCCGCAGACCTCCTTCGCGGCCCTCGGGGCCGACGCGCAGCGGCTGTGCGCGGGGCACCGGCTGGAATGCCATCTGGGCGAGGAGTCCCCGCTGGGAAAACTGTGCTGGGAGGGAGGGCAGGTACTCATGATCAATGTGGGATTTTCGGCCTGTTCCGCTTTCCACCTGGCGGAGTATCGAATTCCGAAGCCACCCTTGCGCATGTACGACTGTGTGGTGAAGGTGAACCTTCCGGGCCCGCGAGCAGAGGGAGAGTGGACCTCCTACGAGGACGTCGCGCTGGACGACGGAGATTTCGCGGAGATCGGCCGGGCATTCCCCGATTCCAGGGTGCGCGAGGGGCGGGTGGGGGGCGCGTCCGCCGTGCTCTTCTCGATTCCGGACGCCGTCGATCACGCCGTGGACTGGATGACCGAAAACAGACGCTGATTGACTGAACGATGAGGGGATGTCGCGAAGCAGCTCCGGAATGATGTTTCTTCGCTCGCATCTTCGGGACGGGGGTCGTGTGCCCGCATCAGTGCAGCCGTACTTCTTTCTCAGTTATGCGCATACACCGAGATTCGGGCCCGGAGGTCCCGACCCCGACATGTGGGTGGAGCGCCTCTTCCGCGACCTCTGCAGCCACGTCATGGCGCTGACCGACCTGCCGGCCGGGTCCGACGCGGGCTTCATGGACCGGGAGATACGCAGCGGCGAGGGCTGGTCGGAACGGCTCGGGGCGGCGCTCGCCACCTGCCGGGTCTTCGTCCCCCTGTTCTCGCCGCGCTACTTCGCCAGTGAGATGTGCGGGAAGGAGTGGTACGCCTTCGCGCAGCGCGCCATCCAGCACGGCGCGGTGAGCAACGAGCCGGCCGAGGCGATCGTGCCGGCCCTGTGGGTACCGGTGCCGCCCTCGCAGCTTCCGGGGCCGGCCGAGCGCTTGCAGTTCAACCACAACACCTTCGGCGAGCGCTACGTCACCGACGGGCTCTACGGGCTGATCAAGCTGCGCGGGTACGCCGAACAGTACGAGCGGGCCGTGTACGAGCTGGCCAAACGGATCGTGCGGGTGGCCGAGACGGTGCGCCTGGACTCCGTCCGTCCCCTCGACTACCGGGTGGTGCCCAGCGCCTTCGGTCCGGCGGGCGGCCAGGGCGCGGGCCACGCGGGGGGCCCCGCGGCCCCGGCCCGCACCCTCCACGTCACGGTGGCCGCCGCCTCCCGGCACGACCTGCCGGAGGGGCGCAGCCCCGAGTACTACGGGGAGAGCGCGCTGGAGTGGAACCCGTACCACCCCACCTCCCAGCGGCCCATCGCGTACGTGGCGGAGGACCTGGTGAAGAACCTCAACTACCAGACCACCGTGTCGTCCTTCGACGACGAGGCGGGCCACTTCGACAGCAAGCAGCCGCCGACCCGGCCGGAGATCCTGATCGTCGACCGGTGGGCGGTGGAGGACGAGCAGCGGCGCCGCCGGCTGGCCGCCTTCGACCAGGAGTCCCGCCCGTGGGTCAACGTCGTGGTGCCGTGGAACCGCTACGACCACCAGAGCCGGGCCAAGGAGGCCGAGCTGGTGCGGTTGTTGGAGGAGACCCTGCCGATCAAGATGGGCCAGGGGCGGGCGGCCTGTCGGGCGGCTGCCAACGGCGTGGCCAACATGGAGACCCTCGGACAGATCCTGCCCCAAGTGGTCGAGGCCGCCGCGCAGCAGTTCCTCAGACACGCGCAGGTGTACCTCCCGGCCGGGAACGCCCACATCGAACGCCCCCGCCTGCTGGGGCCGATGGGCATGGGCGGGCCTCCCGTCCGGCCGCGCGCGCCCTTCCCGCCGACGGCGCGGCACGGGGCGGACGGACCGGACGGGGCGGACGGACCGGACGGACCGGACGGCCACCGGGGGGCGGACGGGCACCAGGGAGCAGACGGACCGGACGGGCGGCACGGGCCGGACGGGCAGCACGACACCACGCACACCGACCGGGGGGACGCGGATGACAGCCAGTCGTGACAGCCGAGACGGACGCATCGTCACCTTCTACTCGTACAAGGGCGGGACCGGCCGCACCATGGCCCTCGCCAACACCGCCTGGATCCTCGCGGCCAACGGCAAGCGGGTCCTCGCGGTGGACTGGGACCTGGAGGCCCCGGGCCTGCACCGCTTCTTCCACCCCTTCCTGGACCCCTCCACCCTGGGGGCGACGACCGGGGTCATCGATCTGATCAGCGAGTACGCCTGGGCCGCGACCAGCCCGGTGCAGCGCGCCGACGACTGGCACAAGGACTACGCGCGGATCCAGCCGCACGCCGTCTCCCTCACCCCGGAGAACCTGGGGTGGGAGTTCCCCGACGGCGGGACCCTCGACTTCGTGTCGGCGGGCCGGCAGAACCGCGAGTACTCGGCGACGGTGTCCACCTTCGACTGGGACAACTTCTACGACCGGCTCGGAGGCGGCCTCTTCTTCGACGCCCTGCGGGCGGACATGAAGCGGAACTACGACTACGTGCTGATCGACAGCCGCACCGGGCTGTCCGACATCGCCGACATCTGCACCGTGCACCTCCCGGACGTCCTGGTGGACTGCTTCACCCTGTCCGACCAGTCCATCGACGGTGCCTCCTCGGTGGCCCGCCAGATCGACGAACGGTTCTCGGACCGGGGCATCAAGATCTTTCCGGTGCCGATGCGCATCGACGAGGGCGAGAAGGAGAAGGCGGACGCCGGCCGGGCCCTGGCCCGGATCAAGTTCGACCGGTTCCCGGGCGGCCTGGTCGGGGACGAACTGACCTCCTACTGGGGCGCGGTGGAGATCCCGTACCGCCCGTACTACGCCTACGAGGAGACCCTGGCCACCTTCGGGGACGAGGCCGGGCTGACCAACTCGCTGCTCTCCGCCTTCGAACGGCTCACCACCGTCGTCACCGAGGGCGAGGTCACCTCCATGCCCGCCATCGGCGAGGAGGTGCGGCTGCGGATCCGGGACGCCTTCACCCGCCGCCGGCCGGCGCTGCCCGCCGACCTCTTCCTCTCCTACGTCGCCGAGAACCGGATGTGGGCCGACTGGATCGAGTCGGTGCTCACCCGGGCCGGCTTCCGGGTCGTCCCCCGGGACGTGTCGGCGGAGCGGGCGCCGACCGCGTCCGGCGCGGGCGCCCCCGGGGACACGCTCGGCGCCGGCATCGGAATCGACACCGCCGCGCGGACGGTGGTGCTGCTGTCCAGCGCCTACCTCAAATCGGCCCGGGCCGTGGACGTGTGGAACCGGGCGGCCGCCGAGGACCCGACGGGCGGGCGCCGTCAGCTGGTGGCGCTGCGCGTGGGCGACGTACGGCTCGCGACCCCGTACATCGACCGCAACCCGGTGGACCTGTTCCGACTGGACGAGGTGCACGCGACCACCGCCCTGCTGCGGGCCGTGGAGCGCCCGATGGCCCTGCCGGACAGCGTCGCGGGCGTCTCCCAGCCCGGCCCACGCTTCCCGGGGACGGTCCCGAAGATCTGGAACGCCCCGCCCCGCAACTCCGGCTTCACCGGGCGCAGCATCGTCCTGGAGCGGATGCGCGACCAGCTCGGCGGGGGGATGGCCGTGGTGCTGCCGCAGCCGCAGACCCTGTACGGGCTGGGCGGGGTGGGCAAGACGCAGGTGGCGTTGGAGTACGTGCACCGGTTCATGGCCGACTACGACCTGGTGTGGTGGATCTCCTCGGAGCAGACCGACGACGTGGTCGCCGCGCTCGCGGAGCTGGCGGTGCGCCTGGGCGCGCAGACCGGCGAGGACATGTCGGCGGCCTCCCAGGAGGCGATCGACCTGCTGCGGCGCGGGGTGCCCTCCTCGCGCTGGCTGCTGGTCTTCGACAACGCCGACGATCCGGAGACCCTGAAGCGGTTCTTCCCGCCGGGCGGACCGGGCCACGTGCTGGTGACCTCCCGCAACCAGTCCTGGTCGCAGTACGGGGACGCGCTGCCGGTGGACGTCTTCCTGCGCGAGGAGTCCATCGAGCACCTCCAGCGGCGCGCGCCCGGGCTGACGAAGGAGGACGCCGAGCAGGTGGCCGTGGCGGTGGGCGACCTGCCGCTGGCCGTGGAGCAGGCGGGCGCCTGGATCGCGGAGACCGCGACCCCGGTGTCGGCGTACCTGGAGCAGCTGGCGCAGCAGGCCGCGCGGGTGCTGGGTCTGAACCAGCCGCCCGGGTACCCGGAGCCGGTGGCCGCCACCTGGAACGTGTCGATCGAGCGGCTCCAGTCCCGCTCCCCCGCCGCCGTGCGGCTGTTGCAGCTGTGTGCCTTCTTCGCGCCGGAGCCGATCTCGGCGAACCTCCTGTACAGCAAGGAGATGATCGACGCGCTGAAGCCGTACGACTCCTCCCTCCAGGAGAAGCTGGTGCTGGGCCGGGTGATCCGGGAGATCGGGCGCTTCGCCATGGCCAAGGTGGACCAGGTCAGCAACAGCATCCAGGTGCACCGCCTGGTGCAGGCGGTGATCCGGGCGCAGTTGTCGGAGGAGGAGCAGCGCGAGGCGCGGCACGCGGTGCACCGGATCCTGGCGGGCGCCCGGCCGGACGACGACGAGCCGATAGACAATCCTGCGACCTGGCCGCGCTTCAACACGATCTGGCCGCACCTGAGTCCGTCGGAGGCCCGGTTCTGCAAGGAGCCGGAGACGCGCCGGCTGCTGATCGACCGGGTGCGGTACCTGTGGAAGCGCGGTGACTTCAAGGCCGCGTACGCGCTGGGCGAGGAGCTGCGCGAGACCTGGCGCGAGACCCTGGGCGGCGACGACCTCCAGTACCTCTACCTGCGTTTCCACCTCTCCAACATTCTGCGTTCGCAGGGCCGGTTCATGGAGGCGATGGAGCTGGACGAGGGCACCTTGGAGCGGCAGCGGGCCGCGCTCGGCCCCTCGCACCCGCACACGTACATGACCACGAGCGGCCTGGCGATGGACCTGGGGGCGCTGGGCCGGTACGGGGAGGCGATGGAGCTGGCGACGGCGGCGCACGAGGGCTTCGGGCAGATCTTCCACGAGGCGCACCCGCGCACCCTGGCGGCGGCGAACAACCTGGCGCTGAACCTGCGCATGATCGGGCAGTACGCGCGGGCCCGGGAGATCGACCAAGAGGTCTTCGACCGGCGTACGGAGGTGCTGGGCCCGGACCACCCCTACACCCTGTCCTCGGCGCAGAACCTGGCCCGTGACCTGCGCGAGGTGGGCCGGTACGACGACTCGGTGCAACTGCTGGGCCGGACGTACGAGATCTACAAGCAGCAGCTGGGCCGGGCCTTCCCGGGGACGCTGTCGGCGGCGAAGAACCTGGCGGTGTCGCTGCGCAGGGCCGGGGAGCTGGAGGACGCGCTGCGGCTGACGACGGCGACCCGCAACCGCTACCGGGCCAAGTACACGTCGGTCAATCCGGACCTGCTGGCCTGTGAATTGAACCTGGCCTCCGACCTGTTCGCGACGGGCGAGCCGGGCGCGGCCCGGGACCTGGCGCAGGAGGTGGTGGACGAGTACATGAAGGTGCCGGGCGAGAGGCACCCGTACACCCTGGCGGCGCTGAACAACCTGGCGGTCTTCCACTGGGGCACGGGCGCGGCGGACACGGCGGACTCGATGTTGCGCCAGACGATCCGCAGCATGCGCGAGGTGTTGGGCGACAACCACCCGCACACCATCTTCGCGAACCTCAACCTCGCCAACGCCCGCGCGGACCTCGGTGATCCGGAGGGGGCGCTGGAGCTGGAGCGGACGGCGGTGCTGCGGCTGCGCGAGGCGCTCGGCGCGCACCATCCGGAGACCCTGGCGAGCGCCTCGAACATGGCGGTGAGCCTGGACATGATGGGCCGCAAGGAGGAGGCGACCCGGGTGCGGGCGGAGACGGTGGCGGAGCTGACGCGGCTGCTCGGGGAGGACCACGGTCTGACCCGGTACGCGCGTGACGAGCGGCGGGTCCACCGGGACCTGGAGCCGCTGGCGGTGTGATCCGACGGCGGGCGGCGGGGGCCTCGCGGCCGCGGGGCTCCCGCCGCCCGCCACCCGACAGCAGGGGGGCGCTGTGACCGACAGCATGACCTTTCGCAACGAGGACCTGCCGGTCCTCTTCCACCACACCGACCGGGCGGCGATCTCCCGGCAACGGGAGTCCACCCAGGCCACGCGGGCGCAGCTGTTGCTGCTGGTCGCGGCGGCGGCGGTGGCCGCGCTGCCGTCCGGGCCCTCGGTGGGTTCGCTGCACGTGTTCGGGGCGCTGAGCGCGCTGGCGTACGCGGGGGTGCTCGCCGTGGGCGTACGGGCGACCCGGCGCCGGGCCCGTCCGCAGTGGCAGCTCAACCGCAGCGCGGCGGAGTTCATCAAGTCCCTGGCGTGGCGGTACGCCGTACACGGGGCGCCCTTCGGCAGCGAGGTCACCGGGCCGGAGGGGGTGTACGGGGCGCGGCTGGAGAAGGGGCTCGACGAGCTGCGCAAGATGGGCTGGCGGGATCCGCGGGCGGACGGCCTGGTGCCGGAGGGCGCCGAGATCACCGGGGCGATGCACCGGCTGCGCGGGCTGGACTATCCGGTGCGCCGGGAGACGTACGTCCGGGACCGGCTGATCGAGCAGCGCAACTGGTACCAGCGCAAGACGGAGGGCTCGCGGCGGGCGACGGCGCTGTGGTCGTGGACGATCGTGCTGCTCACGTGCCTGGCGTTGCTGTTCGCGCTGTTGGGGGCGTTCGGGGAGGGGCCGGAGCCGAAGTCGGCGGGGCTGCTGAGCGCGGCCGCGGCCGCCGGCATCGCGTGGAACGAGGTGCGGCGCCACCACCCGCTGATCGAGGCGCACACGCTGATCGAGCAGGACCTGTCGGCGATGATGGTGGTGATGCAGACGACGATCACCGAACCGCAGTGGCCGACCGCGGTGTTCGAGACGGAGCGGTACGTGTCCCCGCAGCACACGGACTGGCTGGCCCGACACAGCAGTTGAGCGGGACCCGGGAGCCGGGGCGCGGGGGCGTGGTTCAGTCGCGGGCCACGCCCTCGCGCCAGATGACGGTGACGGGCTTGCCCAGCGAGCGGGCGTAGGCGACGATCTCGCCGGTCCCGCCGTGTCCGCGCGCGGGCTGTCCGTCCCAGACGGCGACGAGGCGGTCGCAGGAGTCGGCGATGTAGGTGCCGGCGGCGTAGTAGGCCTCGTCGGTGGAGCGGGCGAAGGCCATCCGCACCTCCTGCGCGGCGCGGCCGCGCAGGCGCCGGTAGCCGGCGAGGGCGTCCGGGTCCTCGAAGGTGTCCTCGTAGTCCCCGCTGGGGATCACGACGGTGAGGTCCGCCCCGCATTCGAGGGCGATGTCGGCGAAGAGCTGGTCGGCCCCGTCGGCGAGGCTGGAGAAGGCCTCCAACGGTCCCCGGTGACCGCCCAGGACGGCCCACAGGCCGTCACGGACGTGGCCCAGGGCCTCGTCGGGGATCGACCGGTGCCCGGTCACGCCGATGCGTTTCATGTGGCCACCTGCATGCGGAAACCTGCCTCCCCCAAGGACACACGGACACCCTGGACATCCTCCCAGAAGGCGGGAGGACGTCCAGGGGGCCGGACGAGGGGGCGCGGATCAGTAGACGCTCACGCCGTAGGCGTTGAGGGCTTCGACGACCGGCTGGAAGAAGGTGGTGCCGCCGGAGGAGCAGTTGCCGCTGCCGCCCGAGGTGAGACCGACGGCGCGGGAGCCGGAGTAGAGCGGGCCGCCGCTGTCGCCGGGTTCGGCGCAGACGTTGGTCTTGATCATCCCGTAGACGATGTCGCCGCCGCCGTAGTTCACGGTGGCGTTGAGGCCGGTGACGGTGCCGCCGTGGATGCCGGTGGTGGAGCCGCGCCGGGTGACGGACATGTTCACGGTGGCGTTGACGGCGCTGGTGATGTCCTGGCTGCCGACGGTGCCGGGCGGGACGGGGGAGTTGCTCGCGTACTTGATGAGGCCGTAGTCATTGGTGGGGAAACTGGATCCGGCGGTGGAGCCGACCACGCTGGTGTGCGAGGAGTTGGTCCACCAGGTGCCCGCGCCGTCGGTGCAGTGGCCGGCGGTCAGGACGTAGTAGGTGCTGCCGCTGCGCACGTTGAAGCCGAGCGAACAGCGCCAGCTGGTGGCGTAGATGGCGTCTCCGCCGGAGAGCAGTTTGCGGATCTTGCCGGGGGTGCGTTCGATGCGCAGCGCGGCGGCGTCGGCCCCGGCCTCGCGACGGATCCTCGCGAGGTCGGTGGCGGTGACGCCGGAGTCGGCGGTGACCACGAGGGTCCCGGTGGCGGGGTCGGTGTGCCAGGCGGTGCCGGCGACGTCGGCGCGCAGGACCGATGCGCCGGCGGCCGCGAGGCGGTCCGCGGTGAAGCCGGTGTCGCCGCTGTCGGCGTTCGCGGCGGTGGGGGCGGCGAGCGCGGCGACGGCGGCCAGGCCGGTGGCCGCGGCGAGCAGCCGCAGGCGGGTCATGTTGATCCTCACTTCACGTCCTCCCGGAAGGGGGTCGGGGGCCCGGCGACGTGGGGGTGCCGGAGCCCGTGAGCGGCGGTGGGGGCCGGGGCCGGCGTACGGGTGTGCCCGTGGGCACCTACCGGTACGCCCATGGGTATCGCCGTACGTTTCGCCGTGCCCCTGACAAGTCCGCCGGATGACGCTTTCGGGAGTGTCCCGACGTCAGTGGGCGGCTGCAAGGGCGCCTTTCAGCCGCCGCTCCCCCGCCTCGACCGCGAAGGGCAGGGTGTTCCCGGGCGGCGGGAAGGGGCAGATGAAGTGGTCCGCGAAGGCACAGGGCGGAAGCAGGGCCCGGTTGAGGTCCACCAGGATCGTGCCGTCGGCGGCGGGGGCCCCGGGGCGCAGGAAGCGGAAGCGGTAGCTGGAACGACCCCCGGTGGCGTCGCCGAGGACGGCCCAGAGGCTGCCGTCCCCCTCGTCCACGGCCACCTGAAGGGTGTGGACGGCGCCGTCGAAGGAGAAGGACAGCTCACCGCCGAGGCCGAGTCCGCGCGCGCGTCCGTCGACGTTCTCGACCTGGACGCTGCGCTCCTCATCGTAGGGACGGAAGGTCCCGGGGAGCGCGAAGGCCGGGTCGTAGGGAGTGGCCTCGATGCCCTCGAAGGACGTGCGGGCCGGGGAGGCCGGGTCGAAGTCGCGCACCGCCCACTCCCCTTCGCGCAGGAGCACCACGAGGCGCCGTTCGCCCACGGCGACCCGGGAGTGCGCGGGCGAGCCCTCGTCGGCGGTGAGGACGGTCTCCCCCTCGAAGGGCTTGGCGTCGATCTCGATGCCGTCCCCGGCGCCGGCGACGAGGACGATCCCGTCCGGGGTGGCGCGCCAGTGGCCCGGAACGGCCGGAAGTCGACCCTCCGGGTGGTCCGACAGCCAGTGGGTGCCCGTCAGGGCGAGGGGTCCGTAGGGGGCGGAGACGGTGGCGAGCCGGTGCTCGTGCCACTCCCGCCAGGCGTTGGTCTCTCGGTCGTCACTCATGCCGATCAACCCTTCCACGCCGACCCGGACGGGAACCACCCCGTACCCCGTCCGGGCCTGTGAAACTGATGTGAAATCAGCAGCCGCAGTCGCACCCGCAGTCGCAGCAATCGCACCCATCACAGCAATCGCCGCAGTCGCAGCAATCGCAGTCGTCGCACCACGCGTCCCGCTTCTGTCGGGACCACGGGCCTTCGTGGTCCGTGCAGCACAGTTGGCAGGTGCAGAAGAGGCCGATGGACACGGCGCAACCGGCCAGCAGCCCGCGCCGCGGCTTCTGCGGAGGCAGCCCGCCGAACCCGCCGCCACCGCCACCGCCCGGCCCGCCCGGCCCACCCGGCGGCGGCGTCCCGGGACCACCCGGCTGCGCCGGGGCTCCGGGCGCGTACGGGTTCCCGGGCGCGTACGGGTTCCCGGCGACGGGCCCGTACCCGGCCGCCCCGTAGCCCTGCGGGGGCGCCGGGTAGCCCTGCGGGGGCGCTCCGTGGCCCTGACCCGCCGAGGCGGTGGCGGTGTGGCCGCAGCTCGCGGTGCCGAAGGCCCGGTCGACGGAGGTGCGCAGCTCGTGCACCAGGAGCCGGTGGGCGAGCCCCGCGTCGACGAACTCGGCCTCGCGCAGGGCGAGCCGGATGCCGTGCAGCGCGTCCTCGCACAGCCGCCGGGCCTCGACGAGGGAGGTGCCGGTGGCGGTGAGCGGGTTCCAGGCGCCCGCGGCGGCGTCGGCCGCCTGGTCCTCGGCGGCGTCGAGGAGGTGCGCGAGCCGCCCGAAGTAGCGACCGGCCTCGGCGAGCGGGGCGGCGTTGCCTGGCCGTCCCGCGAGCACCGAGGTATGGGCGAAGGCGGCCGCCGTCGCGGTCTCGGTGGGCTCGGTCACCACCAGTACGGACGTGCCGGCGCCGGCCAAGGTCTCGATGCCGGCCTGCCGGTCGACGGCGTCCACGAGCACCGCGGTGTCGAAGCCGAGCGAGGCCCCGGTGCGGGCGCCTGCCCGGTCCCAGCCCCGGGCGACCGTGCGGGCGGCCCGGGCGATCGGGGCGCGGGCCAACAGGCCGTCCCGGTCGGCGACGTGGTCGCGGACCTTGGCCGAGGCCAGCACCAGCGAGACGGCGGCCGCGAGCCGGGCACCCTCGCCCTTGGCCACCGCCGCGGAGCGCATCCCGCGCAGCGGGCAGGGGCCCGCGGTGCGCCTCGCGCCCGGTAGCGGGCCCGACTGAGCCTCCGTCAGAACGGAGACCAGCAGCCCGTCGTAGTTGGTGACGACCCTCGCGAACTGACCGTGGTCACCGCGAAGTGCCAGGCACAGCCCACAGAGATGGGCCATCCACTCGGCTTTGAAGCGCTCTCCCAGACGGTGCGCGCAAGGTCTGACGATGCCGAACAATCCGGTTCCCCCGTGTGTCATACGCGTGTTTCGAGGGCATGGTATCCAGCCCGGTCGTTCACCCGTACGTCCCAGCGGCTCACCCGGTCGGCGGCGGCGGTCGTATTTTCACTCAGTCAGCAGCGGTAGGCACCAGGAACCTTGACCGTGCAACGGATGTTCTGCACCAGTCGCGTCACGAAACCCCTGCGCGGCGGCTATCCACTTGGCGCGTTGTCAGCATCATGGACCACCATAGGGGCAGCTGAGAAGAAGTCAGACTGGCCACGGTGAAAGGAGGCGTCCATGGGTTCGGTACGCAAGGCGAGTGCCTGGTTGGGTCTCGTGGAGGACAGCGACGACGAGCGGTACTACGACGACGACTACGCGGAGGCGGTGGAACGCCAGCAGGGCACGGTCTCGGGCCCGGGCGACCAGTGGGTCACCGACCCGCGCGTGAAGGTGGCCTCCGAGTCCGCGGTCGACCAGGGTCGGCGGATCGCGACCGTGACCCCCGACGGCTTCCGGGACGCCCGCGGCATCGGCGAGCTGTTCCGCGAGGGCGTCCCGGTGATCGTGAACCTCTCCTCGATGGATCCGGGCGACGCCAAGCGCGTGGTCGACTTCGCGGCCGGCCTGACCTTCGGCCTGCGCGGTTCGATCGAGCGGGTGGCGACCAGGGTCTTCCTCCTGACCCCGGCCGACACCCAGATCGTCAGCGGTGAGGCCGGCGGCCGTACCCGCGACTTCTTCAACCAGAGCTGAGCGGGGCCCTCACCGGAAGGCGTCGAGCCCGGTGAGTGCCTTGCCCAGGACCAGTTGGTGCATCTCGACGGTGCCCTCGTAGGTGAGGACCGATTCGAGGTTGGTGGCGTGCCGCATGACGGGGTACTCCAGGGAGATCCCGTTGGCCCCGAGTACGGTCCGCGCGGTGCGGCAGATGTCGATGGCCTCGCGGACGTTGTTCAACTTGCCGAAGCTGATCTGCTCCGGCCGCAGGGTGCCCGCGTCCATACGCCGGCCCAGGTGGTGGGCGAGCAGGATGCCCTTGTGGAGTTCCAGCGCCATGTCCGCGAGCTTGGCCTGGGTGAGTTGGAAGCCGCCGATCGGCTTGCCGAACTGCTCCCGCGTCCTCGCGTAGTCGAGCGCGGACTCGAAGCTGGCGCGCGCCGCGCCCATGGACCCCCAGATGATCCCGTACCGCGCGTGGCTGAGGCAGCCCAGCGGTCCCTTGAGCCCGGTGACGCCCGGCAGCACCGCGTCCGCCGGCAGCCGTACGTCGTCCATGACCAGCTCGCTGGTGACCGAGGCGCGCAGCGACCACTTGTGCTTGATCTCCGGCGCGGAGAATCCGGCGCTGTCGGTGGGGACGGCGAAACCGCGGATCCCCTCCTCCGTCTGCGCCCAGACCACGGCGACGGCGGCCACCGAACCGTTGGTGATCCACATCTTGCGGCCGTTGAGGATCCAGTCGGCGCCGTCACGCTTGGCGTACGTGCGCATCGCGGCCGGGTCGGAGCCCGCGTCGGGCTCGGTCAGACCGAAGCAGCCGATCAGCTCGCCGGCCGCCATGCCCGGCAGCCAGCGCTGCTTCTGCTCCTCGGAGCCGTACTTCCAGATCGCGTACATCGCGAGGGAGCCCTGTACGGAGACCAGTGAGCGGATCCCTGAGTCGGCGGCCTCCAGTTCCAGGCAGGCCAGTCCGTACTGGACGGCGCTGGCGCCCGCGCAGCCGTAGCCGGTCAGGGACATGCCCAGCGCTCCGATGGAGCCGAGTTCGCGGGCCAGCTCGCGGATGGCGGGCAGTTCGCCGTCCTCGTACCACTGGGCGATGTGCGGCAGGATCCGGTCGGCGGCCCAGGAGCGGACGGTGTCGCGGACGGCGAGGTCCTCGGGGCCGAGCAGTTCGTCGAGTCCGAGCGGATCGGTGGGGACGAAGGGCTTCTTCGGCGCGGACGACGGGGACGACGCGGACGGGGTGGACGACGCGGACAAGAGGGCCTCCCGGCAGGCACGTGGTGCGAAACCTAGCGGTGCAAGTTTGTCCTCGCGCCCGCTCCCGGTCCACCCCCGGTTTCCCGTGGCGGCCCGGAGCGTCAGTGGGTGCGGCCGGGACGTCCGCCGACGGCGGGGTCGCGGTCGGCGGCCTTGGGCTGCGCGGGCAGGCGTACGCCCGTCCCGGCGCCCTGATCGCGGGCGACCGGCTCGGCCTGCTCCATGGTGCGCGGGAGCTTGAGGGCCATGAGGGCGCCGGCCAGCAGCAGTCCGGCACTGACCAGCAGGGTCACGTGCAGCCCGTGGACGAAGGCCTGCCGGGCGGCGGAGTGGAGGGCGTCTCCGGCGGCGCCGCCGAGGTGGGCGGCGATCTGGTAGGCCTCGCCGAGGGAGTGGGAGGCGTCCCGGGCCTCCTCGGCGGACACGCCGGGGACGTCCGCGAGACCCGGCGCGTAGGCGGCGTTCATCACACTGCCGAGCAGCGCGATGCCGATGCCCGCACCGAGCTGGTATGAGGTCTCGCCTATGGAGGCCGCGCCGCCGGCGGTGTCCGCCGGGGCCTCGCTGAGCATGGACTCGTAGGCGGCGAAGAGGGTGGTCTGGAGGCCGAAGCCGAGCAGGACGAAGCCGACCGTGAGCAGCACGGGACGGTCCTGCTGGCCCATGAGCGTGAGCAGGAGCACCGCGCCGGCGGTCAGCACGAAGCCGAGGGAGACCATCCTGCGCGGGCCGACCCGCTGGAGGGTGTAGGAGCCGGTGGCGCCCGCGGCCATGGCGGCGAAGGTCAGCGGGAGCAGCCGCAGGCCGGTCTCCAGCGGGGTCAAGCGCAGCACCAGCTGGAGGTACTGGACGGCGATCAGTTCCAGGCCGACCAAGGCCAGCATGGCGAGCACGATGCAGCCCACGGAGGTGGAGAAGGCGGCCCGGGAGAACATCCGCATGTCGATCAGCGGGTGCTCGCGGCGCTTCTGGCGGCGTACGAAGAGGATCATCAGGGCCGCGCCGACCAGCAACGGGACGATCGCCTCGGCGTCGGCCAGGTGCCGCTCGGCGCCGAGCCGCTTGATGCCGAGGACCGCGGCGAGGATGCCGGCGGCGGCCATCAGGGCGCCGACCACGTCCCAGGGTCCGTCGACGCTCCCCTTGGACTCGGGCAGCAGCCAACGGCCGAGCGGCAGGAGCAGCGCCATCAGCGGGATGTTGATGAGGAAGACGGAGCCCCACCAGAAGTGCTGGACGAGGAAGCCGCCCAGCACGGGGCCGCTCGCCGCGCCGACCGCGGCGACGGCCGTCCATATGCCGATGGCGACCGCCCGCTCGCGCCGGTCGGGGAAGACCTGGCGCAGGATGGACAGGGTGGCGGGCATGATCATCGCTCCGCCGACGCCGAGCAGGGCGCGGGCGGCGATCAGGACCTGGGCGGTGTCGGCGAGGGCCGCGACGGCGGAGGCGACGCCGAAGAGGGCGTAGCCGAGGAGCAGCACGCGGCGGCGGCCGATCCGGTCGCCGAGGGTGCCGAAGAGGATGAGGAGCGCGGCGCAGACCAGCGGATAGGCGTCGACGATCCAGAGCAGCTCCTGCGCCCCGGGACGCAGGTCCTCGGTCACGGAGGGGACGGCCACGTGCAGGATCGTCGCGTCGAGGGCGACGAGCACCAGGCTGACGCAGAGGACCGCGAGCACGAACCAGCGGTTCGCCCCGTCGGAGGCCCCCGCCAGGCGCCGGCGGAGGGAAGGGTTCCTGTCGCCGGTCGTGTGCGTCCCCGACATGCATGTACCTCCAGGTGATCCCTCGCACTCGGCGGACCGGCTTCGTGGGGCGCGACCGGGGGGGTGGTGCGCTGTACGGCGTCCTGCGGGGTCCGGCATCGTCACGCGAGTGAACGGTCAGCGTACGCGAGTTCGCCTGTCCGACACGTGGTCCAGCTCTCATCCCCGCGACGGGCGCCGTGTGGTGTGTGCCACTCGTCCGGTCCGCCCCCGATCCTCGCGCCCGTGGCCCCCGCGTCGCCCCGCGACGTGCCCGGGGAAGATGGATCCGTGAAAGATCTCGCATGGCGCCGGGCGGCGCCCGCGCTCGGCGCCTACGCGGCGGTCCGGCTCCTCGGCCTGACGGTGCTCGCCGTGTGGTGCGCGGCCGCCGGAAGCAGCCCGCACACCCTGTTGTCGGCCCGCTGGGACTCGCTCTGGTACGCCCGGATCGCGGCCGGCGGGTACGGGTACGAGGTGGTCCTGCCCCACGGGGCCGTCCACTCCGACCTGGCGTTCTTCCCGCTGCTGCCGTGGCTGGAGCGGGTGGTGGCGGCGCCGACGGGGCTCTCGTACGGTTCCGCGGGCCTGGTGGTCTCGGTGGTGGCGGGGCTCGCCGCCGCCTGGGGGATCTTCGCGGTGGCGGACCTGGTGTGCGCCCCGCGGCACGGCGCCGCGTTCGGGCGCCGGGCCGGGATCCTGGCGGTGGCCCTGTGGGCGGCGCTGCCGGTCGGGATCGTGCAGTCCATGGCGTACAGCGAGGCCCTGTTCACCGCCCTGGCCGCCTGGGCCCTGTACGGGGCGCTGCGCGGGCGGTGGCTCACGGCGGGGCTGCTCGCGGCCGGGGCGGGGCTGACCCGGCCGGTCGGGGCCGCCGTGGTGGCGGCGGTGTGGGTGGCGGCCGTGCTCGCCCTGCGGCGCGGGGAGCGCTCCTGGCGCATGGCGGCCGGGGCGGTCCTGGCTCCGCTCGGGGCGGCGGCGTACGTCCTGTGGGTCGGCCGGCGGACCGGCGGCGGTCCGCTCGGCTACCTCGACGTGCAGGGGGGCTGGGGCAACGGCTTCGACGGGGGATGGGCCTTCGCCCGGTTCATCGGGGCGCGGCTGGCCTCCTCGACCTTCGCGGCCGGGATCGGGCTGATCGTCGGGGTGGCGCTGGTGCTGTGGCTGTACGGGTTGTGCGTGCGGCAGCGGCAGCCGGTCCCGCTGTTGGTGTACTGCGGGATCGTGGTGGCGCTGGCGCTGTGCGCGTCGGGGTACTTCGGATCCAAGCCCCGCCTGCTGCTGCCCGCCTTCCCCCTCGTGCTGCCGCCGGCGGTGGGGCTGGCCCGGTGGCGGACCGGACGGGCGACGGCCGTGGTGGGCGCGGTGGCGCTGGCGTCGGCGGTGTACGGGGCCTTCTGGTTGAACGGTTCGGGGCCGCCGTGACGTCCGTGACCGCCGTGATCACGGAATGGATCATTCCAATCCATGATTGCGCAAAGGAATTGACCTGCGTCCATAAGTCCTCCGTAAGTGTGTGGACAATTAAGAGGCCCGCACTCCCGGAGTTGAATCGACCGAGTTCCAACAAGCGTCGGAACAGCGGTAATTAGTACCGCGTGAGACGCACTCCACATCACATGGTCATCACAAAGCGCGCGATTCGACCGGGGTGCCCTTCGGCGCGCGGTAACGTCGATTGAGTGCGTACCGACCAATTGCTGACCCGTCTGGAGCCGGTCTTCGCCCGGCTGGACAGGGAACCAGAGCGACCGGCTCATCTGCAGACACCGCGGATGAGCCGGCACCGCGTCGTGCTCCTCTCCGCGATGCTCGCGTTCTACCTCGCGATCGTCGTGGCCGTGCTCACGACTTCCTGGCTCGTCCGGCTGGACTGGCAGATCATGTTCTTCCGGCCCTACGAGCAGTGGCCGCAGCTGCACGCCTTCCTGGACTACCTCGTCGTCCTGGGCCAGCGCGGGCCCACCGCGGTGATGGTCGCGGCCTGGCTCGGCTGGCGCTCCTGGCGCCAGCACACCCTGCGCCCGCTGATCACCCTCGGCGTGTCCCTGCTCCTCCTGAACATCACCGTGGGCGCCGTCAAGCTCGGCCTCGGCCGCCTCGGTCCGCACTACGCCACCGAGATCGGCTCCGCCGAGCTCTTCGCGGGCGGCGATATATTCCCTTCCGGCCACACCGCCAACGCCGTCGTGACCTGGGGAATCCTGGCCTACCTGGCCTCGACGACCGTCACCCGGCGGGTGCTGTCCCTCTTCTCCGCGGTGGTCTCGCTGAGCGTCGGCGCCACCACCGTCTACCTCGGCACCCACTGGGTCAGCGACGTCCTGCTCGGCTGGATCGCCGGACTGCTGATCATGCTGGCGCTGCCCTGGTTCGAGCCGCTCATCGCCCGCGTCGAGGCCTACGTCTTCGAGCTGCGCGAGCTGTGGCGCCGCCGCCTGGAGGAGGGCCGGGTCTCCGAGCCGGTCGCCGCCGCCCTCGGCCCCCTGCTCTCCGCGGGCGGGAAGTGGCGCCTCGAACGCCGCGCGCCCGAGCCCGAAGCCGCCCCCGAAGCCCCGGTCCCGGCCGCCGCGGGCGCCGCCGCCCACTCCCCGACGGTGCGCCCCGTGGTCCACGCGCCGGGCCGCCCGCACGTGATCCGCTCCGAGCGCACCCCGGTCACCCCGGCCGGCAGCCGCCGTCCGGCCCACGCCGAACGGGCCGCCGGCCGCAGCACCTCGGCCCGCCCGGCCACCGGCGGCTGAGCCCCTCGCGCGGGGAGCGGTACGCACATCCCCCACCCCGCGCGGCAACGGCGGGCCGGTTCACCGAACCGGCCCGCCGTTGCCGTTCATATGCACGAACCGTCAGCGCGACGCCCTGATGTTCGTCCGTACCGGGTCACGCTTGTGTCACGGGTTGTCGACGGCGGCGAGCCTCCCGGGCCCCGCCCGGACAGCCGCCGGAATCCCCGTTCCACACATTCTCGGCGGCCTGCGACACGCCCGGCCAGGATTCCTGTCGAATTCCGTTGGGAAAACGTCGAATTACCCTCGCCATTGCGAAAAGGTCACATGGCCGAGGACTCGGGAACGGCGTCCCGCGAGGAAGCCGGAACCGCCCCGATCGCCGCTCGCGCACCCTCCTGCGGTACGGCTTCCAGAGCGCGGCTCAGACGGTCCCGGGCCGCCCGGATCCGCTCCGTCAACTCCGGCGGCTCCACCACCTCGAACTCACAGCCGAGCAACATGACGTGAATGACCAGGACGTCCTGGTTCGTGGCCCCGGTCCGCAACAGGCAGCTGTGCGCGTCGATCGGCTCCAGCGCCCCGACCGACGGCCCGATGGTCCGCGCCGCCTCCTCGGCCGGGATCCGCAGCCGCAGCACGGCCCGGGCCGCGTAGACCTGCTGCGACACGCCCCGGGAGACGTAGGCGGCCAGGTCCTCGGCGGGCGGGGGACGCGGGGTGAAACGGGGGCCGTGCGGCGGGCGGGGCTCGATCCGGTCGGCCCGGAAGGTCCGCCAGTCCTGGCGGTCGAGGTCCCAGGCGACCAGGTACCAGCGGCGCTCGGTGCAGACCAGCCGGTGCGGTTCGACGGTACGGCGACTGAGGCCGCCCTGGTGGTCGCGGTAGCCGAAGCGCAGCCGCTCGGTGTCCCGGCAGGCGGCGGCGAGGTCGGTCAGCACGGAGGGGTCGACGCCGGCCGCCGCGGGGCCTCGCAGCATGGGCACGGTGAACTCGTTGAGCGCGGAGACCCGTCTGCGCAGCCGGGACGGCAGCACCTGCTCCAGCTTGGCCAGGGCCCGTACGGAGGCCTCCCCGATCCCCTCGACGCCGTTCCCGGCGGCGGTGCGCAGCCCCACCGCCACGGCGACGGCCTCGTCGTCGTCGAGGAGCAGCGGCGGCAGTTCGGCCCCGGCGCCGAGCTGGTAGCCGCCGCCGGTGCCGGGACTGGCGTTCACCGGGTAACCCAGCTCACGGAGCCGGTCCACGTCCCGGCGCACCGTGCGGGGGGTGACGCCGAGCCGGTCGGCGAGGTCGGGGCCGGTCCATTCACGGCGGGCCTGGAGGAGGGAGAGCAGGCGCAGCAGGCGCGCGGAGGTATCGAGCATGCCCGCAGTCTGCCGCCGGCAGGGGGCGGGTCGCGCCGCTACCGGCCCCGGGGAGCGGTCGACGCGTGGGCGGACGGTACGGGGGCGGGCACCACGGGGGCCGGCTTCGCGGGCACGGGCTTCGCGGGCACGGGCTTCGCGGGCACGGGCGCGGGCACGGGGGCGGGAACGGGCGCGGGCTTCGCGGGAGCCGGCGCGGGCTTCCCGGGCGCCGGCCGGTTCGGGGACGGTACCGGGGCCGGGCCCGAGGCCGGTGGGAGCGTCAGGAGGAGGCCCGGGCTCAGCCGCTCCGGGCGCGGCCCGATCGTCGCCCGGTTCGCCTCGTACAGCGCCCGCCAGCCGCCGGCCACCCGGTGCCTGAGCGCGATGGTGTTCAGGGTGTCCCCGCCCCGCACCACGTGCATCCGTCCGGCCAGCCCGTACCGCTTCGCGCAGACCGGCCACGCCTCCCAGCCCTGGCTGCCGAGCACGTCCTCCGCCACCCTGATCTGCTGGTCCCGGGTGGCCAGGTCCGCCCGCGCCGCGTAGCCGAGGCCCCCGTGCTCCTCCCAGGTCGGCTGCCAGAACTGCAGCCCCCCGTAAAAGCCATTGCCCGAGTTCACGGCCCACCGGCCGCCGCTCTCGCAGTCGGCGACGCAGTCCCACGGCCACTGCCCGCCGGGGCCGCAGTCCCCGGCCCGGTGTCCGGGCGAGCCGGGAGAGGGCGGTGGGGGCGCGGCGTGGGCGTTCGAGGGGAGGGCCAGTACCAGCGCGACGGCGGCCACCAAGGCGGCCCGCCGCAAGCAGAGATCGGGCATCGCGTCACGCTACGCCGGGGCCCGTGAGCCCCCCGGCCCGCCACGCGGCGCCCGGAACGGCCCCACCCGGACGGCCGACCCGGCAGCCCCCTCCGAAGCGACCGACAAGCGCCGCCAACTGGGCACAAGGAGCCAACAGTTGACACGAACCGGAAGCCCACACCGGCCCGTTCACTCTTCCGGGTGGTCGGTTCGATTCCGTTCCCTCAAACGGCGTGACCCCGGCCGCCGCTCGGGCGTTGAGCCCGGCGAGCCGGGAGCCTCCCGGCCTCCGCACGAATGAGGAGCACCCCGTGCCGCGCATGCTCGACGTCAGTGATGAGGTCCGCGCCGAGATCGGTGACGAAGAAGCCGACAGGCTGCTCGCCGGCCCGGACGCTCCGGGCAGTTACGACTGCACCTCCTGCCGCACCCCCGGGGACCCCGAGAGCGACCCGACCAGCACGGTGCTGTTCGTCGGCGACGAGACGGCCGTCCTGGCCTTCGCCCACGCCGGCTGCATTCCCTCCCAGGTCGTCTCGGTCTCCGAGGAGCAGCTCCAGGGCGCGGTCCGCAGCATCACCGGCGACAGCCCCGCCCCCGGCGCCGACGGCCTCTCCGGCGAAGGCCCGCAGGCCGTGCCGGGCGGTCAGGCCGTCCTCGGGATCACCAGCGGCCTCGTCCTGATCCAGGGCGACCTGCACCCGGCCCTGGTCGTCGAGCCGACCGCGCCGATCGCCCGCCCCGGCACCACGGGCCCCGGCGACGACTTCCTGCCGCTCCTCATCGAGCAGGGCTTCGTCCCCGTCACCGACACCGCCGAGGTCCCCTCCGCGCTCCCCGGCTGGTCGGTGCTCCTGGCCGGCGGCCAGCTGCACGCCGTGCTCCAGCCCGGCGTCGACGGCGGGCCCCAGGTGGCGTGGTGGCAGGCGCACCAGGCCCTCAGCGTCACCGACGGCTGGCGGGCCGCCGTCAACAAGACCCAGCGGGTCCTCATCTACGCCGCCCCGGTCGGCTCCATCGGCCAGCAGCCGCGCGAGGACCTGCTGCGCGACGCCCTCGACAAGGCCGCGATCAACGGCAAGCTGGTCGCCGCGTCGATGCCCCTGGCCGGTACGCCCGGCGCCTGATCCCCGGTTCGCCCCCGCTTCGACCCACCACCGCACACGGCCGCCCGCCCCTCACGAGGGGGCCGCGCGGCATGCGCCGGGGGTGCGCGGTCCGTCCCGCGCACCCCCGGCGATCTGCGTTTTCCGCCCCGTCACCCCGCAACCGCAGGGCGCCGGGTTCGTTGGCTGATACGTGCATTCATACGACCCCTCCCGCGCCCCGTCCTATCCGAGCAGCGCCCCCCCGATGCGCCCCGCACGGGACCGGGACATCGCTCCGGCCGCCTCGCACACCCCGATCTACGACACGCTGTACTCCGAATACCTGCGCGCCTTCCGGGCGTTGCCCGGCGACCGTACGGGCGAGGAGGACATCGGCTTCACCGCGTTCTCGCACGGCGGCTCCACCGGCACCTACGTCAGCCCCTACACGGGCCCGTACGGCAGCGGCTGGAACGCCTCCGCCTGGCAGCCGAGCGAGCCCTGGCAGCCCGCGTACGCGCCGGTGCCGGCCGCCGCCCCGCAGCCCTCGTACGCATACGTCGGCGGGCGGCAGTCCCAGACCGGAATGCAACACATCCCGGCGGCACTGCCGCCCGCTCCCCGTCGGGGCTACTGACCCCTTCGGCCGGCCCGTCCGGCCGGTGCCGCGTCCTGCCCGCGACTACTTCTTCTTGTGCTGCGCGCCGCGCTTCTCGCGCACCCGCACCGAGATGTGGATCGGGGTGCCCTCGAAGCCGAACTCCTCGCGCAGACGGCGCTCGATGAAGCGGCGGTAGCCGTGCTCCAGGAAGCCGGAGGCGAAGAGGACGAACCGCGGCGGCTTGCTGCCCGCCTGGGTGCCGAACAGGATGCGGGGCTGCTTGCCGCCGCGGATGGGGTGCGGGTGGGCCGCGACGACCTCGCCGAGGAAGGCGTTCAGACGGCCGGTCGGGATGCGCGTCTCCCAGCCCGCGATGGCGGTCTCGATCGCCGGGACCAGCTTCTCCATGTGGCGGCCGGTGAGCGCCGAGACGTTCACCCGGGGCGCCCAGGCGACCTGCTGCATCTCGGTCTCGATCTCGCGTTCGAGGTAGTAGCGGCGCTCCTCGTCCATCTCGTCCCACTTGTTGTAGGCGATGACGATGGCACGGCCGGCCTCGACGGCCATGGTGATGATGCGCTGGTCCTGGACGGAGATGTTCTCGGTCGTGTCGATCAGGATGACCGCGACCTCCGCCTTCTCCACGGCGGCGGCCGTACGCAGCGAGGCGTAGTAGTCCGAGCCCTGCTGGAGGTGGACCTTCTTGCGGATGCCCGCGGTGTCGACGAACTTCCAGGTGACGCCGCCGAGCTGGATCAGCTCGTCGACGGGGTCGCGGGTGGTGCCGGCCATCTCGTTGACGACGACGCGGTCCTCCTTCGCGACCTTGTTCAGCAGCGAGGACTTGCCGACGTTGGGGCGGCCGATCAGGGCGATGCGGCGGGGGCCGCCGATGGCGGTGCCGAAGCTCTGCTCGGGGGCCTCGGGCAGGGCTTCGAGGACGGCGTCGAGCATGTCGCCGGTGCCGCGGCCGTGCAGGGAGGAGACCGGGTGCGGCTGGCCGAGGCCCAGCGACCACAGGGAGGCCGCGTCGGCCTCGCCGCTCTGGCCGTCGACCTTGTTGGCGCAGAGCACGACGGGCTTGCCGGCCCGGCGCAGCAGCCGAACGACGGCCTCGTCGGTGTCGGTGGCGCCGACCTTGGCGTCCACGACGAAGACGACGGCGTCGGCGGCCTCGATGGCGTATTCGGCCTGGGCGGCGACGGAGGCGTCGAGGCCGAGGACGTCCTGCTCCCAGCCGCCGGTGTCGACGACCTTGAAGCGGCGCCCGGCCCATTCGGCCTCGTAGCTGACGCGGTCGCGGGTGACACCCGGCTTGTCCTCGACGACGGCCTCGCGGCGGCCGATGATGCGGTTCACCAGGGTCGACTTGCCGACGTTCGGTCGGCCGACGACGGCCAGGACGGGCAGCGGTGCCCCACTGGCCTCCCCGATCGCGCCTTCGACGTCCTCGACGTCGAAGCCTTCCTCCGCGGCGAGCTCCATGAACTCCGCGTACTCGGCGTCGCCAAGTGCTCCGTGGTCGTGCTGGTCGTTCATGAAGTCCGTTCCTCGTCGTTCGTGGTGATCGGTGGCACCGGCAGAGCGCGGTTCCACTACTAAGGTCAAGTCTCGCTCAGCGGCCGGTGAGGCGCTTGGCGTCGGTCAGGTGTGCGGTCAGGCGGTCCTGGATGCGTACGGTCGCCTCGTCCAGCGCGGTGCGCGTACGGCGGCCCGTGCCGTCCCCGGCCTCGAAGGCGGAGCCGAAGACGACGTCGACCCGGCCGCGCAGCGGCGGCAGGCCCTTGACGAGCCGCCCCTTGGCTTCGGTGCTGCCGAGGACCGCGACGGGCACCACGGGGGCGCCGCTGCGGACGGCGAAGTACGCCAGGCCCGCGCGCAGCGAGGCGAAGTCTCCCTCGCCCCGGCTGCCCTCGGGGAAGATCCCGAGCGCCCCGCCCTGGCCCAACACCCCGAGGGCGCGGGTGACGGCGGTGCGATCCGTGCCCGACCGGTCCACCTTCACCTGGCCGATCCGGTGCAGGAAGGGGCCGAGGGGGCCGACGTACGCTTCCTTCTTGATCAGGAAGTGCAGCGGTCGCGGGGAAGTGCCCATGACCATGGGGCCGTCTATGTTGTGCGCGTGGTTCACCGCCAGGATGACGGGGCCGGTGGCGGGGACCTTCCAGGCGCCGAGCACGCGGGGCTTCCACAGCCCGTACATGAGCCCGATGCCGATGCGCCTGCCGACCGCCGCCCCCTTGAGGGAGGGCGTTTCGCTCATCCGGTGCGCCGCTCTTCCACCAGGGTCACGACGCATTCGATGACCTGGTCGAGGGTGAGTTCGGTGGTGTCCACCTCGACGGCGTCGCCGGCCTTGGCGAGCGGGGACGTCTTGCGGCCGGAGTCGGCCGCGTCCCGCTTGATCAGGGCCGCCTTGGTGGCCGCGAGGTCCGCGACCTCCTTGCCGCGCAGCTCTCCGCTGCGTCGGGCGGCGCGCGCCTCGGGGGAAGCCGTCAGGAAGACCTTCAGGTCGGCGTCGGGCAGGACGGTGGTGCCGATGTCCCGGCCCTCGACGACGATGCCCTCGGCCTCGTCGGCCGCCGAGGCCGCGATGGAGCGCTGCAACTCGGTGATCAGGGCGCGCACCTCGGGGACGGCGCTGACGGCGCTGACCTTGGAGGTGACCTCCTGGGTGCGGATGGGGCCGGAGGCGTCCAGGCCGTCCACGGTGATGGTGGGGGCGGTCGGGTCGGTGCCGGAGACTATCGCGGGCTTGCCCGCGGCCAGCGCGATGGCCTGCGGGTCGTCGGTGTCGACGCCGTTGGTGATCATCCACCAGGTGATGGCCCGGTACTGGGCGCCGGTGTCCAGGTAGCGCAGCCCGAGCTTGGCGGCCACGGCCTTGGAGGTGCTGGACTTGCCCGTGCCGGAGGGACCGTCGATGGCGACGATCACGGCGGACGGAGCTGCGGTTTCCACGGTGCGGGCACCTTCCTGGTTGCGCGTACGTGTCCGGGCGCGCAAAAAGCGCCCCTCCCCAGGTTACCGGCCCGGGGAACCCGCCCGCTCCGCCGCCGTCCGCACCCCCGTCCGGGACGCCGGCGGGCCCCGGTCCGCCCCCGCTCGGCGGCGGGCGCGGGCCCCGGTCCGCCTACGGCCGGCGCAGGGCCCAGCCGCGTTCGCGCAGGTCGGCGGTGAGATCCGCCACGGCCCTCGGCTCCACCATGAGCTGTACGAGGCCGGCCTGCTGACCGGTGGCGTGCTCGATCCGGACGTCCTCGATGTTGACCCCGGCCCGACCGGCGTCGGCGAAGATGCGCGCCAGCTCGCCCGGCCGGTCGCTGATGAACACCCCGACCGTCTCGTAGGCGATGGGGGCCGCGCCGTGCTTGCCGGGGACCCTGACGCGGCCCGCGTTGCCGCGTCGCAGCACGTCCTCGATGCCCTCGGCGCCGCCCCGGCGCTTGGCCTCGTCGGCGGACTGGAGGCCGCGCAGGGCCTCGACGGTCTCCGCAAGGTCGGCGGCGATGCCGGCGAGGACGTCGGCGACCGGGCCGGGGTTGGCGGAGAGGATCTCCACCCACATCCGGGGGTCGGAGGCCGCGATCCGGGTCACGTCACGGATGCCCTGCCCGCACAGCCGCACGGCCGTCTCGTCGGCCTCCTCCAGGCGCGCCGCGACCATGCTGGAGACCAGCTGCGGGGTGTGGGAGACCAGCGCCACCGCCCGGTCGTGTGCGTCGGCGTCCATCACCACGGGGACCGCCCGGCAGAGCGCGACCAGCTCCAGGGCCAGGTTCAGCACCTCGTGGTCGGTGTCCCGGGCGGGGGTGAGGACCCACGGGCGGCCCTCGAAGAGGTCGGCGGTGGCGGCCAGCGGCCCCGAGCGCTCCTTGCCGGCCATGGGGTGCGTGCCGATGTACGCGCCCACGTCCACGCCCATGGCCTCCAGCTCCCGGCGGGGCCCGCCCTTGACACTGGCGACGTCCACGTAGGCGCGGGCCGTCCCGCGCGCCATCGCGTCGGCGAGGGCCGCGGCGACGTGGGCCGGGGGCACGGCGATGATCGCCAGGTCCACCTGGTTCTCGGGGGCCTCGTCGATGCCCGCGCCCAGGGCGGCCGCCGTACGGGCCTGCGCCTGGTCGTGGTCGACGAGGTGGACGGTGATCCCCCGGGCGGTCAGGGCGAGCGCCGCGGAGGTGCCGATCAGTCCGGTTCCGATGACGACGGCGGTTCTCACAGGGGCTCCAGGTGATCGCGTAAGGGGCGGTGCCGCCTCAGGGTAACCACCCGCGTACGGAACGGGGGCCCGGTGACCGCCCCGTGGGACGGTCACCGGGCCCGGGCCGCTGCGCGGCCCTTCCGACGCCCGTTCTAGAGGTTCTGCTGCTTGATGATGTCCTCCAGCGAACCGGACGGCAGCGAGCCGGTCGGGGTGAGCTTGTCGACGGCCTGGGGCAGCGCGTGCGCGATCTGGTCCGCGGCCTGCTCGGGGCTGACGCCCGCCTGCTGGGCGGCCTTCTGGAGGGCCTCGTCCGGCAGCGCCTCGGCGATCTGCGCCCCGCTGACGGCCTGGTTCTCGCCGGTGCCGACCCAGGACTTCGCCTGGTCGGCGAGGCCGGACTTGGTCAGCATGTCCATCAGACCGCCGAGGGGGTTGCTCCCTCCGCCTCCGGCGGCCTGGGCGCCGCCGGCGGCACCGCCGCCCGTGAGGGCGCCGAGCAGTGCGCCGAGGATGTTGCCCCCGCCGCCACCGGCGCTGCCGCCCTGCCCGCCGCCACCGAGGAGTCCGCCGAGCAGGGAGCCGAGGTCGTTACCCGCCATGGTGATGCCTTTCGAAGAGGGACCGGGCGGCACACACAGCGGTGCACCCGGCTTCGAGACACGGACAATGTCGCCCATAACGGGTCGCGTCGCCACTTGATGCAGGGCCGCGCACCCGGCCTCGGGGCGGGTTGCGGTAGAACCTCCCGCATGATCTTCCACATCGTCCCGCTCGCCGACTGGAGCGCCGCGCCCGCGATCCCGTACGCCCCCGCCTCCCTGGAGTCCGAGGGCTTCGTCCACTGTTCGGCGGACCGTCCGACCGTGCTCGCCATCGCCGACGCCCACTACCGGAGCGTGCCCGGCACCCTGTTGGCCGTGGAGCTGGACGAGACCGCCCTCGTTCCGGAGGTCAGCCGGGACGAGGCGTCCGGCGGCCGCTACCCGCACGTGCACGGGCCGTTGAACCGGGAAGCCGTGCGGCGCGTGTGGGAGGTCGTACGCACCCCCGGCGGGCCGACGGACCTGACCCCTTGGCCGCCGGGGGCATGAACCGGTGTGGCGTGCTTCTCCTGGAGCCCGCCACGCGCCAGGATGCTGCACGCCATCCGGGCCCAGCCAGCGAGGAGCCACCATGACCGAGTCGAGCCGTACCGACGAAGCACCCCGACACACCGCCCGCCGCCGGGTGCTGACGGTGGGAGCCGTCGCCCTGGCGGGCGGCACGCTCGCGGCCTGCGGAGGCGGCGGTGACGGCGCCGCGAAGACCACCCCCGAGCAGCCCGCCGACTCCCCCACCCCGGAGTCCTCCGCCGGCTCGGCGGCCCAGTCGCCGGCGACCGGCGGCAAGGCCCTGGTCAAGTCCTCGGAGGTGCCGGTCGGCGGCGGCAAGGTCCTCAAGGACCAGAAGCTCGTGGTGACGCAGCCCACGGCCGGATCCTTCCGCTGCTTCACCGCGGTCTGCCCGCACCAGGGGTGCCTGGTCAACAAGGTCGCCGACGGCACCATCGACTGCCCCTGCCACGGCAGCGAGTTCCAGGTCACCGACGGTGCGGTCGTCAAGGGTCCGGCCACCACCGGCCTCGCCGAGAAGAAGATCGCCGTGGCTCCCGACGGCGCCATCTCGCTCGCCTGAACGAGGGCCCGCCGCCTACCCTCCCCCCATGGACGACCTCACCCTGGTACGGGACCACACCATCTACGCCTGCGTGATGGGCTCCCGCGCCTTCGGCCTGGCGACGGAGGCGAGCGACACCGACCGGCGCGGTGTCTACCTCGCCCCGACGCCGCTGTTCTGGCGGTTCGACAAGCCGCCCGCGCACGTCGAGGGCCCCAGGGATGAGGAGTTCTCCTGGGAGCTGGAGCGCTTCTGCGAGCTGGCCCTGCGCGCCAACCCGAACGTCCTGGAGTGCCTGCACTCCCCGCTGGTGGAACGGGCCACCCCGCTCGGCGAGGAACTCCTCTCGCTGCGCGGCGCGTTCCTCTCCCGCCGGGCGCACACCTCCTTCAGCCGGTACGCGGCCTCCCAGCACGGCAAGCTCCTCGCGGACGTCCGCGTGCACGGCGCCCCGCGCTGGAAGCACGCCATGCACCTGCTGCGGCTGCTCGGCTCCGGCCGGGACCTGCTGCGCACGGGCCGTCTGACGATCGACGCGGGCCCGGACCGCGAGCGGCTCCTCGCGGTGCGCCGGGGCGAGCTGACCTGGGACGAGGTGAACGCCTGGATGGCCCGGCTCACGGAGCAGGCCGAAGCCGCCCTCTCCACCACCTCCCTCCCCGAGGACCCCGACCGCGCCCGCGTCGAGGACTTCCTCCTCAGGGCCCGGCGCACCTCGGCCCGTTAGCGCCCGGGTCCCGGTCCGGGGTCATCGCGCCGAGCACGGTTCACACGTCCCAGAGGGCCCCGAAGGCGAGGAGTTCCTCGCGGTACTCGATGCGGCCCTCCCAGTCGCGGGGCCAGACCTCGGCGCCGAGGTGGGCTCCGGCGAAGGCCCCGGCCAGGCAGGCGATCGAGTCGGAGTCCCCGGAGGTGCAGGCGGCCCGGCGCAGGGCGAGGAGGGGCTCGTCGGGGAAGAGCAGGAAGCAGAGCAGGCCGGTGGCCAGGGCCTCCTCGGCGATCCAGCCCTCGCCCGTGGCCAGGCAGGGGTCGGTCTCCGGAGAGGGGTCGCGCAGGGCGGCTGCGAGCCGGTCCAGGACGCCGAGGCACTCGTCCCAGCCCCGGGCCATGAAGCTTTCGGGGGTGGCGTCGGAGGCGGTGCGCTGCCAGAGGTCGCCGAGCCAGCGCTCGTGGTAGCGGGTGCGGTTCTCCAGGGCGTACGAGCGCAGTTGTCCGACCAGGCCCGTCACCTCGGTGCCCCGCGCGAGGAGGTGCACGGCCCGCGCCGTCAGGTCGGAGGCGGCCAGCGCGGTGGGGTGGCCGTGGGTGAGGGCGGACTGGAGCTGGGCGGCGCCGGCCCGCTCCTCGTCGGTCCAGCCCGGGACGAGCCCCACGGGCGCCACCCGCATGTTGGCCCCGCAGCCCTTGGAGCCGATCTGGCTGGCGTCGCGCCAGTCCCGCTCGGGTTCGTTCAGGAGCGAGCAGGCCCGCAGGCAGGTGCGGCCGGGGGCCCGGTTGTTCTCCGGGGAGTGGTACCAGTCGACGAACTCCTCGCGGACCGGGCGGGCCAGGCGCAGCGGGCCGACCCGGCCGCGCTCGGCGGCCGTGCGCATCCCGCGGGCCAAGGCCAGCGTCATCTGGGTGTCGTCGGTGACGATCGCCGGGCGCGGCAGCCCCATCTTCCGCCAGGGGCCGGTCTTGGCGAGGATCGACGGGACGTCGTTGAACTCGGTGGGGAAGCCGAGGGCGTCGCCCAGGGCCAGGCCGATCAGGGATCCGGTCGCCGCGCGCTTGGCGGTCGTGGTCATCGGGTGCTTCCTTCCGTGGAGCGGGCTTCCGTGGGCCCGACTTCCGTCGGGCGGGCTTCCGTCGGGCGGGCTTCCGTCGGGCGGAGCAGGGGCGGGTGCAGGGCGCCGGCCGGGCCGGCGCGGTAGAGGGCGGCGGGTTTGCCCCGGCCGCCGGTCAGTCGGGCGGCTCCGGGGACGGCCTCGACGAAGCCGGGGGTGGCGAGCACCTTGCGGCGGAAGTTGGGGCGGTCCAGGGCGGTGTCCCAGACGGTCTCGTAGACGGCCCGCAGCTCCCCGAGGGTGAACTCGGCCGGGCAGAAGGCGGTGGCCAGGCAGCTGTACTCCAGCTTCGCGCCGACCCGTTCCCGGGCGTCCGCGAGGATCACGGCGTGGTCGAAGGCCAGCGGCGCGGCCTCCCCGACCGGGACCCACCGGGCCCGGTCGGCGTCCCCGCCGCCGTCCCGGGCCGGTTCGGGCATGTCGGGGACGAGCGCGGTGAAGGCCACGGACACCACCCGCATCCGGGGGTCGCGGTCCGGTTCGCTGTAGGTGCGCAGTTGCTCCAGGTGCAGGGCGTCGACCAGCTCCGCCGGCAGGCCCGTCTCCTCGGCCAGCTCGCGGCGGGCCGCCGTCTCGGCGGACTCGCGGGGCAGCACGAAGCCGCCGGGCAGCGCCCAGGCGCCGACGTACGGGTCCTGTCCGCGCCGGATCAGCAGGACGTGCAGGGCGCCCGCGCGCACGGTGAGGACGGCGAGGTCGACGGTCACGGCGAACGGCTCGAAGGCGTACGGGTCGTAGCCCCGCGGCGCCCGGCTCACCGTCGCTCCGGGAGCGGGTCGGCGAACCGCCACCCCTCGGCGAGCAGGCCGTCGACGGCGGCGACCGCGGTCTCCAACCGGGTGCGCCGGTCCCCCGCGAGTACCAGGAAGCGCCGCCCGGTGCGCGTCAGTTCCTCGCGGAAGCGGCCCGTCATCCAGGGTCTGAGGTGCGGTCCGTCACGCAGTCCGTCGTCCTCGAAGGGGACGTCGGCGTCGTCGGTCAGCAGGTAGAGGTCCCGCCGGGTCAGCTCGGCGATCTTCTCGACCTCCCGGTTGCGCCCGCCCAGGTACCGCTCGTGCCAGATGCCGGTGGCGAAGGAGTCGGTGTCGCAGATCAGCACCGGCGAGCCCAGCCGGGCCGCCGACTCCTCCGCCGCGTCCTGCCGGCGGGCGATCACCGGGAACTCCCGCGAGGTGAAGGCGACGTCGCCCCAGCCGGCCGACGGATCGGCCGCCCGGGCCGCCGCGAGCTTCTCCTCGCTGTACTCCCGCCCGTACTCGGCGACCCAGCCCGTCTTCGCCCAGACGCCGCCGCGCCGCCGGTAGTGCGCGGCCAGGTCCCGCGAGAGGGTGGTGGTGCCGGTGGACTCGGCGCCCAGTACGACGACCCGCCGGGCGAGCGCGGCCCGTACGGCGGGGCCCAGGAACTCCCAGCAGGCGACCGGGTCCTCGCGCACGGCCGTCCCCGAGACCGGGAACAGGGTGCGGGCGGGGTCCACCCGGACCTCCTCGGCGTCGAAGCGGCGCGCGAGTTCGGCGCCGTACTCCTCGGAGGTGAAGACGGCGTCCACGCGGTGCCCGACGGCCCCCCGGAAGATCGCCATGTGGGCCTCCCAGACCGCCGGGTCGTGGAGATCCACGGGGATGTCGTCCACGGCCCCGACCACCTCGGCCCCGGGGTGCGCCTCGCGCATCCACGCGACCCGGTCGGCGAGCGGCACCGACTCCACGGACGCGGCGCACACCAGGACCGTCAGCCGCTCGCACTGGTCCTGGGCGGTGCGCACGAGGTGGTGGTGTCCGGCGTGCGGCGGATAGAACTTGCCCAGCACCAGCCCGTGGCCGTACCGCGCGCCGTCCCCAGCCCGGCTCACGCCGCCGCTCCCACGACCGTACGGGCGCCCGCGGCCGGCAGCGCGCGCCGCCAGCCGACGAGCCCGGCCACGCACAGGGCGAGGAAGCCGACGTAGAGCAGCGAGGTCAGGTACAGGCCCTTGTAGGCGTAGAGCGGGATGTAGACGAGGTCTGCGGCGATCCACAGCCACCAGGACTCCAGGAGCTTGCGGCACTGCCCGTAGGTGGCCATCAGCGAGAGTCCCGTGGTCAGCGCGTCCCAGAAGGGCACGGTGGAGTCGCTGACCGCGCCGAGCAGCAGGGTCAGCGCGGCGGTCCCCACCGCCCCCGCCACGAGCAGCCAGGTCCATTCGGTGCGCGTGGTGCGGCGCACCGGCAGGTCCCCGGTGGTTCCTGGTCCACCCCCGTGGGCCCAGGTCCACCACCCGTACGCGGCGAGGGCGATGAAGACGATCTGCAGGCCGGCGTCGGCGTACAGGCCGGCCTGGGTGAACAGCACGATGAAGAAGACGTTGTTGGCGATGCCCACCGGCCAGTTCGCGATGTGCCGGCGCGCCACGAGCCAGACGCACACGGCGCCCGTCACGAACCCGACGATCTCGGTCCAGCTCGTGGTCCACCCCATGACGCCCCGCCCTCTCCACTGTCTTAATGGTCAGAGTGACTATAAACAGCGGAGCGGGTCGGGGGCAAGGGAGAAGCCCGCGGCGCCGTGGGCGCCGCGGGCTTCTCGGGTGGAGATCCGCGAGGGGGCTCGCGGGGTGCTGAGGGTTACAGACCGACCTCGCGCATGAGCATGCCGACCTCGGTGTTGGTCAGGCGGCGCAGCCAGCCCGACTTCTGGTCGCCCAGCTCGATCGGACCGAAGGAGGTCCGTACGAGCTTCTCGACCGGGAAGCCGGCCTCGGCCAGCATCCGACGGACGATGTGCTTGCGGCCCTCGTGGAGGGTCACCTCGACCAGGTAGTTCTTGCCGAGCTGGTCGACGACGCGGAAGTGGTCGGCGCGGGCGTACCCGTCCTCCAGCTCGATGCCGTCCTTGAGGCGCTTGCCGATGTCGCGCGGCAGCGGGCCGGTGATGGCGGCGACGTAGGTCTTCTTCACGCCGTACTTCGGGTGCGTGAGGCGGTGGGCCAGCTCACCGTGGTTGGTGAGGAGGATGATGCCCTCGGTCTCGGTGTCGAGCCGGCCGACGTGGAAGAGACGCGTCTCACGGTTGGTGACGTAGTCGCCCAGGCACTGGCGGCCGTCCGGGTCCTCCATGGTGGAGACGACGCCGGCCGGCTTGTTCAGCGCGAAGAACAGGTGCGACTGGGTGGCGACGGTCAGACCGTCGACCTTGATCTCGTCCGACGGCTGGACGCGCTTGCCCTGCTCCAGCACGATCTGGCCGTTGACCTCGACGCGGGACTGCTCGATGAGCTCCTCGCACGCGCGGCGCGAGCCCATGCCGGCACGGGCCAGCACCTTCTGCAGGCGCTCGCCCTCCTCCTCGGCACCCGGGAAGGTCTTCGGGGTCTTGATCACGGGCTTGTCGGCGTACCGGTCGCGCACGCGCTCCTCGATGCGCGCCTCCAGCTCGCGCGGCTTGGACTGGCCGCTGCGGCTGCCGGGGCCGATGCGGGGGCCGCCCGCGCCGCCGATGCCGGGGGTCCTGGAGGTCTTGGGGCCGCCCTTGGCACCACCACGGGCCGCCGCGCCGCGCGCGCCGCCACCGCGGTTGCCGTCGGCCGCGCCGCGGGCACCGCCGCCGCCCGCCTTGGCTCCGCCGCGACCGTTGCGCTCGCCCTCGGCGCCCACGTCGTAGCGACGCTCCTCGGGTCGGGGGTTGCGGATGCGGGGCGCGGGCTCGCGGTCACGGTCGGAGCCGCCACCCTGGTAGCCGCCGCCGGAGCTGCCACCGCGAGAGCCACCGCCCTGGTAGCCGCCGCCGGAGCTGCCACCACGGGAGCCACCGGAGCCGCCACCCTGGTAACCGCCACCGGAGCTGCCACCACGAGAGCCGCCCGAGCCGCCACCCTGGTAGCCGCCGCCCGAGCTGCCACCACGAGAGCCGCCGGAGCCGCCACCCTGGTAGCCACCGCCCGAGCTGCCACCACGAGAGCCGCCACCCTGGTAACCGCCGCCCGAGCCGCCACCCTGGTAACCGCCACCGGAGCTGCCACCACGAGAGCCGCCGGAGCCGCCACCCTGGTAGCCACCGCCGGAGCTGCCACTGCGGGAGCCACCACCGCTGCCGGAGCTGCCGCCGCGGTAGCCACCGCTGCCGCCGGAGCTGCCGCCGCGGGCGTTACCACGCCCGCCGCCACCGCCGCCACCGCTGTTCCTGTTGCCGCCACCGTTGCCGTTACCGCTGCTTCGCATCAAAGTTCCGTCGTCTTGTCGTCTTCATCGGTATCCGGAGAGTCCGGATCGAACGACGGAACACCCTCTTGCGTCTCGGCTTCGATCGCGTCCGCCTCGGGGAGGAAGGGCGCGAGCTCCGGGAGCTCGTCCAGGCCGCGCAGGCCCATCCGCTCCAGAAAGTAGTTCGTCGTCCTGTACAGGATCGCACCTGTTTCGGGTTCCGTCCCCGCCTCGGTCACCAGACCCCGCTGGAGGAGGGTCCGCATGACCCCGTCGCAGTTGACGCCACGGACCGCCGAGACCCGTGAGCGACCGACCGGCTGGCGGTACGCGACGACCGCGAGGGTCTCCAGGGCCGCCTGGGTGAGACGGGCGTGCCGGCCGTCCAGGACGAAGGCCTCGACGGCCTTCGCGTACTCGGGCCGGGTGTAGTAGCGCCAGCCCCCGGCTACCGCCCGCAATTCGAATCCGCGCCGCTGGACCGCGTACTCGTCGGCCAGCGCGGCGAGCGCCCCGGCGATCTCGCGCGGGGTGCGTTCCAGCACCTTGGCGAGGTGGTCCACCGTCGCGGGCTCGTCCACGACCATCAGGACGGCCTCCAGGGCGCCCTTCAGCTCCGGCTCCGGCGCCTGCGTCGTCATTCCCGTACCTCCACGACCTGGTCGAACTCGTCCGTGACCCCCGGCATCCCGTCCCCGTCCCCGCCGGTCCACCGCACCGTCAGCGTGAGCAGCGCGTCCTCCTGGTCGAGGTGCACCGCCTTCTCCCGGTAGAGCTCCAGGAGGGCCAGGAACCGCGCGACGACGGTGAGGGTGTCCGGGGCGTCCTCGGTCAGCTCCTCGAAGGTGGCCTCCCCCCGGGTCTTGAGCACGCGTACGACGAGCGCCGCCTGCTCCCGCACGCTGACGAGCGGGGCGTGGATGTGGTCCACGTACACCTGCGGCGCGGCCCTGGGCCGCATCGCGCGCACCGCGAGGCGCGCGAAGCCCTCGGCGCCGATGGAGATGACGACGTCGGGCAGCAAAGCGGCGTGGTGGGGCTCCAGCCCGACGGTCCGGGGGTAGCGCCGGCCCTCGTCCTCGGAGCGGTGCTCGAAGATCGCCGCGATCTGTTTGTACGCCCGGTACTGGAGGAGTCGGGCGAAGAGCAGGTCCCGCGCTTCCAGGAGGGCGAGGTCGGCCTCGTCCTCCACCTCGGCGGAGGGCAGCAGCCGGGCGGCCTTGAGGTCGAGGAGGGTGGCGGCGACCACCAGGAACTCGGTGGTCTGGTCGAGGTCCCAGTCGGGGCCCATCGCACGGATGTGCGCCATGAACTCGTCGGTGACCTTGGACAGGGCGACCTCGGTCACGTCGAGCTTGTGCCGGGAGATCAGCTGGAGCAGCAGGTCGAAGGGGCCCTCGAAGTTCGCCAACTTCAGGGTGAACCGCCCGTCGCCCCCGCCCTCCGCGGCCGGCCGCGCACCGGGCTCCTCGCCCTCCGCGGGCTGCGGACGCCCCTCGCGGGCCCCTGAGGGGCCGTGTGGGGGCTCCGGGGGCGTCGCGGCCTCTCCCCCGGGTCCGACCGGTCCGCGCCCCTCAGGGGGCGCCTCGACGGTTCCCGGGCCACGACCCAGGCCGCGGCGGACCCTGCGGGGGGAGACGGCGTCGTCGTTCGGGGGCATCGGGGTCCAGGGTGGTGCGGAGAGGGGCCGGGTGGCCACGAGCAGCCTAGCCAGACCCCGCGCCCACGGTCGGGAGGGGCGCGTGCGGCCTCACCGGCTCCGGGCGCACCCCGACGTCCACGACCCCGGGGCCCGTGCGACACCGACACCGGCACCGCTCGCCGCGAGCGGTCAGCGTCCGCGCAGTCGGCGTACGAGGATGCTCGCGTCCCCGCGGGACTCCAGGTCCGCGAGGACCACCGCGACCGCCTCGCGGACGATGCGCCCGCGGTCGACCGCGAGCCCGTGCTCCCCGCGGAGCACCAGCCGGGCGTGCTCCAGGTCCATCAGCTCCTCGGCGGAGACGTAGACCGTGATCTTCTCGTCGTGCCGCTCGCGCCCGCTCGGCCGGCGGTTCGCGCCGCGGCCCTGGCCCTTGCCCGCCGGCCGGGGCGATGACGCCCCGGCGGCGGTGACAGAACCTTCCTGCGGCCTGCGCTGCGGTCCCACCCCGGGGTCCCCGGCCTCCCGGCCGCGTCCTCCCGTCGTGCCGTCCGCCGGGGCCGCCCCGTGCTCCGCCGCGCCGGTCGGCGCCTCTTCGGCGCCCCGCCGGGGCGAGGACGACTGCAGGGCCGTGCCCCCGGTCGTACGGAACAGTTCGTCGGCTCCGGGCAGACTCACTCGGCGGGACACCGGGCGAGCACCTCCCTGGCCAGCTGACGGTAGGCGGCGGCGCCCACGGAGTTGGACGCGTACGTGGTGATCGGCTCGCCGGCGACCGTGGTCTCCGGGAACCGCACCGTACGGCCGATGACCGTGTGGTAGACGTGGTCGTCGAAGGCCTCGACCACGCGCGCCAGCACCTCGCGGCTGTGCACCGTGCGGGAGTCGTACATCGTGGCGAGGATGCCGTCGAGCTCCAACTCGGGGTTGAGCCGCTCCTGGACCTTCTCGATCGTCTCGGTCAGCAGCGCCACACCACGCAGTGCGAAGAACTCGCACTCCAGCGGGACGATGACCTTGTGAGCCGCCGTCAGGGCGTTCACGGTCAGCAGACCGAGCGAGGGCTGACAGTCGATCACGATGTAGTCATAGTCGGCCATCAGGGGCTTGAGCGCACGCTGGAGCGTGGACTCGCGCGCGACCTCGCTGACGAGTTGGACCTCGGCGGCGGACAGGTCGATGTTGCTCGGCAGCAGGTCCATGTTGGGGACCGCCGTCTTGAGCAGCACCTCGTCCGCCGACATCCCCCGCTCCATGAGCAGGTTGTAGACCGTCAGGTCGAGTTCCATCGGGTTCACGCCGAGGCCCACGGACAGCGCGCCCTGCGGGTCGAAGTCGACGAGCAGCACGCGGCGCCCGTACTCGGCGAGGGCGGCACCCAGGTTGATGGTCGACGTGGTCTTGCCCACGCCGCCCTTCTGGTTGCACATCGCGATGATCTTCGCCGGCCCGTGGTCGGTCAGCGGACCGGGGATCGGGAAGTACGGGAGCGGGCGTCCGGTCGGGCCGATCCGCTCGCGACGCTGGCGTGCCGCGTCGGGGGCGAGAGTGGCCGCGTACTCGGGGTCCGGTTCGTACTCCGCGTCCGGGTCGTAGAAGTGCCCTTCGGGCACGTTGTCGTAGTCGGCGAAACCAGTGGGCTTTTCGCCGCTCAGGTCGCCGGCCCTGGAGTTCACGTCTAGGCCGTCCATGCTCTTTTGGGGCGTCGTCATGTGCTGGTGGTTTGCGAAGGTGCGGACTGCGACGGAGCCGACAGCTTCCAGCCCCGTAGACCCCTGGCCCCGCTCAGGCGTCCCCGCTCGACCACCCCCAGGAGCAAATGTCGACTCATTCACAAGTCGTCTTACCTCCTCGGACGCGGCCAGGACACTTATCGATAGGTCAGCGTTGCACCATGCCGACGGTTGGCGACTCTATGGCGTGTCACCGCCCAGCGGCAACACAATCCGCCGGACCCGACGCGTTGTGTCGGCAACCGAACACCACTCTGTCAAGGGCGTGCGAGCTGTCACTGCGAAGTTTCGCGGGTGTGCGAAAGGGTTAAAGGGTTACGTTCGAGGCGAGTTGAGCGGACTTCGCGAAGCCCCCGCAAACGCCTCCGGCCGGACCTCGCGAGCAAGGTCCGGCCGGATACGTGAGATTGACGTCAATCGTTGACGAAGGCGTCGACTCAGCCGAGCAGGGTGCTCAGCTCAAGGGTCTCCATGCCGTGCGCATCGGCGACCGGGCCGTAAACGACCTTGCCGTCATGGGTGTTGAGACCCAGCGCGAGCGCCGGGTCGCGACGCAGCGCCTCGGCCCAGCCGAGGTTCGCGAGCTGCACGATGTAGGGCAGCGTGGCGTTGGTCAGCGCGTAGGTGGAGGTGTTCGGCACCGCGCCGGGCATGTTGGCGACGCAGTAGAAGACCGAGTTGTGGACCATGAAGGTCGGCTCGGCGTGGGTGGTCGCGCGGGAGTCCTCGAAGCAGCCGCCCTGGTCGATCGCAATGTCGACAAGGACACTTCCGGGCTTCATCTTGGCGACGAGCTCGTTGGTGACCAGCTTCGGGGCCTTCGCACCCGGGATCAGCACCGCACCGATGACGAGGTCGGCCTCGACGACGGCCTTCTCCAGCTCGTAGGCGTTGGAGACGATCGTCTTGATCTTCGTGCCGAAGATCTTGTCGGCCTCGCGGAGCTTGTTGATGTCGCGGTCGAGCAGGGTCACGTGGAAGCCCATGCCGATGGCGATCTGCGCCGCGTTCCAGCCGGAGACGCCGCCGCCGATGACCACGCACTCGCCGGCGTGGGTGCCGGGCACGCCGCCGGGGAGCACGCCGCGGCCGCCGGCCGAGCGCATCAGGTGGTAGGCGCCGACCTGCGGGGCCAGCCGGCCCGCGACCTCGGACATCGGGGCCAGCAGCGGCAGCTGCCGGTTCGCGGTCTCGACCGTCTCGTACGCGATGGCGGTGGTGCCGGACTCCAGGAGCGCGTCCGTGCACTCGCGGGAGGCGGCGAGGTGCAGGTACGTGAAGAGCGTCTGGTCCTTGCGGAGGCGGTGGTACTCCTCGGCGATGGGCTCCTTGACCTTCAGCAGCAGGTCGGCGGTGGCCCAGACCTCGTCGGCGGTGCCGAGGATCTCCGCGCCGGCCGCGACGTACTCGGCGTCGGTGATCGAGGAACCCACACCGGCGTTCTGCTCGATGAAGACCTGGTGACCGCCACGGACCAGCTCATGCACGCCGGCGGGCGTGATGGCGACCCGGAACTCGTTGTTCTTGACCTCGCGGGGGATGCCGACCTTCATCGTCGATCACGGTCCTTGGCTCAGGGGATATTACGGGCTACTTCCATACATACCCGCCCACAAGAACGCGCAACGGGATGCACCACGGGATGCCGCGGTGAACCCAGTCTAATGAAGGATGAGTCGCTGTCTAGCCTTGCAAACGAATAATCTTAGTCGGAAGCACTGCGGATTTCGCAGGCTGCGGGGTCGTCTCCCAGCAATCTGTCGGCTGCGGAGCGGTGCAGTCTGGCAGCCGCGGGATCTCCCAGGCGGTCCAGCGTGTCGGCCAGCCGCACCTGCAACGCCGCCTGAAGTCGCTGGTCCCCGACCCGGCGGGCCAACTCGATCGCCTCACGGCAGGTGTGCAGGGATTCCTCGGGACGTCCGGCGTACTCCTGGACCCGGGCCATCTCGCTCAACGCCTTTGCCTGGCCCGGCACATCGGCCAGCCGCCGGTAGCCCGCGGCGGCGGCGCGCCAGTTGCGCAGGGCGTCCCCGTAGCGGCCCGCGTAGGTGTGCACGTTGCCCAGGCGTCCGTACAGCCTGGCCTCGTCCAGCCGCTCCCCGCGCGCGAGAGCCTGGGACAGGGCGCGACCGAACCAGTCGGAGGCCCGCGGCCAGTCCGCCAACTCCTGGTAGGCACCACCTACGGATTCCATCGCGCGGCCCGTCGCGTACGGGTCCTTCGCGGCCTTTCCCGCGACCAGAGCGGCCCGGTAGCGACCCAAAGCCTCCTGGGTGCGGCCGGTCTCGGCGTCCAGATCGGCCAGGTTCAGCAGCGCGGCGGCCTGCTCGCGGTGCAGCTCGCGCCGCTCGGCCACGTCCAGGACGAGGCGGTGCAGCCCGTAGAGCTCGGGGGCGGCGGCCTCGGTGCCGCGGTGCTCGGCCAGGGCCCTGACCAGGGCGGAGACCAGCCGGCGGGCCAGGGTGTCCAGCCCGCCGTCGGCCACGGCCACGGAGGCGGCGGCGGACAGCGCGGGCAGCCGCGTGTCCAGCCAGGTCGCGGCGGCGCGGCGGTCGGGGAAGCGCAGGGCGCGCGGGAGTCCGTCCAGGCGCTCGCGCAGCAGGTCCTCGTCCCCCTCGGCCATGGCCCGGCAGGAGGTGAGCAGCCGGACGGTGCGCTCCAGCATCCGGGCCCGCGCCAGCTGGACCTCGGCGGGCCGTTCCTTGGTCTCCAGCAGGGCCTGGATCAGCGGGGCGAGGCAGCCGGGCAATAGGAACAGTCCGTCGGGGGCGTGCCGGACGAGGCCGAGCCCGGAGAAGTCCTCCAGGGTGGACTGGGCGGCGGCCACCGAGCAGCCCGCGAGGGCCGAGGCGGTGTGCGAGTCGAGGATCCCGGCCGGCGCGAGGGGCAACAGCCGCAGGGTGCGCTGGGCGGGCTGCGGGAGGGACTCGTAGACGAGTCGGAAGGCGCGGGCCAGCGGGCCGCTGGTGCTCGGGGGCATGTCGTGGAGTTGCTTGGCCACGTCGGCGACGGCGGCCTTGGGGTGGGCGGCGAGCCAGCCCGCGACCAGGGCCAGGGCGGCGGGCTGTCCCCCGCACTCCTCGGCGATCTTCTCGGCGGCGCGCGGGTCCACCGTGACCCGGGTGTCCCCGATGATGCCGCCGATCAGTTCGACGGCGGAGGGGGTGTCCAGTCCGCCCAGGGTGCAGGGGCGGACGTCCGGGATCCCGGTGAGGGGCCCCTCGGCGGTGACCACGACCAGGCACTCGGGGGTGTCCGGCAGCAGGGCGTCGACCTGGTGCGGGTCGGCCGCGTCGTCGACGAGCAGGATCACCCGCCGGCCATCGAGCGCCTCCCGCAGGGCGGCGCTGAGGTCGTCCTCGCCGGCTCCGGGCGGGGTGAGGCGCCCGAGGCCCTCCAGGAGGGTGCGTACGGCACGCTCCGTGGCGACGACCTCACCGCCCGGGGTGGTGAGGCGGACCCGGAGCAGTCCGTCGGGGTACTGGGGGGCGACCTCGCGGACGAACGCCTCCGCCAGCGCGGTCCGGCCGGAACCGGGCCGCCCGGCGATCAACAGCACCCGTGCGCGGGGCGCCTTGGCCTTGCGGCCCGAGAGGGTGTCGAGCCCGGTCCGTGCGATGTCCTCGCGCAGCTCCTTGAGCTCACGCCGCCGCCCGACGAAATCCGCCACGGATCCGCTCCTCTCCCTGCCATCGGGTTGCGAGCGTAGTTCACGCAGAGCGACGACCCGGGTGGAGCGCGGCGGGTAGATCCCCCGATCGGATCAGCGGATGGTCACACCGGACCTCAAAACCGGCGCCCCGCCCCGACAAGATCCGCGGGCGAGGGCCTACGCCGTGAACGGCCGGGCCGGCCAGGGCGCCTCGGCGGGGCGCAGCGCGTCGATGCCGCCCTCGGCGGCGAGCGCGGCGGACAGGGCCAGCACGCCGGTCACCAGCCCCGGGTTGCCCAGTTCGCCCGCCAGGACGCCGGCCACGAGGTCCGCCAGGGCCACCCACTCCACCTGCATGTCGGCCTCCTCCGAGGAGATGTCGGAGTACTTCTCGCCCTCGGCCTCGGTGGCCCCCCTCGCCAGGAAGACGCGGATCGCCTCGTCGGAGCCGCCGGGCGAGGCGTAGAAGTCGACGAGCACCCGCCAGTCGGCGGCCTGGGTGTGGGTCTCCTCGAACAGCTCGCGCCGCGCCCCGACGAGCGGGTTCTCCCCCGGTACGTCCAGCAGCCCGGCCGGCAGCTCCCACAGGCGGTGCTGCACGGGGTGGCGGTACTGGCTGAGCACCAGGACCCGGCCCTCCTCGTCGTAGGCCAGCACGCACACCGAGCCGGGGTGCACCTGGTAGTCGCGGCGGGCCACGGAGCCGTCGGGCATCCGTACCTGGTCCGAGCGGACGGCCGTCTTCGCGCCCTCGAACGGGGTGCGCGTGGCGACGGTCTCCCACGACTCCTTCGTGTCTGCGATGCCCATGGCCAGAACCTTCCCCGAAAACGCGACGGCCGGGACACGGTCCGTGTCCCGGCTGTCTACGTTATGCGCTCAGAAGGTCACTTCGCCGACTGCTGGCGCTCCACCGCGGCCTTGACCAGCCCCGCGAACAGCGGGTGCGGCCGGGTCGGGCGGGAGCGGAGCTCCGGGTGCGCCTGCGTGGCCACCAGGTAGGGGTGGACCTCGCGCGGGTACTCGACGTACTCGACGAGCTTGTTGTCGGGGGACACGCCCGAGAAGACCAGACCGGCCTTCTTCTCCAGCTCGCCGCGGTAGGCGTTGTTCACCTCGTAGCGGTGGCGGTGGCGCTCGTCCACGTAGGCCTCGTCGCCGTAGACCTCACGGACGATGGAGCCCTCGGCGAGCTTCGCCGGGTACAGGCCGAGGCGCATGGTGCCGCCCAGGTCGCCCGCGCCCTCGACGAAGGCCAGCTGCTCCTCCATGGTCGAGATGACCGGGTGCGCGGTCGAGGCGTCGAACTCCGTGGAGTTGGCGTCCTCGATGCCGGCCAGGTTGCGCGCGGCCTCGATGACCACGCACTGCAGACCCAGGCACAGGCCCAGCAGCGGGATCTTGTTCTCGCGGGCGTAGGTGATCGCGCCGACCTTGCCGTTGACACCGCGGTCGCCGAAGCCGCCGGGCACGCAGATCGCGTCCACGTCGCCGAGCACCGCAGCGGCGCCGGCCGGGGTCTTGCAGTCGTCGGAGGCGACCCACTTGATCTGCACGCGGGCCTTGTTGGCGAACCCGCCGGCGCGCAGCGCCTCGGTCACCGAGAGGTAGGCGTCGGGCAGGTCGATGTACTTGCCGACGAGCGCGACCTTGACCTCGTGGTCGGGGTTGTGGACCCGGTCCAGCAGGTCCTCCCACACCGTCCAGTTGACGTCGCGGAAGGGCAGGTCGAGCTTGCGGACGACGTAGGCGTCCAGGCCCTCGGTGTGCAGGACCTTGGGGATGTCGTAGATCGACTTGGCGTCGATGGCCGCGACGACCGCGGCCTCGTCCACGTCGCACATCAGCGAGATCTTGCGCTTGATGGAGGTGGGGACCTCGCGGTCGGCGCGCAGCACGATCGCGTCGGGCTGGATGCCGATGTTGCGCAGGGCCGCGACGGAGTGCTGGGTGGGCTTGGTCTTCAGCTCGCCGGAGGGGCCGATGTAGGGCAGCAGCGAGATGTGCACGACGAAGACGTTGTCGCGGCCGACCTCGTGGCGGACCTGGCGGACGGTCTCCAGGAACGGCAGGGACTCGATGTCGCCGACGGTGCCGCCGACCTCGGTGATGACCACGTCGACGTCCGCGGTCGCCATGCGGCGGATGCGGTGCTTGATCTCGTTGGTGATGTGCGGGATGACCTGCACGGTGTCGCCGAGGTACTCGCCGCGCCGCTCCTTGGCGATGACCTGCGAGTAGACCTGGCCGGTGGTGACGTTGGCCGAGCCGTCGAGGTCGACGTCGAGGAAGCGCTCGTAGTGACCGATGTCCAGGTCGGTCTCGGCGCCGTCGTTGGTGACGAACACCTCACCGTGCTGGAAGGGGTTCATCGTGCCGGGGTCGACGTTCAGGTACGGGTCGAGCTTCTGCATCGTGACCCGCAGGCCGCGCGCCTTCAGCAGCGCACCCAGGCTGGAGGCCGTCAGGCCCTTGCCGAGGGACGAAGCGACACCCCCGGTGACGAAGATGTGCTTGGTCGTCATGGAGTTGGGCGGCATCGCCAAGAGGGGGCTCCCGTGGTCGCGAGGTGAGGTGCGTCCGGCGCCGTTCCACCGAGGATCCGAAGGGGTCCCAGGGGGCGCCGAAGCTGCGGTTTCGGGGTTCCTGATTCGCACAGGCAGACCACCGGTCCACGGGGTACCAGCCTATCAGCGCCTCGGACGGTCCGCCTCCGGGCTCGCGGCCGGCAGACTTACGAGCGCCCTCCCCCGGTCGCCCCCGCGGGGCCGCGGCAGGCTCCCCGCCCCCGCGACTCCACCATGAGGTATCGGACGAAGGGGGACATTTTCCCGGCTCACCCGTTTGGCACAGTCATATTCACCGCAGACTGACGGGGATCACTAGGGTGCCGTCATACGCTGCTCGAATACTGCTGCACATCACCATCGAGCAGTCCGGCAAACGGCGTAACCTCGCCACTTCCGGCACTCTGGGCTCATCGCGGTGATCCCTGCGCACAGGAGACCGCGCGACAGCGCAATGCAAGCGCCCTACGGGGCGGACGTGGCCGTTCGACTGGAGAGCAACGTGTCCGGGCGCATCGAGGATTACGCACTGATCGGGGACATGCAGACGGCGGCGCTCGTCTGCCGGGACGGCGCGGTGGACTGGTTGTGTCTGCCGCGCTTCGACTCCCATGCCGTCTTCGCGAGCCTGCTGGGCACCGAGGAACACGGGTTCTGGCGCGTCGGCCCGGCCTACGCCCCCGGCACGGAGGCCCCCCGGGCCGTCCGCCGCCGCTACCGGGGCGACTCGCTGGTGCTGGAGTCGGAATGGGACACCCCGCGCGGGACCGTCCGCGTCATCGACTTCATGCCGCCCCGCGAGGGGCACGCCCCCCAGCTGATCCGCATCGTGGAGGGGGTCAGCGGGCGCGTCCCGATGCGCTCGGCCCTGCGCATGCGCTTCAGCTACGGACGGGTCGTGCCGTGGGTGCACAAGGTCGACGGGCGCACCGTGGCCGTCGCCGGCCCCGACTCGGTCTGGCTGGACACCTCCGCCGAGACCTTCGGCAAGAACCTGACGACGTACTCGGACTTCACGGTGGCGCCCGGCGACCGGGTCGTATTCGCCATCAGCTGGCAGGCCTCCCACCTGGGCGCCCCGGAGACCCCCGACGCCGTCGCGGCGCTGGAGGCCACCACCGATTTCTGGCACGACTGGGTCGACCAGTGCACGTACCACGGGCCCTACCGGGAAGCCGTGATCCGCTCCCTGATCACCCTCAAGGCACTGACGTACGCCCCCACGGGCGGGATCGTCGCCGCGCCGACCACCTCGCTCCCCGAGGAGATCGGTGGCTCCCGCAACTGGGACTACCGCTACACCTGGCTGCGCGACGCCGCGATCACCCTGTCCTCGCTGCTGCGCACCGGCTACCGCGAGGAGGCCTCCGCCTGGCGGGACTGGCTGCTGCGGGCGGTCGCCGGCGACCCGGAGAACCTGCAGATCATGTACGGGATCGCGGGCGAGCGGGAACTCGGCGAGACGGAACTGGACTGGCTCCCCGGCTACGAGAACTCGGGCCCGGTCCGCGTCGGCAACGGCGCCGCCGGCCAGCTCCAGCTCGACGTGTACGGCGAGGTCACCGAGGCCCTGCACCTGGGCCACATGACGGGCCTGGCCCGCAACGACTACGCCTCCCTGCTCCAGCTCAAGCTGATCCGCTACCTGGAGACGCACTGGAACGAGCCCGACGAGGGCATCTGGGAGGTCCGCGGCCCGCGCCGGCACTTCGTGCACTCCAAGGTGATGGCCTGGGTGGCGGTGGACCGCACGATCAAGCTGATCGAGAGCGGGGACGCCGACGGCCCGCTGGAGCGCTGGCGCGAGCTGCGCGACGAGATCCACGCGGACGTCTGCGAGAAGGGCTACGACCCGGAGCGCAACACCTTCACGCAGTCCTACGGCTCCCGGGAGCTGGACGCCTCCCTGCTGCTGATCCCGCAGATGGGCTTCCTCCCACCGGACGACAAGCGCGTCATCGGCACCATCGAGGCGATCCAGCGCGAGCTGTCCACCCCGGACGGCTTCATCCTGCGCTACCCCACGTCCGGCGAGGAGGCCGGCGTCGACGGACTCGCGGGCGACGAGGGGGCCTTCCTGGCCTGCTCGTTCTGGATGGCCGACGACCTCGCGATGATCGGCCGGGTCGACGAGGCCCGCCGCCTGTTCGAGAGGCTCCTCGCCCTGCGCAACGACCTGGGCCTCCTCGCGGAGGAATGGGACCCCAAGCTCCAGCGCCAGGTCGGAAACTTCCCCCAGGCCTTCAGCCACGTCCCCCTGATCGACACGGCCCTCCGCCTCACCGCGAGCGGGGCGTACGGGGGTTAGCCCCCCAGCCCGCCCCGGCAGGCCCCGCCCGGCGCGCCGGGCGGGGCGGGGCCGGCTAGCCTGGAGGGGTCCTGTGTGCCCTCGTGGAAGGGGGCGGCCATGGCTCCGCTCTCGAAGGCGGGCGCGGCGCTCGCCGCGCTCCGCGAAGACCTGTCGGGCGAGGTCTTCGCCCCCGACGATCCGGGCTACGACGACGCCCGGACCGTCTTCAACTCCCTGGTCGACCGGCGCCCCGCCGTGATCGCCCGCTGCCGAAGCGAATCGGACGTGGTCACGGCCGTACGGTTCGCACGCCGCCTGGACCTGCCGATCGCGGTCCGCGGCGGCGGCCACAGCGTTGCCGGCTCGGCCCTCGGGGACGGCGCGCTCGTCGTGGACCTGCGCCTGATGAACGAGGTGACGGTGCATCCGGCGGCGAAGGCCGTCCGGGTCGGCGGCGGCGCCACCATGAGCGACATGGACCGCGCCTGCCAACCGTACGCCCTGGCCACCACCGGCGGCCGGGCCTCGACCACCGGCGTCGGCGGGTTCGTCCTGGGCGGCGGATCCGGCTGGCTCGACCGGAAGTTCGGCCTGGCCGTGGACAATCTCATCGGGGCCGACGTCGTCACCGCCGAGGGGAACTGTGTCAGCACGACCTCCGAGGACGAGCCGGATCTGTTCTGGGCGCTGCACGGCGGCGGGGGCAACTTCGGGATCGCCACCTCCCTGACGCTGCGCCTGCACGAGCTGCCCGCCATGTCGATCGCGATGCTCATGTACGCCCCCGAGCGCGGCCCCGAGGTCACCTCCCTGTACCGGGAGCTGATCGAGTCCGGGCCGCCCGAGGCGAGCGGAGCCGTGCTGTTCCTGACGGCGCCCCCGGAGCCGTTCGTCCCGCCCCACCTGGTCGGCACGCCGCTCTGCGTGGCCCTGCTGACCTACGCGGGCCCCGAAGGGGCGATGCGCAAGCCGGCCCAGCCGCTGCTGGCCGTGCCGCACGAGGTGGAGATCGTCACCGCCATCCCCTACGCCGACCTCCAGTGCATGATCGACGACCCCCCTGGTCTGCGGAACCACTGGTCCGCCGAGTACCTGACCGGGCTGCCCGACGAGGCCGTCGCCGCCTACTGCGCCCTCGCCGGCTCCATGCCGGTCCCCACCGGAACCCAACACATCCTGTTCCCGCTGGGCGGGGCCATCGCCGACGGCCCCGCGGAGTACCCCGTTCCGTACCGGGACTCGCCCTGGGCCGTGCACCCCTTCGGCATCTGGCAGGACCCGGCCGACGACGACCGGTGCCGGCGGTGGGTGAAGGACGTCCGGGCCGGGATGGAGCCGTGGAGCAGCGGCGCGGTGTACCTGAACTTCCTCGGCGACGAGGGCCGCGAGCGGGTGGCGGCCGGCCTCGGGGAGGAGAACCTGAGGCGGCTGGGCGTGGTGAAGCGCCGGTACGACCCCGACAACGTCTTCCGGTTCAACCACAACATCAAGCCGCTCTGACCCCCTGGTAGCGTCCGGTCATGGACAACCAGGGCGGGATCACGGTTCAGCGGGCACTGGAGCTCCCGGGGCTGCGCAGTGGCCTCCCCGAGGTCGTGGCCTGCGCCGACCGGCTGGGGCGGACCGTCCGGTGGGTGCACGCGGGCGAGGTCCCGAACATCGCCTCGCTGCTCAAGGGCGGCGAACTGCTCCTCACCACCGGGCTGGGTCTGGGCACCCGGCCCGCCGAGCAGCGCGCGTTCGTACGCCGTCTCGCGGACCGGGGCATCGCCGCGCTGGTCGTCGAGCTGGGGCCGCGGTTCACCCGGCTGCCCGCGACGATCGTGGAGACGGCGAAGGCGGCGGGCCTGCCGCTGGTGCAGCTGCACCGGGAGGTCCCCTTCGTCACCGTCACCGAAGAGGTCCACACCGAGATCGTCAACGGGCACTACGCGCTGCTCCAGCGGGCCGAGGAGGTCCACCGGCGATGTACGGAGGCCCTGTTGGGCGGCGGCGGGATCCCGCAGGTGCTACGCATCCTGGCCGACTTCACCGCGAACCCCGTCTTCCTGGAGACCCCCGACGGCCAGTTGCTGTACGCGGCCGGCCCCGTCTCGGGGGACGCGGCCGCGGACCCGCTCCAGGTGTGGGAGGGGCTGCGCGGGCAGCGCGACGCCGAGCCCGCCGGCAACGCCGTGGTGGTGGACGTGCCCGGCGGCGGCCACGGCACGGGATCGATCCGGGCCCGGGTCGTCCTGCTGGGCGTCTCAGCCCCCCTGCTCCCGGTCCACCGGATGGCCGCCGAGCGCACGGCCGGGGTGCTGGCCGTGGTCCTGATGCAGGCCCGGCAGGAGGACGAGCTGGCCGCGCGCGGCCGGGGCGACTTCCTCACCGACCTGGCGGAGGGCCGGATCTCCGCCGAGGACGCCCCCGCCCAGGCCCGCGTCCTCGGCTTCCGGCCCGGGACGGGCCCGCTGCTGCCGATCGTGATGCGGCTCTCCAGCGACCTCGGGGCCTCCGGGAACTGGGCGGTGCTGGCGCGCGCCGTCCTGGAGGAACTCTCCTCCGTCGGGGTGCCCGTCCTGCTGGGCGTGCGCCCGGTGGAGGGCCGGGTCCCGCTGTTGGTCTCCCTGCGCGCCGATTCCGAACGCGCCCCGGTCGCCGACCGCGTCGCCGCCGCGCTGCGGGCCGGCGTCGAACGGGCCGGGCTGGACCGCGCCGGGGCGCCGCCGGCGGTGGTCGTCGGCGTCTGTGGGAGTTGGGCGGCGGCCTCGGCGGGCCTGCGTCACGCCGCCGAGACGGCCACGGCCGCGCACGGCCTGCCGGCCCGACCCTGGTACGACGCGCGCCGCCTCGACATCGACCTGCTGCTGTGGCGGCTGCGGGAGCACCCCGACCTGGCGGCGTTCGTGGACCGCGCGATCGGGGCCCTGCGCGTCCACGACACGACCTCGCGGCCGCCGCTCCTGCCCACCCTGGAGACGTACCTGGCGCACGCGGGCCGCAAGGCGGAGACCGCCCGGGAACTCCACCTCAACCGCCAGACCCTGTACAACCGCCTGGCCCGCATCTCGGAGCTGCTGGGCGCGGACCTGGACGACCCCGAGACGGTCCTCTCCCTCAGCCTCGCCCTCCGCGCCCGCCGCCACGCCAGCCCCCCGGCCTCCTGACGGTCCTGCCGCCCTCCCGACCCTCCGCCCCGCCCGCGCCCGCCCCCGCGCTCAGGGCGCGTCCAGCACACCGGCGCGCGCGGCGGCCGGCGCGACGTCGACCGCCCGCTCCGCCGTCGACGCGTCGACCGGCTCGCCGGTGAACACCAGCCGGAAGTAGACGGGTGCGACGAGGGCCTTGAGGAACTCGGCCGGGTCGGTGCCCGCGGGCAGTTCCCCGCGCTCGACGGCGCGGGTGACGACGGGTTCCGCCCGCCGGAACCGGTCGTCGAAGAGGGCGTGCTTGAGCGCGGCGAGCCGGGGGATGCGCACGGCGTCCGAGAGGACCGTGGTCAGCAGGGCCCGGCCGGCCGGGATGCTCACCGGCGGCGCCAACAGCACCCGGGGACGCGCGTACGGGATCCTCACGCGCCTGCTCCTGCGCACCGCCTTCCGCCCCACGCCGGAGGGCGCCAAGACCTCGCTGTACGCCGCGACCCTCCCGCACCTGCCCGGGGGCAGCTACGTCGTGCCCGACGGGCCGTTCCAGCTCCGCGGCGAACCCGTCCCGCGCGGCGGGGAACGGGCCGTCCGGGACGCCGCCACGGCCCACCGGCTGTGGGTGCTCTCGGAACGGCTCACCGGCGTGCGCTACGAGCTGCCCGCGCAGCCGCCTCCCGAGCCGGCCTGAGCGGCCCGCCCAGGGCCGGGCGGGCCGGGCGGGCCGGCCCCCGCGGATCCGGTCGGGCCGGAGCGCCTACGGGCGGCTCCGTTCCATCAGTTCGTCGTACACCGACAGGACCTGCGCCACCGTGTCGTCCTCCGAGGGCCACGTCGCGGCCTGCGCCCGTCCCGCCGCGCCCAGTTCCGCCCGCCGCCCCGGATCGCCGAGCAACCCGGCCACCGCCCCGGCCAGGGCCCCCGCGTCCCCGTAGGGCACCAGCACCGCCGCGTCGCCGACCAGCTCCGGCACCCCGCCGACCTCGGTGGCCACCAGCGCCACCCCGGCCCGCAGAGCCTCCTGCGCCAGCAGGGACCGGCCCTCCCAGCGGCTCGGCAGCACCGCCACGTCCGCCGCGGCGAGCAGCCGGTCGGCGTCCGGGCGGCGCCCGAGCAGCCGTACGGGGAGGCCCTCCGCCTCGATGCGGCGGGCCAGCTCCGGCCGGAGCGGCCCCTCCCCCGCGATCACCAGCAGCGGGAGCGGGTCCAGGTCCCGCCAGCTCCGCGCCGCGTCCAACAGGACGGAGTACCCGCGCCGGGCCACCAGACTGCCGACCGCGATCACCAACGGGCGCCCCACGGCGCCCAGTTCGGCCCGGGTCTTGTCCGCCGCCTCGGGCGGCTCCGGCGCCCCGGGCGCCGGAGCGGCGGCCGGGGCGGCCACCGCCGCCAGCCGCGCGTCCCGCGCACCGCGCCGCCTCGCGAGGTCGACCTGGTCGGAGGAGGCTCCGAGCACCACGGCCGCGGCCCGCGCCACGCGCCGCTCCAGCAGCCGGCTCAACCGTCCCAGCGGGCCGTCCGGTTCGGGGCCGATGCCGTGCCAGCTCACCACCAGCGGCACCCGCCGCGCGGTCCCGCGCAGCGCCAGCGCGGCCCGCATCCCGGCCCGCACCCCGTGCGCGTGCACCAGGTCGGCCCCGACGCAGGCGGCCCGCAGAGCGCTCACCGCGTCGGGCGTGAAGTGGGCCCCGGCTCCGGTGAAGTCGTACTCCCCCTCGGCCGCGACGGGGGCGCAGACGGTCACGCGGACGCCCCGGGCGGCGAGCCCGGTGGCCAGGGAGCGCACGTGCGCGCTGCTGCCCGCGCCCGCGCCGCCGAGGACCTGGACGGTACGCAGCGGGGGGCGCCCGTACGGCTGTGCGGGGACCGGGGTGTGTACCGGGGAGCTGCTCACGGGCCGAGGCTCCAGGGTGAGGGGTCAGAGACGTCGCCCAGGATGCCATTCCGCACGCGCGTTCCGGGACCATACGGGTGCGGATCCCGTGCGGGATACCGCGGTACGCCCCCCAGGCTCACCCACACGGGCTATCCGCGCGTCAGCCCGACGCCCTTCCGAACGCGACGGGGCCCGGGGCGGCCGTCCGCCCCGGGCCCCGTCCGCACCGGCTCATGCGTCCGCGCGCGCCGCCGCCAGGAGCTCCTCGGCGTGCGCACGGGCGGTCTGGGAGTCCTCTTGGCCGGCCAGCATCCGCGACAGCTCGCGGATGCGGTCCTCACCCTCCAGGACGGTCACGCCCGAACGGGTGACCGACCCGTCAACGGTCTTCTCCACCAGCAGCTGCCGGTCCGCGAAGGCCGCCACCTGCGGCAGGTGCGTGACGACGACCACCTGGGCCGATTTGGCCAGCTTGGCCAGGCGCCGCCCGACCTCCACGGCCGCCTTGCCGCCGACTCCCGCGTCGACCTCGTCGAAGAGGTAGGTCGGGACCGGGTCGGACCCGGCGAACACCACCTCGACGGCCAGCATCACCCGTGACAGCTCACCGCCCGACGCGCCCTTGGCGATCGGCCTGGGCTGGGCGCCCGGGTGCGGGGCCAGCAGCAGTTCGACCTCGTCCGCGCCGGAGGGCCCGTACGCGACCGCGCGACCGTCGACCTCGACACCGTCGGCGGCGTCGGCGGCCTCGGTCTGGCGGATGTCGAAGGTCACCCGTGCGTGCGGCATGGCGAGCGAGGCCAGCTCGGCGGTGACGTCGGCCGCGAACCGGTGCGCGGCCTCCGCCCGGGCGTCGGTCAACGCCTGCGCCAGTTGGGAGAGTTCGGTGCGCAGCGCGTCCCGCTCGGCGGTGAGTTCGGCGATCCGCTCGTCGTCCCCGTCCAGTTCCAGGAGGCGCTTCGAGCCCTCCTCCGCCCAGGCCAGGACGGCGTCGACCCCGCCTCCCGCGTCCCCGTACTTGCGCGTCAACTGGGTCAGGGACGCCCGGCGTTCCTCCACCGTCGCCAGCCGCAGCGGGTCGGCGTCGAGGTCGTCGGCGTATCCGGCGAGTTCCCCGGCCACGTCGGCGAGCAGGATGCCCAGCTCCCCGATCCGGTCGGCGAGCCCACCGAGCGCCTGGTCGTGGGCGCGTACGGATTCCAGCGCGCGGTGCGCGCCCGCGACGAGCATGTTCGCGTCGACCCCCTCGGGGTCCTCCACGTTCCCGGCGAGGGCCGCGTGCGCGCTCTGCGCGGCGGAGGAGAGGGATTCGGCGTGTCCGAGCCGCTCGGCCTCGGCCGCCAGCTCGACGTCCTCGCCCGGCAGCGGTTCCACGGACGCGATCTCGTCCAGCCCGAAGCGCAGGAGGTCGGCCTCCTGGGCCCGCTCGCGGGCCCGGGTGGTGAGGGTGTCCAGCTCGACGGCGACGGCGCGCAGGCGCCGGTAGGCGCCCGCGTACTTCTCCAGGGGGACGGCGACGCCGTCGCCCGCGTACCGGTCGAGCGCCTGGCGCTGACGGGACGGCCGCAGCAGCCCCTGCTGGTCGGTCTGTCCGTGGACGGCGACGAGGTCCTCGCCGAGTTCGGCGAGGAGCCCGACGGGCACGGACCGGCCGCCGACGTGGGCGCGCGAACGTCCCTCGGCGGACACCGTCCGGCTGATCAGGAGGACGCCGTCGTCGAACTCGGCCCCGGCCTCCTCGGCGCGCAGGGCCGCTGGGGCGTCCGGGCGCATGACGATGCGGCCCTCGACCACCGCCGCCTTGGCCCCGATCCGCACCAGGGCGGGATCGGCGCGGCCGCCGAGCAGCAGCCCGAGGCTGGTGACGACCATCGTCTTGCCCGCGCCGGTCTCGCCGGTCACCGCGGTGAAACCGGGCGACAGCTCGACCACCGCGTCGTCGATGACCCCGAGCGACCGTATCCGCATCTCCTCAAGCACGGGACGACGATACCGAGGTTTCCCGGGTGCCATGTGACGTCACCCTCCCGAAGTTCTCCGAACGCATGTGCTATTAAGTGGTCTCGTGGGGCGCCCCGCGCCAACCCGACACCGGCAGCGCGAACTTGGCGACGAGCCGGTCCGTGAAGGACGCGTGGTGCAGTCGGGCCAGCCGTACCGGCACCGAACCGCGACGGACCTCGACCCGCGCGCCGGCCGGCAATTCCATCGTCCGGCGGCCGTCGCACCACAGCACCCCGTGCGGGGTCCCGGGCTGCACCTCCACCGCCAGCACCGAGTCGGGCGAGGTCACCAGCGGCTTCGCGAACAGCGCGTGCGCGCTGATCGGCACCATCAGCAGCGCCTCCACCTCCGGCCACACCACCGGCCCGCCCGCCGAGAAGGCGTACGCCGTCGAGCCGGTCGGCGTCGCGCAGACGATCCCGTCACAGCCGAAGCCGGTCACCGGGCGCCCGTCGATCTCCAGGACCACCTCCAGCATCCGCTCCGGGGACACCTTCTGGATGGCGGCCTCGTTGAGCGCCCAGTCCCGGTGGAGCACGTCCCCGTTGGTGCGCACGAGGACGTCGAGGGTCATCCGCTCCTCGACCTCGTACGCCTTGCGCACCACCCGGTCCACGACCTTGTCCAGGTCGTCCCGCTCGGCCTCGGCGAGGAAGCCGACCCGGCCCAGGTTCACGCCCAGCATCGGCACCCCGGAACCGCGCGCGAACTCCGCCCCGCGCAGCAGGGTCCCGTCGCCGCCCAGCACGATCAGCAGCTCACAGCCTTCGAGCACCTTCGGGGTGCACTCGGCGACCAGCTCCACCTCGGGCGGCAGCGGCAGGTCCACCGCCTCGTGCTCCACCACCCGCACCCCGAGCCCCGAGCGCAGCAGCCCCAACACCACCAGCTCGGCGCTGCGGATGGCGGCGGGACGTCCGGTGTGCGCGAGCAGGAACACGGTGCGCGGCCCCGCGGCCTCCCCCGGCCCCCCCGCCGACGCCGACCCTGATTCCGAATCCGACGAATCTGTCATTGCGGCCCCTCCGCCACTGCACGGTCGACATCCCCCGGGTCGAGCGCAGGTGCCCCCGCCCGCATCCACAGAAAGTACTCGACGTTGCCCGAGGGCCCGGGCAGCGGACTGGCGGTCACGCCGACCACGCCCAGCCCCAGCTTCCAGGCCTGCGCCGCGACCTCCCGTACGGCTCCGGCGCGCAGCTCGGCACTGCGCACCACTCCACCGCTGCCGAGGCGGTCCTTGCCCACCTCGAACTGCGGCTTCACCATCAGCACCAGGTCCGCGCCGGGCGCCGTGCAGCGCACCAGCGCGGGCAGCACCAGCCCGATGGAGATGAAGGACAGGTCGCCGACGACCAGGTCGACCGGGACCCCGTCGATCAGCTCGACGGTCAGCTCCCGCACGTTGGTGCGGTCCTTGACGGTGACCCGGTCGTCGCTCTGCAGCGACCAGGCGAGCTGCCCGTAGCCGACGTCCACGGCCATGACGTGGGCCACGCCCGCGCGCAGCAGGACGTCCGTGAACCCCCCGGTCGAGGCCCCCGCGTCCAGGGCCCGACGGCCCTCGACGACCAGCCCCAGCGGGCCGAAGGCGGCGAGCGCCCCGGCCAGCTTGTGACCTCCCCGGGACACGTAGTCCGGGTCGCCGTCGTCCGCACGGACGACCAGGGCCGCGCTCGTCTCGACCTGGGTGGCCGCCTTGGTGGCGGTGGTACCGCCCACGGTGACCCGGCCGGCGGCGATCAGCTGCGCCGCGTGCTCACGCGAGCGGGCCATGCTGCGGCGTACCAGTTCGGCGTCCAGGCGGCGGCGTGCCACTCCTGCCACGTTCGGTTCAGCTCCTGTTTTCGTAAGGTCCGGGGACGATCGGTGCGTCCAGCGCCGTCAGCGCCTCGCGCAGTCCCCTGTGCACATCCTCGTACACCTCGACGTGCCCGTCCGCCGCCAGGTGGTCGGCGTCGGCCAACCGCTCCAGGTGCGCGTCGACCCCGGCGTGGCCCGTGGGGGTCCGCACGAGGCCCAGTGGCGCGGGCTCGGCCCCGGCCCCGGAGTCCGCCGCCGGCCGCGCCTCGGGCCCCGTGGCCGGGTCCTCGGGAAGGTCCGAGGTGCTCCCGGACGCTGCGTCGCTCATGCCCCGACGCTACCGCGAAGCGGGTCCGCGACCACCCACGGCTCTGCGGTACGGTCGTGATCACCATGGCTACGATCCAGGAGTGCGCAGCGGCACTCGACCGACTCTCCGACAATCTGGCGCGGGCCGAGGGCGACGTCCGCGGGGCGACCGCCTTCGACCGGTCCCTCAGTTGCCACATCACCGACCTCGACCAGACCTTCGCCGGCCGCCTCGCGAACGGCCGGATCCGGGTGGACGCGGTGACGCCCGGCCCGCCCGGCGCGAAGGCCGAGATCCGCCTCGCGATGACCGGCGACGACCTGCTCGCCCTCGTCGGCGGCGAGCTGAAGTTCGCCAGGGCCTGGACCTCCGGCCGGGTCCGCCTGGAGGCGGGCTTCCGCGACCTCCTACGGCTCAAGAGCCTGCTCTAGGCCACGCCCCCGGGCCGGCCGCCGCTCGGGCCACGACCTTCGTACGGGCCTCGCGCCCGGCCGGGACCACCAGCGGTGTCCCGGTCTCCGGGTCGTCGATGATCCGGCACCGCACTCCGAACACCTCTTGCACCAGCTCGGCGGTGACCACCTCGGACGGCGGCCCCTGCGCCACGACCACGCCGTCGCGCAGGGCGATCAGGTGGGTGGCGTAGCGCGCCGCGTGGTTGAGGTCGTGCAGCACCGCCACCAGGGTCCGGCCCTGGGTCTCGTGCAGCTCCGCGCACAGGTCCAGCACGTCCAGCTGGTGCTGGATGTCCAGGTAGGTCGTCGGCTCGTCGAGCAGCAGCAGGGGGGTCTGCTGGGCCAGCGCCATCGCGATCCACACCCGCTGGCGCTGCCCGCCGGACAGCTCGTCCACGGCCCGGTCGGCGAGTTCGGCGATCCCGGTGGAGGCCATCGACTCGGCGACGATCCGCTCGTCCTGCGGCGACCACTGGCGCAGCAGCCCCTGGTGCGGGTAGCGGCCCCGGGAAACCAGGTCGGCGACGGTGATCCCGTCCGGCGCGATCGAGGACTGCGGGAGCAGCCCGAGGGTCCGCGCCACCTTCTTGGCCGGCATCGAGGAAATGGCCTGACCGTCCAGCAGCACCCGCCCGACGGAGGGCTTCAGCATCCGCGACAGGGCCCGCAGGAGCGTCGACTTGCCGCAGGCGTTGGGGCCGACGATCACCGTGAAGGAATGGTCGGGTATCTCCACCGACAGGTTTTCGGCGATGACCCGCCCGTCGTAGCCGAGGGTGACGTTCTCCGCGCTCAGCCGCTGCACCGGGTGCTCCTCATGTCTGCGTGTCCGTCGATCGTGCCGTCGTGGTCGTGGTCGTTGCCGTGGTCGTTCCGCGCCGGGTCCCGCGCGCTCATATCCGTCCCGCCCTGCGCTCCATGACGAGCAGCCACAGCAGATAGACGCCGCCGACGAGACCGGTGACGACTCCGACCGGGAGCTGGTCCGCGCCGAAGGCCCGCTGCGAGGCCAGGTCGGACGCGAGCAGCAGGACCGCTCCCATCAGGGCGCCGGTCAGCAGGTTCGAGCCGGGTGAGCGGGACAGCCGCCGGGCCAGTTGGGGCGCGGCCAGCGCCACGAAGCTGATCGGTCCGGCCGCGGCCGCCGCCGCCGTGGTCAGCAGCACCGCCGCCAGCATCAGCAGCATCCGGGTCCGCTCCACCGGCACGCCCAGGGCGTACGCGGCGTCGTCGCCCATCTCGATCATCCGCAGGGCCCGGCTCCGGCTGAGGACCAGCGGGAACAGCACCGCGCAGGTCGCCAACAGCGGCCACACCTGCGCCCAGTCCCGGCCGGCCAGCGAACCGGTCAGCCACACCATCGCCCGGGTCGCCTCGACGAGCTGCGCCTTGGAGATCAGGTACTGGATCAGGGCGACGAGCACGGCGGAGGCGCCGATGCCGACCAGCACGAGCCGGTAGCCGTTGATGCCCTGCTTGTAGGCGAGGAGGTAGACCAGGACGCCGGCGAGCAGACCGCCGATCACCGCGCCGACGGCGACGGCGTTCGCGTCGCCCTTGAACAGGATGATCACGACGAGCGCGCCCACCGCCGAGCCGTATCCGAAACCGAGCAGGTCCGGGGAGCCGAGGGGGTTGCGCGTGACGGACTGGAAGACCGCTCCCGCCATCCCGAGGGCCGCGCCGACCAGCAGTGCGACCAGGACGCGCGGCAGGCGCAGGTCGTTGACGATGAAGTCGTCGGCGGGGCTGCCGCTGCCGAGCAGGGTCTTCACGACGTCCCAGGGCGCGATGTCGAAGTCGCCGGTGCCGATCAGCACCACGGACAGCGCCACCGCGGCGACGGCCAGCAGCAGTCCGGCGACCAGGGCGCGTCCTTCGACGCGCAGCGATGTCCGCCCGGGTCCGCGCAGCGCGCGCGGTCCGGTCTTCGCCGGGGCGGCGGGGGTCGCGGTCACAGCTGGGCCATCCTCTTGCGGCGGACGAGGTGGATGAAGACGGGCCCGCCGACGAGCGCGGTGACGATCCCGACCTGGAGTTCGGCGGGGCGGGTGACGACCCGCCCGACCACGTCGGCGCCGAGCAGCAGCACGGGCGCCAGGACGGCCGAGTACACGAGCACCCAGCGCATGTCGGGCCCGGTGATGACGCGCACCAGGTGCGGGATCATCAGCCCGATGAAGACGATCGGCCCGCACGCGGCGGTCGCCGCCCCGCACAGCAGGGTGATGGCCACCATCGCTGCGACCCGGGTCCGCGTCAGGTTCGCGCCCAGGGACCGCGCGGAGTCGTCGCCCATGGCCATCGCGTTGAGCGGCCGGCCCAGCGCCAGCGCGAGGACGGCGCCGACCAGCAGGAAGGGCGCCACCTGGCGGACCGTGTCAATGGTGGCGGAGGAGAGCGAGCCCACCGTCCAGAAGCGCAGCTTGTCCAGCGCCTTGCTGTCCATCAGCTGCACGGCGTTGATGTAGCCGACCAGGGCCGCACTGGCCGCCGTACCCGCGAGGGCCAGGCGGACCGGGGTGGCGCTGCGGCTGCCGCCGAGCACGTAGACGAGGACGGAGACGACGGCGGCGCCGAGGAAGGCCCACCACACGAACTCGCTCAGGGAGGTGGCCCCGAAGAAGCTGATGGCGGAGACCACGGCGGCCGCGGCGCCCGCGTTGACCCCGAGGATGCCGGGCTCGGCGAGCGGGTTGCGGGTCAGGGCCTGCATCACGGCCCCGGACAGCCCGAGGCCGAGCCCGACCAGCACCCCGAGGACGGTGCGCGGGACCCGGAGGTCCCGTACGACGACGTCGTCCGGGGTGCCGGAGTAGTGGAACAGGCCGTGCCACACGTGGTCCAGGGGCATCGCCTTGGCTCCGACGGCGATGCTCGCCACCGCCACCAGGGCCAGTACCGCCAGGGCGATCAACAGACCGGCGGCGCGGGCGCCGTGGCGGGCGCGGGGGGCGGCGGCGGGCGCCGCTCTCTGTTCGGGGGGACTCGGGCTCTCGACCAACACGCAAGTTAGGTTAGCCTACCCTCGTAGGTGCCCGGTCACCCGAACACCGCAGCTCACGCACCGTGCGGCCCACCGCCACCGCCGCTCCGCGCCCCCGACCGCCCCGCCCCACGCCCTCCGCGCGCTACAGCCCCAGCAACGCCAGGGCCTTCCCCGCGTCCAGCGCGCAGGAACCCTCGCCCCCGCGGGTCCACGCCGCCGCGCACAGCGCCCGCAACCCGTCCAGCGGCTCGCCCTCGCCGCGCAGTTCGAGGGCGTCGGCGCCGGCGACCGCCGTCCAGCCCCCGCAGCGGAAGCCCTCCCCGGCCGGCTCCACCTCGGGCTGCCCGGTCAGCAGCCCGCGCAGGTCGCGGTCCACGTAGGTCGGCCGGTACTTCGGCTCGGCCCGCAGCAACGTCGCCGCGTCCGTCACCCCGGTCAGCACCAGCAGCGAGTCCACGTCCCCGTTGAACGCCCCCTCGATGTCGGTGTCCAGCCGGTCCCCGACCACCAACGGTCGCTTCGCCCCGGTCCGCAGCACCGTCTCCCGGTGCATCGGGGGCAGCGGCTTGCCCGCCACCTGCGGCTCGGCGCCCGTCGCGATCCGTACGACCTCCACGGCGGCCCCGTTGCCCGGCCCGATCCCGCGCGCCCCCGGAATCGTCAGGTCGGTGTTCGACGCGTACCACGGCACCCCGCGGTTGATCGCGTACGAGGCCTCCGCGAACCGCGACCACGGCAGGTCGGGCCCGCCGTAGCCCTGGACCACGGCGGCCAGCCCCTCCTCGTCGGCGGAGTCCACCGGCACCAGCCCGCGCTCGCGCAGCGCGACCCGCAGCCCCTCCCCGCCGATCACCAGCACCTTCGACCCGGACGCCACCTGCTCGGCGATCAGCCGGGCCACCGCCTGCGCCGAAGTGATCACCTCGTCCGCCTCCGTGGGGATCCCCAGCTCGCCCAGGTGTTCCGCGACCGCGTCGGGCGTGCGCAGGGCGTTGTTCGTCACGTACGCGAGGTGCATGCCCGACTCCCGGGCCTCGGCCAGGGAGTCCACGGCGTGCGCGATGGCCACCCCGCCCGCGTACACCACCCCGTCCAGATCCAGCAGGGCCGTGTCGTAGGCCTGGTGCAGGCTCCGCTCGCTGCCCGCCGGGCTCGTCCTGGTCTGCCGGTTCATCCGCACACTCCTCTTCCGTACCGACGCCGCGTCGACGCTCCGCCGACGTGTCCGCTCCGTCATCGATCTTGTCCGATTCTGCCCTGCCCCGTGACTCCCCCGCTCATCCCGCATGCCGAGACGGGTCTTACCATGCAGCAATGACCACACCTGGCAACGCGGAGCACGGGCTGCGCCTGATCCCCTTCCACGGACTGCGCTACGTCCCGGAACGCGTCGGCAGTCTGGCGGCCGTCACCTCGCCCCCGTACGACGTGGTCGTGCGCCCCGACGGAGTCGACTACCTCGAATCCGCCGACCCGCACAACATCGTCCGGCTGATCCTCCCGCAGGCCCAGACCCCCTCCGCCCGCAACGAGCAGGCGGCCCGCACCCTGCGGGACTGGCTGGCCGAGGGCATCCTGAGCGCCGACCCCGAGCCCGCGCTCTACGTCTACGAGCAGCGCAGGCCCGGCCTCGTCCAGCGCGGCATCATCGGCGCCCTCGCCCTCTCCACGGCCGAGGCGGGCATCGTCCTGCCCCACGAGGACGTCATGCCGGACGTGGTCACCGACCGGGCGGGGCTGATGCGCGCCACCTCGGCGAACCTCGAACCGCTCCTCCTCACCTACCGGGGCGACGGGCCGGGCAACGGGGCCGCGGCCGTCGTCGAGGCCACCGCGGCCCGGCCGCCCCTGCTGTCGACGGTGACCGAGGACGGTTTCCGCCACAGCCTCTGGGCCGTCACCGATCCGGCCGATTTGGCCACCGTCAGCGCCGACCTCGGCGAGCAGCAGGCCCTCATCGCCGACGGCCACCACCGCTGGGCGACGTATCTGCGCCTTCAGGAGGAGCACGGCTCCCCCACCCCGTGGGACTTCGGCCTGGTCCTCCTCGTCGACACCGCCCGCTACCCCCTCCAGGTCCGCGCCATCCACCGGATGCTGCGCCGCCTGCCCCTCGCCGACGCGCTGGCCGCCCTCGAAGGCTCCTTCCGCGTCCGCCCGGTCACCGGCCCGCTGCCGCTGGCCCTGGAGGCCCTCGGGGACGCCTCGGAACGGGGCAACGCCTTCCTCCTCACCGGCGACGGCACCTTCCACCTGGTCACCGATCCGGACCCGGCCCTCATCGAGCGCACCGTCCGCCACGACCGCCCGGAGGCCTGGCGCCGCCTGGACGCGACCGTGCTGCACGCGACCCTGCTCGACACCCTGTGGAACATCCCCGACGCCCCGGACCAGATCACGTACATCCACGACGGCCCCGCCACCGTGGCCCTGGCCGAACGGCACGGCGGCACGGCGGTCCTGCTGCACCCCGTACGCGAGGAGGTCGTCCGGGACCTGGCCCGCCAGGGCGTCACCATGCCCCGCAAGTCGACGTCCTTCGGCCCGAAACCGGCCACCGGCCTGGTCCTGCGCAGCCTGGCGGACTGACCTGCGGGCCGGCCTGCGGGCTCCGGCCCCGAACGCACGAAAGGGCGGTACCCCCGAGGGGGTACCGCCCTTTCGTCTACTCAGACCGCTCAGGTGCGGTCGCGCTCGTCACGCTCGTCGCGCTGGTCGCGCTCGTCGTCCTCGTCGCGCTCGTCGTCCTCGATGACCACGATCTCGTCGGTGACGTCGTTCTCGTCGTCCTCGGCGGCGACGGGCTCGTACTCGTCGTCGTCCTCGTCGTAGTACTCCGCCTGGTCGGTGGCGCGCTCGGCGGCGGCCACCTCGGCGTGGTCCTGGTCGTCGTCCTCGTCCTCGTCGTCCTCGTCACGGACGTCGTCGAAGTCGGCGTCGTCCCCGGTCACGGCGGCGTCGACGAACTCGACCCCGTCGATCTCCGCGAGCCGGTCGGAGGCGTCGGTCGCCCCGTCCTTGTCGGCTTCGAGGGTCTTCGCGAACCACTCGCGCGCCTCGTCCTCGCGACCGGCGGCCAGGAGGGCGTCGGCGTAGGCGTACCGCAGGCGCGCGGTCCACGGCTGGACGGAGCTGGAGGCCAGCTCCGGGCTCTGCAGGGTCACGATGGCGGCGTCGAGCTCGCCCATGTCCCGGCGGGCACCGGCGGCGACCAGACGCATCTCGACCTGGGCGGCCTTGTCCAGCTTCTGGACCTCGGGCTCACCGGCCATGGCCAGCGCCCGCTCCGGACGGCCGAGGCCGCGCTCGCAGTCGGCCATGACGGGCCACAGCTCGACGGAACCGGTCATGCGCTTGGCGGCGCGGAACTCGGCGAGCGCCTCGCTGTACTTCTGCGTGGCGTACGCGGCGAACCCGGCGGCCTCACGGACGGCGGCGACGCGGGAGGCCAGACGCAGGGCGATGCGGGCGTACGCGTACGACTGCTCGGGGTCCTCGTCGATCAGCCGGGCCACCATGACCAGGTTGCGCGCGACCTCCTCGGCCAGACCCTTCGGCAGGCTCAGGAGCTCCTGACGCACATCGGCGTCGATCTCGTGCCCGGTGATGTCGTCGTCGATCGGGAGCCGCTTGACCGGGTCCCGGTCGCGGTCCGCGCGGTAGTCGCGGTCGCCGCCACGGTCATCGCGGCCGCCACGGTAGCCACCGCGGTCGCCACCGCGATCATCACGGCCGCCACGGAACCCACCACGGTCGCCGCCCTGGTCGTCACGACGGGGGTACGAGGGGCGGTCGCCGCCACGGTCGTCACGACCGCCACGGAAGCCACCACCGCTGGGACGGTCGCCACCCTGCTCGTCACGACGCGGGAAGGACGGACGGTCCCCACCACGGTCGTCACGGCGCGGGTACGAGGGACGGTCGCCACCGCGGTCGTCACGACCGCCACGGAAGCCACCGCGGTCGCCACCACCCTGGTCGTCACGACGGGGGAAGGAGGGACGGTCGCCACCACCGGTGGGACGCCCACCACGGTCGTCACGACGGAAACCGCCGCCACCGCCACCGGTGGGACGGCCGCCACGGTCGTCGTCACGACGGGGGTACGAGGGACGGTCGCCACCACGGTCATCGCGACCGCCGCGGAAGCCACCGCGGTCGCCACCACCCTGGTCGTCACGACGGGGGTACGAGGGACGGTCGCCACCACGGTCGTCACGACGCGGGAAGGACGGACGGTCGCCACCGCGGTCGTCACGACCGCCGCGGAAGCCACCGCGGTCGCCACCACCCTGGTCGTCACGACGGGGGTAGGACGGACGGTCCCCACCACGGTCGTCACGACGCGGGAAGGACGGACGGTCGCCACCGCGGAAACCGCCGCCGGTGGGACGGTCGCCACCACGGTCGTCACGACGGGGGTAGGACGGACGGTCCCCACCACGGTCGTCACGACGCGGGAAGGACGGACGGTCGCCGCCGCCGGTCGGACGACCACCACGGTCGTCACGACGGAAGCTACCGCCGCCACCGGTGGGACGGTCGCCACCACGGTCGTCACGGCGGGGGTACGAGGGACGGTCGCCACCACGGTCGTCACGACCGCCGCGGAAGCCACCGCGGTCGCCACCACCCTGGTCGTCACGACGGGGGTAGGACGGACGGTCCCCACCACGGTCGTCACGACGCGGGAAGGACGGACGGTCGCCACCGCGGAAACCGCCGCCGGTGGGACGGTCGCCACCACGGTCGTCACGGCGGGGGTACGAGGGACGGTCCCCACCACGGTCGTCACGCCCACCGCGGAACCCACCGCGGTCGCCACCACCCTGGTCATCACGACGGGGGTACGAGGGACGGTCGCCACCACGGTCGTCACGACGCGGGAAGGACGGACGGTCGCCACCGCCGGTGGGACGCCCACCGCGGTCGTCACGACGGAAACCGCCGCCACCGGCGCCACCGCCACCAGTGGGACGGCCGCCACGGTCGTCGTCACGGCGGGGGTACGAGGGACGGTCGCCACCACGGTCGTCACGACCGCCGCGGAAGCCACCACCGCTGGGGCGGTCGCCACCACCGGTGGGACGCCCACCGCGGTCGTCACGACGGAAACCGCCGCCGGTGGCGCCGGCGCCACCGGTCGGACGGCCACCACGGTCGTCGCGGCGGAAGCCGCCACGGTCGCCGCCACGGTCGCCGCCACGGTCGTCACGACGGAAGCCGCCCCTGTCACCGCCGTCGTTGCGCCGAGGCTCGCGCTCCGGACGATCGTCGGGAGAGTTGGACATGGGTGTGACTCCTGTCTTCGGGGTACCGCTAGTCATTCTTGCGCAACCAACCCATGGCCGCGCTTCGGCGTAAAGAGGGGTAAAACAAAAAAGACCCCTGATCCAGCGTTGAACGCTGGACCAGGGGTCCTTTGAAAAATTGTTCGGCGGCGTCCTACTCTCCCACAGGGTCCCCCCTGCAGTACCATCGGCGCTGAAAGGCTTAGCTTCCGGGTTCGGAATGTAACCGGGCGTTTCCCTAACGCTATGACCACCGAAACCCTAATCGGTTTCGAGCGAACAAGCACACTTTGTAGTTATGTTCTAGCTCTAGAAACCAGCAACCGTTCGTTGCTTCAGAACTAACACAGTGGACGCGAGCAACTGAGGACAAGCCCTCGGCCTATTAGTACCAGTCAGCTCCACCCGTTACCGGGCTTCCACATCTG